>JADGEI010000001.1:0-326403 GCA_016744455.1 Alcanivoracaceae bacterium
GACGATTTTTAAAGCTGGATTATTGAAAAAAAATCACTAATGGCTGAAAATGTCAAAATCACAATCGAGTTAAAAATTAGTTATGAATATGGCTCTTGTTTGTTAGTTTAAATTCATTATCGAGTTGCGTGCATTTTTGATTCGTTTTAGAAAAGCATATTCTACTACTTATTACGTATGAAAATTTGTTTTAATTGGTGCTTTTATTTTTCAATACTATCACCAAAAATTTAGTTCATACTATTTTTATAAAGGCTTGATTTATTAGTTTTAATTTAAGTTTAATAAGAGTACAATTGGCGTGATTTTAACTACATGGGGGAAAAAAATGAATAAGTTTTCATTATTAATTGTTATGATTTTATCACTATCGATAAATGTAAATGCAGAGAGAAATATTGTAGACAAGGCGGCCTATTTAAAGCATAAAGGTGAGGTTGAACTAAAAGTAAGCAATCAAAGTTTATCTAAATCTATGCGTAGATTTGCTCATAGCAGGATAAAACAAAAAGTGACTCAAAATACATTGGATCAATTGCCACCTGCAGTTACTGATAATGATTTTGATATTCACCCCGAAAATAAAGTTGAATTGGGTAAACTGTTGTTTTTCGATAAGATTTTAAGTGGCAATCAAAATGATTCCTGTGCTACGTGTCACCATCCATTTGCATGGAGTGGTGATGGTTTGTCTTTGCCTATAGGTGAAGGTGGTGATGGTATCGGTGTAACTAGAACTACTGGTTATTTGGATACTGAAGTTCATGAACGAGTACCTCGAAATGCACCACAGATATTTAACTTAGGTGCAAAATCATTTGATGTTATGTTTCATGATGGTCGAGTGCGTAGTGACGAATCACAGCCTAGCGGTTTCTTAACACCAGCAGGAGATGACTTTCCGATGGGGCTTGATAACCCACTGGCTGCACAAGCCATGTTTCCAGTAACATCAGGTGCAGAAATGGCAGGGCAAGTTGGAGAAAATTCAGTAGCGGATGCAACGTCTATAGGTGATTTAGTGGGTGAAAATGGTGTATGGAACCAATTGGCTGAACGTATACAAGGCATAGAGTCTTATGTTGAATTGTTTATAGATGTATATGCTGATGTTAGTTCAGCTGATGATATCACAATGGTACATATTGCCAATGCAATCGGTGCTTTTGAGGGTGATATATGGCGTGCTGATAATTCTGCCTTTGATAAATTTTTACGCGGCGAAGAAGGAGCTATGAGTCCTAATCAAATTGCTGGAATGAATTTGTTTTATGGTAAAGCAAATTGTGTACAATGTCATAGTGGTCAATTCTTAACCTCCAATGAATTTAAATCAATCGGTATGCCGCAAATTGGTCCAGGTAAAGGTGACAATTTACCAGGATTCAGAGATGGTTTAGATGACTTCGGTCGTGAAAGGGAAACAGGTGACATTGCAGATAGGTATAAGTTTAGAGTCCCATCTATACGAAATGCATTGCTTACAGGGCCTTGGGGTCATGCGGGGGCCTATAACGATTTAAGAACTGTTATCAAGCACCATTTAAACCCAGTTGAAGCATTAGAGAATTATGACCAAAGCCAGGTGATATTACCTTACCGTAGAGATTTAAGTGCGTTAGATTTTGCTGTGATGAATGACGAGTATTCTCGCAATTCATTATTATCAAATTTAGACATTGAAAATATTAGTTTAACCGAAGAAGAGATTGATAGGCTAATGGATTTTATGGATGCAGTAACTGATCGTAAGAGTATTGATTTAAGAACAGATGTGCCAGCAAAAGTCCCAAGTGGGCTACCAGTTTTTGATTGATTTTTAATTTGCTTGTTAGGCAGGCCATTTGCCTGCCTAATAAAAAAAGTTTATAGGAAGACATTTAATACAGTTTGAATTGCAAATGCATTCATTTGCAAAATATAAACTAAATTGTGTTAGAAATATTAGGTTGGACTTTAATTTAAATTTATTAAGCATTTCAAAAGAGAAATGTTTTTTATAACCTATTTTACCTCTACTTCACAACATTTGTTGAGTTGTTTTCGGGTATACCAATACATGAGTAATGAGCTTAACTATAAGAATATAATTCACAATAGAAGGGAGTAGTAATTGCCTTAAAATGCCCACCACTAATGGGAAATTGGGTTGCTTAATGGCTTGTAAAACTGCTACACAGGTAAAGATCATGACATAGCCATAAAAAGCCATTGCGTCTGCACGTAGATAAAGTGAACCTGTTGCAATGATTTTTTCATTGTCTGTAAAAAATCCCATTAACAACGGGCCTGTGAAGATCATAATTGGTATAAATACTAATGAAATAAAAAAGCCAACCTTTAAGGTTTGTCCAAAGGTTTTTTGAATTCTATCAAATGCTTGGATGCCAAAATTTTGACCTACTAAAGCCATGACGGCAGAACTTAATCCGAGCACTGGCAATAGCAAAACTTGCTCAATTCTCACAGCGACTGAATACCCTGCAATCGCTTCACTTCCAAAACGGCCGATGAAGGCAATAATGATGAAAGCACCAATAATAATGGTTAAAAAATTAAAGCTAGAAGGAATGATTTGTTTAAGACAAGCTTTCCAATATTGAAAATTAAAATTTGGCCAGCTATACACTTGGGTTTTTTGTTTCAATGCAATAAATAAGTATATTGCAGAACTAACTTTTATAATCACAGTTGCCAAAGCGAGGCCTTTGATGCCCATGCCAAATTGAAAAGTTAATAGTGGATTAAGAACAAGATTTCCAAAGAATCCCACTATTAACACATTTCTAAAAATAACCGTATTTCCCATCGCAATTAAAGCTCCAGCATAAACACTACTAACTGCATAAGCTCCGTTGCCTAAAATGATGATATACAAATAATCCCACGCTTCAGATTTAGCCATTGAATCTTTGCTCAATAAATCCATCAAGACGTCAGCAAAAAAAACTCCCAATATAAGAATTAAAATTGACATAATTAAACCAATGCCAACACAGTTTGCAATCCACGAATTTACTTTTGAATGTTTTTTACTGGCATAATCAGGTGCTACCATTGCCGAGGTTCCACTTTGTAAGCCAATAGTAATAGCTATCAATAGAATGAAAACAATGCTTGCCAATGAAAGCCCAACCAAAGCATTATCGGAAATCATTCCAGCAAACCAGTTGTCAGTAAGGTTATATAAAGTATCAAACATCATTCCCATTGAGGCAGGTATAGCTAATTTAATTAAATGTGATTTGATAGGGCCTTGTGTCAGATCATTTTGTTGTTGTGACATGAATTTTCACATATTAAAAAATACCATTATACAACTGTAGTCACTGAAATCAGGGATATTTAAAAATTATTAGTTATATTATACCGACTGGTTAATAACTATAAAAATTGTACTCCACTCTTTGTAAAATCACCTAACCTCTCCCCATTTTTTAAGTTGAAAGCTATGTAAGTGTTTGAAAAACAGACAAAAAAAGAAGTTTTAACAAAGGAAACAGGGTTCAACTTTTGATATAATGGTTTTAGCATAAACTATTGATATTAAAAGAGAACCCATATGAGAAATGATAGCAAAGAACGTAACAAATGGAAAGTAAGAATCGTTGATAGCATCAATAAAGTTTCAAACTTGATAACAAAACCTCAACATAAACTCATGAACGAGGTTATATTTGGCATACTTGGCAGTGGTTCAGTACAGATTTCCAAAATATGTCGCACGCTCAAAGAGCCAACACGACTACATCACACAATGAAAAGACTATCACGAATGCTTGGTAAACATGGACACATTGCATGGGAAGCTGAAGATTTATTACTTCACAAGATTGTTCCGAAACTAACAGATGATATGGTCATAGGCATAGATCCAGGTGATTTAAACCGCAATGGTAGTATTAAAAGCGAAAATATTTGCAAAGTCAGAGATGGTGATAAAGGTACTATTGTAAATGGTTATCCACTAATAACAGTAGTAGCTAAGTGTTTAAAAACACAAGCCACACTACCACTGCTGACCAGGTTGTTATCCTCAACCACAGCCTCCTACAAAAGTGAGAATAATGACATCATGCAAAGCATGACGCGTGTTAGTGCTTATTTAAAAGATAGAATTAATCCACTTTGGGTGATTGATCGTGGTGGGGACCGTTCTAAACTTTGGGATTTTTGGATAGAAAACGACTTTCGTATTTGTGTACGCGCTGTTAATTTACGCTACTGGACGTATTCAAAGGGCTTTGGAACAGCTCAACAAATAGCAAAACGCCTACCTTTAAAGCATTATGGAAAACTAAAAAAGAGCAATGAAAATACAGTCAAATTTGGAATAACGAAAGTCTATTTGAAAGAACACCCTGATAAAGAACTTTACATGGTGGTTGTTAGGCATGGTAAACAACAGCCGTTAGTATTGGTTACAACCGATAAAGTCAGAGCTCGCATACAAGGCGAAAAGCTCATTCAATCCTATATGAGTCGCTGGGCATGTGAAGAAGGATTTCGTTTTTGTAAACAAGGATTTGACTTAGAAGGCGTGCAAGCTAGAAAATTAAATGTCTTACAAAATTTAGTGGCTCTATCTACCTTTGCATGGGCAATACTGGCAACGCATCAACAAGATGGTAATGTGTTAATAGAAAAAGCCAGAAGGCAGAAACCAAAACACAAATTAACTTTTCCTTATTACACCTTGCTCAGTGGGCTACAAGCGTTATTTGCTGATGCAAAGACGATTTTTTATGACTGGTGGCGTAAGCCAAAACCTGACAAACGGCCTATTATTGGCGATTTATTCACACAAAATGGTCAACTAGGGATATTGGCATGAAAAAAATGGGGAGAGGTTAGAAAATCACCTATTGATTTAGTCAATAATGCAGGTAAAATAGCTAAATGGATATTTTCGGAAACAAACTAGATCAACCGATTAACTTAATCAATAAAAATGGTAATGTTGATTATTACGGAAGCTTAATGAATGAAGTGCAAGCTAATAATTATTTTGACAAATTATTGGAATCAATTAGATGGAAGAATGATAAAGCGATAATTTATGGCAAAGAAGTCATAACTAAACGTAAAGTCGCTTGGTATGGTGATCAGTCATATAATTATACTTATTCAAACACAACCAAAAGAGCATTGGCATGGACTCAAGAATTGCAGGAATTAAAAACCATGGCTGAGGAAAAAACCAATGAAACTTATAACGCCTGTTTACTCAATCTCTATCACAATGGAACTGAAGGAATGACTTGGCACAGTGATGCAGAAAAAGAGTTAAAAGATAATGCTGCAATTTGCTCGTTAAGTCTTGGGGCTGAAAGAAAATTTTGTTTCAAACACAAACATACAAAAGAAGTTGTTTCACTGGTTTTAAAGCATGGCAGTTGCTTAGTGATGAAAGGTGCTACACAAAAAAACTGGTTACATAGACTTCCTCCAACTAAAGTACCCAAAAAAGCACGAATAAACCTTACTTTTAGAACAATAAATGGATAAAAAATAAAACTCATGTGTAAATGATAGAATATTTCTTTCAACTACAAGACTTTCTGTTTAATATATATTTTTCCCTTATATCAAATCACACTATGTCATCAATTCGTTTCATTACATTATCCATTTTCATGCTACTAACCTTATGTTGCAATAATGCTGCTGCACAAAATTTAACAACAATTAAGTCTATACAAGGATTTAATGCACACAGTCCAATGGTTGGTAAGAACGTGACAGTTAAAGGAATTGTAACGGCAAATTTTCAAGAAGAAAAAAGTTTTTCTGGTTTTTTTATACAATCACAATCAGTCACAAAAAAGACCAAAGGTTCTAGTGGAATCTTTGTTTATGAAAGTCGAAAAAAAGTTGCAGTTGGAGACTTAATACGATTATCCGGAGAGGTTTCTGAACATAATGATGTGACTCAAATTTCTAAGATAAAATTTGTTGAAATTTTAAAAACAAAACAAAAGTTACCAAAAGCCATCCCTCTTGATTTACCTCTTAATGGCTTCAATCTTGAAAACCTTGAAGGCATGCGTGTTACATTGAAAAAACCGGCTATTATTTCTGATCATTATAATTACATTAAATACGGCGAAATAGTTGTTTCATCGCAACTATTAATGACACCAACAAATAGTGTAAAACCTGGTAAACAGGCTAAGCTCAAAAAACAACAGAATGAGAGTGATAGGTTGCTGATTGATGATGGTAACTTTAATCAATTTCCAAATTACAGAAAAATTAACACACAAACTCCGATTAATATCGGAGCTAAAATCCAAGTCGAAGGCATAATGCATTATGCCTTCGATCATTACAGAATAGAGCCAACCAAATCTATTGAGTTTTTCGATTCGGCCTATAAAAAACAGTCTAAACCTACAGAAATTAAAGGCAAGGTAAAAATAGCTAGTTTCAATGTAAAAAATTATTTCACTACATTAGATAACGGAAAAGCCATCTGTGGACCTAAGGTAAATTTTGATTGCCGAGGTGCTGATTCCTACAAAGAATTTAAACGTCAACAAGACAAGTTGGTTCATGCCATTAATACTGCAGATGCGGATGTCTTTGCTCTTCAAGAATTAGAAAACAATAGACGCTCTCTGAAATCCTTGGTTATTGCATTAAACAAAGACAAGCAAAATAAAACTTGGCACTACATTAAGACTGGATCGTTGGGCGAAGATGTTATTCGTGTTGGTTTAATCTATCAGAAAGAAAAAATTACCCCAATAGGGAAGTTTAAAGTATTAAATCCAAAAGTGATGGCAGATTTTGAAGCCGACAAGAACAGAGATGTTTTATTACAAACCTTTAAAGACTTGGAAAACAATACATTCAATATCGCCGTGTTACATTTAAAATCAAAACGCTGTTCGGATGCTATTGATGAAGATTTGGATCAAGGAGATGGCCAAGGGTGTTACAATGCTAGTCGTGTTAAAGTGGCGCAGCAAATCAGCGATTGGTTAAAGCAAGATCCTACTAATCAGGAAGCACAGCCTACTATTGTACTTGGTGACTTTAATTCATACACAAAAGAAGATCCAATCACATTTTTAGGTGAAAATGGTTTTATAAATTTAGCCAATAATTTTTTAACAGCAACTCATTGGACTAGTGTTTTTAGAGGCGAAGTTGGCTCGATTGACCATGTTTTAACGAATAAAACCGCTCATAAAGCAGCCCAAGGCTTAACCCAATGGCATATCAATACACTAGTACCTGGATGGTTTGATTACAATCTCGAAAATTTGTTCAAATCAAAAACAAAGCCCAAAAGCTATTACAACACGGGTCCATTTGCATCATCCGATCATGATATGATCATCGCAGGTTTTACATTTTAGAATGAAATTAATAATGTTTTCATAACCATTTCAATCAAAAGACAATAAGACATATGTATAGTTAAAATAACTCTATTACCTTAGTATTATACCGCTGGATTAATATATAAATTTTTGAACCTGATTTCATTGGGTTAATTAGGTTTTTGTAAGAGATTGTTGGGAATGATAATGACATTGATTTATTTGATATAAAGTAACCTGTTACACTAAATAGCCTCAACAAACTTGTGAATCGTTTTTTTTTAATGAGGAATGTGCCTTAATTTTCAAACCCATTATTGAAAACAACATTAGCATCTACTTGAATTTCTGCTAATTCTGCCAAACTAGCCATATTGGTTTTTAAAATATATTCGCCTTGATCTAGGTTGAGGTTTTCTGGGAGGTCATTGCTTTGGTGGTAAGCTGGATAGATGTTCCAATCATCATCAATGGATAAAATACCATGCATGTTGTTATTAATATATGGCATATGATCTGAACCAAATGGGTTGGTGCTCATAAAAACTGTTAAATTTGGTGCGTAAGTTGCAGCATTTTGGGCGAGAATGTCCATCAACCATTGGTTTGCAGAGGAAGTTTCTAACAGCAATTCATGTTGCGAATTACTGGTATAGCCAATCATATCCATAGTGAGAGCGGCCTTAACTTTTGTTTGGTCGCCATTGTTTATAATTGAATTCACATGGAAGTTGCTGCCTATTAATCCTTGTTCTTCACCAGAGTAACAAATAAATATTATGGTATTGTTAAATTGGAATTGACTAGCCACCCGTGCCATTTCTAATACGCCTGCACATCCACTGGCATTATCAACTGCTCCAGGAGCAGTCCCAGATGAAGGAATTGAATCCATATGCGCACCAACTACATACCAATTATCTGGCGTACTACTACCTGGTTGAATGCCAATTATATTGTTTGTAAAATTGCCAGAGACAGTAAAAATTTGAGTAGATGTTTGTAATGAAAGAGAATTAAATTGGCCTTCTATCCAAGACATTGCTGAATTATTTCCAGTACTACCTGATTTTCTATCCCACGAAGATAATGTAACAACACTCGTCATCCATCTGTCTTTATCAATCATGTTTACCGCTTGTTGTTGAGTTGTGTTGATGGATTTTTTATGTATATTAGGTTTGTCGTAATGTTTGATAGTTTTAAATTGATCAAGTGTCAGTATGTCAATATGACCGCAATGGTGCTGTTTACAGTCAATTTTTTCAGAAATCAAATGGTAACCATGAGAACTTGCTAATACTTTGATGGACCCTAGTTCGTTTTTATGTGCACGAATAATTTTTAATTCTTTTTTGTTAAATAAGGAATAGTGATTTTTGTAATCATTTTTGCAATGTAATGTTTTATTATTGAAAATATAGTTGCTTGTAGTACCTTGTAAATCAGATGAATTGTTTGTTAGATAGCATTGATTTGCTTGGACAGTTTTGCAGTAAATTGTCAAAACTAAGATATGTAAAATAAGTTTCATGAAAGTAAACATTTGTGCTATAATTTTTTAGGTGCATGTATTTTGACATGGTTTGTAATAATTGTTGACAAAAAGACATCAATAAATAGAAGAACAGAATGTATAATAGCCGCAAAATGATTAATAGGAGAAAATTATGCGTATAGATATGTTAAATAATATCTTAAATGAACTCAATAGTTCCTCAGCAGATGTCGAAGCATCTGCGATAATTTCAACAGACGGCCTAATTATGGCCTCACAACTTCCTTCCAGTATTGATGAAGATCGAATGGGAGCCATGAGTGCAGCTATGTTGTCTTTAGGCGATAGAACTGCTCAAGAACTAGAACGAGGCAATCTCGATCAAGTTTTAATAAAAGGAGGAGATGGATATGTACTAATGGTTAAAGCAGGTGAAGATGCTGTGTTAACAGTTATGGCAAAAGCTAATGCAAAACTTGGCCTAATCTTTTTGGATGTAAAACGTGCAGCTAAAAAGACATCTGAGCTTATTTAACAATTAACCTATTTTAGAATAGAAAACATAGTGCTAACAAAAATTTATTGTGTATATAGAACATTATTGAATGGCCTTAATATTTATAAGGCAATTTCTAATTTTTATGATTTTCAGATAGGTATTTTTGATACTTGTACTAATAACGTATTTCTAAATAAGAATTTGAGATTTATTAATTAATTTGAGGGAATTAATATGAGTATGACATTAATGGTATGTCCACATGATACAGCTGGCGACCCGCTAAAATGGTTTCAATTTGCTCAATATTTAACAAAATACTGTGAAACCAGTACTAAATATTACAAGTGCCTTGATTTTGTTGAGTTTCATACAAAGATGCCTGACGCAGATATCGTTTATGCAAACCCACAAGATTCTTTAGAGTTGCTTGAGAAATTTGATTATGTACCTGTTGTTCATTCGACAAATTTATTCGATGAGATAGTTTTTATCGCAAATAACGAAGAGGCTAGTGAGTCATTAGCTGACATTAACGGTAAAGAGTGTTTAAGCTGTAATGGAATGATGGTGACCAGAATTGGTATTAAAGGATTAATGGAACAAAATTTATTGCCAAGTAAAATATATTCAAAAGATAATTGGATGGCAGTGGTTAAAGCAGTAAGCCAAGGTGAAAAACCATATGGTTTTGTTTATAAAGATTTTTATGATGGTTTAAATAAATTAAGTAAATCTATAGTGGCCAATATTGGAGAAACTAACCAGCATAGTATTTTTCATTCAGTGCTTATAAAAAAAGAACACTTAGCTAAGAAAGATGCTATTGCAAAAATATTGATGGATGCACACAATGAAGAGAAAGGTATATCAACATTGAAGGACATAAATGTTGAAAAGTTTGTTCCGGTAACAAGAGAAGAAATTTTAGAGTTTAAATCGTTATTACATTTAAAATCAGAAATTATGGAATAAAAACCATAACATCTATTTTGTTTTGGGTTGAACCTTATGTTTTAAACTGAGGTTTATGATTTGCACTTGAAAATAGTTAACCCCCAAGATTTTCACAATAATATTTTATGGTTTGAAACTCTTTCAAATGGTAAGGTTCAAGGATGGGCTTTGTACCTTGCTAAACCAATTATCACGCAGTACAACAAACAACTAAATCAGTCATTAATTTGTCATCATAGAATACTCACACTAAGACTTTCATGTCACTTCTATGCATTAATTTAAATTAATGTATTTTCATTAAATTTGATTTATATCAACAATGATTTCATGTAATTAAATTAAACTGATTGTTCTACTAACATAATAAGGAAAAAACATGCGAATAGATATGTTAAATAATATTTTAAATGAGTTAAATAGCTCATCCGCTGATGTGGAAGCTTCAGCAATAATATCAACAGATGGTTTGATTATGGCCTCACAACTACCTTCCAGTATTGATGAAGATCGAATGGGAGCCATGAGTGCAGCAATGCTATCTTTGGGTGATCGTACGGCTCAGGAGTTAGAACGTGGTAGCTTAGATCAAGTTTTAATCAAAGGTGGCGATGGGTATGTCTTGATGGTAAAGGCAGGTGAAGATGCTGTGTTAACGGTGATGGCAAAAGCCAATGCCAAGCTTGGTTTGATATTTTTAGATGTCAAAAGAGCAGCGAAAAAAACGTCAGAACTAATATAGGAGTTTATCATGTCTAAAGTTACGATAAATTATTATGATAAGACCTCTGAAGATAGGGAGGTTTTAGATGAGGAAGTACCTTTTCCAGAAGGAAAACTTATTGTTTCACGAACGGATGTTGAAGGTAATATTACGCATTGTAATCAAGCTTTTATTGAAATGTCTGGTTTTACCGAAAATGAATTAATAGGCCGGCCTCACTATATTCTAAGACACCCAGATATGCCAGCAGCTGCTTTTGGAGATTTATGGAACACCATTAATACCAAGACAAAATGGAGTGGTTATGTAAAAAATCTGAGAAAAGATGGTAAGTTTTATTGGGTTTATGCAGTGGTAGTCGCAAATGTTCGAGAAGGGAAACTTGTTGGTTTTGCTTCAGTTCGTAGAAAACCATCAAGAACAAAAATTAATGAGTGTATCGACTTGTATAAAACAATGTTGGCGGAGGAAAAATCATGAAATTTACGATGACAGTAAGTCCAGACTTTTCTCCAGATTATATCGCTGGTTGGTATATATTTAATACATGGCTTCAAAAACAAACTAACGAATCAATACATTTAGAACTTTATAATTCATTTGAAAAACAACGTGAAGACATTAAAGCAGGTAAAATTGATTTAATCTATGCTAATCCTTATGATGCTTCTATGCTTATCAGAGATAAAGGTTTTGTAGCAATTGCCGCACCAGATAATAAATCAGATGAGGCGATGATTTGTGTAAATAATGAATCAGATTATCATTGTGTAGAAGACTTAAAAGAAAAGTGTAATATAGCAACAGCAGATGACCCCGAAGTAAGTACCATTGGTATGATTATGCTAGAACCGGCTGATTTAAATGCTGAAAATATTACTGTTTTAGAACAAAAAAATTATGTTATGGTAGCTAAGCATTTGATAAATGGTAGTGCTGATGCTGGATTCTTTTTAAAAGAGGCTTATGATGATATGTCTAAATTTATCAAAAGTCAGGTACGACCCATAGTGACTAGCCAGATATCCGTAATTAAACATTCGTTTTTAGTAGGCCCTAGTTTTTTTGAAAATTCTGGAATAAATGAGTCTGACTTTAAAGAGTTATTAACAACTATGCATGAAAACATGAAAGGATTAAGCACTTTGGAGTCCATGGGCTTTAGCTTGTGGAATGAACAATCGCAAGAAGATGCCGAATTTATGATTGATTTGATGGATACATTTGTTAGCTAAACTTAAGTAAGGTGCTTTTAAAACTTACTAAAAGCACCTTGTCTATTTTTTTTAAAATACAAGTGAATGGCTTAACCAAAGACATGGGCGATTATTCGTGAGAATAATGATGAATTGTTAGATTTAGTCTCAATTATTTGTGTGATGGAATCAGTTTTTTCGATTTTTAGATACCCTAATGCATTCATTGCACTGTAGAGTGTAAAAACATACCTTTGTGGAATGTTGAGTTGCTTAGCAGTATCATATAAAGAAATTTTGTATTGTGACCACAGGGCGCATATTTGAATGTTATACCTGAAGACTTGGAGTTTGGTGAAATTTGGCCAATTCGTCATTTTTACAGTTTTGTGAATATCTGTATTTATAGGAATTCTTCCTTTGCTTGCTTGAATTGATGTTTGCCAGATAAATTCGTTTTCATTTATAGGGACCATGTTATCAGAGTCAAATATATCGTCGATTGTAGAAATATTTGGGTTATCAACTAGAATGGAAGATTGAAGGTATTTTAATTGATTTTTTTCTAATTTATATAGGAATATTTTCTTCCTAAAATTATAGAATATTGATTTTGATGACGTTTTTAATATGGTATGAGATTTGTTAGCTTGAGCTAAGCTTCTCATTTTCTCTAAATAGTAATATAGGTATTTTTTATCCGTTAGATAGATTTTGCTTATGTCAATATCATCTTTGTTAATGTCTTTATTTGATCCTACAAATTTTTGTGCTTTATAGCGTAGATGTATTTCATTATTTTTCTTTATTTTCTTTGGTGCTACTGCATTGTATAGGTGTGAGTGGGAGCTATCTATTTTTGTTTTAAGAACTGTTTTTTCATTACTATGTGATTGAATTGCTTTAGTAACAGTATTATATTTACTATCATGTACTTTGTTAATGAGTGTAACTAAGTCCGAAACATTAATTGGTTTTTTAAGGGTGAATATATTATCATTTGTTTTTATATTACATTCGGATATATATAGGGCTATTATGTAGTTTTTACTCCCTTTTAAATTTTCAAGAACTTGATTATCGTATTTAATATCCAAATCTAGAATAGATAAATCAAAGGTGTTGTCTTCAGCAAGAACTGCGTTTTTGCATAAATTTGATTTGATAAAATAATGTAAAGTGTTTTTCGTAGTATTATCTAGATTAGTGAGCTCAATTTTTAGTGGTTTGTTTTTCATATCTTAGTAGTTTTAAATGGGTTTTCTTCTATGAAAGTGTTTTAATTAACTACCATAATCGGAACCCCATTTATTAATTTATTATTAGTTATACGTATAAAATTATACGAAAATATATAATAAGTCTATTAAAAAAAATGAAAAAAGGGAATTAAACTAAAATATATAGTAAATAATTACCTAAGATTATTATTTGCCCGTTGTTTATAAAATACGTCACATTACCTATTAGGTTTTTGTATTATTTTAACGATCAGTATTACCATAACGTAAGTTTAGCATCCATACTAATGATACCATGGCTTTTTGATTGAAAAATGGAACGCCTTCAATTACCAATACAAAAACTTCTTTACCTATATTAATTGGCCAAAAGCCAAGGTTGCTATTTCCCGACGCATCAACTATTGACCATGCTTGTGAATTGAGCCCTAGTTTTTTATTGATATCTAGTGCTCTACGTTTATGCATAATGGCAATGTCTGCCGACAGAACTGAGATTTCTTCTAGCATTTCTGTTGGGAAGCCAAAGTTTGCAATGCATAGGCCTTGTGAATCAGATAATAAGACTTTTTCTTTGCTAGAAAAGTTTCGAATTATTGAGTTTAGATTGTCTTCGAAGTCACCGCTTGGGGCGTTTATTGGTTGATCAATAACTTGCATTAGATTTAGTTGTTGACACTGCTCGATTTTAGAGTTTAGTGTTTCAACATCATTACTTTTAAATATTTCTGCAAGTGTTGCACTGTTAAGCTCTACACTGGTTGGATTGGCTAATAGTCTTGTTAAAGAATTTTTTTGCCAATTCTTGCTGTTGTCTTGTGCAAGATAATAGGCCCCAGCAGGTGTTGGTAATAAGTATTTTTTTGTTTCTTGTGACATCAGTTATGCTTGCATTTTAAGTTTAGGATCTAATGTATATAACAGTGTTTCTACCATCAAAGAAATGTCTTTTTTGTTTCGGGCATCAATTTCATAGATAGGTATTACAGGTTGTTCTTGAGATAAGACAGCACGGTATTCAGCTAAGTCGTACTTCTTATCCATATCTTGTTTTGTTATTCCAACTACTACACTTGTTTTTCGGATAAAACTTTTAAAGCTATTAATAAAAGTTGATAAATTTTCTAAGGCCTTGCTATCATTGCCATCAATTAGTAATAATAATCCAATTCCGCCTTGCGTAAGGATGTCCCACATAAAATCAAATCGTTGTTGACCAGGTGTTCCATATAAATGAATTTTGGTCTCATCAGGTAAAATAATCGCACCATAGTCTAGTGCTACGGTAGTGGTTTCTTTCATGTCTTTAGTTTCGTCTGATGCTGATTCTTCTGTCTTAATCGTTGGAATGTCACTAATGGAGTTTATGGCAGTAGTTTTTCCTGCTCCAACTGGACCAGAAAATATTATTTTGTGGTGTTTTCTCATTATTATTTTATTTCTTTTTAAACATATGGGATAAAATCTTAGATAAAACAGACTGATTACGTCTATTAATTTTCTGACTTTTAATTTTCTTGTCACTTATATTAGCACATTCAATTGCGTGCATGGCGTTATATAAAGTAAAAACATACCTTTGGGGTATTTCTAGTTGTTTTGCAGTTTCTATTAATGACAATTGGTGATTAGACCAGGCTGAACTTATTTGTATGACATACCTAAAAACCATTAAATTAGAGTAGTTAGGCCAGGACTTCATTGTCACTGTATTCTCTAAGTTGGTACCTTTCGGCACTCTGCCTTTGCTCGCCAAAATTGCACTAGACCAAATCAAAGATAATGAATCTTGAGAAGAAAGATTTATTCTATGCGGCTTATTTTGGTCATAAGTTATGTATGAACAATCAGTTTGTGCAAATAGAGGGCTAGCTTGAATGTGTTTTAGTTTTGTTTTATCAAACCCATAGTGAAAAAGCTTGGTTTTATACTCATAAAAAACATTACCATATACAGTTTTTATTTTTACATCTGATTTATTTTCATGTGCATGTTTAGTAGCACGAGCAAGGTGAAAATAAATATATTTTGAAGGTGTATGGTATATTTTATCCAACTCTTTCAAGTTGTTGGGGTTTATATCTGCGTTGGAACCAACATGCTTGTGCGCTTTATATCTGTTTTGTATGCTTTGTACTGTGTCTGACTTTACGGCCATACCTATATGAGAGTTTGCAGAGTGAATATTCTTAATAGAATGAACTGGTTTCAGCTCTGGCTCTTTGAGGATTTTAGTTTCACTGTTCTCAATTTGATTGTCATCTTTATTGATTGATTGAATAATATCCTTAAGTTTCTTGGCCTGAATGGGCTTGCAAAGGGTACAAACGTTGTCTGATTTTTCTGGAATGTTGTTTGGCATATGCATAATCACGGCATGTTGATTATTTGCGGCTAGATTAGCTATTATTTTATCGTTAATTCCTCGTTCATTATCAAGTATTAAAACATCTGGTTTTTCTGAAGATTCATTTAACTCTGCTGAACGGCATAAATTTGATTTAAAGAAAAATTTCAAGGTGTTTTGTGTCGTTTTATCGAGGTCTAACAATTCAATGGTTAATTTCTTTTTTGACTTTTCTATGCCTATCATTGAATCTCTTGTATATGTCTGATTGATAATAATTCTCCTTGGTTTCCATAGTTAAAAATGGATTGCTTTAGGTTGTTAAGGTTTTCAGTGGGTAACAGACAAGTTGTAAGAGTGTTTTTTAGTGATGCGGCTTGAGTTTGAGAGAGTGAGCTTTGGTATTTTTTTAATAATCGAATTCTGTAGGCTTCGCCTTTATCTGCAAGTACAGTGAACAGGTCTACAAGTGCACTAAATAAGAGGTCTGCATTTTTATTTTTCGCATGCAACTCGATTCTTTGTTGATGCAGGATTAGGTCAGCATTGTTTTTTGATAAGGCAAAACATAAGACTGTCGATAACTCAGTATCGTCATAGTCTACATACGAATAGTTTGACTTTCGCAAAAAAGCTGGATCAACAATTTGTTTAAGAGTGTTCATAAATTCATTTTAACATAAGAATTAAAATAGGGTGGTAACATAGTGATATGTAACATTTGTTTACAACATTTCAGATAATTCCATCCATCGATTTTCATGTTGCTCCACTTCTTTGTTGATTTTAGTTTGTTTAATTGTAGCTAGTTTCAGTTTTTCAATGTTCTCTGATAAGTATATGTCTTCATCTAGAAGCAAGTTTTGAATTTTTTCTTGATGAAGATGTAGTTTGTCTAATTTTTTTTCAATTTGTCTTATTTCTTGCCTGATTGGTTTTTGGTTTTGACGAACCAATGCTGACTCTTGACGTTGTTTCTTCTTGTTATTGATTTGACTTGATTGGGCTGAACTGGTTAATCGGTTTTTTCGAGTGTCATTAGCCCATTGGTAATAATCTTGTAAATCCCCATTAAAGGTTTCAGCTTTGTTATTTGCTACTAATAACAGCTTATCTGTTACTGTAGAGAGTAAATAGCGATCATGCGATACCAATATCATCGCCCCTTGAAAACTCTGTAGAGCAACTGATATTGCATGTCGCATCTTAATGTCGAGGTGGTTTGTTGGTTCATCAAGTAGTAATAAGTTGGGTTTTTGATAGACAATTAAAGCTAAAACTAAACGGGCTTTTTCTCCACCAGAAAAATTCTGAATTTCATCTGTAACCATATCATTTTGAAAGGCAAACCCTCCTAAATAATTCTGAGCTTGTTGATCTGTTATGTTCTTGTCTAACAATTTTAAATGCTCTAGCGGGCTATAATCCAGGTGTAACTGTTCAATCTGATGTTGAGCGAAATAACCAATTTTCAACTCTTTGGCATGGTTGATTTCGCCTGAAAAAGGAGATAATTTATTGGCAATTAATTTGATTAAAGTGGATTTTCCGGCACCATTAAAACCAAGTAGCCCAATTTTGTCACCTTTTTGAATGAGTAAATCAACTCCGTCAAGAATTTTTGTGTCTCCATATCCTGCACTCGCTTTCTCGATTTTTACCAATTGTTGTGGAATAAACCCTTCTATATTAAAATTGAATCGAAAAGGAGAGTCTAATTGTGCAGCATTAATTGTTTCCATTCGATCTAAAGCTTTGATACGTGATTGTGCTTGTTTGGCCTTGTTGGCTTGATAGCGAAACCGATCAATGTATTTTTGCATGTGTTGAATTTGACGTTGTTGGCTTTCAAACTGGGATTGCTGTTGGCTCAGTTTTTCAGCACGAATTTTTTCAAAAGAATCATAATTACCAGTGTATTGTGTTAACTCATTATGTTCAATATTGATAATTTGAGTACAGACTGAATTCAAAAAGTCCCTGTCATGTGAAATGAGCAATACAATTCCACTGTATTTTTTAAGCCATTGTTCTAACCATATTATCGCTTCTAAATCCAAGTGGTTTGTTGGTTCATCTAGTAGGAGTATGTCAGACCTGCACATTAGTGCCTGAGCCAGATTTAAACGCATGCGCCAACCACCTGAAAAAGAGGTTACAGAATTTTGTTCTTGTTCTGGCATAAAGCCTAAGCCATTTAACAGTTTAGCAGCTCGCGTGTTGACGGTGTACCCATCAAGTTGCTGCATGTCATCGTATAAGTGCGCCAACTTATTGGCATCATTTACATTTTCTGCTTGAGAAATGGCTTTTTCTAAATTTCTATATTCATAATCACCATTGATAACATACTCGATGGCTGCCTCTTGTGAATCTGCAATTTCTTGTGCAACATGAGCTATTTGGAGTTTGTTAGAAACATAAAAGTCACCATCATCGGCATGAAGTTCGCCTAAAATCAATTTAAATAAGCTGGTTTTGCCAGTGCCGTTAGCTCCTGTTATACCCACTTTGACTTTTGGGTTGATAGTAATATTGACATTGTTAAATAATTCTTTCTTGCCACGGCGCAAAGACATCTTAGTAAATTTTAGCATAATGCATTCACCATTCTGATAAGTAAGGTCTTAAGTTGCTCAGCTTTTTCTGGGAGATAACGATTGTTCGTTTCATCCATATAATTTATTTGGGATAGTTCGATTTGGATGGTATGGATATTTTCTTTTGGGTTGCCATAATGCCTGGTAATGTAACCTCCTTTGAACCGCCCATTGAACACATGCGTGTATTTGTTTTGATTTGTTAATACGTTTTTCAATTTGTTTGCGTATTCATTTGAACAACTTTTTCCACTATTGGTACCAATATTGATATCTGCTAATTGTCCATCAAAGAAACGGGGAACCTGCGATTTGATGCTATGGCAATCTATTAAGATGGCAAAACCATGCTGTTGCTTTAACACCTCGAGTTTATCTTCAATAATTTGATGGTAAGGTGACCAATAATTATCTATTCGAGATCTTATCTCTATTGTAGAGGGCGTTTTTTTATAGAGTTCTCGTTGGTCAAACGATGTGGTTGGGCATAGCTCTGTGGTTGATTTTCCAGGATACAAGGATGAATCATTGTTAGGTCGATTCATATCGATGACATACCGTGATATGTTGGTTTTTAGCAAGCTAATATCAAAATCTTTGGCGAAACTAAACAATTGAGATACAAAAAAATCTCTATCAGGTGATTTCAAGGCAAATTCATGCATGTTGACAGCAATATTATCAGGGATGGAGCCACCATCATGGGGTATTGAAAATAATATGGGCGAATTTCGGTGATGAAATAAGAAGTCTTTACTCACTAGATGGTAACAGATATTAAATAAAAAAGCATCTTAACATAGTTTGATGAATATTAGGTGTCCGGATAAATATATACGAGTGCTTTGCACAACTCTCTATACAACTTTTGTATGAAATATAATTCCATGTATAATGGTCATACTATTTTTGAACGCTAAATCATTTATGAAATTATCCCTAACTCCGATTATCAATTTTGGTAATCCTGATGAAAAACGCATAGAAATAAAAAAATATTTTAATGAAACTTTCGATACGTACGAAAAATTATTTGAAGTCATTTCTGATGAGCAAGGTTATTTTGAAAGAGCCGATAGGTTACGCCATCCGCTAATCTTTTATTTTGGTCATACGGCTACATTTTTCGTCAACAAGTTACGAGTGGCTAAGATCATTGATGACCGTGTTTGTTCGCGAATGGAGGCGATGCTCGCTATTGGTGTGGATGAAATGTCATGGGATGATTTGGATGAAAATAATTATGAATGGCCAACAGTAGTTGAAGTGCAAGAGTATCGCAATAAAGTGCGTGAACTGGTTAATGGCTTGATTGATGATTTACCTTTAGAATTGCCGGTAAGATGGGAAGACCCTTTTTGGATAATTATGATGGGGATCGAACACGAAAAGATACACCTGGAAACCTCTTCAGTACTCATCAGACAGTTACCAATAGAAAGGGTGAAACCTCATGATGATTGGCCAATATTTGAAGACTTTGGAGAAAAATCTCCTGAAAACAAGTTGTTACAAATAGAAGATGGTACCGTTAAACAAGGAAAATCTAAGTCTTCAGAAACCTATGGTTGGGATAATGAATACGGATTGAAAATTACCGATGTTGCAGAATTTAAAGCCAGTAAATATTTAGTGAGTAATCAAGAGTTTTTGGCCTTTGTTGAAGATGGTGGATATGAAGTTGAACAATGGTGGACAAAAGAAGGCTGGCAATGGTTAGGCTTTAAAAAAGCGACTTATCCTGCTTTTTGGGTCAAAACAGATAAGGGTTTTAGTTACCGTACGATGGCTGAAGTGATTGAAATGCCTTGGAGTTGGCCGGTAGATGTTAACTATTTGGAAGCTAAAGCTTTTTGCCATTGGTTAGGTGCTAAAACGGGTAAGAAACTTCGCTTACCAACCGAAGCTGAATATTATCGAATTTATGACGAGAATTTTGATGAAAATGGATTTATAAATGGTAACTTAAAGGCAAATGCCAACCTAGAACTTTGCGCCTCTTCTTGTCCTGTTGATACTTTTGCCCATGGAGATTTTTATAATATTGTCGGCAATGTTTGGCAATGGACAGAATCAGTAATTGACGGATTGAAAGGGTTCGAAGTGCACCCTTCTTATGATGATTTTTCCGTTCCAACTTTTGATGGAAAACACAACCTAATAAAAGGCGGAAGTTGGGCATCTACTGGTAATGAGCTTATTCGAGAGTCACGTTATGCTTTTCGAAGGCATTTTTTTCAGCATTCAGGTTTTCGATACATTGAGTCAGAAACCCTTCTGGATAGTGAATACAATATGTATGAAACGGATTCATTGATTTCACAGTATTTAGAATTTCACTACGGTAAAGATTATTTTGGTATTCCAAACTTCCCTAAAGCGTGCATAGAAAAAATCAAACCTCATTTGGGTAAAATTGATAAAGCACTGGATATAGGTTGTGCCGTAGGGCGAAGTAGTTTCGAATTAGCGCGCTATTTTGATAAGGTCGATGCACTGGATTTTTCTACTCGATTTATTCTTAATGCAATTGCCTTGAGAGACCAAGGAAAAATCCGTTATCTTATTGATGATGAAGGTGAATTAACCAGTCTTAAAGAATTTAGGTTGTCCGAATTAGATTTGGGTGATAAGGCTAGTAATGTTGATTTTACTCAAGGTGATGCCTGTAATCTTAAAGGCAAATACAGTGGGTATGATTTAATCTTTGCCGGTAATTTAATTGATAGATTGTACGAACCCAAAGTATTTCTCAAAGACATGATTAGCCGATTAAATTCTGGTGGGTTACTGGTTATTACTTCACCTTATACATGGCTTGAAGAATACACTAATAAAGAGAATTGGTTGGGCGGCAAAAAAATCAATGGCGACAATTTCACCACACTTGATGGATTGCACGAATGCTTAGACTCTGATTTTGAATTGCAAGGCAAGCCTTATAATGTCCCATTTGTAATTCGTGAAACTAAGCGTAAACATCAACTGACTGTAGCACAGATGACAGTTTGGAAGAAAATGTAGGTATTTTGATTTTATAGACGATACGAATTATTCCTCCAATTGGGTTTTTGTATATTGCAAAAGCAAAGCTAGTTTTGATTGTTTTCCTAATAAACTTGGTACTAGAAATTAGTGGTAAATTGTATCACGTCTTCTAGTTACAATAATAAACCAGAAAAAGGTGATTAAGAAAATCGATATCAGTATAATGGCGCTTTAAACTTTTTACTAACTATGCCTAAACACATTGTACAAATTTATACCGATGGCTCATGCTTAAAGAACCCAGGGCCAGGTGGCTGGGCAGCTTTAATGCGCTATAATGCCCATGAAAAAATGTTTAGTGGAGGTAAAGTTGAAACGACGAACAACCAAATGGAATTGCAAGCTGTTATTAGTGGTTTGTCGGCGTTAACAACAGGTTGCGATGTGGAAATTTACAGCGATTCTAAATATGTGATCGATGGGTTTACTAAATGGATGGATGGCTGGAAAATCAAAGGCTGGAAGAAATCTGATAAAAAACCGGTATTGAATCAAAAATTGTGGAAAGCATTGGATAAAACTGCCAATGGCCATAACATCACATGGCATTGGGTAAAGGGACACAGTGGACATGCAGAGAACGAGAGAGTCGATCAGTTGGCTCGACTTGAAGCAGAAAAAATAAAGGATATTCATGGTATCAAATAACAAAGCAAGACAAATTATGCTCGATACCGAAACTACCGGTATTTCTATAAAGCAAGGTAATCGTATCTTAGAGATTGGTGCTGTTGAGGTCGTAAATCGTGAGATTACAGGAAACCAGTATCAGCAGTATATCAACCCAGAACGTGATAGTGAGCCAGGTGCTTTAGAAGTGCATGGCATAACCACTGATTTTTTAAGTGATAAACCGAAATTTTATCGAATTGTTGATGAATTTATAGAATATGTTCGTGGTGCTGAATTGGTTATTCATAATGCACCATTTGATGTCGGCTTTATAAATCACGAATTCAGCCTCTGTGGTAAAGCAATAAAAATTGAAGATATTTGCACTATTACTGATTCGTTAGATTACGCAAGAAATAAACACCCAGGAGCAAAAAATAACCTTGATGCGTTGTGTAAAAGATATGGTGTGGTTAACCAGCATCGTACTTTACATGGAGCATTATTGGATTCACAGATACTTGCAGAGGTCTATTTGATGCTGACAGGCGGGCAGCGTAAATTAGATTTGGATGCTGCAAGCAGTACTGCAAATAGCAGTTTATCTCTAGACTTGAGCAATATTCCACCACTAAAAGTTATCAAGGCTAATACCCAAGAGTTAGATGAACATCAGAAATGGTTGGAGAATATGTCAAATAATGGTGAAAAAGACTATATTTACAATCAAGAATAAACCTTTTATTGAAACCTAATCTTTTCATCTCATAACAAAAAAAGCTACAATAGCACTTTACCAAAAACAAATAATACAGATTAAATAATGTTAGACCCTCAATTACTCAGAAATAATACCGAAGAAACCGCAAAAGCATTAGCACAACGTGGTTATCAACTTGATATCAATGCTTGGAATGAATTGGAAAAAAACCGCAAGCACTTTCAGATTTTGCAAGAGCAATTACAAAACCAACGCACAGTTAAATCTAAATCCATTGGCCAGGCTAAAGCCAAAGGTGAAGACATTCAACCTTTACTGGATGAAGTCAAAGGCATTGGAGAACAATTAGATCAAGCCAAGGTACAATTTGAAACGATTCAAAAAGACATTGCAAAATTAACACTGTATATGCCTAATTTAGCTCAAGCAGATGTTCCATTGGGTCAAGATGAAGATGATAATGTTGAAGTCAGGAAGTGGGGAACTCCAACACAATTTGATTTTATACCCAAAGACCATGTGGATTTAGGCATTAAAAATAATTGGCTCAATTCAGAAAATGCAGCCAAATTATCAGGTTCTCGTTTTACTGTACTCGGCGGTTCTATAGCTAAACTCCAACGTGTGCTAGCACAGTTTATGCTCAATACCCACACCGAAGAGAATGGGTATCATGAACATTATGTACCATTTTTAGTTAATGACACAGCGATGCAGGGTAGTGGTCAGTTACCTAAATTTGCTGATGATGCCTTCATTACAACAGATGACAAGTATTTAATTCCAACTGCTGAAGTACCATTAACCAATCTGTTTGCAAAAAGTATTATTAAGGCATCTGATTTGCCAATTAAACTTACTGCACATACACCATGTTTTCGTAAAGAAGCGGGTAGTTATGGCAAAGATACACGCGGTATGATTCGTCAACACCAATTTGAAAAAGTTGAAATGGTACAAATTGTTCACCCAGATGAATCCAATCAAGCGTTAGAAGAAATGACTACCTGTGCAGAAGGTATATTAAAAGCTTTGGAAATCCCCTTTAGAACCATAGTCTTATGTACTGGAGACATGGGTTTTGGAGCAGCTAAAACATACGATATTGAAGTATGGTTGCCTGGTGAGGATCAATACCGTGAAATTTCATCATGTTCTAATTGTACCGATTTTCAGGCACGCCGTATGCAAACCCGTTTCCGAGATGAAACTAATAAAAAACCACAATTAACTCACACATTAAATGGTTCAGGTTTGGCTGTAGGTCGTTGTTTGATTGCAGTAATGGAAAACTATCAAAATGAAGATGGTAGCATTCGCATCCCAAAAGTTTTACAACCGTATTTTGGTGGTTTAGAAGTCTTAGTTTAGCGGTACTTGCCTTGGATGAGTATTTGATTTTCACAGTCTTGTTTAGTCAACATTATTAAAAGGTTGGCTGAGCCAACTACCCGTTCGAATTTTATTTTATAAAATAGAGTCAAGTTAAATTTCTAAATTATTAATCTGTTTATCAATAATTTTTGTATTAGGAATGTTTATTACACCTTGTTTAGTTCTTAGAAATTTTATTTTTAATAGCAACTAATACAGCTAATACAAAGAAAGCGCCGGGCGGCAGTATGGCAATTAAAAACCCCTGGTAATTATCAAATAATTTAACATGTAGTGAATGACCTAAATCACCAAAAAGAAGATGAGCCTGGTTGAATAAACTACCGTTTCCGAGGATTTCGCGAATAGCACCAATGGTGATTAAAACCAATGCGAATCCCAGTCCTGTGAAGAAGCCATCTTTTATTGAAAGCCATAATGAGTTTTTTGATGCAAAGGCTTCAGCACGCGCCATAATGATACAGTTGGTGACAATTAATGGGATAAAAATACCAAGAACCAGATACAATTCATGGAAGTAGGCATTCATGAACATTTCTAAGGCGGTAACAACACTGGCGATTATTAACACAAATAAAGAAATACGAATTTCTTTACTTAAAAGTGGTTTGATTAATGCAACTAGTGCATTAGTGAGAGTTAAAGTGAAAACGGTGGCTATAGCAAGTCCCAAGGCGTTAACTACCGAGTTAGAGACAGCAAGTAGCGGGCATAAACCCAATAACTGTACCAATGCGGCATTGTCATCAATCAATCTTTTTCTGATGAACCCACTCATGTTTCTTCCCCTATATTTTGCATAAAGCCATTGTGATAAAGCAAGGTTTGTTTTATGGCTTCTGTTACTGCTCTGGGTGAAATGGTTGCGCCACTAATTTGATCAAATACGCCACCATCACGTTCTACTTTCCAGTTTTTTAGATTGGTTAGATGTAAAGATTGATTTGAAAATTGTTGTATCCAATCGCTTTTATTGGCAATTATTAAATCTCCTAAACCTGGGGTTTCGTGCTGTTCCAGAATTTTGACTACGGTAATTTCTCCATTGGTTTTTATACCGACCATGATATCAATATCTCCCGAATAACCTTTAGGTGTTGTTGCAGGAATTGCAAGAACCGATATTTTGTTGTTAATCTTGCCAATATAGAGTGTTTGAGGCTTTCTGTGCCCTAATAATTCAGGATGATGAATGGTTTGTGCATCTGCAATTAAATCATTGTCATGCAGTTCCGCTGGGATAAGTTGTTTAAGGCTTTGTAAGAGTAACATTTTTTTTTGTTCAGCAATTTTTTCATGTGTTAGGTCTTCACTAACCATTAAGAGTGCACTGGTTAAAAATGTTACAATTGCTAAGACTAACGGAATTTTGATAAATCTATTCATTATCTCTGTTGACCAAAAGCTTTAGGAATAGTTAATCGATCTATCAATGGTGCTGCCATATTCATGATTAAAACACCGAAGGCTACACCATCTGGAAAATTACCAAACTCACGCACTAAAACTGTCATAATAGCGACTCCTGCTCCAAATATAAATTGGCCTTTATGACTGGAACATCCAGTCGTTGGATCAGTGGCAATAAAAAAAGCAGCGAGCATTAACCCTCCTGAAAAAACGTGCTGTAAAGGGCCAATAAACTGATCGGTATCATAGAGGTTAAAAGGTAAAGAAAAAGCAATGGTGGTGACTATAACTGCTGTAGGAACACGCCAAGTTATGACTTTTTTGTAGATTAATAGGAGCCCGCCAATGAAGTAAAAATTTGCAATCCATTCCCAACCAAGACCACCAAATTTACCAAATAAAGGCACATTGGTAATTTCACTCATGGCGTAATCTTGTGAGATTGCAGTCTTAATTGTATCTAATGGGGTTGCTTGAGTTAAAGTGTCAAAATCAATTTCAGTAGGAAAGGTGTTAAAAAAAATGGCTTGTAGATTTTCTAAAAAACTCATGTCATACAAGCTAATGGCCTGTGGCGCAACCCAAATAGACATGGCTTGTGGGAATGAAATTAAAACAATGGCAAATCCTACCATGGCAGGGTTAAATATATTTTGCCCTAGACCACCAAACAAATGTTTGGCAACCACTATGGAAAAAAACATACCAATGAAGCTAATCCACCATGGCGCAACAGGTGATATACATAGAGCAAACAATAAACCAGTTACAAATGCAGAATAATCTTTGAGAAATAAGTTAATATTTTTGTTAAGTAACTTTAAGGAAATAGCTTCAAATAGTAGAGCGAAGGCAATAGCTAAAGTGAGTTGAATAACAATACCTGTCCCAAAGAAGAACACGTGAGCTAGCATGGCTGGTACAAGTGCTAGCCAAACAGTTAGCATTACTCGAGCAACTGAATTGCTATCAGGAATATGAGGAGCAGACTCAGTATTAAAGACTTTATTTTGGTTCATTTTTCTGTTCCTTGGCTTTTTTTACACGGTCAAGCGTGGCTTGTAAATCTTGTTTCATTTTGTCTGGATTTTTACTTCTGTGTTTTGTCCTTTTTCTTTTAGCAATACGTTCTTGTTTGATTTTAAGTAATCTTCCCTCACGTTGCTCATGTCTAATTTGAGCTGCGTCAGATTTGGTGCGTTTATAGTCTAAATAGTTAATCTCTGATTTGGCGTAACGATAATAATCTACTAATTTAATTTGACTTGGGCATACCCAAGCACAAGCACCACATTCTATGCAGTCAAATAGATGGTGTTCTCGAGCTTTTTCAAGGTTTTCTCCTTTGATATACCAATGTAATTGTTGTGGTAAAAGCTGACTAGGGCACACTTCAACACATTTTCCACAACGAATACAGGGCAGTGAGTCTCCATGATGTTGAGTGTTTTCATGGCTTAATGCCAAAATACAGTTGCTCGTTTTATCAATACCAATATCGCAATTGGGCATGGCATAGCCCATCATAGGTCCGCCAATGACTAATCGCTCTGTTTTATCTTTGTCAAATTCTGCTTGTTGCAGTAAATGACTAATGGGTGTGCCGGTTAATGCACTAAAATTTTGCGGCTTTCCAATGGCATCACCTGCCACAGTAATAATCCTTTCTAATAATGGCCTACCATGTTTGCAGTAATCTGCCAATGCTTTTGCTGTACCTACATTTTGTACGATTATTCCTAAATCTAAGGGTAATCCACCAGATGGTACCTCTAGACCTGTTAAGACTTTGATGAGTTGTTTCTCTCCTCCAGCTGGATAGATGGTAGGTACTTTGACAACAACTATGTGCTCTATTTTCCTTTTGGCAATGATTTTATCAATTTGTGATTTAATACCTCCGACTTGGTCTTCTAATGCAAAAATGGCTTGCTCTGCATCTGCGGCCTTCATCATTAAAGTTATACCATCGATTAGATCATTTGGGTAATCCAACATTAATTGTTCGTCACAGCTGATATAAGGTTCACACTCAGCACCATTAATGATCAGTGTGTGAATATTGTTGCCTTGGTATTTTAGATGGGTAGGGAATCCAGCACCTCCCATACCTACGATACCGGCACTTTTAATTGCCTCTGTAATGCTGTGAGTTTTTGCAATAGTACACCATTGATCTTTTTTGTCTGTGGTGATTTCTATAACTGTGGCATAATCTGCATTTGGACTCGCGGTTTCTCGTATGCCAATTGCTGTTACTTTACCAGAACTCGAGGCATGTATATAGCTACCATTGGTGGTATCTGGTTTGGCAATGACCTGGCCTTTTAACACGTTATCGCCGACAGCAACTATCGGGTTGGCAATATTGCCACGGTTTATACGTAATGATAGATAGAGTTTATCAGGAATACTAGACTGGCTTAGGCCGTTATCCAGTGAGTCTCGTTTGTGATGTTTGAGTTTTAACCCTCCTTTAAAGCTATATAGATGCGCAGGTGTGATTTCAGTGGCTTTTAACATTTCTGTGCCTCACTAATCAAATTATACAATTCTGGTTTTTCCGAACGACGAATATAGTTTGGTAAGGGGGCAGGAATTGATATAATACAATCCACAGGGCAGGCAGGGATACACAAATCACAACCGGTACAGGCCTCTAGAATGATAGTATGCATTTGTTTAGCTGCTCCAACAATCGCATCTACAGGACAGGCTTGGATGCATTTTGTGCAACCAATACAATCTTTTTCTACTACTTCAACAACCATATCAATTTCTTTAACATCGCCATTGTCAGGGTTCAGTTCTAGCACTTCAACGTCTAATAATGTGGCGAGTTTTTTAATGCCATCTTCGCCACCTGGAGGGCATTGATTAATTGCGGCTTGCCCTGAAGCAATTGCCTCAGCATAAGGTTTACAACCAGGAAAATTACATTGTCCGCATTGTGTTTGAGGCAAAATAGCATTGATTTGTTCTACAATAGGGTTTCCTTCAACTTTAAATCTTTTGGATACCCACATAACAATAAGGCCAAATAATAAGGCTATTATAGAAAATAATAAAATGTTAATAAAAGGGTGCATATTATCGAACCATGCCACCAAAACCCATAAATGCAATCGACATTAAGCCCGCTGTGATTAGGGCTATTGGAGTTCCCTTAAATGATTGAGGTAAATCCGCCATTTCTAAGCGTTCACGAATTGCTGAAAATAAAACCAGAACCAAGGTAAAGCCAACCGAAGCAGCAAAGCCAAATACTGCTGATTCAATTAAATTGTTTTGTTGTTGAATATTGAGTAAGGCAACACCGAGTACAGCACAGTTGGTGGTAATTAAGGGTAAGAAAATCCCCAAAACTTGGTAAAGTAAAGGTGAGGTTTTGTGTAAAATTAATTCAGTCACTTGTACGGTTACTGCAATCACTAAAATAAAGCTTAAGGTTTTGAGGTATTCAAGCTCCAAAGGTATCAATAAATAGGTGTGAATAAAATAACTGATAATGGATGAAAGTGTCAAAACAAATGTAGTTGCAAGCCCCATTCCTAGAGCAGATTCATACTTTCCTGACACGCCCATTAAAGGGCACAGCCCTAAAAATTTAACCAGTACAAAGTTATTAATGAAAACCGCACTGATGAAAATGAAAAACAATTCGCTCATAAATTGATATAGTAAAATTTGACCCTATATTTTAACGGAAATAATTCGATTTAAGTATTATATTTATAAAACATTGAGAATAAACTATGAATAATTATGGAACCTTGGATTCATCTTATATTGCTGCAGGAAAAGAAGTTGGAATAAGAAAACTAGTTGATGATTTTTATCATCAAATGGAAACACAAAAACGAGGCCAATATATACGTGCTATGCATAAAGGTGATTTAGATGTAATAAAAGATAAATTGTCAGTATTTTTGATGGGCTGGTTAGGAGGGCCACGAAACTATGCACAGAAATACGGGCAAATGTCTATACCCATGGTGCATAAACACTTAGTCATTGGTGAAGAAGAACGTGATGCGTGGTTATACTGCATGAATGAGGCATTAAAATACCAAAATTATTCTGAAGATTTCAAAGACTATTTAATTGCACAATTATCAAGGCCTGCTGAGGCTATCAGGCGTGTTTCACGAATGGAACACAGTGGCTGATAGTGTACCCGAATTAATAGAAATACCTAAAATGCTAATTACAAAGGTGTTATCGTTTCAACATGGTTTTAATCAAAAACACAAAGACTAATAACCAAGAGGCTATAGCAATCCATAACATCATGGTTGAAAGGTATAACAAAGGTTTGAATTCAGATGATAAGGCTAGATTGTTAGTAGCTACGGTATACATTCCTAATGGAAAAATGATGCTCCATTGCATGGGTTCGTATTTTAGTGGAACCTTTTTAAAACCATGTTTCCACAAACCTATCATCACCAATAAAGGTATCCACCAAGTTGCCCAAGTCCATAGCATGATAGAAATAATTTGCACAGATGGCCTTAGTTGCACTAGTAGTGGAATAACTGGGTCCGTTAATAATAAACTACTACCGGCATTAGCACTAATGGCTGCTGCACCCATAATTACCCACATAAGAGGCGAATAATCTTTAGGTTCCATGGTAAAAAAGAAGATTCTATAGCAAAATATGGTAACAAAAATGGCATAAAATATCATACCCAAGGACCAAAGCATATGGATTTCGACCATCATATAAGCTGCAAATTCGCCTAAATCCGGAGCGATTTTGGTTCCTAATAATACCAGGGATTGAGTGCCAACGATCAAAATCAACCACCCACCGTGTACCACATTAACTTCGCGGTCTTTATGTGCAAAGGTTAATGAAGCGAAGCCAAAGTACATTAAAGCTGACCAATAGATAAATGCCATAATCCAACATATTAAGGCAAGCAATATAAAACCATGTTGATGCAGAAGGATTCCTGATATATTTGTTGCAGCAACAAAGGTAAAGAAAATAAAGGTAGAACGTGGGTTTTTTAAATCTTCTAAAACAGATTTTGGGAATCTAATTAAACGCCATGTATATAAAGTGGTCAATACTAACCACGTCACTAGTGTGAAGAGGTAAAAGACTTCTGCATATGTATTGAACTCCTGTAGTTTTAATGCCACAGAAATAATTCCGGTTGCCATGGTCATGGCAAAATAACCAGGGTATAAATCTTTTAGCCAATGAGGGTTTTTATATTTCACTCAATTTGATCTTGGGCAAAACCGATATCACAATTTTGCAGGGCATCAAGAGCTTCACAATCAGCGGCTTGAGAGTATAAACCTACAATTTTTGACTCTTTACCACCCAATAACAATAATCCATTAGCGTATTCGATTGCTGTAATAGGTACATCACCTGCTATTTCCATTGAAGCATCAAAGTGTTGATAGGCAATCGGTTTTTTTGCACCATAAGTCAAGCCTCCAAGCATTGCACCCACTTTGTCGATGATTTCGGCATGATATAAACCTGTTGCGGTATGCGCTTCTGCATGATTTGGTTCTAAATCTAGCGTTGTTTCTAAGTATTCTTTTATTTTTCCACCAAGTCCTTGCGCTAAGGCTTTGGTAATAGAAATTCGTTGAGAATAGCGACCCATTATTAAAGCATTAACGAAATTGGTATTTGCGCAATCGGGTAATTCTTGTACGGCATTTTCACAAAAATCCATGGTTTTTTTAAGTAGCTTTAAGGCTTTATCTTCATCTTCACATAAATAGTCACAATAAGCTGCAACTGATTTAGCTAATACCACCGAACCATGCGCCTCAAGTTCCAAACCTAATTCGGCAGCTTTTTGGTAATCACCGTTGTGGTAATGAAGCCATGCATCGGCTTGTTTGTTTAAAGTTTCTTCATCATAACTATCCATATCTAACGGATAGCTATAGTGGTCACCTTGATGTAATTTACCCCAAACTTCTGCTAACTGTTCTTGGTTATAATTGAATTTAAAATCATCAGGTAATTGTTCCCAGTTAGAAATGTTCATGTTTGTATCCAAATTTTATTTGGCTAATATTTTATCAATATCTACACATTTGTAAAGGTAAGAATAAGAATGAACAGTGGTCAACACAACTGATAATGTATTTATGATGTCTAATTCTAAAAAGCATTCCAGTTTTTTATTCCACTATGCAATTTACCTGACAAGCTAATAGTAAAAACCTTTGCACAACTCATAGAGCAGATATATTTGTGGCTCGTAACTCTTAACAACGTTAATAAACGTGTAAAAAATCTTATTTATTTCGCCACATAATACTTTTACAGTCCGTAAATTGAAACTGTTATCATTTTTTATTTTATCGTCTTAGAGTTATGCAAAAGCCCCTATTATTAGAAAAAACTTCACCCAAAGTGTACATGTGTTCAATTTCATTTATACTTGAGAGGTTTGCATAACTGGTGAAATGTGTAAAAAAGTTGCTTAAAACACCACTCTTTTTATCCATTGTTCCAGAGTTGAGCAAAACGTTCTAATTAAATTAATCGATAAAAGTAATACCTATGCATAAGCAAGAAAATTACAGTTTCAAAACCGAACAGCTAACCAAGGTTTATCTGACAGGTGAGACACAGGTACATGCTTTGCGTGGGGTTAATCTTGAAATCCCCAATGGCGAAGTGGTGGTTTTGTTGGGACCATCAGGCAGTGGTAAATCAACATTTTTGAATATCATTGGTGGTTTAGATCAGGCTACATCGGGACATGTTTATTTTCGAGGTAAGGATCTTGCCAATTTTAGCCAACGTGAGTTAACTTATTTTCGCCGAGAAAATATTGGCTTTGTGTTTCAGTCATACAATCTTGTTCCTAGTTTGACTTGCCTGGAAAATGTTGCTTTAGTGACTGAAATATCAGTTAACCCAATGGACCCATTGTTAGCGCTCGAAGCTGTTGGCATGAGTAATAGAGCCAGCCATTTTCCTTCACAAACATCAGGAGGGGAACAGCAAAGAGTTGCAATTGCAAGAGCATTGGCGAAGCAACCTGAAGTGTTACTGTGTGATGAACCGACAGGTGCGCTGGATAGTGAGACAGGTATTGTTGTATTAAAAGCTTTATTAGATGTTAATAAAAAATTTAATACCACATGCATTATAATTACTCATAATGAAGCTATTTCTCAATTGGCTCATCGGGTCATCTATTTTGCAGATGGACATGTTAGTCATGTTGATATTAATCAGAAACAGAAGCAACCAGAAGACATTAATTGGTGATTCTTAATGATTGGGTTATTAAACAAAAAAATTCTCAGAGATATATGGAATATCAAAGGCCAAATGGCGGCAATCATTATGGTCATGGCAGCAGGGATTGCTTTTTTTGTTATCTTGTTCGGAGTTGTAGATTCATTAAAGCTAACCAAGTCAACTTATTACCAACGTTATCAGTTTGCAGATGTTTTTGCTTCATTGAAGCGAGCTCCAAATTCTTTGCAACAGCGTGTCAATGATATTCCAGGTGTTTCAGTAACTCAAACACGAGTGGTGTTTGGCGTGACTTTGCAAATCGAAAACATGGTAGAACCTGCCAGTGGAAAGGTGATTTCTTTACCAGATTCACATAGCCCTATCTTAAATCAACTGTATTTACGATCTGGCAGAATGCTTTTTCCCAATGAAGAAGATGTAGTCTTGGCTGATGAAGCTTTCTTTGATGCACATCACTATAAACTGGGTGATAAAGTTTCATTGGTAATGAATGGCCATCAAAGGTATTTAACAATTGTTGGGGTGGTGTTGTCGCCCGAATATGTGTATAGTATTGCACCCGGGGCGATGATGCCTGATCCCAAGCGTTATGGTGTTTTTTGGATGAGTAGACATGCTTTGGAAGCGGCAGTGAACATGAAAGGCGCATTTAATGATTTGAGTATTAAAACTCAAAGGAATGCCAATTTAGAGGTGATTAAAAGCCAACTAGATAGCTTGTTGAAACCTTATGGTGGATTAATTGCCTATGGAAGAGATGAGCAAGTTTCTAATTTTTTTGTAGAAAATGAGTTGGATCAATTGCGTGCGATGGGATTTTTGGCACCAATTATTTTCTTAAGTGTGGCAGCTTTTTTGATGAATGTCGTCATGTCACGTTTGATAGCAACTCAGAGGATGCAAATTGGCATGTTAAAAGCCATTGGCTATTCTAATCGGGAAATCTCAGCTCATTATTTAAAAATGGTGTTGTTTATTACGGTATTGGGTTCTATTATTGGTTTATCTCTAGGAGCATGGATAGGGGTCGGGATGACCAATATGTATACGGTTTTTTTCCATTTCCCTATTTTACAGTACAGTTTTTCTCTTGAAGTGATGATTTTTGCAGTACTGATTTGTTCTATGGCTGCCATTGTAGGAACGCTGTTTTCAATTAAGAAAGCAGCAGATTTACCTCCAGCCGAAGCCATGCGCCCTGAAAGTCCAACACACTATAAACAAAGCCTCCTTGATCGAATCGGTGTCCATAAGCAATTGAATTTTATCGGTCGTATAGTACTTCGACAACTTGAACGGCGACCTTTTCGCGCTTTATTATCGGCCATTGGTTTGGCTTTTGCTTTGGCATTGTTGATATTTTCATTTTTTATGGAGGATACAACGACTCATCTGATGGATGTGCAGTACAACATCACTCAACGTGAAGATGTTAGCCTTACCTTTGTAGAAGCACGTTCTGCCTCGGCGATAGAGGAAATAAAAGTTTTGCCTGGAGTTTTGAGAGTAGAACCGGTTCGTAGTGTGGCGGTCACGCTCACGTATAACCATCATAAAAAACGCACGACAATTATGGGACTGCAGCAACAACCAGATTTACGCCGTGTAATAGATAATAAGCTTAACCCAGTGTTATTACCCAGTACAGGATTAGTATTAAATAACAAGCTCGCTCAAATTTTGCATGTTAAAGTGGGAGATAGACTAGAAGTTGAAGTATTGGAGGATAAGCGAGCAACACTCACTATTCCTATCACGGCAGTCACTCAGGAATACATTGGTTTAGGCGCATTTATGCAGATTGATGAGTTGAATAGATTATTGGATGAACCACCTAAAATAACGGGCGTATCCATACAAATTGATGACAATTATAGCGCGATTTTATACAATAAACTTAAGAAAATCCCCAGTGTTGTTGGTTTGAATATCATATCAGTTTTGCGGCAAATATTTGAATCATTAATGGCTGAAAATTTGTTACAAATGGTTGGTATTAATATCATATTTGCTAGTTTTATAAGTTTTGGTGTGGTCTACAATACGGCGAGAATTGCATTATCGGAACGAGGTCGAGAATTGGGTTCTCTACGTGTATTGGGGCTTACTAGAAAAGAAGTGGCTACAATTTTATTTGGCGAGTTGACTGCGATAATTGCTGTATCCATTCCCTTAGGTTTGTTTTTAGGCACATTGTTGGCAAAAATTATGACACAATCATTGGAAACTGAACTGTTTAGAATTCCATTTTACATAAATAAAAGCACCTATGGTTACGCTGTTATTATTGTGGCTACTAGTGCTCTATTGTCTTTTTATCTTGTGTGGCGACAGTTGAATAAAATCAATTTAGTTGATGCACAAAAAGGGGTTGAATAATGAATACAAATGTTTTTAGAAAAGTTCTTAAGTTTGTCGTGATAGCTGTTGTAATTGGGTTTTTGGTTTACGCCTTTTTACCAGAAAGGGTTTCAGTGGATACGATTACTGTCAAGAAAGGGGGGCTAGTCATTGCCATGGAAGGTGAGGGGAAAACTCGTATTCATGATATTTATACCGTATCAACACCTATGGAAGGACGTGTTACACGTATTGAAATTGAACCAGGTGATTTGGTGAAAGCTGGCCAAACAACTATAGCCAATATGTATCCTGCTAACCCAAGGTTTCTTGACAAACGAACTGAAACTCAAGCCAAAGCTGATGTTGAAGGTGCCAAAGCAGCATTATCATTGGCTCATTCTCGTGTTAAACAAACCAAAGCACAGTTGGCATTTGATTTAGCTGAGTATAAACGAACACAAAAATTATATAAAAACAAGAATGTATCTAAAGCTGGTTTAGAAAGAGCTGAATTGCAATTAAAGACATTACGTGCAGAATTAGAAACGGCTGAATCAAATAAACAAGTCATGCAATCCAGGCTAAATGCAGCAGATGCTAGATTGTTGCAGCCTGACAAAAATCAAGATAAAGATAATGATGATGAAAATTGCCAAATTTGTATCCATTCGCCAGTTGATGGTCGTATCTTGCGTATTTTACACAAGAGCGAAGGCATTGTTCCCATTGGCACTCCTTTGGTGGAAGTTGGTGATCCAAGTGATTTAGAAGCCGTAATAGAAATGTTATCAACTAATGCCGTGAAGATAAAGGTGGGTGATGAGGCATTAATTAAACGTTGGGGAGGAAATCAAGATATTCATGCTGTAGTTAAAGTCATTGAGCCCTCGGGTTATACTAAAATTTCAGCACTTGGAGTAGAAGAACAGCGCGTTAATATCATCCTAAGATTCACCGATCCAAGAGATAAGTGGTTAGCATTAGGTGATGCCTTTAGAGTCGAGGCTGCCATTATTATTGATCAAGCCACCGATGTTATAAAAATCCCATTATCGGCATTATTTAGACACAATGAAGAGTGGTCTGTTTTCAAAGTTGTTGAGGGAGTAGTTGAGTTGCAAAGCGTAGATGTTGGACGTAGAAATGATCGCTTCGCCGAGGTTGTTTCAGGCTTATTAATCAGTGAAAAAATTATCATCCATCCAGGAAATACCATCTCAGAGGGCGTAAAAGTTAAGAATTAGAGCTTGCTGGAATTAATGACTAAAAGTCTATGCAAATTATTTTTTAGGATAATTTCAGAGCCACTTAAAAACATGTTTAAAAGAAATAATCGTTAAGTTCATCTGAAAAATACTGCAAAACATTCTTAACAGGCAAGGGTATTCCTCCGCCATGCGCGCAAAGTGAACCTTGTTGCAAGGTGTCTAGTAAGTCGTCAAATAATACCCTTTCAATTTTATTTCCATGTTTAATGGCATTGGTGAGAAGTTCTTCGCCACGTTTAGTGCCTAAACGACAAGGAAAACATTTGCCGCAGGATTCATAGGCGGCAAATTCAAACAAATGATGTAAATAATCAATCATAGAAAAGTCAGCGGGAATACTGACAACCGAGGCATGACCAAGTAAAAAACCATGTTCAGTGAATGATTCAAAATCTAAGGATAAACCATTTATTTTTTTGATTGGAATAATACCACCTAAAGGCCCTCCTATTTGTAGGGCTTTAAGTTTCTTTCTAAAGCCACCTCCTAACAACTCAAACACTGTTGTTAAAGGCGTTCCCATTTCTACTTCATATATGCCTGGTTTATTAAAGCCAGAATCCAGTGAAACCAGTTTCGTGCCAGTGGATTTATCTGTTCCAAGTTGAGAATAATAGTTACCGCCTTTTTGTAAAATGGTGTAGATACTCGCTAAAGTTTCGACATTGTTCACTACAGTTGGCTGGTTAAATAATCCTTGTTGAGTAGGAAAGGGTGGACGTGTTCGTACCTCTGGTCGTTGGCCCTCTATGGAGTTAATCAAAGCTGTTTCTTCACCACAAATATAAGCGCCTTGGGCAGCAATAATTTTGAATTTAAAATTTGCCAATAATGCCAGGTTTTCAATGTCTTTTATGGCTTGTTGTATAACAGTTATGGCTTTAGGATATTCTGCTCTAATGTAAAGTACACCATAATTTGCATTAACTACATAGGCTGATGCCATTATTCCAAATAAAATTAAATAAGGTTGTTGTTCAAGTAAATATCGGTCTGAATAGGCCCCTGCATCACCTTCATCAGCATTGCAAATGATGTATTTTTCTGTTGCATTTTCATTGGCCGCAGCCTCAAGCTTATAAGCAATTGGAAATCCAGCTCCTCCACGACCACGTAATTGAGATGTTTTTAAATTAGCAAGCACAGTTTTTTTCCCTGTTGTAATGAGTTGTCGAAAAGCTTGGGTAAAGTTTTCGATTGTTATTGGGGAGCTAGTGAGGAATTTATCACCATTGGAAGCAACACAGTAGTTGTCGTCAATACGGGTATTGCTCTGAATCACGTCATCAATTTGTTGCTCATCAAGATTTGAATAGTTTTGCCCTTGGTAATGAAAAGCACTATTTTCATGGCAGCGTCCAAGACATGTCATGTGTCCAATTTCGTTACTTTCAAAATGATTTAGTAGTTGTTGATTTACTTTGTTCTGCGTTCCTGCACACAAACAAGCCGAACCATTGCATAAGTAAATTTTCTTGTCTTTGTTTTTATCCTTAAGAAAATCATAAAAGCTCATGGCCCCAGTCACCGATGCATCACCGATTAAGAAATCTTTCGCTATTTGTTTTTTATTTACATCTGGTAGAGCAAGGTTTTCAAATAGATTGTTTTTTAATCCTTTTCTAGCTGATAATTCTGATAAATTTTTTGACATTCAATTTGAGTAATTTTATGATGGTTAAAATTATACCGTAAACTAAGTTGCCAAACAATAAAACTCAAAAATCAATAATAAGCAAATACGCTAACCAAGTTGTTAGACAAAGAGATGATTACATTGCTTTAGAAACACCATTGGAAATTCGCTTAGGACATTCGCAAAAAAGTTTCCAAACCTTGGCAATTACAATGTGTAGCCCAGAAGCTGTTGATGATTTAGTTTATGGCTATTTATTTACTGAGAGTATTATTCAACAATCGAATGATATTGTCTCTATAAACACTTTCAATAATGAACTGGGTTTAATTGCTGAAGTACACTTAAAACCTGCAATAGCATTCGAAAAATTTCTTAACAAAAGACACGGTATGGTGCATGCCAGTTGTGGTGTTTGTGGAAAAACAGACTTTGATGAATTGTTAACCTATACTTATCCTACTATTAAAGAAACCAAAATCAATGCAAGTGTAATTCAATCACTGCCAAGTAAGTTGAATAAAATGCAAAAAGCTTTCAATAAAACGGGTGGTCTACATGCCAGTGCTTTGTTTAATAGTCAAGGTGAATTAGTGTTACTAAAGGAGGATATTGGTCGTCATAATGCCTTGGATAAACTTATTGGTTCTGCTATACAAGACGGTTTGATACCTCTCAATGGTTATATAGTTCTGCTAAGTGGTAGAGTGTCATTTGAACTAGTACACAAAACCTTAATGGCAGGAGCTTCAACGTTAGCAGCTATTGGTGCCCCTTCATCGTTAAGCATAGAAATCGCTAAGCTTAATAATATGAATCTTGTTGGTTTTGTTAAAGCTAATGAGTTAAATTCGTATTGTAGCTAACAAAAGCGTATGAATGGGGATTAACAAATGAAATATAAATCTGGTGAAAAAATCAAATTAGGTGATAGGATTGTTTTTGATAAAAGCACAAAACCCGGCATTGTTCATGCAATTGTTGAAACAAAAGAAGAGAAACAACAATGGTGTGTAGAGGAAAATGGGTTGTTGGTTGAGTCGAAACCATTAGGGTTGATTTTTTTACCGAATAACAAACTCGATCCTGTAATTTTAGTCTCACGAATGCCATCACTTATTGAAATAAAGAATTTCTTAAAAGAAAAGGCTAATAGTTCTTAAAGTACAACAATTTGCATCAAATGTACTAACAATTCAATTTATTTTGTCACTATAATAGAACTGTCCTATTAATATTTGGTATTGCTATGAAGCTAGTTTTGTTAACCCTGTCTCTCATGTTGGCCTCGTGCGCAAGTACAAACAGTCAGCCCAAAATCCAGAATAAAATAATTTCAGAAAAATCATTAATCGTCATTGAAACAAGTATTGGCAATGATGTTGCTTATATTCATACAGGTGATGATAAAGAAATATTTTGTTCATCAAGTGGTAATGACTTCGCTATAAACCAATCCAGTGGATTTTCACTTTCAGCAAAAGAAGCATCAACCAGTGTGGGTATCGGAAAAAATTCCTCATCTGGTATTGTTGAACTTGGTGGTATAAACTCTGGTGTTTTACTTTCTCGTGAAGTGATGTACCGAACCTGTGAGTTTATGGCAAACTTAAAGGCTATAAATGGACTAACACCAGAAGTTGCAAAACAGTTATATCAGAAGGCCTTGGACGCAGTTTTAAAAATATCAACTGATTATCAAGGCAGTACTGAAACTGGAAGCTCATCTGAAACAGTAACATCAACTGCCCCAGTAGAGAATTAATCCCACTAATCAAATTTATCCACAAAACCACTAAATCCTAATCAAGGAGAATCACATGTCTTATAAAATATATCTAGTAATATTAGTCTTGATCATAAGTCTAAATGTTAAATCTCAATTACCCGACAACCCGAATGACTGGGTCTGTGCAGAGCAAGAGTATACGGAGCAACAATTGCAAGCCATGTCTAAAAAATGGTGTGATGCTAATTTAAAAGAATTAGATACCGATTGGCGTCAGAGTACTGATTTACCGATGGAACCAGGACAGGTAACTGATCTAAGTGTAAAAAACAAGTATGATGTTTTGTTGAGAAAATTTTTAAATGGTAAAACATATCAAAAATGGTCACATGATAAAGAATGGCGTCTTACTGGCCCCTATGTGGGGAAAATTGGTTCAGGTAAAAGTTATGGTGTGCACCCTGGTGTGAGAATATATTATTCACCTGAAGTAGTGCAATGGATGTGTAAAGATAGAAGTCAACCTATTGGCAAAGGAGCATTGATAATCAAAGAAATGCATGATATTGATAGTAAACTAAATGTAAAAATAAATAAAAATAATTGCATGAGTATTCCTGGTATGGAAGATTTGCAACCCACTTCTTGGACGGTAATGGTGAAATCTAATCAATCTCACGATGGATGGTATTGGGCAAATCCAACACCATCGGGAGGAAATCCTCCGATCGTAGATAAATCTGGATTTATGTTAACTAGTGATGTTCCCACAAATCCTGTTGTCCGTAATAATGATTGGTATCCTACGGGCTATTTATTTGGTCAGAACTTAGAGAATGGGCATAAAAAGATTTCCAATACCGTTTACCCTTATAGCTTGTTTGGTGCAGCTTGTATCAACTGCCATGCATCAGCGGCTGATGAATTGACTTATTCTTCTTTGGCTAATATCGTAAGCTCTGGGCTTCAGTACAAACAATTTTTGAAGCCAAGTATTACAAAAGAAGAAATTCGCTTAGGTTTGGAAGACGGTTTACATTCACCTTCTATAGATCTATTACAAAGTAAAAAAACAACACCTGTTTATGATTCACCTTTTTCTGAGCCGTTGGCATTAGCCAGTGAAACTTTTAAAACATATTTTGGAGATCTTGGAGTTAATCAATATACAGAAGCATGGAATTTAAGGTTGCCAGCAGAAACATTTGATCACCATATATCGGCTAAAGATGGGCCTGATCAATACCTAACATCAGATCAGTGTATCAATTGTCATGATGCCACTTATGCAAATGCTGCGGATGCCAATATGACTATTAATAAAACGGGTACAGATTTAAGAATCAATGTTTCACCCTATGCTGAGTGGCGTGCGTCACCCATGGGTTTAGCTGGGCGTGATCCGATCTTTTTTTCTCAGCTACAAAGTGAAACAAATAACTTATCCGATATGAAAGAATGTATTGAGAATACCTGCTTACATTGTCATGGTGTAATGGGCGAAAGACAGCAATCAATTGATCACCCACAGACGGAAGATAATTGCAAAGACATATTTGCCATCACTCCACCTGAAGGGGTCCCTTTTGGTAAGCCATTTGCAAAAGATACAGTGACAAAATGGCAAAATGTTCCAAATAATCATGATGCAAAATATGGTGCATTAGCACGAGATGGAATTTCCTGCATGGTTTGTCATCAGATGAGTGATACAGCATTTGGGGAAGAAAATGGGTATACAGGTAACTTTGTTACCAATAAACCAGGAACAATGATTGGCCCATATGCGGATGATGAAATTATTACAAACCCTATGCAAAATGCTTTGGGAATAACGCCGAAATTTGGCGCACAACTTACCAGTTCAGAAATGTGTGGAACTTGTCATAATATCCTTTTACCAACCTATAAGAATGATGGCACCCTGCATAAAGAAAAAGCACCAAATGGCCAAATAATAGCTGCGACTTATGAGCAAACGACACACTTAGAATGGTTAAATAGTGATTTTTCAAAGCCTGGTTTATTCACCAGCTGTATTGATTGTCATATGCCTAGCAAATATCAAGTTGGTGATACCGACAACCCATTAAAAGACATTAAAATTGCCAATATAGAAAGCAATAAATTTGCTCCAACTACACACCGTTTGCCGGATGAAGATATTACCCTGACTCCGCGATCACAAGGTTCTTATGGTAGACATTCATTGCATGGTTTAAATTTGTTTTTGAATGAAATGTTCCAACAGTTTCCAATGATTTTAGGGCTAAGGCAACTCGATTACATGACTAAGTCCGATGTTCAGCCGCCACTAATTACTGGCAATGAATCTATGGTAGAGATGGCAACGAATGAAACCGCAAATGTTGTTATTAATTCTGTTGAAACTGAAGGCAATCAACTAGATGTCAATGTCTCTATCACTAATAAAACAGGGCATTTTTTGCCATCAGGTGTGGCGTTTAGGCGAGTGTTTTTAGAATTAATTGTCAAAGATATAAATGGCAATGAAATGTGGGCATCAGGTAAAACTAATGAATTAGGTGTTATTTTAAATGGATTAAGTAATAACCCATTAACTAGTGAAAAAGGTGGTAAGGGGAATACTACTTTTCAGCCCCATTACCAAATTATTAATAGACAAGATCAGGTGCAAATTTATCAAGAACTGTACTACGATTCTCAGGGCCACTTAACCACTTCATTTTTACGCCGTGTAGAAGAAATAAAAGATAATCGGCTTCGCGGGAAAGGGTTTGACCCGAAATTTTACCTTGATAATAAATCACCTTATATACAAATGTTAGGGAAATTAGTCGGAAATGTTGCCAATGATGCACATTATTTTAATCCAAAATTAACGGGTTCGGATGTCATTGATTATCAGATTACTCTTGATAATAGCCAAATAAAACAGGTGGGTTCAATTTCAGTTAAGCTTTATAGCCAATCGATCCCACCTTCCTACTTACAAGATAGATTCAGTGATGCATCTGTTGGCCCTAGTGAAAAAGATGATATTCAACGATTGTTTTATTTAACAAGTCATTTAAATACATCAACAGCAAAACCAGGTAAGAAAAATCCGATTGAGAATTGGAAAGTGTATTTAACTGGTGATTGCAAAACTTCACAGGGCAAGGATTGTATGAATTAGGGAGAAATAAAATTAGGCAGGTTAGTTCTATTTTGTTGTAAACGAAGTTTCCCTCATTAGAAATTTTAATAACTTTGGTAATGAATTTTCGGTATTATACCGCCGGGTTAATTTGTGGGTAAGTATCGTGGATAATACGCATAAATTGTGAGCTATATTTCAGTTCATTTCATTTTATTAGTTTCTCTTAATAGCGTGTGGTTTATTGATTTCAGCTTGTTTGGCAAGTGCATCAAATATAGGCCTAAAAGCTGGGCGTTTAATATATGTACCAGAACCTTCTTGCGTCATTAATTTACCATGTGCGTACTTTAATTTACCCATCGAAATAGTATGAGAAGGTAAACCTTTGATATGCATTCCTTCAAAAATGTTAAAGTCTATGTTTTGGTGATGAGTTTCGGCAGAAATGGTTTTACTTAATTCAGGGTCCCAAATGACAATATCTGCATCAGCTCCAACTTGGATTGACCCTTTGCGAGGGTGAATGTTAAATATTTTCGCAGCATTGGTTGAGGTTATGTCGACAAATTCTTCAGGTGTTAATTTTCCTGTGCTTACACCATGTGACCATAAAACCGCCATACGGTCCTCAACTCCAGCTGTACCATTGGGAATTAAACTGAAATCATCCTTACCAGCTGCTTTTTGATCAGCACAGAAACAACAGTGATCAGTTGCAGTGGTTTGAATATTGCCTGATTGCAATCCTTTCCATAGGGCTTTTTGGTGTTCTGGTGCACGAAAAGGTGGAGACATTACATGTGCAGCAGCACGCTCAAAATTTGTATCTTGATAAACACTCTCATCAACCAGTAAATGCCCCGCTAAACATTCACCATAGACTCTTTGTCCATTATTTCTTGCCTGAGTGATTTCGTTTAAGGCATCTTCTGTTGATACATGCACTAAATAAACGGGTACACCAATCACATCTGCAATTTTTATGGCCCGATTAGCCGCTTCGGCTTCTGCTGCGGGTGGACGTGATAAAGGATGGCCTTCAGGGCCTGTAATCCCTTGATCAATTAATTGTTTTTGCAGTTGAAACACCATCTCGCCATTTTCCGCATGGCAAGTTGGGATTGCACCAAGCTCTAGTGAACGAGAAAAGCTGTTATACATGATCTCATCATCAGCCATAATTGCCCCTTTATAGGCCATAAAATGCTTAAAACTATTCACACCTTCTTCTTCAACCAATGTTTTCATATCAGCTTTAACTGTTTCGTCCCACCACGTTATAGCCACATGAAACGAATAACTTGAACAAGACTTTTTTGACCATTCTCGCCATTGATTGTAAGCTTCCATTAGGTTTTGTTGAGGGCTGGGTATGACAAAGTCGATAATCATAGTTGTACCACCAGCTAAACCAGCAGCTGTTCCCGTATAAAAATCCTCACTTGCAACGGTTCCCATAAAGGGTAGTTGCATATGAGTATGTGGATCAATCCCACCTGGCATTACATATTGGCCTTTAGCATCAATGATTTTGGCATTATCCGGAACATCTAATTCCTTACCAATAGATTTAATCGTATCATTTTCACAATAAACATCGGCTTGTGTACGTTGGCCGTCGGTAATAATTGTTCCGTTTTTAATTAGTAATGACATGTGGTTTCTCTTGTGTTGAGTTTTTGATAAATGATATTTTACCATAAGTTGTTCTATTATTTATCAAGATTATGTAAGAAAATATTTGTGCTTCTAACCTGTAGATTGTTACTGTTATAAATGCATAAAAATGCTATAATCTTGATGACTTTTATTTAGTAGTTTTTAGTATGAGAAACGTCGTTTCAAAACAAAATATCCCCTTAATATTTTTAATGATTATTTCATTGTTTTGGTCGTATTTTTATACAAGTTCGAACTGGTTTAATGATTATGGGGCAGATAAACATGAGTGGTGGTTGCTTATTGATGTCTTTGTGACTATTCCATTGGTGTGTTATTTTTGTTTAAAGGATGATATTAAACAAACCATTATCAAGTCAATTGTCTATATGGGAATTTTGATTTTGTTAGGAAGTTTTATAATTCCTGTGGAGTATAAAGACTTTTGGCTTCACTTGGAAACCCTAAGATATGTCATCATTGTGCTATTTATTATATTTGAATTGTTTATTATTTCTAGTGTTGTTTATGCAATTCGATTTGCTTACCGTAATAACAAAGACCCGGATCTTGCAATTAGTGAGCCTCTAGAAAAACACTTTGGAAAATCAATAGCGACTAACTTGATGCAAATTGATTTAAGATTATGGTCATTTGTACTCTTTCCAAAAAAAATCATACATGACCATTATTACGGTGATGTATATTTTTATTGTCACTTAAAAGATGGCGCTCAGAGCTTTTTACAAGGTTTTATTTTTTTAACTATTTTTGAAATGCCAATGTTGCATATAGTGTTGCATTTTATTTGGTCACCAATGGCAGCCAATGTAATTACGGCTATTACGATATTCAGTTTAGCTTATTTAATTGCCCAATATCGAGCTATTGAAAAGCGCCCGATTTCACTTAGCAATGAACAATTAATCGTAAGATATGCATTAAGTAATCCAGTATTTATAGACTTTGATCAAATTATTGAAGTTGAGTACAATAAGGACATTATTCGTCGTAAAAAAGGTGTAAGAAGGTTTAATATTGTCGGTGTCCCTAATGTAAAAATCTTATTGAAAGCCTCTGACGCAGTACCATTTCAACAAATCTACATTGGCGTTAACTCTCCTAGTCAATTTGTTTCACAACTAAGGCTTTGTTTATGAATAAATCAGAAATTAATAATATTATTTTAATTACTTTTGGCTCCACATTTTTAGCAGCGGGCGTAGTTTTTTTCCTTTATCCAGCAAAAATTATTACAGGTGGAACCCCAGGTCTAGGCTTGTTGACGCATTATTTAACTGGTATTTCTATAGGAAAAGCCATGTTGTTGATTAATATTCCTTTGTTACTTATTGGCAAGAAATATTTAACCAATGGATTTGCTCTGCGTACAATCTATTCTATGGTTGCAACCTCGGTTATTGTCGATTTATTAATATATTACATTGAATTTCCAGCAATTCAGAGTCTTTTGTTATCAACACTCTATGGTGGTGTGTGTGTAGGAGTCGGCATAGGTTTAGTATTAAAGGCGAATGCATCAGCTGGAGGAACTACGATAATAGCACGTATTATTGCAAGTAAAACACAGCTTAAACCTGGTTCAGTCATCATGATTTTGGATGCTTGTATTATAATCTCTGTTGGCGTTATATTTAAGAATTTCGAAGGCGTTTTATGGAGTATTATTACTATTTATACTTCAGCTATTGTCATTGATAAAATTGTGACTGGTGGTGTCTCTGAAAAATTAGTCAATATTGTTTCAGATAAAGCTAACGAAATCTCTCATGCTATTCGTACTGAATTTAATCGTGATGGGACTATACTAACCGGTCAAAATTTATCAAGAAGATACGATAAATCGATTATTTTTGTGGTGATTAATGTGAGACGAGTAATTCCTATAAGGCAATTAGTCTTATCAATTGATAAAGATGCCTTAATCATTGTTATGGAAGCTTCTGAAATGACAGGAACAAGTCGGAGGTATGATTAACTGATGAACCTCATCAAATCATGTACTTCATAAGTGGCATTATGAGGAACATTATCCTTATTAGGGTTGTACCAAACAGTATCAATGCCATAATTACTCCCACCTTGTATATCTGACCCTAAACTATCGCCAATCATCAAAACATGATTTTTTTCGGGTTGTTTCATTAATCTAAAAGCGTGATCAAAAATTTCTTTAGATGGTTTGGAATGTTTGATTTCTTCTGAGATAATTATGTGTTTGAAATGATGTGAAAGCGGTGAAGCTGCAAACCTCGGCTTTTGAACCATAGTCATTCCATTAGTCATTAACAAAAGTTGATGATTTTGTGCGAGAGTCTCTATCACAGACAGTGCATTATCCAATAATTGGCCATTTTGAGATAGGTTAAACAAATAATCTTCTGCAAAGAGGGTTATATTTCTGTCTACTTTAAGTATTTTAAATAATTGTTGTGTACGTGTATATTTAATTTCTTCTTGCGATTTGATTTCACCTGTTTCTAATTGCTTCCATAACCTATGATTAATAATATGGTAAATACCAATAATTGAATCATGTTGATAAGGGATTTCAAAATCATCTAGTGTTTTTAACAAGGCTATTTTTTCTGCTTTGTTGTAATCAAATAGTGTGTTGTCAGCATCAAATATAAGCCAAGAATATTTTTCAACATGTTTATGCAAAGGATCTTAATAATTAGAAATAAAGTACATTATACTCAATTATTTGTATAATAGCGCCATTATGGTATTCATCTAATTTAAAATATTTTAGTCACTTGAAAAACACGATGTTAATTATTCTACAAAACTCTAGGCTTATTGCCCTATTAGTGTTTTTACATTCCATATCTTTGTGCTTTTTCTCTCTCTTTGGTTTGAGAACTATTTTTAAAGATTGGTTCATTGCTGGTTTAATAATTAAACTGAAAATAAATGGAAAACAAATGAGTATTTAATCACATGACAATTAACCATAATTTAACTGAAAAAGAAAAAGCACACTTTACTACTAATGGTTTCCTAATAAAGAAAAATTGTGTTGCCTTGGATCGTATTGATTCCATGCATAGAGTGGTCGAATATCATCTAAAAAACCGGATAAAGCCTTTTGAACTTGAGCAAGAAGTGAATTATCCAGGTGCCCCTAAATCGAAGGAAGAACGTGGTGGTGACACTATTCGACGTTTATTGTTAGCACATTCTCGTCATGCTGTATTTAATCAATGGCAACTTGATTCGAACGTCACTCCAATTTTAAAAGAACTCCTTGAAGGTGAATTTCTTTATTTAGTACAGTCGCACCATAATTGTATCATGACTAAACAACCTGTGTATTCATCGGTTACAAATTGGCATAAGGATACACGTTACTGGGATTTCACAAACCAACAATTAATCAATACATGGCTACCCTTGGGTGATGAAACAATTGAAAACGGATGTTTGAAAGTTATCCCTGGATCACATTTATGGAATACAGGAAAAGAGCGCTTAGATTCTCGCTTGTTTTTACGTAAAGATTTATCAGAAAACCAAAAATGGTTAAAAAATGCGGTAAACGTTAAACTCAATAAAGGCGACCTGTTGTTTTTTCATGCGGCATTGTTTCATGCAGCTGGATGCAATAAAACACAGTTATCTAAAAATGCTGTGGTTTCAACTTATCACAGCGAAAAAAATCAGGAAATAGTCAACCCATTTCCTGCTTTTCAACCTGTATTGGTTTAAAGTGACTGCCATGGGGTTTGTTCTCATGGAAATACTTATGGAGGAGGGTTTTTATGTTAATTTCCATTGACAAGCTTCAGTAATAGGGCGGTATGTGTAAATTTTGAAAAATTATTGCTTAATGCTAGATTTTTTCTTTCTAGTAATCTTTTTTCAAATAAGAACTTTGCATAACTATGCTGACGAGTAAAAAATGATTAAATTCACCGGTTTTTCGTTTAAAATTTGGTCAATAGCTAGCTATAACCTGCAATTTTCGCCTCGATCTAGCAAATTTTCTCTATTTTTTCTTTCACCATATAGTTATGGAAAGTTCTCTAATATAGTTAATTGTTCCTTTGGCAAGAAAAGTCACATAAGAACAGTAAAGCATTTTTGGCATCACAGTCAGGTATATCGGCTAACTGTTCTTTTGCTAGGTTTGCGAATTTATTGGCTTTTTCTTGGGTGTATTTGAGTGCCGGTGTCTCGTTGATGCGTTTTTGAATGGTTTTTAAGTGCTTAATCGATTGTGATTTAATCGCATTAGCGATGAGTTGTTTGTCAGCTTCGGTTCCATTTTCTAATAGATAAATTAAAGGCAAGGTTAATTTACCTTCAGCCAAATCATCACCAATGTTTTTGTCTAATTCATCATTGTTTACAGCATAATCTAACATGTCATCAGCGATTTGAAAGGCCATTCCCAAGTATTCACCATAGGCTGCCATTTTCTGTGTGGTTAAATTGTCGGCATCGCTAATAAGGGCCGATAGTTCACAACCGGCTTCAAATAATTGTGCCGTTTTATTTTTAATGACTTGATAATATTGTTTTTCAGTAATTTCTAGGTTGCCAATATTGAGTAATTGTAAGACTTCGCCTTCTGATATAGTATTGGTCGCATTGGCTAGAATATTCATGACTTGCAAGTTTTCAATAGTCACCATCATTTGAAATGAACGAGAATAAAGGAAGTCACCAACTAAAACACTCGCAGAGTTACCCCAAACTTCGTTGGCAGTTTGATTCCCACGTCGCATATCCGACTCATCGACGACATCGTCGTGTAATAAGGTTGCTGTATGTATGAATTCAATAATAGCAGCTAATTGAATGTGGTGCTTGCCTTTGTAACCAAAAACTTGGGCCATTAAAATGACAAGAATAGGGCGTAAACGTTTGCCACCACTATTGATAATGTATTCTGATATTTGTTTGATTAAGACCACATGAGAATCAAGACTGTTACGAATCGTTGCATTAACCTCTTGCATATCCTTATGGGTAACTTTTAAAACATCTTCAATTGACTTCATGGGTGTAACGGTTTGATGGTTATTAAAAAAAGGCTATTATAACTAAATTCTATTAATTTACTTGGTTTTATACATTAATTGGTTATATTAGTCACACCTAATTTTATTTAACAAATTTATTAATGTCAGGATTTAATTCCATAGAAAAAAACGCAGCATTTTCCATTTCGGTATTGATTGCATTACGTATGTATGGGTTATTCTTAATCATGCCAGTTTTTTCAGTTTTTGCTAAGACTTTGCCAGATTCTACTCCCTTATTAATAGGGTTAGCACTTGGAATATATGGCTTGACTCAGGCGGCTTTACAAATACCTCTTGGATTGGCATCTGATTTTTTTGGACGAAAAAAAATAATCACAATAGGTTTAGTGGTGTTTATTGCGGGTAGTATTGTTGCTGCTTTATCAACCACAATTTATGGAGTGGTAATTGGCAGAGCGATTCAGGGTATGGGGGCTATTGCTTCTACGGGTATGGCACTGATTGCTGATGTTTCACGTCCAGAACAACGAACGAAAATGATGGCGACAGTAGGTATGAGTATCGGTTTGGCATTCGTATTGGCTTTTATTTCAGGACCAATTTTGTATGGATGGTTTGGTATGTCTGGTTTGTTTTGGATAACTGCAGGATTAGCAACTTTAGCACTACTTCAATTGCATGTATTTGTTAAAGAACCTCAATCTAAGATAAAGAAAGCCTTTAGCTTTGCTGAATTTAAGCACATATTTAAAAACATGCAGTTGGCTTCTTTAAACATTTCAGTATTCGTGCTGCATGCTGTGATGACAGCAGTATTCGTAGTTTTGCCTTTATTATTGGTTGAACAACTAGGCTTTCCTGCTGAAAATCACTGGAAGATGTATTTGCCTGTATTAGTTGTTTCTATGGTCTTTTTTATCCCGATGATAATTGTTCATGAAAAAATAAAAAAATATTTTTTGTTTCTTTCACTTGCCTTACTAGGTCTAGCTATATCTCAAGTTTTAATGGCTGTCTTTAGTTCAAGTCTATTGATGATATCCGCACTGCTGGTATTATACTTTGCTTTCTTTAATTTCTTAGAAGCTGCAATGCCTGCAATGCTTTCACGAATTGCTGGAGAAAAATACCGTGGAGCTGCAATGGGAGCTTATTCTACTTCACAATTTTTAGGTGCATTTATGGGTTCTGGAATTGCTGGATTTTTGATGCAAAAAAGCTATATCACTGTTTTCTATGGAACAGCACTGCTGGTGATGATTTCTTTCATTGCAGTTGGCTTATTTGCAAGAAGTGATAAATAACGCTAAATCTGTAGATAAATTAAATAGCTTTTATTATAATTCCGTATTCTTAACACAATTGCTCATAAGGGCAATTATACATAAATCCGCAAATTATAGAGGAGATAGAAAAATGGCAAGAGGCATTAACAAGGTAATTGTTGTTGGCAATTTAGGCCAAGACCCAGAAGTTAGGTACACCACATCAGGTGCAGCCGTCACAAATATTTCTGTTGCAACATCTGAGCAATGGAAAGATAAAAATTCAGGCGAAGATGTTGTCAAAACAGAATGGCATCGGATTGTTTTTTTTGGACGTTTAGCAGAAATTGCAGGCGAATATTTGAAGCGAGGTAGTCAAGTTTACATTGAAGGCAAACTACAAACACGTAAATGGCAAGATCAAAATAATCAAGACCGTTATACCACGGAAATTGTAGCAAATGAAATGCAAATGTTAGGCGCCAGACAAAGTGGTGGCCAAGGACAATTTGCTGGAGGAGGGCAAGCTCCTGCTGCTCCTAGAGCTAATAATCAACAGCAAAACCAAGGCGGTAGTTATCAAAATAACAACCAAAGCCAACAAAATAGTAATCAACAGAATAATAGTCAAGGCGGGCAACAGAGTCAACAACCATCGTTTGATGATTTTGATGATGATATTCCATTTTGAAGTGTACACAAAACACCAAGTGTTGATTTAAAATTATAAGGGGTTGTTTTTACAGCCCTTTTTTTGTTAATCAAAAACAAAAAATAAAGCCCTCATCTTTCGATAAAGGGCTTTATTAATATGCAACCATCCAATGGCTACATAGGGGACATGGTTACATCTGTTTAAAAAGAGAGAGGGTTACAAAAAACAGATGCTTTCCAATTTATACCTTAAGCTACTTTTTTAGCTTTTAGTTCTTTAGCTATAGAATCTACTTTTGAACTTAAACCTTTGATATCTTTAATTGTTGGAATGTCTAATTTTTTAAGTAATTTTTCAATTCTACTTTCAAACAAATTTTCAACTTTATCAAACTGTTTACCAGCTATGTTGCGAACATTGTCGTACCTTTTTTCTGCTTTGTTAGAAACTTGTTTTACTAACTTGTTAGATTTCTTTTCTAGACTTTTTCCTTCTTTGATTAAAGAATCATAAGCCTTAACAGTTTCTTTCTGTGCTAATGAAGCAACACCTAAACCAGCTAACCAAATATTGTTGATTGAGTTTTTGATATCTTTTGTCATTTCTTTTTTCATAATAATCACCTTTTGTGTGTTTGTTTATTCAATGGTGCCATAATATTGATGGTTTCTAGAGCAAACACACTAATAATGAATTTAATTTATAAATAAATAGAAAATGGCAGCTTAATGGTGATTACATTGGTTATCTGGAATGTATTTTATTTTTCTAAAACTGTTATCAAGCAAATCACATACTAACAATTTATTTGTGAGTGGCTCACCAATTTTTGTGATAATCTTTATAGCTTCGGTGGCCTGGAGAATGCCGGCAAACCCAGGTACAACTCCTAGGACTCCAACTGTTGAACAATTCTCAGGTTCAAATCCATCGCTTTGCGGGAAAAGACACCTTAAGCATGGTGAATTAGTAGTGCGTAAATCAAATACGCTTATTTGCGCTTCGTATTCATAAACTGCGGCATAGATTAATGGTTTCTTGTACTTTACACAAGTATCGTTAACTATGTATCTTGTACTAAGGTTGTCAGTGCCATCGATTATAACATCTGCTTGTCGAATTAAGTGCTCTGAATTTTCGAGGTTTAATTTTTGATTAATTGGATTAATTGTGATGTCTGGATTTAATGCGGATAATTGATTTTTTGCAGATTCAACCTTGGGTGAGCCTATGGCTTTTGTAGTGTGAAGTATTTGCCTTTGCAAATTGCTTAATTGAACTAAATCATCGTCTACAATTGTGATGATTCCAACACCTGCCGCTGCTAAGTATAATGCACTTGGCGAGCCTAGGCCACCTGCACCAATAATTACGACATGTGCACTGCTAAGTTTTTTTTGAGCAGTTCTACCAAACCCTGATAGTTTATGATGGCGGCTATACCGTAAATCTCTTTGGTTTGTCTTTGGGGTTATTGTGGGTAAGTTTTGACTTTGCCATTCATTGAAACCATTATCAACGTCATACACATTGTTAAAACCAAGGCTAAGCATTTGTTGACAGGCAAGCTTGGATCGTATTCCAATTTGGCAAATGAAGTAATAATGGTGATTTTTATCTAATTGTTGTTCAGCTAGCTGGTTAATGTTTTCTAATGCAATGTTAATTGCATTTTTTGGAGTACCTCTAGCACATTCTTCAAGTGTTCTGACATCTATAATAGTATGATTTTCCACTTTGTTACAGGAATGATAGGCTTGGGCCGCTGTAACACTATTAATCATGTGAGGTGTGGGTAGAGTAGGTCAACAAATCGTTGAACGTTCACTTCATCTCCTGTTTGCAGTTCTTGGTGTGTTTCATTGAGAACAATAAAGCAGTTAGCCTGTGTTACTGATGTTAAACGCCCTGAGCTTTGGTTGCCTGTTGTAGATACCTCAAAGCCAAAAGTTGGATCATAACTCAATCGTGCACGGACAAATTCTCGACGGTAATGAGTTTTACTGTAACTTTTTGTCAACTTTGCTCGTACAAAACCTGTTGATTTGATTTCTTCGCCTTCCAAAATTCTTAACGTAGGTATAACAAATTGACAAAAATTTGTGAAACTTGAAACAGGGTTTCCGGGCAAGCCAAAAAATAAAGTTTTGTTGTAGTGGCCAAAAAGTAGAGGAAAACCAGGTTTAATATTCACCTTATGGAAGCTAATTTTACCATAATCTTGCATGACTTTAAGAATGTAGTCTTTGTCGCCAGCAGATACACCACCATTACAAATTATAAGTGTGTTTTCATTCCCGTATTCATCAAAGGCTTGTTTTATTTGTTCTTCGTTATCCTTTAAGCTGTCAATGTGTGTGATGTTGCAATTTTGCGATTGTAATAAACCTTGGAGTGTAGGGCGTACTGAATCGTAAATTTGACCTGGAAGTAAATCTTCGCCAACTTGTACAATTTCGTCACCACCAGTAAACAAAACGATATTAATTTTTTTATAAACAGCTATGTTTTTACATCCTACTGATGAGATTAAACCTATATCTTGGGCTTTTAATCGTACACCTTTGGCAAGAATTTTACTTCCTGCTTTTATATCGGCACCAGTCTTGCGAATATAATTACCTTTAATACCAATGTCTCTAAGATGTACTTTTCCTTCCTTTTTCTGTGCATTTTCTTTCACAACAATGGTATCTGCACCTTCTGGAATTACTGCTCCTGTCATAATAGGAATGGCACTATTTTCGGCTAAAACTTGCCTGTCTCCATCCCCTGCAAATTGTGTTGTTTGTAATTGCAGCCAACCTTGTTGATCATTAGCTAAATCTGAAAATCGTATAGCATAACCATCCATTGCACTGTTATCAAATCCAGGTACATTTATCTTGGCTGTTAAATCCGATGCGAGTACTCGATTTAAGCAGCAATTAACATCAGTAACTTCTGGTTTTGGATTGAACTGCTGTTGTGCAATTGAATGAATTAATTTTTGAGCTTGTGAAAATGATATAGCTGTGGGATAGAGGTTTTGGGTCATATTATCGTTTATGCCTTGGAGTTACGAAGGTATTGTGCCTTCTGTTGGTCTTTGAACTCCTGTTTTTAACTTTCCTAACTTTATACGGGTTTTTGCTACTTCTAAATTGTAGTACAATTGGAGCCCCGCGCAAATTAAAAGCATTTCTAAATTGTTTTTCTAAATATTTCTTGTATGAGGCTGATAGTGCATCAGTTCGTGTGCCGTGTATTACAATTCGTTGAGGGTTTTGACCACCAGCATGAGCATATTTGAGTTTTGTTAAGCGACCTTGTACTAATGTTGGTTGGTGAGCATTGTAAGCCTCTTTTAAAACTTCTGTAAGTTGATTTGTTTCTAATTCTTTTGTTGCTGCATCATAAACTAAGTCAACTCTATCCATTAGGTCAGATAGCCCCGATCCATGTAAGGCTGATGTATAAACCAAAGGAATCCAAGCAAAGGCCGGCATGCGTCTGGAAAATTCTGTTTTAACCATTTTTTTATGATCTTCTGAAAGGTGATCCCACTTATTTAGAACTATGACAATTGCTCTAGCATTTTTATGGACGAGTCCAAGTAAATGCATATCTTGATCGGTAATTCCTTCTTGTGCATCCATCAATAGAACGCAAACTTGAGATCTGTCGATTGCTTGTAAGGTTTTGATGACGCTAAATTTCTCGATGCCATCATGTACCTTTGCACGGCGACGAATACCAGCAGTGTCAATAAGAGTGTAATCTTTTCCATCCCATTCTAATGGCAAGCAAATAGAATCCCGTGTTGTTCCAGGCATGTCATAAGCGAGTACTCGATCTTCACCAAGTAGTCGATTTACTAAAGTGGATTTTCCTACATTGGGTCGACCAATGATAGCAAGGTTTGGGCCTTTAAGGTCTTGTTCTTCTTGCTCTTTGTCTTCTAATATCAAGTTATTACAATATGTTTCTAGGTCTTCAAATAGTTCGCCAATATTACGCTTATGAGCTGCAGCAATTGGCATTATTTTTTCTATACCTAATTGATAGAAATCTAGCATAGCAACATCTTCGCCAAGACCATCTATCTTGTTTACAACCAGGATTATGGGTTTGTTGGTATTCCTTAGGCTAGATAATATTTTTTTATCATCGTCCATAAGGCCAGCTTTAGCATCAACAATAAATAAGATGAGGTTTGATTCTACTATGGCGGTTTCAACTTGTGAATTCATTAACTCAGATAAATTACCTTCATCACCAAGTAAACCACCTGTATCAATTAGAATAGCATTGGATTCTTCAAAGTCTAGATAACCATATTGTCTATCTCTTGTTAACCCTGGAAAATCAGCAACAAGTGCGTCACGAGTTTGGGTTAACGTGTTAAATAAGGTGGATTTCCCTACATTAGGGCGACCTACTATTGCTATTACTGGAAGCATGTTTGTTCACTTTTATCTTGAATATTCAAATGCAGTTAAGGTTCCATCTTTATTATAAGCTATTAAAGTTGAACCTGAACTAGAAGGGTAGGAATAAAAGCTTGATTTGCCCATTTGTCGTCGTGCAAGGGTATTCCCATTGGTTCCATCAATAATATGGATGTAACCATCTAAATCACCAACGACAATATCACCAAGATAGAAAACTGGTTTAGTCAGTAAGCGATGTTTATATTCTGTAGTCTTCCACTCTTCAGTTCCATCAGTGCGATTTAATGCGCGAATGTTAGAGTTGTTGTCAATAATATATAAATTGCTTCGTGAAGCAGTGACACCAGATGCTGACCCCGCATCTTTAGACCACATAACTCTTCCTGATTCTGTTGCCACAGCAACTGTTTTACCAATCGCACTTGATAGGTATAAATCAGTGGCAATTAATGCCATGTCCCCATCAATATCTACGATTCTAGCTAACTCAGTTTTTCCTTTTGTATCTACAACATTTTGTAGCCAAAGCACGTCACCTGATTCTTGTTTTATTGCTGCAACTTTACCATTGTCAAATCCAATATACACCCTTCCTGCTTTGACGATTGGTTTTGAATTTCCACGTAAGGTTAAATTAGGTATATTAGTATCAAACAACCACTTTCTTTCACCGGTTTTACTATCTAAAGCGTAGACACGACCATCTTGTGCTCTAACTATAGCAAGTTCATTATCAACCACTGGTGGTGATAAAATTTCAGAAGTTAGTTTTACCTCCCATAATTGATTGCCATTCTCTTTATCTAAAGCAATAACTTGGCCTTCAGGTGTTCCAACTAAGAGTATTTTTTCTCCAACACCAGGTCCTGCACTTAATTCCTTATCTAAATCTATCGACCAAACTTTGTTACCGTTTTCAGTATTAAGTTTTGTTACTTGTCCGCCTTGAGAAGCGACATAGACGTTTCTGTTGTCAATATATGGAATTAATTTATAACCATAGGATTTTTTACTACCATCAAGTTTGTAAGTCCATAATTTATTAAATTGCCCTTGTTGAACTATTTTATCAATTTTAGCGGCTTCAAATTGTTTTTTCTTATTCTCTTTGTTTGATGAACAGGAAATACTGAATGTTATTGTAATAATTAAAACTATTAGAATTTTGTGCATAAGCTATCTCATTTATGAGTTTTCTATTTTCATTTCGATATTCTTCTTACCAGAATACCCTGTACCTTTTTCTACAGAATCTTTAAAAGCCGTAATGGCTTTTTCTGATTCACCTTTAGCAAAATAGGCGTCACCTTGGATTTCTTTTGCAATTGATAGATAAGATTCTATTTTAACACTGTTTACTGTCGTTAATGCTTCATCATGTTTGCCCATTGCATTGTATACTCGAGCCAAACGCAATTTAGTAAATTCCGTTAATAATTCATCAGGATTTGCTATAATTACACGTTTAAGTTCAGATGCAGCTTTTTCCAATTCGTTTTTATTCACAAACTCTTTTGCTAAACGTAAATGCGCTTCATAAGTATAAAAGCTATTTCCTGTTGAGGTTTCAAGTTCTTTTAATAAGGATTGGGCTTCATCAAACTCGGAAAGTTCCATAACTTCAGAGAAAGACTCATACTTCTCAGCCATTTCGAATCTTTTTTGTTGCTGTTGAGCTTTCCAGTAATTAATTCCAAAGACACCACCTAGTCCGATGACTAAGCCTGCAACTATTGTTAACCAATTATTTTTAATCCAATCTTTGACGATTTTTTCTTGTTCAAAATCGTCATATTCTTCAAATGCCATGAATGTTTCCTGTGTTTATGTTGGTTGCGCAAAAGTATTGCACAAAAAAAGGAGGTTATATTAACTTAAAACTGATAATTTTTCATCAGACAAATAAAAAAGGTTGCAAAAATGCAACCTATTTAAGTATTTGGCTCCCCGAGACGGACTTGAACCGCCGACCCAGTGATTAACAGTCACTTGCTCTACCAACTGAGCTATCGGGGAAGACTTCTAATAAATTGTCTAGCAATCAATTTAGAGCGAGCATTTTAACTTAATGAACTCATCTGTCAACAACTTTAGAAAATTATTTTAATTTTTTTTCTAGCTTGGAAAGAAAACCACGTAAAATATCAATTTCGTGTTTTTTAGGGCGAATACGGTTATACATCAAACGAATTTTTGTTTTCAATGAATCGTGGCCTTCTTTTCGTAAATATAAAGCCTTTTCCATTACATCGAAATAATGTTGGAAAAAACTTTCCATTTTTTCAGAAGTTACATGATCCTCTTCAACTCCTTTAGGTAACTCTTTGGGATTTAAAGTTAAATTCGCCATACGGCACTCGTATGCCAATACTTGGACAGCTGAGGCAAGATTAAGTGATGAAAAATTCTCAACAGTAGGTAAGCGGACTAAATAGTGGCAACGTTCTACTTCTTCATTAGTCATGCCATAACGTTCTTTGCCAAAAACTAAAGCCACATTGTTTGCGGTGGACTCCTTGCATAATAATTCAGCTGCTTCGCGAGCATCAATTATGGGAATATCTAGATGGCGTTTTCTGGCAGTGGTTCCAATGACGAGTTTGCATTGTTTAATGGCATCATCAATGTTCTCACATATGTCAGCATTAAATAGCAAGTCATCTGCACCAGATGCGCGAGAGGTTGCCTCTGCACTCGGAAACCCTTCTGGTTTAACCAGGGCTAAATCATTAATTCCCATGGTTTTCATTGCACGTGCTGCTGCACCGATATTGCCAGAGTGAGTGGTTCCCATTAAGACAAAGCGTATATTGTTGTTCATATTTATATATTATTTGATCAATTAAGGCTATCATACGCGATTCTAAAAATAAATGTATGTTGTTATGCGCCAACCTGAAATAAATATTGCAGAGAAAGCTGCTTTTACTGCTGGAGGAGTGTTATTGCGTTTGCAAAAACAAGTCCACACTTTGCATGTCGTTAAGAAAAAAGAAAATGATTTTGCAAGTATTGCTGATAAAGCTGCTGAGCAGGCCATAATTGAAACCATTGCTAAACTTCATCCTGAACATGCTGTATTGGGTGAGGAAAGTGGCCTTATAGGTAATCAAGATGCTGACCATATCTGGATTGTTGACCCTTTAGACGGGACTACTAACTACTTGCATGGAATCCCTCATTATTGTGTCTCTATCGCACTTGAAGTAAAAGGTGTAATTCAACATGCGCTGATTCATGATCCTGTACGCGATGAAACTTTTTATGCTTCAAGAGGACATGGTGCTTACCTTAATGACTCACGTTTAAGAGTGGATCAAAAAGCCACATTAAAAGGCTCTATAATTGCTACAGGGTTTCCTTTCCGCAAGCGTGAAGTATTTAACCGTTATATGCTACAGTTTAAATCTATTTATAAATCAGTTGGTGATGTGAGGCGTGCCGGTTCAGCAGCACTTGACTTAGCTTATGTTGCAGCAGGTCGAGTTGACGGCTTTTGGGAAATGGGATTGGAAAAGTGGGATATGGCAGCAGGTGCTTTGATAGTACAAGAAGCTGGTGGTGATTGCATGGATTTTAAATTAAAGAAAGATTACCTAGAAAACGGTAATATTATTGCAGGAAATCTAAATATTATTGCTGCAATGCAAAATAAGATTAAGCCTTCTATGGGTTGATAGACCAAGTATTTCATAGTGGCAACAACTATGGTATGTCACTAGATAGAATCGTTTGATAATTTTTGTTGTTGAAATGTTTCACTAGCTAATTTTCCTACTTTTATTGCATTAATCAACCAAATGATACTGAATAATATCCCAAAGAGTGCAAATATGCGTAGGTCTTTGGTAAAAAAGGCGACAGAATTTATAAAGAATAATTGCGTAAAGACATCTCCTGCACGATAAATAACAGTGTCTAGAAAGTTTTTGAATTTGTATTTGATATTCTTATCTAATCCAGTAAACAACCAATCAGTGGGTGGTTTCATGATGCCATAGGCACCACTTCGTTGCATGATAATAGCACTTAAGACTACTTGTATGACTGGAAATATTCCAAATAATATGAAGGCTATGATCATCAATGTTGGATATATTCCTAAAATTTTATGAATTTTAAGCTTTTGAAGGAATAAAGGGGTAAGTATAAGTTGGAAAAATAATGTTAGCATATTGGTGAAAGTATTGATGTTGGCAAAGACGTTAGTGCGCATATCTCGGTCTGTATAAAAATCTCTAACAAAGTTTCCTTGAAGATAATAAAAAATACCACCGATTAAAACTGACATTACTGTCATTAAAGCGATTTGCTGCAATAGTTTAGAGCTAAAAATCAACTTCATGCCTTCAATAGGTGAGCCACCAAGCGGTGCTTCTTTGTTAACTTCTGTGATTTGGTTGGCATACTTTCTAACTTTGTAAACGGCAAGAATGCAAAAAAGTAAAAATAAAGTAGATACTAATAATAAATTGATAGTGCCAATTCGATGTACTAGTGCAGCAGTAATGAGTCCTCCTGTTATTCCACCGGTGCTACCACCAGCAGCAATGACACCAAAGAGTCGTGTTCCTTGTTTTTTGCTGTAAACATCTGACATAAAGCTCCAAAAGACAGAAACTACAAAGACGTTGTAAACACTGACAAAGACAAAAAATATTCTGGCTACGATAACATTTTCGGTGCCAAATAAATGAAACACTGACCAAAGAACTATGATAACTAAGGCGAAAAAACCATAGATAATGGGTATAAATTGTTTTCTTGAATAGGTGGATACTATTTTCCCATAAATTGGTTGAATCAATAACATGACGATAAATGTTGCAGAAAATAATAATCCATAATTTTCAGGTCCTGCTGTTACACCCATCACTTCACGAATAGGTCGCAAAATAAAATACCCTGTTAATAAAAAATAGAAATAAAGAAATGACCAAATCAAAGGTGGCCATTCATTGGCTTTAACTTGAGATTTGAAATAAGCAATTATTTTAGACATATTTATAATGAACTCTTGATGTTAATTGGCATAATAACACATAAGGTATTGTGTTGGCATTTTCTGCGATAGTTTCTATCGGTAAGTGCATTGTGTCTTCTTCGCCCCAGATTAGCACACTGTCGCCAACTGTTATATTTTTAACTTCAGTTATATCAATAGCTATCATGTCCATTGAAACACTACCAACAATAGGAGCATCGGTGTTATCTATTTTAACATAAGCTGATGGGTTAATTGCCCACGGATATCCATCGCCATAGCCAATGCCAATAATGGCTATCTGACTATCAAATTTTGCAGTATAGGTTTGACTGTAACCAATAGTTTCACCAGCTGAGACTTTTTTGATGGCAATAACATTGGTTTTTAAAGTCATAACAGGTTTAAGGTTAAAATCAACTGATTTTTTACCTTCAATAGGTGAAACGCCAAAAAGAGATAGGCCTACTCGACACCATTCGTCGACTAGGTTTTTACCTGTGAGCAATGCTGAAGAGTTGGAGAGAGATAAGGTGTGATTGTTACTGATTTCCAAGAACTTTTTAGTTTGTTGTTTAGTGAAATCACTTTGAGTTAAATTGGCAGAGGCTAAATGACTCATTAATATTAGCTCATTAACCTGTTGTTTGTTTTCTAGCTTTCCAATAGCTGTAGTAAAGTCTTTAGCGTTAAAACCTAATCGGTTCATTCCTGAATCATACTTTAGCCAAATATTAATCCTATTGGACAAGGTTAATGTATCTAACATGTCAAGTTGTTGCTGTTGGTGAATAACACTGTCAAATTTATTGTCAATAGCAATATGTAGCTCAGATAGACTAAGAAACCCTTCCAATAGTACAATGCGTACAGTGGGGTTTATTCGACGAATGGTCATCGCTTCCTCTATGGTAGCAACTGCAAAGCAATCAGCCTCATCAAGAGTTTGGATGATTTGTTTTAGACCATGGCCATAAGCATCCGCTTTTACAACCAGAACAAGTTTGTTGGGAGCTAAGGTTTGTAAAACTTTATAATTATGTTTTAAATGTTTTAGGTTTATCGTTGCTTGGGTTCCACGACTCACATTAGAACTCTAGTGATTGGATGAGGTGTTTTGTGGTTCTATACCAATATCACCCATAAAATTTTCAAACCGAGTGTATTCGCCAAGCCATGAAAGAACGACTTTACCTGTCGAGCCATGACGGTGCTTACCTAGTATGATTTCAGCTTTGCCTTTATGCATAGATTCCTCATTATAGACTTCATCACGGTAGATGAAAATAATCATATCAGCATCTTGCTCAATTGCTCCTGATTCACGTAAATCTGACATTACAGGGCGTTTATCGGAACGTTGCTCTAATGAACGATTTAATTGTGATAAGGCAATTACTGGTACATCTAACTCTTTTGCTAATGCTTTTAGTGATCGAGAAATTTCAGAAATCTCATTGACTCTGTTTTCAGCTCCCTTTACCTGCATTAATTGTAAATAATCAATCACGATCATATCCAAACCATGTTGGCGTTTTAACCTTCGGCACCTCGCCCTTATTTCAAGTGGAGAAAGAGCTGGTGTATCATCAATAAAAATTCGAGCCCCTGCCATTAATTGTTGCTGCTGCATAATTCGTGGCCAATCTTGGTCATGCAGTTCACCAGATTTTAATTTTCTTGAATTGATACGTGATAAGGATGACATCATTCGCATAACCAATTGAACCGCAGACATTTCCATACTGAAAATAGCTACACTGGAGCCGTGTCCTATAGCGGCTTGTTCTACCAGGTTCATTGCAAATGAAGTTTTACCCATGGCTGGCCGACCTGCTACTATGATTAAATCAGATTTTTGTAACCCACTTGTTTTCTCATCAAAATCGGTAAATCCAGATGGAATACCTGTCATGCTACCATCGGACTCACTCATTTCTTCCATGGTTTCGATGGCTTGGTGTAACAAGCCCTTCATGTCTTGGAAGCCACTTTTGTTTTTTAGGGTTTGCTCTCTAATATTGAAAACTTCCTTTTCAGCTTCCTCAAGTAAATCATCACTGGTTTTACCTTCGGTATTGAATGCCTTTTCTGTTAAATCATTACCAATATCAATCAATTGGCGTAAAACAGATTTTTCTCTAACAATTTCGGCATAAGCTTTAATATTCGATGCACCAGGAACATTGCTGGCAATTTCAATTAAATAGTCTTCGCCGCCGGCATCTTCGCTCAATTGGTGGGTGTCTAACCATTCTCCTACGGTGATAACATCGCAAGGTTTGCTGTCGATACTTAAGGCTTTTATCGCTTTGAAAATTAGCGTATGGTCATTGCGATAAAAGTCTTCTTCACTGATTAAGTCGGCAACCTTATCCCAAGCTTCTTTAACCAAGAGTAAACCGCCTAATACAGAACGTTCAGCATCATCTGATTGTGGCGGGATTTTCAGGTTTTCAACACGGTTGGTTTTTTTCTTGTTTGGAAATTGGTTCATATCATTAATCGTTTAGTCAGCATCTAAGCCGGTCATACCCATTATGTTATAGCCAGCATCGACATAAGTAATTTCTCCAGTAATCCCTTTTGCCCAATCCGAACACATAAAGGTTGCTGCATTGCCAACATCCATCTGTGTAACTGTGGTACGTAAAGGTGACTTCTCTTCAACGTGATCTAGCATTTTCTTAAAATTACCAATACCTGATGCGGCCAAAGTTTTTATTGGTCCTGCTGAAATTGCATTAACGCGCGTTCCCTCAGCTCCTAAAGAATAAGCCATGTATCGAACATTTGCTTCAAGTGCGGCTTTTGCGACGCCCATGACATTATAATTGCTCATGGCTTTGACTGCTCCTAGATAACTTAAAGTTAGCATGCTGCCACCACGTCCTTTCATCATAGGTCGGGCTGCTTTTGCCAGAGCTGCAAAAGAGTAAGAACTAATGTCCATAGCTGTTTGGTATCCTTCACGGGTAAGGTTTTGTAGGTAATCGCCTTGTAATAATTCTCGTGGAGCAAAACCAACAGCATGAACAATAATATCTATACCATCCCAATGTTTAGCTAATTCAGAAAAAACGTTATCTATTTCTTCATCACTTGCCACATCACATGGCAACATAATGTTTGAACCTGTAATTGCAGCAATTTTTTCAACTCGTTTTAATAGTTTTTCAGTTTGGTAAGTATAGGCAATTTCAGCGCCTTCGCGATGAAAACATTCTGCAATTGACCATGCAATAGAACGATTGCTCGCTACACCAATAATTAAGGCTTTTTTGCCATCAAGTAAACCCATAGTTTGTCCCCTAAAAGTTTGGAAATTAATATAAAATGCTTCACATGTAATTGAGATATTCTCATGCATATTAACGTGAAAGCGGAAGCCTATCTTACGTCACTTACCTGTAAATTACATCTTTTAATTATAACTTTTGTTTGATTTAGCTAGTCATTGAGTGATAAATAATACTTACTTCAACTAATGAAAATTTATCACCAAAAACTAAACTTTTCATTGCTGTGAATACTTTGTCAATCAAGTAGTAAATATCACTAAAAACTCTTTCCTTCTAAGTATAATCCGTGTAATCTTAAGTTTATGAACAACCATTTTCCAAAATTAGCCATGGCAAAGTTTTCTGAACAATTCAAAGGTCAGAAATTACAATCCATGCACAATACCAACCCCAAGCCTTTTGGCCAATACGAGCTTGAACAAACTATTGGCATGTCTTTTAGTGAAATTCTACAAGATGTTAACCTAGGATTTGCTCCTGATGCAGGAACAGTTGGCTTACGTAATACCTTGGCACATCATCATTATGAAATAATAGAATCCGATGAGATCATTACACATGCGGGAGCACAAGAAGCCTTGTTTTGCGTGTTTTCAGCTTTGCTAAAGCCAAAAGATAGGGTATTAATTGTAGCACCTGTATTTGAACCATTGGTGCAAATACCTCTTAATATGAAGTGTCATGTAAGCTACTTGCAGTTGGATAATGAAAACAACTGGTCGCTAAATTTTGATGAAGTAGAGGCAGAATTTATAAAAGGTTGCCAATTATTTGTGATTAATTTCCCGCATAACCCTACAGGTGCTACGTTGAGCCGGCAGGAGCTATTGAAGTTGGTTAACCTATGTAAGAAATATGACGTATGGCTATTATCTGATGAAGTTTTTCGTGGTTTGGAACATAGTTTGAACCTGCGTTTACCAGCTGTGGCTGATTATTACGATAAAGGAATTAGTGTTGGTGTCATTTCTAAAGCCTTTGCCATTCCAGGAATTAGAATAGGGTGGTTGGCCTGCCAAAATGAGCAGTTAAGAAAAAAAATAATAGATGTCAAAGGCTACTTATCAATTTGTAATTCGCAATTGGATGAAAAACTTGCAGCAGTGCTATTACAAAAACCTGAAAAACTACTGGAACGTAATTTAGAAATAATAGTAAAAAACAAACCGTTATTAAAAGAGATAAAAGAGTTGTGTAAATCTTCGATAAACATTGCTATTCCACATGCTGGATGTTGTGTTTTTGCTGAAATTAAAAACGGTAACTTATCAGCAGGTGAATTGGCCAAGCAACTCGCCTTAAAGACGGGTTATTTGCTTTACCCATCCTCTTTATTTAAAACAAAAACACAAGCATTGAGAATAGGTTTTGGCACTGCTGAATTTTCGCGGTTTGTAAAGTTATCTTCGTTAGCTTGATGTTTATCCGCAAGATTAATAGTATGGTAGTGATGAGAGGTGTTTTTTGTGTCACAGGCTTGATAAAAATATTAAACGCTATACAATCCTCTCACTCCTAAAAATTTAAGATAAAAAAACAAATGAAGCTAATAATACGTAACTTAGATCGCACAATAACAGAAAAGCAACTAGAAGAGCTTTTTCAAAAATATGGAACCCTCCAATCATGCAATTTGGTCATGGATGCTGAAACAGGCAAATCAAAAGGGTTTGCTTTTGTTGAAATGCCGAAGATAGGTGATGCTAAAGCCGCTATTATAAACCTAAATAATAAAACTATAGGCGACAGCAAAATGCGTGTAAAGAAAGTTGAAGGAAAGAAAGCATGATAATTAGCGATTTAAAAAAGCTAACTACCTATTTGTAGTATTTCTCACACAACATTTTTTTTTAAAGATTTTTTATGGTAAATAGTCGAACTATAGACCATCAATAATATGTTCGCTCCAATTTTCCATTTCGCCATCATAAGTTTTTAACTCATCAATAGTAAATAAGCCAACAACTTTTATTTCATCTTCGTTGCTTTTTATAGAAGCAGAACTTAGTTCCCATTGCTCAACTACACCAATGTGAACTCGACCAACAGGGTTGCTGCTATCATAAATATAGCCCAGGTGTTTTTTGGAGACACATTCTGAAACAATTAACTCTTCATCAATTTCTCGTTGAGCAGAGTTTTCTATGGTTTTGTCTAAATTGATTTCACCACCATCATTGTAAGCTAAATCAAAAGCATCAATATGGCCACCAAAACCAATAGAATGCATGTTGTGTAAACGATTTTCGCCACCTTTTTTGGTGCGTTGATATAAGGCAATTTTCCCTTGATAAGAAAGTATGACATAAGGAATGATTTGTTTAAAATTTTCGTTGGTTTCAAGTGTTGGTCGAGGGCCTATCCAAAGCTTGTTGATATCAAATATATTATTTTTTGTTTTAATAAAACCATCCGTTTTAATGGCTTTATTGACTGTTTCACTTTCTATACAAATTATGTGCTGCATAAATTAAGACTCTGAATTGTTATAATCATTTTGTCTATTAAGCACTAAATAGACAAGAGCTGCAATAAATAGACCAACAAACCATGCGTAACTATAAATAGTATTAAATATGGCTGGTACAGAATCAACGAATCCTGCTTTATGTAAAAATCCGGGTATATTCGGTAAGATACCAACAATTAAAGCGATTATGCCTGCCCAATTCCATCTTTTATAAATGCCATCGTGGTTGAATAATGATTCGGCATCTAATTCACTTTTACGCACGAAAAAATAATCAGCAATTAGAATTCCTGCAATGGGACCAAGTAAAGCAGAATAGCCAACTAACCATGTGTAAATATAACCACCAGATGATTCTAAAAGCTTCCAAGGAAAAATTGCAATGCCTATTCCTGCGGTAATATATCCGCCCATGGTAAAACTAATTTTTTTAGGGTTAAGATTGGAAAACCCATGTGCTGGTGCCACAACATTGGCAGCCAAATTGGTGGTCAATGTTGCCACAACTAATGCCATTAATGCAACAACTACACCAATTCCGCCCATCTTACCAGCTAAAACAACTGGATCCCAAATGGCTTCACCAAATATGGTGACAGTAGCTGATGTCACCGCAACACTGATAAAAGCAAATAAAGCCATGGGCAATGGTAAACCGATGGCTTGCCCTATGATTTGGTCTTTTTGTGATTTGGCAAAGCGGGTAAAATCTGGGATGTTCAATGCCATTGTTGCCCAAAATCCAACCATAGCGGTAAGGCTTGCTACAAACACACTAAAGAATTGACCTTCACGCTTACCACCTTCTACAAATTGAGAAGGAGTAGATAACATCTCTCCAAAACCACCTGCAGTGTAATAAGCCCAACCTAATAGTACCAAACCCATTCCTATTAAAAATGGTGCTGCATATGTTTCTAACCAACGAATACTTTCAGTTCCATGTTTAATAAAATACAAATGCATGGCCCAAAAGCCAATAAAACAGGCAAATTGGCCTGCATCAATACCTAGAAAAGGTAAGGCCTCACCAGTAATGGCACCACTTGTAAGCGCATTAACAATCACATAGATAGCTGAACCGCCCACCCAAGTATTAATCCCAAACCAACCGCAGGCAACAAGTCCTCTGGCTAATGCTGGAATACGTGCTCCTTTGGTGCCAAATGATGAGCGTAACAATACAGGAAATGGAATACCATGTTTAGCACCAGCATGACCAATTAACATCATTGGAACCAATACAATCACATTGCCTAATAGCACAGTTATCACCGCTTGCCACCAACTCATACCCTCAGCAATTAAACCGCCTGCTAACATATAAGTCGGTACACAAACTACCATCGCTACCCATAAAGCCCCATACGCTTTCCAATCCCAGGTTCTTTGTTCTGGTGTTGTTGAAGCTAAGTCTTTGTTGTATAAATCATCTGCATGTCTTGTCATTGTTTCTCTCTTTTTTAAAGATTGTTTTTACCATGAAGGGCATGAAGATAATGAAGGTGAGTTTCTAGTTTTATTTAAACTCATAGTCATTCTCAATTATTTAATAAAAACCATTATAATCTTCGCAGTTTTTTCTTCAGTTACTTTATGCTCTTCATGGTGGAAAGTCAGTTTTTTATTATTCACCATCGGTTAATTTGCTATAAGTACTGGGCCTACGATCACGGAAAAATTGCCAGGTATTGCGGACTTCTTGTACCATGCTCATGTCCAAATCATGGATTAATAATTCATCTTGATCACGACTGGCTTCTTTTTCTATTTGACCTCTTGGATTAACGAAATAGCTTTGGCCATAAAATTCACCTATATTCCAAGGTTCTTCTGTACCCACTCGATTGATTGCAGCAATCCAACAACCATTGGCTGCTGCCGATGCCGGTTGTTCAAGTTTCCATAAGTATTCTGATAAACCAGCAACAGTGGCTGATGGATTTATAATGTATTCAGCACCATTGAGTGCTAATGCGCGCCAACCTTCAGGGAAATGACGGTCATAGCAGATATAAACACCCAGTTTACAGTATTGTGTTTGAAAAACTGGCCAGTTTGAAGCACCAGGTTTAAAGAAAAATTTCTCCCAAAAACCAGAAACTTGTGGAATATGTGTTTTTCTATATTTACCTAAATAACTTCCATCAGCATCAATAACCGCCGCTGTATTGTAATAAACGCCAGTAACATCGTCTTTTTCATAAATAGGTACGACAATGACCATTTTGTATTGCGCCGCTTTTTCCATCATTAATTGAGTGGTTGGGCCATTGGGAATAGATTCGGCACTGGCATACCATTTGGTGTCTTGTGAAGGACAAAAGTAGGGTTGAGTAAAGACTTCTTGAAAACTCAATACCTGAACACCTTTCGCACCGGCTTCATCAATCATAGGCATATGTGCCTCAATCATTGCCAATCTTATTGTTTCTGGATCACTGTCTGTTGATGCCTTTAAACCCATTTGGATAACGGCTGCTTTTAAATTTGATTTCATATTTTTCCTCTTGTATTCTTATTGTTATTTGTTTTTTTACCATGAAGGGCATGAAGGTTCTGTTTCAAGTTCTTCTATAATATTTTCAATTTTATCATGTTATTCGTTTCTTTTTATAATTGTTTTTAGTGTTTCCTGTTGGGTCTGTGGTTGCGGAGAAATCGTAAGTGTCACAGAGGTTCTCAGAGAAGACACGGAGTTTCACAGAGGTTTATTTCGGTGTAACTCATTTTAATTATTTTTATCAATCTAAAAAAAGACTCTGTCATTCTCTTGAAAAAGGGAATCCAGTTACTCGGTTTTAAATTGTCGTTTTATTTCACCTCATTACTTCGTATTTAAATGGATCCCCGCCTTTGCGAGGATGACACATCGTGTGTTTACTGTTGAGTCTGTGGTTGCTGTTGGATCGCAAGAATCACAGAGGTTCGCAGGTAAGACGCTGAGTTTTACGGAGGTTTATCTCGATGTAACTCTGTGTTCTTTCTATTTCTCATTGTCGTAGGGTGGGCTTGCCCACCAGCATTGTTTCAGTTGGTTCAATAATTGTTTTGCATATATTTGCTTAATAAACCCAAAACCCTAAAACCGCTTCATCATATTCGTTCCCGTTGTTATAAAACCCAATTCTTGGTACAGTTTAAAGGCACGTTTATAGCTACGAGCCACTCTTAATCTAATTTGATGGATATTTTTCTCTAGAGAGAGGTTTTGTAATCCTTCAATAGTCTGGGAACCATATCCATTGCCCTTGAATTCAGGGTGTACAAAAAAATCAAAAATAAAAATATAGTCATTAGATATACAATACCACAAGTAACCCAAGGTTTTATTATCGCCAGCTTGATTAGAACTTATGCACACGAGAAATTCATTTTTCTTTGTTTTTCCATTGGGAAAATATTTATCAAAATCTCTAACAGCATTTTCTTTTGCTTGCTCCTGTGTATATTTATAGTTTTCTGAAACTTCAATGGTTTCTTTTTTTATAAAAATTTCTTTATATTTTTCAAATTCAATTTTTGTTATTTCTGTTAATTTAATCATTTTGTTATTATTTTATTTCACTCTCTTTATTCCAACATAGTCAGGAAACTCTTAAACATTATATTGTTTTAAAATAACTCCGTCATTCCCTTGAAGAAGGGAATCCAGTTACTCGATTATCAATCATAGTGATATTTTATGATTCAACCTCGAACTAAGGTGGATCCCCTCCTTCGCGAGGATGACGCATCCAGTTTATATCCAAATCTTTTTAATACTCAATTAATTGTAGGGTGGGCTTGCCCACCAGCAGTGTTTCAGTTGCCTCGATAATTATTCAGTATTAAATTGGTGGGCAAGCCCACCTTACGGTTTTTTAATCTGGTGATTGTTTTCCAAAAAATGTCATTTCCCATAAACAATGAGTAATAATTTCATTTTTACTATAATCATTCAATGTATCTTTATCAATTTGCATTGATAGCCACTCTTGCCAAGGTGTTCCAACTAGACCAAGTAATTCCTCATTATTTTCAAATTCTTTGTGTTTAATAGGATCAAACAAATCATTATCTCTATATAAACTTTCATCTAAGCCAGAGGCATCATAATAAGCCTTTTCATTTTCAATAAATTTATGAATTACAATTCTACACTTTGAACTTGATGGTTTGATTTCAATTAGTTTTAAATAAACATCTTTGTATTTATTCATTTCTTTCTTAATAATTCTTTTTTTTCTATCCTTAAAATGAAAATCATAGTCAAATTGGAATTGTATTGAGATCTTATTCCAGTCCGTTTCCAAAATTAGTTCTTTTAAAGTCATTTCTTTTCCTTCATGTCCTTCATGCCCTTCATGGTAAATCAAAACCCCTTAATCCAATGTTGGGAAATTAAATTGTGCGCCTTTGCGTATGCCGGTTGGCCATCTAGTGGTTATGGTCTTTAACTTAGTGTAAAAATGTACGGCCTCTGGTCCATAAATGCCATGAGCACCAAATATGGAGCGTTTCCATCCACCAAAGCTGTGGTAAGCCACAGGAACAGGAATAGGAACATTTATTCCAACCATTCCGACTTGAATTTTGGTAGCAAAATCTCTCGCTGCATCACCATCTCTGGTAAATATCGATGTGCCGTTGCCGTACTCATGGGCATTGATTAAATCGACAGCCTCTTGATAAGTTTCTGCTCTTAATACCGATAAGACAGGGCCAAATATTTCTTGTTTGTAAACACTCATATCAGAGGTGACATGATCGAGTAGGGTAGCTCCTACCCAGTAGCCTTTTTCATGGCCTTCAATTTTAAAATCACGGCCATCAACCACTATTTCTGCACCTTCTGATTCGCCTTGTGAGATTAAACCTTCGATACGAGTTTGTGCATCTTTGGTAATAACAGGACCCATTTCCATGCCTTTTTGTGTGTATGGGCCTACTTTCATGTTGTTAATCATTGGAATGAGTTTTTCAATTAACTTATCGGCTGTTTTTTGTCCTACAGGAACAGCCATGCTGATGGCCATACAACGTTCACCAGCGGAACCAAATCCAGCGCCCATTAGTGCATCTGCCGCTTGATCTATATCGGCATCTGGCATGATGATCATGTGGTTTTTCGCACCACCTAAAGCTTGTACGCGTTTTCCTGAAGCACAACCTCGGGTATAAACGTATTCTGCAATCGGTGTTGAACCGACAAAACTCACGGCTTGAATGTCTTTATGATCAAGTATTGCATCAACGGCTTCTTTACCACCGTGTACCACATTTAACACACCAGCAGGCAAGCCCGCTTTGGCAAACAAATCATGAATTAGATTAGCAGAACTTGGGTCACGTTCTGAAGGTTTAAGGATAAAAGCATTGCCACAAGCCAATGCCATAGGAATCATCCATAATGGCACCATTGATGGGAAATTAAACGGTGTTATACCAGCGACAACTCCCAAGGCTTGACGATTAGAGTGCGTATCAATTCCAGGGCCCACATCGCTGTTAAAATCACCTTTGAGGTTTTCGGTGATGTTGCAAGCATATTCAACCACTTCTAATGCACGGGTGACTTCACCCAAGGCATCATCATGGGTTTTGCCATGCTCTTTACTGATGGTTTCCGCCACCAAATCGGCATTGTCAATCAGCAACTGACGCATATTAAACATCACTTTGGCACGTTTTGCCGGTGCTGTTGTTGACCACGATTGAAAAGCTTGTTTAGAGTTTTCAACCGCTAGATTGATTTCTTCCAAGCCGCCCAATACAAGATCAGTTGTTTGTTCGCCAGTAGCAGGATTGTAAACCGCTTGAGTTTTTGTTGAAACACCCGATGTGGCTTGCCCGTTTATTATGTGTTGTATAGTTTTCATGTTATCTCTGTTATATGTTATTCTGTATTACTTTTTTTAGAAAGAATAAATCGTCATTCCCGCGAAGGCGGGAATCTCATCCAGTTATCTGACTCCATAAGTCTAACCAGTTAGGATTTGATTTTTCTATTAAATTAACTTTCCATTCACGATTCCATTTCTTCATTTGTTTCTCTCTCGTAATTGCAGCGTCCATTGTTAAATGTTGTTCAAAATAAACTAAGTCTTTAATGTTATATTTCTTTGTGTGGCCTGCTACGACATTATTTTTGTGTTGCCAAATTCTTTCTATCAAATTACTTGTTACACCAATATAAAGTGCTACATCTTTTTTTCTGGCTAATATATAAACATATGGTTCAATCATATTAACTTTAGATTCCCGCCTTCGCGGGAATGACGGTTCTTTTATATAATTTCATTAATCTAAGTTAGCTATAATTTTCCTTAATGTATCAAAAGCAAAATCAATGTGTTCTTTTTCTATTATTAATGGCGGTGATAAGGCAATGGTGTCGCCAGTTGTACGAATCAAAAGACCAGCATCGTAGGCTTGTAAGAATGCATCAAATGCTCTGGCTGTTGGTGCACCTTCTCGTGGTCTTAATTCTATGCCGGCAATTAATCCTAAGTTCCTTAAGTCGATGACGTGCTCTAAATCGCGCAATGCATGCACTTTTTCTTGCCAATAATCAGCCAAAGTACTGGCTCTGGTTAATAATCCATCTTCTTCATAAGTGTCAAGAACACCTAATGCTGTGGCACAAGCCATTGGATTACCTGAATAAGTGTAGCCGTGGAAAAATTCAACTGCATTAGCCGGCCCAGTCATAAAAGTATCATAAATAAAGTCTTGAGCAAATACCGCTCCCATTGGTACGACACCATTGGTTAAGCCTTTTGCTGTGGTAACCAAATCAGGTTCAACACCAAAATAATTAACCGCAAATGGTGCGCCTAATCGGCCGAATCCTGTGATGACTTCATCAAATATCAGTAAGATGCCATTATCTGTACATATTTTACGTAAGCGTTCTAAATAACCTTTTGGAGGCAAAATAACACCAGCGGAACCTGCCAATGGTTCTACAATGACTGCGGCAATGGTTGATGCATCGTGTAATTCAATCATGCGAATCAAATCATTTGCGTATTCAGCACCATTTTCAGGTAAGCCTTTTGAGAATTCGTTGCCTTCGATACCATGTGTATGGCGCAAATGGTCGACACCAGCTACTAATGAACCAAACATTTTGCGGTTAGCAGGCATTCCACCAACTGACATGCCACCAAAATTCACGCCGTGATAGCCTTTTTCTCTACCGATTAAACGTGTACGGTGCCCTTCACCATTGGCACGGTGATAAGCAATCGCCATTTTCAATGCGGTTTCAACCGATTCAGAACCTGAGTTGGTAAAAAACACTTTGTTTAAATCACCAGGCATATGACCCGCTAATCTTTCGGCTAATTCAAATTGTTTGTGGTGTCCCATTTGGAAGGCTGGTGCATAATCTAATTTTCCAGCTTGTTCACGAATGGCTTCTACAATGCGAGGGCGGTTATGCCCTGCATTACAACACCACAAACCTGCAATGCCATCGAGTAATTTACGCCCATCGGCCAAAGTAAAATACATGCCATCAGCACTTTCTACCAATCGTGGATTGGATTTAAATTGTCTATTGGCCGTAAAAGGCATCCAGTAATTGTCTAAGTTTTGTTTTTTCATAATATTTCTGTCTTGTTGTTTATGTCTTCTATCGTGTATCTTGTTTTGCTAGGTGAGCTTACCCACCATTAGTGTTTCAGTTGTCACGTTAATTATTGATTGTCAAATTTTTTATTAATAACTTCATATCCATAAACTATTATAAAAGACAATGCCATCCATGTTAACCATTTAAATAGGTTTTGCACTATTACTACCTGAATTGGGTTGCCAATTAAATAATCCATAAAAGGTTGCCGAATAAGCAGTGCATTTAATGCCAATAATAAAGTTGAGAGTATTATCGATGCTTTGAACAAGCCAAATTTAATCAATTTTTCTCTTGCTAAGGCATATAGCATAATTGTTGCTATCCCGTATTCTAATGAAGTTATTGCGGCAACATATCGTACTGCCCATGATGGTTTTAATTCCACACCATTCATTTGAGATGCAATCCAAGTTGGTAACCATTCAACAGTTATCACATGTATAGTAAAACTAGATATCGAGGCTATTATTGCAAGTATTAAAAGTAACAATATTTTCATTTATGTTTTCTTTGTTTCGTTAATTATTTAGTTTTAGATAGAGTAAACCCAATTACGTTTTTCCTGCTCATTCTGTGGTTGCTCGTTGATTGCAAGTATCACAGAAGTTCGCAGAGTAGACACGGAGTTTCATGGAGGTTTTCTCAGAATTACTCATCGTTCTTTTAAATTTTATTGGGTAGTTGGCTTTAGCCAACCTATTGAAAAGGTTGACTAAAGTCAACTACCCATTCGAGTATTTTTAGAATTCATAGCCGTAAGGTGGACAAGTCCACCTTACGGCTTTAATATCTATGTTGATTCAAATAGTCGTCTTGGCTTTTATTCCACAAAGTCAAACTTGCTATAAACTCTTCAATTGCACATTGTAAATTACACATTGTACATAGCTAACTATTATTCATTGGGTTCAACGGATTATTGGTCCAGTTCATGTATTCTAAACCATTATCTACTGGCACCATGTCTATACAGTCTGGCACTGGGCAGACGATTTGGCAGAGGTTACAGCCGACGCATTCGTCATCTATTACTGTGAACATGCGTTTGCCTTCTTCACTTACATCAAATGTGATGGCTTGGTGGCTGGTGTCTTCGCAGGCGATGTGACAGCGGCCACATTCGATACAAGAGTCTTGATCAATAAGGGCTTTGGTATCAAAGTTCATGTCTAAATTGTTCCAATCGATGGAATTACCAACGGCTTTGCCTCTGAAATCATCGATTGTTTCATAGCCTTTTTCTTGCATCCAACCAGTTAAGCCTGCAATCATGTCATCAACAATACGAAAACCATATAACATGGCAGCAGTACAGACTTGTAATCCTGCTGCACCTAAGGCGATAAATTCTGCGGCGTCTTTCCATGTTTCTATGCCACCGATCGCAGAAATATTTAGGTTTTTTGTATCTGGATTGCGTTTGATTTCTGCAACCATATTGAGAGCAATTGGTTTGACCGCTGTACCACAATAACCACCGTGTGTGCCTTTGCCAGCAACTGTTGGAGTTGGTGCCATTTTGTCTAAATCTACTGATGTTATGGAGTTGACGGTATTGATTAAGGCAACGGCATCGCACCCACCTTTTTGAGCCGCTTCGGCTGACCATAAAATATTGGTGATGTTTGGTGTCAGTTTGGTAAATACTGGAATATCAACCACTTCTTTGACCCAACGTGTAACTTTTTCTACCATTTCTGGCACTTGTCCAATGGCTGAACCCATGCCGCGTTCGCACATGCCATGTGGACAACCGAGATTAAGTTCTATTCCTTGTACGCCAGTTTCTGCTATTTTTATGGCGAGTTCTTTCCATGCACGTTCTTCAATGACTGCCATCATCGAACCGATGATGACTCTATCAGGCCATTCTTTGCGAACGCGAACAATTTCGTCTAAATTTGTTTGCAATGGGCGGTCACTTATGAGTTCTATGTTGTTTATACCTACAATATTGTCTTGGTTTTTATGAACTCCGTAACGGCTAGAAACGTTAACAACGGCAGGGTCTTCACCTAGAGTTTTCCACACGACTCCTCCCCAGCCTGCTTCAAAAGCACGTACAACATTGATGTATTTATCTGTTGGTGGAGCAGAGGCGAGCCAGAATGGGTTGATGCTTTCTATACCTGCGATATTACATTTTAGAGTGGCTTTATTGGTTGACATTATACTTCTTCCTCTAAAAAAGTGTTTATGGCATGAGCGGCTTGTTTCCCATCTTCTACAGCTTGAACGGTCAAATCTTCACCTGATTTAATGGCATCGCCACCTGCGAAAACGCCAGCTACAGACGTTTGGTAACCGTTGTTCACTACAATTTTTCCTTTTTCAGTAGTCATGGTTAAATGAGTTGTGTCTAATTTTTGGCCGATGGCTTTTAGTACCATATCGGCTTTGATTTTATAGGTTTCTTCGGTAATTTTATAGCCGCCATCGACTATACCCGTTTTGGCAAATGTCATGGATTTAACTTTTTTCTTGCCTTTAATTTTAACTGGAGCTGACCAGAGCTTTATTACTACGTCATTTTCTCGGGCTAGATTGATTTCGTAAGATGTAGCACTCATGTGTTTTTCGCCTCGTCGATAGACTAGGGTAACGTTTGTTGCACCTAATCGTTTGGCTTGGACTGCTGCATCAATGGCGGTATTTCCTGCGCCAATCACTATGACATCATTGCCAACTGGAATACCCTTTTTGTCTTCTGTTTGTCTTAAGGTTTCGATAAAGTCTACAGCATCTTGTACGCCATTTATATCTTCATTATCAATGCCAAGAGTATAAGTCTTTCCAAGCCCTATACCTGTAAAGACAGCATCGTAATTTTGTTTAAGGTCTGATATTGATTCTATGTAGTGGTTGTTTTTTATTGTTATTCCGCCAATTTCCAACAGAAAGGCTACTTCATTTTGGGCTTGTTGATCAACCATTTTATAAGCAGCTAGGCCGTATTCATTTAATCCTCCTGATTTGGGTTTAGCTTCATAAATATTGACATTATGACCAAGCATGGATAAACGATGAGCACACGACAATCCAGCAGGTCCTGCACCAACGATGGCTATTATTTTTCCTGTCGTTGCTTTTCTTTGAAAAGGATGGGAATTACTATTCTTTATTAATGTATCAACTGCATGGCGTTGGAGTAACCCAATTTTAACTGGTTGTTCCATTGATGTGTTTAGTACGCAAGCCTCTTCACAGAGAACTTCAGTAGGGCACACTCTAGCGCAAGTTCCCCCCATAATATTTTCTGATAATATGGTTTTGCCAGCACCTTTTGTGTTGTGTGAACGGATTTGATGAATAAATGTTGGTATGTCTATAGATGTCGGACATGCTTGTATGCACGGTGCATCATAACAATAGAGGCACCGGCCTGATTCAGCAATGGTTTGTTGTAAATTGAATGGTTTATGTATGTCATTGAAATTATTATTGCACGAATCTTGTGCCATTGTGTACCCCCTTTATATTTATATTAATGGAACTTTGCATTTCATAACAGGTTCCTTGATTTGTGCAAAGGTCTCTTTTAATAACAATATTAAAAATATCCATTAATGTCAAGATTTAAATTGCAGCTAAAACAGATAGTTGCATAGATTTTGAAGATTTAACATGAAATGTAATATACACTGTTATGCTATTGGATTAGTATGTATAGTGAATATTATGTCGAGAAATAAAATGCTAAATGTTAAAGCGTATGCTGCAAAAGAGATATCTGGAAAATTAGAAAAATTTAATTATCAGTTGCCAGAAATCAATCCAGAACAAGTGGATATCAAGGTCCATTATTGTGGAATATGCCATTCTGATTTAAGCATGTTGAATAATGAATGGGGAAATACTCAGTATCCATTTGTACCTGGACATGAAATTGTTGGAGAAGTTTATGCTATTGGTAGCGCGGTGAAAAACCTCAAAGCAGGTGATTTTGTGGGGTTGGGCTGGTTTTCGCAATCTTGTATGCATTGCAATACCTGTATGAGTGGTGATCATCATTTATGTGGTGATAAGGAACAAACCATAGTGGAGCGTCATGGGGGTTTTGCTAATTATGTTCGTAGCCACTGGTCTTGGGCTATCCCTTTACCAGTGGGAATCAACATGGCAAAAGCAGGCCCGTTATTATGTGGTGGTATAACTGTATTTAATCCGATAATGTCAGCAGGAGTTTTGCCAACTGATACAGTAGGCGTGATTGGTATTGGTGGATTGGGCCATATGGCGATTAAATTTTTACAAAAATGGGGTTGTGAAGTTGTGGCATTTAGTAGTCACCCTGATAAGAAAAAACAAATACTGCAAATGGGGGCTAGTAGGGTTATTAATTCTAAAGATGATGAAGATCTTGCACGTATAGAAGATAGTTTAGACTTTATCCTTAATACCACAAATGTTAATTTGGATTGGAATGCTTATTTATCAATATTAACTAAAAAGGGTAGGTTGCACAATGTTGGAGCTATTTTACAACCAATGCAAATACCTGCTATGAATTTATTGGCGGGAGAAAAATCTGTGGCATCAAGTCCTTTGGGATCTCCTGCGTTGACAAGAAAGATGTTGAAATTTTGTATTCGGCATGAGATATATCCGACGGTTGAAGAGTTTGCAATGGAAGATGTGAATAAAGCGATGAATCACCTGGAAATGGGGAAAGCCAGGTATCGTGTTGTTTTGAAAGTCTGAAGCCTAAAGTTTCATATAGATAAGAACAGCTAAGACGATTAGTATGATACCCATAATGACAGGTATAAACACATTTTTTTTAGATGCCTTATTTGACTGACCAAATTGAGCGCCTTTTTTAATTGAGTTTGGTGATTTAAAGATTAAATTTACAGAACCCAATCCAATTTTATCACCATCTGACAAATAACCAGAAAGTTGTTTTTTTCCATTTATCATGATGCCGTTAGTTGATACTAGATTGACTATTTTCCAACGGCCGTTTTGGTGTATGATTTGTGCGTGTCGGTTGGAGACACTGGAATGATCGAGGACTATATCGCATTGCTCGTCTCTACCAATTTCCCAACCAGAGGCTTGAGCACTATCAGCAATTGGCATTTCGACTATTTGTTCACTGCCATCAATAAAACAATGTAGTCGACTAATCTTAGAATCATGTTGGCTTAGTTCATTAGTTAATCCAGCTTTTAATGCAGCTAGCTGAGAAGGGTCCATCATTTTGGTTCCATCTACTGGCTTTTCATCCTCAATCCAACTAGATGGGATGCTTTTACCTTCATCACTTGTAGGTCTTTTGGCTTCGACCTTGTCTAGTTCTTTAGGGATTTCTGTTGGGTCTTCTGAATTGCTATCTTGATTGTCAATGGCTTTATCAATAATCTCTTGTTGTTCAGTGGTGAATTCAGCAACAATCGTTTTGTCTGTATCGTGTTCTAATTCAGGTAATTCGACCGCTACGCTATAGGTTTCTTGTTCAAAACTAACTGTGTCTTCATGTACAAGTGGTGTAGGTTGTTTGATTCTGGCTCCATTCACAAATGTGCCATTGCCGGATTGTAAATCTGTAACTTGTAAACGGCCATTGATTATTTCAATTATGGCATGTTTTCTGGATATTTTTTTATTGTCAATACTAATATCATTATCGGTACTTCTGCCAATTGTTGTTGTGTCTTCGATGGAAGTTTTCTCACCATCATTTGATGTTAATGAATAGGCTAGAATAAGTGCTCCCCCTACTATCGTTTTATCATCGTCTTGACTGCTCATTTTTTCTCATGATTATGTTACGTAACTTTACATGTTACATTTTAATAATACTATTTACCAATTTTATACATCACTCTTTATAATTCTTTTAAAAATAATTTTGCAATAACTTGAAATTGATCTGGGTAAAATTTATTTTCATCACTGATTTTATCGAATATTTTATCCAAATGTTTTGAATATTTATCGCTATCGCCCAAATCTATAGAAATGGTTTCAATGGCATAAAACACTTGTAAAGCACTTGAGTAATCTCTAAATGAGTTTTGACTTGCGTCGATTATCAGTGTTTTTCTCATGTTTTGTTTTTGTGATTTTGTCAATGTTTTTGTTATAAGAGATGTTGAAATTTCGTTAAGAATAGCTTGAATGTTTTTTGCTTTTTTTTGAATTGCATCTTTACTTTTTAAACTGGAAGAATGTAATTGTTTTAAAGCCATAAATAATTTTTGCGAACTGGCTTGATCCACTGATTTTAATACGGAAATTAAGACCACCAAAGGTGCATCTTCTAATCTTACCGAACCTGCTGGCATGCTTTTACTGGCTTTCTCAAGTGGCCATCTTGTTGGGGACATACCGCGATGACAGGAATGGCATTCATAAAAGGACAACTCAGGAAATAAACTATGTTTTGTAAATTGCTTGGATTGCAATAAATTCATTTGGCTATTGGCTTTATAAACAAGCCCTGTCAGCCACATATTGACGCTTTTTATTGAGCCTTTACGCTTTTCATAATCTGCATCGACTTTATAATGAGCTGGCTGATTCTGTGTAAATGATTCTAACTCTAAATCCAATCGAGGGTGACCGGCTCCCATGATGGTATGAGTTGCAAATTTATGGGCTGTGCCTAAATGACAAGATAAACACAATTTTGCTCTGTCAGGTGGCTTTTCGGAAGGGTATAAACCAAGTTCAATATTTTTTTTATGGGTGGCACCCGGTTCTTTATGGTCAGAAAGCCAACGCTCTGATCCGCCATGACACGCTTCGCAACCAATGCCATCAGATAATTGAAATTTTTTGCCTCGCATCTCAACTGGTACATTGTCTGCATGGCAATCCAAGCATATTTTTGCTGTATGCGCACTTTTCAACCCCAACTTCTTTGCCATGAGTTTTGATGCTGGTTTCAATAAGAGTTTATATGCGCCAGAATGTTCATCGTGTTGTAACCACGTTCGGTATTCGTTCATCATGACATTTTCGCCTTTATTTTCAACGCTTTGTCCATGGCAAACACCGCTTGAGCACGTAGCAACACCCATGTGTTTGTCCTTACCGTTTTGTGGTATTGGAGCTGCTATTAGTTGCAATGAAGCAACAGTTAATAATGTCAATATTTTCATTCGTCTTTTACAAACCATGGCTTACCTTCGTCATCTAAATACATACGACGCATCTCTTCTAAGTTCAATGGTCTAGAACCCACACGTCCAAACACTGCCATTTGTCCACCTGTTTCATCCACACCTCGATCTCTTTCTAACCCTCGTGATAATGAATAGGCAGGAGTTTTAGTCGGGTAACTCGCGATAAGCAATGGATTAGGTTTTGGACTAAATCCATAAAATTTCGGTTGTAATTCAGGCGATGTCAATTGCACAATTTTCATGCCATCTTCTCCATCTGCAATATAGGCAAACAAGCTTGCATTGGTGCTGGATACAGTTATGTCATGGCTGTTTACAATTTTTCCTTTGGCATTATACATTTGTACTAAAAACATTTTCTCAGGGTTTTTAATATCAATAATAGCCATGCCTTCTTTACCATTGGCAACATAAGCAAATGTACGAGCCAAGTGAAATTTACGTGCTGAGTTCAATGCAACCGTACTATTTTCTATCAATTTAGGTTTATTTTGATTGGTTACGTCTATGGTTTTTAAGCCATCTGCATCGGTAACAAATAAATACCTGAACTGCAATTGAACGGCTTGTGGTTTATTAAGCACAATACGATTAACAAGTTGTGGCTGCAATGGATTGTTTAAATCGAGAGTAACCACCGCATCGTTTGTGACAATATACGCATAATAACCACCTAACACCATGTATTTTGCACCATTTAATACACCTTTATCATTCCATGTTGCTGCTCGACTTATGTTATTATTAAGCGGATCTCCATCGGAAAAAGTATTAACATCAAACAATATAAGCCCTTCGGTTGAATCGGTAACCAAGGCATAATTGTAAATCGGATGAAAGGGTTGTTCTTCGTTAGTTTTGCGCATTAATTCACCTTTATTTCTATCCGGATGAATTGGTTGTGTAGTCGGTAACACAATACAAGTCGCATTGGTTGTTTTTAAATGCGCATCATGACCTAGAGGGCTAGCTGGTGCTGTAATGATACGTTGAGAAAAACCTTTATTAGCAATAGAGGCAACATCATACACTTGCACTCCTTTTTTGCCTTCGGCAACATAGAGGTATTCGGCACGCATTTGCAAGCAATTAACTGCACCTGATTTATGCGCATGCCCCTGCTTTAACACTTGTTCATTTTCTTGATGATTTTTGAAAAAATCAGGATAAGCGTATTTCTGTAAATAACTACCGATAACAGCCTGTGGTTCTTGCCATTCAGTGACTTCAACTCCAGTGATATGGCCTTCACCCCCAACCCAAGCATAGTGCCCAATAAAATCAATAAACTTTGTCCCGTACATTAGTAGTTGTGCCATGATTGCATTGTTATCATTGGATTCTGATAAATGACAATCATTACATGTTTTGGTTTCAGTTTTTCTGGTTGTATGTGGAAAATGCGGGTTAAAAGCTTGTGAGCTGTGACCACTGGCAGCAACAGGTGGTTGTTGCATGTAGATTTTTTCACGATTTGCATTGGTTGAAGATAATACCAAGGCTGAGGTAGAGCGCACCGGAGCATATTTCCCACCTTTGGCAGTTTCACGTTTACCAAGCATATAGATTTGATCGCGTGCAACTTGAGGATTGTATGTGGCAAAGTTTCGTGTCGCACCGCCTTCAAAATGGTGTTTTTCAGTTTTTGCATTGGCTTCAATTGGTAAATGACAGCCACCACAACTGGTCGTCCATGAGGTATGACAAGCATAACATTCCATATCATCATAGGAATGTGCCCAATCTTCTTTTGCCACCTCTGCTCCCCATTCTTTGGTTTCAGTATTGCGGCTCATGGTTTTAGCTTTTGCCGCTTTTGGGTTGTAGTGATTACTTTTTGGATTGACTGCATCTTTAATTAAACTCACTTTCCATTCTAAATCTGGGTTCACCACCGAGCGTTGAATTAAGTCATCTTCAATCCACTCAAAACGTTTTTTACCATCAGGATTTCGAATAGCTGATAAGTCCATGCCACCGTCAAGTGCAGCGGGTCCTGATGTGTAGAGGTTTGGATAAGCATCAGGTGTGCCGTGACAATCAACACAAGAAATTTCAACAGCAGCAGCAACTTCACCATACAGATGACCATTGCCGTGCGAATCTTGTCCATAATGACAATCGACACAATGCATACCTGCATCAACATGAATCGATGACATGTGCACAGCTTTTTTAAATTTCTTTGGATCGTCATCTTTGACAACAGTACCAACAGCATCCAGTAAATTACCATCTCTATCGCGTTTAAATACCGCTCTAAAATTCCAACCATGGCCATGGTAATCTGCAAATTGCGTATCATTGAGTTGAGGATTAAGCTCGGAAACACCAAGAACAAAATCCATGTCTTTCCACTTACCACGAGGAGCTGCGCCTTCTGGATTTCTATCTAAAGTGTGTCGTTTTTCTTCTTCTGTTGGGTAAAATTGCTTTTCTGGCCACATAAATGGAGCGTCAGATTCATAATCCCACATTGTGTAACCTAAATAGGTGTTCATGAACATATTGGGTTGATGCATGTGACAGCTCATGCATTGGCTGGTTGGTATTGCTCGTGTAAATTTATGCTGCAATGGGTGGCCGGTTTCATCTTTACTAATGGTGTCATCGGTGGTTTGAGTTTTACCCGTGTGACCAAATTTAGCGTATTTGCCAGAGTGACGTGGATCGCGATCATTAGCATACACGACATGGCAACTGGCACAACCAGAAGAGCGGTAATCACCTGGTTGGTCATTGGTTCCCATAAACCAAGTATGAGGGTCATTCAATCTGGTTTTAGTAATATTTAATACTGGTATTGCCACTCGCCCACCAGTTCCTGGTCCACGGTTTGATTGTTTTAAATCTGGTTTTCCTGGTTTTTCAATGCGTTGTAATTGCCCAAGTGCATTTGGCAACCCGACTTCAGGGAATAAATTACTTATGTTGCGTCCACCGCCTTCGAATACCCTAAAAACATCACCTGGTTTAACGGTTTCCCATGCCGGTAAAGGATAAATTGCTGGCATAATACTTTGTTTAAGCATTTCTTCTGTAGGTTCAATTGGTGCAGTTAATTTAACTTGTTCTCCCTCGCGGTTATAAGCCTCGCCAAGCAAATATTTTTTATAAGGAAGTATGCCATTATTATAGGAAGCACCACCCCACAACATCGCTGATGTTGCCATTAATGAACCTTCTGCTGCTTCAATTGTAGCTAAATGGCAAGCACCACATGCTTCGCGAGCAATTCGATAATCTGACGGATTGACAAAGCGAATAAATTCGGGACTTTCAGAATTAAGAAGTGTGTAAGTTCGCTCGGGGTTTGCACTGGATGGAAAATGCCATTTATCAGGAAACAGAGGTAAAACGTGTGCTTTTTCTAAACTGTGTTGATAATCTTCACTGCCTTTCTTGGCTCCTTGGTGAACGTGAACCGTTGCATCACCACCATGACAATCAGTACAACCGAGTTTAATGGCTGGTGTTTCATGCATGGTTTTTTCGTCGGTATTGGTGTGACAGCTAATACAACCTTCACTTTTTGTGTGCATATCTTCTTTGGTCTGATGTGCTGGTGCTGATGGATAAACCGGATATTCTCGTTCAATCTTTTTAGCATCATCTGATGCAAATGAACAATTAATTGTTAGTAGTATTCCAACGATTTTAACTGTATTTTTCATGCTTTTCCCCTTAATAAGTTAGAATAATATTAAAAAATAATGAATCGACATCCCCTTCACCAAATAATTGCTCAAATCCATCACCTGCAAATAAACGGGCATAAGATAATCTTACAACAACATTTTGTGAGTTTAAGGGCCGCCAAATAAATGCTGCTGATAAATCTAATCCTATTTTTTCATCTATATTGGCTTGTTGCCGCGCAACTTCTAAGACTTCAGTGGTTGCAAACCTTAAGTAATTAGCATTCATCGAGAAACTTAACTCTGGAAGTAATTCCATATCCATGCCAACTCCTAACAATCCTATGCCTGGATTGGTGAAATTTGATTGACCATGCTCTTTGGATGAGCGCAATGAATTTAATATGCCATTACGGGCAGATAAAGCAATTTTTCCACCACCAATTAATGGGTTAGCTTGACGTATCCAATAACTGGTATCTGCTCCAGCAAACTGAGGATTTTCAAAAATGGCATCGTAACCTTCTGATTTATCATCATAAGGGTCATCATCTCCACTGCCATATAAAACCGAAGCACTTAATCGCAACCAATCAAAGTCCATAGACGCTTCTGCTGCCAAGAAATAAGCTTGAATATCTGATTCAGTGTCTGTAAATGTACCATGGTTTTCTTCGCCTATAGCATAATATGCGGATGCCGTTAAGTTTAAGCGGCCGAAATGACCATCTCCATTGTATCCTAAATAGGTGACGTCATAATGTCTAGGACGTTCAGTCCCGAGTGAAAAAGGCCGGGCAATAAAGCCATTGTTGTCATAGAAAATTTCATCTTCACGATTTCGGTTATGTATTAAGCTAAATTGTGAGAAGAATCCAAGTTTTGGTTTGTCTTGGAGGTATAGATTGGCAATAAATAAATCATCTTTGCGTAAATCTTCCCCTAAATCATTGAGTCCACTGTTGGTATCTTTCTCAAAACGTCTAAACAACGCCAGATTGTATTGGTACTTATTATTGTCACGGGTGCCAAATAAACGAATACCAAAAGGAGAATCTTGAAATAAAAACCCTCTAAAGTCACTAGAAAAAGGCTGAATACCAAAACGGATACTATCAAAATCATAATTAGAAGAAACATCGCGTAAATGTTTATCAATAAACAGCGCTTGTATACCAATATGGTTATCTGTGCGTGTTCTGCCTTCATCGGGATCAACATTTAAGCCTAAAATTTCTTCAATTCGTGTATGGTTGTAATTAAATACCGGAATAAAACGGTACTCGTATTCTGGCGGCTTAAATGTCGTGTCGCCTTTGTAATAAACAAATTCAAGCGCTAAATTTTCATTAATTAAGCTTTGGTCATATTCCCCGAATTGATCAATATCACCTGGGTTATTTGAACTTTGGCCGCCAACTGGCGTAGCGACATCTCTTTCTTCATAAACCGTATCAGAAATTACACCAAGATTAAAAAACCAATCTTCACCATGTACGGGTTTATCTGCTTTTAAAACATTGCGGTTATAAGGGTCATACCAACGATCTTTATATCCTAATGCGTCGACTATTCTCCACCTGTCTGGTATGGGGACTTTGGCCTTAAAATCATTAAGTCCAGGTCTGGGTATAGGCGAAAATGTACGTGGTAATAGTTTTCTTTCCTTTTTAATTTTTTTAATTTCAACAATTTTTGCTTCACCCGTTTCTTGGTTAACTTGCACTTCTTTTTTTTGACAACCGCGGTTTGCAGCTCCTGGTCTACGACGTTTTTTACTGTACCCGGTATCTTGTTGATCATCACAATTTTGATTGTTTGATTGAGAAAAAACGGGTTCTGGAATGAATGCAAGGCTAGCAATTAGTATAAAGAACGATATTTTGGATAATAAATTCATTTTTATTCCCCTATTTGTTTTGGCAGACATTTTGTTCATTACTGTCAATAAATGGTGAAAAAGGGCATTGCACAAAACGTAATCTAGTGCCCCGAGGACTTAGGGTGTCTGCACGTATATTTGCTGGAGCATTATTAATTGAACCTGATAGGTTTAATCCGGCATTATGTACACCTAGAAATGCAATCATATCATCTTGATCTACACCATCACCTGAAACACCTATAGCGCCAATTAATTGGTTGCCTCGGTATATAGGTACACTACCGGGGAAAATTTGTATGCCATTTGCTAGTCTATTTGATGTAGTTTCTGTACAAATATTGTTGACATCTTCACCTCCACCAGTCGCTGCAAATATGACGTGTTGTATAACTTTATTTAGAACTAAGTCCAGCTGTAGACCCGTAGAAAAAACACTCCATTCACTATTTCTATTAGATTTACTTAATGGTCCATTGTCATTATTTTCTATGCCATCAGCATAAAATGGGCGTGACAAATTTCCTCCAGCTCGATCTGAAAAAGCTATACCATCTTCTAGCGCAGTATTGCCGACAAAACCCTTAACAGCACCAACATAGTCAGGAATCTCAACTAAATCATCAACGATTAAATCAGGGCTTAGGTAGCGCGTTGGTTCGTCGATATTGTTTAAGAAATTGGCGGCATCTGTATTTGAGAAAAATGCTGCAGTTCGTGCTTTTTGTAAAGATACATCAGAACCAAAGACAGGTGCGTCACGGGTTCTTGCAATACCTAAATTATTTCCTTGAGAATCAACCACAGAGATTGTAACCCTCGCTTGTGATCCTAATGGTTGGCGAATTTGGGCGCGTGAACGATTAGCTATTGCCAGTGCATCTTGTAGTATAGTTTGAACTTCTGTTGCTGTGAGTGGTGCTATTCCATTGAGTGTTGCTGCATCAGATCCTGCTTGTGGCCTAAAACGTTCTGCATCGCTTTCATCAACAAACACAAAAGCATCCAAGTTTTGAAAATCTTGAGCATCAGCCCTGACACCTGATTCTGCATGGCCAAAAACTGTGCCTCGCTTTATCACGCCATCGGTATAAGTATTAACAGCTATTGAATTGCCTGTTCCTGCAGGTAACGAATCAAATGCAATTGTTGTCCCTGAAAGATCAGATTCTAATGCATCACTAAACCTCAAGGTTTTCCCATCAACGGTTACACGATTTGCCTTTATACCAATATCTGCCTCAAAGTTTATAATGGCAGCTAGTGCGATTAACTCATCTGTGTCATCATCAAAGTTTAGTATGTTTTTATCGATACCATAATGGTTATCTGAAATAACACCAACACCACCAACAACCACACCATTTTTATACAATGGGAAACCACCTGGATCTGCAGATAACCCTAGAGGGGAGCGTTGTGGCCCAATAGATTTTGATGGGTCGTATCTTAAAGAAAAATCTGAGCATGGTAATTGGCTAAATTGAACGCCAAACAAGGGGCCACTTGGCTGATTGTCTTCACCTGGATTAAAATGTTCTTGTATGATTTGCCCAGCAGTTCTGGTGCTAAAAGCATTGCCAGAACTTGATAAATATGCTCCAGTAATGGCTTTGGCGATTGCTGCTAATGCATCTCCATCAGCTGCCGAGGGTAATACGATATTATCCAATCCTGTTTCGACTGTTGCCGGTTGAGTGGTGCTTATAGTAACCATTTGGTCAATACCTGTCATGCGATAGACAGCCAATACATTACCAACTCGATCAACCACAGCAATGGTTGCTTTTTTATTGATTGCCATTGCTTGGGATATGCCTTGTGATAAGACTTGTTTAATGTTGCTTACTGATAAATGATTATCTGATGAAGCTTCTGTGCTGATTAACGGTGATATTTCAGGTATAGTCCATACAGTCCCTCCTGAAGAAAATAATGAACCATCAATTGCAAAGGTTTCTCTTTCTGTAAGTAATAGATGCTTGTTTACAGTTAGATTGCTTGAATCTTCTTTTGTTATGGCATTATTGGTCAATAATAGTCCTATTGTTAAAAAAACATAAATTATATTGATTTTCATTGATACTCCCCTCTTATGTTAGTTAATTATCGATAATGAAATACAGTCTATTTTATTATCGGGACTTTGGTACTATATGAAACTCATGGCATCTAATACAAGACAGTTCAACACTATTGTGTATATCTTGTTGATGACACTCTAAACATTTGTTTTGTTGTGGCATAGCGATATCAGATGACTCGTCAGAGTCTTCCACTTCATGGCAGTTTAAACAAATTTCATCTTCGTTGGTAATTTCTTTTACGCTAAAATGGCTTACATGATCAAACTTTGCTTTTGAGTACCAATCATCCGTTATTCTAATAGGTTTGACAAACCATTTGGCTAATGGATCTGATGTGCTGTATTCAACCACTTCATGACAGGTTATACATCCACTAGTAGTAAATTGGTATTGTGATTCTTTCAAAGCTTCAGCACGACCACAATCTAGACCGTTGCCTTGACAAGTAGCACTGTTGCTGTGTTTTCCGGGTATCCTTCGCTTTTTCTTCAATGAGCGTCTTTGCCTTAATTCTTGGTCAGTAAATTCACGTATAAAGTGTGCTTGCAACATAACTGCGGCAGCTCTAAGGTTACCATGAGGTAGCTCAATGTCTGGGTTAAATACATCGAAAGTTAGCTTGTGGCAACTGCGACAATCTTTATCCATGGTTATGGGCTTAAAATGCTCTTTATCTGCTTTTAATTGATGACAATTATTACACGCAAGTTGTTCGCCAGTTTGGTTGTCTTGCACCATTTCTACATCTAGGTGAACATTATGAGAAAATTTAAGGTTTGATTGCTCTTTAGTTATTACATTTGGGTTGAATTTATTGCGGGTATTTTTCCATTGATAATTCCCATTAATTAACTCAGGCTGGAGTAAGCTTAATCTAAAAGGAGGGTGGTTTTGTGAATTAAAACCATTAACGGATTGAACTAATTCTGTTTGATCGTTTGTAGTGTCAGAAAATTTGTCGATTTCTTGATGGCAATCAATACAAAATGCATTATCTGAACGCGTGATTTGCATGGGTTCATTATGTTCTTTATGGCAATTTTCACAAATAAATTTTTCTATATCATCAACAGCAGGGTGATTGCTTGCTACGTGGTCGCCAAGATTTCTATGGCAGTTGGTGCATTGTTTGTCAGGGACTTTTTCAAAAGGTTTGACATGGCAAATTTTGCAGTCATCACCGATTTCTGGAATCCTATGTGCCATTGACATTGGGCCAGATGACCAGGATAAATCAGATGGTATTGGTAGTTCATTGAGTGTTTTTTGTGGTAAATACAAAGGAGAAATTAAAAATAAGCCGATAATACTTAAAAAGATTACGTATGAAACTAATCTAAGGTTCACTCGTTTTTTAGTGTTATCAATTTGGAATTTTATTTTTTGTTTTTTAGTTTTTCTCTTGGATCGGCTAATGCTAATAGCAAAATCAAAACCAGCAGGAGGTAAAATGATTTCCAAATCATAGATACCTAATTGATACGTTTCACCTTGAACTATCATGCCTGAAGTTTTCTCTTTATCATCCACGCTAAGTGATAGTTCGTTGGAGCAAATAAATTTAGCTTTGTTGGATTTTGTCGGTGAAATGGATAGTGTGCCAGAATTTAAATCGCTAAGGTTTAGATTTGGGTCACCTTGATTACCGATAATTAAAGTGTTTGTATCAAAATCCAAATCTTGAAATTCATCTTTACTTCCTAATACTGATTTTCTCACTAAAAAAAACATTCAAATATCACCAATAAATAAAAACAACTAAGATATGCACAATTAAAGCTGCTAATAATGCAATGGTTAATGGAATATGAAACAACAACCAAACCTTAAGATAAGTTTTTATTTGTAGGTTTCTGCGAACTATTTTTAACAACCTCTGGCGCCTTGAGAAAAGGGAAAGTAGTGAATTTAAAGCAATTGCTTCTTCTTTGTTTAAGCTATTCGAAACAGCAGAAGAGAGGACGTTAATTACGGTTTCTTGATTTTTATTTGAAATTAGTTTTTTAGAATCTGCTTGCATTTTAACTGTGGAACTATCTTTGCCACGTAATTGAGAATGGAATTTGCCACTCATAGATGTATGCTCTAATGCGCTTAAAATAAATAGGCGAATATTACCACGGCATAGCCCTGCTTTTTCTTTAATTATTTCATCATTTTCAGCAATCTCTTGTAACCACTCATCTTGAGAGCCACCTGTATTGTTATTGGAGTAAACTCTTGGGTAGTGCATGTAGCTAAAAAGCCCGTAAAAACCTGATAATACCACGGCAATCATTAAAAAATAGGCCAGTGTATGAATATTCCAACCAATTTGGAACGCAGCGTGCAAACTGGCGATCAAAAGTAAGCTTGTTCCTAAATAAATATGAGCTGATGTCCAACCTTCAACTGTTCCTATAGATGAAGAGTATTTGCGTTTTCTGATTCCAAGGTATGTGAGTAACAAGATAAAAAATGTGGAGATGATACCTAATATGTATCCTTGGAATGTGCCACCATTGGGTGGTTGCGCCTCATTGTGAGTTAGGTACAAAACTACACTGGATATTAGAAGTAATATTGTTAATTTCAAATAACGGTAGTTTTTATATTTTAATAAATTCTGGTGCATTTTATCGGTTTTCTACCAGTTCTGCAAATTCATTTGGGCTGATGCGAATGGCAGCTCCTGTTGGGCAGGCACGCACACAAGCAGGCCCACCTTTTTGTTCCATGCAGGCATCACACTTAACTGCTTTTTTCCCTTTATCTTTGGCTTGAGCAGTAATTTTAGCATTTTGGTCTTCTCCAGGACCGTTTCCAAGACCTAATAACACCCACAATAATGTACTTGGTTTCTTAGGTAAGTCATAACTCATTTTGATGACGTCGTAAGGGCAATTTGTCTCGCAGTTGCCACAGCCTATACACGAAGAGTCGATAAAAACTTCTCCACTCTCTGCACGGTGAATGGCATCCGCAGGGCAATCTTTCATGCAATGAGGTTGTTCGCAATGACGACAAGAAATTGGGATGTGTAATCCTGCAAATGATGCTCCATCCTCACGGTTGAGCCTTGAAATACCATTGTGAGTTTCAGCACATGCTTTTTCACAGTTGTCACAATTTACACAGAGATTTTCATCAATGACTAATGCATTTGTTGCTTCTCCAAGCCCTTGATCTAGGAGAAAACGCGTGGTTTGTGTAGCCTCAAACACTGATGCCATGGAATGTGATTTTTTTAACAGTAAAGACAGGTCACTTTGTAAGGTTTTTATTTGTTCTGTATTTGATTTTATTAGTGTTAAAAACTGTTGTTGCGTAATTTTTAGCGCCTCAACCCTAACAGCAGCAGCAGCGCTATGTGTTCTTGTCGGGTTTCCCATCAGAGCAAGTTGCCCAACCAGTTCGCCCGATTGCAGTTGGGTCGTTACACGTTTGTTCTCATTGCTTCCTTGAGCTAAAGAAACAGTTCCTGAGCGGATAAGGTATAAACAATCGCCATTATCACCTTGGTTAAAAAGTGTTTCGCTGGCTTTAAATTCCACTAATTCAATAGAACTTGCTAACGTGGTCATTTCTTTAGTGCTTAGATTTGGTTTGAAGGCAGATTGTAATGCACGCATGATAAATACTGTGTTAATCCCATCGGCAACCTCATCATTTGAATTCATGAGTTTAATCATAATTCTTCTGGGTGTTTCGATTAATATACAATCTTCACTGGCTATTGCATCTGCTGTTCTTGGCCGCCCTGATAACAAGCTCATCTCACCAAAAAATTGACCGCTTTTTAAAGTGAAAGATTTGTTTTTTTCAACAACTAATTTAACTTCGCCTTCTACAATGGTATAAAAAGAATTACTGTAGTCGCCTTTGCTAAATAACTTGTCTCCTGCCTTGATAAGTTTTGTTAGTTTGTCAACACCAGTTGCTCTGGCATTATCTTCAGTTTTTTGCACTTCTTGGTGATTAAGTGAGTCTAAAGCAATAACAATAGTGCTTTCTATGATTAATTCTCTAAAAGCCAGTGCATTCATGCGTTTGAACATGGGTACTTTTTGTTGGTATAAATCAAGGATATTTTGTGCATCCATCACATATGGTAAAAGCTTAAATTGCTGCTCTAGGAGAGGGTGATCTGCTGGTTTGATTTCATGACCATGTATAAACTCTATTACATCGTGACCTTGGTTCATGGCTTGTTTAATAAGTGGGTATCCACCTAAAGCACCAATTATATAAAGCCCTTTGACATTACTTTGGTAGTGATTGTCTAGATCAGGAATGGAGTCTGGCTTGTTATTTGGAAAGTTCACACCACAAGACTCGACAAATTTACGTGGAGCGATTGCACCTAGCCGAGCAATTATACAATCACAATTAATTGTTTTGTCTCCTTCTGGAGTGTCTAAAATTATAGTGCCATTGCCCTTATTATCTGGTAAGCCGATTGATTTCACATTGGTGTTGTAGTGACAATAAAAATCATTGTTTTTATTGTTTATGGCTGATAAAACAGCATTAAGATTACCATCTTTTGCTCGTGAAAATTCGTTACGACGGTTTATGATGTGGATCTCGTTATTACCAGAGAGTCCTAATGCGTTTTCTATAGCTGCATCACCTGCACCAATGACGACTACAGTTTTTTCATCGAATTCATCAGGGTCCTCTAAAGTATAACGCATAAAATTTGATTCATCATCACCTAGCAACCCTAATTTTCGTGGATTACCTTGAAAACCAATGCTTAATATGACGTTTTCTGATGAATATGAATTACCATCTTTTAATGTCACTCTAAAATCAGGGTGTTGACCAGTAATAGATATAACCTCACTATCGTATTGAATGTTGACATTATTTTGCTTAATATCATCTATCCACTTTCCAAGAATTGCCTCGCGTTTACCCGCCTTAAAACTCATTGGGCTACGCAAGTTCAAAAAGCTAGGCTCGTCCATGACGTGTTTGCCTTTTTGATACTGGTTTATGGTTTTGGCTGGTTGTGAGAATGACTCTAACAATAGGTGAGTGGGAGAGCTGCTCGCATTTTTTTTATCCAATTGTGCCGCTTGAGCTGCCGCACTTAATCCTGCTGGTCCAGAACCAATAATAATGACTTTGTAACTTTGCCCCATAATGAATTATTGCCACCCCCTAATGGCATCATTCAAATTATCTATATTTAATGTTAACCTATAAAATTAGTAAACACAATTGTAATCACAAAATGTCTTTAAATGTTCCTAGCTTATCCATTTTTTTGTTTTAGCACTATTCGCAAACCAGACTAATAGAAATGCTACCACAATAATCATCGAAGTCATTATTTTTTCTGATTGTTCAATGCTGTTGAATCCATCCATCAGGAAGATAAAATTAGACATTTGAATTAACACAGCAAATAATGATACTATTAAAGCAGGCATGGCTAAGGATTTTTTCAGAAGTAAAAGAAAAGACCCAATAGTGCCAGCAAAAACAGCAACAGCAAAAGCGGCTTTTGCCCAAGAAGGCATGGCTTTTTGCATTGATTGTTGAGCTTCTGGCATTTTTAAAAAGTCCTCTGCTGAAATCATAACGCTATTTATATATGCCATAACGCCCATTGCATTCCATACAACTGCAAGTGCAGCAATCACATAGAACCATGTTGGTATTTTTATTGAGTTTGTCATTGTTTTATCCCCTTTATTTCTTTGATTATAAAATTTAATTGCACCTTATCTCATTTGTCTTTTGACTGAGTTATGTGTTATCAATTGGTTTTTTTGCTGCAATTTTGTCAAAAACCTTTTTATCAACGCTTCGAATGTGTAAATCTCGCTGTGGATAAGGTATTTCTATGCCATCTTCTTTAAATGCTTTGAAAAGTTTGTAGTAATAATCACTTTTAATAGCATACGGGCGGTATCGATCGTAGATAAATACCCATACACGTAAAACAAAATCAAGAGAATTATCGCCTAGTCCAGTAAATAAAACAGTTGATTTTTGGCTTTCTCGATTGATGGTATGTTTAACATTGTTGGCAACTTCTAATGTCACTTCTCTTACGTGTTCGGGATTAGCATCATATGAGACACCAAAAGGTATTTCAATACGTAAATAGTTATCATCAAATGTCATGGATTTGACCCTGTTAGCAATTAATTCAGAGTTGGGCACAATGATATCATAACCTCCGTTTGTCCGAATAACTGTATAACGCATGGCAAGTTTTTGAACTTTTCCATGGGTTCCATCACTTAATGTTAAGGAATCACCTACTGTAAGTGTCCTATCAATTAATAAGATCATACCACTAATGAAATTATTGGCTATGTTTTGCAAACCAAAACCAATACCTACTCCAAGCGCTCCAAAAACAATCATCATTTGCCCGAGGTTAAATCCTGCGGCTGATAATGCCGTTAAAAAGACAAGAAAAGCGCCTAGGTAATATAGTAACGTGGAGATAGAATTAGCAGCACCTTCGGAAAGTTTTGTTTTTTTGCTTAATAATGGTGTGAGCCTCTTCCTTAAAAATCTTAGGAAAGTGAAACCTAATACAATGTACAGCAGCACTTTTACAATAATTGCAAGAGTAAAAGGTTTGTCACCAAAAGAAGCCAGTGGGTAATAAAGTATACTTTTGACTTTGTCAAATTGAGTTTTAAATTTATCGCCAAACCACTGGCCTATTAATTCAATTTTATTCAATTGCTGTGATAAAAGAGATAAAACGCGATTATTTTTGCTTTGGCTTATTTCTATTGCAGTGTTATTGGAATTAATTTGTAGCGATAATCTTTGAATGGTCTTGAGGTTTTGTTCTAATTGTTTATTTAATAGATCTTGTTGCTTCACTTGGGTTTTTGATAGATCTTTATTGTCTGAAAACTGCTGATGTAATCGACTTATTTCTAACGTTGATCGGCCAAGAGAGTCAGATAAATTTTTATTTTTATCAATAAGTTTAAGCTGTTCAGTTAATTTCTTTTGCCACGATTTAATCGCATCTTGAAATTTACTAGGTCTATTTTTTCTATTAGCATAAGCTGAAACCCATGCGAACTGGAATTTGTTAGTAAGTAACTTAACGTGTAACTCTTGCTCTTTTTGTTGAAGAAGGTTTTTTATAAAGTATGAATATTGAACTTTATTTAGATTGAGTTGTTTTTTTAGTTGGAGTAAATTGATTTCTGCAGAATCATTCGTGTTTTTAATTTTGCGTTCCAGACTGTCGAGTTCAAGTTCAGACTTCAATGAAATTTTATCAAAGTTAGAATTTAGTTTTTTATGTTCTTTTATGAGATTGTTGAGCTTTTCCTCAGCTGTTTTAACATTGTCATCTAGAGCCTGAAGGCTACTGTCATCAATTTGAATGTTTTTCACAATAGTAGGGAACGATTTTTCTTTTAGTTTGATTTGCTCGATAACCAGTTCTAACTGGTGTTTATATTTGGTGCTTTTGAGTTTTAATATAGCATATTCTGCTTGGTATAGGTAAATATCTCTAATTAGGCTGTAAACGGATTGAGAGATTGGTTTTTTACTTAAAACTATGGTGTAGTCTACTATTGAATCATTTAGAATTTTTGCTAAATTATTAAGTCTTTTTTCGCTTTTATCTGTTAGTGAATGTAAGTTTGCTTTTTGTTGTTGGAATTCTTCAATAAAATCATTAATACGTTTTAAGGACTCTATTGAGTAAGGTTCTTCTAGCTGTAATGTATTCAAAGGTTTTTCTGATTTATCAATCTCTTGTAATAAGTTTACATGCTTATAGTGGATGTCCTTAATACTCTTAATGGCCTCTTTGATTTCTTCTTGTTTTTCTTTTTGTATCAGTAGTGTTTTTTTTGTTTCTTGGTTTACAAGGTTGTCAAGAATTTCTTGGTTTTTATCTTTTTCAAAGAGCGTTTCCGTTGTTTCAATTTTATGAGTATTGGTGTTTTTTTGTTCATTTAATTGGCTAACAATTTGTGCAATAAATTGTTTTCTCTTTTCCACATTTGCCTTAATTGTTTCAATATCACCTTCGTATAATTCTGTTTTAGAATTAGATGTTATGACAGGGAAAATTAGTTCGTTAGATGATAGTTTTGCTTCATTTTTTTGAGCAAAAGAAGAGGTGAAAATAAATAACAATAATAGGGTGTTTTTTGTTCGCATCACATTATTCTAGTGTTTTAGTTATATACATCGGTTAATCAAGAAATAATATTCTACTGCGAAAAAGAGAGGTTTTGTCAAAAATCTTTCACATTATCTTCAATTAGCTAATTATTATCATTAAATAAAGAAAGATTACTGTCTAAAACTAGACTTTTGCCCGCAATAAATACATTCCTTGTGAAACACTATATAATATTCAGCGTTTTATCTTGATGGAGGGTTTTTATGGGTGTTACAGCAATCGTTGTTTCTTTATTGTTATTAATGTTTTTTGCTTATCGTGGCGTGTCAGTGATCATATTGGCGCCATTATTGGCTATGTTTGCTGTTTTATTTGCTGGGGAATCTTCGCAAGTTATGGGTGTTTATACACAGGTGTTCATGACCGGAGCTGTTGGCTTTATCGCCAAATACTTCCCTATATTTCTGCTAGGTGCAATTTTTGGCAAACTCATGCAAGATTCTGGTTCTGCAAAAGTTATTGCATTAACGATTATTAAATTTGTTGGTAAAAAACATTCTGCATTAGCCATTGTAATGTCGAGTGCTTTATTAACTTATGGGGGAATATCAGTTTTTGTCGTAGCTTTTGCTGTCTATCCATTAGCAGCGGCTTTATTTAAAGAAGCAGATATACCAAAGCGTTTTATTCCTGCTACATTGGTATTAGGTGGGGCTACTTTTACAATGACATGCCTTCCTGGTACCAATCAAATTCACAATATTATACCTGGTTCATTTTTCGGTACTACTATTTATGCAGCACCAATCGTCGGGATCGTAGGTGGTTTTGTGGTTATGGTCTTTGGTATGTTATGGATTAATTACCGTATCAATTCAGTTGTTAATGAGGGTTATGGTAAAAACCATACCAATGAACCAGATAATATTGATGCGAGTCATTTGCTAAATTTTTGGATGGCTTTAATTCCGATAGTGGTGGTTATTTTAACTAATTATGTTTTTACTGAGTTATTGATACCAATGTGGGATACCAACTATTTGCAATCAGCAGAATTTGGGAGTACAACAGCCAGTAAACTCACGGGTATATGGTCGATGATTGTTGCCTTGTTAGCAGCGAATATTGTAGTTATATCAATTAACTTTAAAAAATTTAGCAATATAAATAAAACATTGACTGAAGGTGCAGTGGGTTCGATGTTGCCAACCTTTAATACAGGGTCTGAAGTTGGTTACGGTGTAACGATAGCTTCACTTGCTGCATTTGCTATTATTAAAGAAACAGTTGTTAATATATCACCTGGAAACCCTATGATTTCTGAAGTGGTTGCCATTAATGTGTTGGCTGGCATAACAGGGTCTGCTTCAGGTGGTTTAACAATTGCACTTGGGGCTTTGGGTGACACGTATAATCAAATGGCAGAATCCTCAGGAATTCCATTGCAGTGGATGCACCGATTGGCTTCGATGGCGTCAGGAGGCATGGATAGTTTGCCGCATAATGGTGCAATCATTACCTTATTGACTATATGTGGCTTATCTCATAAGCAGTCATATAAGGATATTGCAATGGTGTCTCTGGTGATACCTGTAGTAATGGTTTTTTCTATGGCATTTGCTTTAACTGTGCTAAGATAACTATTGTTTTTTAATTTGAGGTTACGATTGTGAGAGGTAGTATGTTACTTTGGATAATTGTTGGTGGTACCATAGCCATTGGCGTATGGTTGGTCTCTTTATATAATAGCATGGTGAAACGCAAAAACCATGTAGAAGATGGTTGGAGTGGAATTGATGTGCAGCTTAAACGCAGGCATAATTTAATTCCTAATTTGGTTGAAGTAGTAAAAAAATATGCTGCGCATGAAAAAAATGTGATGGAGTCTGTAACTAGGTTACGTAATGTGTCGCAAAACGCCACAGAATCGACAACAAATCAAGAGCAACTAGTGAGCAATGCATTAAATGGTTTGATGGTACAAGTAGAGGCATACCCTGATTTGAAGGCGGATGCAAATTTCCGTGATTTGCAACAACAATTAAATAAAATAGAAGATGAAATACAATTGGCTAGAAGGTATTTTAATGGGGCGGTTCGAGAATATAATACATTGTTACAGTCTTTTCCTGCTTTGCTAATAGCGCAGAAATTTGGTTTTCAAGAAGCAGAATTTTTCGAACTTGAAGACAACGATGTTGCTAGAGAAGTCCCTAAGGTAAAGTTGTAAATGAAAAGTTTTCTGTTACTTGTTTTAATGACTGGAATTGGTTATAGCCAGGAACAGGTTCTTGATTTCCACTCAAGAATACAAATACTTGAAAATGGTAACCTTCATGTCGTTGAAAAAATTAAAGTTGTAGCAGAGAACCGTCGAATAAAGCATGGCATATACCGAAGCACACCAACCGTCTATTTTGGCGTGTTCTTCACTCATCGAAATTCAAATGTAGTATTGGTTAATACTAAATTGGATGGAAAGAATGTCGAATACCATAAGGAACGTTTGGTAAATGGTGTTAGGGTGTATTTGGGCTCGAAAGATAGTTACGTCAGTCGTGGTGTTCATACATATGAAATTGAATATATTTCAGAAAGGCAGGTGGTAGACCTGAAGGATAGTGATGGTTTGTATTGGAATGTAAATGGTAATGATTGGGGTTTTCAAATTAAAAAAGCCAGTGCTGACATTTATTTTCCAAGGCTTACGAATGTGATTAAACATGATGCTTGGACTGGTTATTATGGCAATAAAAATCAAGATTTTTCCACAGAAATATATGATGATCATATACATTTTGAAACCACAAAACCATTATATTCCAAGCAAGGTATAAGTGTTCAGGTGACATGGCCTAAGGGCCTGATTGGAGGTAAAGAAAGTAAGGTTTGGTTTTTTATAAAAGATAATGTGTTTTGGTTTTTATCAATAATTATGCTTATTCTATTTCCCTTATATTTTTACATTACATGGAAGCGAGTAGGTGTGGATCCTGCTAAAAGCCCAATTTTTCCTCGATTTGAACCACCTTCAGGTCTATCCGCAGCTGCAACACGTTATATTAGTAAAAACTATTTTGATGGTAAGGCTTTTTCTAGTGCTGTCATGAGCATGGCTGTAAAGCAATACATCAGTATTAAACAAAACTCTAAAAGTAATTTTACTTTTACCAAACTAGGTAAGAGTAGTCTAAAGGGCTTGTCGAAAGGAGAGTTGAAAACATATAACAAGCTCTTTTCAGTTGCCAATAGTATTGTCATTAAGAAAAAGTATAACGCTAAAATAAAGAGTGCCTTCAATACACTTAATAGCACTTTGAAGTATGAATATAAGGATGTGTGTTATAGAGATAATAATGGACTATGGATAGTAGGTGTTGTTTTAAGTTGTTTTGCTCTGTTGTTTAATTGGGGGCACTTTTTTAACTTTGCTGGTTATGCTGTTAGTTTTTTAATTGCTCCAATTGCAGCAATTATTTTATCAGCGGTTGGCTTGATAAATTCAAATAAAGCAATGATGAAAATTGTTGCTGTAGTGCTTCCTGCCTCTGTTTTAACTATTCTCTTAATGGCTCAGGAAGATAAAGTGTATATCGCTTATTTGATTGTGATAATTGTTATATTGATTATTAATGGGACATTTTTCTATCTCATTCAGTCGCCAACTGTTTTTGGCCGGAAATTGTTAGATAAAATATCTGGATTTAAAATGTACTTGACAACAGCTGAACAAGACAGGTTGGAACTTTTGCACCCACCTGAAATGACTCCAGAGCTATTCGAAAAATATTTGCCTTATGCCCTAGCATTAGGTGTTGAAAATTCTTGGTCAGAACAATTTGACAAAGCCATGAGGATTCAAGGCAAAGATGCCAGCTCTTATCATCCATCCTGGTATGTTGGTAATAGCTACTCTAATTTTAATATTTCATCAACGGCTAGCACCATTGGTGCAGGACTTGCTAGTTCTGTAGTATCTGCATCTACACCGCCATCTCAGTCTGGTGGTAGTTTTGGAGGTGGTGGATTTTCAGGCGGCGGTGGTGGTGGCGGTGGTGGCGGTGGCTGGTAAAAGCTCATTTATAAACTTTAAATTCTAAATAAATTATATGCATTCTTTTAAAAAAACTTCATTAGTGTTTATAACACTACTCGTTAATATAGCTTGTCAGCAATCAAGCTATATTAAATCGACAAAAATAATCGCTGGAAAGGATTATCATTCTTTTGCAAATACAGAAGATGTGGTTATTACCCACATTAATCTTAATTTGAAAGTTAATTTTGATAACAACACAATTCATGGTTTAAATGCCATGGATTTAAAACGTAAAAATCCAAATGTGAAGCATGTTATATTGGATACGAGAGACTTAACTATAATTAATGTACGTACACCTGACGGTCATGGTAGAATTTTGCCAGTTAAATGGCACATGGGACGCAAGGACCCTTTGCTTGGTCAAGAACTTGTTATTGAAATGCCGAAATCTAATAAGCTTGTGGTTGAATATGTGACATCACCTAATTCAACTGGTTTGCAATGGCTCAAACCATTACAAACTAGTGGGAAAAAACACCCGTTCTTGTATTCGCAATCAGAAGCTATTCATGCACGTAGTTGGATACCGTTACAAGATACGCCGCAGGTGAGGCAAACGTATACGGCAACAGTAAAAGTGGATAAAAATTTGCGAGCAGTTATGAGTGCTTATAACAACCCCAAATTGATGACACGTTTTAGAAGTTACAGTTTTACAATGCCACAAGCTATTCCATCTTACTTAATTGCTCTAGCAGTAGGAAATTTAAAATACCAATCTATAGGGCCTAGAAGCGGTGTTTGGGCAGAACCTGTTATCCTTAAACAAGCAGCAGATGAGTTTTCTGAAACAGAACAGATGATCCAAGCTGGTGAAAAACTCTATGGAAAATACGATTGGGAGACTTATGATTTATTGATATTGCCCTCAAGTTTTCCTTTTGGTGGAATGGAAAACCCAAGGTTGTCATTTATAACTCCAACAGTCATAGCTGGAGATAAATCATTGGTTTCATTGATAGCTCATGAGTTGGCACATTCATGGTCTGGCAACCTAGTAACAAATGCTACATGGCGAGATTTATGGTTAAATGAAGGGTTTACAACTTATTTTGAATCACGTATAACAGAGTCAGTTAAAGGTGTTGAAGTAAAAAACATGGAAGGGGTGTTATCCTATCAAGATTTGATCAGTGAGTTACCTGAACTACATAAAAAAGATCAAAAGTTAGCACTTGATTTACGTGATCAAGATCCAGATGATGCTTTTACTGAAATTCCGTACACAAAAGGAAAGCTATTCTTAGATTGGTTGGAATCCAAGTTTGGAAGAAAGAATTTTGATGCTTTTGTTAAAGCATATTTTAATTATTTTAGGTTTCAAAGCATAACGACGGAACAGTTTGTCGAGTATTTAGATGAGAACCTGGTTAAAAAGTATCCTGATGTCATTAAGTTAAAGCAAGCTAAAGAATGGATTTATGCAGATGGTTTACCTAAAGGTGCAATTGTTCCTCAAACACAAGTGTTTGTATCAATTGATGCGTTAATAGAGCAGTGGTTGAATCGCAAAATAGCAACCGAAGACCTAGCAGTCGATAGCTGGAGTACTCAACAGTGGTTGTATTTTCTTAATGGGCTGATTGGAAAAATAGATTACACAAGAATGTCTGAACTAGATTTGGCTTATAATCTTACCAAGTCGCAAAATTCAGAAATTGCGCATGTGTGGTTTTTATTAAGTATTAAATATAACTATGACATTGCTTTTGAGGTTATGGAGGGTTATTTGATTGAAATTGGTAGGAGAAAATTAATTGTCCCTTTGTATAAAGAACTAGCTAAAACAGAAAAGAACAAATTGTGGGGCAAGCGTGTCTATGAGCAAGCAAAAGCGGGTTATCATAGTTTGGCACAAGTAACCATTGATAAAATATTCATCAAATAGACCCAATAAACCACGATAAAACAAAAATATCATTAAATTGTAAATAAAAGTGATTAATTGGTTGTTAATGATAGCGTCTTTAAGTTAAAATCGCCGGCTCGTTGAATCGGACTCATTGTGTGGGTCTGAAATAATATAAATTTTAGAGGAAACTCATGGTAGTAATTAGATTATCGCGTCACGGTGCAAAAAGAGCACCTTTTTATCACGTAGTCGCTGCGGATCACCGTATGCCACGTGATGGTCGCAACTTAGAAAGACTTGGATTTTTTAATCCTGTAGCTCGTGGTCAAGAAGAAAGATTGAGACTTGATGTTGATGCAATTGAAGCGTGGGTTGCAAAAGGTGCACAGCTTTCTGATCGTGTTAAAGCATTGGTAAAAGAAGCAAAAGCAGCACCTGTTGCTAAAGTAACGGAAGAAGCCGCTTAAACTTTTTAAGCACTTCGAGTTAAAATGAATACTAACGGCCGGATATTAATTGGAAAAATATCTGGCTGTTTTGGTGTAAAAGGGTGGCTGAAAATTTTTTCATACAGCAACCCAAGAGAAAATATTGTATCGTATAATAATTGGATTATTGGTAACAAATTATTTGAATCGATCCAAGCAAAGAAACAAGGAAAACTCATTGTAGCTAAACTTGTAGGAATTGATGACAAAGATGCTGCCCAAGCGATGATTGGGCAAAAAATTGAAATTGAAAAGCAACAACTAGCACAACTAGATGATGGCCATTATTATTGGCATGACTTAGAGGGCTTAGAAGTTAGTAATACAAATGGAATTGCATTTGGTCAATTGGAAAGTGTTTTAGAAACGGGTGCAAATGATGTCATCTTTGTAAAAGGTGAACGAACCAGAGTTATACCCTATATTCTAGATACAGTCATACTAAAAGTGGATTTAGAACAAAAAACCATGCTCGTAGATTGGCATGAAGATGACTAAATGAAATTTACAGTAATTTCAATTTTTCCGGAAATGGTTGAAGATGTACTGTCTTATGGAGTTATTGGTAAGGCGATAAAGAAAGGTTTAATTGAGTTAGAAACAATTAATCCTAGGTCTTTTAGTATTGATAAACATTCACGTGTGGATGACAGGCCATTTGGAGGCGGAGCAGGAATGGTTATGATGTTTGACCCTTTGGCTAAAACTGTAGATCATTTAAAAAAACAGGATAAAAATTTAAAATTAAGTTTTTTAAGCCCACACGGAAAAATTCTTAATCAAAAAAAAATTAATAAACTAGCACAACAACGACATATGGTTTTATTGTGTGGTAGATACGAAGGAATCGATCAAAGATTTTTAGATAAATATGTTGATAATGAAATATCACTTGGTGATTTTGTTATTAGCGGTGGAGAGTTGGCTGCTGCGGCATTGATTGATGCAGTTGCAAGACAAATTCCTAAAGTATTAGGCGACGATGAATCGGCAAAAACTGATTCTTTTATGCAAGATTCTTTAACGGCTCCACAATACACAAGGTCTGATAAGTTAAAACAAGTGGGTGTTCCAGAAGTATTACTTTCTGGCAATCATGCAAAAATTGCCGAATGGCGAACAATGCAAGCTTTAAAAGCAACCCAATTAAAACGACCAGATCTTTTACAAGATAAAGAGTAGTAATACTCTAAACGGCAGAACCTCTGATTAAATCGCTCTTAACTTTGAGTTTGTAGAATGTACGTTCTGATTTGTTAAACATTATTGGTATGAATCGGGCTTAATTTGACACCGGCAACCAATAATAAATTTTAAGGTAAATCGCAATGAGTGATATAATTAAACAACTGGAAGCTGAGCAAATGGGTCAAGATATCCCTAAGTTCAATCCAGGAGACACCGTAATTGTTGGTGTAAAAGTAATCGAGGGTAAGCGTGAACGTGTTCAGAATTTTGAAGGCGTTGTTATTGCTAAGAAAAATCGTGGTCTAAATTCAGCTTTCACAGTTCGTAAGATTTCTTACGGTGAAGGTGTTGAACGTGTGTTCCAAACATACAGTCCAATGATTGCTAATATTGAAGTTAAGCGTCGTGGTGATGTTAGACGTGCTAAACTTTACTTCTTACGTGGACTAGAAGGTAAGGCTGCAAGAATTAAAGAAAAATTAGCAGTTAGAAAAGGAGGTAGCAAGTAATGGCTAGAGTATGTCAAGTAACAGGAAAAAGACCTGTAACAGGAAACAATGTTCCTCACTCATTAAAAAGAACTAGACGTCGTTTTTTACCAAACCTTCATAATCATAAGTTTTGGGTTGAAAGTGAAAACCGTTTTGTTAAGCTTCGCGTATCTTCTAAAGGCATGCGTATAATCGATAAAAAAGGTATAGATGCAGTTCTTGTAGATGTACGTAAAAACGGTATAAAGGTGTAAATCATGCGTGAGAAAATTAAATTAGTATCAACAGCAACACACACAGGTGGAAAAAAAGATGGTCAAAAAACCGGTCATTACTACACCACTACTAAAAACAAAAAGACAACTCCTGATAAACTTTCATTTATGAAATACGATCCAGTTGTACGTAAACATGTGCTTTATAAAGAATACAAGATTAAGTAAGTATTCGTTTTAACGCAAAAAAACCCGCTTATACAGCGGGTTTTTTTATTGGAGTACTGTCATTATTTAATTGTTTTTTAAGTTGTTTACGAGAGGGATGCCGTTTGCACCTGAAGGAATGTAAACTGTTGTATGGTTTGGTGATGAAGCCATCTTTAATTGTGCATTTATTGCCTCATGTTGTAGGTAGTTCTTTGTTAAAGTTGAATTAATAATTTTTTGAGCTTCAGCTATACCACGTGCTTCTTCAATTCTAATTTCAGCATCTTTTATTGCTATTTCTCTTTGTGTTTCTTTTTCATCCAATAGTTGTTTTGCTGCTAATTTTTTCTCTACTGCCTCAGTTACGATCTTTGGATAATCAATATTACCTACAACACCAGAAATGGCGATAAATGGTGTGTCAGCAAGATAAGCTACTAATTCTAACATGACAGCATCAGCAATTTCGGCTCTTTTCTCTTTAACTTCGCGGCTTTCTAAAGCCTGTACATTTTTCCTCACCATTGCTCTAAGTGGTTCTTTAATATAACGAATGTAAAACTTAGAACCAGCATACTCTTCGACGACTGATTTAATACTGTTTTGTTTAACTTTTATAATGGTTTGAAAACGGAATGATATGTTGAGTTCATCCTTAGCCAATATATTAAATGTTTCACCGTATGTTTGTGGTCTAAAATCCACATTCTCCACCTCATTTCTCCACAAAGAAACACCAAAATTTTCAGGCCCTTTCAGTTTTCCTTGAAAACCACCTTTTCCCCATATCCGCGGGCTTTCCTTGACATAGCCTTCGTAACCGGCAGGAGTTGAGGGGTTTGAACAACCTGTAAGCAAATATAAACTACATAGTACTGTTATCAATATCAATTTACGCATATTAACCTCTTTAATAGTATGAATAATAATCATACTTAAATTAATGAACTATATTAAGTACCAGAAGTCATTTTATGTTTTATATAGTGTTGCTTTGTATAATAAATGACCGAAGAAATTGACATATAGCCATGTTATTTAAATTACCGTAGTTTGCAATAAAAACTAATTAAATAACAACATATGTTAATAAACGCTTGACAGGAAAATTCATCTAGGAGATTATACTCGCAACATTAACAAAAGTTATCAATCAAATAAATGAATTTAATCCAAATTAATATTGTCGTCATTATTATTCTTGTCCTTATACGGTGAGAATGGCGCACAATTGGATTTTCCAAAAGCCCTTCTCAAAAAAAGAGAAGGGCTTTTTTTTTAACTAGACTAAATATACGGTAGACATTAAATAAATGACATTAAATAAATATTCAAAAGCTGTAACACAAGATGATACGCAACCAGCAGCTAAAGCCATGTTACATGCCGTTGGATTGACTAAAGAAGATCAAGCCAATCCATTGATAGGTATTGCAAGTACTGGATATGATGGCAATCCTTGTAATATGCATCTAAATGATATTGCTAAACATATTAAAGAGTCCGTTAATAAAAAAGCCTTAAATGGATTAATTTTTAACACCATTGGTATATCAGACGGTATATCTATGGGGACCACAGGAATGCGTTTTTCTTTACCTTCACGCGATGTTATTGCTGATTCAATTGAATTAGTTACAAATGGAATGAGTTATGATGCCAATATTTCAATCGTTGGTTGTGACAAAAATATGCCGGGTGCATTAATGGCGATGCTACGTTTCAATCGTCCATCTATATTGTTTTATGGCGGCACAATCGCGGCAGGTTGCCATCAAGGGAAAAAACTAGATATAGTCTCTGCTTTTGAAGCATGGGGCGAAAAAGTGGCAGGAACAATGGACGAAGAAACCTATGAGCAAATAGTCGAAAAGGCATGTCCATCTGCGGGAGCTTGTGGAGGCATGTATACTGCCAACACTATGGCGTCAGCTATAGAAGCGATGGGAATGAGTTTTCCATACAATTCATCAAATCCAGCCATTTGCCAAGAAAAGCTCGATGAATGTTTGAGTGTTGGCGATCAGGTCGAACAATTACTTATAGCTGATTTAAAACCACGAGATATTGTTACTAAAAAATCAATGGAAAATGCATTTAGACTAGTTACAGTTTTGGGTGGATCAACTAATGCAGTTTTGCATTTTCTAGCCATTGCTGATGCTGCAGGTATAGATTTTGATTTAGCTGATTTTCAAAAAATTAGCGATAACACTCCATTTTTAGCAAACCTTAAACCCAGTGGGCAATATTTGATGGAAGATTTACATGAAATAGGAGGTGTTCCGGGTGTTATGAAGTATATGCTAGAAAATGGTATGCTACATCCAGAATGCATGACTATTACGGGTAAAACTATAGCAGAAAATTTAGCTTCAGTTAAGTCCTTATCGCCAGTTCAAGACATAATACAACCGATTGATAAGCCAATTAAAGCAACCGGCCATATTCGTATATTGTTTGGTAATCTAGCCAGTGAAGGCAGTGTGGCAAAAATTACAGGTAAAGAAGGATTAAACTTTAGTGGCAAAGCAAAAGTTTTCGACTCTGAAGTCGCGGTGAACAAAGGCATTGCCAATGGTGAAGTTGAAAAAGGTGATGTTGTTGTAATTCGGTATGAAGGTCCGATGGGAGGCCCAGGTATGCCAGAAATGTTAAAACCCACAGCTGCCATTATTGGAGCTGGCCTTGGCAATGATGTTGCATTAATTACTGATGGTCGATTTTCAGGTGGAACTCATGGGTTTGTGGTTGGGCATGTTTCGCCAGAAGCTCAGATTGGCGGCACAATTGCATTGGTGGAAAATGGCGACACTATTACCATCAACGCAGAAACCAACGAATTAACATTGCATGTAAGCGATGAAGAGTTATTAACTAGAAAACAACAATGGCATGCACCTGAAATAAAGTATAAACGTGGTGTCTTGCGTAAATATGCACGTAATGTAACTTCCGCATCAAGAGGGTGTTTAACCGATGTTTAAAGCTGAAAACAACACGATAAAACAAATTGTCAATAAAAATTGGCAACAAATAGATAATGAAGTACAGTCAGAACAAGCTGTAAAGATGTTAGGTGCTGAAGCTATTATTAAAAGCCTTCTTGCCGAAGAAGTAGATATTATGTTTGGTTACCCTGGCGGAGCAATTATGCCTACATATGATATCATTCATCAACAGCAGGAGAACATCAAACATGTATTGGTTAGGCATGAACAAGGTGCTGTTCTTGCGGCTCAAGGTTATGCACGAGCATCTGGTAAAGTTGGTGTGTGTATCGCCACCTCTGGACCTGGTGCTACCAATTTAATAACTGGAATTGCTGATGCTCAAATTGATTCAACACCTTTAGTTTGCATTACTGGTCAAGTGCATAGAGATTTATTGGGTACCGATGCCTTTCAAGAAACTGATATTATCGATATTTCAATGCCTATTACAAAATGGAATTATAAGGTGACAGAAGCAGCAGAAATTCCCAAAGTTATTGCAAGGGCTTTTTATATTGCAAAATCAGGTCGACCTGGCCCTGTTTTAATTGATATTACCAAAAATGCACAAATGGATTACCTTAATTTTAGTTATAAAAAATGCCAACACTTTAATAGCTATTTACCCGAACCAACGCCATCACTGTTTTCTATTAAAGAAGCAGCTTCTCTTATTAATAATGCACAACGGCCTTTGGTAGTTTTTGGGCAAGGTGTCATTTTAGGTAATGCTGAATCAGAGTTTAAAAATTTCTTGGATAAATCAGGTGTTCCAGCAGCAGCAACTATCATGGGTATTTCAGCTATTGACAATAGCCATGAAAACCATGTTGGTGTGTTAGGTATGCATGGTAACTATGCACCGAATTTACTTACCAATGAATGTGATGTGCTAATCGCTATTGGTATGCGTTTTGATGACCGAGTCACAGGTACATTAGATACCTATGCCAAACAAGCAAAAATTATTCATTTAGAAATTGATCAAAGTGAAATAGATAAAAATGTCACGACTGATGTGGCAGTGGTAGGCAATGTCAAATATACACTTCCACAAATAACACAAAGAATTGTTAGTAGTGATTATTCAAGTTGGTACCAACGTTTTAAGGAGCTAGATAAACAAGAGTTTGATGCAGTAATTAAAGAGGATTTGAGGCCAACAAAAAAGGAAATGACTATGCCAGAAGTAGTTGAATTAGTGAATGAATTAACTCAACAACAGGCCATAGTCGTTACCGATGTTGGGCAACACCAAATGGCAGCTTGCCGTTATTCAAAATTTAAAAATTCTCGTTCTATGATTACATCTGGTGGATTAGGTACCATGGGATTTTGTGTGCCTGCAGCCATGGGTGCAAAATTAGCAAAACCTGATGCAATAGTTGTTGGAATTGTTGGCGATGGTGGTGTGCAAATGAACATTCAGGAGCTTGGAACTATAATGCAGTCTGAGATCGATGTTAAAATTATTATTCTCAATAACCAGTTTCTAGGTATGGTTAGGCAATGGCAGGAGTTATATTTTGATAAAAGATACGCCTCAACAGAAATTACCAGCCCTGATTATCAGAAATTATCTGAAGCTTATGGTATTGCCTCTGTTAAAGTCTGTCGGCGCGAAGACTTGAAAAAAGCGATGCAAACAATGTTTAATCATAATGGTGCTTATGTGTTAGAAGTGATGGTAGGACAAGAAAACAATGTGTTTCCTATGATTTCACCGGGTTGTTCAGTATCTGATATGAGGCTTAAATAATGAGTATAATTACTATGGAAAAAGATGAAAAAATTTACACACTGGCACTATTTTCAAGAAATAAAGCGGGTATATTAAATCGAGTAACGGCAGTTTTTTCCCGGATTAAATTAAACATCGATAGCCTTAATGTTTCAGAAACTGAAAGTTCAGGGGTATTTCGCTATTCGATAAAAGTGCATACCACAGAGAAATTAATTAGAAGAATAACAAAACAATTGGAAAAACAAGTCGATGTTATTAAAGCAGTATTTTCAACTGATGAGTATATAGTGCAGCAAGAAATAGCCATGTACAAGATACCTACATCTGTCATGTTAGACCATATTAAGACAGAGCAAATAATTCGTGATCACAATGCACGCATATTAACAATGCACCGTGAATATACCATTATAGAAAAAACGGGGCATAAACACGAAACACAAGATTTGTTTGATGCACTTGAACCCTATGGAATACTAGAGTTTGTTCGATCAGGACCAATCAGTATCAGTAAATTAAAAACTGAATTCCCTGATTTAAAGTACGGAAGTAAACATTAACAAAAATACACCTTTGCGAAAGCATGGGAACTTATAACAAAAACGAAAAGTGGACTATGTCCATCAATACAACATAACTAAAAAAGAGAGTAATAAAAAATGGCAAAACTAAATTTCGGCGGAACAATGGAAGAAGTAGTTACCCGCGAAGAATATCCACTAGATAAAGCACAAACAAACTTAAAAGACAAGACAATAGCTGTACTTGGTTACGGTGTACAAGGCCCAGGACAAGCACTAAACCTTCGCGATAATGGTTTTAATGTGATAGTCGGGCAACGACAAGAATCTTCTTCATGGGCAAAAGCCGAAAAAGATGGTTTTGTGGCAGGTAAATCATTATTTCCTATCGCTGAAGCGACTCAAAAGGCTGATATTGTTATGTATCTATTATCAGATGCAGGTCAGATTGCTGCATGGGACACAGTTAAGGAAAACCTCAATGCAGGAGATACCTTATATTTTTCCCATGGATTTGGCGTGACTTATCACGATCAAACCTCAATCATTCCACCAAAAGATGTGGACGTCGTTTTAGTTGCACCTAAAGGTTCAGGCCGCTCATTACGCACGCTGTTTTTAGATGGCAAAGGATTAAACTCAAGCTACGCTATTTTCCAAGATGCAACAGGTAAAGCGAAAGATACAGCTCTTTCACTAGGAATTGGTGTTGGTTCTGGATATTTGTTTGAAACCGACTTCAAACGCGAAGTGTACTCTGATTTAACTGGTGAACGTGGAATTTTGATGGGTGCAATTGCGGGCATGTTTGAAGCACAATACAATGTTCTACGTAAACATGGGCATTCACCATCTGAAGCCTTCAACGAAACGGTTGAAGAATTAACTCAAAGCTTAATGCCTTTGGTGGCAGAAAATGGCATGGATTGGATGTACGCTAATACATCAACCACAGCCCAACGTGGGGCATTGGATTGGCGACATAAATTCCGCGAGTTAAATACCCCATTATTTGAAGAGTTATACGAAAGTGTATCATCAGGCAATGAAGCGCGTATCACCATTGAAGCTAACTCCAAAGAAGATTACCGCGAAAAACTAAACGAAGAACTAAAAGAAATTCACGATTCTGAAATTTGGCAAACGGGTAAAACAGTACGTGGATTAAGACCTCAAAATTCATAATTTCGTATATAAATGTTGAACCTGTAAATAACGGTATACTTTAGCCTTAATTACAGGTTTAATACCTAAGAAATACAAATAGTATTTTGCTTGTCATAGCTATCAATCATGTTAAATAGGGAAAGGTAATAAAAAGCCTTATTCAAACATGAAAATAAATAAGCAAAATATAACAAGACCCCACTTATAAATTAATAAAAAAATAGACATGAATGAAGAAAATGAAATAGAAAAAAAATTTTTCACTCAACTAGAGGCTAGGGTAGTCGCATGCTTGATGGAAAAACACCTAACCACACCAAACAATTATCCACTAACATTAAATTCATTGGTCTTAGCTTGCAATCAAAAGTCAAATCGTGAGCTAGTCATGAATCTCACTCTGGGTCAAGTTGAACACACAGCTAATACATTAAGAGACCGCGGTTTAGTTAGCATTGATTATGCTGGCCGAGCAAACCATATCACTCACAGAGTTATGAATGAATTAAACTTAGATAGGAAAAAACAATCTATTCTGACCGTTCTTATGCTGCGAGCACCACAAACCCTGAATGACATAAAAATGCGCACTAATCGTATGGTTGATTTCCATGATGTTAATGAAATTAAAGAGACACTGGATAATATGATAAGTAGTGATGAGTCCTATATTACCCAAATCTCCAAAGCCCCTGGATCACGTGAAGATCGATACACCCATACGTTATGTGGAGAATTAGAAGCCCCACAACAACAAACAGCAACTCCAGTCTCATCCACAATGCCAGGCAAAAACATCAATGAAATAGAAAGTGTTTTAAACCGTTTAAAAAAACTAGAAGCACGCGTAGAAGAACTGGAAAGTTTGATTGATAAGCAAATATGAAAACCACAAGACCAACAATAAAAAATATTAAAGCTGCAAAAAAACGTATTTCTGCAGTGGTGCAAAAAACGCCGTTACTTGAAAATTTACAGTATTCAGCTATTTATTCTGCTAATGTTTTGCTTAAGCGTGAAGATTTACAACAAGTGCGTTCCTATAAAATTCGTGGGGCTTATAACAAGATTGCGCAACATCCTGAAGTCAATCATGTTGTTTGTGCTAGTGCAGGTAACCATGCGCAGGGAGTGGCATATACGTGCCGCAAGTTAGGTATTCAGGGCACTATTTTCATGCCGGTAACAACACCCAATCAAAAGATTGAACAAGTGAAAATGTTTGGTCATGATAAAGTTGAAGTCAAATTAATTGGTGATACTTTTGATGAAACCGGTAAATTTGCTAAAGAATTTTGTCAACAAAATAGCTACCTATACATACCACCTTTTGACGATAATGAGATAATAGAAGGGCAAGCAACGATAGCATTAGAAATTTTAGAAAAGTACCAACAAGCAATTGATTATTTGTTTCTACCAGTCGGAGGAGGTGGGTTAGCCTCTGGTATATCAACCGTATTTAAAGACTTATCACCAAACACGAAAATAATTGGTGTAGAGCCCAAGGATGCCGCTTCAATGCAGGCGGCATTTACTGCAAATAAAGTTGTTAAACTTGATAAAATCAATGGCTTTGTAGACGGAGCGGCTGTACAACAAGTTGGCGAAATTACCTATCAAATATGTAAAGATAATATAGATGAGATAATTACTGTTGATGATGGCTTAATTTGCCAAACGATATTAAACTTATACAATAAAGATGCCATAGTTGTAGAGCCAGCTGGAGCCTTATCATTAGCCGGACTTGAACAATATGCCAATAAAATCAAAAATAAAACCGTGGTTTGCATACTAAGTGGTAGTAATAATGACATCACTCGTATAGAGGAAATTCGTGAAAAAGCTTTACTCTATGGAGGGTTGAAGCATTACTTTATGGTTCGTTTCCCTCAACGTGCAGGTGCACTCAAAGAATTCGTAGCAGAAATACTTGGGGAAAATGACGATATCACTTATTTCCAGTACCATAAAAAACATAACCGTGCTCATGGCCCAGCTATAGTTGGGATAGAATTAAAAAACACACGTGATTTTAAACCTTTAGTTAAACGCATGAAAGCCAAAGATTTTTACAGTGATTACCTTAATGATAAACCAGAATTATTTAGTATGATGATGTGATTTTATTTCTTTAATTTATTAGCTCGAAATGCTTCTATACTCCCAAGCAAGTAACAAATGCCTACAAATAAGAATACACTACTTGCTACAATTTGCCACGTGTCTGAAAAGCACTCTCGTTTCAAGCGAGGGATCACTAAAAGAGCGCGAAGTATAAAAAGTACTGATATGGTAACTAGAGCTGATTTTATCAGTGGTATTTTTCGAATGAATCCAACACCCGAGAATGCATATGCCGTACAAGCAAACATTAAACCAGCAACAATAATTGTGGCAATTGGTGCAAGCATTGTCCCTTGTTCATAGGATTCGATTATTGTTGGTGGAGCTCTAGCAAAAGCCAACCAGCTTACTCCTCCGAAAAGACACAGTACATGCCAAATGGCAGCTAATCCAGCAATAATTCCACCAGTGACTAGAAATTTAGATTTTATACTTAGGTTCATTTTAAACTTTGTTTAGAGTGTCATACATGATGTTTGTTTTGATACTATAACTTTATCTTCTTTGAGTTGCATTGCCAAATTTATTTAGGAGTACGGAAAAAAATTCTCAAGCACTATAATAGCAATCAATCAGAGTATAGCATGATTTTTTATTGGCTTTGTTGTATAATTTTTTCTATGCAAGTTTTTATTATGATAATTTTTGTTTCAATTCCACAAATTGTATTTGCTGTGGAAACCCCATCAATGACAGTCATGTGGTTAGACTTGTTTTTTTTAGTTGCGGTTTTGATTTCATTGAAAATTGCTAACTTTTCTAATCTAAATAAATTCATCGTTTTTATCACTTATATACTGGCGGGGATATTCACAAAAAGTATTTGGTTTCCAGTATTACTATGGATAGCAATGTATATCTATTATAAGAAAAACTCCGATAATAACTCATATTAACCGTAATTTATTCAATCAATATTATTCAAACCCATCGCTGAACATGAGTTCTGAATACTCAATTATATCAGTGGCAAGTGCAGACAATGCTTCGGCTTCGACTTCAGTGTTTTCATCTCCACCGGGAAAACTTGGAAAACCGCCAAATTGGTCTTGGATTGACTCCAACCAATTTTGTCCAGCATTTATTGCAGGTAAATAATCTTTTGCTAATCTTTGGTTTGCTTTGATAAGCGCTAAAATTGCATATGCTGTTGTTTGTGTGTCCTTATCATCTTCAGTAGGTACGGGTGAAACTAAATCAGAGTGCCAATACCATGACCCATCAAGGTTTTGTTTGCTGACGAGAAAATCTGCTAACTCTTCAATAGAATTCATTCCATTTATATGGTGATTAGGTGAAACAATGGCAGGGAAGTTTTGTCTGTTTATTTCCGATAGCCCCCATAATCCACCTGCAATCCCAATTAAATCACTATAAACAGTTTGAGGGCTGGTGTCATCCATGCTGTTAAAACTATCCAATATGGCTTGTTCAAATAATTGTGCCTGTGTCATTCTCCCATGTTTTCTTGCTATCATTGGCAATGATTTAAATTCCCAAGGTAACAAATTAACCCACGTGCCTTGACGAAATATGATAACACTATTAATCCACCCACTTGTATCTAAGTCATCAGGTCCATAAGTGTTGTTTTCTAACTCAGTGAAAAATGCTGTGTCAACAAAATCACTGTAAGTAGAATCACTTGAAGCTTGTGACAAGTTCCACATGAATAAAGGTGTCTCAGTAGAAAAACGGGACTCTCCATTGCTATACTCTGATAATAAATCAAAGTCACCACCGTTAATCAACATTCCCAAATAGGCTGTAGTCCCTGTTTGTTCCCAAGCTTTGTGTATGCCGTTGAGAATTGGTGCGGTAATGTTATGGAATGTGGATGAACAGTCATTGTGCGGCCATCCAAAACCTCCGTCAGTACACTGCTGTGTTGCAATATGAATCGCTGCCGAATGAATAACGTTAATATCAGGATTTTGAGGGTCCCATAAGGCTACCTGTTCTAAATTAACCGGTGCTAGATATCCGCCGTTAGCAGCGGCGATGGGATGAGTTTTTTGTGTATTAGCTAAAACAGAAGTACAGTTTATCCCTATTAAAATAATGTATAACGAAACTTTATTCATGCTATTCCCCGCAAGTTATAGTTCATCAAGCAATTATACCATAAAACTTTATTAAAATATAATTAGTGACTTTCGGCTCATGAAAGTATGCCTATTTTTTGAAATAATATAATAAGAAGATGTTTTCTATCACTTCAGAGTTTTGCAAAGGCAGAAAATAAATCTAATAATTAATTTTGTAACAACATTATAAATTATTCGTTAACAAATAAACGTTATATTAACATGGGGCTATCATGAAAAAATTTTTAAAAAATGTACTATCACCAGTGCTGGTATTAATTGCCAGCATTTTTATTGTCCAGGTTTTGGTTGCAGCAAAACCACCTTTAGAAAAAAAGCCTCCTGAGCAACGTTTACTCTCCTTGTTTGTTGACGAAGTTAAAGCTGAAACAGTAAATCTTAATGTCACAAGCCAAGGAGAGGTGAAACCACAAACTGAAATAGACCTTACTTCTTTAGTTTCAGGTCAAATACTTTCCATTTCTCCTCAGTTTTCAGAAGGATCAGAGTTTTCAAAAGGAACAACATTGATTAAAATTGATGACCGAGATTATCAAGTAGCTGTTACACGTGCACAAGCTCAGGTGGCATCGGCTAAAGTTAATGTAGAAAAAGAATTAGCCAATTCAAAAATCAAAAAAGAACAATGGCAAAGAAAGCATAAAGGAAAACCATCAGATTATGCCCTTAATATCCCTCAAATTGCCGAAGCTCGTGCCTTGTTAAAAGCAGCGCAAGCAGATTTAAGTGCGGCGGAATTAAATTTACAACGCACTGAAATCACGGCTCCTTTTACAGGACGTGTGCTTAATGAAACTATTGCCATTGGTCAATACATTACTCCAGCTACTATATTAGGTCATGTTTTTTCTACGGAAGTTGTAGAAGTGAGGTTACCTTTAACGGATTCACAGTTAGGTGAATTAAGTTTGCCTATGGGGTTTATGGCAAATACAACTAATGCTCCATCAGTTACATTTACTGCAACTGTGGGTAATCAGCCTCATCAATGGCAAGGGCATATTGTCAGAACCAATGCAGCAATTGATAAAAACACTCGGTTGGTTTATGCGATAGCTGAAATTGATGATCCTTATGGAGCTGGGTCAGATGATGGAACAGCTATGGCAGTAGGAATGTATGTAAATGCCAGCATTGATAGCCATAAAAGCCAAGATACCCTAAAATTACCTCGTTTGGCTTTGCACAGTAATGATAAAGTTTATGTTGTTAATGAAGACAGTAAGCTAGAAATTAGAAAAGTGGTTGTACTATCAACTAATCAAGATTATGTCCACTTAGCAAGTGGTGTTAGTGTGGGAGAAAAGGTTGTCACTTCGGCAGTACCGTCTGTTACAGATGGTATGGAAGTGATTGCTATTAATCGAAACGAACAGGTTGATACTAAAGTTCATACTATTAAACAAGGTTGATCTAGATGAATAATTTAATTGCTTGGTGGGCAAAAAACACTGTTGCAGCAAATTTAATCATGATAGGTTTGATCATTGCGGGTTATATTGGTTACAACAAAATGGAAAGGGAGATGAACCCGCAAGTACGCTTCCCCGGTTTGGAAATAAACGTATCTTGGCCTGGTGCCACACCTCAAGATGTTGAAGAACAAATCATTATGCGAATAGAAGAGTCAGTCCGAGACTTGGATGAGGTAGAATGGGTACGTTCTTCTGCTGGTGAAGGTGAAGGCAATGTTTCGCTATTAGCGAATCAAAATGCTAACTTCACTCAATTTATGAATGATGTCAAAATTCGCGTCGATTCTATTTCCTCATTCCCAAGAGATGTTGAACCACCAATTGTGCAGCAATGGGTTAATCGTAATGAATACATTCGTGTGGCTATTTCTGGTGAATTAAGTGAAAGAGAGCTTAAGTATCTTGCTGAGCAGCTACGTCGTGAAGCCGCCAGCCTGCCAGCTGTTAGTATCGTCGAATTATTTGGAACAAGACGTGAAGAAGTTTCGATAGAAATTGGCAAAGAATCACTAAGACGGTACAAATTAAGTTTTGACGATGTAGCAACTGCAATTCGAAATAGTTCTATTAACCAATCGGCTGGGTCTGTTAGAACACAAGTTGGAAACTTTCAATTAAAAGTACGTAATCAAGCCAATAGTAAAGATGATTTCTCATCTATAATTGTACGTCAATCTGATGATGGTGGCGTGATAACAGTTGGGGATGTTGCCACAGTAATTGATGGATTTGAAGATAATCCAATTCTTGCCACTTTAAATGGCGAACCTTCTATATTACTACAAGTAATGACTACAGAGACCATGGATATTGTGACAGCATCTGAGTCAATTAGGAATTGGATTAAGAAAAGGCAAGAAACATTGCCTGAAGGTGCGACTTTAACATTGTGGACAGATAATGCTGACGATTTTAAGGGGAGAATGGAGACGATTGGTAGCTCCGCTGTGTTAGGTTTACTTTTAGTTGTGTTTATATTGATGTTAACTTTACGCCCGATTGTTGCTTTTTGGGTAGCTGTTGGAATTGCTACGGCTTATGCAGGTGCTTTTGTGTTGTTGCCTTCGGTTGGTGTTTCCATCAATATGCTATCAACTTTTGCTTTTTTATTGGTTTTGGGAATTGTGGTGGATGATGCCATAGTAGTGGGAGAAGGTATCCACAGTGAGGCGGGCCGATTAGGTGGTGGTGTTAAATCGGCAATATCAGGAACTCAACTGGTTGCAAAACCTGTTATATTTGGTGTGTTAACTACAATAATGGCCTTCCTCCCTTGGTTGTTTTTGGGTGGTTCGACCAGTGAATTCACTCGGCACATAACCTGGGTAGTGATTTTGGCTTTAGCGTTTTCATTAGTTGAGTCATTATTAATTTTACCAGCACATTTATCTAAAATGAAGCCAAGAAAAGCGAAAAACACCGGTAAATTCACCTTGATTCAAAAGAAAATTGCCAATAGTATTACAAATTTTGCACAAATTAGGTACCGTAAAATTGGATATTGGTGCATGCATAATAGGTACGTAACAGTAAGTTTTTTCTTTGGATTGTTACTCGTTGCATTTGGGTTATTTGGAAGCAGTTGGGTAAAGAAAAGTTTTATGCCTGATATTGAATCTGATGAGATTATCATCAATGTGGTATTACCTGAGGGAGCACCATACTCTCGTGCTTTAGAAATATTAGCTCAACTACAAAAAGCTGAGCAAGAGTTAGTTGATGAGGTCAATGAACAATCAAGTGGTAAAGATAACTTGATTGAAAATTGGTACACGCGTTCACGACGTGACAGTGTTATTGCTATTGTTAAATTAGTTCCACCTGAAGAAAGAACAAAAACGGCTAAAGAAGCATCAATTCGCTTGCGTGAATTATTAGGTGATATCCCGGATGCAAGAGAAGTGACAGTTCAATATTCACAAGGCAATAATGACCCAGCCTTCGAGTTATCAATTAGACATCCAGATTTGGATATTTTACGTGCTGCAACCTCGGAACTAGAAGAGCAGTTGCGGACATACAATAATCTTTATGATGTGCGTAACAATTTAATTGCTGCATCAGATGAAATTAGGATCACCTTAAAACCAGGAGCTGCAAAATTAGGTTTAACTTTAGCAGATGTTAATCGCCAAGTCAGGCAAGCCTACTTTGGTGAAGAAGTACAACGATTACCACGTAATGGCCAAGATGTAAGGGTAAAGGTTAAATACCCGTTAGAATCAAGACGTTCGATTGAGAGTTTAAAAGACTTCTATGTGCGTGGTGCAAAGGGCAATGAAATGCCTTTATTATCTGTTGCAAACCTTGATTATGCACCGGGTATAAAACGTATCCAACGCTGGAATGGTAGCCGTGCCGCACGTATAAGTGCAGATTTAAAGCAAGATGTCAGTGATGACATTATGAAAGACTTAGATGAGAATTTTTTCCCCGATTGGGAGAAAAAATACACAGGTATAAAAAAGGGTTCAGTAGGACAAGCTGAAGGCCAAAAACGTTTTGTTAAAGAAGTTATGGGTTTATATTTTATCGCTTTTTTCGCTATGTATACACTGTTGGCAGTTGCGTTTAAGAGTTATTCTCAACCAATATTAATATTAATTGCTATGCCTTATGCTTTTATTGGTGCAATTTATGGCCATATGTTTATGAATCTAACCATGGCAATATTTTCATATTTCGGCATTGCCGCTGCCGCCGGTGTAGTGGTTAATGATAACCTTGTGTTAATGGACTATTGTAATCGATTGAAAGAAAAAGGAATGGATGCTAAACAAGCTATAATCGAAGCAGGTGTGGTAAGGTTTAGGCCAATATTGCTAACGTCGGTTACTACAATTGCAGGGCTATTACCAATGATGCTAGAACGCTCAACGCAGGCTGCATTTTTACAACCAATTGTGGTGTCATTAGCCTTTGGCGTCATGATTGCATTCTTTGTGACATTAATGATGGTGCCAGCATTGTATGGAATTGGCTTGGATATCAAAGCAGGAAGGACACGGTTATTTAACCGCACTAAGAGGTTGCTTACAAGAAAACCGAAAGGAATCATAATTGGCCCTAATGAATAACTTTATCACGTTCAAGTGAAATTAGCTCTCTACGTATTCAAAGCAAGGAAGTTTTGAATACGTTTTATTTTTTAAACAATTCACCTTGTATATCATTAAAAGCTTTAAATTCTAATGCGTTACCGCTTGGGTCATAAAAAAACATAGTGGCTTGCTCACCTGCTTTTCCTTTAAAACGAATATAGGGCTTAACAACAAATTTAATCTTATGTTTTATAAGTTTGTCACGTAATTCTTGCCATTTTTCCATCTCTAATACCACCCCAAAATGAGGAATAGGCACTTGTTTGTTGTCCACAGGATTTTCACAAGAGGCTTTAGCTATGGTCTTGGATATATGGCAGACTAATTGATGGCCAAAAAAATTGTAATCAATCCAATGCTTGGTGCTTCTCCCTTCTTCACATTCTAAAAGTTGTCCATAAAATAGACGAGACTCTTCTAAATTTTTAACAGGGATGGCTAGGTGAAAAGGTGTTAGTTTCATCATAATTATGAAAAGATCCTCTAATTTGATTTATGTCATAAAGATTATAACGATTCTATTTATAATAGGAATGAATAGTTTAAATATACTTAATGATTATGAAAAAAGTAAAGGTCTTATGGGTTATAATTGCTTTGTTATTCTTGTCACTAATAAAAGTGATTGTATTTCCTTCTGCACCAACCCCCGCAGCTTTGTCTGCAATGAAAATGATTCATTGTGACAAAAAATGATTTAGCTCAAAAATGTTACAATATCGATATAATTGTTATGGTTATAGTCGTGTACGAATGAAAATTTACCTACACTTTTAATTATCAATAAATAGGTGTGTTTTTTAGAATGAGTAAACAGGCGACTTTTCTTTCTTCAGCTATCAATACATTATAGGTGCGAGCAGCGGACTTGTTGTTCATGACTTCAAATCCTATACCTAGTTTAGCGATTGGGTTTAAAAGTTCTATATTTGGAAATTGGTGTACATTTCCAGAGCCAAATAAAACGATTTCCGGTTCTGTTAGCAGCAATTGTTTAATGTGTATTTCTGTAATGTCATCAATGGATGACAAGTTCAGGTTTAAGAGTAAATTATTGTTGGAAAGAATACAGGATTGATTATGAGATTTTTGATTAATTATGATGTTATCATCTGAGACTTTGTTAATAGTGTTGTATTCGCCAACTGAGTTTTGGTTTAGTTCCAATGTTATTCACTTAAATCAAATTGTGGGTTGTCTGGGTTATGTCGATAAATGGTAAGGGCTTGACCTATTGAATGTACCTTGCTAGCACCAGTCTGTTTCAAAATTTTCTCTATAAATTCTGTGCGTGTCTCTTTGTCCATACGGATCTTAATTTTAATTAATTCGTGTAAATCAAGTGCAATGTCTATTTCATGCATTACATTTTCTGTTAGTCCTTTATCTGCAATCATAACCACAGGTTTAATATGATGGCTGATTCCGCGTAAATATTTTATTACTTTTTTGTTCATCTATGAAATTTTATACTAATATGTTAATGTTGCCATTTTAACGATGAATTAACTGATGGCAAGAAGTAAGAGCTCAAATAACTGGTTACGCGAACATTTTGATGATTATTGGGTAAAATTATCACAAGAACGTGGGTACCGAGCACGATCTGCATTTAAATTGGAAGAACTTCATGAAAAAGATGGTCTTTTAACTAATGTGAAGAATGTAGTGGACTTAGGTTGTGCTCCAGGTGGCTGGTGTCAAGTTGCTCGAAAGATAGCTCCAAATAATGTGAGAATAATTGGTATGGATTTGCTTGAAATAGAACCTATCGAAGGTGTTGAATTTATACAAGGCGATTTTCGTGAGGATGAGGTGTTAAATGAATTGCTTGAATTGGTTGGAGATGACAAAATAGACCTTGTATTATCTGATATTGCCCCCAATCTTAGTGGAGTCATGTCAGTAGATCAGCCACGTATTATGTATCTTGCTGAGTTGGCATTGGATTTTTGTCATCAATGTTTAAAACCAAATGGCAATTATGCGGTCAAAATATTCCAAGGTGAAGGCTTTGATGAGTATTTGGCAGAGTTAAAAAACAATTTTAAAAAAGTCGTAATGCGAAAACCAAAAGCATCTCGACCTCGTAGTCGGGAAGTTTATGCCGTTGGCATAGGCTTTAAGGGTTAATAATTGAACTAAAAATTAGGAAATAAGTTTTGAATAGTAATATCACAAAAAATTTAATTTTATGGGTTGTCGTTTTATTAGTACTTTTATCAGTATTTAATACCATTGTGCAACAGAATCCCAACACCAGTGAAATCACTTACACTAGGTTTTATGAAATGCTGCAAGAAGGTCAGGTTAGATCTGTTGAGGTAAATTCAACGACAAGTGTTCATAAGATTATCACCGCTGAATTAAGCAATGGGGAAAAAATAATTGTTCATGCGCCAAAAGATGACAAGTTAACAGATGAGCTTATTGCACAAAAAGTAGAGGCAAAATATTTGCCAGCCCCTGAAGAGTCAATGGCATTTCGTATATTTGAAACTATTTTTCCAATTATACTCTTAGTAGGCCTATGGTTTTTTATCATGCGTCAAATGCAAGGTGGTGGTGGTAAAGGTGGAGCCATGGGCTTTGGAAAGTCCAAAGCAAAACTATTGACAGAAGACCAAATAAAGGTCACCTTTGATGATGTTGCAGGTATTGAAGAAGCAAAAGAAGAAGTGGGTGAAATCGTTGATTTTTTAAGAGACCCTAGTAAATTTCAAAAATTAGGTGGTCATATTCCACGTGGTGTTTTGATGGTTGGCTCTCCTGGTACGGGTAAAACTTTACTTGCAAAAGCGATAGCAGGTGAAGCAAAAGTACCTTTTTATACTATATCCGGTTCCGATTTTGTAGAAATGTTTGTAGGTGTTGGTGCTTCTCGTGTACGTGATATGTTTGAACAGGCTAAAAAGAGTTCCCCTTGTATAATATTCATTGATGAAATTGATGCCGTAGGCCGTCAGCGTGGTGCTGGTATGGGTGGTGGTCATGATGAAAGAGAGCAAACTCTCAATCAGTTGTTAGTCGAGATGGATGGATTTGAAGGCAATGAAGGTGTGATCGTGATTGCAGCTACCAATAGGCCAGATGTATTGGATAAGGCACTTCTTAGACCGGGTCGATTTGATAGGCAAGTTGTCGTTCCTTTACCAGATATATTGGGAAGAGAAGCTATATTGAAAATTCACATGAAAAAAGTTCCTATGTCTAATGATGTTAGACCTAAAATGCTGGCTCGTGGAACTCCTGGTTTTTCAGGTGCGGATTTAGCAAACTTAGTTAATGAAGCAGCTTTATTTGCAGCTCGAGGTAATGCTACAGAGGTTAACATGGAGGACTTTGAAAAGGCAAAAGATAAAATACTCATGGGTGCAGAACGAAAGTCAATGGTGATGGATGACCATGATAGAAAAGTTACAGCTTACCATGAAGCAGGTCATGCTATAGTTGGTTATTTATCGCCACAGCATAATCCAATTTATAAGGTCACTATTATCCCAAGAGGCAGAGCTCTTGGTGTTACAATGTCTATGCCTGTTAAAGATGAAGTGTCAGTTAGTAAAGTCAAATTAAATTCACAAATTGCTATGGCTTACGGTGGGCGAATCGCAGAGGAGTTACTGGGCGGTAAGGATGCAATCTCAACTGGTGCATCAAGTGATATACAGCATGCAACCAGCATAGCTCGTGATATGGTAACTAAATGGGGATTTGGAGAAGGTCTTGGTCCGCTACTGTATTCAGAAGATGAAGGTGAAGTGTTTTTAGGACGCCAAGTCACTCAACATAAAAATTTATCAGATGCTACGGCTAAGTTAATTGATGATGCCATTAAAAAAATAATAGATACAAATTATGAAAAGGCAACTGAGTTGTTAACAAATAATATAGATAAATTACATGCGATGTCTGAAGCGTTGTTAAAATATGAAACGCTAGATGATAAACAAGTTGTTGAAGTTATGGAAGGAAAAAAAGTGACACCTCCAGAGGGTTGGGAAGATGATGATAAAGCACCTAAACAACCATCAAAAAAGGAAGATCATAGCAAGGGTGATAAAAATAGCAACATTGGTGATGAAGCGACATCATCGTAATTGATGGTTAAAGCATTTAAAATTATGGGAGTTATTAACGTAACTCCGGATTCTTTTTCTGATAGCGGCCAGTTTTATTCTACTGAAAAAGCTTTACTTCAAGCAGATAAGCTAATTTCTCAAGGTGCTGATATCATAGATGTTGGTGGAGAATCGACACGCCCTGGAGCCAACCTGGTTTCCGTTGAAGAAGAAATCAAAAGAGTGATTCCTGTTATAAAGGCAGTATCGAAAAAATACCCCGGCTTAGTTCTATCTATTGATTCTTCTAAAGCAGAAGTAATGCAAAAGGCCATTGAAGTTGGTGCAAATTTTATTAACGATGTTAATGCTTTGCAAAGTGATGGATGTGTTGATTTATTGGCGAAAGAAAATTTGCCTGTATGTTTGATGCACAAAAAAGGTCAGCCAAAATTTATGCAAGACAAGCCTGAGTATGTTGATGTTTTGAATGAGGTCATGGAGTTTTTTACGCAAAGGCTGGATTTTTGCCTATCATCTGGAATTAAGCGAGACAGTATAATTTTAGATCCTGGTATAGGATTTGGTAAAACATTAGAACATAATTTGATTTTACTTAAAAATATTAAGACAATTAAATCATTAGGGTATCCTGTTTTGATAGGAGTTTCACGAAAAACCTTGATTGGCGATATACTTAATGCAAAAACAGATGATAGGCTATATGGTAGTTTGGCACTAGCCCAATTTGCCTTTACCCAAGGCGCTCAATATTTTCGCGTACATGATGTTAAAGCAACATCAGATGTATTAACAATTACACAAGAACTTATGTAAAATGGCTTAGACCATTACTGGAATTATGATAGAAAAAAAATATTTTGGAACAGATGGTATTCGTGGAGAAGTTGGTGGTAAGGTTATGACCGCAGAATTTGCCTTGAAACTTGGTCGTGCAGCAGGTAAAGTTTTAGGTGGTTTATCACCAGCAAAAACAATTGTCATTGGGAAAGATACCCGTATTTCAGGCTATATGTTGGAGTCTGCATTAGAAGCCGGGTTGATTTCATCAGGTTGTAATTGCTTGTTGCTTGGACCTATGCCGACACCAGCTATTGCCTGGATTACCAGTTCCATGCATGCCAGTGCTGGTATAGTCATATCAGCCTCTCACAATCCATATTACGATAATGGCATAAAGTTTTTTGACCTCAATGGTGAAAAGCTATCAGATGAGCTTGAATTACAAATTGAAGCAGAGTTACAAAAAGAATTTACAACAGTTGCAAGTAAAGAGTTAGGTAAGGCAAAACGAATAGAGGATGCGGCTGGTCGTTATATTGAGTTTTGTAAAAGTGCTTTTCCTAGACAGCAATCTTTAGCTGGTTTGAAAATAGTTGTGGATTGTGCCAATGGAGCCACCTATCACATTGCTCCACAGGTATTTTCTGAATTAGGTGCTAATGTCACTATCGTTGGAAATAAACCGGATGGCTTAAATATTAATCAAGACTGCGGATCTACTGAACCACAAATACTTCAAGAAAAAGTATTAGAAACCGGTGCAGATTTAGGCATCGCATTGGATGGTGATGGCGATAGGGTGTTAATGGTTGATCATTATGGTAGTGTCATAGATGGCGATCAGTTAATATTTATAGTAGCCAAACACTTGCACAAGAATAACAGATTAAATGGTGGTGTTGTTGGTACACTCATGACTAATCAAGCAATGCAGGTAGAATTGTCAGCATTAAACATTGATTTCGTTCGCGCAAATGTTGGTGACAGGTATGTGCATCAACTTTTAAAAAAGCATGATTGGCATTTAGGAGGAGAGTCTTCAGGCCACATTTTAAATTTAGAATTAGCAACTACTGGTGACGGTATAGTTAGTGCATTGATGGTGTTGATAGTAATGAAAAATGAAGGGAAGAGTCTAAAAGAATTAGCAGCAGAAATCCCTTTATATCCACAAGTGCTTATTAATATTACCATAGAAAATGCCAAGGAATTGGCAAAACATAAAGACGTCCTCTCTCATGCATCAGAAATTGACAAAGCGCTCGGAAATAAAGGGCGAACATTAATTAGAGCATCTGGTACACAACCAATGCTCAGAGTTATGGTAGAGGCGCAAGATAAAGACTTAGCTGAAAAATTCGCCACTCAATTAGCAGACACAGTTAAAAACATTTAGGAATAATTATGAAATATGCAGCAATTTTTAGTTTACTACTCCTCGCATCATGCTCACATAAGAGTAAAGAGGTTATGACCCAGGAAGCGCCAAAACCACCACAAATAAGTAACAAATCAATTGAAGGCAATAAATCGGCCGAGTTATTAACTGATATTAACCAACTAACATTTGATGGTAAACGTTCTGGCGAAAGCTATTTTTCTGCGGATGGTAATCAATTGATATTCCAAAGTGAAAGGTTAGAGGATAACCCTTTTTATCAAATCTTTAAGATGGATTTGGAGTTAGGAGATGTAGAGATGATTTCAAATGGCGTAGGTAAAACTACGTGCTCATGGATTCATCCAGATGGTGAACAATTACTCTATGCTTCAACTCATTTGGATGCAAATGCAAAACAAAAACAACAAGCTGAACTTGACTTTAGAGCTTCTGGTGAAAAACGTCGATATTCTTGGGATTACGACGAAAATTACGACTTATTTATCAAAGATAGTTCTGGGACAAGTCAATTAACTAAAGCACGGGGTTATGATGCTGAAGGTAGTTTTTCTGCTGATGGGAAATGGATAGCTTTTGCATCAAATCGTAATGGTTACAATGATGAATCAGATAAATTAAGTAAAGAAGAGGTCAAAACATTTGCTGTAGATCAGTCTTATATGATGGATATTTTTATTATGAAAGCAGATGGAACAGAGCTTAAACAACTAACTACTCACAAAGGTTATGATGGTGGACCTTTCTTTTCACCAGATAGTAAAAAAATTGTGTGGCGAAGGTTTTCTGCAGATGGAATGACAGCAGAGATTTATACAATGAATATTGATGGCAGCGATAAAAAACAATTAACGACTGCTAATAATATGTCGTGGGCTCCTTATTATCATCCAAGTCAGAAGTACATTATTTACACAACCAACACCATGGGTTATGCCAATTTTGAATTATACATTGTTGATGCCGAAGGCAAACATGCTCCTGTAAGAGCAAGTAACTTACCTGGTTTTGATGGTTTGCCTGTATTTACACCTGAGGGTGATGAGTTGTATTGGACACGTAAAAAAGACAATAATAATGTCTCACAAATTTACCGTGGTAACTGGAACCATCAAGCAGCAATGAAAGCATTGGGGTTAGAATAATAGTTTGTCAATCAGATTGCCTGATAATTATTGTGCTTTTATTACAAAATATCACTATATAATATTATGAAATTAGTACTTGGATTATTCTTAGTTTTACAAATAATGTTTGCCTATGCAAAACCTTATACACCAATCAATGATGAAAATTTAACGCAACATGTTAAGAAAATTACTGAATTGGGAGGGAGGTCAGCAGGAAGTAAAAGTGAAGAAAATGCTGCTAAATATATTGATACAACTCTTAAGGAAATTGGTCTTAGCCCATGGGGTTCACAAAGTTACAAACATACTTTTGAGTTTTCTGCAGGCACAAAACTAGGCCCTCAGAATCGATTGACGGTAAATTCTGAAAATTTACATATCAATAAAGATTACAGGCCTTTGGCTTTTTCTGGTACTGGAACTTATCCTATATCACAAGTAGTTTTTGTAGGTTATGGTATTACGGAGTCTGATGAAGGTAAGCCTGAAAGTGCCTATGACTCTTATTCAAATATAGATGTTAAGAATAAATGGGTATTGCTTATGCGTTATATGCCTGAGAGAATCAGTGCAAAACAAAGGGTAGCAATCAATCGTTTTTCCAGCGAAAGGCAAAAAGTGATGAATGCCCGTAAGCACGGTGCTAAAGGCGTGCTATTTGTGAATGGAATCAACACAGTTGAACAAGAAGAGTTAATTCCTCTTTCATCTAATTCATCAACAAGCAATGATGGTATGCCCGTTATTTCAATTAATAAAAATGTCGTTGATCGCTGGTTCAAAGACATGAATAAAGATTGGCCTGCTATTCAAAGAAAATTAGATTCAGGTGAATACATTAAAGGCTTTACATTCAAAGAACTCGATGTTTCAGCTCAAGTTGATTTAAAACAAGAAGCTAAGAAGGGTATCAATATTATGGCCTACTTGAAAGGAAATAGTGATTTGCCTGCTGTAATACTTGGTGCACATTATGATCACCTTGGTCATGGGGAAACTTCTGCATCGTTAGCAAGAGAGGATGAAAAGGGATTGGTTCATCCAGGTGCTGATGATAATGCTTCTGGTGTTGCCGGATTGTTAGTTATTGCAGAATACCTAGTAATGTTAAAAAATAAAGGCAAGTTTAGCCCTAAACGTGATGTAGTATTTGCCTTTTGGTCAGGTGAAGAAATAGGTTTGCTTGGATCAAAACGTATGCTTGAATCGTATGGGGAAAAGGACTTGTCATCTCAATTTATGGCCAATATTAATATGGATATGATTGGTCGATTACGTGAAACACTGATAATACAAGGCAGTGGCTCAAGTAGTCAATGGAATAAAATTATCGAACAACGTAATGCGCCAGTTGGATTGAATATCACCTTGCAAGAAAACATAAATGTGCCAACAGATGCCACAAATTTCTATTCACATAATGTACCAGTCTTGTCAGCTTTTACTGGATCACATCCTCAATACCATAGCCCAAGAGATACAGCTGATTTAATCAATTACGATGGAATTGCTAAAATATCTAAATTGCTAGCGCTGATTACGCGTGGATTAGCCTTACAAGAACAGCCGCTTGATTATCAAAAGAGAAAACCGAAGAATAAAAAAGACGTTAGAAATAGTATTTACTTGGGCACAATTCCTGAGTATGGTTACGAAGGTAAAGGTGTCTTGTTGAGTGGAACAGCTAATGGTTCTCCAGCAGATAGGGCAGGAATTAAAGGTGGAGATATACTAGTGGAAATGTCAGGTGTAAGCATAGATAACATCTATAGTTTTGTTGATGTGCTTGATGCATTACAAGCTGATAAAACAGTTAAATTAAAAATTGTACGTGATGGAAAAATTGTAGAATTAGATGTAACGCCTACATTGAAATAATTGATTTGTCACAACTTCCCATTTAATTTTTTTTGCGTATCAAAGACATACTGAATAGTTGCGATTTATCCTTTTATACCAAACCTCGACAAATACCAAAAATACAACACAGGTATTAAAACCAATGTTAATGCAGTCGATACTAAAATGCCACTAATTAAAGAAACAGCTAAACCATTAAATATTGGGTCATCTAGTATAAAAAAAGCTCCCATCATAGCAGCCACTCCAGTGAGAATAATTGGCTTGGCTCGAACTTTGGCAGAATCAACAACAGCAGTTTTTAAATTGATACCAGACTTCACCTGCAAGGATATAAAATCCACTAGTAATATTGAATTACGCACAATGATACCTGCCAAGGCAATCATACCTATCATTGAAGTTGCTGTAAACTGTGAGCCAGCTATCCAATGACCAGGCATAACGCCTATGATAGTTAAGGGAATTGGTGTCATTATTATTAAAGGTACGAAGTAAGAATTAAACTGAGCAACAATAAGTAGATATATCAAAATCAAGCCGATGCCATAGGCGATTCCCATGTCTCTAAAAGTCTCGAAAGTGATTTGCCATTCACCATCCCATTTAATTGTGGGTTGATTGACAAATTGTGGTGCTGAAATATAATTTTGTTTAATCTTCTCATTTTTTTCAATAAGATCAACTAATTCAAACATGCCGTATAGTGGGGAGTCCTGATACCCTGACATATCTGCAGTAACAAAAGTTACTGGTAGTAAATCTTTATGGTAGATGTTTTTTTGCCAATTTGATTGTTGAATAGTGACGACTTCATCCAAAATAACTTGTGATCCATTGAAGGTAGTAATGGGAATGTTTAACAAGGTTTGTAACTCATTTTGCCGATCACTTGGGATTTCTAAACGTATAGGCGTGTTGTATTTATTATTCTGGTTGTGTAAATAACTGACATCTGAACCTTGTAGTGCTGTGCTTATTGATTTTGCAATTTGTGCTTGGCTTATCCCAAGTTGGCTGGCTTTGGCACGATCAATGACAATGATTTCACGTAAACTATTCGCTTCAACTGATGTGTCAATGTCAACGATTCCAGCAGCTTTATGGAAAACGCTTTTAACTCGATTAGCTGTAGAATTGCGGCTACTATCTGACAGCCCATAAATTTCTGCAACAATTGGCGACTGCACAGGAGGCCCTGGAGGTACTTCAATAATTTTAGCCAGAGCGTTATGTTTTTTTGCGATGTTTGTAATTTCTTTACGAATTGCAACTGCAACATCGTGTGATTTTCGTTCACGGTCATGTTTGTCGGCTAAAGTTATTTGTATATCACCCACGTTGGCACCTTCTCTTAAGAAATATTGCCTAACAAGTCCATTAAAATTTATCGGAGATGTTGTTCCAGCATAGGCAACCATGTGTTCTATTTCAGGGATGTTTTTCAAATATTCACTGATTTCTATCATGATCTGGTTAGTCGTTTCGAGTGTCGTGCCTTCTTTCGTATCAACAACAATTTGGATTTCAGATTTATTGTCAAATGGCAACATCTTTAAAATCACTTTTTGTGATGGAACCAATAAAACTGACAAAAGCATCAAAAATACCACTCCTATTACCAATAAATAACGGTTAAATTTGCCTTTTTTATCGTTACTAAGAAATGGTTTCATCAAGGTGCTAAAGATGCTTTTATTCGTTGTATTGTTCTCATTGTGATGAATCTTATTGCCGATAATTTTTTTAAACAACCATGGTGTAATGATTAAAGCGATTAAAAGTGACAAAAGCATACCCATACTCGCATTAATAGGGATAGGGCTCATGTAAGGCCCCATAAGACCTGAGACAAACGCCATTGGCATCAATGCAGCTATTACAGTGAAAGTGGCTAGAATTGTAGGCCCTCCAACTTCATCTACGGCAATTGGTATTAATTCAGTGAGTTTCTTTTTTCCTAAACCAATATGTCGATGGATATTTTCAACAATAACCACAGCATCATCCACTAAGATACCAATAGAAAAAATCAAAGCAAATAGAGACACACGGTTTAAAGTAAAACCATAGGCCCAAGATGCAAATAATGTGATGGCTAAAGTTATTGAAACAGCTAATCCAACAACAATGGCTTCTTTCCACCCTAAGAATATCATTATCAATAACACCACAGATGCAGTTGCAAATGCTAATTTAGTCATGAGTTTTTTGGCTTTGTCATCAGCAGTTTTACCATAATTTCTGGTTATTTCTACATGTACATCTGCTGGAATATGGCTTTCTTTTAAATGTTCTGTGGCATTGATGACAGCATTTGCAATGTCGACAGCGTTACTTCCTGCCTTTTTTCCAACAGCTAGTGTAACTGCAGGTGTGAAATTGGGCCTTTCAATACCTTTCCATGCTTTGCCAGCTGTCATCCAGACATAATTTTCAGGTGTATCTGCACTATCAGTAATAGTAGCTATATCAGTTAGGTATACAGGTGAACCATTTGCCACAGACACGACAAGATCTTTTATGTCATCTACAGTGGTCAATAATGTACCTGTTTCAACTGGAATGGTTTGATTGTTTTGCGTTCTAAATCCTGAATGTGTTGCTATGTTATTCATTTTTAGTGCATTTTCAATACTAGCAAAATCTAAATTATAGGCAGACATTTCTTCAGGGTTTAATAAAATGTGGACTACATGCTCAGGGCCACCAGTCGTATCAACAATACGCGTATTAGGAATTCGTTTAATTTCAGCTTCAATGGCTTGTGATACTTGTTGTAGTTCATAACTGCCTTTTTTGGGGTTGTCTGTCCAAAAAGTTGCAGTCACAATTGGGACGTCATCAATCCCCATTGGTTTTATGAGAGGAGGTGAGGCACCTAAATTTGCTGGTAGCCAGTCAGCATTTGAGTGTATTTCATTGTACAGACGAACTATGGCATCTTTGCGTTTTATACCCACTTTGAATTGCACGCTGATAATAGCCATTCCTGGACGTGAAATTGAATAGACATGTTTAATATCGGCGATAGAGTCCAGTACCTGTTCAGCTGGATAAGCAATCAAATTTTCAACTTCTTTAGCACTTGATCCTGGTAAAGCTATATAGACGTTTGCAAAAGTAACATCAATTTGAGGTTCTTCTTCACGTGGTGTAATAAACACTGCAAAGATACCTAATAAAACAGCAACTAAAGCAATTAAAGGTGTTAATGGGCTTGCTTGAAATTTATCGGCAAGTTTTCCTGAAATTGAGTAGTTCATGGGTTATTCCGATAAAGGGTTGATTAAGATTTTTTCATTTTCGTTCAGCCCAGAAATAACTTCAATTCTTTTACCATATTGGCTCCCCGTTTTAATATGCCTAAGAAGCTCTGAGCCTTCATTTTTAACATAGACCATAATTAATTCACCACGTGTAACTAGGGCAGAAGTAGGGATTAATATTTTATCATTTGTTCCTATATTAAATGCCACCTTTACAGTCATGCCAGGAAATAACCCAGATGTCTGTGTGTCGATATCTAATCGAGTCTTGAATGTACGTGTTATTTTATCGGCATAAGGATATATTGTAATTTTTTCAGATGTAATTTCTCTGCCTTTATTTAATACCATGGCTTGAGGATTGGTCTTTACAAGGTTGATAATATTTTCCGGAATGTGTGTAATAACACGTAGTTGGCTTAAACTTAAACCTTCCATTATGGGAGAGCCTGGATTGACAGTTTCCCCTGTCTCAACGAAACGATTAGTGACAATTCCATTATAAGGAGCACGAACTATGGTGTACTCCAATTGTTCTTTTGCACTAACAACAGATGATTGTGCAGCTGTTGCTTTGGCTTTTAAGGCATCTCTATTTGATAGAGCCTGATCAAGTTCACTTTTTGCGACTAATTTTTTGGAATATATGTCTTTAATTCTTATGTAATCTTTTTGTGCTTGTTTAAATGCAATTTCGGCAGCTTTCGCATTCGCTTGTGCTTGTTTAAAACGAGCTGTTTGTTCTTTATTAGTAAACTCGACCAATATTGACCCTTTGTCTACAAAATCATCAATATCATAGTATATCTTTGCAACACGCCCTGCTGTTTGAGAAGAAACTGTCGCTTTGTTTACCGCCTCCACCTCACCATTTAGCTGGCGATAATTATTGATTTTTTCAATGCGAGTTGTGTGCCACTGAGCCATGGCGGAGTTACAAATAAAAAGTAGAAATGTAAATTTTATTAAAATATTCATATGATTGGCTGCGTAATCTAGTATATTAGAAGAAACTAATATAATGATATTTGTGTTAATTTCAAGTATATTATCATATCTTTAAAAATATATCTTTGCGAAAAGTTATAACAGAAAACTTTCTCTAGTGTATTCCTAGTTAAAGTTAGTAGTAAGTCTAGGTGCAGTTTGTTTCTACACATTGATAACAGTTGTAAATTTTCTACAACTTTCGTTTTAGTATAAATTACAAAAAAATACTTAATAGATGTATCTTTTAGTTAATCATCTTTTCAATAATTGGATGCAATATGACTTCCATGGCTAGTTGCATTTTTCCACCAGGTACAACAATAGTGTTTCTTCTAGACATAAATGAATCCTTTAACATGCATTGTAAATATTGAAAATCAACATTTAATGCTTTGTAATCTTTGAAACGGATAACCACCATGGATTCATCTCTGGTGGGTATGTCACGTGAAATAAATGGATTAGATGTGTCGACTAATGAAACCCGCTGAAAGTTAATGTCAGTATGTGAGAACTGCGGTGTAATAACATTAACATAATCACGCATTCTTCTTAGAATTGTATCTGTTACATCTTCAGGTTTATAACCCCGTTGAGCTGTATCACGATGAATTTTCTGAATCCATTCAAGGTTCACAATTGGTACTACACCAATTTTTAAATCTGCATGTTTGGCAATGTTGATGTCATGTTTTGTATTAACTATAGCACCATGTAACCCTTCATAAAGCATTAAGTCACTGCCTTTTCCTGCTTCTTCCCATGGAGTGAATTCTCCTGGGTTTTGTCCAAAAGGCTCTGCCTCTTCAGCGGAGTGTAGGTAGTACCTTCTATCGCAAACACCTTTTTCCCCATAAGTTTTGAACATGTTTTCCAAATCTTTTAAAATATTGGCTTCAAAGCCAAAATGGCTAAAATTTCTCTTCTCTTTTTGAGCTTGTTGTACTTTCTTTTTCATCGCGTTGCGGTCATATCGATGAAATGAATCTCCTTCAACCACAACTGGGTTTATATTTTGTCTGTGAAAAATGTGTTCGAAAGCAGATTTTACTGTTGTTGTGCCAGATCCTGATGAACCGGTTACTGCAATTATGGGGTGTTTCTTAGACATAATTTTCACCTATTAATTGATTTAATAATTCTATATTTATGTTGTCGAAATTTTCAAAAACCATTGAGGCTTTGCTAAAATCTTGGTTTTGCGTGTAGTTATTTGTGGTCACTATGGTTTTTATTCCTGCTTGCACCGCTGACTCAAGTCCAGCAGATGAGTCTTCAATTGCAATGCAATTTTGTGCTGGTATATTAAGCTTCTTCAAGGCATATTGATAAATGTCAGGTGCGGGCTTTTTGTTTGGTATCACATCACCAGCTGCTATGACATCAAAAAGTGCTTCTGATTTTTCTCCTAAAGAAGTTTTTAATAATGTTGAAACATTAATTGGTGTTGTTGTCGTTGAAATAGCAAGGGTGATTGATAATTTATGTAGTTGTACAATTAATTCCTTTACCCCTTTTCGTAATGGGATATTCCCTGACTGTAGCAAGTTAATATAATGTTTTGTCTTACAGGTATGCATGGATTTAATTTCATCATCAGATAAGAGTGACTGTTTAATAAAGTGTTCTTGGTAGTATTTCATACGTTCTTTACCACCCGTTACTTTCAATAATTGCCCGTAAATGTCTTCATCCCAGTGCCAATCCAATTTTCTTTCAGCGAACGCTTTGTTAAATGCTACACGATGCCCATCACGTTCGGTATCAGCCAAGGTTCCATCGACATCAAATAATATGCATTTTAGATTCATAAGGTTATATTTTAGCAATGCAATTTTCATTGCCTTGCCATCTAAGACTATTAGAGACATTTGCCTGTCTCGTAAAGCATTTGAAAAAGTTAAAATAAAAGTCACTCTGCGTTAAAAAATTCGCAATAATTCTTATGGAAAGAATTTTTACGTTAGCCATCGCATGTGAGTAAGTATCAAGATTTATACGCATAAATAACCAGCTACTTGGCGTATTTGTCAGCCATATCATCCATAGAGATTGGCTTGATTTTAGAAGCGTTGCCAGAAGAGCCGAAAGCATTGAAGCGATCAGTACAAATACCACGCATGGCATTTGTTGCTGCTCTAAGGAATTTTCGAGGGTCAAAATTACTAGGGTTTTCGGCCAAAAATTTACGAACTGCACCTGTTGAGGCTAACCGTAAATCGGTATCAATATTAATTTTGCGAACACCGTGTTTAATTCCTTCTTGTACTTCTTCTACAGGTACGCCATAGGTTTCTGGAATGTTGCCGCCATATTCATTAATGATTTTTAACCATTCTTGTGGTACAGCAGATGACCCGTGCATGACTAAATGTGTGTTTGGAATCTTTGCATGAATTTCTTTAATGCGTTGGATTGAAAGAATATCACCTGTTGGAGGTTTAGAGAATTTGTAAGCCCCATGTGATGTACCACATGCAATAGCCAGAGCATCGACATTGGTTTTTTCAACAAAATCTTTGGCTTCATCTGGATCTGTCAATAATTGATCCATGGATAGTTTGCCTTCAGCACCAGAGCCATCTTCTTCAGCAGCCAAGCCGGTTTCTAATGAACCGAGCACCCCTAATTCTCCTTCAACTGATGCACCACAAGCATGTGCCATCGCAACGGCTTCTTGGGTGATGTTAACATTGTATTCATATGAAGAGGGTGTTTTCATGTCGGTCATTAATGAACCATCCATCATTACAGAAGTGAATCCAAGATATAAAGATTGCATACAAACTGCTGGTGATGACCCATGATCCTGATGTAAAACAACAGGAATATCAGGCCATTGTTTAACAGCTGAAGCAACTAAACCTTTGATAAAAGCAGGCCCTGCATAATTTCTAGCACCCGCAGACCCTTGTAAAATAACGGGAGAGTTTGTTTCCGAAGCAGCTTCCATGATGGCATGAATTTGTTCCATATTATTAACGTTAAATGCTGGCATTCCATAACTGTTTTCTGCAGCATGATCAAGTAATTGTCTTAAAGATATTAAAGCCATTTTATTCTCCTATGGTTGCTTTTACGGTGTTGACAACATTTTCAACAGTAAATCCAAAATATTCAAAAAGTTGTGCGCCAGGAGCTGATTCGCCAAAACCATCTTGTGAGACAACTGCACCGTTTAAACCGACATATTTGTACCAAAAATCACCTTGACCAGCTTCTACAGCAATACGAGCCGTAACTGATGCAGGTAACACACTCTCTTTGTAAGCATCATCTTGGTTATCGTATATATTAGTACATGGCATTGAAACAACACGGACTTTATCGCCAAGTTGTTCGGCTGCCTGCATCGCTAAACCTATTTCAGAACCTGTGGCAATAATTATGGCTTCAGGAGTCCCAATTGAATCTTTAAGTATGTAACCACCTTTAGCAATATTGTTGACTTGTTGATTGTTACGTTCTTCTTTTGAGGTGTTTTGCCTACTAAACATTAAACAACTAGGACCATCTGTTTTTTCAATGGCTGATTTCCATGCAGCAACAGATTCAACTGCGTCACAGGGGCGCCAGATGTTCATGTTTGGAATTATTCGTAAAGATGATGTTTGCTCAACGGGTTGATGGGTTGGGCCATCTTCTCCTACACCTATTGAATCATGTGTGTAGACAAATAAACCGCGAATTTTCATCAATGCCGCCATACGTAATGCATTACGTGCATACTCAGAAAACATAAGGAATGTTGCACCATATGGCACCAAACCGCCATGCAACATCATTCCATTCATCATTGCAGTCATAGCGAACTCACGTACGCCATAGGATAAATAGTTGCCTGAAAAATCTAGTTCCCCATCGTTACACGCTTTGGAACCTGAATAAAACGTATTGTTTGATGGAGTTAAGTCAGCTGAACCACCGAATAAGCCAGGGACAAGAGGCCCTAGTGCTTCTAAAGCATACTTTGAAGCTTTGCGTGTTGGCATAGCGTCGGCTTCGACTTGTGCTTTTTCAACAGCTGCTTTTGATTTTTGAGCAAAATTGGCTGGCAATTCATTATTCATTCTTTGGGTGTATTCGGCAGCTTTTTCTGGGTGCAATTTAGAATATTTTGCAAATTTTTCATTCCACTTGGATTCTTGTTTGGCACCTTTTTCAGTGGCATCCCAACCCGTATATACATCTTGCGGCATTTCAAAAGCAGGGGTTTGCCAACCAAGTTGCTTACGAGTTAATGCGACTTCTTCTTCCCCCAGAGGTGCTCCATGACAATCATGTGTACCAGCTTTATTAGGTGAACCTTGACCAATATTCGTTTTACAGCAAATAATTGAAGGTTTAGTAGTTTTCTTTTTGGCTTTTTTAATGGCTTTTTTGATTTCTTTGGCATCATGACCATCAACACTTTGAACGTGCCAACCATATGATTTGAAGCGTTTAACCGTATCATCAGTAAACCAGCCGTCAACTTCGCCATCAATTGAGATGTTGTTATCATCATATAAGGCAATTAATTTGCCAAGTTTAAGTGTTCCAGCAAACGAACAAGCTTCATGTGAAATGCCTTCCATTAAACAGCCGTCACCTAAAAACACATAAGTATGATGGTCGACAATGTCTAAATCAGATTGATTAAACTCTTCGGCCAAGAGTTTCTCACTTAAGGCCATGCCTACTGCATTTGTAAGGCCTTGCCCTAATGGGCCAGTTGTTGTTTCTATGCCTGGGGTGTAACCATATTCTGGATGACCTGGTGTTTTAGAGTGTAATTGTCGAAAATTTTTAATATCATCCATTGATAAATCGTATCCAGTTAAGTGCAGTAAAGAATACATCAGCATAGACCCATGACCATTGGATAGCACAAATCTATCACGGTTTGACCATTTTGGATTTTTTGGGTTGTGATGCATAAAATCGTTGTACAAAACTTCTGCCATATCAGCCATTCCCATAGGTGCTCCTGGGTGGCCTGAGTTGGATTTTTGTATGGCGTCCATTGAGAGTACACGGATCGCGTTTGCCAGAGTTGTTCTATTCATTATATTTAATCTCATTATGATTATAGGTGAGCATATTATACCAGTCCAAGCATAAACAAAAGTCACAATATTTTATGTTAACTATAAAATAAACTTATTTAGGTAGAGTATGTTGATTGCTACAAATAACTGAAAAATGACATAAAATTTTGAATATTCAGGATTAATACTATATTTTGCAAATTATTGGCTTTCAAAGTTAATAAATGCTTAACCTTAGGACCAAATTAAAGTATGATGCGCCCTCGAATTATTCTGTAGGCATGAGCAATGTGTTTGCAGACTTTAATATAAATATAACAGAATGAACGATTATGACAGATTTATCAAAATATAGAAATATAGGAATTTTCGCCCACGTTGATGCGGGTAAAACCACAACAACTGAACGTATCTTGGCACTAACAGGTAAGATTCACCAAACAGGTGAAGTACATGATGGTGAAGCAACTACAGATTTTATGGATCAAGAACGTGAACGTGGTATTACGATTCAATCAGCTGCAACCAGTTGTGTGTGGAACGACCACCGTTTAAACATAATTGATACTCCAGGTCACGTTGACTTTACAGTTGAAGTTTACCGTTCATTAAAAGTATTAGATGGTGGAGTTGGAGTATTTTGTGGATCTGGTGGTGTTGAACCTCAATCCGAAACTAATTGGCGTTATGCTAATGACTCTGAAGTTGCTCGTGTGATTTTTGTTAATAAATTAGACCGTATTGGTGCTGATTTTTATAGAGTTGTTGATCAAGTTGAAAATGTACTGGGCGCTAATCCATTAGTTATGGTATTACCTATTGGTGTTGAAGATGGTTTTGTTGGCGTCATTGATTTATTAACACGTAAAGCTTGGTATTGGGAAGAGTCAGGTAATCTTGATTATGAAATCAAAGATGTACCAGCTGACATGGCTGATAAAGTTGAAGAATACCGTGAAAAGCTTATTGAAACAGCGCTAGAGCAAGATGATGAAGCACTGGAAGCTTACTTAGAAGGTGAAGAGCCAAGTATGGATGTTATTAAAGCTTGTATCCGTAAAGGTACAAATACAATGGATTTCTTCCCTACATATTGTGGTTCTGCCTTTAAAGATAAAGGTGTTCAATTAGTTTTGGATGCAGTTGTTGATTACTTACCATCTCCAACAGAAGTTAAGCCACAACCGGAAGTTGATTTAGAAGGTAAAGAAACTGGCGAGTTCGCTATAGTAGATACTAAACGTCCATTACGTGCTTTAGCATTTAAAATTATGGAAGATAGATTTGGTGCGCTTACATTTATTCGTATTTACTCAGGTGTTATGGAAAAAGGTATGCAAGTACTTAATACTTTTACCGGTAAAAATGAAAGAATTGGCCGTATCGTAGAGATGCATGCTGATGATAGAATTGAATTAGAATCAGCTCAAGCTGGAGATATTGTTGCTGTGTTGGGTATGAAAAATGTTCAAACAGGGCACACATTATGTGATCCAAAAGATCCTGCAACTTTAGAGCCTATGGTTTTCCCTGATCCAGTAATCTCAATGGCCGTGAGTCCTAAAGATAAAGCTGCTTCAGAAAAATTATCGGTAGCCATCGGTAAAATGATAAAAGAAGATCCATCATTTGTTGTAGAAACAGATGAAGATTCGGGTGAAACTATACTTAAGGGTATGGGCGAGTTACATTTGGATATCAAAATTGATATTTTAAAGCGTACTTATGGTGTAGATGTTGAAGTAGGTGCCCCTCAAGTAGCATACCGTGAAGCAATTACTCGAAAAGTTGAAGACACATATACACACAAGAAACAATCTGGTGGTGCTGGTCAATTTGGTAAAATTGATTTCATCATTGAGCCAGGTGAAACAGGTTCAGGTTACGTATTTGAATCAACCGTTTCTGGTGGTAATGTTCCTAAAGAATATTTCCCAGCAATTGAAAAAGGTTTCCATTCATTGATGGAAGAAGGTGTACTAGCTGGTTACCCATGTACAGACATGAAATTCACCATTACTGATGGTGCTTATCATGCTGTGGATTCATCATCAATGGCTTTTGAAGCGGCCGCTAAAGGTGCTTACCGTCAGTCATTACCAAAAGCTGCTCCGCAATTGATGGAACCAATTATGTCAGTTGATGTTATTACACCTGATGATCACGTTGGTGATGTTATTGGTGATTTAAATCGTCGCCGTGGTATGATTAAATCTCAGGAACCAGCAACAACTGCTGTACGTATTAAAGCAGATGTACCTTTATCTGAAATGTTTGGATATATCGGTTCATTGCGTACGATGACATCGGGTCGTGGTCAATTCTCAATGGAATTTTCACACTACAATCCTTGTCCTTCAAATGTAGCAGAAGAAGTTATAGCTGAAGCGAAAGCGCGTAAAGAAGCTAAAAACTCTTAAGTTTTTTCTTAGAAAAATTAAAAAGGCGTATCTTAATTGGATACGCCTTTTTTTTGTTTAGCTAGTTGTAACAAAGACCTCTTATTATTAAATTATTTCTAGTCTAAGTACTTGTTATGAATAATTCACTAAAATATTTACAAGATTTATCCGTTAAATTAAATTCAAATAGATTGTTTGAATTATTTGTTGTGTTGATTATTATGTTTTCAGCTTTTGCTTTTTTAAATATGGTGATTGGAATTGTCGTTAATGTATTGGAAGAAGAAAGAGCCAGAGAAAAACGTGTCAATGATGAAAAAAATGGCGTAATAAATTTAGAAACCATTCACCAACAGTTAATGAAAATTCAACATCAAATCAAAAACAATACAACTGAATAACTATTGTGCTTTATCGTTTCTTAATCTTGATCTTCACCTTCGATAACTTAGAGAGTTCCAGTGCTTAATGGTAAGTCGTTTTGATCTTGAGTTTTTTTATTAACAAAAAATTCATTTACTTCTTATTGTTCTCATTTACAATGCTTTATCAACTTAAGTAAATGGTAAAATGAAACGCATAATTTTAGCGGCATTGCTGTCAGTTTTGACTTCTTGTGATCTAGTTCACACAAACGTGAGTATTTCCAATAATAGTATTAAATATATCTATGATGGCGACACCATTACTGTGAAATGTATACGAGGTTTTACCTGTCATAAGAATGCATTAAAAGTCAGGATTATGAGTGTAGATACACCTGAAATAAAAGGTAAATGTCGCAAGGAGATAGATTTGGCACGAAAAGCAAAGAAATTTACCGTAGCCTTTGTAAGAACTTCAAGTGATATAGTGTTAACCTATGATGAGTACAATAAATATGACCGCTATGGGCGTTTACTTGCTTACTTATCTGTTGATGGAAGGGATCTTTCTGAGGCATTAATTGAAAATAAGCTTGGGCGCAGATATGATGGTGGGAAAAGAATGGGCTGGTGTAGAGATAAGATTCTCTATTAAATAATTCACTAGCCTAGAGAAGAGTGAAGTGATATGAAGATTAGTTCAATTTCATTGTTTCTTATTTTGCCTGCACCTTTATACCGTCGCTCGAGGTCTGCATTTGATCTTGTACTGAATCTTGTATTGTATCTTGATGACCACCATGTTTAATAGCTTTTGTAATTAATACAAACCTCTATTAAAATAAACATTCTTAGAATCAACAACAGGAAACACTGTGAAGCCTTATTTTCAAAGCAAGTTGCCTCATATCGGCACAAGTATTTTTACCGAAATGTCGATGATGGCGCATCAATATCAGGCAATAAATTTATCTCAGGGGTTTCCTGAATTTGATGCGCCAGAGTTTCTTAAATCAGCCATCAATCATGCTATTTTAGATGGAAAAAACCAATATTGCCCTTCTACTGGATTGCCCGATCTACTTAATCAAATTGGACAGATGGTACACCGTCGCTACCAACACAATTTGTCGGAAGAACAAATGGTGGGTTATATGAATAATATCACAGTAACTTCAGGTGCAACTGAAGCTTTGTTGGTTGCGATTACGACGATAGTAGGTAAAGGTGATGAAGTGATTGTGTTTGATCCGGCTTATGACTCATACGAGCCAGCGGTGGAATTGGCTGGTGGGAGTTGTCGACATATCGCATTGATTGCGCCGGATTATGCTGTTGATTGGGCGGTGGTGGAGCAAAATATCACTGAAAAGACCCGCGCGATTATTATAAACAGTCCACATAACCCAACGGGGACTTTGTTGTCTGAAAGTGATTTAAAAACCTTACAACAATTAGTGCTTAAAAATGACTTGTATGTCATTAGTGATGAGGTGTATGAGCACATGACTTTTGATGGACTTCGGCATGAAAGTGTTTTGTCTTATCCAGAATTATTTAAGCGGGCCTTTGTTGTTTCTAGTTTTGGTAAAACTTTTCATTGTACTGGTTGGAAACTCGGTTATTGTATCGCACCAACAGAGTTGACAGTTGAGTTTAGAAAGATTCATCAATACGTAACCTTTTGTTCTTTTACTCCAGCACAATATGCGATTGCCTCGATGTTAAAAACTCACCCAAACCACATTGATGAATTAGCGGAGTTTTATCAACAAAAAAGGGATGTATTAGTAGGGGCGTTGAGTGACTCGCGATTTAAAATATTGCCGTGCAAAGGCGCCTATTTTTTATTGTTGGATTATTCTGAAGTATCCGACTTGAATGATTTGGATTTTTGTCACTGGTTAATAAAAGAGGTTGGGGTGGCTGCTATTCCATTGAGTCCTTTTTATTTAGATGGAAAATTGACTAATAATAAAGTTGTGCGTTTATGCTTTGCAAAAAATGACGAAACCTTACTAAAAGCCGCGGAAATATTATGTCAACTTTAATAGTAGCAGCAGTTCAGTATGACATTCAGTGGCTTGATAAACAGGCTAACTTCACCACTTTGGAAAACATGCTAGGTGAATTTTTTATGGATAATAAATCAGTTGACCTGTTGTTATTACCTGAAACATTTTCAACAGGGTTTTACATTGATGACAAACGTGCTAGAAAGTCAGAAGAGAGCGTTGAGGATGTGCGTTGGTTAAAATGCATTGCTATGGAATATAATTGTGTGGTGGCCGGATCGGTATTTGTTAAACAAGGTGATAAGAAAGTGAATCGTTTTTATTGGGTATCTGCGGATGGTTCGGTTGTCTATTATGATAAACGTCATTTATTTAGGTTGGGTAAGGAAGGCAATTTTGTTGTTTCTGGTTCAGAAAGGAAAATAGTTGAAATTAATGGCATTAGAATTCTACCACAAGTCTGTTATGACTTACGTTTTCCTGTATGGGCTAGAAATAAACAAGATTATGATTTGATGGTGAATGTGGCGAATTGGCCAGATACAAGACGTAATGTTTGGGATACTTTACTCAAAGCGCGGGCCATGGAAAACCAAGCCTTTGTGATAGGTGTCAATCGAGTTGGACCCGATGGAGAAGGTAGAGCTCATTCAGGCGGTACTTGTTTTGTTGACTTTGTTGGCGATTGCCTCGTTTCTGCTGATGACAATCAACAGCAAATTATCAGTGTGGAATTAGATTTTTCAGCTTTAGAGAAATTTAAAAAGGACTTTCCAGTTTTTTTAGATGCGGACGAATTTGAGCTCAGTTAATGAGCTTGCTTGGCAAATTATAACAGCGTAGAAGCTTAGACTACGTGTGGAATGTGTGAAACAGTTGCTAAAAAAAACCACTCATTGTAAAAAAATATTTTTACGATAGCCCGCGAATTTGGGTAAGTGTTATGCATGAAAGGCATAAATAGCGAAAAATTAAAGCTCAGAGTTACTCCAAGCTTTACTAATAGATTCACCTAAAAGTAATAATCGCGGACAGAACCATCGTATCGTCCTGATTTTAGGCAACATTTCTTGAAAATGCTATGTGAACCGCATGGACAAGGATCATTGCGCCCTAGTTTTTCTGATAGTTCTTTATCATTATTAACGATTCTATGGCCGCGTTTTACACTTGTTTCAGAAGGGTAACCTTTTTTCCGTTTACTAGTGGTTTCGAATAAAGAAGTTACTTTGTGTATTTGTATATTTAGTATTCATGATAATTCTCCTTTAGTAAATTTTTATTAAAACAATCGTGGCAAGGAAGGCTGGATTTGAACCAGCAACCACTGGAATCAAAATCCAGTGCTCTACCATTGAGCTACTTCCCTCCATTTTCTTTAATTGAAGCCAAGGCCAATGATAGTAATTAACCTCGACTACAATGTTTAGGCACTGATCTTAATTGTGTCTTGAATCATGCCTTCCATTCCTCCGAAGACGGTGATTTTATCCACTTTATCAGCAATTTTTTCCAAAGTCTCCAACTCTTTTAAACGTCTTAAAGTAGCGCTTTGATCCATTAACTTTGCAGTGTTTAACAAAGAACGGGTAGCAGCGGTTTCTTCGCGGCGTTTAATAATGTTGGCTTTGGCTGTTTTTTCAGCTTCAACCACTCGGTTTAATAGGGTTTTCATCTCACCGGGTAAGATGATGTCCTTGACACCGACATCTAACAAGGTTAAACCAAATTCAGTCACTTTTCGAACGACTATTTTTCTAACATAAGAATCAATTGATTCTTTATCAGTTAACAACGCATCCAAAGTTTTTGTACCGATGGCTTTTCTTAACGCCAATTGCAACTCAGTGTATAAAAACTCCTTATAGTTAGATAAGCTAGAAATGGCAGTTTGTACATCGGCTACTTTATAAGAAGCAGACAAGTTAACTCGCAAGCTGACTTTATCCTTGGTCAATATTTCTTGACCCGCGACATCAATGCCTTGGGCACGTGTTTCCACAATTTCAATTGCTACTGTTTTGTTATAGTTCCAGAAACCGTACTTACCAGCTTTTAAAGATTTTACATATTGGCCATCAATAAACAATAAACCGATTTGTTTGTTAACAATCTCTTTAATGTATAAACCTTTGGATAAAACTGAGGACTGTGCAGATCTTGCAACTAAGTTCATCAATTTATCTGTGGCTTGAATATCACTAGAAATATCAATTTTAATCACTTCAATTTTAACGGTTTTCCAAAAAATCTTTTCAGATTGAGGAGCCATTAAGCTTTTAAATTTATCGTCAATGTAAATCAAGGCAATCTCTGTTTCATTAGTCGAAATTTCTTCAAAATACTGTTTGCATAATGCCGCTTTGTTACGCATCAAAGTTTTGATTTTAATGTTTCTAACCTCTGGATCAGTTACATCAAAAACATTGACATTTACACGACTTAATACATCAGTTATATAGTGTACGCCAGTAGCTAATACATCGGTTAACTGGCGGTCGGTAAAAACCAAAGCCCGTTCGTTATCTGCGATAACTATTCTTTTTCTAAAAATCATCATAATTCTCCTGTGCAAACATATTTTGTTGAACGTTTACACCTATTAAAACTCAGTCATTTAAACCTCATCTTTAAGTTAAATCGGTAATTATTACCGAAAGTTATCGTCGTTCCTGACTTAACAAAAATGACGGTTGTATATAGATTGGCCTCACGACCTCCCAGTGGTTAATGATGGGTTGTTCTGGTTCCACCTGTTCATGAATACTCTACAATTCCTTGTGTATTTGATACTTCCATTAGGGCTATATCGTGTTTTCATTTATGGTTTCTCAATTCAATCCTACAGATTCAAATAGCAGACCAATGCACCTTTAGCATATATGTAATGAATATTATTCAATACATACCTGGATGGCCGTTGTTTGTCGACAACAGTGTCGTTGCTTCATTAAAACAGCAATGAGCTTTTCGCTTACCAAACTGAGACAATCTCACATTTATTAACGACTATTGTGAAAGTCATTCATTAGATATGGACCTAAACCATACGGCTTTCGCCAGGGCGTTTTTAAGACGCTTTTTTGGGCGGGATTCGAACCCGCTACCCGCAAATTAACTGTTTGCTGCTCTAACCAAATGAGCTACCATTTTCGTTGAGGAGGATTCGAACCCCCGACAAGTTAAATCAAATTAACGGCTCTACCACTGAGCTATCTAACGTATCAATTCATCGGTATACAATGTATTAATAATACATGCACCAGTCTGCTATTTAGAAACAGAACCACAGATGAAAAAATTCTTTTATATATTTTACAATTATATGGCTATGCACTATTTTACTGTTCCATATTAAAGCCAACTACTCATAACGTTTCAAAATAATTAACCACATAATAAAGTTATAAAACAGGGTTAAAGTGTAGAGCTATGTAAATTTCTATTTTCTTTTGGGCATAAAAAAAGCCCTGTTTGGATAACCAAAAAGGGCTTTTTTAAAAGTTTTCCTAAAAGGCTAATCCATGCCTTTTAGAATATCAAAAAGGCATTATTTCATAACAGTCCATTGCTGATTTGGACACGGTAAATTTACCTGCCTTTTCAGCATGCTGCTTGTTGTTAAATTGTAAAAATAATGTTTTTGCATAATAGTTAATTTGGTTTTTTTACGAGGTTTCTTCCTCACTATTTAAGATGGAGCGAGATAATAAAGAGGTGTTTGTGCTTTGTCAATAAAAAAATTAATAATATTTGAGTATATAACTAAATTTGGTAGTTTTGCAGGTAAAAATAGTTATCTCACTATAAATGTTATTCTATTGAATACCAGCTTTATCGTTGCGAGTTAATATCTATATTTGTCATTCCAATAGATAGTACTTCTAATCATTATTATTTATTTTCCCACAAAGGCATTTTCAAGGACATAATGGCCTTGTGTTCTTTTACGTGCTGCGTGAAAACCTTTATCGTCTAATATTTTTGTCATGTCTTTTATTAAGGCCTCACTTCCACATAACATGAAACGATCGTCCTCTACTTTAATGTCAGGTATGTTTAAGTCGTTGCACAATTGACCTGATTGTATTAAGTCAGTAATTCTTCCTTTGTTTTTATAAGGCTCTCGTGTCACAGTTGGATAATAATGAAGTTTTTCCTTAATTATGTCACCAATGTATTCATTGTTAGGAAGTTCTTTTGTAATATAATTATGGTAAGCTAAACAAGCAGCATATCTGACTCCATGTGTTAGGATAACTCGATCAAATTGATCATATACTTCTGGGTCTTTAATAATACTCATAAATGGCGCAAGCCCAGTACCTGTACTGATTAACCACAGGTTTTTTCCCGGCAATGTATAATCTGTCACCAATGTCCCTGTGGATTTTTCAGACAGCAATAGTTCGTCCCCAACTTTTATGTGTTGTAATCTTGATGTGAGTGGTCCGTTAGGTACTTTGATGCTTAAAAATTCTAGTTCTTCTTCGTAATTGGCACTAGCTATCGAATAGGCTCTCATTAAAGGCTTACCTTCAACTTCCATTCCAATCATTACAAAGTGTCCATTTTTAAACCGAAATGTCGGCTTTCTGGTGGTTCTAAAACTGAACAATCTTTCATTCCAATGTTTTACATAGGTTACTGTTTCTGTTAAATATGCCATGAGCTTATCAAATTTTAAAAGTGCTTATTCTAGCGTGAGAAAAATAAAAATAGTTAACATAAATCAAGTTTCATGTGGATAAATTGATTAATTTCAGTGTGTACATGAGGTTCATATAATTTCAACAATTCACAATCAAAAGCAGGCATATCAGCTCCAAGGTCACTATAAATTTAACTCAGTAGTTTTTAGTTGATTGTTTTTCTTAAAATATTGATTTTTCAATACTTTAGGAGTGAGTCCAGTAATTTTCATTAAGGTTTTTCTTAAGGAAAGACTTTTTTGGTGTTTAACAAGGTTTTAAAGGCTTAATATAATCGGAGGCAGACAAAGCATAATTTTATACATTGTTTCAAATCATTCTTTATAAAAATTCAAAGTTTAGAGATTCGGATTGTTTTCCTTATCATCTAATGTTTTAATGAATTTTTGTATGACTTTTATTTATTAGGGGACATGTGTAGTTATTAGGGTATTTGCGATTTGTTTGATAGAATAGATTTTTTATGAAGTGGTTATCTCCTTTGAGTACATTTAGTCGTCAATGTGTTTTTATCTGTTTTTTTGTATTGCTATCAAGCCAAGTAAATGCACTTTGTAATAACACCTTATTTAAATCTAATTTTCAATCCACTAGCAACCCCAGTCATGGTAATCGCGGCCCTTATCCTGGAATATTTAATCGTACTGTAGTTTATGATGGTGATGTGTATACTTATTATGTTTCCTTGCCACCTAATTACAACCCTAATAATGCTACACCAATGATGGTATTATGGCATGGAGCAGCAGGTGCTGGAACTGCTCCAGCTAATGCCAAAGCCATGCGAGATTTTTGGAGGCCAACGGCTGATGCCAATGACTTTATTGTTGTGGCTCAAATAGCAACGGGTCAACTTGGTGGTGGTTGGGTTCCTGGTGTTGACATTCCTCTATTGTTTCAAATAATGAATGACATGGAACGCTATTATAATATTGATCAGAACCGTATTTATGGGTATGGCTTTTCTGCTGGTGGTCATGTAATGCATGGGATTATGTTAGCTTATACTGATGTTTTTGCAGCTTATGCAATCAGTGCAGGAGTTTTGGAAGCATTTGCAGGATTAGATGCACCAACTAATGCCTTGCGAAAAATACCGGTATATGTATCGATTGGGTTACAAGACACAACAGGTCCAAATTTGTTGAATTTAAGCCGACAAAATCATACGGTTTTTAATAATGCTGGATGGGTCGATGGACAAAATTATTGGATAGATGAATTCAATGGAGGTCATCAAATAGATTTTAATATCCCACAGAAAAGTTGGGATAAACTGTGTGGTAAGACACTTGATAACTGAAAACTCAAAATTAGCATTGAGACAATTACTATTAATCCAACTGCCTTGTAGGTTTGGGTAATATTTTTAATTATAAAATTTGGAAAACTAACAATCAAAATGAGGCAACGTATTCATCATGAAATCTATTTTAATAACATTAACACTATTAATAACTTTTGTAGGTAACCTAATGGCTAAAGAACATCAACTGGCAATCGTTATTCATGGTGGAGCAGGAACGATAGTGAAACAAAATTTGAGTGATGAGAAAGAAGCACTCATTAAAGCTAAACTAACAGAATCCATTAATGCAGGTTATGCAGTTTTACAAAAGGGTGGAGATTCAACAGATGCTGTTATTGCTGCGATTAATGTATTGGAAAATTCACCTTTATTTAATGCAGGTGTCGGTGCTGTGTATACAAAAGATGGGAAACATGAATTGGATGCATCAATTATGCGAGGTAGTGATTTGCAAGCAGGAGCTGTGGCAGGCGTTTCACATGTTAAAAACCCCATTAATGCAGCCAAAGAAGTGATGTTACATTCTCCACATGTAATGCTTTCTAATCGAGGAGCGGATAATTTTGCCAAACAACATGGTTTGAAAACGGTTGATAATAATTATTTTGATACTGATTACCGTTATCAGCAATGGCAGGCCATTAATCACAAAAACAAGGTGTCTTTATCTGAGGATTTGCTGAAAACAGATTATAAATTCGGTACAGTCGGTGCTGTTGCCATAGATAAAAATGGGACAATTTCTGCGGGTACTTCTACTGGCGGTATGACCAATAAGGCATTTGGCCGCATTGGCGATTCTCCAATCATTGGAGCGGGTACTTATGCAGATAATCGCAGTTGCGGTGTCTCAGCAACAGGACATGGCGAATTTTTTATTCGTTATGCCGTTGCTCATGATATCTGTGCTCGAGTTTTATACAAACAACAAAGTCTACAACACTCCGCTGATGTTGTTATCAATCATAATTTAAAGCAAGCAGGCGGTGATGGTGGAATTGTCGGTTTGGATAAACAAGGGAATCCTGTTATGGTATTTAATACGGCAGGCATGTATCGAGGTTATAAAACTGAAAAATCTGAAACTAAAGTTTATATATATAACACTAAATAGCTTAAACTAGCGGTAAACCATAATGCTTATGAACTTATTGTAAGTACTGAAATAACCAAACATAGCCTATGTTAAGAAACACACTTTTAATATTAACTACCTTGATGCTGTCCTATACAGCATGTGCTGATTTAGAGTCTTGCTTGCTAGCCAATAGACAATTTAATCCACAAGCCCCAGAAATTTGTGAAAAAGCACTACGATTACCAGAGACAACGGTAGATGAAAAATCTATGATTTATGTCACTCATGCTTCTTATTTAATCGCTTTAAATAAATTTAGTGAAGCTGAACATAATTTAGATGTTGCATTTAATAGCAATCCAAAAATGTTAGAAAATGGTACCTTTCGATATAATTGGTTAAGAATTAAAGGTGTATTTTTCTTTACAAAAGAAGATTTCATTAAAGCCATTCCTTTCTTTAAGGGGTCTAAAGAAATTGCTGAAATAATGAAAAATACTAAAAAAATGGCCATAAGCTATAATGATCTGGGAGCTACTTATCTAGAGCTTCATGATTATTCTCAAGCATTGCAATGGCTACAAAAAAGTTTAGAGATTTATAAATTAGACCAAGACAATAGCCTGATTTCTACTAGTTTGGCCAATATTGCAGAGGTCTATCTAATTACAGAAAATTACCCAAAGGCTTTTGAAAACTTTAATCATGCAGAGAAAATACTACAATCTCAAATACAGCCAAATGGGCATGACAATGAAAAGCATGAACGACCATTGGCAAAGATCTATGTTAGTCAAGCCAATTTGTTTGGCATTCTAGATCAATACCAAGAGTCAATTAGTAAATTACAAGAGGCCTTAAATTTATACAGGAAAATTGGTGTTAAAGGTGAAGAAATAAAAGTGTTAAATGCACTAGGTCTAGTATATCTACAGCAATCGAAGATTGACCAGTCCTTACAGTTTTTACTGCAAGCTCAAAAACTTGAGAATGCTTTAGAAAGCCAAGATAACATTGAACTGAAACTTAATTTGACCCATGCTTACATGTTTGCCAAGGACTGGAAAAAAGCAGAATCGATGGCATTAGAAGGCTTGAAACAATCAAGAAACAAAAAAGAACAAGTCAGTGAAGCCAGTTTTTTAGAGGCCTTAGCAAATATTTATCAAAATATAAATAAATTTGAGGAATCACTAGAAAAGCTTAAAAGCTTACAGCAACTTAATAAAGAAATACATAAAAAAAGGTACAATCTTTCTCATGCTCAATTATTTAACGAAATTGAAAACACAAATGAACAAAGGAAGTTGTTAGCTTTAGAAAGGCAACAAACATTAGATAAACTTAAAAATAATAATCAACGAGTTTACTTATCAATGTTATCAATATTTTTATTGTTCATTGTCGCTTTTTTAATCTTTCTCTTAATTAGGAAGAAAAGAACAAAAAAAGAAATTCTTTCCGATAAACTGATTCACTCTGAGCAATTGGCTATACTGAGTATAAAAAAAGAAAAAATTGAACAGTTGTTTTATGGTATGGATTGTCGACTTATATGTTTTGACTCTACAGGAATTATTCATTATAAATCTCCTCAGGAACATCAGTTAAACACCAATGAAAACAACAAAATGCAGGAAAGTTATTCTGATATTTGGACTCTTATTTTCCCTTTTTTAATAGAAAGTGAGAGAATCACTAAAGATTTAATGCTAAATAATAACAGTATTTGGATACATCAGATGGCATATCTGGATGATATTTTGGTTTGTTTGATTCTAGAAGACAATAAACAAGACTCCAAGGAGTTGAATTGTATGGCCAATATTCGTAAATACTCAGAACTTATGCGTGAATTGTCACAATTTTATATGCACAGTAGAAATTTCCCAATAGAGAACAGTGATAAACTCAACCAAGTCATAGAAACATTAAAAATGATCAATTCTAATTCTGTATCTATTCCAGTTAAAACAGAAGCCAATTTCAAAACTGATTTAAAACGGCTGTTGGTCGATTTGATGATTACCTGTCAGGATACATGGCACACTACAACTGGGAAATCAAACTTAGAATTAGCAGAAGACAGTGGTTTTTGGTTAGTCAGTATCGAAGATGGACAGCTTAGAACACGTACGATGAATAAATATTCCACTATTAAAACTATTCCCAATAACCCACGTTGGCGGCAGGTTGTGAAAACTGCTCACTACATCCTTTCAAATTGTGATTTAAAGTCAATACAACGAAAGAATTTAAATGAAAAAGTAGAAGCCATTAAAAAGCACATTAAAAGACGGGCAATTAGTTAGCAGTTAGTTATTGATACGACATCAATTTTTTAATTCGATTATAAACACTTCTTAATTTGGCCGCCATTGTCAATTTTTTTATCAGCTTATTTTATATTAAAAACAATATGTTATAAATGAAACAACCCTGATTTTTCCTGCTTTTACCTAGATAATAAATTGTTTGTCTAGTTTTAGCTTTGTATTATGAATTTTCATTATCAAATACAAAGGTTATCTATGAAAAAAATTATTGCATTCGTGTTTCTTTTACCGATTCAAAATTCATTTGCAGACTCAGAACAAACAAATGGCGTACCAAGTTTCTTAGCTATTGGCCCAGGCTCTAATTGCCATGTCGATACAAGTAGTGGATTTATGCTTAAGGACGTTATATTAACAACAGGCGTAACCGAACTCCGAGTTACCAATGATGTAATTCACACTGGCCCTTTTAATCCTTCAAAAGGGTACTATATTCGAGGTGGTTACACTAATTGTGCAGATGCATTAAATGATATTCAAGGCACTATCCCAAGTGTTTTAGACGGAGACTCCATTGATAGCACAATGACATTAGCTGTTAATGATAATTATGTCCTAGAAAACATAAAAATTATAAATGGTTCAGCCAGTGAAGGCGGTGGGCTTAATTTAACAGCCATTGATATGACAGTGCTATTAGATAGAGTAATTGTTGAAAATAATCAGGCATTTAGCGGGGCAGGGATTTACAAGTCAGGTATAAATGATAATGTTAATTTAACGGTTGTCGATTCAGTTATTAACAGCAACACAACTTTTGCTGGTGGCATGGGTGGTGGAATTTACTTTGAAGGGTTTGGCGATGTGGTTATTTACGGCGATACACTTATTAGTCAAAATGAAGCTGATAATGGTGGTGGTCTGTATTTTAAAGACGCCAATGCGACAATTGTTGTTGGCCCAAATCCATTATTTGATTCTGGCATTAGAAGCAATAAAGCCAGAGTGAATGGAGGCGGAATTTATACAAACGCCTCAATCCTAGAAATTACTGGTGGTACAAAAGATATTCAAAGTATAGGAACAGTGGGTTTATCAGGTAGAAACTACCTCTTACTAGGCAATACAGCTGATTCAGATAATAATTCCAGTGGAAATGGTGGTGGTATTTTTGCTGATTTTTTTAGTCAATTGACCTTAAATGCCATTTCAATTATTAATAATCAAGCATTTGGTGCAGGTGGGGGCATTATGCTAAAACAATCAAGCCATTTAGAAATAGGATTTCCATTTAATTCAAATTGTCAAACAACCACATTAATGGGTTGTAATTTCATTATTAACAATCAGGTAGATCAAGGTGGTGGCCTATATCTTGATTCCAATTCAGTTGCAAATATAAACTCAGTAAACTTTAATGGAAACAGAGCTAACAAAGGAACAATTGCCATCGCTTTTGGCACATCAACACTTAATATAACATCAAGTGTTATGTACAATAATGGTGATTCGGGAACCAATGGGTTTGATGACACTTATGCACTGGGTCTATTTGTAGACAGTCAATTAACTATAGAACAAACCACTGCTGTTAAAAACAAAACGACAGACTCTTTTATCCGTCAATTTTTAGGAAACAATGCTTTATTTAGTTATAACAATTATTTTTATAATCCTGCATCAGGCCCTTGGGTTGACTTGTTTTCTAACTCTGGAACAACTACACATGATTGCCAAGTTGTTGATGATACAAATAACATAAGTGATAGCATGAATCACCTAACAATAGCTGATGCTTCCTCTAACGATACACAATACTTTATAAATGAAGCTAATCATGATTATCATCTACAAAATACATCTGATTTGATAGATTTTGTAGGAGCAAATTGCCCAAGTAATCCTAATTTAATTAACAACGGGCGAGATATTGATAACCAGCCCAGATCGCCTTTAGCAGATTTAGGTGCTGATGAAAATTTAATTAATGTGCCATTTATTTTTTCTGATGGATTTGAGAATTAGTAGAAATTGATGAGTTGGAGCTATATTCAATAGTGAGGTTGTTTGGAGTGTGATTTGTCAATAATACTAGAGTCTAGGTTTGTTTTTGACGAGTGCCAAATAATAAGGCATGCATTCTTCGGCAACCTTGAGTTCTGAAGTTGTGAGTTCTATTTTTTTAGGATGATACTTTCCAAATTCAGTGGTTTCTATCACTCGATTGTACCAATGGCTTGCCCAAATTCCATCGGTATTTCGGTAACCTTTAGGCCAATTTAGCATTGAATTTTCAAACGTCACTTTTAATCTTTCACAAAGCAATTCAAGTTGGGTTTTAGGGTCTCTTAAGACATCTTTTGAGTCCAAAACAATAGGAGTGTAACCACAATGTTGTTGGACATAATTAAACAAACGTAGTTGTTGTGGAAACCCTAGGTCTTCGGCCATTACTGATTTATGTTTTTTTACAAACGATGCAACAACATAGTGTGGGTCTCGAATAAGAAATACATTTCTTACTGATTGTAGCCAGCTGATATCCATCTTATTATCGATATGTTGACACATGTGTTTTTGATAATAAATGGATTTTCCAATGGGTAATTTATCTTCGGTTAAGGCAGTAGTTATTTTTTCACTGTGCTGTCCTTGATTTTCTATGATCTCTTTATGCATAGGATGTTGTTTCTTAGTCCGATGTAAATATGGCCCATATAATGGTTCATCAACGACAACTGTATCGCTACGATTTTCCCACGAACGCATCATGGCGGTTGATATGTTTCTTGGACCTGACCACATAGCAATTCTAAGCATGAATTAAGTCTAGGTATAGTTTTTGTAATTGTGCAATAATAGGTCTTTCGTTGTTATCACCTATTATTCGGCCATCAACATCGGCCACTGGAGTTATTCCGGCAAAGGTGCCTGTGACAAAACATTCATCAGCACCATAGACATCAAACAAGGAGAAGTTTTTTTGAAAAACAGGGATATCATTTTGTTGGCATAATTGCACAATTTTGGAACGAGTGATTCCTCCAAGACAATAATCACCTGTTGATGTCCATACTTGACCATTGGTTACGATAAAAAAATGAGTAGAGTTACATGTTGATATAAACCCGTGCGGATCTAGCATTAGAGCTTCATCAGCACCTGCTTTGTCTGCTTGGATGCAGCCTAAAATGCAATTTATCTTCGAGTGAGAATTCATTTTTTGGTCTTGAACATCTGGATAACCTCGGCGTACATGAGTGGTAAACAGCCGAAGGCCTTTAGTTTTGTTTACAGAAGGTAATTTGTATTCCGGAATTATAACAATTGTAGCTCCTGGTAATGTTGCGTCTGGATGCTGGTAGGGAGTGGTTTTTACGCCACGTGTAACCATTAAACGAATGTGTACACCATCATGCATTTCATTCGTTTTTAGTGTGGCATAAACTCTATTCTGTAACTCTTCAATGCTGATACCAATGTCGATGTCTAAGGCTTTTGCACCTTGGTATAAACGTTTAAGGTGATCCATTAAGAATACCACAACACCATTATGTAAACGCAATCCTTCCCAGATACCGTCTCCAAGTATAAAACCACTATCAAAAACAGAAACAACGGCCTTATCTCGTGGGTATAACTGATTATTAATATTGATGAGTATGGATTGGTTTCTACTATCAATTTTACTTTGGTGACTTCCTTTTGCCATTATTCAAATCCATCCTTATAAATAACATCTGTAATTAACGTAGTAGGCAGTGGCCAAACGTACGCACCTCGTGATCGCATAAATACGGCTAAAGTCGTGGCGCCGCGATCAATAGTCATGTCCCATATCATTGCCGATGGAAGTCCTTGAGTAAACCTAAACCAAATTGGTGAGGCTACGGTAATGTCTTCGGTATAGTAAAGCCCCCAATCGGTACCAGCAAAGACCATGCTAGGTATATTTGGATTGACCATAACACTATTGGCAGGAATATTGGGTAAGTTTCCAGATTTGTTTACCCAAGTAAATGATGAGCAACTCGTAGTACATGTCAGTTGATACAAGTGCCCAGGAGTTGCGGGTGTGTTTTGATCAAAACCACCAACAGCTGCATAGGCTGTAGTTGCAACAATACCGTCTGTAACGACATCTAAGATAGGGCGATTGGGTAATACGTTATTGTTGTCTGTAACATCAACCCAGTTAGCTGAATTAGCAGTACCTGCACCCATGTTAAAACCCATTTGTACGTTTCCATCATTGGTGCCAACAATTGCAATAGAGGCATCGCTGATACCATAATGCATTTGATTGATAATTGAGCGGCCTTCTAGGGTAGCTTTGGTTAAATCAGGGCTATTAATATACCAATCATTATCTGAAAGCCCTCCTGTAGAGGTTTCCCATATTCGATAGGTTCCGGCCATTAGCTGTTCGCATTGAGTAACACAATCGTGTTTATTGAGGTGGAAAGGGAAAATAAAAGGCACACGGGAGTCATTTGACCATGGACTAGAAAAATTTGTGTAAGAACCAAGTACTCCTGTCGTACTTATACGCATATTGCCAAATTGGGATTCAACATAGGCACGTTGTCCGTTTATGGGTTCTATTGTTGCATAAATTCCATCGCCGCCATTGATTCGTGTCCAAGGTTTTGCGGTAACTGTCTCTGAATTGGTATCCCATGTTACTGCACTGGAACCATTGTCTTGAGCTCCACCAATGGCAGACTTTAAAGTGCTGTTAGCAAAATTTTCAGTTATATCACCTGAATAAAATTCGATGGTATTAACGGTATCATTTAATTGTGTATAGATAATATCTCTAGGATTCGATTCGTCAGCATTAGCCGTATAGTAAATGCCACCATCTGACCCGACCAATAATTTTGTATCATCACCAGCGACAAATGCGCGAGAATGATGGTCAACGTGAACAAAATCACCACTATTGGGCCCACCACTGTAACCACAAGTACTATTGGTGAAACTATCTGCCCCATTACTGGATTTAAATAGGTCAACAGCTGATAAAAATACGACGTCAGAATCGTTCGGAGAAACACTCATGCCCATGTCATACCAGGCTTGCGAACCACTGTCATCACAACCTAAAAATTCACTTGTTGTGGTTGATTTCACCCAATCTATTCCAGCATTGTTAGTTTTCCATACTCCAAGAACTGCGCGTGTACTGACATCAGCTACTTGAGCATAAAGCACATCATTGTCAGAGGGTGCCATGGTTAAATCAATACGCCCTAAGCTATTGGCTGGGATCGGGGTACCTTCTCCAGTACCAGACGGCCAACCATTGATTGAAGTGCTTAACAGTGTCCATGATGGGCAACTTGATGTTGGGAAGGGTGTAGAGTAAATGCCATTAGCCCCATTTTGATCTAAGTCTGGTTGAACAGGTGTATTATGTCCACGTGTACCAACAGCTGCAAATATCTTACCTGTTGAATTGACTTCCAAACCTGTAATGTCATGCCTTTGTGATGAGTGAGTGTCTGTTAGGCAAGGTCCGACCCAATCTGAACCATTATTGAAGGAAAAGAATACACCTGTTTTAGTCCCGACAACAATTTGGGTAGAGTCATTAGGGTTGGTTCTGATTTTTCCTATGGCTTGGTATTGTGGAAACTCACCAGGAGGTTGATCACGATACGGTGAAAAGACATCTTCGCCTAAAACCTCCCATGTCACGCCTGAATTATTCGAGCGCAATAGTCCAGAGGACCCAAAAGAATAGGATCCATAGCGTAAATCTCCTGTGCCGGCATAAATTATAGCTGAATTATTTGGGTCCATGTGTAAATCACCTATAGCTGATCCATTAACAGGGGTGTTGTCGGTCATATTAGTCCATGTTGTTGTGGAATCACAACAGTCTGTTGTTTTCCAAACTCCTCCACCATCTACACCTATGTAGGCAATGCTAGGGTTGCTTGGATGAGTAATGATGACATTAACACGGCCAGAATATGCTGAACCACCAAGGGTATTTAAGGGTTCTGGACCGAGTGCTGTAAAGGAAGAAGGGTCTAAACCAATTGCTCCTCTTATTGCGTTTTTATTAAATTCACCTTTAGGTGTTTTCGAGGTGTTTTTATAATGGATAACACGCGCATTGGTTAACCATGATGGATTAAATTTGTTGGTTGGATAGCTGTATCTTAAGGCCCAGTAGTCACCTTGCATGGGTTTGGAGTAGGTAAATTGGTTCATGTCGTTTTTATGTGGTGATTGACATGATAGAAGTAAGCAGGCTAGCGTAATTAGTAACAATATTTTTAACATGAGCTATTATCAATTATGGTAAAAAAGAACAGTATAGCACCATATTAAATACAGAGTTTAAGAAATGTGACTTTATACCTATTGGTTATTGAATTAAACCTCTATAAAATGGTCTGATTAAATTAATGTAAAATAGGTTTGTATATAAAATGAGTAAATTGGGGCGTTTGTTGTTTAATTTAGTTTTAGTTTTGGTGCTTTGTTCATGTGGTGTCGATAGTTCAAGTGGAGGAAAAGCTACTAAAAAGGATAACACTAATAAACAAGTTGGTAACAAAACAGATAAACAAGGAAGAAGAAATAAATCTGGTAAGAAAGGAGGGAAAGGGAAGTTTGATAAAGGTGATGAAGAAGATGAAGTGGTGGTAATTAATGTCGAATCAGAAAATGTATCTCGTGGTGATGCAGCCTTAGTCTTCAAAACCACTACAATTTTAGAAGCCGATTTAGAATCAGCTGTCACATCAAAAGCCAGTGGGATAGTCTTGAAAATTAATGTTGAAGTAGGTGATAAGGTGGAAGCTGGTGATATATTAGCTGTGCTTGAGTCAGATGTGCAACAATTGCGTTTACAAAGTGCCCAAGCCACATATCAAAAAAGCCATAGCAACTATGAACGTGCAAAATCTTTGTTGAAAAAAGGTTTAACTAACCAAGAGTCGGTCGATAACCTAAAATTTGAAACAAAATCTCTAAAAACCAATCTAGATCAGGCCAAATTGGATGTCGATTTTACTCAAATCAGGGCACCTATATCTGGTGTGGTAACAAAACGTAGCATAAAGAAGGGCAACTTGATTCAGCTTAATACAGCAGTTTACCAAATCGTTGACTTTGAATCGTTGCAAGCCATTATTAATGTACCAGAAAATAAATGGTCAATGTTTGAAGAAGGTTTAGAAGTATTGCTGCAATTTGCTAATTTAGATGAAATCATTATAGGCAGTATTTTGCGCGTCGATCCAGTAGTGGATAGTTCGACTGGTACATTTAAAGTTGTCATAGCATTAGATCAGAACAAAGCCAAATTACGCCCGGGTTTGTTTGGTAAAACGCAAATCATATTGGATAAACATCAAGACACTTTACTGTTAACAAAAAATGCTATTATTCGAGAAGATAATAATGCTTATGTCTATGTGATTCAAAATGATAACACAGTAGTTAAAACTAGCTTGGAATTGGGTTATGAAATGGATGATAGCGTTGAAATATTAGTAGGCCTTGAAGAGAATCAGCAAGTTGTCACTACAGGGAAAAATAATGTTTCGGCTGAATCAACTGTAGAAGTAATAGAATACAATGATTAAATCACTGATTAAATTTGCGACAAATCGACGTGTGACAGTCGCAATGTTAGCTTTAACTATGATACTGTTTGGAAGTATCGCGATGAAAGAAATGTCACGAACATTATTACCTGATTTGGAATACCCAACTTTTACAGTTAGGACGGAATATGAAAATGCAGGGCCAGAAGAAATTGAATTGTTAATTACTAAACCTGTAGAGGAATTGGTCGGTGTAGTTAAAGGTTTGTCACGAGTTTATTCAGTCTCAAGTACAGGACGAAGTGATGTTAAGTTAGAATTGAACTGGGATGCGGATATTAAACAAGCCTCCTATGAAATTCGTGATCGTATAGACTCTGTACAATTACCCTTGGATGCTGATGCTCCTGTGTTATTACGGTTTAATCCTTCTACAGCACCTATTATGCAAGTGGTATTAACTCTGTCAGATAAAACAGATAACCTGTCACAATTGAAACAATTAAGAACTTATACGGAACAAATTTTTAAGAAAAAGCTAGAGCCTGTAACTGGAGTTGCGGCAGTTAAAATCAGTGGTGGACTAGAACAAGAAATCCAGATTGAACCTGATCAATATAAGTTGGCTCAACTGGGGTTAACTATAAGTGATATTTCAACACGTTTACGACAGGAAAATATTAATCTTTCAGGTGGGGCCATAAAACAAGGGACGCAATTGTATTTAGTGAGAACTGTCAATCAATTTGAAGATGTTCAAGCCATCAAAGATATTGTTATTAGCATAAAAGATGTTAAACCAATCAAGATCAAAGATGTAGCAAATGTCTCAATGAATCATAAAGACCGTGACTCAATTAATCGTTTGGATGGTAAAGAGGCTATTGAAATAGCAATTTACAAAGAAGGTGATGCCAATACAGTAACAGTTGCGAATAATGTTAAGAAAAAATTAAAAGAATTAGAAAATGATTTGCCGAATAATAGTCAACTAAAAATTATAAATGACCAATCTGTGTTTATTGCAGATGCTATTGGTAATGTTGTCAGTGCAGCATTAATTGGCGGGATTTTGGCAGTCTTGGTCATTTATCTCTTCTTGCAGGATGTATTAGCTACTATCGTGATAGCAACATTAATCCCTGTATCGGTTATTGCAGGGTTCTTTTTGATGTATCAAGTTGATATCTCGTTTAATATTATGTCGTTAGGTGGAATTGCATTGGCAATAGGATTGCTGGTGGATAACGGTATTGTGGTGTTGGAAAACATCTCATCAAAACGCAAGGCAGGTTTTAAAAAATTGAAATCAGTGCAAAAAGGCACGCAAGAAGTTGGTAGTGCTATAGTTGCATCTACTCTAACCACTGTAGCTGTATTTTTTCCCTTGGTATTTGTTAAAGGTATTGCCGGTCAATTATTTAAAGATCAAGCTATAACGGTTACTTTTACCTTAATTGTATCGTTGTTTATTGCCCTAACTTTGGTGCCGATGTTAATGAGTTTAGGCAGTAAGAAATCGTTTCACATGAGTCATGATGAATTAGAATATCAACCTAAAACTAAATTTGGAAATGGTTTGCGCCGTGGTCGAAAGTTTGTTTTTAACACGTTGTTTGATAGAGTAATATTTGCCTTTAAATGGCTATTTAAAGTTATTTCATTAGCTATGTATTATATTTTCTATCTTCCTTCAAAATTGGTTAATTTATTATTTTTAGCCTTATCAAGTATTTATAAACGCCTTTTACCTTGGAGTTTAAAACATCGATTCATTATTATGATTTTGACCGCAACAGTGTTTGTTTTAAGCATAATGTTGGTGCCAAGATTAGGGATGAATCTTATTCCTGAGATGGATGCTAACACGGTAAAAGTCAATTTTAAATTAGCCGAAGGGGTAGTTATTGAAAGAACCGATGAGATTATTAAAAAAATTACTAAAAACCTAAATCAAATTGATTCAATAGAATTTGTCTATGGCATAGGTGGCCAAGGAGCTAAATTAGATGTTTCCGCACTTTCTGCCGGTGAAAATTCAGGGCAATTATTAATTAGAACTAAGCCAAATGCTGATAAAGATAAAGTTGCATCTCAAGTAGTGCAATTGTTAAATACTCAACCAGGGTTAAATAGTGAATTACAAGCAGGAGAGTTTTTTGAACTTAGTAACCCTATTGAAATCGAGCTATCAGGCTATGACATTGATTTACTGAAAAAACAAGGACGCAGATTACGCGATGCTTTAATTAGTAATGAAAATTTTATTAATGTTGATGATGGCTTGTCACCAGGTAACCCTGAGATTCAGGTTTATTTTGATCAAGAACGTATCGCCATGTTGGGTTTAACTAACCGTCAAGTTGCCAATGTTGTTGTTGATAAAGTTTTAGGTAAATCAGAAACCACAGTGCATTGGCAGGATCAAAAGATTGATATTCTAATCCGAAACCCCTTAAAACAAAGGAACTCTGTTCAATCTGTTTCACAATTATTGATTAACCCACAATCTGCCAACCCAGTGACGTTGGGTGACGTGGCAGAAATAAAAATAGTTCAAGGCCCAGGCCAAATATTGAGACGCGATCAAGATCGAGTTGTTGTCATTACCGCTGATATTGTTGGCATAGATTTAGCAAAGGCAGTGAAAGTAGCACAGAGGGTTATAGATGGCATAAAAATACATCCACTTGTGAAAGTAAAAGTTACAGGGCAAAACAAAGACTTACAAGAATCTAACGATTCCATGGTTTTTGCATTGGTTTTAGCAATATTTTTGGTGTATATGGTGTTGGCATCTCAATTTGAATCTTTTATACATCCATTTGTTATTTTGTTTTCTATTCCATTAGCCATGATTGGTGCCGTTTGGGCTTTGTATTTAACGGGTACCGAAATCTCTGTGGTGGTTTTTATCGGTTTAATTATGCTTGCAGGTATTGTGGTTAACAATGCCATAGTCCTTATAGATAAAATAAAACAATTGCAAGCTGAAGGTGAAAGTTTACAGCAAGCTTTGATTGATGCAGGAAATGCACGATTACGCCCAATTATCATGACAACGGTTACCACTGTATTGGGATTGTTGCCTATGGCAGTATCATTTATCGGTAACCAATCTGCCGGTGCTGAAATCCGTGCACCAATGGCAATAACTGTTATTGGTGGTTTATTGGTTTCTACCTTATTAACTTTAATAGTCATACCTGTTATTTATTCGCTGGTAACTAAAAATGTGATCCGGAACCATGTGAAATCGAGTGATAAATCCACTAAAACAAATAATGAACCCATAACTGAGCAGGCCGATACAATTTATAACAGTTCAATTAAAGAGTCAGATGAAGTGAGACAATAATGCAACAAGATGTAGCCACAAAGAAGACGAATGAAGATGGGTTTAGTGCAATTGCAGAGTTTTCATTAAAACGTCCAATCACAATAACAATGATATTTTTGAGTCTTTTTGTAATAGGACTTATTTCTTCCCGCTTATTACCATTAGAGCAATGGCCTCAAGTCAAGTTTCCATTCGTCAATGTCAATGTTGCCTACCCATCATCAACACCAAAAGAAGTTGAACGTAATATAACACGCCCTTTAGAAGAAGCATTAGCGACCATTGGAGACATTGAAAACATAAATTCTCGGTCTAGTACCAATGGTGCAAATATTGGAATTCAGTTTAAATCTGAAGCTGACATTGATGAAAAAACAATGTTAGTTAAGGAACAAATAGATTTAACAAGGGCCTTGCTTCCTGATGATGTTAGAAGAATTGTTGTTAATAAAGCTGAATCAGGCGGTGATGCAATAATGGAATTGCGTATCACTGGTGATATTGATCTGGAACATTCTTATGATGTAATTAATCGTTATTTAGTTAGACCCATAGAACGTGTTCCAGGAGTAGCTCGGGTTGAATTTCAGGGCTTGGAGCCTAGAGAATTACGAATCATCATTGATAATGATGCATTGAAAATGTATGGAATCGGTTTTAATGAACTAACCCAGAAACTTCGCGACACTAATTTTGTTATTGCCTCTGGAAACTTTAAAACCGGTGTCACCCAAGATGACAAGCAATTAAGAGTAGTCCCTAAAAGTCAGCTGTTGGATGTTGATGAATTTAAATCCATAGTTCTTAACAGTAATGGTGTACGCCTTAAGGATGTTGCCAAAATTGATGTTGTAAATGGAGAGAGGAATTATGCAAGACACTTAGACAGAAAATATTCTGTAGGCTTAGAAATTTATAATGAGTCGACAGCAAATTTGGTTGATGTGGCAGAAAGGGTTTTAGCAAAAATTGAGGATGTTGCTAAAACACCTCAAATGAAAGGAATAAAATTGGTCTTCTTAAAAAATCAGGCAAAAAGCGTTAAAGACTCTTTGCGTGATGTTATTATGGCTGGAATTATCGGCGCATTTTTGAGTTTAATCGTCTTGTATGCCTTTACCCGTGATTTAGCCACTACGTTATTAGTGTCGTTATCTATCCCTATTTCAATCGTGATAACTTTAGGCGCCTTATATTTTCTTGGTTTATCATTAAATGTCTTATCACTAATGGGCTTAATGCTTGCCATTGGAATGTTAGTAGATAATTCTGTGGTTATAAGCGAAAGCATTTTAACTAAGAGTAGCAAAGGCATTTATGAGATAAAAACTGCTATAAAAAAAGGTGTTTCAGAAGTAATGGTTCCTGTCATAGCAGGAACATTAACTTCTATCTGTGTGTTTTTACCAATAGTTGTTGGTGCACAAGATATGATTTCTTTATTCTTAACTCATGTCGCAGCTTCTATCATTGCAGCATTAATTATTTCGTTGTTTTTATCAATTACGGTCGTTCCAATGATAATTTCACGTTTAAAGCAGAGAAAATTTGAAGCAAAGGAAGATTGGGTCGATAAGTTAAAAATGAAATATGTAAAAACGTTATCTTACACCATGAAGCATCACTGGATAACTTTTTTTTCCATCATTATTATTGTTGCATTTGGTTTGTTTGTTAATAGTAATTATGTCAAAAGTGAAGAGGGCATGCAAAATCAAGTATCCAGAAATTTTTGGCTGCTTTACCATGTGGACGGTTCTTTTTCATTAGATCGGTTAAAAAAAGACATTGATAAAGTTGAAAATTACCTTTATGACAATCAAGAAAAATTTGATATTGACACAGTTTATAGTTATTACGAAGAAAATGGATTTGTGGCCACAAGGTTGTATTTGGTTGACGAAGAAAAAGCCACTAAATCTGTTGTGGATATAAAAAAACAAGTGCTTGAAAATTTACCTAAAATCACCATCGGCAAACCCAATTTTAGATGGGGAAGAGGGCAAGGCAATAATGGTATGAGTGTCTACTTGCAAGGTGACTCAAGAGAAGTCATGGTGGATTTGTTGCCTTCTTTATTGCTGGAATTAAATAAAGTAGATGGTATTGCCGGTGCTCAGGTTGATAAAAAGAATAACCGTGAAGAATTACAGATAAAAATTAATCGAGAGAGAGCTGTGCGCTTAGGAGTTGATCCAATGAAGGTGGCACAAAGTGTTAATATTGCCATGCGTGGTATGAATCTACGTGATATGGTCACCCAAGATGGCGAAATGCCAGTTATTGTACGTTTTTATAAAACGGGTGAATTTAAAATGGAACAACTGACTGATTTACCAATTAAAACCAAAAATGGTAATCAAGTTACGCTTTCGACTATAGCAGATATTGTTCACACAAGTTCTGCACAAAGGCTCAGGCGTCATAACCGAATGGGGGCAGTTAAGATTGAGATTGATTTGGATGATGAAGTTAATAATAAAGACATGAAAAAAACCATTACAGCTATAATGGACAAAACGAATTACCCAAGTGGTTATGGTTGGACTTTTGATAGTAATTCTCGTAGACGAGGGATTCAAAGTGACTCGATGGGACGTAATATCATTATTGCCGTGGCATTGATATTTATTGTAATGGCAGCTTTGTTCGAGTCTTTGTTGTTCCCTCTTTGTGTTATTAGTGCAATTGGTTTTTCATACATAGGTGTTTTCTTCTTTTTTGCTATTACTGGTACTCAATTTACCATTATGGCAGCTATCGGGATGTTAATTCTTATTGGTGTCGTGGTTAACAATGGTATTGTCTTAATAGACCATATCAATCAACTAAGAATAAAAGGTTTAGCAAGAACTCAAGCAGTAGTGCAAGCAGGAAGAGATCGCTTGCGACCTATATTAATGACAGTTTCAACCACAGTTGTTGGATTAATACCTTTAGCCATGAGTGTTACACAAATTGGTGGACAGGAAGGACCAGCCTATTTTCCAATGGCACGCGCCATAATTGGAGGCTTAACATTTTCAACAATTGTTAGCTTATTGGTTTTGCCCAGCTTGTATTGTTGGTTGGATGATTTAAGGATTTGGGCGAAGGATAGAGTAAGAACAAAAACAGTAGAATTAGCTAAAAAGCCAAAAAAAGAAGTGCTATCATAATCAAAAATTTATATGGCTGCATGCTCCAAAAAAAACCAATCTTAATGATTGGTTTTTTGTGTTTAACTTTGATTAGTTTGACTTAATCGGTTTGACTTAATTGACTTTATACGGGTAAATGTTCTTTTATTGCAGAAATAAGTGCTTTTTCAGCCACTGGCTTGACCAAATAATCTTTCGCACCTTGTCGCATGCCCCATACTTTGTCTGTTTGTAAGTTTTTTGTGGTTACCATAATAATTGGAATATGTGAAGTCCTATCATCACGTGAAATTTTTCTGGTTGCTTGAAAGCCGTTTAATTCAGGCATAACTACATCCATCAAAATCATATCAGGAATCTGTTCTTTTGCAACTCTTACGCCTTCTTCACCATTTGTGGCAGTTAGCACTTCGTGTCCGATTTTCTCAATGATTTTTTGCATACCAAATAACTGAGAAGGGGAGTCATCTACAACTAATATACGTGCCATTTAATTTATTCCAATTTTTAACCCTTATATAATAATATAATATGTTATTAAGATAAAACATTTAATGAAAAAAAATAATAAAAGAGAGCTTGTAAAATGTTATAAAATACAAATTTATCTCTTATACTGATAAGATTAGTAAAATAATTGTCATAATACAACACATGAAAAATTTAAAATTGTACAGTCGACACCAATGTCCTCTTTGTGAAGATGTTGAGGACTTATTACAGGCACTCAATATCAACTATGAATTTGTAGATATTGATGCAGATGATGAGTTAAGAAAAAAATACCATGTTATGGTTCCGCTGTTGGTCAATAACTTAAGGCATGAACTATCATGGCCCATGACAAAGAGTCAAATTCTGGAGTTTATAAAATGATGAAAATGTTAACAGGTTTGTTTGCCTTAGTATTACTATCTGCTTGTCAGAGCAATCCTCATGTTAGTAAATTACCCAATGCTGTATCAAATAATGCTGTGGCTTTGATTAATGCTGAAAATGGGTTGGAGTTATATTCATTTTTTGGCATATCACAAGGCAAAACATGGCAAGATATTCAGAATACAGGTTATAGATATAGCCAAAATAGCTGGTCTTCAATTAAAATGCCATTAAATTCAAAACCGGTATTGGCTGCAACTGCTGTTAGTATTGATGACCAAGTGTATTTAATAGGCGGCTATACAGTTGCCGAAGATCAAAGTGAAAAGTCAGTAGCAGAGATTTATAAATTAGATACAGCAACACTAAGATGGTCCATAGCCACGAAAATGCCTATCCCTGTTGACGATACTGTGGCGCTAGTTTATGCTAATCGTTACATTTATTTGCTTAGCGGTTGGCATGATGATGATAACGTGAGTCGTGTGCAAGTTTATGATATAAAAGATAATACTTGGTTCAATGCAACAAACTACCCATTGCCTGCCGTATTTGGGCATGCCGGTGGGATTGTTGATAATGTGATAATTGTATGCGATGGAGTGAAAGTCGTACATAAGGAAAAATCACGTGATTTTGTCTCCTCACAAGTCTGTGCTAAGGGAACAATTAACCCTCTATCTCCTGATGAAATTAAGTGGCAACAAATACCACATCATGGCCAAAAGGCCTACTATCGTATGGCTTCAACTGGTTATAAAAAAGGCAAAAAAATTGTTTTCGCAGGCGGTAGCGATAATCCTTATAATTTCAATGGGATAGGCTATAATAATGAGCCAAGCATGGCTTCAAATCAAGTGTTTTACTATGATTTGTTAATCAATAAATGGCTCCATCAGAAAAATTCTATTCCTGCAAATATGGATCATCGTGCTCTGTTAAATTTTAATGATATATTCTATATAATTGGTGGAATGGAGAATAATCAGAAAGTTTCGGATAAGATTGTTCAATTTAAACTTGCACAATAACTTTTATTTATTCAACTAATTTAATGTTAAATTAACCTAGTATCAGTTAGAATCATTCGAAAAAATATGCCTCAAAATTAATTTAAAAAGTAATTAAACTATGAAAACAACGTTATTATTCCTGATTATCGTCTTAAGTACAATCCAATTAACTTATGCAGAACCCAATAAAAAACTGCCGGTTAATTCGGTAGGTCCTTGGATTGTCAATGCCTATTATCAAGACATTAAACAGTTGCAAGATTATGCAAAGAAACAAACACCATGGAATGTTAATAAAGTTAAAAAGTACTTTACTGTTTCGGTAGATACCATTGCTGAGTATAAAGAATTAATAAAACAGGGTTTTACTATTGAAATTAATCTCAAGCAAACTGAAGCCTCTCAAAAAATTAACAAAGCAATTGCTAGTTCTAACCTAAAGAATATAGCCTTGGATGTGAAAAGTATTCCTGGTTTTGCCTGTTATCGCACTGTTGAAGAAACATTTACAACAATGGATACCTTGGTCAGTCAATATTCGAATTTAGCATCGATTGTTCCAGTAGGGAGTACATGGAATAAATTGGATTCAGGCGGTTCAGCAGGCTATGACATGAAAGTACTCAAAATCACTAATTCTACAATTTTAGGAGATAAACCTGTTTTGTATGTGATGAGTTCGATTCATGCAAGGGAGTTGGCTCCAGCTGAACTTAATACTCGGTTTGCAGAATACCTTCTTAATAATTATGGGACTGATGCCGATGCAACTTGGTTGGTAGACAACAGGGAAATTCATCTTTTATTACAAGGCAATCCGGATGGTAGAAAAATTGCTGAAACAGGCCAGTCAAAAAGAAAAAATGAAAACAATACTTTTTGCACCAATCAATTCAGAAAAGGAGTTGATATGAATCGAAATTTTGAATGGATGTGGAATCAAGGGACAGGATCGTCAAATAGTGTATGTAATGAAACCTTTAGAGGTGGTACAAGCAATGCCACTATACATGCTTATGAACCTGAAAATCAAGCGATTAATGATCACATGCTAACTCTTTTTGAAGACCAAAGAGGTAGCGATATTCTTGATGCCGCACCGATTGATACCACTGGTGTTTATATTGACATTCATAGTTATGGAGAGCTTGTCTTATTTCCTTATGGACATGATTCCCCTGGGACGATTCCACTTGCCCCAAATCATAATCAGTTACAGACTTTGGCGCGTAAATTTGCTTGGTACAATAATTACGACCCTAAAGAGTCCAATCAACTTTATGGAGCAGATGGCGCTTCAGATGATAATGCCTATGGTCAATTAGGAATTGCTTCTTATACGTTTGAATTAGGCACTTCATTTTCTCAAGATTGTGGTTATTTTGAAGATAATATTTTGCCCAATAATCTAGAGGCATTACTATATGCAGCAAAAGTTGCTGATACACCTTATATTACAGCGGCTGGGCCAGATATTGATACTATTGCATTAAGTGCTACAGATGTGGCAGCTGGTACAGCTATAACGGTGAATGGTTTGGCTACAGATACACATTTCAATAATTCGAATACTGACACAAGCCCTGCGGAAGTTTTTCATGATATAGCTAGTGTTGACATGTATGTAGATGAAACGCCTTGGGATGTTGGGGCAACGGCAATTTCAATGACTGCTAGTGATGGAACTTTTAATTCGACTAACGAGAGCTTTGCAGGGCAAATTGATACAACAGGAATGAGTATTGGTCAACATATCATCTATTTACAAACTACTGATGACCAAGGTGTGACAGGTGTGCCTTATGCTAAATTTTTCACAGTTGTTAACCCATTAGATTTAGGTAACCTTGGTGGAACTATTAGAGATGCAAATAGTAACTCACCCATTGCAAATGTGGTAGTTAACCTAAATGCTCAGCAAACATTAACCAATAATCAAGGGCAATATGATTTTTCAGTATTGGCTGGGAATTATAATTTGATAATAAACAAACAAGGTTTTGCTAGTCAAGAAATTGCCAATTTATCTGTAATTGCTCAACAAACTACAACACAAAATATACTATTAGCGCCAATCTGTGCTTTGATAGACGAAAGTATGGAAGGATTTAATTCTATATCTGATGCTGAAGTAGTTGGATGGATGCACGCTGCCGATCAAGGAGACGATGACTGGGGAATAGACTTCTCCAACGGATTATCTAATAGTCATGCATTTGTAACCAGTGATGTAGGTACGACTACGGACAAGTATTTGATTTCTCCAGCAGTTGATTTAACAGTTGATAGTCGTTTGGAGTTTATGCACAAATACAACTTTGAAGGGACGACTACTCAATACGATGGTGGTGTTATTGAAATTAGTGAAAATGGAGGTGCTTGGCAGTCATTGGAGACGCAAATAACTGCAGGTGGTTATACAGGACCACTCGCTAATGGAAACCCAATTGATGGTAATGGCTGGGGTGGCATTCAAAGTGACTTTAATAAAGTGGAAGTAAACCTTAGCACTTATGCGGGCTCCAATGTAAGAATTAGATGGAGATTTGGAGCTGATGGGTCAGTTGGTGCTGGTGATTGGGTCATTGATAATGTGCAGTTCCTGGATCCAAATGCCTGTAATACTGATACATTTTTTGCAAATGGGTTTGAATAAGTCTTTATTCTTTCTGTTATGTGTAAGTTTTGTTTTAAGCTCTTGTAGTAACAATAGAAAGAAAGTCACTGCCTTACAGCTGGTAAAAATTTATCATGTTGAAACCAATAATCAACTTGAGCCATCTGGACTAACCTTTTGGAATAATAACTTTTATACGGTATCTGATAAAAGTGATTTTATTTACCAACTTAAATTTGACAAGGACTCAATTAAGCTGGATCCAGTTATTAAAATAAAAAATGAGAGGGGTACAAAACTTGATTTTGAGGGCATAACTCATGATGATAAGTTTTTCTATCTTATTAGTGAAAAATACTTCCAAATCTTAAAAGTATCTTTAGATGGTTCTCAACAAACATGGATGCCCAGTGATTCCACATTGAAAAATGTTGGCCTAGATGCAGGCCTCTTTCAAACATTTAATGCCAACTTTGAGGGTATTTGCCACATCAGTGATCAACAGTTTTTATTAGCAGCAGAAAGACAACCAAGGGGATTTGTAACAGCTGATTTTAGTCATAATAAGCACAATGCTTATCTAGTTGATAAACCAATTTATTATTATGAAAATGATGTGTCGCCAGATTTTACTGGGTTAAGTTGTAACAAAGAGGGTGTGTTTGTGTTAGATAGAAATGCTTACATGGTAGCAAAATTATATAAATCTAAAGGTCGTTATGAAGAAGGTATGGGTTACAGTTACAAGTCTATTGTAAACCAACCACAATTGAGGTATCAAGACATGAAATATGGTCATGCAGAGGGGCTGGTTGTGGAAGGTAATAAAATGTATATTATTTTAGATAATAATCGTAACTATCATGAGAATAACGATAATAATAATTCTTTGTTTATCGTGTTAGAGTTTTAATCTATTACTGAAACAAAGCAAGAAGCAAAAACCAATTTAGTTTACTGATTTAGGAAACTAATTTGAGAGAGGTTAGATAACCTAAACAGCTCTATAAACTGATTTCTACTTACTTGATTTGATTTCCCCCTTCTTACTCAAAACTATCTTTGAATAACTCTTCACCTAATGGTGTGAAAAAGACTGTTAAAGCATTATCAATGCCTGCTGAAACGATTATCCATCTTCCATCAGAGGTAATATCTATAGCTGTTGGACCATTTAATTTTGTGATTCCATTAACTTCATCTTGTTCGATATCTGCAAATTCTAATTGGCCAAAATCTGGTGAAGTTAGTTGCTTTTCTCTGCTAAACGTTACCATGGTTGAATCATCAAATCCTAAGGCGTAAATACGATCATCAGCATTATTTGTGATGATTGCATTTGGCGCTTCTAGGCCAATAAAATCTGGTACATCTTTACTTAATGCTTGATTAAAACTTAAGGTTCCATCATTTTCTCTATTAAAAATAACTAAAGAATTATCAGTTCGCGAAGTGACATAGGCATGTTTACCATCGTTGCTCGTTGTTACAGAAGATGCTCCACCTAATTCTGTTACGCCATCAACACCTGATTTTAATGATTGCATAAAACTTAAGCTTCCATCACTTAGCTCTCTGTCAAAAGTGACTATTGATGATGAGAATTCTGCTGTTACATAAAGGAATTGGCCATCAGGACTAAGTGATAGGCTAATAGGTCTATCCAAAAAAGTTACGGTAGCTCCACTGTCGCCTGGGTCGTTAACACCAAAAACTTCAGCTTCAATATAGCTTAGTTCTCCAGTTGTAGAATTAATCGAAAAAGCGGCAACACTATCAGAGTCACTACCTGTTGCATATAAGTGATTACCATCTTGACTAACTAGAATACTGTAAACGTTGTTAATTCCAAATTCACCTGCTGTTGATTCTGCTAAATTTGTAACAAAACTTAATTCTCCTGATACGGAATTTATAGCAAACACACTAATCGCATTGTTTCCACTGGCAGCCGCATATAAAAAATTTCCATTTGGAGAAATAACTATTTTCCTTATCAGGTTCATGGCAGCTGTTTCAAAGCCTGTTGTGGTGTTTTTAATAGTAGAGATGTGGGATAAAATGCCACTATTAAAGCCAAAATGCAATAGCCCACCATCTGCAGCCAATGAAGCTACATAAACATGTTGATTATCATTACTAATTACAACATCTGACGGGCTGATTAAATCAGGGATAGTTGAGTTGTTAGTAGTATTATGTTGTTGAGATTGTTGTTCACGATCGGCATCCATTATAAAGCCAGTTAAGTTGGTTGTTATAATTTGTGCATTAACTACATTGCTTACGTGTAATTGTAATACTTCAATACCTTCTGAAGTTGCATCTGACAGAAAGTTGACTGGAACAAATGCTTGGGTTTCACCGGCTAGTATAGTTATTTGCCCTGAAGTTTCTATGTAATCAATTCCAGCAGTGGCTGAGTTGGCAACGGTGGTAAAATCAAAACTAACATTTTGCTCATAGACTCTAGATAAATTAAATTGAAAACTCTGAGTTAAAGAACCTGTTGCCGGTTCAAATACTACCATATCAAACCCTTTCAATTCGGGAGAGCCATCATCATCGAGTATTGTTGCTGTGTTACGATCAAATTGGACAATAGCATTTGAGGCTTGTGATAAAACAACCTCAAAAGTTTCATTGTTTTCAATAATGGTGTCGCCACAAATTTCAATTTGAATTGAAGTGGATGTGGTAAGGGCCTGTATTGTTGCAATTCCACTGGCATTCACGTAGTCCACATCAAATGCACAAGCTTCTTGACCAAATGCGGTAGCATCTAATGATGTCCAATGAACGGAAACTTCTTCATTAGAAGTTTCTGATAATGAAATTTGCATTTCAATGACACTAGATCCTGAGTTTCCTTCGTGGGATTCAGCTGGCATGATGCTTATTACTGGAGTTGAACCAATCGTGTTTATCGGGTCTAAATCTAACCTTTCGGTCGTTCCATAATCCCCAACGATAACTTCTGCAACTAAATTACCATTGATATACACCGTTGCAGGGTCGCCGGGTCGAGACTTTCCATGTTGTCTAGGATCGACATCATCCATAGGTATCCTTAAAGCATATAAACCAGATAAATTGTTATCAGTTCCCATTGAATATTTTGCAACTGTTAATAGTTGATTCTCTAGGAATAGCGTAATTTCTGAGCCAATTGCTAGCGGTTCACCAAACCAACTAGCTGTGCCATACAGGATAAAATCAGGTTGTGATAACTTAGCGTTTACATGAGTTGACACCATTAAAGCTATCAAAATTATTACTACTACATTTCTATTAGATTTCATGATTAATTACCTGAGTAAGAATAAGTTGTAAAGAATAGGTGAATATCGCTTACCCCGTTGCCGTCTCGTTCACCTCCGCCTCCAGGTATCAAATCACCGTTAATAAAGGTGTCAAGACCGGCATCTGGATCATTTAGGAAACTGGCGCCAGGGATAATCATCATCCATTTTCGATTCCAAACTGAACGCCCTATCAAACGAGAGCTTGAAACAATTTCTGACTCGTCAAACGGTTCTGAAAAGTGATGAGCTAAGTATTGAGAATAACGTCTGATTTCAGTAGCATCGCCTATTTGGTTATCTATAATTGGCAGCCAATCAAATCGATCTAAATCAGTTGCTCCTAGCGGAAGAGGAACAGGGATTTTTTGATCTAACACTTTCCATTGCCTAACACTAAAATCATTTGCACCTGGTGCTCGCATGATGTCTTCACCAACTGGGAAGAGGTACATTCGTGGTGTATTGGATAAAGGTAAATTAGCATAATCCTCAAACCACGTACCAACGCCTCTAATGCGAGTAGAGAACTGACTTGAGTCATAAGCGCTATCGTTTGGTCCTAAATCATTACCAAAAAAGTTTAATCCAAATAGTACGTTAGTATCAAATGTTAAAACAATCGCTGGTTGCTCACCAGCTTCCTCTGGTGCGAAAGGTCTAGCATAACGTCTAAATTCAGGTATATCCCATAAGTTGTCGACCACTTTTGATTGTAATTGCTCTCTCCAAGTTGCATCAGAATCAACATCATCTGCAATTCTGAATAACTCATACCTTAAGGAGAACCTATTGGTCTCTACGTCTGGATTATTAAAACCCATTTGGCCTTTTAGTACATCGAAACTTTGTTTCATTCGTGCCATAGGGTCAGCTAAGCCTCTGGATCCGACAACAGGAGAACCATTTAAAATTTGCCCTATTGAACGTTCTTTGACAATGTCTGTTAAGAAGTTTTGGCCTGCTTGTGCATCTGTACCTAATAAATTGGTATCATAATCATAGGCAGCAGCTGCTAAATAAACATATCTTGCAGCTTGTTCAAATGTGGCACGGTATTTTTGAAGTGCGTCATTTCGGAATATCCTAAAGGCCATGTCTTCATAACGGTATTCTTGAATTGCTGCCGCTCCTTGCCTTCTAAATGTAACTAATTGTTCCATAACCTCAAGGCCGTTAGCTAACTCTGTATTATATTTACCAATTAACTGTTGTGCTGCTTCAGCTTTGGCATAAATCTCAGCTCTTAAGGATGGCTCTTTACGCATAAGAACATCAATTTCCCCTGCTAAATCAAATAACGCAAGGTTTGTATTGTTAAGTTGAATATTGGTGGCTGCTGCTCCACCAACTCGTTCTGCTGCAAAATCAGTTGAACTTGATGCAATATCAAGCGCATCTGATGCAGTATCAATTACAAATGAGGCGATTGAACCTGCTGATAAAACCGCACACTTAGGAACAGAGAAGAAGTCACCACCATTGGAGAAGCCAACAACAGTTACTTTAGGAATACATTCTGATGTATCTTTAAAGGATGTTGACAGACCTGTTGCAACACGATGACCAACGGCTGCTGCTGTTTTTAAACCAAATGACCAATCTTTAAGGTTTTTAACTTCGTTACTGGCATTGAACTGTATATCAAGATTCGTTTGTGTCACATTAAAAGTAGCTTCTAAGCTTTCAATAGCAATTTGAATATTTTGGCGTAACAAGTCATAATCTATAAGTGCTTGTCTAACAGCAACACGTGCAGAAACCATTTCATTCTGTACTTCCTGCATTCTTCCAACAGCACGTCTTGATCCTGTCCAACTATCTGGTTTAGCAAAGGCAAATCCTAGATCAGCAGACTCAATGGTTCGGTAGTTTACTTTCAATGAAGCATCAGAAACAAGTGTGCCCAATGAACAGCCGTCTCCAAACGGGTTATCTTCACAGCCTTCTTTTCGGGCTTGTGGAGCGCTAGATGAAGCAGGGCTTAAGTCAAAGAAGTTTACCCCTCCTTTTGCCGGTGTATAATTCCCTGAAAATTCTTTTATAACAGCTACTTTATTATTATCAGGGTCATAACCGATACAGTTTCCATCAGCATCCATTCGTGTACAGCTAAAATCAAAATCTGTCCCAGCAAGAGCCGGCGAATCAATGTACATGTAATGGTAGATGTCTGCTCCACCATATCCTGCAGGATAGGTGCCGCCTGCACCTATATCATCATCATAAGGCGTTCCGAATATTTCAATCAATTGATTTTCATAGTCATTTTCTTTGCCACGTGAAATGAGTGCAATGTCTTCAACACTGTCCTGATTTTGACGCATGAGGTTGTTTATTTGGTTGGCAAAATCCCAAACGCTGACAACATTCTCTAAGGCCTTTTCTGCTCGTGCATAGACTTGTTCAAAATGAGTCTTGCTGTTTCCATTACCTGCATCAATTAAATCTGGGTCTATATCAAAAGGCACTACTCCTGAAGCTAATCCTAGTGGATTTAATCCTCTATCAGCTTCATCAATTTGAGACTGAATACTCTCATAGTGTGTCACAATTTGGTCAAGTTCTAATATATTGGTACGTTCAATTTTCTCAATTCCAAAATGATCTGGATCTGTATCTTCATGAGGTATTATGGCATTTGCAGTGACCCAATCAAAATAGGCTCCCATTCCAGCACGGTGTGACCATTCAGAAACTCCCCAGGCTCGATCATCAACAGGGTCGGTATAACCTTGGTATTGACCAGCAGGGTCCTGTACGTAATAAGAACGATAAGTTAAATCTACGATTTCTGACCCTACACGTGCTTTTGCGGCAGCAGTTTCTGCAAATTGACGTTCATCAAGAAAGTCAACTTGGTTAGGAACGCCTGCAATAACGATGCCTTCGGTGCGAGGATTCCAACTATAAAATGGGTGACGCAATAAGTTATAATAAATATCTGTAGCGGTTAAATAATGACCCCAAGCATCACCATGACCTTGAGGAAACAAAATTCTTGCGTCAAATTCATCTATTACTCCGGTGTCATTAACATCTGATATGTTGTAAGAAAGGGCATAGGCAACTTCTCCATCACCTGTTGTGAAATTCCAGAATAATTTATTATATACTGGGTTAGCTGCAACTGGTGCTTGAGAGTCATCTCTACCTCTTAATAACACTAACTCTTCTTCTAATAATGAACTGAGCTGATTTTGAAAATTAAAGATGGTAGGAGCAAGAGATACGACACCACCTTCAGTTGAAATTCCAATCATTGGATCTTGAGCATCAGCAAAAGCTTCATTTCCAAGTAAAGTATAAAAATCAACCAATCGCGAAGCTACTTGTAATATGGCGGTATTGGCAGGGTCATAATTAACTGGAGGCGTTGAATCAACACTTAATGACATGGCCCGACGCATGACGGTAGTATATGCTTCAATTAACCCTATGTTGTTAAGGTTGTTAGGGTCATTATTCATAGCGATATCGCCTTCATAACGTTCGCCTAATTGAACTAACATGCTAGCAAAATTATTGGTAGCAGCTTGTGCAAAGTTTTGCACACGTGCTTCAAAGGGATTAAGACGATTGAGTACACGTTTCACCCAACCTTCTGCCAATTGTGCCCTCTCATCTAAAGGAGTAGCACCAGGTTGACCTGCCCATAGGCTCCAATCTGATTGATTGTTACAGCCAGGTAGCCCCTTATAACGAGCCACATACCAATTATCTGATAAGGTTTGTATATTAGCACCTGCAATTGTAATTTCATTGGCCCCTAGAGGTTCACTTACTGGGAATTTGATCCAACCATTAAGTTGACCACTATCAGGATCAGGTAATGGCATCGGTGGCGTACCGTCCTCATCAGCATGGAAAAACCATTCAAATTCTAAAATGTCTGGATTTGCACCAAAGTCACCACTGTGTCGTAATACTATTTGCTCATCAAAGATGTTTTCAGGTGCAATAATTTGTAATTGCCCTTGGTAACTGGCATAAATATCTGCATCAACAGGCAAAACGGGTGGTGGTGGTGATTGTAGGCAATCAACACGTATAATATTTAAACTAACTGGTAATGGAGTTAACGATGGATTATTGTTAAAAGCAATTGTCATAAATCCACTGTCTTGTGCCCCTCCTGCTGTTAAAGCAGAACCTGAACCTAGTGTTTGGAATGGTTCTAGAACAAAATCATTGTTAGTATCTTGAAATCCAACAAGAACATCATCAACAGTAACCGCTCTGCTTGTTACACAAACCCTAGTTGTTTCTTGTATTGTTGAGTTTGTACAAATATTCTGAATACCATTAGGATTTCTACTGAGCCTAAACAAAGCTTCTACCGCTTGATCCCAACTACAGCCCGTTGTATTGCATAATCCTGTAAACCCACTTTCTTCACTGCCATTGCCACCATCGAGTTTTTTAAGGGCAACTCTATCATTCTTTGACAATACATTTGGAATGAGCAAAGGCTCTCCAGCACTTGTTGCATCATAAATGCCAACTAAATTAAGTTTGTTATTAAGCGCATCAAAACTAATGCGTTTTAGGATTGCTGCTGGTAATTTTATAGTACCATCTGCAGACCCTAAGATTGAAACACTGCCATCGGTTTGTTGTTCTGTTGCAATTGCAGTTGGTATGGCTTGGATTCTCACAAATCGAGGTGTTAATGGTTCGTACATTTGTGCTATCGTATCAGTCGGTAATGGGTCACTTAATGAGTTATATAAATCATCATAAACGATTTCAATTGCTGCTTGATTAATAATGTCAGGAAGTCCATTTTTTGGTTCTAATAACGTCTCACCTATCGTTAACTGCGGTACATTAGTTGGCCATGTAATATCATAACGTATTTTGATGGGGTCTGTTGGGTTGGCAGTGCCTCCATCATCAACCGCTAAACGTGCAAGCCAAGGTACACAAGTTGTGTCTAGATCTGGCTCACCATTATTATTTATGTCATCTTGAACATCATTGTTATCTAAATCATAGAAAAACCCAGGTTGTAGTGGGTAATAATAGAGTAGCTCACCGCTACCTGCTGATTTTGCCCATATTTGAGCTTTATAGTCTTGAAAAAATGGAGGGGGCGGTTGTTCACCAGCTGCTTGTCCAACAGCTCTACTTTCAATACAACCAGGTAATAATCTAACTGGATAGGGTGGAGAGACAGTTGTAGCTGCTAGTCCTGTAAATTGAAAGCTGTTAAATCCTGCTCCTGTTGCCAGGACTTTAAAGACCCTCATTTTCCATTCTTGTAATGTTTCATCAAAGTACTTTGTTAACACATAAGGGTCAGATGCGGCACTTGAATCTCCTCCAAGCTGTGTTCCAAAGTCTGATCGCAATGCAAAGACAGCCTCCAATCCTGTGCCAGTATTTGATGGGGCAAATATGGCGTGTTCATCATTCGGATTAAATCCAGGTAAATTTGGATCACTTTGTATGTATAAGGATAGTGAGGGGAAGTCTAAAGGATCTAATGGATTTTGGCCTAAGACTTCACCACCAAATTGACTGGCAATGATAATTTTATCAGGGTCAGATGGCCATGATGCATTGTATCGTACTGCTTTATCGGGCCAATATACCCCGCGTATGTTACTGTGATACCATGCGATGGATAATTCTCGTCCTGAATCTTGTGGTCTTGAAGCTTCTATTCTGTTAACAGGTATAATTTGTCCTGTACGAGCACCTCGATTGTAAGCAGCATTTCCACCCACTCCATCATAGTAGGAAAACTCATTAACTACGTATCCTGTTCTTCCGATTTCATTGTGATAATTATCGTCAATTTTTGTTCCAATCACCCATGGGACATTATCTATAAATCTAGGTTCAATAGGAGTGGTTAAATTCCCATCATCAGCAAAGGCTGGTAAAGAATTAAAAGGCACAGTTCTAACAACTTCTACTTCTATTGGGAATTGCAAGATATCTAGTGTAGGGCCATTAATATAGATCACCGTTGAAAAGCCTGAATTGTTATTGTTAAATACTCGGTTCTCAACATTTGCACTACCACCAGCGAAAGCAAGGTCAAGCATTATATAATCACCAGATGCTGGGTCAATCTCTACGGGAGATCCAGAAGTATGTACTTGATAACATTCGGTGGTTCGTGAAGTTGGTTCATCACAGGGTTTACTCGGCCAATTGGCTAGACCTGAGGATATGATTCTATCAGAGCTGGCGGCATTACCATTAACACGCCAATGAATTTCCATTTCCCCAAACGGCTGTAATGGAATGATTCTACCTAAAGGTTGTCCAGGAACGGGCCCAGCCCAGTAGACTAGTTTATTACCTAATGCATCGATTTGCACACCATCAATAAAAAAGTCAGGCACCAGTGTTAATTCTTCTAAAAATGCACCAACAGGTGGGTTTACTGCAACGCCTACAGGCCATGCTTCAACTTGAATAGGAGTACCATTTATATTCCATGGCTGGATGTAAACATCGGTGCCACCGGCACCATCGAATCGATCTGATTCACCGAATAAAATACTACTTTCAAAATCTCCAGCAATATATAGCCTTGAGATTCCATCGGTTGAAATATCAATTCCTGTTTCTGTTTCTATGTCGCCTATGATAGCAGGAATTGTATCAATTTCATCGTAAAAATTTCCGCCCGTTAACCAACAAGCTATACCGTCAGAATTAAATGCGCTTAAGAAGACATCTTTATTGCTGTTATGGCTATTTACAGATTCAACTTGTGCGATATCTTCACATTGATTAGATATATTGTAACTGATGTTACCATCAAAAGATCCAATTTGATAAATAAAGGTTTCTGGGGTGCCATTAACATCTTGTTCTAACAATGTTACGCCATTTGCAACAGAATTTGTAGCTGTTTCAGGAGTACGTATCCATGAACATGAAAAACCATTGCCTACAGACATATTAAGGCTAGCAACAAATGCACCTTGGGGATTGTTTATACCACAATAATTGGTACCTTCAACAACATTTTCACCCACGACGATGAGCTGGTCATTGAGTTTGTCGTATGCCATGTCATTGACTGTTATGTTTGCTGGAATGTTAATGCTAGGGCCAAATGATGGGTTGTTACCTAATGTATTACTGACTTCAAATGCAAAGTTTTGAGGTTGCACTACCGCTTTAATTTCAATATTATCTATGTGGTAATAATCCCAGCAATCCCCACTACCACTGCCTTTAATAAAACGCATTCTGAAATTGTTGTAAATTGCATTGCCTGCTAATGTAAATGTTTCTCTATGAGCTGTTGTAGGTGAACCACCATAGTAGCGATTGAAAAACTGTAGTTGTCCATTTCGATCAATCCAATGTGCTGATAAATCTTCTCCAGAATCAGGATCTTCACTATAGGAATCGTGTCCTTCAATAATATCATAACTTATGGTAATATTCTGCATGCCAGAGGTGTCAATTCCAGGGCTAGTTGATGAATAACCTGAATTTGAGAAAAATAAGTCTTTACCATTTGGTGCGTTAAATCCAATGCTATGGTCCCATGCTCCATGTTTACAGCTACCTACTTTTCCGGCGCTCCAACCCGATGGGAGTGTATCATTTGCCGTTGAATCAAAATTTTCTGAATAGAGGTCTGCTGTACCACCTGATGATGCAAAAATGTAAACGAGTCCAAATTCATCGACTTCCATGGATTGAATTTTATCAAAACCTGAAGAAGATGCCCCTCGATCTCGTGTCCATACCCAATTACTATCATGTTCCATTCGTGCGATAAAAAGTTCAGAAGTTGTTGGGGATGAGTTGCCATTTGAGAGTGACCCGATAGATCCAAATCCTGCTGAATCTCTATAAAAACCAGCAATAAAAATTGACCCTTCTTCTGGTGGTATTTGGCCTGGAACGCCTTCTATGGACTTAATAGCTGTTACTTGTGCTTCTTTATTATCATGACCAATTCTTTTCGCCCATTGCCAATTACCTGATGAGTTTAATTTTGCAACAAAACCATTGGCTTTATTACCGTTCACAAATAAATTTGATACCCCAAAGCTACTGGTTCCATAATATGAACCACCAATGTAAACATTGTCAGATTCATCCACTTCAATGGTTGTTGGGATGTCGTCAGATGATCCACCCGCTTTAACCGCCCAAACGACAGAGCCATTTTGTGCAATTTTTAAAACATAGATATCGTTCAATCCTGTGCTATTTAGTTCAATCCCATCAAATTCAGCTGTACCCTGGAACTGTCCTACTTCATAGATGCTACCTGAGCTTGATGTCACTATTGCAATAGTTTTTTCGTTTCCGCTACCACCGCCACCTGTAGGCCAAGCAGCATGTGATTTGTTTATACATGTTAAAACAATTAAAAGCAAAAATAGAGTGTTGAAATTTTTCATTATTTACTCCTTATTGGTTTAATATAGTTGTGGCTGCGACACGAAACAGCCTAAATTCGCCCTGCAAGAAAATGGCATTTTTATGTAAGCCAGTAACGCTTTCGGTAAAAACCCCACCCATTTGCTGTATACCCCATCCTGGTGGGTCGGCTACTTCAGGGTACTTAGGATTATGCTCACTAAAAGTAAACTGCATGTCACGTGTGATTTGAAAAGCTTCTTGAACATCATTTAAAAACTGTTCATCTTTATTATTGTGATCTGGATGGTATTTATGATAAAAAGGGTTTGTTGGTAAATCAGAGGGGATGAGAATACTAACATTAGCGTTATTCCCTACAACTAATTCCCCTGTCATGTCTAATTCGTTTCCGACAAAATCATAGGCAATTGTACTGTACCTGATTCCTGCAGATTGCCCTGTCCTTGTTGTTACACCCGAATAGTTGGGTATTAAACTGTCATCAGTAAGCAGAACAAAATGTCCTGGTGTTTCTACTTCTAATAATTCCGGATTGTCTGCACTAGGTACCATTGTTCCTTCTTGCCACATTTGTACCACGTTTTTCAGCAGCCTAACTGTGCCAGTTGCATCCACATGCATGATTATACGCAATGGGAATGCTTCACTCACAGGTAAAGGTTCTGTTCCTGCAACTTGTGCTTCACTTACCTTGAATACCTGTGCTGTTCCAACCCATAGACCGGCATTACCTTCAGGAAGTGCAGCGGCCTTGGTGCCGCCATTTTTAAACGTTGGGAGTACTAGGGGTTGTATGGTGTTACCACCCGCTTTAAGGTAATATTTTACACCTTGTTCATTGGTAATACTGAAAATTTGTTCCATTCTGTCTTCTGTAAACCCTAATCTATCAACTGCTAATGTTACAAAAACATCTTCTCCAGGTTGTAGCTCGTAAATCTTGCTGGAAGACAGTGTTGGCCATGCTATTTCTCCGCTCTCAGGATCAACGTTTTTGAATTTCATTGGTAGAGTGTTTCCTGATATACGTTCTATGGTCACAAAATTTGTTACATCACTTAAATTACTTATCGAAAAATCCAGTTCTGTAAAAAATGTTCTGTAATCAAGTTCTTCTCCTTGTTGAAGTGTTACGTCTAACAAGCCTTGGAATGTTGAGGGTCCTTGAGAAAATATCCAGTAGGCTTCACCTGCCTTTGCTGTTTCGGTAAATGGATCTGTGACTAATTCCCATATTCCAGCGCTACTAAGTTTGTAAATCGGTTGGCCATTATGAGCCCTTGATTGTGAAAAATAGTCACCGAAAGTAGGTTCGTTTCCTTCGTCAACAGGTAAACCTGTAAAGGAGAAGGAATTACTGCGCCATCTAGTTTTATTTAATTCTGGCGTGCCTGTTAAGGTGATAGTATGATTAACGGTATCATCTAACTTGATAAGGTATGCTGTATTTGCAGTAATGGTATATAGGTTTGATAAAAAAGCATCAGGACGTGGCTCAGGAAAAAAACCAAACCAACCATCTAAACTTAATAAGCCTTCTGCAGGATCAAGAATGAAATCCCTACCGATATCTTTAGGGATCCATCGCCAGACACTTTCTATTGGGACTCCTGAAAAGATTGTATCAATAGTGTTATCTACCGGTTCAACAATGACATTGATAGCATTCCAGCCAGGATGTAATTCTATGGTTTGTTGCATTGTCGCTGTTGCGGCAAGAACATTTGTTGAAAAAAATAACACGGCTGCAAATAGCCATTTGTTTGTCATTTTCATGTTGGTTACTCCAATAGATTTTATGTGTGTGTTTTTCATTATTTTCCTCCAGAACCTGGTAAGGCAGGCGGTGTTTTTTGTTTTGGTTTTGAATGTGTTGATAATGGTTTAATGCTTTCAAGAATATTTTGATTAACTGTGATATCAGATGATGCAATTAACTCGTCAATAAAATCTGTCTTCATCTCCTTAACTAATTTTTGCCGAATACTGTTTTTTATGCCTTTCTCTACTTTTGACAAAGTGCGTTTTTTTTGTTTTTCTTGTTCTACCAATCTAACTAAATAATAACCATAGTCAGCTTTTATTATTGGAGAGATATCACCATTGTTTTTCAATGAGAAGAGGGCATTTGTGACTTTCTCATCCCAGCGGTATTTACGATTAGGGTGATTAATCAGCCAACCAATAACTCCACCTCTGTAACGTGAGTTAGCATCATCAGAATAGGTTTTTGCCAATTCTCCAAAATGTTTTATATTTTCATCTAAGTTAGCAATTTTATTTTGAGCCTCAATTATTCTCTCATTATTTTCACCTTTTACAAAGATAACTGCGGCCCTTCTACGTGCAGGTTTATTATAAGATTCTTTATTATGCTCGAAATGCATCATTACATCGTTTTTTGAAACTTTAACAGCACTTAATTTTGGTTTCAGTTCAAGGTCTAAATAACGTTCAACTACTTTCTTTTTAAATAGGTTATTTACGGCTACATTTTCAGTAATTCCAAGTACTTTAGCTTTCGAAAAAACAACTTCTTGATTGACTAAATAATCAAGTAAAACTTGTTTTTGCTCCAATGTTTGGTATTGTCCAGGCCGTAAACCACCATGTAACACCATTTGTTGAATAAATGTTTCTTTACTAATGATTTCATCATTAACTATAGCAACAATTTCTTTAGGCATTACTGTATTTTGTTGGAGAGTATTTTGTTTACCAAAATACCAACCTAAAGCGGTAGCTGCTGTTAAGCTTGTTATACTTATGAGTGTTTTAATGGTTTTATTCACTTAACCTTCCTATTCAAAATCATCCACAAAAATGACAGAGATAATAATATCTGTATCAGATGCTGTATTATTCATTAAATTAAAATCTGTTTCTGTTACTAATAGGGCATCAACGCTATTGGTAAAAGGCGTACCTGTATTGGGTGTTAAAGCAGGGTCGACAGTTGCTATTAATCTAAGTTCTACACGACTAGCTGCAGGAATGTTTGCAGAGCCAGTAATGCCAAACTCATCAATATTGATACAACTTGCACCATTAAAGGCTTCACATGTCCAACTGGCAGAGACCAATTCAGTAGGTAAGTTTTCTATTATGTCAACATCACCAGCATCAATTGATCCAATGTTTTCAATCACAATTAAATACCTGAGTACTTGACCTGGCCCAACAACATCTCTGCCATCAGATTTGCTTGTCCGTACATCAATTCCTGTTAAGAAGTCAATCGTCTGTGTGACTGAATTATTAGTTAAATTAGGGTCAAAAGTTGTGGTTGATACAGAGGCTGTATTATTTTTATTTGATGGAGTGGGTTCTAACACGTCAAAACTTAATGGTATTTGCATACTTTGATTGGCAGTTGTATAACCAAAATCACAACTTATTTGTGATCCATTATTTGTACATCCAGACAATGGTTGCCAGTTATAGTTAGCATCAGTATCAAATACAGCAGTGACATTTTCTGCATCAGATGGTCCTATGTTGGTTACATTTAACATTATAGGTAATTTTACATGACTTGCTGGGTCATAAGGGTTTAATTCCTGAGTCATTGTAATTAACATATCTGATACCAGTGTAATCGGGTCAGAGTCTGTCGCTGTGTTATTGCTGCCATCTGAATCAGGTACATCAACTGCTACGGTCGCAGTTACTGTATTGGTTAATACACCTGTTGCTCCGGAAGCTAATAGCCCTTGTAAGGTGTAGGTTAACGGTTCTGTTGTTGAAACATAAATGGTTTCATTAATATCACCATTTCCATTTGTATTGCATGTCGATGGAATTGAAGTAGCACAGTTCCAAGTCACGTTTGAGAGTGATGCAGGTATACTGTCATTGATGATGGTATTTGGAGCATCACTAGGCCCATTGTTTGTGACTACAATTTCATAAGTAATAATTTCACCAGCAACGACTTCACTTAGCAAGTTGGTTTTAGTGACTTGTACATCTGCAAGTCTTGTTACTGTAGTTGAAGTGCTACTGCTATTGTTACTTAAATTTGTATCTGTAACATAACCTTCTTCCATAACAATTGTATTTGCCGTATTATCTAATTGGCCTATGTAGGCAGGGTTTATTGTCGCATTAATTACAATAGTAATTTGCCCATCAATGCCCACATTAACTGTAGTATTCAAATCTCCAGTACCAGTTGCATCATTACATAGTGACCTACCAGTAGCTGTGCAATTCCAGTTTGAGTTTATTATAACTGCGTCAAGTGTATCTTCAACTACCACATCTAATGCATCACTAGGCCCTGTATTTGTTAAAACTAAACTGTACTGAATAGTTTCACCAGCAAAGGCATTAGCTGGTGCTGTTTTAACAATAGCAACATCAGTTTCGATAATAATTTGGGTTTGGTCTGTGGATGAATTATTTACTAAGTTATTATCGCGAGCACCAAATAAAGGGGCAATTGTTGCTGTATTGTTTATTATGCCTCGAGCTGAAGGGTGAACTAAGGCTTGGATTTCCATACCACCTGCAGAACCTGGGTTCATAAATAGTGTGGTTGAAATAGAACTGGAACGTAATGTTGGTTGTATACACTCTGCATGAGCAGTGACCCGAAGGGCAACTAGTGAGCTTGCTGCTTGTGATATTGCCAAAATGTTAACGCCGTCATTAACAAATGTTTTTGGTGCTAACAATAGAGATGAACCATGAAGATTGTTAGTAAATACATCTAATAGCTCAATACTACCATTTGATAAATTTCTGTCATAGATGTTAACAGAGTGGCTAGCTGCATCAGTTACGATAATTCTGTCACCATCAGGTGATAAATCAATAGAAGTTGGTTCTGCAATTTCACCTGAATTCATGTCTCCATGTGATATTACACTTTGGAAAACTAAACTACCATCAGTTAAGTCTCTTGCAAAAGTTAGGATCGAAGCATCTAAAGTTGCAACAACATAGAGGTAGTTTCCATTTGGACTGATGGTAATTGATTGAACACCGTTCAAACCAGCAACTGCAGTTCCATTGTGATCATCCCCAGAACGTATTACTGTAACAAAAGATAATATGTTTGTACTCTCATCCCTAGAAAAAACAGCAATAGTGTCTGAAAAATCTGCAACAGTATAGAGGTAATTTCCATCTGCTGAAACGGCTAAGTCGGTAATGCCAATGATGACATTGCTCTGGGGCACAATAGTGCCAAAGCCATCACGAACCCTCTCAACAAATTGTAGCTCACCAGTTAATGTATTTCTAATAAACACAGTGATGGCATCTGAACCTTTTGCTGCAACATATAATCCAGTATTGTCGGGAGTTATAACCATTTTAACTGGATTAGTTAAACCAAAGACGCCATCAACTCCTGATGTGATACTTTGTACAAAATCTAATTCTCCTGTAAGATTGTCTTGGCTAAATATCACAATGGTATTATCGGTTTCACCTGAGACATATAGGTAGCCTTCTGTTTGGTCAAATATGAGTGATGAAGCTCCAGATAAGCCTGTGACAGTTCCTCCTGCTAGGACGTCATTTTCACTAACTTTGCTAATAAAAGTCAATTCACCTGAGATGTTTCGACTAAACAGTGATACAGATGCATCTGTTGGGCTAATGGTGTAGGCAAATAGCCCATTTTTAGTAACAATAGCATCACTAACATCTTGTAAACCGTTATTCGCATCAACACTATATTCAACGTTGAATTGTAAGGTTTTATTTGTTGAACATTGGAACGTAATGGTGCTCGCATCGAAACCAGCATTCTCTGTAGGAAATGTTGGTACATTATCACTGATTTCTGCCGTGATGGTGCTTGGTCCCGCACTAAATGATGAGATAGAATATGATGAACTTGTTCCTGCAACTACTTCTATTAAATTGTCAGTTTTCGATACACTAAGATCTGAGATAGGTGTTAATAAATCTACATCAGTTGCAGTGTTATCAAGTGGGAATAATTCAACAAAGCCTGATCCAACAATTGCTGTTGCAGTATTTGTTAATGTTCCTGTAGCAGTTGGCAGTACTTCTCCAGAAATCATGTATTCAATACGTCCACCAGAAGAAATATTGGCTACATCATTTAAATGCCCTGTACCTGTTTCTGTACAATGAGATCCTTTCTGTATGGATGTTAAGACCAAGTCATCACTTAACGCATAAAGATAGTTGCTTTCAGGATCGGTAACTATGAGACCTAAATTATCTAATCCCGGAATGATAGCAATATCATAGAGTGTAGTTAAAGGTGACAATACGCCATCATTTATATCAAATAGTGTAATTGTTTCGCTACTATTACTAGCCACATAAAGTTCTTCTTTACTACCACCAATTAGTAGACTTACAGGTCCTTGCATTGAAGGTACGCCAGTGTCCATGTGGCGAATGACTTGTGTTAAGTTCATACTTCCATCGACAAGGTCTATATCAAAAACACTAATCGCATTACTGGTAAAACTAGCAACAAAAATTTTATTGTCATTGACAATGACATCTTGTGGTTGATCAAGAACTGATCCTGGCAACAAGAAGTCTTGTTCAACATCAGCTTCTGACAGTAGACCAGAATTTGAGTTTCGTGCGTATGAGGCAAGTGAATTGTTAGCTTCTGCTACGACTAAAAGGTATTGTTCTGTTGCTTCAAATGCCAATGCCTCAACTCCATTTAACCCTTCTACACCGGTAAATACATTGTTGTAACTTAGTAAGCCAGAGACAACATCTCTGTTGAATATTGCTATTGCATTATCAAGTTTCCCTGCAACATAGAGGTGTCGCCCATCAGTTGATGCAATTAATGCTTTTGCTCCACCTAATCCATTTATGCCATTCAAACCATCTACATGAGTGTTAACATAACTCAATTCACCAGATGTTGGTTCTATAGAGAACGTAAGTAATGCATCATTATCAGTTGCGGTTGCATATAGATTTTTTCCATCGTTACTAATTATTATGTCAGCTCCACCTAGTAAGCCTGTAACGTTTTCAATACCATTGCTAAGGCGTTGAATTTCGACAAGTTCCCCTGTTCTTGCATCTCTATCATAGACTAGAATAGAGTCTATTCCTGAGTCTATTCCAATTACATAGGCTTTAGTGCCACTGTTATTAATAACCATTTGCTTATGCTGGGTTAAATCATTGTAGTTGATAAAAGTATTTGTCATATCATCGTTGTCGCCATCATCTAACAATCCCGGTTGGGGGAAAGCTTGACAAGACCAACTTACATTGACTATTGACTCTGGAATGAGATCTGTAACGAAGACTGAAGATATGTCTGCAGGTTTATTGTTTCCAGGCATTGGTGCATCATTTGCTACAACAATTGTATAGGTGACTGGATCACCAGGAACAACCTCAGTTACTCCATTGTCTTTTGTAACAATTAGATTAACCGCAGGTGATAAGACGGTGTTGTCATCAGTTGCACTATTATTGGTTGGATCTGGATCAGTGAAGGCAAAATTAGGGTCGGTTGATGAGCTAACCGTTGCCGTATTACTTAATATCCCAGATGCATCACTTCTAATGACACCAGTTGCAATAATTTCTATACTCCCATTAACTGGAATATTGGCGAGCACATTTACGTTTCCGGACTGTACATTATTGTCACAAGAGGCGCCTCCGATATTAAAACATTGGTATGAAATTTGTTCAAATTCTGTTGGGAAAATATCAGTTATCACTGCTTTTTCAACATTACTTGGCCCAATGTTATTAACTGTAATGGTGTAGCTTATTTCTGTACCAGGAGAAACCCCACCTTGTTCGTCAATTAATACTTGTAAAAATTCTAATGTTCCATTTTGGTTTATTAAGCCAGATGAATCACGATTAAAAACTGTTAATGAATCATCGTTAACTGCAGCGGCATACACATGTGAATCATCACCTGTAATAAATAAACCCGATACACCATTTAACCCATTAACGAATTCACCAGGTTGTGCCAATGCATCACCATCATGTATAGCAGAGCCAAATGATAATGTGCCATTTGATGAGTTTCTATCAAAGTGTACTAAGGTATTTTCGGCTGAGCCAGCAACATAAAGAGTAGATTCATCAGTACTAAGTATTAGGTCTTCTGCAAAGTCTAAACCTTCTACATTACTGGTGCCATTTTGTTTGAATTCTATGAAAGTTAATTCACCTGTAGTACTTTCTCTGCTAAAGACAGCTAAAGCTTGATTAGCTGCACCTAGAACATATAGGAATTCTCCACCATTTGCATTATTTAGGGTTAGTGCTGATGCACCTGTAATGCCGGCAACACCATCAACACCATCGGTATATGTTGTTAAATAACTCAATTCACCATAAGTTAAACTTGCTGTATTTGGGTTCCTCAAAAAGACACTTATACTATTTTCAGTCTTAGATGAGACATACACATGCATGTCATCTTGTGAAACATCTACATCACTAACAGCGACGAGACCTGAAACTGAATTTACAGCATTTTGTAAGTGTTGAATGTGAGTTAAACGGCCATGATTAATTCCAATACTTGTATCAATACTAAATACAACCAATGAATTGGTTAATGGGCCAGTTGCATACAAATGTGCACCATCTTCACTTATTGTTAGTGACTTGATACCTTCGATTCCAACTATGCCAAATATACCGCTTGTGTGTTTTTCTAATAATTCTAGTGAGCCATCAAAAGTGTTTCGTCTAAAAACAACAATTGAATTATCATTACTTCCTGCAGCATAAAGTGTTAACCCATCGTTACTTAGCAATACATCAGATATACCGAGTAATCCAGATATGCCATTAATGCCATTTTCTACTCGTGAAATGTAACTGAGTTCTCCAAAACCCGGTTCCAAATTATCATTTTCTCTAGACCAAATACTAATTGCGCTTTCTGCTTTTGCTGCAACATATAAATGCTGGTTATTACCAGTGACTTTGATTGCTCCACGTAGTCCATCATATTGAGAAATGCCATCTGTTTTGGAAATTAACAAATCTGCAGTTGGATTTAGTGTATCAGTGTCAGATGCGGAATTGTTGCTTGTATCAGAATCAGAACCAGGACAATTTGTGATTAGTGGCAGGCTTACAGGTTGAGTGCAGCTGTACACATTTGCTGTATTGACCAAGGTGCCAGTAGCATTAGGTGCGACAGTCGCATCAACGGTAAATACAAGACTTCCATTAACTGCTACATCTACAGCAACACCGACGATATCCGTACCGGTATCTATTGCTATGTCACCAACACCACCAGCTGGGCAGAATGAGTCGTCAGTACGCGAAAATGCACTTATGGCATTGTCCAAACTTCCTGCTACATATAAGTACTTGTCTGTATTGTCTATCGATACAGAAAGAGCACCATCTAATCCATCTACATTGGCTAATAAGTTACTAACCAACCCAGCAAATGTTAAATCTCCACTGACGAGGTTTCGAGCAAACCATAATACAGAGTCTGATTGTTCACTACTGACATAGGCGTGTCTTCCATCAATGCTAATGGTAATGTCTGATGGTGATAATAAACCATTGATATTATTTAGGCTATTTGAAATTTCTTGTTGGAGTGATAATGTGCCAAATGAAAAATCAGTTGTCGGAACATCGGTTTTCCGTTTAAAAACATAAATGGCATTATTTGCAGCACTAGTTAGATAGACATGTTCGCCATCATCAGCAAGGTTAATGGCACTAATCCCCGACATATCTACTGCGGTATTATTTGAATTAATAACTTCTTTAAAGGTTAAGGTGCCGGTTACTAAATCACGTTCGTACACACCTATAGTGCCATTATTAATCCCACTGGTATAGACTGAATTGCCATCGCTTGAAATAGCTAATGCATTAACTCCATTCAGCCCCAGGGAGCCATTAACATCGCCTTCCGAATAGGTTGTTTCTAAGGTTAGCGCTCCTGTCATTAGATTGCGATTGAAGACCACAATGGCGTTGTCATTTGCCCCAGCAACATAAATATTCATACCATTTGGTGAGGCAATCAAAGCAACTGCTTGATTTAATCCATTAACACCTGTTGAAAAATTATGATTTTCTATCCATTGTAAATCCAATCCGATATTGTTGACTGCTTTAAAGGCAACTAGCGAGTCATCAACTTGGCTAGCTACGTAAATATCATTATCAATAACAAGTACGTCTCGCGCTCCATTAATATTAGCTCCAGCTCCAGCTTGCGTTATTGCAGCTTGTGTTAGTTCGCCATTTAGAGGGTTAATTGAAAAAGCTGTTAAGCTATTGTCTAGCACGCTGCTCGCTAAGACATGTGATCCCAGTCCAACTAAATCAGCAGATACAGTTAATGAGGAAACCCCCTGTAATCCCGTTATGCTATTTTCTCCATCAATTATTGATTGAACATAGCTTAAAGATCCTGATCCAGTAGCTTCACATGACCAATTGACAGAAGAAGCTTCGAAGTCACTTCCTAACACATCTTTGACCATAATTATTTCACCAGCAGTTGAAACAGCATCACTAGGACCATTGTTGCTGACAACTATTTCGTATTGAACTGGTTGGCCAGCAATAACCGATAACTTGTTGTCAGTTTTGGTGATAGTTAGGTCGTTGACTGGAACCAGCGACGTTGTATCATCATCACAGTTGTTATCTGCAGAAATAGTACAGTTATCCACTGGTGAAATAACAGTAAAGTTTGCTGGTGGGGTAATGCTAGCTTCTGTTAGGAGGGTTCCTGTAGCATTTGATTTTATTTTAGCATTTATGGTATAAGTTAATGTACCATTACTTCCTATATCAACTTCTTCATTTATATTGCCCGTGCCTAATGCGCTGCACCTAGAACCAGATCCTAAAATAAATGCTGCAACTGCATTATCAGCAAAACCAGCGGCATAAACATGCTTTGTATCATCACTAACTACCAAGTCATAAATTTGATTGAGGCCATTTACTCCATCAGTGTCATCTTGAGATGTACTTACTAATGATAATCGGCCAAAGCTACTGCTATTAGGGTTTTTGTTTCTATCCATGACAGATATAGCGTTGTCAAATTCTGCTCCTACATAAACTTTTTCTCCATCACTACTTATTGCAATTGTTCTTAACCCTTGTAACAAATTAAAACCATCTACGCCATCACTATAAGAGGTAATAGGGTTAAGTCTGCCAAAAGCTGTACTCGTTTGGTTTGAGTTTCTTTTCAATACGGTTAATCTATGGTCGTTTGCTGCAACGACATAGACATGCTCTCCATCGGGTGAAATAGCGATATCCATTGGTTGATTTCCAACGCCTGCAACCTGTTGTAAGAAATTAATTTCCCCATTCATCGGATCTCTTGTTAAAACGACAACACTATCATCAATACTATTTGCCGATATAATATGTTTACCATCAGGGCTAATAACCAATGAACGAGCGCCAGCTAATCCACTAACACCAATATCACCATTTGCAACAGTGTCGATTAGGGACAAGCTTCCATTTCCTTGAATGGTATAGTGGGCAATTGAAGCCTCAAATCTACCTGCAATGTACAAATGTTGGTTAGATGAGTCTGTTACAATGGCATTAATACCAAGCAGTCCATCAGTTACATTGATTGTATGTTGATAACTTGTCACATAGTTGAGTGTACCATCTGCCATGCGAGCAAATACTGCTAGTGTACTTTGATTTGAACTACCAATATATAAAAAATTGCCATCTGCAGTCAGAGCTATGGAATCACCATCTGTAATATGTGTGACACCATCCACGCCATCAGTATAATGCGTATTAAAACTTAGGTGTTCTTGGCGAGTTGCTGCTGTTGATCCTTTGGTTTTGTTTCTGTCAAAAACTGCTACACTGTTATCTGCAAGCCCTAGAGCATAGACATGTTTGCCATCACTACTAATGGTTATGGCACTAGCATCAAGTAAACCGTTGACTGTATCACCAGTATCGCCGCTATCATTAACACCATTTAATTCTGCTTCAATAAATGAAAACTGAGGATCTGGCTGGCGACGTTTAAATGCTGTTAACGTTTTACCACCAGTACCAGAAGCAGTTGTCATAACATGTTTTCCATCTGCAGTAACAGAGACATCTTGTACGCTTTCAAGCCCTGCAATTGAAATGATTTCTTTTCTAAAAAGTAAGCCTTGGCTATTTCTTCCCAATGATATCAATGAATTTTGTGCTGGGTTACCTATGATAATGTGTTGATTGTCATTGCTGATTTCAATCGAAGATAGTCCAGCTAATGTTTCACCTGGGTTTAAGAGCAAAGTTGTATCAGTGTAAGCTATGTTATATGACAACGAACCAGTCATTGTATTTCTGTTTAGCAATACAACTTTTCCAGAACCTGTTGCAGTTAAGTAAATCGTTTTCCCATCATTGCTTATTGTAATATCACTAATAGCATCAATGTCTGAATGGGTGATACTGTTAATGCTTGTTAAATCTCCTGCGGCAATTCGGTTGTAGGCATTTGCATTATTGCCAACATCATCCATTACGTAAATTTGAGAACCATCACTATTTTGTGCCATGACCCCTGCATCAGTTTGAGATTTGGAGTGACTATGCTGTAGTGAGCCATTACCTAGGTCCCTTGAATATGCCTCAATCATGTCATCGCCAGTAACATATACATACTCTTGATCATTAGTAATAAGTAAATCAATTGGATTTGTTGGTATATTCGTAGTCATAATTCCTTGAAAGGTTAGTCTACCAAAATTTGTTGATGCTGAATTGGTATCACGACTATATATGGCAATGCTTGATGCAGCTTTTGACAAAACATATAGATGCTGACCAGATTGGCTTATACGAATTGCCCCTGCATCTTCTAATACATCAACACCACCATCATCTTGATTTATGTTTTCAATTAACTGTAGTTGCCCAAAATTGCTGCCAGGGTTAATATTCCGACTGAATATATAAATTTTTTCGCCATTTCCATCGGTGTTAGTTGTAGAAGTCATGTATACATGTTGGTCATCAGGACTTGTCACCATGTGTGTTCCGGCTGCCCCTACATCTGATCTTTGAAAGAAGGTTAAATCACCAGGAATTGGAGAAATTGCACTACATGTCCATTCAACATCTGTTAATTGAGGCGGGAACACGTCTTTCACAGTGGCTCCAAATACATCATCAGGTCCTTGATTGGTTATTTTTATAGTGTAGCCTGTTGATAAACCTGGTGTGGCAGTTGTGCGACCATCATCGTTATCAATAGTTAGCTGAGCTGTACCCGTTAGTGAAAACTCGGCAGTTGAATTATTGTTAATCATTACTGGGTCGAATTCTGTATTGGTTACTATAGCTGTGTTGAGAACTTTACCTTGGGCATTACTCATAGTGCTGATCGTTGCAATGAAGATTGCATGCGAACCATTTTCAAGAGAGACATTGGTGTCAATTTCTGTACCTGCTATTGGCCCTGTAGTAGTGCAATTTCCATTGCCTGTAACTGTACATGTCCAGCTGACTGTGGAGAGATTTAATTTTGGACTGTTTAATAGATCAACCACATTAATGCTTGATGCATTTGATGGACCAAAATTCTCAACTTTAATTTTATAAGTTAAATCAGTAACACTAGAGTCACTGGCGTTAATTGTTGCGAATTCAATGGTTTTTGTAACTGCAATATCTGCAACGGCTGATAAAGTTGTGGTGTCAGTTACATTCGTGTTGTTAAGAGGATTAACTTCAGTGATGTTGCTGTTTAAATCTAGTGTTGCTGTTGCACTGTTCGTTAATGTCCCTGTAGCATTTGGATGAATGTCGCCTATTATAGTAAATGTCAATTCAGACTGAGAGTCTAAGTCAATTGTAGCGCTTAACACATCTGAAATTATGGGTGAAGTAGGGCTGTTTAAACCACAAGTCATACCAGAGCTTTGAGAGTTGCAGCAGGCTCCAGAATCACTGGTTTCACATACCCAAGAAATGCTTCCTGGAATAAACCCTGCAGGAGTTGTTGTGTATAACGGAAGTATGTCTTCAACAGTTATGCCCTGTGCATTTATAAAGCCATCATTTCTAACAGTTATTTCATAACTATTTTGAGTTCCAGGTGTGATATTTGTCTTATTATCTGTCTTTGTCACTAAAAGATCGGTACCAATGACTATTTCATTGCTTGTGGATACAGTTATCGGATTGGTGCCAGCAGTCGATGTATTAGAAGAAACTATAGTGATAGTTGCATCATTGCAAACGGAGTTTATTGTTGCATTATCTGAGTCGCAATCAGAAAAGTTAGTACCATCTATAATGCGAGTATGAACCCTGATTTCGGTACTAGATCCACTAGAGAGGTGTAATCCAAGGTTTAGGCTGGTTCCAAAATCTGTAACTCGTTCTCTTGGTGCACTACAGTCTGCACTATCTGGCGTTAATGTTGAATTGTTAACACCGCCATCACTATCGCAATATTCCCAACATGGTTGATGAATAATTTCATTATTAATGTCTATATTATTACATAGTGTTGGATGGTCTAGAAGTATTGGGTCTAACATGTCTGTCAAATTCACACCGTTTTCTGCGGGAGTAGGTGGTTGAATATTTGAAATGCCAGGTGTGCCTAAGTCACTTGGCCCATTATTTGTTACAACTATAAGATATGTAAATGGTTCATTTGGGAAAAAGGCATCATTAGGAATTTCACTACTTTTAGTTATGCTTAGGCTTACCTGTCGATCTAAAATATCATCATTATCAGTTGCTGTTACAGGTGATGTTCCATTAACACCAGCTGGATTTTCTGCAGTAATTGAATAAACTAATGGGTTGCTTCTTGCGCTAGAATCATAATCCACATTAATCAAAAAAGTCGCTGCATCATTAGCAACAAGATCAACTGTTGTGTTTATCGCGACCATTGCAGTATCATCAATACAGTCGCTATTTGCGTCAACAACAGTACAGCTCCATGATATGTTTTCAAATTCACCTGAATCGTTGTCTACAATTGTGACGCCTGATACATCAGAAGGCCCGTTGTTGGTTATTACGGCAGTAAAAGTGCCAGATAGGCCAGGCACATAAGTAGTGGCTGAGTCAGTTAAGGTTGTTACTGCCAAATTAGAAATTGCATTCCTAATTAATGATTTGCTGTCATTAATGGGGCTAGTTCCAGATACTCCCATTGGGTTGCTAGCTTCAACTTGGTATATTATAGGGTCAATAGTTGCTCCAGAATCATACGTAACAGTGACAGTAAAGGTTACGCTATCGCCGGATTCTATATCTGCAGTTGAATTTAATCGAGTATTAGACATTAGTGGACAACTACTTCCTGGATCAGCTGTACACGACCAACTTATCATCGAAAAATCGGTTAAATTGTTATCAACTACAGTAACCCCTGAAACATCACTTGGTCCATTATTTGTAACAACTACTTCATAAGTTTGCCCTAGTCCGGGTGTGTACTCGGTATCTGTTGAGATCAATGTATTGACTTCAATTGCTAAATTTGATTGAGGGGCTCTTGTGTTTGCATCAGTTACTGACGCTGGAGTAGGGTCAGAAGCTTCTAGGTCAGTGACAGTTGCTGAAGTTGTATATTCCATTGGGTTAGCTATTGCAGAACTGGCAAAATCAGCCGTAACAACGAGTGTTGCGATTTCGTTTAATTTAAGGTCAAAAGTTGGGTTAACGTTTGCGTTTGATGCACCAGCTGAAGAACAACCACTGCCTGAATCTGTTGCGCATGTCCAACCAGTGATTAAAAACCCTGGATTTATGGAATCTCCGAATTGGATAGCAGTAGCCTCACTGGGGCCATTGTTCGCAACTGTGACAGTATAATCTCTATTAGTGGTCCCTGGGGTGTATTGTAAGAATCCGTCATTTAGACTCATGGTAATATCCGTTACTGATGCTCTATTAATAGTTTCAGAATCACTGTCATTACTTGCTGTATTATCTGTATTTACGTTAACGTCAGCATTAATGCTGACATTAAAATCCATATTGGTGAACACGTCTGCAGCAATTGTGACATTACTAAAGGTAAACTCAACAGAACCAGTTCCAATTAAATTTACTGTTGTTGAGCTAGAAATACTACCCATTCCACCATTTGCACCACATACAGAATTTCCTGAAGCGACACAACTCCAAGACAATCCAGAAATTTTCGTGTTAGGGTTGAAGTCAGCAGTTACTTCTATACCTGTAACGTCAGGATCGGCTGGGGTAACTTTTGAAACAACGAAAACGTAAGCGTTTGTTTGAGACTCCCCTGGCGTAAAGCTTGTAGGGTATGTGGTGATTTCAACTTTGACATCAGTGGCTTTTACATTTAGTGTTAATATTATGCCTAATATAAACATTGTTATCATGTATGCGAATTTACTACCCTTGTATAAATTACTCATTGAATTTCTCTGCATTGTTATTTATGAATTTGAGAGTGAGAACTTAATTTGGGTATTTTTGATTCACACATTTTAAAAATAACCATCCCCCACAATAATTGAATTATATTTTAAGACATCTTAAGGAAGCTGCGTTAATAAAAATGATGCATATTGTTGTAAAATTGGTGCAACATGTGGTTTTTCTATAATTATAAAATAGATTAAAAATACTATGTAACATTTTGTTATATAATAATATAATGTTATTATATTGATTATTTTGTTTTTTTTCTAATGGGCTCTTTGGCTAACGTCTTAATGCAATTTGTAAATGGTGATTTTAGTATTGTTTTAAAGTGTTTTTAGAGTGGGTTTAAGTTATTTTGAGGTGAATATTTTGTAGATTTTTTTAAGAAAATCAGTAAGGTCAATTCAAGAATTTGAATTCACCTTACATCTATTTCGGTGTCAATACGATGGTATATTGATTTCTTGGAACATAATATTAAATCATAATGCTTCAATTATTCCAGCAGCCCCCATGCCAGTACCTATACACATTGTGACCATACCATATTTACCATTCGTCCTTCGTAACCCGTGAATGGCTGTAGCAGCACGAATGGCGCCAGTAGCTCCTAACGGATGACCAAGAGCTATTGCGCCGCCATTTGGGTTAACTATATTAGTATCTAAATCTAGATCGCCAATGACAGCTAATGATTGGGCAGCGAAGGCTTCATTTAACTCAATCCAATCCAAATCGTGTGCTTTCAAACCTACGAGATCAAGCGCTTTTGGAATGGCTTTTATGGGTCCGATACCCATTATATCGGCAGGTACTCCTGCGACTGCAAAAGCATGATACTTGGCAATTGGTGTCATATTGTAGCGTTTCATGGTTTCTTCATTAACTAATAACAATGAAGCTGCACCATCACTCATTTGTGATGAATTGCCAGCTGTCACTGAACCGCCCATCTTAAATACAGGCCTCAGTTTATTTAATACTTGTGTATTGGTTCCTGCTCTTGGCCCTTCATCCGTGTTAACAGTTCGATTGGTGATTATGGTTTCTGCCGATGCTAAGTCAGGTTTTCTTGATTCAATTTCGTATGGGATAATTTCATCATCAAAATAGCCTTTCTCAATGGCATCTAGAGCACGCATATGGGAATTGTAAGCAAACTCATCTTGTGCTTCACGTGTAACTTTCCACTGACTTGCTACATTCTCCGCTGTGATACCCATTCCATAGGCAATTCCAATATTATCATCCTGAAACACCTTGGGATTCATGGTTACTTTATTACCCATCATAGGGACCATACTCATTGATTCTGTACCACCAGCAATAGCACAGTTCATTTGCCCTGTGGCTATTTGTTGAGCAGCAATAGCAATTGCTTGTATACCTGACGAGCAAAAACGGTTTATGGTCATGGCAGAAACAGTGTCAGGAATTCCTGCTAATAAGCTAGCAATTCTCGCTACGTTCATGCCTTGTTCCCCTTCTGGCATGGCACAACCAATAACTACATCGCCAATTTCATTTTTATCAAAATCCGGGTGGCGTGCCAGCATGCTGGTCATACAATGGGCTAATAAATCATCAGGACGGGTTTTGTTGAACATTCCACGAGGAGCTTTACCAACTGGAGTTCTAACGGCTTCTACTATATATACTTCTTGTAATTTTTTCATATTATCTCTCCAATTGTTTTAATTTCTTAAAGGTTTGCCTGTTTTTAAAGTGTGTTCAATTCTGGCTAATGTTTTTGGCATTTGAATTAACTCGATAAATAATTTTCGTTCTAAGTCAAGTAAATATTGCTCAGATACGATTGAATCACTGTCAACGTCTCCACCAGCTATAACTGTAGCTATACGCACAGCAATTTCATAGTCATGTGGGCTCATCATATGTCCTGCCATCATGTTTGCCAATATCATTTTCATGTTAGCTATACCTGCTTGCCCAACAACACGGATTGTGTGATCTTCAACAGGTGGTCGATACCCTTTAGCATGTAGCCATTTTATTTTTTCTTTTGCTACGTGTAATACTTCATGTGTATTAAATACAATATCTGTACATGGTTTGATTAATTTCCAATTTTTAGCCTCCAGACCTGAGCTAGAAACTTGAGCCATGGCAACGAGTTTAAAGAAATGTTCTATTTGAGGGTATAGATCACCGGTTTCAAAATCTTCCGATGTTCTTCGAGCAATTTCTTTTAGTCCACCTCCAGCAGGTAGTAAGCCGACACCAGCTTCAACCAAGCCAATATAGGACTCAAAACTTGCTACTACTGATGTGGCATTCATTGAAAATTCACATCCTCCGCCTAGTGTTAGCCCACGAGGTGCTACAATAGTTGGGACTTTAGAAAACCTTAATGCTTGTGAAGTTTGTTGAAAGGTATTAACTAGTTTTTCTACCAAGTCAACTTTTCCATCAGCTATTGCTTGCAACGCAGGAGCAAGATTTGCACCAAAGGTAAAAGGTTCGCTAGTCTGCCAGAGAACTAAACCAAGAAATTTTTCTTCAGCAATTCTGACAGATTTTTGGATGCCTTTTAAGACTTCCTCTGTAATAATGTGTTTTTTAGTTTTAAAGCTAGCAATTAATATGTTGTCATTCATGTGCCATAAGCGAATATGATCATCATCATATTCAGTTACCCCGTAATAAGGTTTTTCGCCGATGGTAGTTTCTGGGAAAAGTTGACGATTAAATACTGCTAAATCAGGGCGCGCTTGAAATGAGTTTGTTTTTGCCGAATAAGAGCCTTCTTGTGTATGTGCTGCATCACTTTCAAAGACCCAATTAGGTAAGGCTTTTTGAATCATACTATTGCCATTTTTTATGTCTTCATTGATCCAACTTCTGACTTGTTTCCAACCAGCATCTTGCCAAATTTCAAATGGCCCTTGACTCCAACCAAACCCCCATCGTATAGCAAAATCAATATCTCTTGTGTTGTCGGCAATGCCCTCCAAGTGGTAGGCAGTATAATGGAATAAATCACGGTACATACTCCATAAAAATTGGGCTTGGTTTGAATTTGATTCTCGAAGTTGTGTAAGTCTTTGATTTACATTTTTGTTCTTTAGTATGTTTAAAATTTCTTCATCTATTAGAGGGTTTTGTGATCGATATTCCTTTGTTTTGATATCTAATATTTTTATTTCTTTACCTTCTTTTTTATACACGCCGGCTCTCGTTTTGGCACCTAATGCACCAGCTTTAATGAGGTCAGTTAACCATTCAGGAAGATGGTAGTATTTATTCCATGGATCATTTGGTAAACCATTAAGCATGGTGTTGACAGTGTGGTTGAGCGTATCTAATCCAACAACGTCTGCTGTTCTAAATGTCGCTGATTTTGCTCTGCCAATTAAGGTGCCGGTTAAAGCATCAACAGTCTCTAATGGTAGATTAAACTTCATACCATGATAGATGGTACAGATTATTGAAAAGACACCAATGCGGTTGGCAATAAAATTAGGGGTGTCTTTCGCATTGACGACGCCTTTTCCTAATGTGGAAGTTAAAAATTCTGTAAGATTGTTAATAACATTTTGGTCGGTTTTATCAGTAGGAATAATTTCTACTAAGTGCATGTACCTAGGAGGGTTAAAGAAGTGCACACCGCAAAATTTATGTTTAAGTGCTTCAGGAAATACTTCTGCTAAACTGTTTATGCTAAGTCCCGAGGTGTTTGTTGCAAAGATTGCTTCTGGTTTTATGTAGTTTTCAATTTTATCGTATAAACTCTTTTTGATGTCCATACGCTCAACAACAGCTTCAATAACTAGGTCAACACCTTTAAGCTTATCTAAATCAGTTTCATAGTTTGCTGGTTCTATAAGTTTCGTAATGTTTTTATAGCCTAATGGAGCTGGTTTTGCTTTGGTTAATAATTTAATAGATTTATTGATGATAGCATTTTTATCTTTTCCATCGCTTGCTAAATCAAATAGCACTACAGGAATTCCTGCATTGGCAAAATGAGCTGCAATTTGTGCGCCCATCACACCAGCACCTAAAATGGCTGCTTTTTTCACATTATATTTTTCTGTCATAATTTTTCTCTTTATGTAGTGTTTCCAAAATGGTTGGTTAGTTTTATTTCTAAGATACATTCGTATGCTTCTCTTAAGTTCTCTGATTGTTCTACACTAACAATGCCGGCAGCTAAGCAACGGTTAATTAATACTTGATAATTATCTGTGTTTAAAGGTGTGCCTGTTGCATTTGTAACTGCAATTTCAGCAGATTCCGCATTTTTCAACTTTTGTTTTGCGAGGTAGATTTTTTTCAAAAATGGCGAGTATTTTGAGTATGGGCTATTAGGGTTTTCACGTAAAGAGCAGATGTCTTCAATGTCATCTTGTAAGGGTTTTAGCATCTTAATTTGGTGAAATGGGCGGCCAAATGGAAAGAGTAGAAGCTTCATAAAAATAGCTGGTATTTTATCAAAAGCCAAATTTATGGTTTCTTTTAATGCTTGTTGACTTAAATATAGGGTGTTTTTTAACGTTAGTTTAGTTAACTCTCTTGTGTTGTTTTCTTTACTTAACGTTATATAGTAATCGTAAATGACTACTGATGATGTTATTTGTTGAATGCATTGAGCTAAATAGCTTGCAAAACTGGTGTTTATTTTTGATTTAAAAGTCCAGTTGATAAGTGCAATATCTGATAAAAAAGCAAAACTACTACTCATTCTTTTTATCATGTATTTGTATTTATTTTTTGGAAAGAAAATCCGAGCAATTCCAGATGTTCTAATGGAATATGCCCAAGTTTTAACTAGGTTGTGAAAAATGTAAGCAATATGCTTGATAATTAAATTGTCAAATTTGGTTATGGATTCTGTGTTTTTATGCATTAGTAAGTCAACCTCCTTGTTGTAGAACGGATGGCATGCCAAGGCTGCTTTTTTCATTAGTGGTAGTTGGTTAATTTCATGACTCATGCCGTCTAATTCAGTGGCTAAGTGGGCAACTTTGTAGAATGAACGTACATTACTTTCAGTTTTAATGTTGTGAGCATTTGAACCAAGTATACTTCTCAGTAGTCCGAGTTGTTCAATTGTTTGCGCGATATGTGTTTCTTTATTCAATATGGCGGTAAATTTCAATAACTCGGGATTTAAATTATTATGTAGGGCTAAATTGTCTGTGAGTTGTAATTTTAAACATTGGCTAAATTGTTCATTTAGTTTAGCAAGTACAATTTTGAAACTAAGTAATTGTCTGCCATTTTGTTTTTGTAAATGCGCAAAGTACCAGGCAGTTAATGTTGCAGTTTTATTTGTAGGTATAGAAATTGCTAAAGGCCATATACTGCTTGCAATACATTGATTTCTATACAAGTACTCCATTCCTTTTCCTATACCATTTGTTTCATTAATGATGTGACTGAAAGGAATAAATACATTGTTACCAGTGCCTGCGTAATAATTGAGGTGCCCATCATATGCTTTTAATCCTTTGCGATAAGTAATGCCTTTTATATCGTTATTGATAATGAAAATAGCTGTCCCCAAATGTGTGATATCACTATAATAATTATTAAAATCTTTAATGTTGACATTAAGATAGAAACAGTTAGATTGGGATGTTCCTAAGAGAATGATGTCTTGGAAAGTAATTCGGACACCTACAATTTCTTTGCCATTAACAAACTCTTTTTCTACCCTGCCTTCTATAGATGATTTTTGTGAATCGAGTGTTTCAAAAAGTGATGTTGGTTTTAAAAAAGGCATCATTTTGGCATTTGAAAATAAAGGTAAATATTTTTCTTTTTGCATTCTTGAGCCAAAGTGATGAATGACGCTGATTAATGAATCTAAATTTAGCAAACCTAATATAGCTGCAACAACTGGGCTAACCTTGCTAATGTTTTTTAAACTGCCAGATATTTCTTTAGCATTTAAGCTTTGGCCTTTGTATATTTTATCTACCGCAAATGATGTCGCGCCTAGCTTTGCAAGTTTGTTAATTTTTGTTATATCACTGGGTTGCTTATCACCTAAGAGTAAATCATAAATTTTTTCCTCTATGAGAACTTTTTCATGGTTGTTAATATTGAATGCGGTAAAGGAAATAAAATGTGGTTTGCCTTGGAAAATAAGACGTTCAAAATCACTTGCAAACCAACCATCATCAATGCGTTTGAAAAGTTGCCAATTAGTCTCTGAGTTACAAAAATAGTTGTAGAGAGGTTTTGTAATAAATCGTATCCTAAGCTTTTTGTTATTTAATAAGGCCAATACCAGTAATAGAGGAGTTGCAATAACGACTATTTCAATAGTGCTAAAGAAACCAAAATAGTTAAATAATACAATATAGATAAGAGTAACAAGCGTAAAAATCCATAGTTTGACTTGAAAAAAAGAGGTCGATAACATAAGGAATAATAATAATAGCCAAGCCATGAGTTATTCACTTAGGGAATTGTAGGCAAAATCTACTAGTTCATTGCAACAAATATTGAAATATTCAGAATCTGACAATTCATTTGAGCGACTTGACGCACCAAAGTCAGCCATAACGTAGATTAATGAGCCCATAATGAAATGAAATCGCCAGAATACTACTCTTTTGTTTAAATTTGGGCGACTTCTTTGGATTGCATTTGCGAATCGTTTTATTACATCTGCGTATCTTTTGCTTAATAAATCATGCAAAAAATCACTCTTTTCGGCGTAGGCTCTAGCAAGTACTTCCATAAATTGTTTGCCACCTTGGTGATTGTCATTACTCATGGTTAAAGCTGGTGTTATAAATGCTTGTAATACTTGTTTAAGATTGCATGGATTTTCAGACCCGGCTTCCAACTCATCAAGTAATTTAACCCTTAACTCGAATAAATTATCAAGCCTCCTTTCCAATACCATTTCTATTAGATTTTCTTTGTTACCAAAATGGTAATTTACCGCTGCTAGATTGGTTTTTGCAATGGCACTTATGGTTCTTAAAGATATGCCTGTAAACCCTTTTTCAGAAATAATTTTTTCTGTTGAATTGAGTATGCGTTCCTTGGTAGATAAGACGCTCATAAATTGTCGTTTGTTATAATGATAGAGTGTATTTTAATTGATGGATAAGGCTATTACAATTCAAACGATTGTTTGAGCCATAAAACTTTTTTTAAAAGTGTTAAGAATTGTCGAAAAGTTGTTGAATAGCCTGTATAATCGCGGCTTTTCGTAATTATCTAGCGTATATGTGCTTATATTTTAATGAAAATGTTTATCTATTGTTAAAAATAAGTTAAAATTCTAGGTTAATAATTTTATGTAACTTATAGAAAACAAACATATTTTCTATTATCAATATTGGAGTAAAAAACAAAATGACAGTTGAAAGAACTTTGTCAATCATAAAACCAGATGCTGTAGCAAAAAATGTTATAGGGCAAATATACCAAAGATTTGAAGGTGCTGGTTTAAAGGTCATTGCAGCAAAAATGAAACATTTAAGTAATAAAGAAGCAGAAGGATTCTATGCGGTACACAAAGAACGCCCATTTTTTGCAGACTTGGTCACATTTATGACATCTGGCCCTGTTATGATACAAGCTTTAGAAGGCGAAGGTGCAATCGTAAAGAACAGAGAGTTAATGGGGGCCACCAATCCAGCAGAAGCTGAAGCAGGAACAATTAGAGCTGATTTTGCAGAAAGTATTGATGCTAATGCAGTTCATGGATCTGACGCTCCAGAGACGGCGGCTGTTGAAATTGCTTATTTTTTCTCAGATACAGAAGTTTGTTGAATATAGGAATCTCAATTGCAAGATGAAAAAATAAACCTTCTCGGTTTAGATCGAGTTGCATTAGAAAAACTTTTCACCAAAATTGGTGAAAAAGAGTATCGTGCAGCTCAATTTATGAAAGGTTTATATCATCATTATGAAGCGGACTTTGATAATTATACAAATTTCAGTAAGTCATTGCGAAGTAAGATGCAAGTGTTTTCTACACTTGCTGTTCCTGAAGTTGTTAGCGAGAAAGTGTCTAATGATGGAACAATCAAATGGTTAATGCAAATGCATGAAGGCAATGCAATTGAAACAGTTTATATACCTGAAAAGAAACGTGGGACTTTATGCATATCTTCTCAAATAGGATGCTCGTTAAATTGTTCTTTCTGTGCAACAGGTGCACAAGGGTTTAACCGACACTTAACAACAGCGGAAATTATTGGTCAAGTGTGGTTAGCAGCTAAAAATTTAGGACAATCTACAAAAAATAGACGCATAACAAATGTTGTGTTGATGGGAATGGGCGAACCTCTGGCTAATTATTCAAAAGTTTTGCCTGCATTGAAAATCATGTTGGACGATTTTGGTTTTGGCTTAGCTTCACGTAGAGTTACTGTTAGCACTTCAGGAATGATTCCTTATATTTATCAATTAAACCATGATGTTGACGTTTCATTAGCAGTATCATTGCATGCGCCTAATGATGAATTGCGTAATCAATTGATGCCGATTAATAAGAAATACAACATTAAGAAACTTTTACAAGCATGCAATGATTTTGTAAAAGATAAAAAGAAAGCAAAGGTCACATTTGAATATACTTTGATAAAAGACATTAATGATAAGCCTGAACAGGCACGTGAGTTAGTGAAACTATTAGCAAATATACCGTGCAAAATTAATCTAATACCTTTTAATCCATTTCCTGGAAGTGATTATGTCAGGTCCTTAGCTCAATCTGTTGAAAGGTTTCAAAATATTTGCGAAAAGAGCCGTATAGTAACTACAGTGAGGAAGACTCGTGGAGATGATATTGATGCCGCTTGTGGTCAATTAGCTGGAGAGTTTTATGATAGAACTCGACGTTCAAATTCAATAAAAATAAAGGTGTCATAATTTATGAATTTTATTAAAGTGTTTTTATTTGCAGTGCTATTATCTGTACTCAACTCGTGTGCAAGTACTTCTAATAATAAATCTCATAAAGTCTCTCGTACAGAACATGTACCTCAAGTGAGTGATGATTCCCCAGAGATGAAAAATTTAGAACTGGGTGTTGGTTATCTTAGACGAGGAAAGGAAGCTGACGTGGGTTTTGCATTAGAAAAATTTAAAAAAGCGATTAGTATCAACCCTAAATTTGCACTTGCACATTCTATGCTAGCAAATGTTTATGATAAAAAAGGATTGTTTGATAGTGCAGAAAAGCACTATAAATTATCTATGAAACACAATAATGGCTCACCAGATATTTTAAATAATTATGCCAATTTTCTTTGTCAAAGAGGGAATTATGATTTAGCCATTGAAAATTACAAAAAAGTTGTTGAAAACCCACAATATAAGACACCTGTTTCTGCGTATGAAAATGCAGGAGTATGTGCTCAGAAAGGCGGTCACTTAACGCAGTCTGAAAATTTCTTCAGGCAAGCTTTAGCTATTAATCCAAAATCTCCCAACTCTTTGTATTACCTTATGACAATGAAGCTGGAATCTGGAAATTATATGAAAGCTAGAGCCTTTTTACAACGTTTAGAAAATGTAATACAACCCACTGAAAAAATGTTAGCTGCAGGCTATGAAATTGAGAGAGGATTAAATAATAAAGGATTAGCGCAAAATTATTTGACTAAATTACAGAGCCGTTTCCCAAGTTCTGAGTCATATAAAAAACTAAAATGAGATAATAAATGAATCCAGTTAATGAAAACAATAATAATTTAAAGAATTTACGAAAAGCCAAAGGGCTATCCTTAGCAGATGTTGCTAGTGAACTGAAATTGACATCAAGTGCTATAAAAAAATTAGAAGAAAGTAAATTTAAAGATATAGGTGCGTATACTTATGTAAGAGGTTACATGTCGCACTACACAAGATTGTTAGGTGTAGATGCTGAGCCATATATTGAACTTATACCTAAAGAAGAATTCCATGTTCCATTAATTAATACTCAAGCTAAAAATTCAAAGCATATTACTTTCCAAAAAAATTCTAAAAACTTAGCAAGTTATGCTTTAGGAACAGTGATCGTTCTAGTTATTAGCTTTAGCGGCTGGTTTGTATTAAAAAACTACATCGGAAACAACAACCAAATTCAAGACTCTATTGAATTAGTTGACAACAATAATTTAGATATAGCTCCACAACAAGAAACAAGTCTAGATACAATTAATCAAGCTAATTCTAATGCAGATGAGGCATTTCATTATTCTTCATTGATTCCTGACGTTGGTGCTCAAAATGTTGAAATAAATCCAGAAAATATAAATAATTCTATTTCTAACGAAAAAAGCTCTTTAGAAAAAAATAATGAGGACGAACAAGACAATATTGTTATAACTGAAGAGGTGAATCGTCCAGAACAAAAGCTTACAAAACTTGCTTATGAAATTAAGATTACAGCTTCAAAAACAAGTTGGGTAAAAGTGGAAACTTTAAGTGGAGTTAAGCTTCATAATGATTTACTTCAACCAGGAGAAGTAGTCATACAATCTGATGAAGCAATTCATTTTCGTATTGGTAATAAGGACGATGTAACCGTAACAATAAATAATCAAAAAATCAATATAGGTCAATTTTCCAAGAAAAACATAGCAGATTTTAATTGGCCTGTTGAAAGCTAATTTGAGTTTAATTGGAATAGTTTAGAGGAAAAATAGTTTTGAGCAATAAAATAAATCGCTTACGCGGTATGTATGATGTATTACCATCGGAAACTTGGATTTGGCAGAGAATAGAAGAGGTAATACAAGAAGTTTTTGACTCCTATAATTTCCAAGAGATAAGATTTCCACTACTAGAAGAAACAAGACTTTTTTATACGGCAATTGGAGAAGCTACTGATGTTGTAGAAAGAGAGATGTTCAGCTTTAACAGTCGATCTGGTACTTCTTTAACTCTAAGACCTGAAGGAACTGCTGGTTGTGTTCGCGCAGTCATACAAAATGGATTATGTAATAGAGGTTTAGCACAAAAACTATGGTATCAAGGTCCAATGTTTCGATACGAGAGGCCACAAAAGGGCAGGAACCGTCAATTTACTCAAGTTGGCGCTGAAATATTTAATATAGATAATGCCCAAGCGGATGCTGAATTGATTCTCATGTCAGCACGATTATGGAAAAAAATTGGTCTACCAAACATACGTCTAGAAATAAATTCATTAGGAACAACTTCAGCAAGGATTGTATACAGAAAAGTACTTATTGATTATTTTAAAAAGCATTTAACAGTATTAGATGAAGATGCTAAACGAAGGTTGGAAACAAATCCATTAAGAATTTTAGATTCAAAAAATCCAGGTATGCAAGAGGTGATTAAAAATGCTCCATTGTTAACAGACTTCCTTGATGATGAATCAATAAGGCACTTTAGTCAATTGAAAGAAATTTTGGATGAATGTGGTATTAACTATAGTGTGAATCCAAAATTAGTCCGAGGTTTGGATTATTATTCTAAAACAGTATTTGAATGGATTACAACCGATTTAGGTGCACAAGGAACTATTTGTGGAGGTGGGCGTTATGATTCATTGGTTGAGTTACAAGGTGGAAAACCAACGCCTGCTGTTGGTTTTGCTATGGGAATTGACCGAATCGTCGAATTAATTAAAGATTTGAAATTATGGTCACAACCTAATAGTGTTGATGCAGTTTTAATTGCAGACAAAACAGTTAACCCAAGGTTTATAAATGGACTATCAGAAAAAATACGAAACTGCCTTCCGAAATTAAATTTAGTTGTTAACCTTAATCCTTCAAGTTTTAAGGCTCAATTTAAAAAAGCAGATAAATTATCAGCAAAATTCGCTATAATTGTCGGTGAAAACGAAATTAATGCTAATATAATTACCTTAAAGTCTCTTACTGATAAAGAATTTGGTCAAAAAGAATTACATTTTGATGGATTTTTAAAAATCATGAGCCAATATAAATAATTTAAAGATATGGAATCAGCACTAAAACAAAGATTAGTAGGCGCATCAGTTATTATTGCACTTGCAGTAATATTTATCCCGATGATGTTTGATGATGTCACTAATAATCAAAACCAAATAATTACCATTGAAATTCCTGAAGAACCTACGGATTTACAACAAAAGATTATTGCAATAGATATAAAGGCTGAAGAAAATTCTGAATCCACAAAAAATAATACGTTTCAAAACACTCATGAAATTGTATTGGATAGCCCAGTCATAGAAACAAATGAAACAATACTCGATGTAGTTGATAACTCTGATAATATTAATAATGAAACTAACATCGGGTTACCTATTGAAGAAAATGATCCAGCTGAAGTAGAAGTTATATCTGAAAAAAAAACAACAAAACCAACTGTTAAGAATGAGGCTAAACTGACCTACCGTATTAAATATGGTGTTTTCTCACAACAAAAAAATGCTCAGCAATTGAAAGCAAAAATTATTCATAAGGGATTACATGCAATCGTTGAAAAAGAGCCTGCTACAGGGATGTACAAGGTCTATTCTAAGTATAATTATACTGAAATTGATGCAAATGCAAGGCTAGCAAAAGTTTCTACTTTAAATTTAAATATTGGCAATGCTAGCTTAGAAAGTATGAGTAAGAAAGCAACGGATGAAGCACATTTGTTACTGGATACAGGTTGGATTGTTCAAATCGGGATATTTTCAAGCCGTGAAAATTCATTAAAATTGAGAAATAAAATTCGAACCAAAGGCTTTGTAAGTTTTGTTGATGAAATTTATAACGCAAAAAAACAGAAACTCTATCGAGTAAGGATAGGCCCATTTGCTGAACGTAATGAGGCAAATACAGCTAAAAGTAATTTACAATTAAAGATGAATTTAAAAGGAATAATAAAACCACATGAAAAGAACAAGGTAGTAAAATGATGAATTGGTTGGACTATGTTTTTATTGGAATAATTGGAATTTCAATAATAATTAGTCTTTTTAGAGGGCTAATTAAAGAAGTTTTGTCATTATCGATATGGGCTGTTTCTTTCTGGGTAGCTTATAATTTTGTTGACCTTGGTGCAAATAAACTCTCTCCTTATATAGAATTGCCTTCTGCTCGTCATTTAATTTCATTTGTTGCATTATTTATAGCTGCATTAATACTGGGCGGTATAATCAATTACGTTGTGAGTAAGTTGATAAAACAAACAGGATTAAGTGGGACAGATCGTTTTTTTGGAATGTTTTTTGGCGCATTGCGTGGTTTAATAGCAATTGTTGCAATCACATTTTTTATCCAGGCAACACCTTTGTCAGAAGACCCTTGGTGGAAGGAGTCAAAGCTTGCTCCACAGTTTAGTAAAATTTCAGAATGGGTTAGAAGTAAAATGCCAGATGATTTTTCACAATATTTTTCTTTTATAGAGCTCAATAAAGAATCCAAGTTGCAAGAGTTAATTGATAAAATTGAAACAAATGAAAGTTCTGATAAGACCAGTGAAACCAAAAATGAAGGTGATAAAAAATAATGTGCGGAGTGGTAGGAGTTGTAAGTCAAACTGAAGTTGCTTCAATAATTTATGAATGCTTAACTGTGCTCCAACATCGTGGGCAAGATGCCGCAGGCATAGCAACTTGCGATAAACGATCAATGGCCTTGGTAAAGGACAATGGATTGGTTCGAGATGTATTTAATTCAGATAATGTAAAAAAATTACATGGGAATATTGGAATAGGGCATACGCGTTATCCAACCGCAGGCGGAGATAACCGACTTGAGTCACAACCTTTTTATGTTAACTCACCTTATGGCATTGTATTGGCTCACAATGGTAATTTAATTAATACAACTCAATTAAGAAAAGAGCTTTTTGAAGAAGATAGAAGGCATATTAATACGGGTTCTGATTCTGAAGTTTTGCTTAATGTTTTTGCACATGAGTTACAAAAATGTAATGAACCTAAACTAACACCAAATATGGTGTTTACAGCAATTACTGCCTTAAATAAAAGGTGTATTGGTGGTTATGCAGTTGTTGCAATGATCCCCGGAAAAGGCATAATTGGTTTTAGAGACCCTAATGGAATTAGACCTTTGATAATAGGTAGAAAGCTTGTGAATCAAAACTACGAATACATGCTCGCTTCAGAAAGTGTTTGTTTAGATTTACATGGATATGAAATAATTAGTGATGTGCAGCCAGGTGAAGCTGTTATGCTAACTTTAGACAGTAAAATACACCGCCAACAATGTAGTGATGTAAATAATCACAGGCCATGTATCTTTGAATTTGTATATTTTTCAAGAGAAGACTCCATTATCGATAATATATCCGTTCATAAAGCAAGATTACGTATGGGTGAAACTTTAGCGGATAAGATACTTAATGAGATGCCTGATCATGGTATAGAGGTGGTTATCCCGATTCCCGATACTTCAAGAACAAGTGCTATCCCATTAGCTTATCGATTAGGGGTTAAATTTCGGGAAGGCTTTGTAAAGAATAGATATATTGGAAGAACCTTTATTATGCCAGGGCAAGAAGAGCGAGTTAAATCAGTAAGAAGAAAACTTAATGCTATTGATTTGGAATTTAGAGGAAAAACAGTTCTTTTGGTTGATGATTCCATAGTAAGAGGGACTACTTCTACTCAGATTATTCAAATGGCACGCGAAGCTGGAGCTAAGAAGGTTTATTTTGCTTCTGCAGCTCCACCAGTTAGGTATCCTAATATTTATGGCATAGATATGCCTGTTTCGAAAGAGTTAGTAGCGTTTGATCGAACAGAGGATGAAATATGTGAAATATTGGGGGCAGATAAAGTCTTTTATCAAACTTTATCTGATCTAGTTTCAGCATGTTCTAAAGACAGTAAATACATAAAGAATTTTGATACATCTTGCTTTTCGAATGAGTACGTAACTGAAGTTGGAGATGGATATTTAAATGACTTAGAGTTGTTAAGAAATGATAAGGCTAAACAAGAATCAACTGGTCTATAAAGGCATCGCTATTCTACTGTATATTTGTTAAGTTTTAGCATTAATTAAAGCACCATTTTCGAATAGTTTATCAATTATACTCCTGTCACTTATTGTTAGTTTATTACGTTGTTTGTAATGAATAAATTTTTCATCACAAATTAATTCAGCAAGTGCTTGGCTCGTATCAAATTTTTCACCATTAATAAATAAAAAAGCTTTGTTTTCTTCTTTAAAGTAACATGATTTACCGAAAGGGTTGGGAATCAAATTTACTGACTCATCTAACTCATGACTGTTCTGGTTTTTGTTGAATTGATGAAAAATACTCCGGTAATCAGTAATGAACTGTCCAAACCAGTGGCAAAGGTTGTTTGTATCTAAGTGTCTATTTAGGATTTTAGAAAGCTTGTTTATGTCTTTTTGAGTGAACTCACCAGTTTTTGGTTGTGTTTTAAATTGTGGCTCAGTTAATCGATTGTTTTCAGAAATATTTTCAGCAATATTATCAACGAAAGATGTCAGTAATTCTGCATGTGATGGGGTACGAATACCAATTGAACACGTAACACAATCGTCACTTGTGGCAATACCATAATGTGCAACTTCAGGAGGTAGATACAGAATATCACCAGGGTTAAGAATAATTGAATTAGTGTGATTAAAGTCTTTCATTAACTTCAGGTCTTGATCAGGTATTAGTTTTGGGTTGTAAATTTTTTCTGTGCTATATCTCCATTGTCTCTGTCCATGAACCTGTAGTAGGAAGACATCGTAATGGTCTGTATGCGGGCCAACTGTCCCACCAATTGAGCCAGTACTAAGCATAATATCATCAAATATCCAATTACGAATAAAATCAAAATAAGATAAAATTTGTCGAGATTGAGGTTGCCATTTATCAATATCAGATATGAGCAGGTTCCAACAATAGCCTTCGAGATTCTTTAAGTCCACATCAACGAAGGGTCCAATTTCAACATCATAGCGTGATTCAGATTCTTTTATTACAACGCGTGACTGAATATCTTTATTCGTACTCATTTGCATTAACTGGTGTTTATTCGGAAAAACAGACAATTCTGCCATATCAATTGCATCAAATAATACAAGTGGTTTTTTATGCCAATAGTTTTTTAAAAAAGCCTTTTTGGATACCTCGGCGTTTTTAAATAAGTTCTGTTTGTTCAACGGCATAACCAATATAATTTGCAGGAGTTAAATCAAGAAGTTTAGATTTAGCTTCATTTGGAATATTGAGTGTATTTATAAACGCATGTATAGTGGCTTTGTCCATTGTTGCGCCTCGTGTTAAATCTTTGAGTTTTTCGTAAGCGTTTTCAACTCCATAACGTCTCATGACTGTTTGAATCGGCTCAGCTAACAAAGTCCAATTTTTGTCTAGTTCATCACGCATTATTTGTTCATTAATTTCAAGTTTCCCCAAACCTTTTGTCAAAGAAGACCAAGCAATCATACAGTGACCTAAAGCGGTTCCCATTGAACGTAAAACAGTAGAGTCGGTCAAGTCTCGTTGGAAACGTGAAATGGGTAATTTTTCAGCTAAATGCTGTAACATTGCATTTGCTAACCCTAAATTACCCTCGGCATTTTCAAAGTCAATAGGGTTAACTTTATGTGGCATTGTGGATGAACCAACCTCTCCAGCAATTACTTTTTGCTTGAAGAAACCGAGAGAAATATAGCCCCATATATCGCGGCATAAGTCAATAAAGATAACATTGATCCTAATCAGGTTATGAAATAATTCGGCCATGTAATCATGAGGTTCAATTTGGGTTGTGTATGGATTGAATTCAAGATTCAACTCTTCAACAAAATCTTGTGCTAAATTCATCCAGTCTACATTTGGATAGGCAATTGCATGAGCATTATAGTTGCCAACAGCACCGTTAATTTTCCCTAATATGTCAACATTTTCTAATTGTAATAGTTGTCTTTGTAGTCGGTAGACGACATTGGCAATTTCTTTACCCATTGTTGTTGGCGTAGCTGGTTGTCCATGAGTTCTTGCCATCATTGCTGTACTTTTGTATTGGTGAGCAAAATTGGATAATTCATCTGTTAATTGATAGAGTTCAGGCAAGACTACCATGTCTCGACCTTCTGATAACATTATGGCATAAGAAAGGTTGTTAATATCTTCAGATGTACAGGCAAAATGTGTAAACTCAGAGACTTTTGTTAAAATAGCATGGTCGGATAATTTTTCTTTAATAAAATATTCAACAGCTTTTACATCATGATTCGTGACACGCTCAATTTCTTTTACCCTGTTTGCATCTTCTTCATCAAAATCATCATGAATTTTAAGCAACCAGTTAATGTCATCTTCGGATAATTTGGCAATTTCGATAATTTTATCCTCATCTGATAATGTAATTAACCAGCTTAATTCAACAAAAAGTCGGTTTTTAATTAGTCCAAATTCACTAAAGAGTTCTTGTAAATTTTTGGTTTTACTTTGGTAACGTCCATCAACTGGAGTTATGGATTTAATAGTAGAATGTGCCATAAGTGTATTTTGTGTTGATATAATGCCATTATACTTTAATAGCAGACGTTTTTGAAATTTTATTGATATTCCAATTAGTAATTGCTTGGTGCCAAAACGCAGCTATTGTTGGCGGTTTTGATGTAAAGGATAATTGATTGAGCTGTTGATAGGCATTTGTTAGTGTTGCTAAAGGGCGTTGTATACCAATTTCTTTAGCGTAAGTTTGCTTACTCAGTTTTTGCCCTTCGGTATTAATTAAAATTGGTATATGTGCGTAATTAGGTTGGTTGAAATTTAACAGTGAATTTAGATAAATCTGCCAAGGCGTCGATTCTATTAGATCAATACCTCTAACAATATCTGTTATTCCTTGCAATGAATCGTCAACAACTACAGCAATTTGATATGAAAAAAGACCATCTTTACGTTTTAATGTAAAATCCCCACATTGTGTTATAAGATTTCTTTTGTATTTTCCTTGAAGTTTATCAATAAAAGTAATGCTTTTGTTTGGCACTTTTAATTTGACGCTGTATGGTTTATTCGATATTTGATTACTGCTTCTACATTTATGGGTCTCGTTCTTGGTGTTCTTTAATTCCTTACGTGAGCAGCTACAGTTATAAGTATGATGATTTGTTCTGAGAAAATCTATTGCTTTTTGATAGGCTAATTGCCGGTTCTCTTGACTTTGGAATAAAATTTTATTATTGAAATCAAAGCCTAATGATTTGAGAGTTGATATGATTTTATTGCTTGCTCCTTCAATTTCTCTAGGAGGGTCAATGTCTTCAATTCTTAGCAACCATTTACCTTTGTTTTGCATTGCTTCACAATAACTTGCCATCGCAGCTACTAGTGATCCCATATGTAATGAACCTGTTGGTGAAGGTGCAAACCTACCTATATATTGTTTGTCTTGATCTAAACTCAAGACCCTTGTGACATTGATTCACTTGCTGGTGCTATGAAATTACCTTGAACATAGTTAACTGAATATTTCCATAATATACTCATAGCAGCAGCATCTTCAACAAACTCACAGATAACCATTTTGTTTTGAGAGTGTGCTTTATCAATAATCTCTTTAACTTTATCTTGATTCTCTTGGTTTTCTGCAAAATTTTGCATGAAGGTTGAATCTATCTTAACAAAGTCAACCTCATAATGTTTGAATAATGAAAATGAATTAAGACCAGAACCAAATTTCTCGATGACAAACTTACAGTTTAAGCCTTTGATAGCATTTATGACGGGTTTAATTTTCTTTGAAGAACTCACCAGTTCACTTTCAGGTATTTCAAGAATCAACTTACTACCAGAGATACCACTATTTTTCAATTCAGTTGCTAGCCATTTGGGAAATGTCGGATCAGATAAAATGTCCGTTGACATTTTCACAAACAATGCCACATCTTTATTAGATTTTTTTATGGCCTTAATAGCGCATTTAATGACATGCTGATCAATTTCTAATATTAATCCGTGTCTTTTTGCAACATTTATAAAGTCAGTTGGCATGATAAGTTTTTCACCATCCATTAGTCTTACTAAGCAATCATAGTGCTCTATTTCATCGCCATGTATACTTATGATAGGTTGGTAATGCAAAACAAATTCATCATTTTTTATACCGGATGTAATTAGATCAATCCATTTTTTATTGGCGGCTCTGGCTTTTTTCTCTTCTTCAGCGGGATCAAAAGTTGATACTTGACTTAAACCAACTTCTCGAGCTTTGCCAATCTCATCCCCAAGAATTTTAATTATTTCATTTCCTGAATTAGTTTTTTCAATTATTTGCGTTAAGCTCGCGCTAATAGAACAATTAAGAGTTGATTCACCTGCGCTAAATAAGTGATCTGGTATTTTTTTAACAATATGCTGAGCCTTAATTGATGCTTCTTCAATTTCTCCTTTAAGAAGTACAATAAATACCGTATCATCGTACCTAATATAGTCGTATTGTGATCCGATGGTTTCTTTGATAAAAGGGGCAATATCCGCTATTAACAAATCTAAGTTGCCTTTACCAAGTTCTTTTTCTAGTTTGCGATCATCGTCTAATTGAAAATAAATAACTGAATAACCTTCCGATTTGCCCGATTTGACATCGTTAATTTTATCTCGTATGTCTTTACTGAAATAGTTTCTGTTAAAGAATCCGGTGAGCATGTCTTTGTCTCTCATTTCGCGTAATTCTTTTTCAGCTTCTAAGTTCGCTTTTGGGCGTTGGACAAGGAATTGTACACAGGGCTCTCCATCAACTCTTGCTTTATCAAGCGTAACTACTGCCTCAACAATATCACCTTTATCTGTCTTTAATTTCATATTAATATCATTGTCAGGTAATTTGTCCTGTGAAATTTCACGTAATAACTGTTTTGTTGTGTTAACTTGTTCTTTTGCAACTAAATTTAAGAAAGGAGTGACCTCCATTTCTTCGGCATCTTCGTAATCAAAAAACTCTAAATAAGCTGTATTGGTATATACATGCATTCCATCGTGTATATATGCAATAGCGTCTTTTGAACTATCTAACAAAGAAGCACAACGCCTTTCTGCATCATTGATATCAACTTCAAGTTGCCTGAGCATTCTTCTATTAATTAATGAGTTGTAGACGTTTGTAATTTCAGAAACTATTTGTTCTTTAATGTTACCCGTGCAAAAATGACTAATGCCAGCTTCATAGGCTTCTGAAATACTATCATTGTTTAGTGAATCTAATAAAGCTATGATAGGGATATCTTTACCAATTCTTTTAACTGATTGACTTACAATATTATTGGGCAGTTCTTCTTGTAATTGTTGAACGAGTATCAGATCTACTTTTTTGTGTGCTATATGATTATTTAAACTATCTTCATCAATACAACGACTTGGTCGCACAGCAATTTGAGCGTTACGTAAAATTGACAAAATTCTCTCAGCTTCTTCTTCAAACTGATGGATAATCAGTAAATGTATAGTTTTTTCTTTGTCCAATTTAAAACTCGAATAGTAGATTAAAGTTAAATTCTAACAGATAAGGGTCAATCTATAAATTAAAATAGCAGAGTTTTATTATTTTTTTCAGAGATATCTACAACTAATTTTGGGACTAGGTAACCTGGTAATTTTTCTAATAATTGTTTATGAATTGCAATTGCTTCATCATTTTGGATTTGAAAATGAGCCGTACCTGTTGCTTTGTCAAGTTGATTAAGGTAATAAGGCAAAATACCATAATCGAAGAGTTTATGAGAGAGCCTGATTAATGATTTTGCGTTATTGTTGACTTTATTAAGTAATACACTTTGATTGAGTAATAATGTACCCGTGCCTTTTATGGCCAGAAATATAGGTTTATGAGTTTTGTCGAGTTCTTTTGGATGGTTACAATGCAGAACCATAACTTTTTTTAACTTTATGTTATTCAGCCACTTTAAAAAATCTGATGTAATTCTACTTGGAGTTACTAGAGGTGTTCTAGTGTGTATTCTTAATGTTTTAATGTGAGGTATAGACTCCAATTGAATAGTTAATTTCTCCAACGTTTTTGTCGAGAGCATTAAAGGATCTCCTCCACTGAGAATCACCTCATGAATTTCAGGATTTTCTTTTATATAAGTTATCGCATTTACCCAATTATTTTGTGAAGCATAATTATTACTGTAAGGAAAATTACGGCGAAAGCAATACCTACAATTAATGGCACACGTAGCGGCTGCAATTAATAGAACTCTTCCGTAATATTTGTGGATTACCCCTTTTACTGAACTTGCGTTAAGGTCGCCAACAGGGTCATCTAACTCATCGGCACTTTTAATAAGTTCGTACTTAGATGGCATGACTTGTAGCAACAATGGGTCGTTGTGATTGTTAAAATTAATTTTCTTTTTGAAATGTTTCGGTATATGTAAACGAAACAATTTTTCACTTTGAGCTTCATATTGATGGATAGCTATGAAATCACTTTGGCTCGCGTGGTTTTTACTGCGTTTTCTCCAGTGGTTGTTTGACATTATTGCTATTAATAAAGAAGGTGATTAGTATAACCTACTACAAGTAAAACTGACTAAAAGATATTTGTTTGTATGACAATATTAGGCTATGTTTGCTTTGCTTCTAGGTTACTTCTGATTAAAAGAGGTGCAGGAAAATCATTATGTTATTAGATTGTATTAGACAATTAAAGTAGCAAAATAGTTAAGGCATTGATTTACTCGACTAATTGATGGTACCTATTAAAAGACAGTTACTATAACGCACTTAATTGTGAAGGGTTTAGCAATATGTTATTATTCGCAAAATTAAAAATTTGGAGTCGAAATGGCAACTGTAGGAATAAATGAATTCAAAAGCGGAATGAAAATTATCATTAACAATGAACCATGGAATATTACCGACGTGGATATGGTTAAACCTGGCAAGGGGCAAGCGTTTACCCGTATAAAAATGAAAAATTTAATTTCAGGTAAAGTGGTTGATAAAACAGTTAAATCAACCGATAAAATTGAACGAGCAGATGTGATGGAGCTTGATTATCAATACCTTTATAATGATGGCGACACCTACTATTTCATGCACCCGGAATCTTATGAACAAATTGAAATCAGTAAAGAATCTGCTGGTGATAGCATTAAATGGTTAATGGAAGAAGCAATGTGTATCGTTACACTATGGAATGATAATCCTATTGTTGTTCAGCCACCAAATTTTGTCAATTTAAAAATTGTGGATACAGACCCTGGGTTGAAAGGTGATACCTCTGGCGGTGGTGGCAAACCGGCTACTTTAGAAACTGGTGCAGTAGTACAGATTCCATTATTTGTTCAGATTGGCGAAATTATAAAGGTAGATACACGAACAGGAGAATATTCTGCCCGTGTAAAAGACTGATATATGCCTAAAATTTGGAAACCTCAATGCGCGTTGGAAACACTTAAACAACGGGCATTTTTAATGGCTAAAATCCGTGATTATTTTAATGCTAATAATGTATTAGAAGTTGAAACTCCCATTCTTTCTTCAACAGGTAATACCGATGTCAATATTGAGAGTTTTAAGGCTGATAGAATTAATTTAGAATTTCCAAATAGTTATCTTAGAACCTCTCCAGAGTTTCCATTAAAGAGATTGTTATGTTTTGGAACAGGGGATGTCTTTGAGATTGGTAAGGTGTTTCGTAAGGGGGAAATTTCTAAAACCCATAATATTGAATTCACAATGCTTGAATGGTATCGACTTGATTTTGATTATTTGCAATTAATACAGGATGTTACAAAATTATTCAATTTTGTTTTTCTATGCTTTGATAGGTTGCTTCAACCACCTAAAATCATGAGTTTTTCAGATTGTTTTACTCATTATTTAACTATTGATATCGCTACTGTATCTGATAAAGAGTTAAATGATATTTGCAATGAAAATGGGTATAGCGGTAGCCATTTAAGCAAGGATGAAGCATTTGACTATTTATTTGCCACTCAAATTCAAGTTAAAATGGATAAGGACTGTTTAACATTTGTCACTCTTTATCCTGCTTCACAAGCTGCGCTTGCAAAAATCAATCCAGATGATGATACAACTTCGCTTAGGTTTGAAGTATTTTATCAAGGGTATGAGTTGGGTAACGGTTACCAGGAATTAACCGATGGTGATGAGCTTTTGCAACGATTCTATGCTGATAATGAATTTAGGTCAAAAAGCAATCAAATTCAAATCGATATGCACCTTATAGATGCCATGAAAAATGGTTTGCCCGAATGCTCAGGAATAGCAATAGGCATTGATCGTTTATTAATGGTTCTGTTAGATAAAGAACAAATAAATGAGGTGATGACTTTTACTGCCCAAAATGCTTAGTTTAGGTAAATTCACGAAATATTCACTTAAAATTCACCAGTTAGTAAAGATTCATTTGATTGGATTAATTATACTCATCAATATTAGACTAACCCTGTGAGAGCCAAATGAAAATTATATTGTTTTTAGCAACACTAATCTGCAGTATATTGAACCCAAATTATAGTTATGCCAATGTTATAACTGTAAATACTGATACTGATATCATTGCCGATGATGGGTTTTGTTCACTACGTGAAGCGGTAGAAGCCAGTCGAATTAGTTCTTCCTCTGGTGATCGGTTGGGTGAATGTATTTCAGGAGATGCCAATAGTGTTGATACGATAAGTTTTCAATTGAACTTTCCTACTATAATTATCTTAGAATCGCCCTTAACTATTACAAATTCAATTGGCTTAAATATTACAGGCCCAGGATATGAAAAACTTCTTATAGATGCTTATCAAACTCAAGCATTCAATGTATCAGGCGGACAATTTATCTTTTCAGGTTTCGAATTAAGTGGTGGTTGGTCTGGAGGCGTAGGAGTTGGAGGAGCGTTATCTATTGCTGCAGATGACATGACACTTAGGGGAATGAAGTTTTCTGATAGTATTGCAGTTAGGGGCGGCGCTGTTTATGCAAATATTAACACAGGTGATAGTTTAAAAATAAACAGCTGTATATTTTCTAACAATACAGCATTTGGTGGAAATGCTGGCACGCCATCAGCTGGATGGGGTGGTGGCATATTTGTACAAATTGATCAATTAGCAGAATTAAGTATTAAAAACACTACATTTCAGAACAACAGTGCTGATGGATTAAACTATCACTTTGTTGATGCTTTTGTTGATAATCAAGTTGTTAGTATTCTTGAAAATATTCAAAATGGTTATGGAGGGGCTTTATTTGTACATGGTGAAGTTGGCAATGGTCTAGTTTCTGGAATTGTAGATATAACGAGGTCAACATTTAGTGGCAATTATGCGGCATGGCAAGGAGCTGCAATTAGTGTCGGAGGTAGTACCATAGGAACTTTTGATGGTGATTTATCATTGTCACATTCAAGTATTCACCGTAATTGGGTGGGCGATAGAAATGAAAATATTATTGATGTGGAATTTGGTGTAGGAGTTGATATTGTTACTCCTTTTAATGGCGTCAATTTTGACGGGGTGGGTAGTATTGCACTGCTTAATACTATTCTCACAGGGACTCAGGTCATTAATAATAGTACTGATGTTTTAGATGTATCGTTTTTTATGCGAGCAGATCAACTTATTAATCAATCCTATAGTGTTGTCGGGAACACTGAAAGCCCTTTTCTAACTGTTGGTTTACCAAATTTACAAAATAGTTATATTGGTAATACTACTGTTGGGATTGTTGATGCGAATTTACAAGCTTTATCAAATGTCCATGGTGGCTTCACCGCAGTACATATGCCACAAGGTAGCCAAAGTATTGTTATTGATAAAGGTAATTGCCCTGGTGAGTCTAGAGATCAACGTGATTTTAACAACGTATCTACCGGTGTTAGGATAAAAGATGATGCATCAAATAGTAATGGACCAGGGGATAATTGCGATATTGGATCCGTTGAATTTTCGGCAGATTCAACTAATAACTTTCCACCAAAATTAATTGAAGACTACTATCACCTTGATATAAATACTCCAATAACTACAACAGATGCGAGTGGTTCAACAACTTATACAATAAATTCAGATAACGGTTTGTTAGCTAATGATGTGGATTTGGATGGAGATAGTTTAACGTTATCAAATACTGGGGTGCAAGCCTTAGGAAATGGTAGTTTAGAGTTGTTTGCTGATGGTACCTTTAGTTTCACTGGCCATGATTTACAGGACGAACTTAGCTTCACCTATGATGTAACTGATGGTACTGATTCTCGTACACAAACGGCTATCATTGATTTAACTCCCTTACCAGCTCCTGATGCGATTAATGACTATTACATAACTGCATTTAATAGTGTGTTAAATACAACTGATGAGTTTGGTACTGTAACAGCAGAGACCAATGATGATGGAGCTTTGGCAAATGATAAACCTGGTGCAACTAGTATTATTTATTCAATAGGTACAACTATTGGTGGCCCTTATTTCGGGCTTATTAAAGTTGGTGGAATAGGTGGAACATTTGAAGATAATTTGGATGGTTTATTTACCTATACACCACCAGTAGGAATAAGCGGTATAGCAACAATAGAATATAGTAATTATGTCTTTGGTGGCGTTGGTGATAATCATGCTACGATTACAATAGAAGTCCAACAAGAGTCTATTGCGGCTGTTGATGATGTTTATACAATAAGATACGATCAAATATTGAGTGAGCCAGCTGCAACAGGAATATTAGCTAATGATGTTAATAATGCAACGTTAACAACAGCTGGGAGTTTTAATGCATTCCCTTTGGGCGGTGCTGTTATCTTGTCGAATGATGGAAGTTTTACCTATGTTCCAAATGGATTGCAAACTGGAGTAGATAGTTTTGATTATTCTGTTAATGATGGTGGTGTCATAAGTACGGCATCTGTAGAAATACATGTAACTTCACCTGTGGCTATTAATGATTTTTATGTGATGGATGAAGGTGAAACATTATCAGCTGATGATGTGTTAGGGCTTATCCCAGGAACCAATGATGATGGAGTGCTTGTTAATGACAATAGTGTTGGAGCATCTTCTGTTGTCGTTACAAATACATTTTTAGTTTCTGACACCTTAAACCAAAAAATAGTCAACATATATGCAAATGGGCGTTTGAGGTATTCACCTTATATTGGAGAACATGGCATGGGTACTGCAACTTATACGGTAGAAGACGATAATGGTTCTCATCAAGCTACTGTTGAAATAACTGTCAATTATGTTAATGATAACCCGTACTTCTACGATTTAGGGGATGTCAATATTGCTGCTACTTCATCTAGCGTAACTATAGATAGTTGGGCACACAGTATTTCTGCTGGTCATGGTGAAACTGGGCAAGTGTTGAACTTTATTTTAACTCCAACAAATACAACTGGGGGGCTTAGTTTTATTGAAGTTCCTCATATCAATCAACGTGGAGATCTACTATTCAAAACTGTTCCAGGTTCTACAGGAGCAATTGATATTGATGTTACTTTAGTTGATGATGAAGGCGGTGTATCGGATGTTCATTCATTATCCCTTTCAATTTCGTTGGCGAATAACCCACCTATTGCAAACCCTCTAAATTATGATGCGATAGAAGATGAAATTCTTCACGTTTCAGGTAGCCCTTATGTCACCTTAATTTCCAATGATACAGACGGAGATGGGAACTTATTGCAAGTAATAAATACTGGTTTTCAAACGGTTAATGGCATTGGTGGAGATTTGTATTTGTATTCAGATGGACGATTTTATTATCGTTCACCGGCTGATACATCAGGTGTAGCTACTTTTGATTACACCGTCAGTGATGGATCACTAACTGATACGACAACTATTACTATTAATGTTGCTGAAAAAAATGATAAACCTCAATTGCAAGATGACCCACAAGGAACGTTTTTAGAAGATGAAACGTTACCTTTAATAGATATTGTAAATGAAATGTTTAGCAATGATTCGGCAGGTACAAATGAGCCAGCCCAAAACCTTGGATTAGCAGCAACAACTCAAGAAACAGGCGGGACTGTAAGTATTGTTCAATCTGATTTACAATTTACCCTAGATCAAGATTTTAATGGTGTGGCATTTTTTCGCTATGAGGCATTAGATAATGGAACAACAAATGGAATAGCAGATTTTAAATCTGATACAGCCTTTGTTGGTTATTCCATAACTCCTGTAAATGATGCGCCAATTTTTAGTGCTGGAACTGATTATATCCATAGCCCTAGTAATTCCAATCTTATTGTTAGCTTACCCAACTGGGTCACACAAGTTTCACCTGGTGCAATAAATGAATCTGAACAATTAATTAGTTTTAATACAAATACAACGGTAACATCAGGTAATTTATCCTTTGTAGTTCTGCCAATTATTGATGATAATACTTTAGCTATGAGTTTCACAGTATTGGCTAATACAACAGGTGTGGCGGAAGTTGAAATAAGTGCAGTAGATGATGGCAATACAAGTAATGGTGGTGAAAATACGAGTGCCACACATGTTATGAGGATTGAAATAGCTGATAGTATCTTTATAAATGGTTTTGAGTGATAATTAATTTAGATAGTATTTAGTGTATGTGATTTATCCAATAAATATAATGAACAACAGTGATTAAATTGATGCACAAAAAAAGGAACTTGAAGAATAATCCCTATTCACAAGTTCCTTTATAGTTTCGAAGCATTATACGATTCTAACGTTTATTTCTCTTAGTTACTTTAGTTTTTTTTACAGTTTTCTTACGACCATTTTTTGTTTTAGTGGTTGTTTTCTTTTTGACAGTTGTTTGAGAATTTTTTCGTTTCACTGTACGTTTTGTCGTTTTCACAGCCTTAGTTTTGCCGTTGGAATTTAGTTTACGTTTAACCGATACACGTTTCGTTACCCTAGCTGATGTACGTGGTTTGTATGTTATTCTGTTGATTGTTCTGACTCGACTGACTTTTCTTGTTACAAAAGTATTCCTACTGGTGTATCTTACCACTCTTTTAGAGTAAATTGAACGATGCAATGGGCGGAAAGGCCTCCACCAACTTGGGTAGAATCCATATCGAAAACGTGAGTGATATGGGCGGTAATGAGGGCGATACATCCAGGTGATAATGGGCCAAGCATGTATATGAACATGTGGTGCATAATAATAATTAGCTCCATAAATAACTTCATTGCCATGGATTTGCATATTATAATTAGTGTTATTTTTTTCTACTTCTATAGTAGCTACATCTTGGAATTCATCATCTCCAATCGTAGCTTGCAGGATAATCATATGTGTGTCATCTGCAACTTGCTCGACTAAACGGATATAATCAACTTCTCCATTGCCATCAAGGTCAATATTGTTTAAACCTTCATTAGGGTTATTTAGTGCTTTTTCAAAATCCTCTAAGTTTTTAGTTTCAGCAAACAATTCACTAACCGCCTGTAAATCTAGGCCTTCAGCAACCTCTGATGTGGGAGCTATAATTGTGGTGTTTTCAGCTGCAATTAGTGCGGGCATATTTACCAGCAATAAGACTATCGTTAGTGTAAAAAATACTTTCTTTTTCATTTTTCATTCCTCTATTTTAGTTTGTGTATAATTATATAACGCAACGATTATATTAGGTTGACAGATAATCAATGTTTGTATTTTTTTTGTGAATCAGTTCATACTTTTAAGCCAATCCTACGAATTTTATTATAAATTATTAAACTCTTTTGTATCTGAATATTTTGTGAATATTTAGTGATAATAATGAATAACTAGATAATAAAGAGTAGTTGAGATAAAATTCTTTTGATATAAAACCCCGAAAGAATAGTTATTTTTTTATGCGCTACAAAATAGAAAATTTTTCATATGATTCAGATACAAGTGTCATAGTAAAAAACAATCAAGAACTAAGGTTAACTAAACTGCAAAAGAAACTATTTGACTATTTTTTAGCTCACTCCAAACAAATCATAAATAAAGAAACCTTGATGCAACAAGTATGGGGGCGGGTTGTTACTGATAATACCATCAATAAATTTGTATCTGCACTCAGGAATTATATTGAAGATAACCCCACAAATCCCAAAATAATTATTACTCATTTTGGCCATGGTTTGAGCTTTGAAGGCAAGATTAAAACCCAAGATAATACAGTTAAAAACAACGCGAATAATATTAAATTAATACTTGTATTTCTAATAATAGTGCTAACCATTTTTATTGTAGTTAATACTCCGTTTTTTGAAAAAATTGGAGAGCAAAAGATTTTTATTCTAAAGCAAAATCAACATGTGTTGATTTTGCCAACAGAATATCATGATAGTGATTTAACCCTGCTACAAAAAAATGGCCTAGATGAATTTTTAAAAACCACTATAAATCAAACTGATTCTGAAGGACAAGTGGTTTTTAATCCAGCAAAACTTAATAATCGTCAATCGATAGAAAAATACTGGCATGTAGATAACAAGTTAATAGTCTTACAAACCCAAGTAATGAAAAATGGTGATATTTATGAATCGGTAATTAAACTATCCCAAGGAGCTAATATATTAGCTGAATCAAAGTTGTTTCATGGTGATGTTAACAGTTTAATGCGCGCACAAATTAATCAAATTTCACAACTTAAGGGTGCAGTGACAACTATCAATACATTACCTGTGTTAGATGATATATTCATACAAGCATTGGGATACAAAAAAACAGGGCAATTTGCAAAGGCAAAGGCTTTACTGTTACAGGCACTAGATAAACAAGACAGTAACTACCAAGCACGTTTTGAGTTGGCAAAAATTTTAATAGAAGAACAAAACTATACAGAAAGTTTATCTCAACTTAAGACTCTAAAAGCAATGATAGCCTATCAATCGATTGGGACAGAAATTGAATTGGCCATTGCTAAAATTCATTATATTCAACATGACTATGAACTGTTAATAGATGAATTAAAAAATTTTTACATTAGCCATACAACAATAAGTGCAGTAAAAAAAGCTAAGATAAAATTACATATTGCTGATGCCTATTTAGCTTTGGGAGATTTGCAAAATGCTATGAAATTTTACAAACAATCATTAGTCTCAATTGACTCAAATTTTAATCCCACCTTGTTTGCTAAAAGTTTTTATGGACAATCTCAAGTTTTGCTACATAACAGTAATAATGAAGATGTCTATAATTACCTTGAAAAAGCACTTGAATATGCAATTACTGCTGGAGATTTAGATCAACAGGTATTGGCCTTAGATGAAATGGCAAAAATGCTATTAGTTAGTAATCAATGGGAAAAAGGAATTGCTCTAAAAAAACAAGCCATTGAAATCATGGAACTTAGCAATGATAAAGGCAAAGTTGCTGGTGGCCTAGGAACACTTGCTGCTTTTTTAATTCAATCTGGTCACTTTAGCGAAGCAAAAAAAATTAACGATAGATTAGGTGATATTTCCAAAGAAATTGATAATGATACTTTGTATTTGAATTACTTACATTATGATGCCGTTTTATTACTGAATATCTTTAAGTTTGAAGAAGCAAGCTTACAAATAGACAAACAATTACAACTGGCACAATCAAGTAAAAATCTCGGCATGCAGTTGGATAATGCCTTCTTAGAATTTGAGCTCAGGCTTGCACGAAAGGACACACATGATTTTAAATTGGAATGGGATTTAAGGTCTCAAATGATTAAAGAACTTGGGTTTGGACGATACCAAGTATACATGGATCTTTATTTAGCACGTTATTATAAACAGATAAATGATTTAGAAGAAGCAATAAGCATCATAACAAAAATTTCTGAACACGCTAAATTAAACAATGACATTAAGATATTAGTTGATGCACAAAATCAACTTGCTGAAATCCACATAGAATCTGATCCAGTTAAAGCCCTAAAAATCCTTGCCAATATTGAGCAATACAAGCCTGATGCCAACCCTTATTTAGAGTTAAAAGCATTAGCTTTAAATAAAGCAGGCCAAACTATAGAAGCATTAAATACCCTCAATCAAGCAAAATTGGTCTTTCACGAAGCGTGGAAAGCCGAAAATCAACTATTGCTTGAACAGCTAGAAAAAGCAGTCAAATAAATATATCATTTGTTAGTTTTTTTTTAAGGTTGGGTAATGGAGAGTTTTCACAACTCATGAAATGTATTGCAATGAGGTTGTAAATAGCTATTAGAAGTATTTAGTATCCTAACTGAAGATTTTTTCACTCTTTTTACTATTACTTCAGAGTTATGTAAAACCCTCTAATGTTAGAATACTCTTTTTTTTGGAGTTTATATTGATGGCTGATCCTTTACATGGTTTAACACTTAAGTTTATTGTTACTGAATTACAGCAAAAATATGGCTGGGAGAAACTTGGTCAGCTTGTTAAGATAAATTGTTTTATTGAAGACCCTAGCTTAAATTCTAGCCTTAAGTTTTTGCGTAAAACTCATTGGGCTAGACAAAAGGTTGAACAGCTTTACATCAAATCCCTTAGTCCAAACAAACCCTTTAGTTGGAAAACCTAATTATTTAGGTAGCACGATATTATACCGCAGGGTTGATACTTATCATTCTGATGATATTTTGTCGCAGTGATAATATATGAGGATTGAATTATTAACTATTCTACTGTAACATCCCATTTTTTATTATTGTGTATTAATGGTATGATTATTATTCGTAAATTTGTTGGGGCGATTATTTTGTTTTTTAATTGGGTTTTTACTCCTCGTGGTATCAAGAGAGAAGAAAAATCGCAAATTCAAATTGATAAAAAAACCTCTAAACTAAAACTATATCAATTTAATGCTTGTCCATTTTGTGTAAAAGTGAGAAGGTCGATGAAAAGGATGTCACTTAATATTGAAACTCGTGATGCAAAGAATAATGAAAAATATCGCCAAGAGCTTCAAGAAAACGGCGGAAGGGTTAAGGTTCCTTGTTTAAGAATTGAAGATAACGAAGGAAAACACACTTGGATGTATGAATCAAATGATATAATTGAATATTTAAGTAAATTGCAATCTTCTAATTGATGATTAAATGACAAATGTGGCTTCATTCCAATATGTGTAAGAACTTAAAAGCATTAAGGTGGTAATGTAAAACGTTCAAAACAAATTATTACAAATAATAGTTTTAGCTATGGTAGAATTAAAAACTATTGAATTTAATTGAGGCAAACCGATGAGTTCTGCAAAAATCTCTAGTGTTGCAATTATGAGATTGTTGAGTATTACACTTTTTTTTCCTTTGTTGTTAGTTGCGCAAGATTTACCCTATGTGAACTGGGAAAATCACCCAGTACATGCCTTAGATATATCTCCAGATAGAAACCGTCTAGCGATTACTCATACCGCTGATAATCGTGTGCAATTATTTGATATCGCTTTAGGGTACCCCGTACGCCTTGGTCATGTAAAAGTTGGGATTGATCCTGTTTCTGTAAGGTTTCAAGATAACAATACACTTTGGGTGATTAACCATATCTCAGATTCTATTACAGTTATTGATTTTGAAAATAAAGCTGTTATTGATACATTGCAAACTAAAGATGAACCATATGACGTTATCTTTGCAAATAATAAAGCTTTTGTTAGTTGTTCGCAAGCCAATCAAGTCATGGTTTTCGACACGAATAATTTAAATGATACGGCAACAATAATTGATGTAATGGCTGAAGATCCAAGAGCTATGGTTGTTAATAGTGATGGCACCAAGGTCTATATAGCAAGTTTTGAATCAGGAAATAAAACCACTATATTGGCCGGTGGAATTGATGAAGATGGCGGGACTTTAGGCTTTCCTGGTAATCCAGTTAATCGTACACCTTCACCATATCAGGGTCAAAATCCACCTCCAAACGATGGTGATGGTTTTTTGCCTCCTATTAACCCGATTTTACCAACCCCACCTAAAGTTTCATTGATTGTCAAACAAAACGAAAGCGGTCGTTGGCTTGATGATAATGGCGAGGATTGGACACATATGATTAGTGGTGAGCAAGCTAATTTATCAGGAAGAGTTGAAGGTTGGACTCTACTAGATCATGACGTTACCGTTATTAATACTGAAACTAATGAAGTTTCCTATATTTCTGGATTAATGAATATTGGTATGGCTTTAGGTTTTAACACAGCAAAAGAGCAAATTACTTTAGTTGGTACTGATGCAATCAATCATATTAGGTATGAGCCAATTCTAAATGGTATTTTTGTTCGAGCTAATATTGGTATTGTTGATGAAAATAACACAAACAACCCAGTTGTTAAGGATTTAAATCCACATTTAGACTATGTTTCATCCTCTGTGGATCAATCTATTAGAGACCAATCCATTGGTGATCCAAGAGGGATTGTGTGGTCTGAAGACGGTAATACAGGTTATGTGACTGGGATGGGCTCGAATAATGTCATTGTTATTTCGTCAAATGGTAGCCGTAAAAATAGAATTGAAGTGGGGGAAGGAGCGACCGGTGTAGGGCTCGATGAAAGTCATAATCGTTTATACGTATGGAATCATTTTGAATCCAGTTTATCTACTGTAGATACAATTTCATTAACTGAAATTTCAAGAATGCAAGTTTTCAATCCAATACCAACAGTCATTAAAGAGGGGCGTAAATTTTTATACAGCACCCATGATACATCTGGTTTAGGACAAGCGGCTTGTGCTTCGTGTCATGTAGATGCGAGAATGGATAAATTGTCATGGGATTTAGGCGACCCTTCTGGCGAGGTTAAAGGTTTTGATCAAAATTGTCAAACAGATACCCCTATAGTCTCAGGTTTTGGGTGTGATGATTTTCATCCTATGAAAGGGCCGATGATGACGCAAACATTTCAAGATATCATAGGTCATGAACCATTTCATTGGCGGGGCGATAGGAATGGGATTGAAGAATTTAATGGTGCTTTCATGTCAATTAATGGTGATGACACACAATTATCAGCGGTAGAAATGGCACAATACAAAAATATGTTAGCGACTATTACCTTTCCTCCAAATCCGTTCAGAAACCTTGACAATACATTGCCTGAGTCTATAGACTTAAGTAATCACTATACTTCTGGAAGGTTCTCTCCTGCAGGAGAATCATTGGGTTCTGGAAACCCTCAAAATGGTTTGCAACTTTTTAACTTAGGCTTACTTGATAATATCTTCCAGTGTGGCAGTTGCCATACGGTGCCAACTGGTATGGCTGTTAATGGATCGCTAATGTTAGGTGTAATTAATGCACCTATTGGTGGACAAATAATGACTATGGGCCCTTTTGAAGCTGATCATTTGGGAATTGTTAGTGTTGATGGTTCGACACAAAAGTCGATTAAAACACCACAATTGAGAAATTTACACGAGAAAGTTGGTTTTGAAATGTCACGCACTGAGTCACTATCTGGTTTTGGGTTTTTGCATGATGGTGCTATAGATTCGGTTGCACGATTTTTAAGTGCGCCTGCTTTTAGTGTGGATAATGACCAAGAAGTTGCAGATTTAGTTGCCCTAATGATGGCTTTTTCTGGTTCTGAATTAGAGAATGGTAGTATTCCACTTGGTAATACTCCAGATGAGTCATTGGATACTCATGCAGGTGTTGGCAAGCAATATACACTTACACAAGCCACTCAGTTCGACTCCAGTGTTGATGAATTGATAGGTATTGCTTCATCAGGAAAGGTCGATTTGATAGTTAGTTCAAATAATGGTGAAGACTTTATATTTGATGCATCAACGGATAAATTTATTTCCCAAGCAGGTGAAGAATTCAGTAACGGAGGATTGATGTCTTTAGTTGGTACAGATAATTTTCTTAATTATTCCTTGGTGCCTGTTGGGCTAGGACAGCGGTTGGCATTTGACCGTGATGGTGATGGTGTTTATGACTATAAAGAAATTATAAATGGTTCAGACCCAACTGATGTAACTTCTATTATAGTTACCCCAAAAGCAGGTCTTTGGAATAACCCAGATAGAAGTGGACATGGAATGGATGTTGAATTAGCTGGAAACAACATGTTTATTACCTGGTACACTTACAATGATGATTCAAATCCAACTTGGTATTTAGCCACTGCAGAATATTCTGCAAATTGGCAGGCTGACTTGTATTCATTTAGTTGGGATTTTAATACAAGAACCACAAGTAGAACCCTAGTTGGTCGTGTGAATTTAGAGTTTTCTAGTGCCACTACAGCTCATTTTTCTTGGGAATTGAATGGCAAAGAAGGTTCGGAGGATTTTACTTACTTTAACTCATCAAACTATGCGACAACTAAGCAGTTTACTGGTAGTTATTTTGATCGTGATGATGGTGGTTGGGGAGTCTCAATAATAACGAAGGGTAGTGTTCTTATTGTGGTAGAGTATTATTATGATGAAACGGGTCAACCAAGATGGGTGTTAGCAAGTGGCGAAAACAAGTTAAGTTCTACACTTGAAATGAAATCATATAAAGGTTTTTGCCCCGAATGCTCGCATGTAGCTACCACCAATGAAGTCATTGGAACTGCTGATATTGAGTTTATTTCAGAGGCAGCAATTAAGTTTTCGAGCCAAATAACATACCCTGACAATACCAATGATACGTGGAGTATAAGCGATGCAGTTTTATCGCCACTATCTAGTAGTTTTTTTGACCCAGAAGTACAATAATAATTTTTGAGAGCCTTGCATGCTCCACGTGTTAAACAAACCTCTCATTCACAATAAAAGATAACAATGAATAAAAATATTAAACGTTTAGAGCCACAAAGACTTTGGAATAATTTTTGCAACTTAAATGAAATACCAAGACCATCAAAGAAAGAAGAAAAAATCAGGCAGTTCATGGTTAAATTTGGTAAGTCGTTGGGCTTAGAGACACTTGTTGATAAAGTTGGGAATGTTATAATTAAAAAACCAGCAAGCCAAGGGATGGAAAACCGTAAAACAGTGGTATTGCAGTCACATTTAGATATGGTGTGCCAGAAAAACAATGATACACAATTTAATTTTGACACTCAAGGTATCAAAATGCTTGTAAAAGATGACTGGGTATCAGCAGATGGTACAACATTGGGTGCAGATAATGGAATAGGTGTGGCAGCAATAATGTCCATCTTAGAGTCACATGATATTGCACATCCAACATTAGAAGCATTGTTAACGATTGATGAGGAAACAGGCATGACAGGGGCGATGGGCCTAGAAGCTGGTTATTTACAGGGTGAAATATTACTGAACCTAGATACTGAAGACGACAATGAAATAGGTGTTGGTTGTGCAGGTGGCATTGATATCAGTGCTCGAAAAACATATAAACTCGAAAAAGTTAGTTCTAAGATGGTGGCACTTAAATTAACAGTTAAGGGTTTAAGAGGTGGACATAGTGGTATGGATATTCATCATGGATATGGAAATGCCAATAAATTAATGAACCGAGTTTTATTTGCCTTGAATGATGAAGTTTTAATTGCTGAGATTGATGGCGGCAGCCTGCGAAATGCAATTCCTCGAGAAAGTAATGTTGTGGTCGTTTGTCACAAAGTCGATAAGGTCAAAAATATTTTCAAGAAAATCCAAAAGGATATAGTTAATGAATATTTAGGGTTGGAGGGAAATATTGAGTTGTTTTACACCATTGTTGATACGCCAAAAAAATCAATGTCTGCTGATGACCAAACGGCATTAATCAAATCTGTTTATGCTATTCATAATGGTGTCTACAGAATGAGTCCAGATATTGAAAATTTAGTGGAAACCTCAAATAGCTTAGCTAGAATTGAACTCAAAAATGGCCATATAAAGATGGAAAGTTTAACACGTAGCTCGGTTGATTCAGGTAAAATGGATTTAGCAAATACGATTAAATGCGGACTTGAACTAGGCGGGTTTGATGTTGTATTGTCTGGTTCCTATCCTGGTTGGAAACCAAATCCAGATTCAGCTATACTAAAAGTGTTAAAAAACACATATCAAGATATTTTTGCAAAGAAGCCAGGCGTGCTTGCTTGCCATGCAGGATTGGAGTGTGGAATACTAGGCAGCAACTACCCAACTATGGATATGATTTCATTTGGGCCAAATATTCGTGGAGCACATTCGCCAGATGAAAAAGTAAGCATTTCATCCGTGCAAAAATTTTGGAAATATTTGCTAGCAATCCTTAAAAATTCACCTTAATGAGGCTAAAATGACATCTAATGAAAACCTAAGTAATGACGTAATTCAAACGTTAAGAACAGCACACCAAAATCAAACACAATTAAATTTAATGGCAGATCAAAAGGCTAATATTTTAATAGGTAGTTTGGTTTTAATGTACACCATTGTTTTTACACGATTACTAACACTTGCTGATTACAGTGACCAAGTCATGGTGCCATTGGCCAGTTTCATCGTTTTAGGGTTTATTCCATTAGCTTTAACTGCATTAGTCTTGGTCCCTAAGAATATAAAAGGCGTGAAAGGGATTCCTATAAACGAAATGCCGAATCCACTGTTTTTTGGTTTTTTCACCCATTTCTCTGAGAAACAATATTATGATTACATGGCAAGTGCTTTATCCAATAATGATCAAGCTCGTGGTTTTTTAGTCAAGGATTTATATCAAATTGGCGTGATTCTGAAACGCAAATATCGTTTATTACGTTTAGCTTATATATTTGCAATGCTTGCGTTATTTGTACCATTAATTCTATGGTTAACAATATACTTTGATAGCTAATCTTCAAACCCATCGATAAATAGCGAGTTGGATAATGGTTGGTTTAAGCGTATCAATCGGACAAATTTAACTTCTATATCATTTACTCCACCGTTGTAGATTCTAAAATCTGAATTGCCAGTCATGTTGTTATCAAAGTGAGCATTAGGCAACTCAAAAGTTGCTGTTTTTAAGCTATCTGTATTGCTGTTGGTGATAGATTCACTAATGGTTTGAGCTGTATTGTCGTTATAGTGTAGTTGCCATGTTGTCGTACCTGTATCTAGGTAAGTAACCTTCAATTGCATATTTGGACTATTGCCTTGGGCGAAATCGTCTTGAATGAAAAAATACAAATAATCTTGACCAGTTGCATGATTGGTTAGCCTGCCTTCGTAAGATGTTCCATTATCTGTATCTAGCACATTTATTCTTACATCAGATCCACGGCGTGACATGCCATTTGGGCCGATGTCTTTTTGTACTAACCAACGTTCGAAATTATGTAACCACGGTTTTCCAAGCCAATTAATGTCATTGGTTGGAGTATTGTCAATAAAAAATTTGTCTTCATATTCACGTAACGCAACCCATGCATCAGCGGCGCTTTGTACATTCTTACCTAACTCATGTCGCACCCAATTCCAATGCGTTGCAAAATCAGTCAAATAGCTATCTTGCGTTTCAACCAACAGATGTGTCGAGCGCAATTGCAATGCTTTTAGGTTTGACATTACAACTGCGTAATAGGGATCGTCTGTAGAAAAACCACAGGCGTTAAAGCACTCATTTTCATTGCCAATAACATGATTGTTAGCGTGTACTATGTAATTTTCATCAATTGTTACATGTCCGTCATTCTGTATATGAGAGCCATAAGCTGGAGTTTCATTCAGGTGAAAATTAAACAGTTCAGATATCCCATTTCGTACTCCCATTCCAGCATCAACGGCATCTTTAGCATGAAGTTCAAATGCGCCATTATTTTTTTCTAAAAAATCAAATGGGTAATCTTGACCAGTATACATAAGTTTTCCACTTTGGTTGCCCATAATAGCCGTGAGTGATGTACGAATATCTGTAAGCCAAGCTAGTAGTGTATTTGTTGTAACAGCACCAGCTTGAAAAGCAGACCACATAACATCAAAATCAAATTCGCCATAAAAAAACCCTCCTGGCACATAAGCAAATTCAAATTTCGGGTCGTCTTTTATATTCCAAGTTTGAAATACATGTTGGTACATTATTTTAGCATGGTTCCATACACAACTATTCCAAAGAGGAATGTGCCTATCTTGCTGTGAATGATCTAACCAACGTTGATTGGCTGGAATATTACAATCACTCAACACCCAATCAGGAGCCCATTGTTCACCAGACAGCCAGATTCTTAACCAATAATGACCATTTTCTGCTTGTTGATCACTAAAACTAGCAAAATTAAACGTTTCTCCTCCAGAAATAACTTCGGTCCAAGTATCTGTGTTTGATTGTGAGAAAACCCCTTGAGCTGGGTTGATTTGTCTCCAAGTAACATCAATAGCATGAGTGTTAATGTTGAAAGTCGGGCTTGAAAATTCATTAAAAAACACATAATCAGATGCAGGAGTAACCCATAAAGGTAATGACCAATCGTCTCCATTCGTAATTGTTGCTGAATGTGCACTTGTTAAAGTAAAAACTAGGAAAATGAACCGCATTGTAGGTTGCCAATTAAGTAAAAATATCAGTATACGGGATGAAAGATTAGAATATCGTAAAAAATTTGTTAAAATTCGCACTATTACTAAGACAACTTGAAAAACAAATGAAATTTAACCTACATAAAAAAGATGTGACGCTAAAGTTAGCAAGAAGAGGGCAGCTTGATTTTAAAAGAGGAACAGTACAGACACCATGCTTTATGCCAGTTGGAACATATGGAACTGTTAAAGGTATGACACCTGAGGATGTCAAGGCAACGGGAGCTGAAATAGTCTTAGGTAATACGTTTCATTTGATGTTACGTCCTGGATGCGAAGTAATTCAAGCGCATGGTGATTTACATGATTTTATGCATTGGGATAAACCGATTTTGACAGATTCTGGCGGCTTTCAAGTTTTCTCGTTAACTAAAAGGCGTAAATTAACAGAAGAAGGTGTTACTTTTGCTGCTCCTGTCGATGGCTCGAAAGTTTTTATGGGCCCTGAAGAATCGATGTCCGTTCAAACTAAACTAGGTTCTGATATTGTTATGATATTTGATGAATGTACTCCATATCCAGCAGATAAAAAGACAGCTGCTGAGTCTATGCGTTTATCCTTACGTTGGGCACAACGTTCAAAAGATGCTTTTCTAGCCAACAATAATCCGAATGCCTTATTTGGCATTGTTCAGGGTGGAATGTATGATGATTTACGTGAAGAATCGGCGATTGGTTTAAAAGAAATTGATTTTGATGGATTTGCAATTGGCGGCTTGTCAGTCGGCGAACCCAAAGATTTGCGCGAGCAAGTGTTAAAAACCACTACTCCTTTATTACCAGATGATAAACCTCGTTATTTAATGGGGGTTGGTAAACCTGAGGATATTTTAGAAGCAGTTAAATTGGGTGTTGATATGTTTGATTGTGTAATGCCAACACGAAATGCTCGAAATGGACATTTGTTTACGTGGGGTGGAGTGGTCAGAATTCGAAACGCAAAATACCAATTCGATACAAAACCAGTGGATGAAAAGTGTGGATGTTATACCTGTAAAAATTATTCTAGAGCTTACTTAAGGCACTTAGATAAGTGTAAAGAAATATTAGGATCTCATTTGAATACTATCCACAACTTGTTCTTTTATCAAGATTTCATGCAGAGTATTAGAAAGGCCATAGAGGAAGATAGGTTACAAGAATTTAGTGATGAATACTATAAGAACAGCAAAGAATAATGAGTTGAGTTTGCTAATATATTTAAATATATTTACACCTCTACCAATTAATTAACTTAGCATGAATCTAACCCAGAGTAAATTTCGATGCTATAATAACGTGATAACTACGAAAGAGTAAAGAGAGGTACATATGAATAAAATCAAAGCACTGTTAATTGTTTCACTGCTGATATCCTTTAATGTTTTTGCACAAGAATCCGCTAAGCAAGAAGATCTGCTTTCATGGCAAGCTACAAAAGTGGCAAATGGTTTATATATGTTAATGGGTGTAGGTGGTTTTACTGGCGGTAATCTAGGGTTGTCTATTGGTACTGACGGTATAATATTAATAGATGATGCAATGCCTTCAACTTTAGAAATTATGAATAAAGCTATTGGTGAAATTACCCCTAATGAGATTGACTTTTTAATTAATACTCATGTTCATGGAGACCATACTGGCAATAATAAAACTATTGGTGATAGAGGGGTATCTATAGTTGCTCACGAAAATTTGCGTAAACATTTATTAAAAAAAGGGGTGCAAACAGCCAATGGAAAAATAGATGCACCCAAAAGTTCTTTGCCCGTAATTACTTTTTCAAAATCTATGAATTTTCACTTAAATGGTAATACGGCACATATATTTCATTTGCCACATGCACATACTGATGGTGATTCTGCGATACACTTTACAAACCTAAATGTTGTCCATATGGGGGATACTATGTTTAATAAGATTTTTCCATATATTGATTTTGGTAGTGGAGGAAGCTTAGATGGGTTTATCGAAGCCCAAAAAACAGTATTAGGCTTAGTTGATGAAAACACTAAAATAATCCCAGGGCATGGTCCATTGGCTACTAAAGAAGATTTAGAGAATTCAATTGCTATGTTAGAAGATTCACGTTCATTAATTGGAAGTTTAATGCAGCAAGGTAAAACAGTTGAAGAAATTTTAAAGCTCAACCCGTTAGCAAAGTATGATTCATGGAGTTGGGGTTTTATTACAACAGAGAAAATGGCGAAACAGGTTTATAAAGGGATAATTTCTGTGAAAGACTAAAAATAAATACAACTTAATGTAGGGCTTTATAACTAGTGTAAAGCCCCACAACGATTTACTTTACACGCATCCCAGCAATCGCACCATCATTAGGCTCAAGAATATAGATCTCTTTGCCTCCTGGCCCTGCAGCCAGAACCATACCTTCAGACATTCCAAAACGCATCTTTCGTGGAGCAAGATTTGCAACCATAACTGTGTTTTTACCAATTAAATCATCGGGTTGGTAAGCGGATTTAATTCCAGCAAAGACATTTTTAGTCAGTCCACCCAAGTCTAATGTTAATTGTAATAACTTATCTGCTCCTTTAACATGTTGAGCATCAATTATTTTAGCAATACGTAAATCAACTTTAGCAAAATCATCAAAACTTATTTCTTCATTAATCGGATCATCCTTTAGAGGTCCGTTAATGGTAGGCTTATCTTCTATAGCTTTTAAATCTTCTTTGGATTCTTCTATCATTTCTTCAACAGATTTTATTTCGACACGTGTGATTAATGGTTTGAATTTGTTTACTTTGTGGTTTAATAAAGGTGTTTTTACATCATCCCAATTGCTCAAACTTATTATTAAATAGTCTTCAGCCTTTGTTGCGGTATCAGGGATAACGGGTGCAAGCCAGGATATAAGCACTCGAAACAAGTTAATCCCAGTGGAACAAACTTGATGAACCTCTTCTTGTCGGTTTTCATCTTTAGCAGTTTTCCAAGGTTCCATATCAGAGATGTATTGGTTTGCCGTATCCGCTAACGCCATTATTTGTTTTATGGCCTTAGAATACTGGCGTTGTATAAATAATTCTTTTATACTGTCAGATGCTTCAACAAATTGTTGGTACAATTCTGGGTTGTGCAATTCTGAAGCTAATGTCGCATCAAATTTCTTGTGTATAAAACCAGCACAACGGCTCGCAATATTAGCAAGTTTTCCAACTAAGTCAGAATTTACTTTGGTAACAAAATCTTCCAGATTTAAATCTAAATCAGTAATTTTGTCAGATAGTTTTGCAGCATAATAATAACGAAGGTAATCGGGTTTAAAGTATTTTAAGTAGGTTGATGCATTAATAAATGTGCCTCTGGACTTAGACATTTTTGCTCCGTTGACCGTAACAAACCCATGGACAAAAACTGAATCTGGAACTTTAAGTTCAGCACCATGTAACATAGCGGGCCAAAATAAACTATGGAAGTATAAAATATCCTTACCAATGAAATGAACTTGTTGCGTGTTAGCATCAGGGGCTATCCAATCATTAATGTCTTCGTTATTTTGCTCACAGACATATTTTAAGCAACCTAAGTAACCTACAGGCGCATCAAGCCATACATAAAAGTATTTATCTTCCGTGTCAGGAATTTTAAAACCAAAGTAAGGTGCATCGCGTGAAATATCCCATGATTGCAAACCCATTTCAAACCATTCTTTTAGTTTATTAATCACTTGATCTTGTAAGGCACCATTGTCCATCCAATCTTTAAGCATTCCTTCGAAGTTTTTTAGATTGACAAAGTAATGCAATGATTCTTTGATGATTGGGGTCGCACCTGAGATAGTCGAACGAGGGTTTTTAACCTCTGTGGCATTGTATGTGGCAGCACATTTTTCACAGTTATCTCCGTATTGGTCTTCAGCACCACATTTTGGGCATTCTCCTTTGATAAAACGATCGGCTAAAAACATGCCTTTTTCAGGATCAAATAATTGCTCAACTACTTTAGTATCAATGTGACCATTTTCTTTAAGTTTACTATAGATTTGCTCAACCATCTGTTCATTTTCTATTGAATGAGTGGTGTGATAATGGTCATATGAAATATTAAAACCTTGAAGAACTTTCCAATGTTCTTTGCGTGTGCCTTCGACAAATTCTTCAGGTGAAATGCCTTCTTTCTCAGCGCGTAACATTATAGGTGCGCCATGTGAATCTTCAGCACACAAGTAACGTACATTTCTCCCAATCGCACGATTAACCCGTGCCCAGATATCAGATTGTGTGTGTTCGAGCATGTGTCCTAAATGAAGGGCACCATTGGCATAAGGGAGAGCAGAGGTAATAAAAAGTTTTTTCATGTTTGACTTGAGTTTATTTATAAATGAATAAAATGGCATTATCTCATTATTTAAATTTTTATCATGGTTTTAATTCTAAAAACATGAAATTTATTGTTTTGAGTTTGCTTTTTACAATACATGTAAGGGAATAAAAAGCACAAATGTTCTCTTTGCGTTAGAAACACTTAATATAAAAATTGTTTTGAATGCACTTTGTATTACTCTAAAATGAGGTCGACAACTAAAGGCAAATGGTCTGATCCAATATTATCTCCTAATTTAACTCCTATAGTTTTTATTCCTTCTCCAACTAAACAATGGTCCAATGGTATTTTCAAAAATGGTAAACTTGTTGGCCAGCTTGCTAGTACTCCAAACCCTTTTCTAACATTAATCAGTCCAGTATTAGTAATAAATTTAGTGAAATACGGTGACCACATTGTTAAATTTAAATCACCAATTACTATTTTTTCATGTGGAATTTTGTTTAAAAAATTACTAACTCTAAGTAATTGTTCATTTCTTTCATTAAAATAGCTATCACCAATTGGCGGTAAAGGATGAGTAGATAGTATAGATACGATTTTATTTTGCCTTTCTATTTCAATATAGATGCTGGGTATAAATGACGGGCTAAACTCTTCGATAATATCAGATTTTACGAAAGGAACGCGGCTATATAAAGCTATACCGAAATTATCTGAACGTGGAATTGAAATTTGATAAGGGAATTCTGTTTTGATTGTTTTTAGGGCTTTTAACCATTTTATATCTGTTTCTTGGAGAAAAACCAAGTCAGGTTTTTCCTTGTTTATCAGTTTTATGAGCTTTGAATATTGATTGTTTTGAGTATACACATTGGCATGCAATAATCTTAGTGGTTTTCCGATTATTTTTTGGCTTACCAAGTATTGGCTAGTCGAGGAATAATACCATGGAATGATTTCTATAGCATTGATGAATATAGAGGTAATAGCTATGAAGCTCCATTTCCAATAGCGTTTTAACATTAACAACAAAAGAGCAAAGCAAGAAAAAACAAAATATTGCAGACGAAAGTGAGTGAGCAATTCAATATACCTAAACCAGTTACCCCAATAAGCTAATATACTAAATAATAAGGTGGAAAATATACCTATTTTCGTCCAGCGATATAAGATAAGTTGCATTGTTTTTTTCATTGTTGATTTATTAGGTTTTATCATATTAGCCATATTTTCACACACAATTCCATGTTTTTTCAAGTTAGGCAAATAATAGTCTAAGTGGTTCTCAATAAGAGGTGGGTTTTATGTATAACAACTAGATATTTTTGAATTCAACGTATTCATTAATCAAACAGGGAATATAATACTGTTGCTTTTATCAATAGCTTTTATACAATAATACTAAGAATATTTATTTGGGGTAAAATTATGTATAACGGTTCATGCCTCTGTGGAGCATTAAAATTTGAAGTAACTTGTAAACTAGGTGCTGGGGAAATGTGTCATTGTGTTCAGTGTCGACAATGGACAGGTCATCTGTTTGCTAGCACAGAAGTGAATCGTAAGGCTTTAACAATTAAGGATAAGAGCAAGCTTAAATGGTTTTATTCTTCTAAAAAAGTGAGGCGAGGATTTTGTTATGAATGTGGATCATCTTTATTCTTTGATCCAATTGATAAGGATAAACATAATTGGATCGGAATTTCATTGGGTGCTTTTGCAGCGCCTACGGATGTTGAAATTGAACAGCATATCTTTACAGTTGAAAAAGGTGATTATTATCAGATTAATGATAGTGCTCCGCAGAATAAATATTAATTGAGAGCTTTGCATAACTCGTGGAACGTGTAAAAAAGGTGCTAAAAACACCACTCAGCGTTAAAAAATTTGCAAACAGCGTGCTATTTGACGAATTTTTTGCCTTGATTGGTGTGTTTATCACTCTTTTTGTCCAATGCCCCAGAGTTGTGCAAAACTCTCTAATTAAATTAAAAACCAGTTTTGGTGAACGTATTTATTGCTCCTTGTATGCATTATCTCAGGGTTGTGCAAATCTCTCTATTAACTTAAAAAGATAAAGTATTTGAATTGTTTAGCTTCCAATTCCTATCAACTAATGCATTGTTTCTCTACAATGTGCAATATTAATTTTTGAATTCAATAGAACAATGAAAAAAACCTTTAAGTTAACTCATGAAAAAATAAAATATGAACGCCTGATTGATGCAGTTAAGCATGATGTAAAAAGATATTTGCGCCGTGAACGAAATAAAAAACTACCTGAGGGAGTTGATTATTGGGATTTTGCTTGTAAATATGGGGTTACTGAAACGGAGGCCAAAGTTATTCATCTTTCTGAAATTAACAAATCAATAGATGAAGCAGCTTCAATGAAATTACAGTCTTTTTATTTGGAAATATGTGCAACCCATGGAATGCGGAAGAAAAAATCGGAAAATTTTTATACCCAGCATAAATTATAATTGAGAGGCATGCATGAAATTTAATTCGATAGGACTTGCTCCTAACCTTCAAAAAGCTGTTAATAAATGTGGCTATACGGTAATGACGCCGGTACAACAGCAGTCTATATCATTGGTTCGTAAAGGGCGTGATTTATTAGTCAATGCACAAACAGGAACCGGTAAAACGGCTGCCTTTGCATTGCCACTTTTACAACGTATGCTCGACAAACCAAATGAAAATACTTTCGGCCACCCTCTCACCTTGATTTTAACTCCAACACGTGAGTTGGCTGAACAATTAGCAGTAACAATTGGTGGCTATGCACAGTATTTGGATTTTAAAATTATTGCAACGTATGGCGGTGTAAAAACTCAGGGTCAAGCCAATAAATTAAAACAGGGTATTGATATATTAATTTCCACTCCTGGTCGGTTACTCGAACATGTCAATTTAGGTAATGTTAATTTATCTGAAGTTGAATATTTGGTTCTGGACGAAGCAGATCGTATGTTAGATATGGGCTTTGTTAACGATGTATCTCAATTGGTTAAACAAACAAGTAAACAAAGACAAACTTTGTTATTTTCTGCCACTATGACACCTGCATTAAACGAACTATCACATCAGGTATTACGAAATCACAAAGAAATACGTGTATCAAAAGCGAATACAACAGCTGAAACTGTTGAACATGTTATTTATCCTGTCGAAGAGGGTAAAAAAATTAATTTGTTTATGGATTTGTTGCATGAATATAATTGGTTTCAGGTTTTGGTGTTCACTAGTACCAAACGTCAGGCAGATCAACTTTTAGAGACACTTAAAAAGAAAAAAGTCAAGGCGGCACTTTGTCATGGAGACAAATCTCAAGGCTCAAGACGACGTGCATTGGCTGATTTTAAGTCAGCTAAACTGCAAGTGCTAGTTTCAACTGAAATTGCTGCACGAGGTTTGGATATTCAAGGTTTGGATTTTGTTGTTAATTATAACTTGCCGTATTTAGCAGAAGATTATATTCACCGCATTGGGCGTACAGGAAGAGCAGGGAGTAAGGGGACTGCCATTTCATTTGTAAGTCGAGAGGAAGAACGTGCACTGAATCGAATTGAACGAATTGTGGGTGATAAAATTAAACGGATCTTTCGACGTGGCTATGAAGTCAGCGATAGATCGACTTTAATTAAGAAGGCTACAAAGAACCCGAATCGCCAAAAAACAAACAAAACAAATGAAAGTAATTTCCAGTTTTCTTGCAAGAAAAAAAGTGTAATGCCAAAAGGTAAAAAGACAAAATCAAAACCTCAATTTAAAAGAAAATAGGCTTTTGTGTAATAAAATGCTAAAAATAATACTCATCTTTGTGAGATGCTCATAAAATGCATCTAAAACTTATAACACTAAATTTATGTTAACTGAACAACAGTACTATGACTTTGCTAATCAAGGATACAACCGTATTCCGCTTTATCGCTGTGTATCAGCGGATTTAGATACACCGCTAAGTGCTTGGCTAAAATTAGCCAATGGCAAAAATACCTTTTTATTGGAGTCTGTTGTTGGTGGTTCACGTTGGGGGCGTTATTCCATTATTGGTTTATCTGCTGACACCAGCTATGTGGCACGTGATAATCAAATAACAAAATATGTGTTGGGAGAAATCGAAGAGTCCTATTCTTGTGAGAACATATTGGATGAATTGAGAGAGATAAAAGCGGAATATAAAGTCCCAAAAATCCCTGAATTGCCTGCATTTAATGGGGGCCTAGTTGGTTATTTAGGCTATGAAATTATTGAACACATTGAGGATAAGCTCAAAGGTAAGACGCCTAAGGACGAACTTCATATTCCGGATGTTAATTTAATGGTAGCTGAAGAAATAGCTGTTTTTGATAACTTGGCAGGCAAAGTCTGGATTATTATTCATGCAGATCCTTCAGATGATTTGTCTTATGCTAAAGGCCAAAAAAGGTTGGATGAATTGAGTCATCGATTGCGTAGTGGTTCAACGGGTTATGCGGAAATTCTAAATCAACAGGTGTTTAAGGACTCTGAAGTGAAAATGAGTTTCACACAAGAACAATTTGAACAAGCCGTAGATAAATGCAAGGAACTCATTGTTGATGGAGATATCATGCAAGTGGTACTATCACAGCGCATGAGTATGTCTTTTAAGGCGAGGCCGATGGATGTTTATCGAGCATTGCGTGCATCTAATCCTAGTCCTTATATGTATTTTATGGACTTTGAAGATTATCAAGTAGTTGGTTCCTCTCCTGAAGTTTTGGTACGTAAACTTGGTGATAAAGTTACCTTGCGCCCAATTGCGGGAACAAGGCCTCGTGGTAAAAATGAAGCAGATGACTTGGCATTTGAAAAAGAATTACTCAATGACCCAAAAGAACTTGCAGAACATTTAATGTTGATTGATTTGGGTCGAAATGATATCGGTAGAGTTGCTAAAACAGGGACGGTAGAATTAGTTGATAAGATGGTTATTGAACGTTATTCCCATGTGATGCATATCGTTTCTGAGGTACAAGGACAATTACAAGAAGATAAAGATAATATAGATGTAATAAAAGCTACTTTTCCTGCAGGAACATTATCTGGCGCAGCTAAAGTCAGAGCCATGCAAGTGATTTCAGAGTTAGAGCCTGTAAAGCGTAATGTTTATGCTGGTGCTGTGGGTTATTGGGGTTGGCATGATGACATGGATTGGGCGATTGCAATTAGAACTGCTGTTATCAAAGATGAAATGTTACATGTCCAAGCAGGTGCTGGGCTAGTAGCAGATAGCAATCCAAGCAAAGAGTGGGAAGAAACGATTAATAAAGGGAAGGCTGTTTTCAATGCAGTTTCTATTGCTACAAAAGGAAAACTGTAATGTTGTTAATGTTAGATAACTACGATTCATTTACCTACAATTTGGTTCAATATTTTGGAGAACTTGGTTGTGAAGTTAAAGTCTTTAGAAACGATGAAATATCTGTTGATGAAGCCCTAGCATTAAACCCAAGTCATGTTGTTATCTCACCGGGTCCATGTAACCCCGATTTGGCAGGTATTTCTATGCCATTAATAACCGCTTGTGCTGGGAAAATCCCTTTATTAGGTGTCTGCCTTGGGCATCAATCAATAGGCCAAGTTTTTGGGGGTAAGGTAATAGGTGCTAAGAAAATCATGCATGGTAAGACTTCACAAGTGAAGCATCATGGGACTGATGTCTTTAAAGGAATTGAAAACCCTGTAACAGTTACACGTTATCATTCGTTAGTGGTTGACAAAATAAGCCTGCCAGATTGCTTGGAAATAACAGCATGGACAGAAGATGAATCTGGTAATTTTGATGAAATTATGGGTTTTAAGCACAAAGAATACAAAATATCAGGTGTACAATTTCATCCTGAAAGTATCCTAACTGAATTTGGGCATCAGATGTTAAGGAATTTTTTAGTAAGTAAATAATAGGCTATAGTTGACTTGATTTGCTGAAGAGGTGGAATAGGTGTTAAATCTTTGTAAAAAGCATGATTTATATTTGCAAACGCTATGTAAACCAAGTAAAATCCGCCGGCTATGAAAAAACTACCTGAAAAAATTGCTCTAGATAAAGCAATTCATGGAACAAGGAATTACCAGGGAACGGTTGAATTAAAAAAAATGTCAAGATTACTTGGCTTATTGGCCAATAGTGAAGGGTCAGTAAATTTCTCTCTCCAGTTTGAAAGGTCAGCAGGAATAATTGGTAAGGCACAAGTAATAGTAAAGACTGATTTGCCCTTGGTTTGTACAATCAGTCAAAAAGAATTTATGTTTCCAGTGGAAATTGATTCTACCGTTGGATTTATTGATGATTTAGCTTATGAGGATAGGTTGGATGAAGGTATGGAAGTATCTTGGGTAGAGGATGATTTTATTAATCCACTAGAAATAATTGAAGATGAGCTGATTTTGGTGGTGCCAGATGCACCGTTCGATGATAGCAATGAAAAAGAGTCAAATGAAGTGGTTATCAAAGATAATAAAAAGCCAAACCCATTTGCAGTATTGAAAGATTTAAAAAAATAGTTTATTAAAGTTTAATTTGGAGAAGATACCATGGCAGTACAAAAAAGCCGCAAAACACCATCAAGAAGAGGAATGAGACGTTCTCATGACAGCTTGAAAGCACGTACATTATCAACAGATCCTGAAAGTGGAGAAGTACATATTCGTCACCATGTAACTGCTGAAGGTTACTACAAAGGTCAAAAAGTCATCGACATGGCTGATGATTTTAGCGACGACGAATAATACATAACTTTAATTTAAGTTTATAAGCGGAGTTTAATGATAAATTAAGCTCCGTTTTTTTATGGAATTATGTTTGTGTTTTTGTGTCAAAGACCCATTCCATGTACAATGATATTATTATGTCAAAAATTATAGCGCTAATAAAAGAAAACTATACAACAATTGCTGTCGATTTAATGGGAGGGGATGATTATCCTGATGTCCGGTTAGATACTGTGCTAACCGTATTAAAATCACAAACAAATATAATATTCCGTGTATTTGTTTCAAAGAGCTACCTCAATACAATAGAACATCGTATAGCAAACTTAGATGCAAATCGCATTACATTTATTTCCTGTGGCCGATCAGTATCGATGGCAGAATCACCATTTAGTGCCCTTAGGCAAAAGCGTGAATCTAGTTTATCTCAATCTATAAAAGATGTAGCTAATCAAAAAGCTGATATTTGTGTAACAGCTGGCAATACTGGTGCAATGGTAGCTCTTTCAAAATATTGGCTGAAACCCTTGTATGATATAGAACGCCCTGTTTTAGCAACATTGTTACCCAGTAAATCAAGGCGAGCATTGTTGTTGGATATTGGTGCTACAATCGATGCCAAAGCCGATGATTTGTATAACTTTGCTAGGCTTGGTACTGCTTTACAACAATCGTTGAATAATATTTCAGAGCCTAGAATCACCTTGTTAAACATCGGAATGGAAAGTAATAAAGGTGATGATACGGTTAAACAAGCTGATGCAATGTTATCTGAATCAGAATTAAATTATATCGGTTTTTGTGAAGGTACACATTTATTTAATGGTTATTCAGATGTTATATGTTGTAATGGTTTTGTTGGTAATATTACATTAAAGTCTTGTGAAGCAATGGCATCTTTTATCAAAAATGAGAGTAATGACCCGGCAAAAAGTAGCATTTGGCAAAAAATAAAAAAAGGTATGCGAATTGTTGAGCCAGATAAGTATAATGGTGCACTTTTATTGGGTTTAAATGGCTTGGTAATTAAAAGCCATGGAGATTGCAATGCCTTATCTTTTGATGCAGCTTTACACCAGGCTTTTATAATGGCACAACAACCAATAATTACCAAAATGATTAAGAGATTGGAGAAAACATAAATGACGATTTATTCAAAGATAATTGGTACCGGTAGGTACTTACCCGAAGAAGTATTAACCAATGCCGATTTAGAAAAAATTGTCGATACTAACGATCAGTGGATTCAAGAACGTACTGGAATTAAACAAAGACATAAAGCCGCAGAAGGTCAGTATACCTCCGACTTATCATACGAAGCCTCTATTAAAGCTCTTGAAGCAGCGGGTATTGAAGCAAGTGATTTGGATCTAATTATTCTAGGTACAACTACACCTGATTTAATATTTCCAAGTACAGCTTGTTTATTACAAAGTAAACTAGGGTGTCTAGGAATTGGTGCATTTGACGTTAATGCCGCATGCAGTAGCTTTATCTATGCATTAAGTGTAGCTGATAAATACATTAAATCGGGAACCCATAAAAGAATACTGGTTGTAGGCGCTGAAACACTTACACGCATTATTAATTGGCAAGATAGGACTACAGCTGTCTTATTTGGTGATGGTGCTGGTGCAGCGGTTCTTGAAGCCAGTGAAGAGTCTGGTGTATTATCAACTCATATCCATGCGAATGGAGATCATGCTGATTTATTAACCACAAATAAAGGCCCTTCTAGAGGCATGGATGATAGCGAAACAGGCCCTATTGCTATAATGATGCAAGGCAATGCGGTATTTAAAGTAGCAGTCAGAACACTCGGGTCAATTGTTGATGAAACTTTAGCTCATAACAATATGAAAAAATCAGACATAGACTGGTTGGTCCCACACCAAGCAAATTTGCGTATTATTTCAGCTACTGCTAAAAAATTGAAATTGGATATGGAGCAGGTGATAGTCACCGTTGATCAAACAGGTAACACATCTGCTGCTTCAGTGCCGATGGCGTTGGACTATGGCATACGTTCGGGTAAGATTAAAAAAGGACAAACAGTATTGCTTGAAGCCTTCGGTGGTGGATTTACTTGGGGTTCTGCCCTGTTGAAATATTAAATTAGGAAATATATGAATAACTTAGCTTTTGTTTTCCCAGGTCAAGGCTCTCAAGCTGTTGGAATGCTTGATGATTTATACCAGTCATACCCTCAAATTCAACACCTGTTTTCTAGAGCTAGTGATGTGTTAGGTTTAGACTTGTTTGAAATGGTAGCAACTGATCCACACAACCAATTAAATTTAACTGAATATACGCAACCTGCATTATTAACAACATCTGTAGCTATTTGGAATCTATGGAAAGAATGTTCTGAAAACCGCCCGAAGTACATGGCAGGTCATTCTCTTGGAGAATACTCTGCGTTGGTTTGTGCAGGAGCAATTAGTTTTGAAGATGCTGTTATGTTAACACATAAACGTGGGCAATATATGCAACAAGCTGTACCTAAGGGGACTGGTGCTATGGCGGCTGTTTTGGGTTTAGATGATGAAAAAGTTATTGAAATTTGTTTTCAAGCCGATAGTGGTGGAAATGTCAGTGCAGCAAATTTTAATTCCCCTGGACAAATTGTTATTTCAGGAGGCAAGGAATCTGTAGAAAAGGCCAGTGAAATAGCCAAGGAGGCAGGAGCAAGACGTGTTATGCCTTTGCCTGTGAGTGTGCCTTCTCATTGCCAATTAATGCGACCAGCGGCCGAAAAATTAGCTACCGATTTAGAAACAATCACTATTAAATCTCCAGAGTATCCCATTATTCATAATGTTGATGTTAAAACGCATATTTCACCTGAAAAAATAAAAAAAGCGTTAGTCGAGCAGCTGTATAAGTCTGTTAAATGGTCGCAAACCAATCAGTTTTTGTTAGAAAGCAATATAACCCATATAACCGAATGTGGGCCCAGTAAAGTTTTGTCAGGATTAGCAAAACGCACGAATCGCCAATGGAAAATTAATAGTTTAAATACAGCAAAAGGGTTTGTTAAGGCCATAGAGAGTGAAGAATGAAAATATTAATTACTGAAAAAAATGCGTTAGTTACAGGTGCATCACGGGGAATTGGTGCAGCAATTGCAAAAACATTAATCAATGCAGGAGCTTATGTCATAGGAACTGCGACAAGCCAGAGTGGGGCAGATGCAATTTCTGAACGGCTTGGTGATAATGGTGAAGGTCAAGTATTGGATGTTAGTAATGCTGATTCAATAGCTGAATTGATGAATAGGTTGAAAACAGATAAAAAGCTTCCTCATATTTTGGTTAATAATGCAGGCGTATCGAAAGATAATCTATTGATGCGTTTGAAAGAAGACGAATGGGATTGGTTAATGGACACTAATTTAAAGTCAGTATACCGAATGAGTAAAGCCTGTATTCGTCCAATGATGAAAGCACGAGGCGGAAGAATTATAACGATAGGTTCTGTTATTGGATCTATGGGAAATCCAGGTCAGAGTGTTTATGCAGCTGCAAAAGCTGGTTTAATTGGGTTTAGTAAATCACTCGCCAAAGAAATTGGATCAAGGAATATAACTGTTAATGTTATTTCCCCTGGGTTTATACAGACTGATATGACCAAGGATATGGATGATAATAATAGAGCAGCAATGTTAGCAAACATACCATTAGGTAAATTAGGTGAAGCACAAGATATTGCCAATGCTGTGCTGTTTCTTGCTTCGGATATGGGGCAATATGTCACAGGTGAGACTATCCATGTAAATGGCGGAATGTTAATGAGTTAAGATTTCGTTTTACTACCAATAAACCATCATCAACAAATTTATTAATGAGTATTTTTAATTACGGAAAAAAGTTAGTCAAAGAAGGCGCGCTTATCTGTAATTCAGAATTAGAAACACCTTATAACTACCATGGTATATGGGCTCCAGATTTTATGGAATCAATAGTTTTTGTTCGATCGAATAAAGATAATTATATTTCAGTGCTTCATTTCTTTTGGTCTGCAATTTTTCATGAAAGAGAAGTCAAAAATCAGCAAGATGCAGAAGAAATATTTGCCGCAACACACCTCTATAAAACAACTCAAGAAGATGTTTGGGATAAAATAAAGTCAATAAGCTTAAGTTGGCTCCAAACTAATGAAAAATTGTTGCCAAAATCAAAATGGAACAACATCATATGGGAAGAAAAAGGTGATATCGCTATCTTGTTAGAAGATGATAACTATTATTATCTTTGGGCTTGGGATTTAACAAAATATTAAGCCAAAAAAAAGCGGATTATCTATCCGCTTTTTGAATAATATTGGTCATTTGTTACAAATTACAAATTCATAAAGCCACGTAATAATTCAGAGCGACTTGGGTGCCTAAGTTTGCGTAATGCTTTTGCTTCAATCTGGCGTATTCGCTCACGAGTAACATCAAACTGTTTTCCGACTTCTTCAAGTGTGTGATCAGTATTCATATCAATACCAAATCGCATACGCAAGACTTTCGCTTCTCTTGGTGTTAAGCCTTCAAGTAGATTGGTTACGGTGTTAGTTAAACCATTTACGGTAGCAGTTTCTAATGGAGATAGTATGTTGTCATCTTCAATAAAATCACCTAAGTGAGAGTCTTCATCATCACCAATAGGTGTTTCCATAGAGATAGGTTCTTTAGCAATTTTTATCACTTTACGGACTTTGTCAACTGGCATTTCCAAAATTTCCGATAACTCGTCAGCAGTTGCTTCACGCCCCTTCTCTTGTAGCAATTGACGAGAAACTCGGTTGAGTTTATTGATTGTTTCAATCATATGTACCGGTATTCTGATAGTGCGAGCTTGATCAGCAATAGAGCGTGTGATAGCTTGGCGAATCCACCAAGTTGCATAGGTTGAAAATTTGTAACCACGACGGTATTCAAATTTTTCGACAGCTTTCATTAATCCTATGTTTCCTTCTTGAATTAAGTCAAGGAACTGCAAACCGCGGTTAGTGTATTTTTTTGCAATTGAAATAACCAGCCTTAGATTGGCTTCTATCATTTCTTTCTTCGCACGACGAGATTTTGCTTCGTTAACAGTAATATTTCGATTAATTTCTTTTATTTCAGGAATCGTTAAATGGTAACGTTGTTGTAAAAATTGCATTTTTGTTTGTAATTTAACAATTTCATCTTTATACACAGCTAATAAAGTTGCATTTTTTGGGTTTTTTTCAATGGCAGAATCAATCCAATTGATGTCTGCTTCCTTACCAATAAATGAACGAATAAATTTTCCACGCATCATTCCACATTGTTCTGTACAAATATTCATAATTCGTCTTTCTATGTAACGAATATTTTCTTGAGCAATTTTGACTTGCATATTGTACTTTGAATTTAGACGTACGGAAAATTTAAATTCAATCATAATTTCAGAAATTTGGTTCATGTATTTTTTCTGAATATCTTGTGATAAACCTTTGTCATCTACTGACTTTAAGAATTTTTTATAAATCTTTTTGATTGCGATATATCGTGATTTAACGTCTGCAGGGTCTAATCCTTTTGGCTGTTCATCTTCCTCTTCATCATCGTCATCTTCGACAACGTCAGTTGGTTTTTTCACCTTAGGAATAACAGCCTCTTCATGTGGGTTATAAACATCAAGTACAACATCTGGCATTTTAAAGCCTTCTTGGTCTATGTCCTCTAATTCTTCAATGAGTGTTTCGACAGTTTTTGGGAATTTTGCAGTGGCTTCGACAATAAAATGAGCACTACGTTCTATGCGTTTAGCAATGGCAATTTCTTCTTTTCTTGATAACAGTTCAACAGATCCCATTTCTCGCATATACATGCGTACTGGGTCCGTTGTTCTACCAATATTGGCATCAACAGCAGAAAGAACAGCCATGGCTTCTTCGGTAGCAGTGTCATCATCTTCTTTAGCTGCATCGTCATTTAATAATATCGTATCTTCATCGGGAGCTTCGTCATAAACTTGAATGCCCATATCATTAATCATTTGTATAACATCTTCGACCATTTCGGTTTCAACGATGTCATCAGGTAAGTGATCATTTATCTCTGCATAGGTTAGGTAGCCTTGCTCTTTACCTTTGACGATTAATAATTTCATTTGAGTTTGTGAATTATCTGTCATTTTTTCAGTTTCTTGTTGTTGTTCCATATATGCCATTTTCTATTTGATTTGATTAGTTAATAATTCAACTAATTCTAGTTTTTCTTGAGTGTTTAAACCCTTTACTGCTTTTTTATCGCGCAATCTTCCTATTTTAATCTTTTGTAGTAGTTTTTCAAAGTGTTTTATTATGTCTTTCAACTCTAATAGTAATTGTTCTTCGTTTAAATCAAGTGGAACAGTTACTAATGAACTTAAATGGGAATGAGTTTTGTGCCCTCTAAATTTTTCAATTAAAGCTGCGGTACTTATATTGGGGTTTAAACGGCAAAAATCAATAATACGGGTCAATATATTTATGCCATTTTGCTTTAAATGTGAAATTTCCAAATCATTTGGAAGGTTGATCACTAAGCTAGGTTGGTTTAATAAAATGGCAATAGCTTTTCGAACGGGGGTCCACTGGTCAATATTTTGTATTTTTGTTACAGGAGTTTTTTCTGTAAAGTTAATACTTGATTTAGTTATTTTACTGACTTCTTCAGTTAATAATTTGCGAAATTGCCCCTTAGGTAGTTCTTTTATATAACTGCTACTTTTATCAATGAATTTAGCCCTACCATCAATGGCATTGAGGTCGATATTTTGAGATAGTTTTTTCATCAAAAAATCAGACAATGAGGTAGAATTATCTAGTTGATTTTGAAAGGCATCTTTGCCAAATTCATTTACGTAGGTGTCTGGGTCATGTTTATCTGGCAAAAATAAAAATCGAATATTTTTGTCGTCTCTGTATACTGGCAATGATGTTACTAAGGCTTTCCATGCTGCTTCAACTCCTGCTTTGTCACCATCAAAGCAAAAGATAACTTCCTCATGACTTCTTAGTAGGGTAACTATATGATGTTGACTTGTCGCAGTTCCTAGTGTTGCACAACAGTTTTTAAAACCTGCTTGGTATAATGCAATGACATCCATATAGCCTTCCACAACAATAATACTAGTAGATTTGCTATGTTTTCTAGCTAAATTAAGAGCGTATAATTCTTTACCTTTATGAAAAAGAGGTGTTTCTGGGGAGTTTAGGTATTTTGGCTTCTGGTCTTTTAATATGGCTCGTCCTCCAAAAGCGATCACTCTCCCACGACGGTCTTGAATAGGAAACATGACACGGCCTCGGAATTTATCATATATTCGTCCGTTATCATTTTGGGCTAATAAGCCAGCTGTCATTAATTCATTTTGATTGACGTTAACTAGTCTTTTTATTAATCCATCCCATTTGTCTTCAGCAAACCCTATTTGAAATATTTGTGCTGTTTCGGGCGAAATTCCTCGATTTGTTATGTAGTCTTTTGCAAAAGTAGAGTTATTATAATTGTTTGCATAATATCGATTTGCTTTATCGGTGATCTCATAGAGATTTTTACTTTTATTACTAGCTTGAAATGTACCCTGGTTTGGAACTTCCATACCTGCAGAATTGGCTAATGTTTCAATAGCATCGACAAATTCCATTCCTTCAAATTCCATTAGGAAGCCGATTGCACTACCATGTTGGCCACAACCAAAACAGTGATAAAATTGCTTATTTTGACTTACAGTAAATGAAGGTGTGTTTTCTGTATGAAAAGGGCAGAGAGCTTGATAGTCTTTACCGGCTTTTTTCAATGTTACTCGAGGCGAAATAACGTCGACAATATCTACCCTGTCTAGTACTTGATCGATGAATTCTGAAGGAATGCCTGCCATTTGAAGGGGGGAGTATTAATAAATAGTAATAGTATCACACATCCATGTGTGATATAGGTATTAAAAAAAGGTATTACGTTTGTAATAAAGCTTTGATTTTTTGGCTAACTTGACCCATGTCTGCTTTTCCTGCAATTTGTGGTCTCAACATTCCCATAACTTTGCCCATGTCTTGCATGCCTTGAGCACCAATTTTATCAATGCTTTGCTTAATTAACTTTTCAAGTTCGGATTCATTTAATTGTGCTGGTAAGTATTTTTCCAAAACTCCAATTTCATAAATTTCTTGATCAGCTAAATCTTGACGATTAGCGTCTTGGTACTGTTTTGCAGAGTCTTTACGTTGTTTAACCATTTTAATTACAATGGCAAGAACATCATCATCTGTTAAATCTTTACGTTCGTCAACTTCGACTTGTTTAATAGCGGCTGTCAATAAACGAATTGTTCCAAGAAGTTTTTTTTCTTTAGCCCGCATCGCTGACTTCATGTCTTCAATAATGTTATCTTTAAAAGACATTTTTTTAGTACTTACGTTTGCGCATTCTCTGCATTCTAGCTTGACGTTCTGTGCGTTTTACTGCAGCTGCACGTTTTCTTTTGCGTTCTTGAGTTGGTTTTTCGTAAAACTGTCTCTTACGTGATTCTGCTAAAGTTCCTGCACGTTCACATGAACGTTTGAAACGTCTAAGAGCGATATCAAATGGCTCGTTATCCCTTACTTTTACGCTAGGCATGAATGTTTTCTCCAAATTGGTGGATGTTAAAAAGGCGAGTATTTTAACTGCAATAAACTAAATGGCAAAGAAAAGTTTATCTATTTAACCTATAAAGACGTTAAAATAGCTTTTTTATAACTATTTCAAACAATATGAGCTTAGAAAACCGTTATTTTAGCGTAAAAAATCGAATAAACAATGAATCTGTTAATTTACTTGCTGTCAGTAAAAAACAACCGATTGAAAAAATTAGCAGTTTATATAATTTAGGTCAAAGGATGTTTGGAGAGAGTTACATACAAGAAGCAGTTACAAAAATTGAAAGCTTAGAAGGTTTAGATATTCAGTGGCATTTTATTGGTCCTATACAATCTAATAAAACTAAGTACATTGCAAAATATTTTAACTGGGTACAATCAGTAGACTCACATAAAATCTTGAGGCGTTTAAATAAACAACGAAATGATTGTCAATCGAAGCTTAATGTATTGTTGCAGCTTAAAGAAGGTGAAGAAGAGAGTAAAAGAGGACTTCATGTAGATGAATTGCTGGATATTTGTGCTAGCTTTAAAGAGTATAGAAAGTTAAAATTACGTGGGCTGATGTCGATCCCTGCACCAACATCGATTCGTGCCGAACAATTGGCTCAATTTAAACTCTGTGGAAATGCGTTTCAGGCTATGCAAAAAATAGTACCTGTTGATACGTTATCTATAGGAATGAGTAATGATTTGGAAACTGCAATTGAGTGTGGTTCAACTATGGTACGGGTTGGTACAGATATTTTTGGAAAACGTGTTTAGCATTTTTCTATAAACATGGATAGTATATTGGGTTGTAATGTTATCAATTGTCATGTTGTAAAAATTTATCCAAGCAGTTTGCAAATTTCTCTCTGTCTTTATGATTTAAAGCTTTTGGGCCGCCAGTATTAACACCGCTGCTGCGTAGGGTTTCCATAAAGTTACGCATTTGTAATCTGGATTTGATGTTTTCATTAGTATAAAGATCGCCACGTGGATTGAGGGCTAGAGCGCCTTTTGCTATGGCATCTGACGCTAATGGGATATCGGCAGTCACCACTAAGTCGTTTGGCTTGATTCGTTTAACTATTTCGTCATCCGCTACATCGAAGCCTTGCTGTACTTGGATAGATTTAATAAATTTAGATGGCGGCGTAGATATATATTGATTAGCGATTAATGTGATATAAGTTTGAGTGCGATTAGCCGCGCGGAAAATAATATCTTTAATTGCATTTGGACAAGCATCGGCATCAACCCAGATTTTCATAGAAATTTTATTTGTTTTAGTTAAACAGGTGTATAATTCTACACTAATAGTACCTAGGTCAATATTTATGATTCAAAATATTAGAGTTTTTTTCATTTTCACATTGCTGTTAAGTTTTGTATCTGCTGCGGCTGATAGAGTAACAGGTTTGTCATTTGTTACACGTTCTCCTGTGTTAGCAACTAATGGTATGGCAGCAACTTCACAACCGTTGGCTACACAAGTGGCATTAGATATATTAAAGTCTGGGGGAAATGCTATTGATGCGGCGATTGCTGCCAATGCGATGTTGGGGTTAGTAGAACCAACAGGGAATGGTATGGGGGGTGACTTATTTGCTATGGTCTGGGATGCTGAAACTAAAAAATTGTATGGTTTGAATGGTTCAGGTCGTTCCCCTAAGTCTTTGACTAGACAGTGGTTTGTTGATAATGGATACAAAAAAATCCCATCTCATGGCGCTTTACCCGTTTCTGTTCCAGGTGCTGTTGATGGTTGGTTCATGTTACATGAGAGGTTTGGTTCGAAACCTATGTTAGACATCCTTCAACCCACCATAACTTATGCCGAAAAAGGTGTACCTATTACACAGCTTATTGCTTATTATTGGAATTTGTCTGTACCACGGTTGAGTAAATATCCAGGTTTTGTTGAACAGTATACAATTAATGGAAAAGCCCCCAAAGAAGGTCAAATTTGGAAAAATCCAAATCTTGCGAAAACATTAAAGGCAATTGCCATTGGTGGACGTGATGCTTTTTATAAAGGAGATATTGCACATACTATTGCTGACTATATGAAAGAGCAGGGAGGCTTTGTTAACTATGAAGACATGGCAAGTCATAAGGGTAATTGGGTAATCCCTGTTAGTACTAACTACCGAGGTTATGATGTTTGGGAGCTTCCACCAAACGGTCAAGGCATTGCCGCTTTGCAAATCCTTAATATTTTAGAACGCTTTGATGTTGCTAGTATGCAATTGGATTCAGCAGAATATGTGCATTTGTTTACTGAAGCAAAAAAACTTGCCTTTGAGGACCGTGCTAAGTTTTATGCGGATCCAGATTTTAATAAGGTTCCTCTGTTAGAATTAATATCAAAATCATATGCAAATAAAAGAATGGAGCTAATCAATTCAAGTAAGGCGGGTAAAAGTTACCCTGCTGGTAACCCTGCTTTAAAACATGGAGATACTATCTACTTAACTGTAGCGGACAAAGAAGGTAATATGGTGTCGCTGATCCAGAGTAATTATCGTGGGATGGGTTCAGGCATGACGCCACCAGGTTTAGGTTTTATTCTACAAGATCGTGGAGAGTTGTTTACGTTAGAAAAAGACCATTTTAATACATTTGAAGGAGGGAAACGCCCATTTCATACAATTATTCCTGCATTTATCAGTAAAGATGATGTGCCTTGGCTTAGTTTTGGTTTGATGGGTGGTGCAATGCAACCACAAGGTCATGCACAAATTGTGGTTAATATGGTGGATTTTGGTATGGATGTACAGGAAGCTGGAGATGCTCCACGTATACATCACACAGGATCTTCTGAACCGACAGGTGAGGTTATGGAAAATGGAGGAGTTGTTAATTTGGAAACGGGATTCTCATATAGGACAGTAAGAAAACTCATGCGAATGGGTCATAAAATTCAATTTGCTAATGGACCATATGGTGGTTATCAGGCGATACAAGTCATGTCAAATGGTGTTTATCATGGGGCCTCTGAATCAAGAAAAGATGGTCAAGCAGCTGGTTATTAAATCAGGAGAAGTATATGGTTGTAAATAAGTTTGGAAAATATTTAATTTGGGTTGTTTCTATAATTTCTATTGTAGGTATGTTTTTTTTAGATCCGATTCAGCAAGATTTGGTTTATCACATTACTGCTGATAAGAGGGAGATGTTAGGAATTCCAAATTTTTGGAATGTTGTATCAAATATTCCATTTTTAATAGTCGGTATTTTGGGGTTAGTGAAATTTAATAGATTAAAATTGATACCTGAAATGGGGGTTGCCTACTGGTTGTTGTTTTTTGGTGTGGCTATGGTGGCTTTTGGTTCTGGTTATTATCATTTGAACCCGAATAACTCTACATTAGTATGGGATAGGCTACCTATGACTATAGCCTTTATGTCGCTTTTTTCTATTATTATTTCTGAATTCGTGGATATAAGAAAAGGAGCTCTTTTGTTGTTACCATTAATTGTTATTGGTATTTTATCTGTAGTTTACTGGCAAATGTATGATGATTTGAGATTTTACGCTTTGGTCCAATTTTTACCAATAGTATTGATTCCTATTATTTTAGTATTTTATCAGGCCAGTTTTGTCAATAATACGGGTTATTGGTTGGTATTGTTGGCCTATATAGCAGCAAAAATATTGGAATATTTTGATGCACAAGTGTTCGCATTGTTAGGAGGGATTATTAGTGGTCATTCTCTAAAACATATTTCAGCAGCTATTGGTATCTTTTTGCTTTTTTTATGTTATAAAAATAGACTTAGAGTTTATTCTTTAGAGGGTTAGATTCAATATTATTTAAACATGTAAGCTAAAACAGCTTGCCGAACTAACACGCCATTTTTGACTTGTTCCAAGATAACTGATTGATTGCCATCTGCTATGCTTGAGGTGATTTCAACGCCACGGTTTACAGGTCCAGGATGCATGACGATACAGTCAATTTTAGCTAGCTTGAGCTTGTCATTAGTGAGTCCAAAATTATGGTGGTAATTATCTAAATCAGGTATGGCATGTTTCGCAATTCTTTCTTTCTGAATTCGCAACATTACTATTACATCAGCATCGCTCGCGGCTTGTTGAAAATCTTTACAGATTATCAATTTATTGGGCCTTGTTGGTAATAATTGCTCTGGAGCATATACATGAATTGAATTGTTGCCAAGTATATTAAGGCAATCAATTAAAGAGTTGGCAACGCGTGAGTGCTTTATGTCACCAATTATCGATATTTTAATATTAGTAATGTCTTGTTTGTGTTGTAAAATAGTATAAGTATCAAGCAAGGCTTGTGTTGGATGTTGGTTGTTTCCATCACCAGCATTGATGAGTTTTGTCTTTGGATTCAACCACTTTTTAATTGTTTGGCATGTTTTATTATCCGAATGCCTAACAACAAATGCGTCAATTCCCATTGCTTGTAGGGTTTGAATGGTGTCCCTTAACGTTTCTCCTTTTTTTGTTGAGCTTTTATCAATATTAACATTGATAACATCTGCTCCCAGTTTTTTTGCAGCAAGCTCGAAAGAGATTAATGTTCTGGTGCTATTTTCAAAGAATAAATTGGCAACTGATTTTCCTGCGAGTTCTTTTGAAGGGCTAATTAAGGTACTAGCTTGCAGAAAAATCGCTTTAATAGTTTCCTGGCTAAGGTCTTTGATGTCGATCAAATGTTTCATAGTAAATCTAACCATCTTTGTAGTATGTTTTTTGCTGCATGTGCATCAAGGTCTTTACTGTTTTTTCTTTTGCTATTACCTATTTTTCTAGCCATTGCAAAATCTTCTTGAGCTTGTAATGAGCTAAAGCGCTCATCAACATAATGAATTGGTAGTTTATAACGTTTCTTTAGTTTTTTAGTAAAATTTTTTGTCTGCCTGGTGATTAACTGTTCTTCTCCATCTTCGGTTAATGGATTGCCAACAATGATGGCTGCTGGTTGCCATTGTAGAATGATTTTATCGAGTTCTTGCCAGTTAAATCTTTTGTTAGTATGAATGGTTTTTAATGCTGCAGCTGTTTTGGTGATGGATTGACCTACGCTGATGCCAATATTTGAGAGGCCATAGTCAATTCCTAGATAACATTGTTCAAGCATGGCCTGCTCCGGATATGTTTTGGTAATTTTGTATGCCTATTGAAGCCAGTGACTTTTCCCAGATTTTATCTATATCAGTATTGAAAATTAAATCTAAATCAATAGGGCACGTTAACCATGTATTGAGTGCTATTTCTTCTTCTAACTGGTTCTTATCCCAGCCAGAATAACCCAGAATAAATCTCCATTCATCGGAGAATTCATTGTTTGAAATTTTTTCTAATAGGTCTTTAGATGTGGTTAAAGTTAATTGGTTTTGAATAGCTCTAGAGTTGCTAAATTTTTGATTGTTGTTATGTAAAACAAAACCACAGTTTTTATTTAGGGGGCCGCCATCAAATGTTGATTGGTTAATCTCTGGTATTTTGAGATTTAAATCAGTAAATACTTGTTCGGTTTCCAGAGGCATAGGGTTGTTTATAATGAGCCCCATGGCTCCATCTTCGTTATGTTCGCAAACTAAAATGACGGTTTTTAAAAATCTCTTGTCTTGCATATCAGGTAATGCTATTAGTAATTGGTTGTTAAAGTTCATCATTTCTGTTTTATTTTATCACCAGGCAAAAATTGCCATGTTCTAGTTATGTATAGGATGTCCACATTGTTGATGTTATTTGGGATTGCCTCAAATGGAGCGGATAATTGCACCAAGTGTTCTGCGGCATCATCTATTGCTTTATAGCCAGATGACTTGTTTATGTATGTTTCTTTGATGCTTCCTGAAGAATTTATACCAACTGTCATGATTATGGTGCCTATGAATTCTCGTTGTTTTGCTTCGACTGGGTAATTTAAATTACTTACTCGTTCAATTTTTTTGACCCAAGTTTGCATGTAATTTGCAAATTCATATGATTTGGTGCTCGCTGATATGAATTTTGATTTTGGACGTTTAGCATATTTTTCAATACGGGTAGAAATGTTATTTTCAAGTTTTGCCAGTTTTTGAGATTTTGTTAGAAGCTTCTTGCTGTTGTTCTCCGTATTCTTAATATCAGGTGCAGTTTGCGATTTATGGATTTTAATTGTTGAATCGCTTGTTGAAATTAATTCGGTGTTTTTTAAGTCTTGAATATTTGGGATGTTTTCTATTTGCTCTTGAAGGTGGTTGCCTTCATCTTCTACTGAAATTCCAGTTTTAATATTTTGTGGTCTCACACTTTTTTCTGATTCTCCACCCCCTTGTTGGTCATTTTCAGCTAAATAATCCGCTTTATCAGGTGTGTCGGGGCTTTTTTGTTTTGATAAAATAACATCTAGAGTTGGCATTGGGTCATTGGTGCTCTTATCTTCTAAAGTAAATACTATACCAAGTACTAAAGCGCTTATGATCAGTGCGCTAAGTACAAATGTCAGTATGTTTTTGTCTGTCGTCGTTATTCTATTTTTCACTTAAAAGGTGCCTCGATTAATAAGCGTCTAGAAAATGTGCATGTATCGTTTAAAATATTTGAGTACAAATCGAATATGCCAGTGACTCGCATGATGCAAGCAGTGTTTTCGATAATGTTATCGAGTGTTTTAAGGAGGTGTTTGTAAATCATTAATTAATCTAACTGTCTTTAAGTATAACGTCAATTTCGTCAAATAACATGCCTGCAATATTTAAACCGTACAGTTTGTCCAGTTCACGGATGCATGTAGGGCTCGTAACATTTACCTCAGTAAGGTGTTTGCCAATAACGTCAATGCCTGCAAAAATAATCCCCATTTCTTTTAGTTTTGGCCCAACTGTATCGCAGATTTTATAATCGTCTTCGCTCAATGGTTGGCCAACAGCTTTTCCGCCTTTTGCTAGATTGCCACGAAAATCATCTTCTGAAGGTATTCTTGCTAGGGCATATGGTACTGGTTTACCATTGATGATTAATATTCTTTTGTCGCCATTTGAAATCTCTGGAATGAACTCTTGTACCATTGTAGTTCTTTTACCATTGTCAGTCACAGTTTCAATGATGACATTTAGGTTTTTATCGTTTTTGCCAGATTGGAAAATTGAGGCTCCCCCCATTCCATCCATAGGTTTGATAATAACTCGTTCCAAAGACTTTGCAAATTCTTTAATGTGTCTTGGATTTCTTGAGATAACGCACTGTGGACTAAATTCTGAAAAGGCTTCAGTAAAAAATTTCTCATTGGCATCACGAAGAGCCTGAGGATTGTTAACTAAGAGAACGCCGCAATCTTTTGCCATGTCCATTATATAGGTATCCATTATGTACTCCATATCAAATGGAGGGTCTTTACGCATAAAAATTACATCTAAATCTGCAAGTTCGATTGTTTGCGATGAAGTAAATTCGAACCAATGTGAATCATTGTCATATACTTTGATGGTTTTTGTATCGGCATAAGGTTTGTGGTTTTTAATATGTATGCCATTATCTGTCACATAGTGAATTTCGTGATTTCTGTTTTGGGCTTCTAACATCATGGCAAAAGTTGAGTCCTTATGAATATTTACGCTACTGATTTGATCCATTAATATTCCGATTTTCATTGTCATTACGCTGTTTGGTTAATTAGTGATGAATTATACTCAACTAAAAATCTTTATTCAGTAATAAGTTGAATAAAGCATTAGAAATTAAAAATATTTTATAAATTTCTAATTATCAATTGTAAAGAATGTAAAAATGAGTTATTTTCTTAAAAAATACTAAGTTAGCAAGATTAGTTAATAAATTAATTTAATAAAATTTTAGTAAAAAAAAGATGAAATTATTGTTCAATTACAGTATCCTTGGATAAAATTTTATAAATGTTAGTTGAATTATTGTTATGTGCTGAATAAAAAACATTTAACAAGGTCCTAATAAACTAAATAAACAAGGGTAAATCAGTGAGCGAAAATAATAAAGAGTTGGATTTAAATGATTTAAAAGTAATGGTGATTGATGATTCAAAAACCATACGACGAACAGCAGAAACTTTACTAAAAAAAGAAGGCTGTGATGTGGTTTCAGTTGAAAATGGCTATGAAGCCTTGTCATTGATATCTGATTTACATCCGGATATTATATTTGTTGATATTATGATGCCTCGTTTAGATGGTTATAAAACATGTGCTTTAATAAAGATGAATAAAGAGTTTAATTCAACTCCAGTAATTATGTTATCGTCAAAAGATGGATTGTTTGACAAAGCAAAAGGTAAAGTCGTTGGGGCTGAGTTGTATTTGACAAAACCTTTTACTAAAGAAGAGTTGTTGGATGCTATCAAAATGCATATCAAGGTAAGTTAACTATGTCAAAAAATAGCATAAAACCCTTTGAATTACTCAATGAATATGAAAGGCTTAGTTTTAAACATAAAGCTGATATTCAAGATGTCCGTGTAAAAGATCAATGGTCAGGTGTTGGATTCAGTGTTGATAATAAAAACTACTTGTTTTCAATTGAGAAAATTGTTGAAGTATTGATTTTAACCGAAACGACAAAAATACCTGGTATTTCACCATGGGTTCTTGGACTGGGTAATATCAGGGGTAACTTAATACCTGTTGTTGATTTAAAATACTTCTTATTTAATATCCCTTCAAAGACTACTGCACATACAAGAATGATAGTAATACAGCAAATAGGTGGGCAAGTTGGTTTAGTGGTTGATGAGGTTTTTGGACAAAAACATTTTACAACTAAAGATATTATCAAGCAGAAAAAAGGAAAGAACAATTTAAAATACTCAGAAGTATCATATAAAGATAAAGATGGGGGAGTGTGGAGTGTATTAGAGGATGAGTTGTTAATTAATGACCCGTCATTTCAAAATGCAGCAGTATAACAAAATGAGAGTAAAAATATGAGCGTTACTTCTAGTGATTTAAGCGGGCAAGCAAAAACGTTGCCAATGTGGCAGGTTGTGATTTTAGTAATACTAATTGGTGGATTTATTGTTAACTCAATAATGTTGAATAACATCGATTCAAATAGAAGACAGCACGTTAAAGCAACGGACGATATACAAATTAAAGCCCAACAGCTAGCTCAACATGCTTCAATGGCCGCTTCTGGTGATGTTGTGTCATTCGATCAATTGAAATTAGCAAGAACATTCGTCTCTGAGAAGTTGTCTTCACTGGCTGAAGGGGATCCTGATAATAAATACCCAGAAGTGCCTGTCAAAGTAAGGGATTCTTTAGAAGCTGTAAACTCCGCTTGGGTTAATATAGGCTCAAATGTAGGTAAAATTCTAGATAAGCAAATACTCATTCAAGATATGTCTGAAATTTATAACAAGTTTGCATCTGAAATTCCAAGGTTGCAAGCAAAGAATGATGAAATTGTAAGACAACTTATGAAAATACGTGGTTCACGTGAACAAATTCGTTTAGCTGTTCAGCAACAAGTATTGGCTGCGCGTATGTTGAGAAGTATGGGTGATGTCCTAAAAGGTGGTATTAACGCCATACAATCATCTGAAGTATTAAGAGATGACACAAGTAGATTCTCAAGAGTTCTTAATGGTATGTTTAACGGCGATCAAAATATCAAAGCAATTGTTGATAAAAAAGCAATTGAATCATTAGGGGCAGTATACAATATATTTAATGAGCTTCAGGCTGATGTTGATGAAGTTATGAAAGCTCAAGATCTATTTGAAGCACAAACTGCTAAAGATGATATCATTATTGATGCACCTGGTTTTGTTGACAAAGCTAAAATATTATCCGTAAAATTAGAAGAATACATTCCAAAAGCACCATCAATACAACTACAGTATGGATTAGGTGCATTATCTGTATTATGGTTAATGGTTATCTTATACTCATTAACAAAAAGTGATCGTAAACGTGCTAAAGAAGCCAGTGAATTAAATGAAAGGAATCAACTTGCTATTTTGAGATTACTTGATGAAATGGGCTCCTTAGCAGATGGAGATTTAACTGTAAATGCAACAGTAAGTGAAGACATAACAGGGGCCATTGCAGATTCGGTAAACTTTGCAGTTGAAGCCTTAAGAAGCCTAGTGAAAACCATTAATGATGCCTCAGTAGGCGTTGCATCTGCTGCACAAGAAGCACAAGCAACAGCTTTACACCTTGCTGAAGCGAGTGAGCATCAAGCCCACCAGATTACAAATGCATCAGCAGCGATTAACGAAATAGCAGTTTCAATTGATGAAGTCTCAATCAATTCTTTAGAGTCTGCTGATGTGGCACAAAGATCTGTACTTATAGCACATAACGGCGCAGAAATTGTAAGACAAACAATTGAAGGTATGGATAACATTCGTAATCAGATTCAAGAAACATCAAAACGAATTAAACGATTGGGTGAAAGCTCACAAGAAATTGGTAACATTGTAGAATTAATTAATGATATTTCAGAACAAACAAATATCTTGGCTTTAAATGCTGCGATTCAAGCTGCATCTGCTGGAGAAGCAGGTCGTGGTTTTGCAGTTGTTGCTGATGAGGTACAAAGTTTGGCGGAACGAGCATCAAATGCAACAAAACAAATCGAAACACTAGTACAAACAATTCAATCTGATACAAATGAAGCTGTGTCATCAATGGAACAAACAACAGCAGAGGTGGTAGATGGCGCAAAACGTGCCGAAAATGCTGGTGATGCATTAACAGAAATTGAAGCCGTATCAAACGACTTGGCTGAATTGATTCAAAATATATCAGAATCAGCTAAACAACAGTCTGTTGCAGCAACAAATATTTCTGGAACCATGAACGTTATTCAAGAAATTACTACACAAACATCTGTTGGCACACAGCAAACAGCTGAGTCTATTGGTAACCTGGTGGAACTAGCTAATGAGTTGAGGCTTTCAGTAGAAGACTTTAAGTTACCCACAGATGAGTAAAATTAATACAAGTGGAAAAAAAGATAAGTGAGGACTTGATTTTTTTACCTGATTTTAAGGAGTTTGAATATGAAAAATGGTCGACTCTTTTAGAAAGCAGGGTAGGAATTACGGTACCAAAAGAAAGAGAGGCATTTTTACAAACTAAAATTTGGTCAAGAATGAGGGAACTAAGAGTAAAATCTTTTTCTGATTATTGGCTGATTGTAAAAAATGGTATTACTGGAAATATTGAATGGAATGAACTGCTTGATAGATTAACTGTACATGAAACAAGTTTTTTTCGGCATATGCCTTCTTATGATTTAGTAAAGAATGACTTTACTAAAGTTTTAAATAAGAAAAGAAAGTGCCATTATAAAATTTGGAGCGTTAGTTGTTCTACTGGAGAAGAACCATATTCGCTGGCTATGATGTTACAATCATTAAAGGCTAAATTTAAAAAAGAAGGTATTTATTATGGAGTTACAGCAACTGATGTTAGTAAGCCAGCATTATCAATTGCAAATAATGCCTTTTATAGTGAATTAAAGTTGGATAATATTAATTCTGAATACTATCAATACATAAACAGAATTAACAACAATATCTTTGCTATAAAAACAGAAATAAAAAAACGAGTGGCATTTGGTGTTTTTAATTTGTTTAAAATCAATGAAATGCCCACTATTAAATTTGACATAATATTTTGTCAGAACGTTTTAATATATTTTTCAAAAGAAAAAAAGATCGAAATTTTAGAAAGCTTAAAAAGATTTTTACACGTTGGCGGCATATTAGTATTAAGCCCTACTGATATTGGCCAATGGAAAAGTGAAAATATGACAAGAATTGATTACAGAAGAACTTTAGCATATAAACTAAATTAGATAATAAATATGAGTGAAATTGAACAAATAGATTTTTCAACATTAGTTTGGGTAAAAAAAGAAATTGATGAAACCCTAAATCGAGCTAAAAATTCGATAGAAGAATATGTAGAAAATCCAGAAGATGAAAACCAATTACAATTTTGTGCAACCTATTTGCATCAAGTTCAGGGTACTTTAAAGATGGTTGAGCTCTATGGGGCTGCAATGGTCGCAGAAGAAATGGAACAAGTTGCAAAAAAAATTCTCAATAAGGAAGTTGATTCTGAAAAAGATTCTTTTGAAGTATTGATGCGCGGTATTATTTTGTTACCTGACTATTTGGAAAGAATACAGTTAGGTTATAAAGACATACCGATGGTGCTCTTGCCATTAGTCAATGATTTAAGAACAGTTAAAGGAGATAATTTATTATCAGAAAGTTCCCTTTTCAACCCTGATTTAAGTTTGGGTTTGCCTAAATCAAGTTTAACTACTAGTTTTAAATTAAATCAGAATCAATTAAATCAAGTTGTACACAAGATTAGATCAGCATATCAAGTGTATTTGCTGAGTTGGTTCAAAGGAACGGACACAGTAGATAATTTAAAAAAGATTCAAGTATTAGTAGATAAGCTTAAAACAGTTATTTCCTCTACTGATGAAAAACAACTTTTTTGGGTTGCTGGAGGAATGTTTGAAGCCTTAATTAGTGGAGGTTTAGAAAAATCTGTTACTGTAAAACAATTAGCAGGAAGGCTTGATCAAGCTATAAGGATGTTGACAAAAACCGAGGCTGCAAGCGAACGATTTTTTAAAAATTTAACAAACAATATTTTATATTATGTTGCTTTAGCAGACAGTAAGGATCGACGAATTAGTGAAATTCAAAACTTTTTTAATTTGTCAGACTTTATCTCAGATGATAAAGAGATTGAAAACGCTCAAAGTAGTTTATCAGGCAAAAATAGAGAGCTCCTAGAATCTGTAACAACTGTAATTAAAGAAGATTTATTAACCATTCAAGACAACCTTGATTTATATAACCGTAGTGATGATAAAACTAGTGAAAGTCTAGAAGTCATGTTGGCATCTCTTTCAAAAATATCAGATACTTTAGGGTTAATTGGGATAGGAGCAGCAAGGTCGAAACTAACTAAAGTCATTGAGAAATTTGAAGTTAGTTTGAAAAACAATGAATCAATTAATGAATCTACAATAATGGAAGTTGCAGAAGCTTTATTATTTGTAGGGACATCTTTAGACGAAAATATATTATCACTTGGTGAAGCCAAACCTTCTGACTCCAATGATGAAGAGAAAGTAATATCGTCTTCAGAAATGAAAAATATTATGGATGTATTGGCAAAAGAGTCAATAAACAATCTACAAAAAATAAAGCAAAATTTTGTTCTTTATATTGAAGAAAATTTTAATAGTGATTGCCTTAAATCCAGCCCAAAACTTCTTTCGGAAATTAGTGGAGCATTAAAAATATCAGGATTTGATGATGTTGCTAAAGAAATAGATAGGATTAACATCTATACATCACAATACATGCTTAATTCTGATTATAAGCCTGAGGTAGATCAATTAGATTTAGTTGCAGAATCAATTGCTAGTCTTGAGTATTATTTAGAATACCTTAGTTCAGGTATAAAGGGTGATGACAGTATACTAAGTTTGGCAAGAAAAAATCTAAATAAATTGTTTGAGAATACTGAAAATGTCGATTTGGAGAAAAGTGATCCAAATAAAGATGTTTTAGTAGAAAAAGATGAAAATGTAGGTATTGAAAATGATACAAATCAGGATGAAGACCTATCTGAGGTTGATGGTGAGGATTATTTAGAACTTGATAAAGAGCTTGACAATATGCCTGATGATGAATTTGAGTTAGATTTTGATGATATAGATCATAATGAGGTAGATACTAGTGACCTTGAATTAGAAATGGAGCAAGATACAACAATTGTAGAAAAATCAAATCATGTAAACAAAGAATACATAGTGTCCTTTAGTGATGATACAGATGACGATATAAAGGAAGTGTTCCTGGAAGAATTTGAGGAAGAATTAGAACACATTAATTCTATCTTTCCACGATGGAAGAAAAATCCTGAAGAACAATCTGAATTGTTAGGCGAGATTCGTAGAATTTATCATACCTTAAAAGGGAGTGGTAGATTAGTTGGAGCCTTAGCAATAGGTGATTTCAGTTGGAAAATTGAAGAGATGACCAATTTAGTCCTGAATAACACTCATGAAATAAACGATTCATACCTGTTGGTTATGACAGAATCTCTTAATATTTTGCCAGGTTTATATAAAGCTTTACAGGAAACAACAACAGTACCTAATGGGTATTATGAAATTATTGAAGCGGCCGAAAAAGTAATTGCAGGTGATACAGTAACAGAAATCACTTTTTCTCAAAACGAAAGGGTAATAGAAACTATTATTGAAGTTCCCGAAAAAATAATAGATACACCTGAGATTAAAAATACTATTGACGAAGTTGTTGAACAAGAAGTTGAGTTTGATACCGATGTAGAAAAGGATAAAATGACAGATGGTGAACACACTGATGATTTATCCGTAGACCCAGTGTTTGTTGAAATCTTGCAACAAGAAGTGGAAGGTCACCTTAAAGATGTAGATGATTTTGTTGCAAATGCAAAAAACTTAAATGATTACACTTCAACTGAAAATTTTGTAAGGATTATACATACATTAAATGGTGCGGCGAATATGGCATCAGTTAACAGTATTGTAGAAATGACCACACCATTAGAATTGCTTGCAAAAGCTATTCGAGAACAGGGTAAAACTTTTGATAAAGAAGTTATTGAAAAAATAATAGAATTTAAAACTGAATCATCAAACGTGATGAAGGATTTAACAAATTTATCTGATCCACATGCGAAAACTACTGATTTAGGTTGCTTCTTTAGGGAGCATTACAACATCATAGAAGATGAAAAACTTTCTGTGGTTTTAGATGAAGATGCAAACATAGCAGAATTTGATTTATCAAAATTTGTTGATAATGTAGAAACTGATGAAACTAGAGATTCGGATAGTGTCGGAATTAGTAATTTCTCATCTGACACAATTGAAGATGAATTAACAATAGATGATTTGGACTTTAATTTAGAAGATTTATTAGAAAAAGATGACACTGAAATTGAAAGCGATTCTGATATAGAATTTGAATTAGATTTAGAGGAAGCTGATTCATTAAAAGTTAAAAGTAAAACTAATGATTCTGAGAATACTGATTCAATAGACTTTGAATTGGAACTAGAATCTGATGGTGAGACAGATTCTGATATTGACTTAGAAGCTGATTTGGAAACGGAATTAGGACTGGATTTAGAATCAGAACTAGAAGCAGATATTGATTCAGATGTTGGTTCGGATTTAGAAGTTGATTTAGAGTCGAATTTAGAAACTGAACTAGAGCTGGATTTAGAATCAGATTTAGAATCAGATTTAGAATCAGATTTAGAAATAGGAATAGATTTGGATTTAGAACTTGATGCTATTGAGTTTGATACTGATATAGAACAGGCTAGCGACGAAGAATTTGATTTTGAAATTGATAACATTGAAACAGGTATAGGCGATACTGCTGAGTTGGCCAATGAAGTTGAACATGAAGAAATTGGAGTAAATTCGGATGATAGTATAGATGCAAAAGTTAAAACTGAGGCAGGCAAAGATACAGAAATTACAGCGTTAGAGTACGAATCTGACATTGAAACTGAAATTGAAATAGAAACTGAAACTGAAACTAATCTAAATGAAGAGAGTATACTTGATTTAGAATTAGAAGAATCAAAAGATGAATTAGATTCTGTACAAAATATTGAAGATGCTGTCCATATTTCTGCGTCTATTTCGAGTGATGATAACGCACATTTATCAGAATATGAAATTGATACAGAAAGTGTATTCGATGAGGAATTATTAGAAATATTTAAAGAAGAAGCTGATGATATACTTGATAGAACTGAACATGTGCTTTCTGATTTAGAAGAAAATCCTAAGGATTTAAATCATATTGTATCCTTACAAAGAGATTTACATACTCTTAAAGGTGGTGCAAGAATGGCTGGATTAGATAATATTGGTAATTTAGGGCATGTATTAGAATCTTTACTAGAGAACATTGCAGAAGAGGGTAAACAAGTTAATAAAAAACAATTGACTGTTATTCATGATTCTTTTGATATATTAAATAAACTAACTAATTCAAACAATTTTGGCCAAGATTCAAATATAGAGTCTGCTGTAGAAAATGTTAAAATGATTGTTGGTTTAAAAGAAGATGAAATTATACCGGAAAAGTCAAAACTTGATGAAGATTATTTAGTTGATATTGATCCTCTAGGTCTAAGTAGTGATGAAGTTGAAGAAGAAGATTTGCCAGGTAAAAAGTCATCAACTAAGAGGCAAGCTAATGTACTTTCAGGTAATCAAATAAAGGTAAACTCTGAACTGTTAGATAATTTGGTAAATTATGCGGGTGAGGTTAGTATTTATCGATCTCGTTTAGAACAGGAAGTTGGTTCCTTTAGGGTTAATTTGTTGGAGCTTGGTAATACAGTTGCTAGGATTAAACAACAGCTAAGGAAATTAGATTCTGAAACAGAAGCACAAATTATCTCCACTTTCCAAACAGAAGCTGAGGAAGATGAAAGTTTTGATCCGTTAGAGATGGATAGGTTTTCTCAGTTACAGCAATTATCAAGATCATTAACAGAGTCAGTATCAGATTTAGTAAGTATTCATAGCTATTTGGATGATGTCGCCAGAACTTCTGATAATTTGTTAACACAGCAGTCTAGAGTTAATACAGAATTACAAGAAGGTTTAATGGAGACTCGACTAGTATCTTTTAATTCAATTGTGCCTAGACTAAGACGATTAACTAGAACAACTTCAAAAGAACTTGATAAGTCAGTACGATTAGAAGTTCATGGTGCTGAAGGAGAAATGGATAAAACAGTTCTAGAAGGTGTTGTAGCACCTTTAGAGCACATGTTACGTAATTCTATGGCACATGGTATTGAAGATAATCGAGTTAAAGCAAAAAAACCAAAACAAGGATTAATTAAACTAGATGTAAGAAGAGAAGCAACAGAGGTTGTTATAACCGTTTCAGATGATGGCACAGGAATCGATCGGAAAAAAGTATTGGATAAAGCTATCGAGAAAGGAATTGTCAAAAAGGGAGAAAAAATTAGTAATGAAAATATTGATAGGCTGATTTTAAATAGCGGATTTTCTACAGTTGAAAAAGTATCAAAACTTGCTGGTCGTGGTGTTGGTATGGATGTTGTTATTAATCAAATTAACTTATTAGGTGGTACATTAGATATTAGTTCTGAACCAAATGAGGGAACGAATTTTATGATACGTCTTCCTTATACTTTAGCCTTATCTAGTGCCTTGTTAGTAGAAATATCCGAAATTGTCTATGCTATACCAGTATCAGGTTTGGAAGGCATAATTCGTATGTCTCATCAAGATTATTTACAAAGAAGCAAAGATGAAAATAACTTGTATGAATATGCAAATGAAGAATATCAACTTGAAGAATTAAATAAATTATTGGATGTTGAATCAGAAGTAATAGTTGAAAATAATCAAATTCCATTGGTCATGATAAGATCTGGTGATAGTGGAGTTGCTTTAAGAGTTGATAGGATATTAGGGTCAAGAGAAATTGTTGTGAAAACAGTTGGGGCACAAATATCAAGTGTACCTGGCATTTATGGTGCTACAATTCTAGGCGATGGTAATGTAGTTTTAATTTTAGATGTTATTCCACTTGCAAGAACTTATCATCAAAAACTTGAGAAACTCGGTGATGATGAATTACCTGCTCAAGTTGAAGTAAGTAGAGATCCCGTAATTATGATAGTAGATGATTCTATTACAATGAGAAAAGTTGGCGAAAGAATTCTTCGTAGAAATGATTTTGAAGTTGAAACAGCTAAAGATGGTTTAGATGCTTTGGAACAACTTAAAGAAGTAATACCAGATGTTATGTTACTAGATATTGAAATGCCTCGAATGGATGGTTATGAACTTGCCATTGAGATGAAGAAAGAGAATAAATACAAAGATATACCAATTATAATGATTACCTCAAGAACAGGGGAAAAACATAGACAAAAAGCAATGGATTTGGGCGTTGATAGGTATTTAGGAAAACCCTATCAAGAAAATAACTTACTTGAGAATATAAGGGAATTAATTGAAAAAGATAGTTGATATATGTGTTGGATTAATTCATATAGGCAATAGAGAGAGATCTGGTTTACAGATATTAGAAAAGTTAAATCAGAAAAAAATAAAGGTAAAGCAATGGGATGTCCATAGTGGAAAAGAAACATTAAATACAATTGAAGAAGTAGATGTAATTGTAGTTAATATCGGACTTGTTCATTTTGATTATGAAGATTTACTAAGCAGGTTGTTTGATAAAAATATTAAAATCATTATCAATGAGGCGATTCTAACAAATGAACTTTCAGGTGTAAAAAGAAGAAGTTGGGAAAGGCATTTGTTACATAAAATTGATTCATCATTTGAAGTTATACCAGAACTAAAAGTTAATAGTGTTGAAGAAAGCCACTTAGATTTGAGTGGTTTTGGCATTAAACAAGTTTGGATATTAGCTGCATCTATTGGTGGGCCAGATGCTATCCAGAAGTTCTTAGCAGCATTTACTGGTAATGAAGAAGTTTTGTTCATTCTAATTCAGCATATGGATAAAGAGTTTGTCCCGATGATGGTTGATCAATTTGATAAAAAAAGTGGATTAAAAGTTTTACTACCACTATCTGGAATGAAAGTAGTACCAGCCACCTGTTTAGTATGCCCTACTGATGAGCAAATATATTTCAACCCTGATGGCAGTATTGAACTTTCTATCCTTAGTGAAGTGTTTGCTTTTTCACCGTGTATAGATGAAAACAGTAAAAAAATAAGTCACAACATTGACAATGTAAATATAGCTATATTCAGTGGAATGTCTAGTGATGGAGTAAAAGCAGCTAAAGTTATAAAGCAACTTGGCAATAAAGTAATTACTCAAACGGAACACAGTTGTGTATTATCAACAATTATTAAAGGTGTAAAAGAAAACACACAAATAGATTTTGAAGGTTCGCCTAAAGAAATGGCAAACTATGTAATCAGATCTCTATAAAGGAGAGGTAAAAAATGGCTAATGAAATTCGTGGAATTATGATTCCTGTAACAGAAGAAAAACGTGTACTCTTACCCAATGCAATTATTGCTGAGGTAATTTCATATAATGAACTCATAGATATTCAAGGGTCACCAAATTGGTTACTTGGAAACATGAATTGGCGTGGCTATGACGTGCCTGTGATTTGTTATGACACTTTGTCATCAGGTAATAAAACACAAATGAAACCAACAAAAAGAGTTGCAATAATTAAAGCATTAGGCAATATTGAAAAATTACCATATTTTGCATTGGTAGTAAACGGAGTTCCAAGGTTACAACTTGTAACTCAAGGTGATTTGCAAGTTCATGAAATGGATAAAAATGATAGTAATGCAGTTGCATCTAAGGTAACTATTCAAGATGAAATGTCTGAGGTACCGAATATTAGATATATAGAACATGTATTGACCGTAGCTAATTCGAAATTAAAGGTAGCTACATAGTTGCTTAAAAACATATTTGGTTCATTTGCAATATTGTAAAGGCGGCTTGATTATGTATTACCCTATACCAATACCTTAAACATTTCATTAATAAGCAAATAATAGCGTAATTAATTATTCTCCGATTTGTATTTGTTTTTCTTGTTGATTAGAATTATTTTTTAATTTAATAAGGGCTTGTATATCAAGGATGTAATCATTATCGAGTAATGAATTAATGGGTGGGGTCTGCCAACCAGATTTATCAATGCCGTAATAATCCTGCCAAACTTTAAGAAGTATATCTGATCGTACATTAATATCAGCAATAAAATCAAAAGCCTCTAAGGTTGCTTGTATATTAGTGAATTCATTCGTTTCAATTGATAAGCCTTTCAAAATTGCATTTAACGTTTTAAATGAAAACCGCCGAATTGCAGGATAATTATCTTCCATTGCAAAAATTAAATGAGGGATTAAGTATTTTTTTTCTTGATTGGGTATGAGTATACTCTGATAGGATAAGTTCTTTGCTACAATTGCTCTTTCAACTGGATCACCAGAATGTAATTTATAGATTGTTTGAACAATATGTTTTACTTGATACTCTGATGTTTTTATATTTTTTGGCCAAATTCTTTCAGTTTCTGAAATTATCCATGTATCGGATTTATTAATATGACAAGCCGAGCATGCATTTGGTTTGTTAATTTGAAATTCAATTTTAGGATTTGGAGATTCAATTTTATGACTTCTGTGAAACTCCATAACGCCGTACACAATTTTGGGCATATGACAATTGTAACATAAAGCACCATCTGAGTTTAGTTTGTGACCTGTGTGTTGAATTAAGTTTTCTTGGTAGCTTTTATGGCAACTATAACAAGCTTCGTTGCTTAAATTTTCTTTTGTTATCATACCTTTAGGGTTTCCCTCATGCATAGAGTGACAATCGTTGCATGTTAAATTTCCTTTAGTATGACATTGAGACATGGATAGACCTTGATACTCATATGCTGATAATCTAGGTGTTCCATCCTCCCAAAATCGTAATTTAAACATATCACTAGGGCTAGTATTTAAAGTTGATTCTTGCATAACAGGATTCACATGTGATTGTAACTCATCTCCTGGGCGATAGGTTGGCCCTTGTTCCATCCACTTTCGTGCTAATTCATAGGTTTTTGGAGTTCGTTGACCGTGACATTGACCGCAAATATCCATGGATTTTTTTGCTGATAATTTAGAAGGATTTACTATGCTTTTATCATCATCACCCGTTAAATTTAAATAGAATTTTCTGATAGGGTTTTGATTAAGAGTTATGTGTTCTTCACCATTAGCATGGCATGATTCGCAACCAATACCTAGGTCAGAAACATGTGATTGGAAACGGCTATCAATTTTAAGGTTTAATTTTTCACCTCTTTGGGTCTTTTTGACAATTTCATCATAATTAGTCATATTTGGTTTTACCCCAGTGTTATGACAAAAAATACAATTTTGATTCCACACGGCGATGTGGTTATCAAAAGATTGATTGTCATGACCGAGAAAGGCACCATTCAAATGCACCCATCTTTGGTCGTTAATATGCCAGAGTATTTCAAGTCGATAGTAGTTTTCTTCAGTGTTTTCTGTTTGTGCAAGGTATTGTTGATAACGTCTAGAACCAACAGTTCGTGTGATTTCTAATGTATTTAATAATGCGCCATTGGTAGGGTTTATGTACTCAAAATAAAATTTTCCATTGCGTTTTATAGGTCGAATTGTTAATCCCCAATAAGTTTGGTCGCTACCATCAAAGCTGCCTTTTACGGAATGTTCGGTAGCTTCTTGGGTCATAGATTTATGGTATGTTTTTTTCCAGCTATCGTATTGTTCTTGGTGACATTCTTTACAGGTTTCTGCTCCTGCATATCTGTCGTTATGGAAATCAACAGTAGTTCCAGCTGATTTTTTTCCATAAATATAGGCCAAAGAACTCAAAATAAAAATTAAGAATATGGTTAGGTAAGGAATTAACTTTTTATTCATTCATTCATTATAAAATATTCTTAACGATAAATGATAATTGAATAGAAAAAAAATAACTTTAGTGTAAGATATATAAAAACTAAAACACATTATTTAATGAATTTACCGCTATTTATTGGGCTCCGGTACACTAGAGCTAAACGAAAAAATCAATTTATCTCACTAATTTCACTGATATCCATGGCTGGTATCGCCATAGGGGTTATGACTGTAATAGTGGTTATTTCTGTAATGAATGGTTTTGGCAAGGAACTTAAACAACGCATGTTGGGTTCAGTTGCACATGCTACTATTTCCTCATATAACAATGACTATATCGAAGGTTGGCAGAATGCAATCACCTTGGCTAATGAAACTGAAGGAGTTGTTAGCGTTGCTCCATATGTAAGTTCTGAAGCAATGTTACAAGGATATAAGACTACTGGTGCACTATTGCAAGGCATTAGCCCTGATTATGAAAAATCAGTTACTAAATTTTCTGAACACATGAAATATGGTTCAATAGATGATTTAAAAGCAGGGGAATGGAATATTATTTTAGGAATGGACCTTGCTGCAACGCTAGGTGTTGGACCTGGTGAAAAATTGTTGGTTTACATTCCACAGTTTAAAACTACTGCAGTTGGTGTTTTACCACGTATGAAACGTTTTACTGTGGCAGGTGTATTTGAAATGGGAGCTTATGAATATGATTCAAAATTAGCACTTATTCATCTGGCAGATGCACAAAAAATAAAAAAAACAAATGGTGGAATTGAAGGAATACGTATTAAAACAAATGACCTAATGAAAGCCCCTCGAATTGCACATCAATTGAGTCAAAAGCTTGGAGGATTTTATCGCGTTCGTGATTGGACTCAAGAGAACGCTAGTTTCTATCAGGCAACACAACAAGAGCGTATTGCTATGTTTATTATTCTCTCAATGATAGTGGCAGTGGCGGCGTTTAATATTTTATCTACTATGGTCATGTTAGTTACGGAAAAAAATAGTGACATTGCAATATTAAGAACATTAGGAATGTCTGGAGGGCAAGTGATGAGTATATTTATGGTGTCAGGTGTTGTAATTGGACTAATAGGAACAATAATAGGAACGATTTTAGGATTGATAGTCTCTTTCAATGTAAGCTCGATTATTGCTTGGTTAGAAGAGTATTTTAAAACTGATTTCATGTCATCAGATGTCTATTACATTAGCGATATTACTGCTGATGTTCATAGAGCTGATGTTATTGCAATTGTAGTTGTGGCCTTTGGGTTATCACTACTTGCAACAATTTATCCTGCATGGAGAGCCAGTAGAGTTCAGCCTGCAGAGGCATTGCGATATGAATAACTGTATTATTGAATGCCAACAAATTAGCCAACAGTTTCAAGATGGAAAGACGATAATTTCAGTGCTAGATGAAATTAATTTTTCTATAAATAATGGTGAGAGTATTGCAATTATGGGAGCATCAGGTGCAGGAAAGAGCACTTTGTTACAATTGTTAGGTGGCTTAGATGTTCCATCTTTGGGGAAAGTGTTTTTAAAAGGCCACGATTTGGCTAAAATGAAGCAAAAGAAACGAGGTTTATTTCGCAATAAATACTTGGGCTTTATCTACCAATTTCACCATTTGTTACCAGAGTTTTCAGCTCTTGAAAATGTCATGATGCCTTTGTTAATTGCGAAACAATCAAAAAAACAAGCTAAAGCAAAAGCCATAGAACTGCTGTCAAGGGTAGGACTGGACCACAGGATTAAACACCGCCCAGGTCAGCTTTCAGGTGGAGAACGTCAAAGAACTGCAATAGCTAGAGCCATGGTTACTAACCCTGCTTGCATATTAGCAGATGAACCCACTGGAAATTTAGATGAAGCAACAGCAACATCAATTGTTGACCTAATGCTTGAACTAAATCAACAGCAAAACAATGGTTTGATAATTGTCACCCATGATAGTTACCTAGCTAATAAAATGGAAAAAACATTTGAATTAACAGGAGGTAAATTAGTCCTTCAGACTTAAAATTTGATTGGGCAAGGGATTTGTCAATGTTAGTTTTTTCTCTTAGTTTTCTCTTTGGTGTTTCACAGCTTCTTTGGCTGCCAAACATAAGTTTATACTGGCTTTTTTTAAGTGGTTTATTGTTGCTACTCGGTTTGTATAAGTATAAAAAAATCTTTTTTGGTGTTGCTCTTGGTTTCTTTCTAGCGATACTTAGTGGTTTTTATGCAAAATCCAGCCAATTACAATATACTCCGACTCAAAGAGTCGTTTTAATTGGGGTTGTCTCTAATTTGCCTACACATAAAAATGATAACTCAAAATTCTCGTTTAAAGTAGAAAACCATACGATTAATAATGTATTAGTAAGTTGGTATAACAATACGCAGTCTTTAGAAGCAGGACAACGCTGGCAGCTAGAATTAAAGCTAAAACCCATTCATGGTTATAGGAATATTGGGTCATTTGATTACAGTAAATGGTTGTTCAGAAATGGTTATGATGCCACAGCTACTGTCAAATCTGCAAAACTACTAACAACAAATACAGTTAGTTTATCTTCATTTATAAATAACCTACGTGCTAAGATAGCTGGGCTAGTTGATGAAAACTTTGATTCAACTAGAGTAAAAGGATTAATTCAAGCGTTAACCATAGGTGATAAAAGCCTAATAGAATTTTCAGACTCTCAACTATTTCAACAAACAGGAACTTCACATCTAATTGCGATTTCGGGTCTCCATATTGGTTTAATCGCTTTTGTGGGTATATTGTTAGGCCGTTTGTGTTTTAATGTATTCGCTCATGAAAACTTTAACCGATCCAATTATGAAGCTCTATTTGCTATTGTTTTTGCATTAATTTATGCATCGCTTGCAGGATTATCCATACCAACTATCCGTGCTTTGGTGATGGTTGCAGTTTTTTCTTTATCCTATGTATTCAAACAGCAAGTAAATAGGTGGCAAGCTTGGTCAATTGCCATGTTGATTGTTCTGACTTTCGACCCTTTCAGCGTGTTAGATATTGGGTTTTGGTTTTCATTTGGTGCTGTGGCGGTGTTGATGTTTACATTTACAGGTAGGATATATAATAACACTTTATTTGTGAGTTTTATAAAAGCGCAACTCGTAATCTTAGTTGGTTTAATGCCAATGATGGTGATAGTGTTTCAAAAAGTGAATTTATTGACTCCAATTGCAAATTTATTCGCCTTGCCATTAGCGTCAATTTTATTAATACCACTACTTTTTTTATCACTTTTTTTTTCCTTATTTTCCAAAACACTGGCAGAATTTTTATTTAGTATCGTTGAAGAATTATCGCTGTCTCTTTTCTCAATTTTAGATTATTTACAACAGTACGCTTTTTTAAGTATTACGCCGCATAATATTACTAGTTATACTCTAATTTTATTAGTGTTGGTTACGGTATTCTTATTGTTGCCACGGTTATTTCGTTGGCGGTATGTTGCCCTGTTTTTATTGATCCCATTGTTTACAGTAAAGCAAAATAAATTTCTTGAAAATGAATTTCAAGTTAATGTATTGGATGTTGGTCAAGGGTTGGCAGTAATAATAAAAAGTAGAAACCATCTGTTAATTTATGATGTTGGAGCAAAGTTTGAATCTGGGTTTAGCCTTGCAAATTCTGTCATTTTGCCTTATCTACTCAACCAAGGTGTTACATCTGTGGATACGATAGTTATTAGTCATAGCGATAATGATCATGCGGGAGGTATTGATGATATTATTGATAGCTATTCTGATAGCACTTTATTAGGTGTTAGAAATAAACAAGGTTGTGTGTATCCAAAATCATGGAATTGGGATGGTGTCGATTTTATGGTTTTAAGTCCTCTATCAAATTATCCATACCTAAAAAACAATTCATCTTGCGTGATAAAAATTTCCAGTAGTTATGGGTCTATACTATTAACTGGTGATATCGAAGAACCCGTAGAATATAGACTCGTTAATAAATTCCCTAAGCTAATTAGTAATGATGTCCTAGTTATACCACATCATGGTAGCAGGACATCATCTAGTGCTGGTTTTGTGAAACATGTCAATCCTAGAATAGCAATAAATTCATCAGGGTTTGCTAATCAATTTAATCATCCTCATCCAGTTATTAAGCAACGCTATGTCGACAATAAAATTCAATTCTATGATACTCAAGAAGAAGGCATGATTGAGATAAAATTTGCTTCAAATGGTATAAAAGTAGAATCCTATAAGGAAGAAAATAGGCATTTTTGGTATGTTAACTAAACACATTTAAATGTTAAGTGCTATTGCGCAAAATTATTGGTAGAAGGCGTCATGATACGTGCTCTAGCGCACTATTTTCTTTTGTATTGCATCTTAATAAGATAAAATAGTGTATGATTTAATAATACTCCTTAAATGTTATTGACTTAATGAAATAACATTTAAGCTAGATAAACAAGGCAGATTATCTGTAAATTTAATAATAAATAATAAATAATAATAAATTTAAAAGAATGCAAAACCTATACGCTAAAAATTATTTGTTTCCCAATCAACAAAATTACCAATTAAGTCGTTTATCAAACACCATACATATTATTATGGTTATGGGTGTGGTATTTTATATGGTGTTTGCTTATTTTGACATCCAAAAGACGCCTGAATTAACTCAAACTATTCTAATGTTACGCATTTTTTCAATAATTCCCCTAATAACAATTTCATTAGTGTTGTTGACCAATAAATATAATGGATACATGCCAATTATTATCCTGTTATTGGGTTTGATACCGCTGTTGATAACAATGTATATGCATACAATAATTAAAAACGAAATATATTTTATTCCATTAACCTCTAGTTACTTTTTATTGGTAATAATATCATTGTCAGCTTTATTTTCACGGTTACAGTTAGTGCTTGTGATTACTTTAGGTTTGTTTTTGTCAAACGTAATACTCTTTAATTTTTCAGAAAGTAATCATACTTTCTTAATCGATTTATTTTTTAAATCAATTGGAGTTTATCTTTTCTCCATAATCATCACTTTTAAAATTAATGAAAATGAAAAGCAAAGTTATTTCTATGCAAAGGAGTTGCATTTTAAGAGTTTAAATGACCCATTAACCCAAGTTTTCAATAGGAGTGGATTTGATTTATGGGTTAATACAATTACAGAATCTCAGTTGTTCCTGGAAAAAAATGTAACGCTTTTAATGTTGGATATTGATCGATTTAAGAAGGTAAATGATACCTATGGTCATCAAGCAGGAGATGATGTGCTAAAAATAATTGCTTCAATGATAAAGTCAGAAGTTGATAGTACATCTTGTATCGTGAGATTTGGTGGAGAAGAATTCGTTATTGTAACAATTGGTTTAAATTTTAATAAGAACCAAATACTAGCAGAACGGCTAAGGGAAAAAATTGAATTAAAATATTTTACCAGTAATAAAGGTATAGAGTTTAATGTAACAGCAAGTATTGGAATGGCAAAGAAGTCCAAAACTACTGAGACAATTGCGGATTTAATTAAAATCGCAGATCACAATTTATATATCGCTAAGCAAAATGGTCGCAATCAAATTGTATATTAAGGTGTGTTAACTTTCATCAGAGAAATCAACTTGTCTCAATGCTTCATATAACATAATTGCCGCTGTATTAGACAAGTTCAGGCTTCTTGAGTTTTTTTTCATTGGCAGTCTTACCTTGCCTGAAATACAATCAAGAGAGAGAATGTCATCAGGTATGCCCCGAGTTTCAGGACCAAAAATAAAATAATCACCCCGTTGATAAGTTGCTGTACTATAATTTATGCTGCCTTTTGTGGTCAAAGCGTATAAGTTCACTGGTTGAGCCTTATTGATAAAATCGGCAAAATTATTATATTCCTTTATTTCAGCAAATTCATGGTAGTCTAATCCAGCTCTGCGTAAAGCTTTTTCTCCTAGTGAAAATCCAAGCGGGTGAATCAAATGAAGTTGAGCGCCAGTATTAGCACACAGGCGAATAATATTCCCTGTATTGGGTGGTATTTCTGGTTCAAATAAAACGATATTAAACATAAAAATAGTGTATGAATGTAATCGCTTAATGTTAGAATAAAAGGCTAAAAAAAGACACCAATTATTAGAAAATAATGCCATTAAAAATCACAATAGAACCTTATCTTAAATTAATTCGTTTTGATAGACCCATCGGTACATTATTGTTGCTGTGGCCAACATTATGGGCACTATGGATGGCAGCTGATGGTGTCCCTCCAATAAAATACCTTGTTGTTTTCGGAATTGGTGTATTTCTAATGCGATCAGCGGGTTGCGTTATTAATGATATAGCAGATAGGAACCTTGATGGAAATGTATCTCGTACAAAATTACGTCCTTTGGCCGCCAAAGAGCTTCCAGTAAAAAAGGCACTGGTCTTTTTTATTGTACTATTGCTGGGTGCCGCATTGTTGTTGTTTTTTTTAAATAAACTTGCAATATTAATTGCCTTTATTGCGGCTTTCTTTGCGATTACTTACCCGTATATGAAGCGTCATACCTATTTGCCCCAAATGTATTTAGGCGTGGCATTTGCCTTATCAATTCCTATGGTCTTCGCACAATTACAAGGCAATATTCCTAGTGAAGCATGGTTACTTTTTATTGCTAATATATTTTGGACCACGGCTTATGACACAATGTATGCAATGGTAGATAGAGATGATGATGTTAATGTCGGTATTAAGTCTACGGCTATATTATTTGGAGACTTGGATAGTGTTATTATTGCAATAATCCAAGGGTTAATGTTATTGGTATTGCTTTTACTAGGTATTAAAATGGATTTGACTGTTTTTTATTACATTAGTCTGTTATTGATGTTAGTTTTGTTTGTTTATCAAAATTCTTTATTAAGAAGTAGGGATACAGGTAACTATTTTAAAAGTTTTTTAAATAACAATTGGGCTGGAATGATATTGTTTATAGGGATCGTACTAGCAAAAATTTAATCGAATTATCGAAGTTTAACAATTCGATTAAATTCAATAACATCTTTAAGTTGGTAAATCATGCTTTGGGTTTCTTCATAGTTACGAATAAATCCATCGTCACTATATTGCCAGCGGGTGGTTTTATCAGCTATCGTAATATCGATTAAATACCTAAACTCTGGACCGCCATTGGGTTTTTCAATTTTCTCATGAAAAATGTTTTCAAGAATATCTAATTCAGCCCTGTTTTCGGTGTCCAGTAATACACCAAGCCTGTCACTTTTTACGACGATATGAGATATTTTAGGTGTTTCTTGGCTGCAAGCAGTTATTAAAAACATTAAGATAATATAAAGTATATAGATAGGATTTTTCATTGTTATTATTTTTTTTTACGAAATACTTAATACTTAATATATCATATCGTTTTTTATAACTCAAGGGCTTAAGTATGAAAAGCCATGTTCTTGTAGCCACATCATTCTTGGTACGCCATTTTTAACTACTACAACATCATCAATTAAATTTAACTCAATGCCCTTTGTTCTTTTAATCGTTTTCAATGTGTCACCGCATGCAGTGAATGTGACATCTTGCATCATTAAAGATTCTATTCGTTTTCTAAATTCACTTTCTTTGGTTATGAAATATATTCCAGGGCCATAAGCGACTATTTCAATTTCAACATTATCAACACCATAAAATTTAGAAATATTGACAATATTGGAAATTACTTCAGCTTGAAGTTCCGGGTCTCTTTTATTCATTTGAATGACAAGTTTATGCACTTCAAAGTCTTCTTCAACAGCCGCTTTGACTTCATTTTGAATAGTGCAGGCATTTATTAGTAAAAAAAGGGCAATAAATAGGATATTTTTATACATGATTTCTCTCATACTTGAATTCATTTTAGTTGAACCTTATTATATGCCAACTGTCATAAACGGGTCAAAATAATAAATAATAGTATGGATAATAATCAAGAAAACAAACAAGAAAATAATGTTTCTGAAACTGCTAAGGTATTCCAACAAGTAAAAGCCTCACTTTCACAAGAAATATTTGGTCAGGAAAAATTGGTAGATAGGTTGTTGATGGCACTATTGTCACACGGTCATTTACTGGTAGAGGGAGCGCCAGGGTTAGCAAAAACTACTGCAATTAAAGCTTTAGCAGATAGATTGGAGGGAGATTTTAAACGCATTCAGTTTACTCCTGATTTGTTGCCTTCAGATTTAACCGGAACTGAAATATATCGTACACAAACAGGGGAGTTTGAATTTCAGAGAGGCCCATTGTTTCATAATTTGATTTTAGCTGATGAAGTTAATCGGGCACCAGCAAAAGTTCAATCAGCATTACTTGAAGCCATGGGTGAGCAGCAAATCACAATTGGTAGTACTACCTACCCATTACCTAAATTATTTTTAGTAATGGCAACACAAAACCCAATTGAACAAGAAGGTACCTACCCATTACCTGAAGCACAACTAGATAGATTTCAAATGCATGTAGCTATTGACTATCCTGATGCAAGCACTGAAAAAGATATCTTAAAACTTGCTCAAGACCGTGATAAAGATGGCTATACAAAACCAACTAAAGATTCTGTTTACTTGACTCAGGAAACTGTTTTTAGTGCTCAACAACAGGTCTTGGAATTGTATGTGGCTGAAAATTTGCAAACTTACATGGTAGAGCTTATTTTGGCAACACGTAACCCAGCTAAATATGACAAAGAACTTGCAGATATGATTAGTTATGGTGGTTCTCCACGAGCAACTATCGCACTTGATAGGTGTTCACGTGCTTATGCTTTCCTTATGGGGAGAGATCACTTATTGCCAGAAGATGTCCACCATGTCATCCATGATGTCTTGAGACATCGATTAATTTTGAGTTTTGAAGCAGAGGTTGAAGGAATTACTCCAGATGATGTTATAGATCGATTATTGAAAATTGTACCTATAATATAATATGAGTTCAGCTACTCAAGTAACGACCAAGGCTCTTGTGCAACAACAAGTCCATGCTAAAACATTGTCTTTAACAGGCCGAAAAAAAGCCTCGTCAGCAATTTCTGGACTTCATGATTCGCGTTTTCGAGGGCGAGGAATGGATTATCAAGAATCGCGAGTCTATCAGGCTGGTGATGATATTCGAAACATGGATTGGTTAGTAACAGCTAGGACAGGCACAGCTCATACAAAATTGTTTCAAGAAGAAAGAGAGCGTCCAATACATATCATCATGGATAATAATACCTCGATGTCCTTTGGAACGAGAAAACAATTTAAATCAGTTTTGGCCGCAAAAGCCGCATCATTATTGTCATGGGCAGCTGTAAAAAATGGCGACAGAGTGGGTGTGTTAAGTTATGGGAAAAATGGCATTCACCATGAAAAACCCGTGGGTGGAAAACGTGGAATGATGCGTTTAATTGCTCATCTAGTACAAGCCGATAAAGAAAATAATGATTCGCAAAAGTCTACACTTTTAGAAGATGCACTGAAAAGGTTAAGGACGATTATACGGCCAGGATCTTTGGTTATCATCATAAGTGACTTTTATCATTTAGGTAAAGAAGTTAAACGCCATTTGATTCAATTAAAAAAACACAATGATGTTTTGGCTTTTTTTGTAACAGATACATTTGAAACACGCACTCCATTACCAGGGATATATGGTATCAACAACGAAAAAAGTGCAGTTATCTTTAATACCAACAAGTCATCTGATGTGACTAGTATGCAGCAAAAACAAAATCAACATTTAGATAACGTATATGAAAATATTCAAAAATCAGGTGTACCCGTTATTCCTCTTATGACCAATGACAAATTACAAGATAAAATAAAACAAGCCATTAAAACACCAAATGCTGCTTGGTCTAGTTGGAGGAATACCTTGTAATGGATAAGGCAGCTGTAACTTTAGAATTAAGAGATATTCACTTGCCTGATACACCAAGTTATTGGCCATTAGCGCCAGGATGGTGGTTATTAATCATGGTTTCACTGGTTGTTTTTTATTTTATCTATAACTATTTAAAACAAAAAAGAAAAAATAGACACTTGAATTATATTATGCAACAACAATTACAAGCCATACAAAGTGATTTTAAAAAGCACAATAATAAACATATATTAGCTGCTGATATTTCTGAATTACTTAAGCGTTTTGTTCGCCATATTTTAAAAAATACACAAGCAGCATCATTAACAGGTGATACTTGGGTGCATTACTTAAACCAACAAGTTGATACTAGTGTCTTTGATAAGTTTAAAACAGAATTAACACAGGCTCAGTATGTGCCACATTTAGATTATGACGCCCCTAGCTTTTTAGCAACCGTTAAAAACTATTTCCCAGCGGCCATTAAAGGAATTAAAAATGCTTGAATTTCAATGGCAAAACGCATTTTATTTAGCATTATTACCACTGTTAGCAGCTTTGTTACCAGCTGTAAAACAAGCCAGTATCACCACTGTAAAAGTGCCATTTTTTGCAAATTTTTGGAAATCATTGGCCAGTGTTAATCAACAAATAAAATGGTGGATAAAACTATTGGCGCTCATTTCATGGCTATTGTTTGTTTTGGCAGCAGCTAAACCTGTCTGGATTGGAGATGCAATTGCATTACCTGTAGAAGGGCGTGATTTAATGATGGCTGTTGATGTATCTGGCTCAATGCAAGAGAAAGACATGAAGGTCAATGGACGAGAAGTCGATAGGTTGACCATGATAAAGTATGTGGCCGGTGATTTTATCGAGCGCAGAAAAGGAGACCGTATTGGCTTAATTTTATTTGGGCAACAAGCCTACTTACAAACACCATTGAGTTTTGATAGAAAAACAGTAAAGACACTTCTCCAAGAATCAATTATAGGCATAGCAGGAAAGGCAACAGCAATCGGTGACGCAATAGGTTTGGCAGTTAAAAGAGTAAGAAAAACAAATGACAATAACCGTATTTTAATTTTGTTAACGGATGGTCAGAATACGGCAGGTGAAATTCAGCCAATAAAAGCAGCAGAATTGGCCAAACAGGAAGGATTGAAAGTTTATACTATAGGTATTGGTGCCGACGAAGTCTATCGGCGAACTGTATTTGGTAACCGAAGAGTCAACCCATCTCTTGATTTGGATGAAGCAACTTTAACGAAAATAGCAGAGATGACAGGTGGGCGCTATTTCCGTGCTCGAAATACAAAAGATTTAAATAATATCTATGCTATGCTTGATGAATTAGAACCGTTAGCTAAGGAAGACGAATTCTATCGCCCTACAGAAACACTCTTTTTCTATCCATTATCAGCAGCACTATTGCTCTTATTAACAGTTTTTAGGTTGCGAGCTTAATATGGGATTAACTGAAATACATTTTATTCGACCGTTAGTATTACTTGCTTTGCCTGTAGTACTATTTATTATTTGGTTATTAATACGTAACCGAACTAAAGACGATGGTTGGGCTAAAATATGCGATCCACACTTACTGGATGCTATCAAAATTGAATCGGCTGGAAAAGGAAGTAAATGGGCATTGTTACTTTATCCAATAAGTCTAATTACATTAATCGCAATTGCAGGCCCAGCTTTTAGGAAATTGCCTACACCAGTAATAAAAAACCAATCAGCGCTTGTTATTGCACTAGACATATCACGTAGTATGTTGGCAGATGATATCAAGCCAAACCGATTAGAACGAGCCAAATTTAAAATCAATGACATTCTCTCACAACGCAAAGATGGGCAAACAGCACTATTGGTCTATGCAGGAGATGCTTTTGTCGTTACGCCATTAACGGATGATACCGATACAATAGCTTTAATGTTAAAGGCAATCAGCCCAGATATAATGCCAGAACAAGGCACTCGTGTTGATTTTGCCTTAACAAAATCACAAAAATTGCTAAAACAAGCAGGGTATATGCGAGGAGATATCTTACTAATTGGTGATGGTGTTAATTTGTCCAAAACAAAGTCTGTGGTTAAGGAGTTGGTAAGCAACACTATCACCACATCAGTTTTGGCTGTAGGTACTATAGACGGCGCACCAATTCCCATCCAAACAGGCTTTGTTAAAGATAGTGCAGGTAACATCGTCATTCCAAAGCTTCAGGTTGATGATTTAAGCCAGCTAGCTGCCAATGGGAATGGCCGATTTGCTCAATTAACTGGAGATACATCGGATATTGACTATTTGTTACCATCGGTTGAAGACGAAAATAACAATGAAGAGAATAATAAGGATGATGCTTTTGATACCGAAAAATACATCGATGAAGGCCCGTGGCTAGCTTTGTTATTATTGCCTTTGGTTGCCCTATTGTTTAGAAAAGGGTTGTTATTAAGTTTGTTTTTTGTTGTTGGTTTACAAACGCCTCAATCTTCGTATGCAATTGATTGGGATAGCTTGTGGTATAACTCGGATCAACAGGCTGCACAACAACTGCAAAATGGTAATGCTAAAAATGCTTTTAATATGGCAAAGTCTGATAAATGGAAAGCCACTGCAGCCTTCAGGGATAAAGATTACCAACAAGCACAATCGTTATTTGATGATGGCAGTGCGGATGGTTATTACAACCAAGGTAATGCACTTGCTGCTAGTGGTAAACTCAAAGAGGCGATTGAATCGTATGAAAACGCATTGAAAATTCGACCAGATGATGAAGATACACTCTACAATAAAAAACAAGTGGAACAGGCATTAGAACAGCAAGAAAAACAGAACCAAGATAAACAAGATCAAGACAATAAAGATCAAGACAATAAAGATCAGGATTCACAGGATCAAGAGAACAAAGACCAAAATCAAGAGCAGCAAAATCAAAAAGATGGTGAAGGAGAGCAGAAAGAAAGTGAGGAAAATCAACAACAAGATTCACAAGATAACCCTGACAAACAAGAGAAAGAACAACAATCAGGTGAAATGACTGAGGAAGAAAAGAAGAAACAAGAGCAAGAACAAAAGAAGTTAGACCAGGCGGATAAAGAAGCGAAAGAGAAACAACAAGAGCAAGAAGTCAAAATGTCGCCAAAAGAATTAGCTGAAGAAGCAGAAAATAAAGAAGCAATAGAGCAGTGGTTACGTCGAATTCCAGATGACCCGGGTGGGTTATTACGCAGAAAATTCTATTATCAATATAAACAACAAGAAAGAGTGAACGATGAATCAGAAGATTGGTAACAGCATGAAAATACTTTTATTATTAGTCCTATTTATAACAACGCTACCATTACAGGCAAAACTAACTGCTACAGTAGATCGTAGCCAAGTTGTCATTGGAGAGACTCTGAATTTAACCATCACTGTAGATGAAAATACAAATGCTCAACCAGATTTATCACAATTACAACAAGTTTTTCAGGTGCTTGGAAACAGTCAATCGTCCTCAACTAAAATCATAAACGGTAGTTATTCAATCGAAAAGTCTTGGCAAATAGCTTTAATGCCAAATGGTGTAGGTGATCATACTATACCCCCGATTACATTAGGTAACGAATTAAGCAAGGCCATACAAGTAAAAGTGACTAAATTAGACCCTAATGCAAAAGCCAATGGAGATATTTTTATCGAAATATCTGCAGATAAAGAAATAGCTTTTGTTAAAGAACAAATTATATTAACAGTTAAATTATTCTATGGAATAAATTTAAGCGAAGGTAGCTTATCTGAGCCCATAGCAAAAAACACCATAGTGACACAACTTGACAAAGGCACAACCTATACTACCAACAGAGATGGCAGAAGTTATACAGTAGTAGAGCGTCATTATGCATTGTTCGCAGAAAAAAGTGGTCAAATGGAACTGAACCCAATAATATTTAATGGCAGAGATAATACGTCAAGAAGAAGTTTTAGTATGTTCTCAACAGGTAAACCAGTTAGAGCAGTGGCCAAATCAATGTCTTTTGAGATAAAACCTATTCCACAAAATTCTATCGGTACAGATTGGATACCTGCTAGCAAAGTTCAAGTTTCTCAGCAATGGAGCAAAGAGCCCTTTAAAGTTGGTGAACCAATCACCCGCACCATAACCTTATACATTGAAGGGTTAAGCGAAACACAAATACCTGATATAAATTTAGGAGAAATTAATGATGTTAGAGTCTATCCTGAACAACCACAAACTCAAACAGAAAAAACTGCACAAACATTAAAAACATACAAACAAGTTAAGCTAGCCTTAATTCCGACTCACGAAGGAGCGATTCGGATTCCTGAATATTCATTGCAATGGTATAACACAAATACAGGAAAGACTGAATATGCTAAGCTGCCACCTATGACAATCCAAGTTGACGCAGGGGAATTTGCCTTACAAAAACCAGAAATAAAAAACATACTAGAACCCAAAACTCAGAAGACTTCGGCAGTTAGTAGTGCTTTAAAACCTGAGATTAAAATTATTGAGAAAGACAATGTGCTATGGAAATACTTTGCTGCATTATTTGCTTTTTTGTGGCTAGTCACACTGGTTTTATATTTTAAAAAACCCAATGAAGAAAAGAAAAAAAGCACTGTTGAGCCGATAAAAAAAATAAGCAAAAATCAAATTCTATACGCTATTGAAAACCGTGACATAGCCGAATTGCAAACAGTTTTAATATATTGGTGGAATCAACAATACAGCAAACAACAAGTCACAAACCTGTCACAAATTAAACATTATGTAAGCCAACCCATGCAAAACTTGATTACAGAGATCGAGTTGCAATTATACAAGGCTAATGATGAACAAAACTTTGACAAAGCACAATGGAGCAAACTTGTCAAAGGCAAAGGTTTGGATAGAGTTAAACTTGTTGAGAAACATCTAAAAAAAGAAAAACTACCTAATCTATATTAATATTACATTTCTCTCCACTTTGTTTATTTAAGCATGAAATGATTTAATTTTTTTAACCTGCCTTTAGTGATTTCATGGTTTGGTTGTGATTTAAGTATGTTTAGATAAATTAATTTAGCCTCTGAATATTCCATAGTTGCAATTAAAGCAGTTGAGTAATCAATGGCTATATCAAGATTATTTGGTTCTAAAACATAGGCTTTTTTCAAATAACTAACGGCCTCAGTATGTTGGTTTTGAATGCCAGAAATATACCCTAAATTATGTAGTGCTGTCACATTATTTTCTTCATACTCTAATGCAGTTAATAAGTGTGTACGAGCAGTTAATAAATCTCCATTTTTATGAGCCCGATTTGCTAATAATATATGAGAACCAGCTCCTACAACTAACTTTTGCAGGTTTTCGAGAATTGGGTCAGGGCTTATAAGCGCCTTGTCTCCAACTTTTTGTAAATAAAACTCTACTTTTTGAATATTATTTAGCATACGATGAGCATTAATTAATAAATAATATATTTTATTTGCACGGGGATTTTTTTCAATAAGAGGGTTTAATATGGTAAGTGCCTCTTTAGGTTTTTCAATATCTATAAGAATTTCAGATTTTATATACAGTGCAGCAGAATGGTTTTTATCAATTTTTAAAATGGACTTAACTTCATTTAATGCAAGCTTACTTTTATTTAACAATCTATAAATATTTGCTAACCTCAACATAGTAGGGATATTGTTTGATTTTAATTTTTTTGCAGTTAACAACAAAGGAATGGCTTTATCAAATTGGCCTTGATGTTGAAAGGAAACAGCATTAATGTAAACCCAACTGAACTGTTTAGGCTGGAACTCTAATGCGATATTAAATGTTTTACTGGATTCAGCATAAAGGTTGTTTATAAAATATAGTTTTGCTAGTTTGGCAATTTGACTAGATAGATAAATTGGATTGATATGATCCTCATTAATTTGGTTTTTAATCTCACTATAACTCTCATTAATTTTGCTTTCGGTATCACGGTCAAATTGGTTAATTGGAGGTTTTGGCATTAGCTCGAGGACCTTGTGATAGTCATAAGGTTTGTTTTGACATGAGATAAGCAATAAAAATAGAAACAAGGAGGGTGTTTTATAACTTTGTTGCATCAGAATTCTTATTAGTTAATTTATAGTAATGGTTAATATCAAGATCTCTAAATAGTGTTGATTCACCATTAGACCACTTTACTTTTATTTTTGAAACTATTGAGTGTTTCCCCAACCCAAAAAGAATTCTTGCATCATTAGCACTTGCATAACTCCCATCAGTGGCAACTCTTCTCATCTGTTTTTTACCATCACTTAGTGTGATTTCAACAATTGAACCAATTGCGTGTCGGTTATAGTCATCATAATAAACATCAAATCCAATCCAGTTATTGTCTTGCCCTACAGTGTTAATTAGTAATTGTGTATAATCATTACTATTAATAACCAAAATGTCCGTGTCTCCATCATTATCGATGTCTCCAAATACAGCACCGCGGCTAACATATTTAGTATTAATGGCAATGCCTGATTTTTCCTTTAAATCATTAAAGGTTCCTGTGCCATTATTTATAAATAATTGGTTTATCTGCTTTAAAGGAAAAGGGTCTCCTTGCTTCACTTGTTCATTTATACTTTCAATTTCACCATTGGCAACAAATAAATCTAAATCTGTATCATTATCAAAATCAAGAAAACCAGTGCCAAAACCAGTGAAAGGTACACTTGCTGCCGCAAGATTGGATTTATTTGATTTGTCATAACATTGGCCATTTTTTATGGAAAAAAAAGTATTTGTTTCTTGCCGTAAATGAGTCATAAACAAATCAAAAATTCCATCATTATTAATATCACCCAGAGCCACTCCCATACTAGCCTCGGCTAAGCCAGAAGAATTAACAGCACAGCCATTCATAAGTGCAGTATTAGTAAAAGTACCATCTGCATTATTTTGCCAAAGAAAATTTTGATGTTGATCATTTGCAACGTATATGTCAATTAGATTATCATCATTAAAATCAGAAGTAATAACACCTAATGCACCACCTGATTCTTGGTTAATATTAGACTGAATTGAACTATCGCTGAAAATAAAACTTCCATGATTCAACCATAATGAATTAGATTGAGGTGTATAAGCTTTAGGCCCACAGTAATCTATTTGTCCTGCAGCATTTCTACAGGTTCTATTATTGTTATTACTATGATCGACATAGTTTCCAACAAATAGATCTAGGTAACCATCATTTTGTACATCTAAAAAACTGGCTGAGACACTCCAGTTATTGTCTAAGAGTTGACCTTTGATTTCCTTGAATTTACAATTTCCTCTATTTTCATATAGGCGATTACTACCAAAATTTGTCAAATACGCATCAATATTGCCGTCATTATTTACGTCTGCAATGGCTACTCCAATACCATAATGCCCTTTTGTGATTCCAGATTCTAGAGTTATATCCGTGAAAGTGAGTTGGTTTTTACCATTATTAAGGTTATTCCTTAATAAGACTGGTTGACTATCTTTTCGTTTAACTTGATTAGAGATTTCTGCACCTTGATTAAAGAGAATATCTAAATCACCATCATTATCACAATCAAAAAAAGCTGCTCCACCACCTACAATTTCTGCTAAGAATAATTTTCCAGTCGAGCCAGTATTGTATTTGAACTTGATACTAGATTGAAGAGCTTGATTTGTAAATAGTTCTAATGATCTATTTTGATCAATTGGTCCTATTTCTTTATCTTTATTAGGGGAATCATTGGAACATGAATTTAATGTCAGGCCGATAACAATGAGGGTGATTATTTGCTTTTTGTGCTTCATGAAATGACAAACACCACATAACATATGTGGTGTTTATTTTTGTCTTAATATGCTAATGCTTTAGTTGTGAGATCTTCGATATATAATTCTAGTCCCTACAAACAACAGAAGAATAGCTGCTAAGAGTAGCCCATAAAAAGATAGTGTTGGGATTCTGGGAGGTGGCCCTGTAATAGCAACATTGTCAAGTTGCATAAAAGCAGGTCCTGTATTAACTTCGGGAATATTCCAGACAAAAGCAATACGAACAGATTGTCCAGCATAAGAACTAACATTTACAGACCCTTGAATATCACCAGTATCAAGAGTAATGTCTCCAATTGGAGCTGTAAGTATAAGAGTAGATTGTAGGGCTGCGCCACCCCCACTTGGTTGTATTTGCACTTCAAACGTGCGATCTATAGCAGCACCAAATGATGCTAGGTCCCATGCGCCTCTATAATCAAAAGTTAAATTCTCAGCTGTTCCAGGCATAACTATGTCTTGTGCAATCTCGATTTGTCCTGGTCCATCACCATCAAAACCATTAACTGCAGCAAAGCTACCTTCAGTAGGAGCTGTTACAAAAAAGCCAAATCCAATATCTGCTCCTCCAGTTACTACTTGTACTGGAAAAAATGGAGTTGTTAAATCTGTCACAGTCCATCCTGTTAAATCACCAGTCTCAAAACCACAATTGCTGATAGTGTTTATCATTGAACCACAATTACTACTAGCTCCCCTTGAAGGTGTATTGAATGGTTGGTTTGTTTGTAAATTAGGTGAATAAGGCTGTGCCATCACAAGAAATGGAAATGCTAACATAGCAAATAGAATGTTTTTCATAAATTTTTTTAACCCCTTTTTTATATATTTCTTTAAGTATAATGTATTTACTTTTGTTTGCAATTTTTTAAAATTAAAAACTAAGAATATACTCGATTTAACCATATTAAGTTAGGTTTTCTCTTTAAACAAGTCTAAATAAGCAGGGACAACAAAACCCGGGAATAAATTTTCATGATCGCTGTATCCTAAACGTTTATCCATAAGCTCTGCAATAACAGTCCGATAATCAGTTGTCGGAGCTAAATCACCAGGTCCAACTAAATCTGTCGATGAGAGTCCCGGCCAATTGGAGTATACTTCACCTCCGTTGACACCTCCACCCATAACAAAAGCTACATTGCCTGAACCATGATCAGTGCCTCCGGATCCATTCTCTGTAGCTCTTCGTCCAAATTCGGTGATGGTGACAACAGAAATATTGCCCATATAATCACCCATATCTGTATAAAAGGCAGCAATAGAATTGGCATAATCTTGAGCAAGCCCACTTAAGATAGGCACTTGGTCATTATGAGTGTCCCATCCGCCAATATCAACAGTAGCGGTTTCTACGCCTATACCTGATTTTATGAGCAGTGCTAAATCTTTTAGCTTATTTGCAAAACTGCTTTCAGGATAAATGGCACCATTTTCTACAGGAAAATTATCAAGTGTTAAATCAGTCACCTGATCCAATGCGGAAAACGTAGCTTGAGCAACATTAGCTAAGCTATTGTCAGCAGAAAATAAATCAGATAATTGCATTTTAATGCCCTCTATTTCTTGTTCAGGTGCAATAATATCAAAACCTTCAATACTGCTTAATGCGACAACTTGATCAGCCCCAACCAAACTTTTAGAAACTGCAGAACTCATGGAAACCGATTTAAAAGCGGTAGATTCTGTGGAGGTAAAGGAGTTAACATAACGTGCAATCCAACCCGAATTTAAATTTTTGTCAGTTGTGCCACGATCAACAAATGCTTGTGTTTTAAAATGAGAATGATCAGAGTCTAACGAGCCACACGCATGTATCATGGCAAGGTCTTGGTTTTCAAAAATAGGTAGTAATGCAGATAAGTCTGGGTTAAGCCCAAAAAACCCGTCTAAATCAATAACAGAACCCTCTCCAGAATTTGGTGGTGGTAATGCTAAGTTTGGTCGATTAGTATGGTAATCACTGTCGCCATAAGGAACCACTAAGTTTAACCCATCAGCAGCACCTCTTTGGAAAACATGAATTAAGACATCGGCATTAACATTTGATTGAGAACTTTTTTTCGTTCCAACAGTAAAAAAATCTCTTCTAGATAGCATTTATCTTCTCCTAGCAAAGCTGAAAGTAAGGTGAACCCAAAGCAATGGCTAAGGCTCCTTGAATTTTTATTAATGGAACAACATTATCAATGGCTTGTTCTTGCAAGTACTCTATTAAAGCACTGGAGTCATAATTTGTCATTTCTCGATGGATTACTTTTTCTATGATTTGACTGAGTATATTTTCAGGTGTATGAGGTTGTAAGATTAGTTCATCAATTACGTAGTTGTAACCTGGTAGCTCACCAAAACTTAGTGAATTGGCATAATTCCATCTAAATAGCATACCGCTAGTGCTTTCCCAATGGGTGGAAAAATCTGGAAAACCATCAGGTGATTGCCAGCTAAAAGGCCTTTGCCCCAAAGCAGCCAATAGCTCTCGTGTGGCTCTAAAGTTACTTACGTTTGCATTGAGTGAACGGGTGACAGAAGTGAGGTAATGAAAAGGGCGTTTGAGTTTTAAATCAGCTGAAATCATAAAATGCTTTGATAATAAGATATGCCGTAAACAGGATTTAATGTCTCCATTGGATGAAATAAAGACACCAGTTGTTGATTCAACAATAGATTCATCAGGATTATCAGCAATAAAATGCCTGCATAATTTTTGTGCTAAAAAAACCGCCGTAGCTTCATTGTTTGCAAGTATATCTAAAACTTGTTCGCCATCTGTTACACCACCACCTGCAGAAATACTGTTGCCTAATACTGTTTTTTCATCCTCGTCATGGGCTTGAGCAATATAGCGAAAGTCACCATTTTGTGTGTTTATAGTCCAACCAGTAAAACACCGAGCCACTTCATCAATATCATGATGATTGTAGGGGCCATCAACACCCAGTGTATGTAATTCCATTAGCTCGCGCGCATAGTTTTCATTGGGAGCTTCTTTGTTACTAGCATAAGTATCAAGATAATAAATCATAGCAGAGCTTTTTGCATCAGCGTGCAATAATTCTGAAAATGTAGATAAAGCCAGGGGACGAATAACCTCTCGATCTTCCTTGCTTTTTAAGACGGGAATTGGCCCATCAAAATGAAACACACTGAAATGATTGCTCCAAAACTCAACCATCACCTGTAATAGTTGTTTATTACTATAAATCGCCCGCAAATAAGTGGCATAAACCAATTCATCAGCCACACGAAAGGGAGTAAGTTCATCATTGTTGATCAATTCACGAGTTTCAACAACAGACATATTAACCGTTGGCAGAAATTGACTAATGTAATCCTCAAGCTCAGAATCATCAATGGTATTTGGATTAAGTTGGTACTCAATATAATCACGATAACCCATTTCATCATATAAAGACTTTGATTGGGCGTTAATCCCAAAACTGGTTCTATTCAATAGGTGGGATCGTAAAGAGACATAAGGTAAAGACTGATTAAAGCCCTTTTGTGCCAACAACCGAGTTGGTGCCATCGTCAGTGCAAAAGCACTCGTCCCAGCAATAGATGATTGTTTAAGAAACCCTCTTCGATTGACTTTATACATAACAACTCTTATTAATTTCTATTAATGACTAAACGCTACTTAATAAAATAAGTTGACAAAATGATAAAAATGAATAAAAAGCATAATCGCACATAACAGGATCAACGCAGGTATTCTTTAGTGAAACTACAATTGTTTAGTGCAGATGTTCAAAGAATTCATAAAAAACAGTTTATTGAAAATGGTGGAAAAGGTGGAATATCAACTATCCACAAACTTTACCAATATAACGCCAATGGTCAATTGTAGGTTGAGTCTATTCGTGATAAAAACGGTGATGAAACTGAATCCAAAGAAACCATTTGGCTTGGTAATCGTCCGATTGCGCAAGTACGTACAACAACAGAATCATCAGGTTTCTTTGGTGTTGAAAATTCAGGTAATTCAACAACAACAAACATCTACTACATCCTTACTGACCACCTCAATACGCCAAGAAAAGTGACAAATGAGACAGGCACAGTATTGTGGAGTTGGAATTCGGATGCCTTTGGTACAACGCTTGCTAATGAGGATGTAGATAATGATAACAACGACTTCGAAGTTAATCACAGGTTCCCAGGACAATACTTTGACAAAGAATCAGGCCAGCATTATAATTATTTTAGAGATTATGAGCCTGGGACTGGTCGGTATTTGGAGAGTGATCCTATTGGGGTTAAGGCAAATATGAATACATATGCTTATGTATCAGAGAATCCAATTAAGTTTATTGATATATTTGGTCTTTATGATACGCCCTTATTTTATGGTTGTTCAGGTTATCAATGTAGTGGAACTTGGAGTTGGCCACCACCTCCTCCTGCAAATCCATATTTCAACATTGATATTAAATGTTTTCTTAAATGTAGAAATAAGAAAGGTGCTAATTTTGTTTGTCCTTTTATTGCTATTGGAACAGGTGGATTATGTGCAGCTAACCCTGTTTCAAGAGGTATTGGTGTTTTTACAGGAAGAACATTGGCTCCAAGATGTTCTTCTGCAGGTTTTGCATTGTGTAATTTGATGTATTTGAATGTGTGCGGATCTGAATGTCCGAAATGTAAAAATAATAATTAATATCCATTTCATATGAAAAAAGATAATATAAAAAAATGTACTAGAATTTTTGAAACAATCATATATTTTTGGTCTGTTTGTGGTGTTTTTATATTAATATTACTTAAAATGAATGTGAATTCAATTATATTTTATTTTCCACTAATATTTGTAATAATATTAATTTTTGAAAAAATAATTATAAAATTTCTAAATTCAAAATAATCAACAATCAATGAGAAGAATAGGGGTCTATCTGAGCCTCCCCCAATTCACTGTAATCAATGAGGTGTGCGGCTGAGCAAGGTCGTTCATTCAAGTGAGTGAAAATCTGAAACACTTTCAATTCACTGTGCCTTTAAATATTATTGGTTTTCATAAAAACTTAGGATTAGAAAAACATAGATAACTTTGGTGCTGTCTGTCTCAGTAATTGACGCTTAATCTTGAACTTTAACCTTCATTATCTTTTTGATATTCATGCTTAATGGGTTTTGATTTTGTTTTTGATCTATTGCCTTTTGAGAAATCAGTGGATTAATGCTTTCAATCTTACTTTTCGTTTTTGTTTTGTTTGAATTTTTTAGTTTTCCTAGTTTTAAAAGGTTGTATTTATAAATAACAGGTTTTTACTATTTGCTAGCATCCTAGGGTTACACACAGGGATCCACTACTGAGTCATCATTTTAATTATAAACAATTACTTTTTGATTCTCAGTCTGTTAACCAGCTCACAAAAAATAAATTATTTTATATTAATCGTATATAAATGGCTTTGTCGTTATATAATAATCATTATTGTTTATAATTTAGGTGAATGCACAATGCTTAATTCTAAAAATTTCATGCTTTTACTATGCCTTTTTTTATCTTTATCTTCTACAGCAAATAATAAGATATTTGAACTGAAAAATATCAATCATCAAAAATCGACGTTATTAACTCATGTAGAGGAAAACAAGTCACCCATTGTTCACCAACAAGCTTGGAAGCTCGATAAGTCAAAAACCAAAGAATTTTCACAAGGGAAAAATAAAATTGTCATCACTAATTTTCCTTTGCTCTCTATAGAAACAGATAAAACCATAAGAGCTTCAGAAACTTCAGTTGTCTTGACAAAATATGATGTGTTTGCCAAGAATGCTAAGATTTATAAAGTAACTTCACAAGGAAAACAACAACTAGACAGACCAAATTTAATTGCCTATTCTTCTTTTAAAAATGGAGTTGGCATACTGATAAATCCTAAGACTGGCGAAATTAGTGGTTATTATAATCATCAAGGTGTAAGTCTTGATATTACGGGAAATATACACACAACAGTAGATTTAAAATTACAGCAAGAGAAAACTCAAAATTCTAATGTGATAAAAGAATGTGCCATGAAAATGGAAAATCAACCTAAAGTGTCTATTGATACTATAAAAGACACCTATAAATCTTCTAGTTTAGCTCCTCAAGGATCAGTTGATTATGAGGCGATAATTGCAGTTGATACTGATAATGAATGGATGGCGGGTAAAGGTAATAATACGACAACAGCAATGAACTTTATTACAACATTGTTTGTGAACATGAATGTTTATTATGAAAGAGATTTCGCTACTAGGTTGTTAATTGGAGATACCTTTTTAAGAACCACTAGTGATCCGTTTCCAACTCAGGCAAACATTCTTACTTATCTTAGTGATTTTGGTAGCTACTGGCGATTTAATCAAACTGCTGTAGATAGAGACTTTGCTTTGTTGCTTAGTGGGCAAAATATTGCAAGTAATTCATTTTCTGGTATTGCTTGGTTAAACCTGTATTGTGAAAATGGTTTTTCACAAGGCTCTCAAACACCCGGTAGTTATAGTGTAAATCGCATGGGCACAAGCCTTAGTGTCGGTTTTGTTTCGCAATTTGTCGGCCACGAATTGGGTCACAACTTTGGTTCACCGCATACACATTGTTATAACCCGGTTGTAGATCAGTGCTATAACGCAGAATCAGGTTGTTATACTGGTGCAGTTAGTTGTCCTGCTGGTGGATCTGGAACAATAATGAGTTATTGTCATTTTGGGGCTCCAAATGGAGCGGGTTGTGGTATCAGCGATGAAATATTTCACCCTACAGTCATTTCTCAAATAAGTGGTAGAATAGTCGCTAACTCTCCGCCGATGGGTAGTTGTTTAGACTTGTTTGTTGACCCTAACCTAGATATTATATTTGCAAATAGTTTTGAATAATAAGGAAATCATTAAATGGATTTAGGTTTGTTGTTGAATTTTGTATTGATTTTAGTCGGCATTGCCGTTGTTTTCTATCTTGCTAAAATCCCAAAAAACCGTAGAAGAAGAAAACTCTATAAAAAAGAGTTTCCTCATCGCTATGTTGAGCTATTAAATATACACTTTGCGTTGTATAAATTTTTACCAGTAGACTTAAAAAAACAATTACATGGCCATATTAATATTTTCTTGGCAGAAAAAAACTTTGTGGGTTACAACGGGATAGAAATTACTGATACCATACGCTTAGTTATTGCTGCTCAGGCTTGTATTCTTTTGTTAAACCGTAGAACTAACTATTATCCGCATTTAACCAATATTTTAATCTACCCCAATGTCTTTAATCACAGTAAACAAAAAGCCGAAAAGCTCAGTGGAAGACTGGGAGAATCATGGCACCGTGGGCCTATTGTATTGTCGTGGCAACATTCTTATGAAGGTGCTCAAAATAAAGGAGATGGGCAAAATGTTGTTATGCATGAATTTGCTCACCAACTTGATCAGGAAAATGGAGCAAGTGATGGTTTACCAATCCTTCAGCACAACAATATTAGAAGATGGAGTAGGGTATTGTCAAAAGAGTTTAAATCATTGAAAATAAAATTTAAACTTCGTAAAAGGGCTTTTCTTGATGAGTATGGGACAACAAATCCAGCTGAATTTTTTGCAGTAATAACGGAACATTTTATTGAGCAGCCACAGAAGTTTAACAAGAAACACCCTGAATTGTACCAGGAATTGAAAAATTATTACCAAATCAATCCAGTAGATTGGGTTTGAATCACTCAGTTTGTTAAGATTGGGTTTTTTATTGAAAACTCGGTTTAATGCAAAAGTATCTATTTTTTATAACATTTTTATTTTCATCTCTTTTGTCCGCAAATACCTACAACTTAAAAGTCACTGATGCCAACCATCATTTGGCAGAAGTTGACGTTGTTTTTACAGGCGTCAGCACAAGAACGCTGGTTGTAAAGTTACCAGTTTGGCGTTCGGGTAAGTATAAAATATTGGACTTGAGTAAAAACATACGTAATTTCAGAGCGTTAGATGCAAAGGATAATGAACTAACATGGGAAAAAACAGATAAAAACACGTGGAAAATCTTCGTTAACACACCTAATATTGTTAGAGTAAAGTATCAAGTTTACGCCAATCAATTGCGCCAAAGGGTCGCTCATATTGATGCGACGCATGCGTTTTTGGATGCTAGTGGTGTGTTTATGTATTCTGAATCACATCGGAATAAACCACTAACGGTGCAATTGAATGTTCCACAACAGTGGCGTTCAGTATCAGGGCTTGAGTCGATTGGTAAACATGCGTTTAAGGCAGAGGATTATGATCAGTTGGTTGACTCGCCAATTGAATCGGGTGTTCATCAATTTGACAGTTTTAAAGTCGATCAACAAGAGTATGAAATTGTTATTTGGGGTGAGGGTAATTTTGACCTCAATCAAATTAAAGTTGATATAGAAAAACTTCATCATCAGGCTAAAGCTATTTGGGGTGAATTTCCTTATAAACGTTATGTTTTTATCTACCATGTTGGAGATAATTTACGTGGCGCAACTGAGCATGTTAATTCGACTATTATACAAGCAGACAGGTTTAATTTTAGACCAGAGGATAACTACCATAAAATCATAGGCACTACTGCTCATGAGTTAATTCATACTTGGAATGTCAAAGCCTATCGGCCTGCTGGTATTTCTCCGTACAATTACAGCAAAGAAAATTATTCAGACCTCTATTGGATGGCAGAAGGAAAAACCAGTTATTATGATAATCTGTTCAACCTAAGAGCTGAAATTTATACAGTAAAACAGTATTTGGAAAATATGGCGAAGGATATCCAAAAATACCAAAATAAACCAGGACGAAAAGTGATGAGTTTGTCACAAGCGAGTTTTGATACATGGTTGGATAACAGTACTAATCGTATACATAATACGACAGTTAGTATTTATTTAAAAGGGTCATTGGTCTCGTGGTTACTTGATAAGGAAATTCGACAACTAACCAAAAACAAGAAAAATTTAGATGATTTGAGCCGCCACTTGTATCAAGACTATGCTACTAATAAAAATGGTTACAGTAGCTATAATGTCAAACAATTATTAAAAAAAATAACAGCTCATAATTTTGATCAATTTTGGTCTGAGTATGTCGAAGGCACTAAAGAAATTAACTTTAATCAATTACTGGATTTTTATGGTTTAAAATTTAAAGCGCAAGATAATACTGAACAAGCGAAACTTTCATTGGGCATATTAAGTGAACAAAAAAGTGGTTTAACAGTATTATCAATCGTGGATGCAGGTGGTCCAGCTTGGGAAGCAGGTTTAACTGTTGGTGATGCAATTATTGCAATAAATGGCATTCAAATAAACGATAACCTTGACCAACATATTGAAAACCTTGAATTGGACCAACAATATACTGTTCATTATTTTAATCATGGTAAGCTTAAAAAAACCACTATTAAACCGATAAATGCTAGGCCTGAAAAACTTGAAATAATCTCAGTAACAAAGCCAACAAAATTACAAAAAAAGCATTTTAATAGTTGGTCTAAACACGACATCCTGACTTCATTTTAATATGCATAATAAAAGCACTATTGCGATAGCAGGAAATATTGGAGCTGGAAAAACCTCGTTGGTCGAATTTTTAACCAGTACCTATAATATCACCCCCTTTTATGAGCCTAATGATGAAAATCCTTACCTAGGGGACTTTTATCGCGATATGAAAAGGTGGGCATTTCATTCTCAGCTATACTTTCTTTCGAATAAATTTCGCATACACCAACAGGTTGATAAAACTCCCGGTGTAGTGGTACAAGATAGAACTATTTTTGAAGACGTAGAAATATTTGCAACTGCTTTACATCAAATGAAACAAATTAGTAATAGAGATTGGGATACGTATCAAGATTTTTACCAAAGTATTACTGCATCAATCAAACCTCCTGATTTGATGATTTACCTAAAGTGTTCTATACGAACGATAAGGAAACGCATCAAAATTCGAGGTAGGGAAATGGAACAAGATATACCTTTGTCATACCTACGACGGTTGGATAAACTGTATGAGAATTGGATTAACAATTATTCAATGAGTAAGGTTTTAGTGATTGAATCTGATAAATTGGATTACATGTGTGATTTTGTTGATCGTCTTGACGTCATGCAACAAATTGAATCTTTGTTGCCAACTTTTCTCAAAAGGTCTTAAATTCCTTCTAGTAAAAATTGGTCTAAAAGGCTATTAATACCTAATGTTTTATGCCTTAATAAATAAATTAACTGCAAACAGCATAACTACTATAAAGATAACTGACATGAGGCTGCCAACACGTAGGAAGTCTTTAACCTTGTAACCACCTGGCCCCATAATAAGAGCACTTACTTGATGAGTAGGGAGTATAAAGGCATTAGATGTGCCAAGAGCGACAATTAAGGCGTATATAGTAGGGCTTCCACCAGTTTCAAGAGCGATATTAATGGCAAGTGGGACTAACAACACAGTGGCTCCTACATTTGACATTACCAATGAAAACACTGTAGCTAATACTGCAATAGCAAATTGATAGATGTATTGGTTTACGTCACCTAAAGCGGTTATGGTTTTTTGTGCAACCCATGCAGCCGTTCCGGTATGTTCCATGGCATAACCTAAAGGAATTAAACAAGCCAGTAAAAACACAGTTTTCCAACTTACGGCTCTATAGGCTTCGTCTATATGAATAACACCAAATATAATCATGCCAATTGCACCTGTGAGTAGGGCTATCGATAGTTTTAAATTAGTGAAAATTACTAGTCCTAAAGCTATAGCAAAAAACAACAGAGCAAACCCTACCTTGTGTGGTCGTTGTTGCTCAGTTGGAATATCGCCAACCAATGCTACATTGCGACTTTTAGTTAACCCTGCTTGATCATGCCAAGGACCAAAAATAACAAAAGTATCACCAAGTTGTAGGGATAACTCTTGCATTTGTTCACCTTTGTAGACTTTCTCTCCACGAGAAATAGCTAAGATGGTGATACCAAATTCTTTACGAAAGTGGAAATCTATTAACTTTTTGCCTAAAAATCGTGAGCCAGGTACTACAACAGCTTCAGAGATACCTGAATTAGATTCATTAAAAGTATGTTTAAATTCTTTAAATGAATTACGTGCCGTAAGTTGATATTTTTCACCAAATTTCTTAATGTGTTTAGTTTTACCAATAACACCAAGAGTATCGCCCGCCCATATATAATAAGATCTTGATGGTGACAGCTTTCGATGGCCTTCTGAATTTAAAGCAAGGACAATTATTTTATTGTTAGTAAGTTCTTCTACTTCAAGAATACTCATGCCTATGAGTGGACTATTTTTTTCAATGGTCAATTCTTTTTTAGAACTGTTTATGTTATAGGTCTCTTTGAAATAGTCTCCAGATGTTGTAGTGATATTTGATTGTAATTTAGCTGTATTAGGCAATAGAAATCTACCAATAAATAGAAAATATAAAATTCCAACAATTAATAAAACAACGCCAATTGGAGTGACTGAAAACAGGCCAAACATCTCTAGTGTTTCGGCTCCAGGCGGTAAAGATCGATTTGATGTTTCTAGCAAATCATTAAGCAATATGAGAGGAGAAGAACCGACCATCGTCACCGTACCGCCAAGGATAGCACAAAACCCCATGGGCATTAACAAACGGCTTAATGGAATTTTAGTTGAGCTGGAAATTCGACTCATTACTGGTAAAAATAGGGCGGTTGCGCCGACATTTTGCATGAAACCAGAAATAACACCAACAGTACTAGATACAACAGGTATAACTGTTTTTTCTGATTTTCCACCTATTTTCATGATAACTGCTGCCACTTTGTTCATGACTCCAGTACGGTCTAATCCTGCACCAAGTATCATGACCGCAATAATTGATAATACAGCGTTGGATGCAAATCCATCAAAAAGATGGGTATCAGGAACTAAGCCAGTTAAACCTAAAAATACCAAGATTAAGATCGCTGCCACATCTATTCGAATGACTTCAGTAACAAATAATAAAACTGTATAAGCAAGAATTGCCAATACCATCATCATTTCATTGCTAAGTTCTAAAGTGGCTGCTTCCATCGGTTATTTTTTCATGTGATAGACTAAATCATAACTATCATGACCGAGGTTGATGCCTCGTCTTTCAAATTTTGTTATGGGGCGCCAATCAGGTCGAGCGGTAAAACCATTATTTTGTTCTACGTTTTTAAAATGAGGAAAATCTGCCATAATTTCTTGAATATACTCGGCATATTCTTGCCAATCGGTTGCAATATGTAGTCTAGAGTTGTTAGTTAATTTTGGTATGATAGATTGGATAAATTCTGCTTGAATTAAACGTCTTTTATGGTGACGTTTTTTATGCCAAGGATCAGGAAAGTAGATGTGTAAGGCATCTATACTATTGTCATCAAAACAATCGTTCAGTACCTCTACACCATCGTGTTGATATAAGCGAATATTTTGCAAATTGTATTTTTCCATCTGTAATAGCAAGTGACCAACACCCGGTGAGTGGACTTCCATACCTACAAAGTTAATTTCAGGGTGCATTCTCGCAATATGTACTAATGATTCACCATTGCCAAAACCGATATCTAAGCATACGGGATTTTGATTGCTAAATACAACTGCTTTATTAAATTTGATTTTTTCATCAAGTAAAAACTGTGGAAGTAATTCTTCAATCGCTCTTTGCTGACCTTTGGTTAATTTTCCAGCTCGAAGAACAAAGCTACGAATTTTTCGTTGTGAAGCACTTACCATTGTTTATTGAAATCTTGAATTAGATTCTTGATTTTAACCGCTTAGGGTGTATAGTCAAAGTGTTTTAATACAAAGATTTTTATATGAGCAAAAAACTGACTGGACTCAATGCTAAATTAATTGAATTCATTACTTTGCAACACATGTTTTTTGTTGCAACAGCTGATGTTGATGGTCGTGTAAACATTTCTCCCAAAGGACTTGATAGTTTTAGAGTCATTAATAATAATCAAGTGATGTGGCTTAATTTAACAGGAAGCGGTAATGAAACAGCTGCACATGTTCAATCGTTACCACGTATGACTATCATGTTTAATGATTTTGCCGATAAGCCATTAATTCTGCGCCTTTATGGTCAAGCACATGTCTTACATAAAAATGATCCTCAATGGCATCAAGCTTACTTATATTTTGATGACTTCTTGGATGCACGTCAAATATTTATCTTGGACATTGACTTAGTGATAACATCCTGTGGTATGGCTGTACCACTTTACGGTTTTAAAAAACAGCGTGAAGCATTGGTCAAATCTGCCAAACGCAAAGGGCAAGAAGGCATAAAAACCTATTGGGTCAAAAAAAATCAAGTAAGTATAGATGGTAAACCGACCCATATTGTAGCTAAAAATTTAGGATAGAAATGAAATTAAGAATAGTCACATATAATATTCACCGGGCCATCGGTCTTGATCGAAGATTTAAGCCTGAAAGAATTATAGAGATTTTAAACAAGTTAAAAGCTGATATTGTTTTATTACAAGAAGTTGATGAGGGTGTTCCACGTTCTCGTGAACTTAATTTAGCCAAAGAAATTGCAGAAAAGTGTGGGTTTGATCATTATGCATTGGGGCACAATGTGACTTTGAAAAAGGGCTATTATGGTAATGCGACCTTAAGTAAATTTCCTATCCTCAGAGAACGTAATATTAATTTAACTATCGGGGATAAAAAACGCCGGGGATGCCAACATACGACTTTGAAGCTTACATCAAAAAAAGAGATTGATATTTTTAATCTTCATCTAGGACTATCGGCTACTGAAAGGCAAAAACAAGCGGGATTATTGTGCCGTAGCCAGGAATACAAAAACCTAGAAAATCATCACCCTTGCATCATTGCTGGTGATTTCAACGATTGGCGGTCATTATTGCGGGCTTTATTTATCGAAGGTTTTAATTTTAAATGTGCTACAGATACAACAAAACTTTGGGGTGAATCAGCCCTTAAAACCTTTCCATCTTTTGCACCACGTGGAGGATTGGATCGTGTTTATTACAAGGGTCAATTAAAACTCAGAAAAGTTAAAAGTTACGGTAAAAACTCAGCCATGGTGGCCAGTGATCATTTGCCAGTGGTAGTTGAGTTTAATGTTTTATAAAAAAAGCCCGTAAAATTTTGCGGGCTAAATAATTATGTAGATGTATGTTAAGTTAAATGTTACGCAACATTATCTTTAACAATTTTAGGCTTGTCCTTGCCAGTTTGTTTGTCAGTATTTTCAATCACTTTTTGATCACTATTGATGGCAATGGTGCGAGGTTTCATGGCTTCTGGTATTTCTTTCATTAACTGAACGTGTAATAAACCATTTTCCATCGCAGCTGTTGTAACTTTAACGTGATCTGCTAATTGAAACTTCCTTTCAAAAGAGCGATTTGCAATACCACGATGTAAATATTTGCGTTCAACATCAGTATTGGTTTTGCCACGAATCACTAACACATTTTGCTCACTGGTAATCTCTAAATCATTTTCAGAGAATCCTGCCAGTGCAAGAGTAATTTGGTATTGGTTTTCCTCTAACGTTTCAATGTTGTAAGGAGGATAAGATGCGTTAGTACGATCTATACGGTGTGCTTGGTTCATCATTTGAGCCATTCGATCGAAACCGACGGATGTGCGAAATAAAGGGGTTAAATCTAAGTTCATAATATATTCTCCTGTAAAGCAATATAATTTATTGTTGAGCCTCTCTCTCATGAGACAAGGCAATTAAGTTGTCAATCCCTTACGGCAATTGACAACTGTTATATAGGATTGCTGGTTTATTTTTCAAGTGTATTGTCAAATATTTTTTCACCTGCAACCCATGTTTGTAGAACTTGGGATTTCCATATGTCTTTTTTATCAATCAAAAAAATATCTTGATCAACGAGAATAAAATCTGCCCACTTTCCTTTCTCTAAGCTTCCAATTTCACTTTCTTTGCGATTCGCAAAAGCAGCACCTATGGTAAAGGATTCTAATGCCTGTTTAACTGACATGTTTTCTACAGGAATCCAGCCACCTGGTGGTTGGTTGTCTCGGTCTTGACGTGTTACTGCTGCATGTAAACCAAAAAAAGGATTTGGTAATTCAACAGGAAAATCAGAACCTGATGCTATAACTACTCCTTTTTTTAAGAGAGTTTGCCAAGCATAAGCACCACGAAGTCGCTGCCTCCCAACTCGATCTTGTGCCATATTTTTATCTGAAGTCGCATGAGTGGGTTGCATAGAAGCAATAATATTGAACTCTTTGAGTTTATTTAAATCTCCAAAATCAATAATCTGAGCGTGCTCTATACGATTTCTATTTTCTAATGTTTTGGCTTTAGGGTCTGAAAAGATATCAATCGAAATTCGATTGGCCTTATCGCCAATAGCATGAATACCTGCTTGCCAACCCTTATCGGCATTTGCAAAGACACCCTCTTGAATGAATTCTTTAGATTGAACAAATAATCCCACAGCATCAGAACGGTCATCATAGGGCTTAAGCATAGCGGCGCCACGAGAACCAAGAGCACCATCAGAAACATATTTAATCGCGTGAATTTGTAAGTAATCATCTTTGTAAGGCCCATAAGATAACATTTTGTCCAATACCTTAGACCATGAACCTAGCATGGCATTAATCCGAATGGGTAAGTTGTTTTCTGCACTTAAGGTCTTGTAGATGTCATATTCCAACCAATCAATCCCAGCATCATCAACTGATGTCATTCCTAATGAGGCGAGGTACATTAATGCTTGATGAATGAGTTCTTTCGTATTGGCATTTTTTTCTACGCCAATGTGTTCTGAAATTAAATTCATAGCATTATCGACAAATATGCCTGTTTGTATGCCTTGTTCATCAACGATAATTTCACCGCCAGGTAAATCTTTGAGGTATTGGTTGGTTTTGGCGATTTCCATGGCTTTAGAATTTGCCCAACCTGCATGCCCATCAACTCGGCGTAACCATATGGGTTTGTCAGTTTTCAAACTATCTAAATCTTTGTAGGTTGGAAATTTTTTACCTTGCCATAAAGCTTGGTTCCAACCTCTACCTAAAATCCAATTGTTATTCGGGTTTTCATCTATAAACTTTTGAATAATTTGTAGGGATTCTTCCAGTGAAGTGACACTCATTAAATCAATTTCATTTTTTAATTTAGCTAAACCAAGTATGTGAGCATGAGCATCATGTAAGCCTGGTAACAATGAATGACCTTTGCCATCTATTAATTTAGCTTGAGGGTAAGTATTGCTTAAGTCAGCTTGGTTCCCGGTCATAAGTACCTTGCCATCCTGAAAAGCCATTGCTTTGAAAGTGACATGTTGACCTTGGTTAATGCTATTGCCAGTAACATTATGGATAATAGTAACTTGTGCAGTACCTAAATGACTGACAAATAAAAATACAAGTGGCAATATATTTTTCATGATAAAACTCCTTTATTCAAATTCTTTTTTTACCTGGGCAAAACATGCCAGGGCTTTATCTAAATCTTGACGTGAATGCGCGGCGGAAATTTGTAAACGAATTCGCGCTTGGTCTTTTGGTACAACAGGAAAACTAAAACCAATACAATAAATGCCAAGCTCTAATAACCGGTCTGCCATATTCTTAGCACATTTGGCATCGTATAACATAATTGGAACTATTGAGTGAGTATCTCCGCTGATGTCAAAACCAAGTTTTGCGATTTCTGTACGAAAATAAAGCGTATTACTGTTGAGTTTCTCTCGTAAACCATCTGAAGTAGACAATAGCTCAAATACTTTTATACCAGCTGCGACCAATGGAGGTGGTAAGGAGTTTGAGAATAAATAAGGGCGAGAACGTTGTCTTAATAAGTCTACAATCTCTTGTTTACCTGAGGTAAATCCACCAGATCCACCACCCAATGATTTACCAAGAGTTGAGGTAAATATATCAATTTTATCTTGAACGCCGCATAATTCTGCTGAACCTCTGCCTGTTGGGCCTGTAAAACCAGTTGCATGGGAGTCATCAACCATAACCATTGCATCGTATTTTTCTGCTAAGGCGACAATTTCATCTAATTTTGCAATGGTTCCATCCATGCTGAAAACTCCATCAGTTACAATCAACCTCTTAACACAGTCTTGTGAATCGATTAGGTGTTGTTCTAAATCCTGCATATTACTGTTTTTATAACGAAACCTCTTGGCTTTACACAAACGCACGCCATCAATAATTGAAGCATGATTGAGTTCATCACTTATTACAGCATCTTCTGCTGTCAATATCGTTTCAAATAAACCACCATTTGCATCAAAACATGATGAGTAAAGTATTGTGTCTTCTGTGCCTAAAAAATTACTGATGCTGTTCTCTAATTTTTTATGTAAATCTTGTGTACCACAAATAAAACGAACCGATGCCATACCAAAACCATGGGTTTGAAGTGCCTGTGATGCAGCATCAATTATTTCTTTATTGTCAGCAAGCCCAAGGTAGTTGTTAGCACAAAAATTAATAACTATTTCACCACCAGGAAGTGATATATGGGCTGATTGTGGGCTTGTGATGATTCTTTCATCTTTGTATAACCCCGCTTCTTTGATTTCTGTAAGCGTGTTTTGGTAGTGTTGTTTGGTGGTTTTATTCATGAAACAAGTAAGTTGATAGTAAAGATACTTATTTTAACAAATTATAATGCGTATGTCCTAACTGTTTTTTGAATAAAAAAACCTAACTAACTTTTGGTATTCTATGAACTATATTCAGATGGGGGAAAATATATAAAATCATAAAAAAAGTTAATTAGGTCTTATGTAATAGAAGAACGTAAGTGTAGAATATTATTACAAAATAATTTTAAATTCACCATTTGCATACTACTTTGCCACATTGCCCTGATTGCATGAGATCAAAGCCCGTTTGAAAATCGTCAATAGCGATGGTGTGAGAATGAGCTTTGGATAAATCAAAGCCTGTACGTAACATTTGTGTCATTTTGTACCATGTTTCATACATTCTACGGCCATATATGCCCTTAACTTCAAGGCCCTTAAAGATAATGTCATCCCAATCTATTTGAGTGGATCGCGGTAGAATACCGAGCAGTGCAATCTTCCCACCATGGTACATAGCTTTGAGTAAATCATTAAATGCATGTGGGTTGCCAGACATCTCTAAAGCAACATCGAATCCCGTTATGTGCAATTCGTTCATAACATCACGTAATCTTTCTTTAGTGATATTTATTGTTCTGTCTGCTCCGATTTTTTTTGCTAAATTCAAACGATATTCGTTAATATCAGTAATCACTACATTTCTGGCTCCAACATGCTTACATATACCTGCTGCAATTATACCAATTGGACCAGCGCCTGTGATTAGTACATCTTCGCCTATCACATCATATGCTAATGCACAATGAGCCGCATTGCCGTATGGGTCAAAAAAAGCGGCTAATTCAGATGATATAGTATCGTGAATTGGCCAGAGGTTTTTTGCAGGAACAGAGATGTATTCAGCAAAAGCTCCATCACGATTGACACCGATGCCAACTGTATTAGGGCAGAGGTGTTGGGTACCAGCTCTGCAGTTGCGGCAAACACCACAAGTAATATGGCCTTCAGCACTTACACGTTTACCTATTTCATAGCCAGTGACCTCACTGCCAATTTCTACAATTTCTCCAACGAATTCGTGGCCAATGGTCATCGGTGTTTTAATGGTTTTTTGTGACCATTCATCCCAATTATATATATGTAAATCTGTGCCGCAAATAGCTGTCATTTTAACTTTGATCAATACATCGTTGTGGCCAATTTTTGGGATGGGAACATCCTCCATCCAAATGCCTTGTTTAGGGTGTTTTTTGACTAGTGCTTTCAAATCAATCTCTGTAAAATTTAATTTTGCGATTATATCACACTAAAATTAGGTAATCTTTTACTAAATAAATTAAAATAAAAACATGATTGAATTTATATTAAATGATAAAAAAATAAAAACCGATGCAAATAAATCCATGACACTAGTGGACTTTATCCGCGAAAATAGAAGCTTAAAAGGAACCAAGATTGTATGCAGGGAAGGCGATTGTGGCGCATGCACTGTGATGGTTGGCGAACTTTCAGACGACAAAGAAAGTATCAAATACCATAGTATTACATCATGTATATCGCCACTGGCTAATGCCAAAGGTAAGCATGTTGTTACTGTAGAAGGTTTAAATATCGGCAACAAACTCAATAAGATACAGCAATCTATAAAAGATAATTATGCATCCCAATGTGGATTTTGTACACCAGGGTTTGTTGTAGCTATGGCAAATTACTGTTTAAATGATAACTCAAAAACTGAACAACAAATGCTTGATGCTATCAGTGGTAATATTTGTCGATGTACAGGTTATGTCTCAATAATTAATGCGGCAAAGGAGCTGGTTGAGAACTCAAAACATAAAGGCCAAAAATTCACCTTGCAACAACTTGTTAATCAGGGGTTTATACCTGAATATTTTATTAATATTTTAGATCGACTAGTTGCTATTAAAAAAGAGCATTTCGTGGAAGGTGAAACAATAATTGCAGGAGGTACTGATTTATACGTGCAGAAAGCAGATGAACTAGTGCAAGCGTCTAAGTTACGTTACATTACTTTAGAGCAAGGTCAATCAGTTGTTGTTGAAGATAATAGATTTTCGATATCAGGTATAGCTACAGTTAGTGATTTGTTCGAAAACCAAGAACTTAATAAACGTATCCCTCATTTACAAGACTACTTACGTTTATTATCATCTGAAGTAATACGTAACATGGCAACCATTGCAGGAAATTTTGTTAATGCCTCGCCAATCGGTGACATGAGTGCTTTTTTCTTGGCGCTGGATGCTACTCTTCTTATAGCAAAACGTAATGAAACTCGCCAAGTTAAATTGAAAGATTTTTTCTTGGATTATAAGAAAACAGATTTATCCGAATCAGAATCGATTGCAAAACTCTGGTTTAATTTGCCTTCAAATAACTGCTTTTTTAATTTTGAAAAAGTTTCAAAACGTGAACATTTAGATATTGCTACTGTTAATACGGCAATTCATATTGAAATCGACAATGAAAACAGGGTGGTGGTGTGTGACCTATCTGTTGGAGGGGTTGCTGCGATTCCGTTGTATTTAAAGCAAACTTGTCTTTTTTTACTTAACAAGAAAATCTCTAATAAACTTATAAAAGAAATGATGGAAGTCATGAATAAAGAGATTTTTCCAATTTCTGATGTGCGTGGTTCATCAGACTATAAGAGATTGTTAGCCAATCAACTAGTTAAAGCACATTTTATCAAATTATTTCCTAGAATAGTTAAGTTCGGAGAAGTCGCATGAAGAACATAGATGCCAATGGGCATGTACGTGGAGAATCCCTCTTTATTGATGATATTTTAACGAAGCAACATTCATTACATGCCGTTGTTTTTTGCAGTGATATTGCCCATGCTAACAACCTCAGTCTCGATATTAGTAAAGCACAAGAATTAACTGGTGTCGAAAAAGTTATTGTAGCGAAAGACATACCAGGAGAAAACCAAATAGGAGGTATATTATTGGATGAGCATTTGTTGGCTGAAGATGAAATTCATTTTCAAGGCATGCCATTAGCTATTGTGGTGGCTGAAAGTCAGTTTATTGCCAAGCAAGCACGGAAGTTAATAAAGGTTAATTATAATGAATTGCCCATCATAACTACGGCTAAACAAGCACATATAAAAAAGCACTACATCAATCCAGCGCGTTCATTTCAGGCAGGTAAAGTGAATGAAGCTTTTACTAAATGTAAATATGTGTTTAGTGATGAGACTTTTTCTAATGGGCAAGAACATTTGTATTTAGAAACTCAAGGTGCTTATGCTGAAAAAATGGAAAATGGATGCATTAAATTGATGTCTTCAACTCAAGGACCGACAGTAGTTCAAAGAATTGCAGCACGAGTATTGGGAGTACCAATGCATAAAATTGAAGTCGATGTTACTCGCTTAGGCGGAGGCTTTGGAGGGAAAGAGGATCAAGCAACACCCTGGGCATGTATGGTAGCTTTGGCTACTCATATGTTAAATAAACCAGTAAAATTGGTCTTAGATCGACATGATGATTTAAAAATGACAGGTAAACGTCATCCTTATGAAAGCACGTTTAAAATAGGTTTAGACGAAGGTTTCAAGATCAAAGCTTTTGAAGTTGAGTTCTTGCAGAATTCTGGAGCTGCAGCAGACTTATCTCCTGCCATTGCTGAGCGAACTCTATTTCATGCGACAAACAGTTATTTTATCCCCAATGTTAAAACCATAGTACATAGTTGTAAAACTAATTTACCACCGAATACTGCATTTAGAGGGTTTGGCGGGCCACAAGGAAAATACGTTATCGAATCAGCTATTGCAAAAGCAGCAACCGAGTTGAATGTACCTGCATGGAAGATTCAGCAAGCTAATTTGTTACAAGAAAACGATAAATTTTATTATGGACAAAAAGCAGAAAAAGTCGAAGCTAATAACACCTGGATTCAACTAGATAAAGCTATAAATATCAATCAGGTAGAGCAAGAAATTCAGGCGTTTAATGTGAGCAATCAACAGCATAAAAAAGGCATGGCAGTGATGCCAATTTGTTTCGGCATTTCATTTACCAATACTCCTATGAATCATGCTCGTGCTTTAGTGCATATTTACCAAGATGGCAGTGTTGGCATTAGCACAGGTGCTGTAGAAATGGGGCAAAGCGTTAATACTAAAATGTTGCAAGTTGCTCAACAAATATTTTCGATTAATGCTGACTTATTAAAATTAGAAACCACAAATACAACCCGTGTGGCCAATACTTCACCAACGGCTGCCAGTGCTACAGCTGATCTAAATGGTAAAGCCTTGATGAAAGCGTGTAACGCTTTGGTTAAACGGCTTAAATATGTGGCAGCCGAGGAGTTGTCGGTAGGTATTGATACAATTAAACTAATAAATAATTGGGTGTATATTAATAACGAAAAAACAGCATTGAATTGGAAAGAACTTATCTTCAAAGCTTTTTGGAAGCGTATTTGTTTAACTGAAAATGCACATTATGCGACTCCAATTATTAATTTTGATAAGGGTAAAGAAAAAGGTCATCCCTTTGCTTACCATGTATATGGCACTGCTTTAATTCAAACAACAGTTGATTGTTTACGTGGCACATATCAAATTGATCGTGTAGATATTGTCCATGATTTTGGCAAAAGCATGAACCTCGGTGTAGACTTAGGTCAAGTAGAAGGTGCGTTAGCACAAGGTGTTGGTTGGATGACTATGGAGGAGATAGCCTACAACGATGATGGGCGACTGTTGTCGAATACCTTATCCACTTATAAAATACCTGACGTGTTCTCGGTTGCCAAAGAAATCAGGGTTATACCACTTGAGACAGAAGGAAATGATATGGCCATATTAAAATCTAAAGCTGTAGGTGAACCGCCATTAATGTATGGAATAGGGGTATATTTTGCTCTAGCTAATGCAATAAAAGCCTTTAATCCTGATTATAAAATAAAATTTCATTCGCCAATGACTCCAGAGAAAGTTCTAATGGGTTTGTATGAAGAGACAACCTAATTGAAATTTTCTGTATAGCTACAAAAGTAAATAGATTAAAAGAGTTTTGCACAATTCTGGGTCAGTGAATAAAAAGAGTGATAACTATATCAATCAAGGCAAAGAATGCGTCAAATAGCTCGCTATTTGCATTTTTTTACACTGAGTGGAGTCTTTAGCGGCTTTTAACACGTTCCACGAGTTATGCAAAGCTCTCATTAAATATAAAATACTTGCATTTGTGAAATGACTCTTGGCATATTCAATTATAACCAAGGAAATGATATAATTTTTGACAACATAAAACTGTTACGGTAATAGAAATTGCCATTTTCTGTTTTATGTCTTTAATTATGGAGCAGAATAATGACTTATAGTAATAATAGTTTATCACATAACTTGGAATTGGATTTATTGCGTTCTATGATAATAGTTGTCACTATCGTTTTTTGCGTTTTAGGATTGTTCGAAGATATTAATCCTACACATAATTTTTCTATTTGGATGTATTTTCTTGCTATGAGCCCAATCTTGTTTTTATTTAGTTTATTTTTGAAAAACTACATGAAAATTACGATATTGATGTTAAATACAGTCTTAATTGTTATGGCTGTTTCTTTAGTTTACTTCTTTTTTTCTGAGAGCTATTATTTTGGTAATGACCTAAAACAATATAGGATTAAATTATTGCTATTAAACCTTGTAATGGTAAACTTTTTTTTCTTGAAAGCAGCAAAAACATTGCAGATTGATGATGCTGAAGCTGATTTAAGTATGTATCATCCAACTAGAGAAAAAAATACTGCTTATCGCAAATTGACACGTAGAAGAAACAGAAGAGCAAACTCTCAAACTAAAAATAATGTCAAGGTTAAATCCGGTCAATATAGAGGATAATTGATGATTAAAATTGTTTATGCCATTAACGCGATACATAAAATAAAAAGAATAGATCCTTGATTAATTTAAATCACAAAGCCTCATGCCATTGCGGTGCTGTTCAGTTTGAACTTTCGCTCCCCAATGGCCTTGATGACCCAAGACGATGTGATTGTTCTATGTGTCTTAGGCGAGGGTCAATTGTTGCATCAGTACCATTGGATGGCATAACTATCATCAAGGGCAAGGATAAACTTAATATGTATCAGTTTAATACCATGACTGCTAAACACTACTTTTGTTCGATATGTGGCATATACACACATCATCAACGCCGTTCAAACCCATCGCAATATGGATTTAATGTTGCTTGTTTAGAAGGAGTTAATCCTTTAGAGCTGGAAAATATACCAACTTATGATGGCGTCAACCACCCTGAAGACATGTAAAAGGGTTTTAGGATTTGGCGAGTATATAAAGCCATTAAACACGGCAGCATAATTAGGGTTAGAAGAGCTATATTTCAAAGAGAGGGTATAAGGATCAAAAAAGGCGATAATAATTTAGGAATGATAATGCCCTAAGTAATTATATATGAAATGCGAACGTCGGAATTTATCCTATCTAACAGCTGATATCAATTATTAATTATAACCTAATACTTGAACATCAAAAGTGTTACCTGCAAAGGAATTGTCAGCAGCAAATATTGTTGTTAATGGTGTGCCATTTGTTGAATTTGTTGCCAAGGGGCCATTTGTGGTTTGAAAAATCTTTTCAGTACCAGCATCAGTTGTAACTGCGTAACTTGTGGATGAAAACAGTGTTGTTGACAACAATAAGCCTATTATAAAGTAGATTAAATTTCATTTATATTTTTCTAGTGGTTTTTGAAAACGTTAATTATATTACATTTTATATGTTTTACTGTTATTTGCCAGATAAATATTCGTTTTTCCTTATTTGTATCTACAGATTGTTAATAATGAAGTTCATTCCATGAAATTGAAAGTTTACTATATTTGTTACAATTAACTTCTTGTTTCGTTATCAAAAGAAGTATAAAATCATTCAACAAAATTAGAGAGGTATTTGCCCGTGTTTAAAAAGAGTATTATTGTTATGTTTATTTGTGGACTTGTTTTGTCATGTTCGCAAACGCCTAAAAAATCAACCACAAATAAATCTACTGAAAAGCCTGCTGACAACAAAGTCTTCAACTCACCCTATTTAATGCGAGATTTGGATAATGGCTTGCGTGTGATTGTTGTGCCCACTGATTATCCTGAAGTGGTTTCCGTGCAGATACCAGTGCAAACTGGGTCACGTAATGAAATAGAAGAAGGTAAATCTGGTTTTGCTCATTTCTTTGAACACATGATGTTTCATGGCACTAAAAACTATTCAGCAGATGTTTATGGAAAAATGTTAAAAAACATTGGTGCTGACCAAAATGCTTATACGACAGATGATTACACCAATTATCACACAACCATAACAAAAGATGGTTTGGATACTTTGCTGAAGTTAGAAGCAGATAGGTTTCAAAATTTAGAATACACTGAAGCAGAATTTAAAAATGAGGCATTGGCGGTAAAAGGTGAATACTTAAAAAACAGTGCTAATCCTTTTTCAAAATTAAGAGAGACCATTCGTGATAATGCTTTTACAACACATACCTATAAGCATACAACGATGGGTTTCTTTAGGGATATTGAAGATATGCCTAATCAATATGAATATTCTCACACATTTTTTGATCGTTGGTATCGCCCTGAAAATTCCAGCGTTATTATCGTTGGTGATGTTGAACCAGAAGCCGCTTTTGCCTTGGTTAAAAAATATTGGGGGCAATGGAAACAGGGCACCTATACAGCGAATATTCCTGTTGAACCTAAAGCTAGTGGTCAAGTGTACAAACATGTTAAATGGGAGTCTCCTACACAACCATGGTTTACAATGGCTTTTCACGGGCCTGCCGATGATGGTAAAACGGTTGATAAATCAGCCATTGATTTACTAAATCAAATATATTTTGGCAGAACCTCAGAAATCTACCAAGAATTAGTTACTAATAAACGGTTAGCTGATCAGTTCTATGCTTTTGCTCCATCGCGTAAAGACCCTGGTTTGATTTACTTTGCTGCACGTTTAACTAATGCGGAAAATTTTCAAGCCGTTAAAGACTCCATTGTTGCAACGCTAGTAAAAGCCAGAACTGAAACAGTAGAAAAATCAAAATTGGATGATTTAAAGTCAGCGTCACGTTATGGTTTTGCAACGGCCTTAGACAATTCCGAAACCATTGCTGATATTTTGGCAAGTGTTGTTGAGCAAGAACGTGACCCAGAGTTGATTAATCGTCAATATGCTCTTTTGGATAAAATTACAGCACAAGACATAAAGGCGGCTGCGAACCAATATTTGGTTGATGATGGCCGTATTATGGTCAGTTTGGCACAAGCAGAAAAAATTGAAGGGTTAAACAATGATTTTAATCTCGCTTCTTTAGTTGAGCAAGCCAACAAACCTCAATCAGCAAAATTTGCAATTTTAGATAAGCGCAATAAAAGTCCTATAATTGATTTAAACTTTTTGTTCAATACTGGACCTGCGTACGAAGATTCAAATAAAAATGGTATTGCTGCTTTAACTGCCTCAATGTTAACCGATGGTGGATCAAAATTATATTCTTCTACTGAAATTAATAAACGTATGTTACCAATGGCTGCGGGATTTGGAAATCAAGTTGATAAAGAAATGATGAGCTTTAGGGGGCGTGTACATCAAGAAAAAACCAAAGAATGGTTAGACCTTGTGTTAGATAGTTTAGTTAACCCAGGATTCAGAGAAGATGATTTTAAACGCCTTAAGCAAGAGCAAATTAATGCCATTAAAACCAATTTAAAAGGCAACAATGATGAAGAATTGGGTAAAGAAGTATTATATAGCGAACTGTATGAAGGTCATCCTTATGAAACCTATAACCTTGGAGATTTATCAGAATTAGAAAGTATTACATTAGAAGATGTAAAATCATTTTATCATAATCAACTGACCCAAGAGAATTTGACCATTGGCGTAACAGGAAACTTGTCTGATGCATTATTCAATGCGTTAAAAACTCAACTCAGCAAAAAATTAGCTGTTGGTCAAAAGAAAAAGAAATCGTTGCCTGAAGCGCCAACGTTGATTGGCCGTTCTGTTACTATTGTTGAGAAGCAAACTAAAGCAACAGCTGTTTCATTTGGTTTTCCTATTAATGTTACTCGTGCTGATAAAGATTTTGTTGCTTTATGGTTGGTACGCTCTTATTTAGGTGAGCATCGTAATTCAAACAGTCATTTGTACAATGTTATTCGTGAAAAACGTGGCATGAACTATGGTGATTATTCTTATGTTGAATATTTTCCTAGAGGCATGTTTTTAACCCAACCTGATGCCAATTTAGGCCGTCATTCACAGATTTTTCAAATCTGGTTGCGCCCGCTGCGCAGCAATAATGATGCACATTTTGCCACGCGTGCTGCCAGTTATGAATTGCACCATTTAATCAAACACGGTTTAACACAAGAACAGTTCGAAAGTACCCGTAATTATTTAGAGAAGTATGCTGGTTTATTGGTTAAAAGCCAAGACCGTATCTTGGGTTATGCTTTAGACAGTCAGTTTTATGGCATACCGGAATGGACTCAGTACATTAAAGAAGGATTAGCTAAGCTAACATTAGAAGAAGTAAATGCGGTTATAACCAAACACCTGCAAGAAGAGAATATGCAATTTGTTTTCATCACAAAAGATGCAGAAGATATGAAGCAAAGACTTGTTTCAGGACAGATGTCTCCAATGAAATACAATTCTGAAAAAGATGAAAAACTACTTAAGAAAGATGAGTTTTTACAGAAATTCCCATTATATATTGATGAAGATGAAGTGAAAATTGTTCCAGTAGATAATGTATTTGAATAGTTCTAAAATCAAAAATAATTAACGTCATACATCGATAAGACCAGACAATATATTATCACTTAGCAATAAGATGAAATATAGTGTTTGGTATTATCGTTGAGGATATGTATCAGGAATTATGTTACATTTTTATATTAGTCAGTCTGATGTGAACTTTGGAAAAGGACTGGTTTGAATAATGGCGGTGAGGGAGGGATTCGAACCCTCGAAGCGTTTCCGCTTACACACTTTCCAGGCGTGCGCCTTCGACCACTCGGCCACCTCACCATATTTTTACTTACCTTTTACTACTTTGAACATTACCTGATTTAACAAGGCGCAGCGCTTAATTCCGGACATCCTGTCCTACACCCTTCGGGCCAGCTGAAGCTGTTCAAATTGTTCCTACAATTTAGTCGACCACTCGGCCACCTCACCATATTTTTACTTACCTTTTACTACTTTGAACATTACCTGATTTAACAAGGCGCAGCGCTTAATTCCGGACATCCTGT
>JADGEI010000001.1:326503-518873 GCA_016744455.1 Alcanivoracaceae bacterium
CCTACACCCTTCGGGCCAGCTGAAGCTGTTCAAATTGTTCCTACAATTTAGTCGACCACTCGGCCTTTAGGGTGCGAGATATTAACTTATATATTGTGGGGTTTCAAGTTAAACTAAATGCAAAGGGTTAAAAAGCTATGGGAGGGATGCATCCAGCTTGCTTGAGTAGGGCAAAACCGATTAATAATGGAGCAACGATTATGATATGGTCGCGTAGCTCTTTGAACGTGATTAGGGTGGCTATGACTCGGGCAACGAGTATGGTTGTTAGTATCACGGGTGTGGAGCTGAGGTAATACATGATGATGTAGCCCCAAGTTATTGAGGACAAAAGTAAACATGCTCTTGCAATAAGGGTAATGGTTTTGGCAGGAAATTTTGAGGCTGTTAGTTTGGGTATCAGCCCAATAAAGCTGATCGCAACAGCAAACCAGATCAGCCCTAAAAAGCCTTCAGTTATTGTATATGCGATAGCAGAAATTAATTCAACTGCGTAGAAGAACATCATTTTTTTACTGAGAGTATTTGTTGTGGTCATGATTAAAAAAAATAAAATTAAAACAGCATTCTAGCATAAGTTTGATGGTAAACTGAAACCTGTTTAAATTTATACCGTGACATGTCCAAAGTATCTATCTTAATGCCTGTTCATTCCGATATGGAATTACCGTTATATGAAACCACTATTCCTGCTGGGTTCCCTTCACCTGCTGAAGAGTATCTTGGGGATACCATGGATTTGAATGATTATTTAATCAAAAACCCTACGGCATCATTTTTTGCTAAGGTTGAAGGGGATTCGATGTGTGATGCGGGAATTTTCGCCGGAGATTTGGTGGTGGTTGATCGTGCGGTGACCGCAAAAAATGGCGATATTGTGATTGCAGCGGTTAACAATGAATTTACCATTAAGCGTTTGTCTACTAAAAATGGTGTAAGTTTAGTTCCTGCAAATAAAAACTTTAAGCCTATTGTGATGAGCGGTGAAAATGAGTTGGTTATTTGGGGCGTGGTTACTTCGTTGATTCGCAAGTTTTGAGAAAACAATAATTATAATTCAAATATGATAGCACTTTGTGACGTTAATAATTTTTATGTTAGTTGTGAGCGGGTTTTTAACCCGAACTTATGGCATCGTCCTGTCATTGTTTTAAGTAACAATGATGGTTGTGCTGTGGCACGCTCGGATGAAGTAAAAAATATGGGTGTTAAGATGGCTGCGCCAGTTCATCAAATTGCTGATTTGGTGCGGCAAGAGAATATTCAGGTTTTGTCTTCTAATTATGCACTTTATGGCGATATGTCACATCGCACTGTGGAAATAATCGAACAATATTCAGATGATATTGAAGTCTACTCCATTGATGAGTCATTTATTAATTATAAAAATTTTCTACATCTAGATTTGGTTAAATACAACCAAAAGTTGGTAAAACATATTTGCAAATGGTTGGGTTTACCTGTTTGTGTAGGTATTGCGCCCAGCAAAACGTTAGCTAAAGTTGCTAACCATTTTGCTAAAAAATTAAAAGTATCGGGTAATGTTTTGTTGTTGGATAATCCTTATCAGCAAACGGAGGCTTTAAAACACCTAGGAGTTAATGATATTTGGGGAATAGGGCGTGCTTTGTCTGCTAAACTTAATGCTATGGGGATTTACACGGCGCAACAATTACGGGATAGCGAAATAAAAAATATGCGTCGTCGGTTTGGTGTGGTTATGGAGCGTACCATCACAGAATTGCGGGGCCAGCCTTGTTTAGCTTTTGACGCAGATCCTGAAAAGAAAAAACAAATTATTTGTACCCGTTCATTTGGAAGAAAAGCACAAGAATATAATCTCTTAAGTGAGGCACTGGCCTATCATGTCACCCGTGCATGCGTGCAATTGAGAGAGCAGAATTCTGTAGCCGCGTGTATAACGGTTGGTATCAGGACTAATCCGTTTAGTGTAAGAGATAAGCAATATGCTCGATCCATAACTATAAAATTACCTATTGCTAATGATGATACTAGGGTATTTTTACAAGCCTGTGAGCAGGCTTTAAAGAGAATCTATAAAAAAGGTTTCTATTATAAAAAAGCAGGCATTACGCTAAATGATATTTGTGACAGGAATTGTGTACAAACCGACATGTTTGTGAAGGAATCGCCTGGTGATTATAAATTGATGAATGTTTTAGATGCGATTAATCTACGTTATGGTAAAGGCGTTGCACGATTTGCTACTGAAGGTTTTGATAAGCAATGGATGATGCACAGTAATAAAAAAACACCAGATTATACTACGCGCTTTGATAGTGTCATTGGTGTGAGTTGAAGCTTTAGAAATTAGTTGTAACTTATTTAAAAGTTTGCTGGTTTTGTAACAGCAAGAGTATCATTTTAAACATTCCATGAAATGTGCAAAGGTTTCTATTGTTTGAGTAATAAAAAAGGCTCCTAATGGAGCCTTTTTAAATCATTTGCTATACTTTGTTAAGCGTGATGCTCATTTGAGTCATGAACATGGCCATGCTCTAATTCTGTTTCCGATGCTTCTCTTATACCAGTAACTTCTACTGCAAAATTAAGCTGCACACCAGCTAAGGGATGGTTGTTGTCAATCATGATGTCATCACCATTGATTTCTTTTACAGTGACAACCGTCATTTGACCATCTGGGCTTTGCCCTTGAAATTGCATGCCTGGATTGATTTCTACATCTGGTGGAAATTGTGTTCTTGGGACTTTGTGAACGAATTCTTTATTGTATTCTCCATAAGCTTCCGCGGGTTCAATTTGAACATCAAATACATTGCCAACTTCTTTTTCCATTAAGGATTTTTCAAGTCCTGGAATAATATTGCCAGCTCCAATAAGGAAACTAAAACTTCCATCTTGTGATTGGTCAATTATATTTTTATCATTGTCGGTGAGGGTGTATTTTATATTTACTACTTTTTTGTCTTGTATTTTCATATGTCTCTTTGTTTAGGGTGATATTTTACTTGCTACAATCTATGGTTTATCTTGATTTATTCAAGTCTTTTATTACGGCAGCTAAAAATCGTGCTGCTTCACCACCTGTTACTGCACGATGGTCGAATGTTAAAGATAGCGGTATCATGCGGTGCACTTCGAATCCTCCAAGGACTGGCACAACTTCTTGTAATAACTTACCAGATGCCATTATAGCCACACATGGAGGTGTTATTACAGGAGTAGCATAGCGACCTGCGAATACTCCGAAATTTGATAACATTATTGTAAAGTCTTTCATGTCTTCTGGAGGAATACTACGTGTTTTAATTTGTTCTTTTATGGTGTTCATACCCGTACGTACCTGATTGGCATCACGTTTTTCACAGTTGCGCATAGTTGGCACAAATAATCCATCAGCTGTATCTACGGCAATACCAACATCTATGTGACTAATATTACGCTTGGCGAGTTTGTCGCCATCAAACCAAGCATTTAATGCGGGCTCAGCTTTACAGCCTTTTACCAATGAACGAATTAATCGAGCAGTAATATCTTCTCCAACAGCCCATTTATAAATGTCAGCATCGTCCATTAAAGTAGTAGGTACAATTTTTGCATGGGCATCTGCCATGATACGTGCCATGGCTCTTCGTGTGCCTTTTACTTGCTGCCACTGATCATCGACATTGCTTGTATTGTGAGTTTCAGGAGTTGCTATTACTTTTGGTGGCTGGGTAACCGTTGGTTGAGGTATAACTTTTTGAACCTGAGACGGTGTAATCGTTTTTTCAATTATAGACGTACTTATTTCATGTACCAAACGAATGTCACTTGGACGTATAACACCACCAGGTCCAGTTGCAACAACATCTTTTAAATCTACTTTTAGTTTTTTAGCTAATGCCTTAACCGCAGGTGCAATTTTGATATTCCCCACACTTGTGACATCATTAATGACCTGATCTGTAGATTCCATTGCGCCTACAACAGTGCCACTGTCATCTTCATTAGTCAGTTCTGCTTTTGATTTAGAAAAAGGAAGTTCTTCTTCTAAATCATCAATTAAATCGACAATATCTTCTTTTAACTTTGCAGGTGTATCACTTTCGCTGCTTACTGAATTGTTACTTACTGCAGTAGCTTGTGTTTGATTTCCATCAAACTCTACCAATACAGCGCCTGTGTCTATAACATCTCCAGGTTGACCATGTAATTTTGTAATGGTTCCAGAGTAGGGGCAAGGGACGTCTACAACGGCTTTAGCTGTTTCCATTGAGACCATCGGGTGGTCTTCAATAACAACATCTCCTTCTTTTACATGCCATTCGACAATTTCTGCATCTGGCAGTCCTTCACCTAAGTCTGGTAATTTAAATAGTTTCATGAGGAAAGCTCCATTATTTCGTTGACGGTATCAATAATTCGTTGAGTAGTTGGCATGTATTTTTTCTCCAATTTAAACAGTGGCATAATAGTGTCATAACCAGTTACACGTTTTACAGGGGCTAAAAGTGAATACAAGCCTCTGTCAGCAAGTGTTGCAGAAATTTCAGAACTAACACTGCAATGTTTTGCAGCTTCTTGAATGATGACACAACGCCCTGTTTTTTCAACAGATTCTAAAATTGTGTCCATATCTATTGGGCTGATAGTCGCCACATCAATAACTTCTGCTGAAACGCCCTTTTTTTCAAGTTTGTCAGCAGCTTCTAGGGTTTCTTTAATCATTGAACCCCAAGTTACGAGTGTCACATCCGTTCCTTCACGTAGTTCAAAGCACATGTCTAATGGAAGTTCCTCACCATCATCTATCACTTCTTCTTTGTGAAGGCGGTATATTCTTTTGGGTTCTAAAAACAAAACAGGATCAGGGTTTCTAATGGCTGCCAATAATAAACCATAGGCTCTTGAAGGAGATGATGGAATAACAACGCGTATACCTGGAATATGGGCGAATATGGCTTCAACACTTTCAGAGTGTAACTCAGGAGCGTGAATTCCTCCACCAAATGGGGCACGAATTACTAGTGGGCAGGTGATTCGCCCACGTGTGCGATTTCTCATTCGGGCAGCGTGGCATACTATATGTTCGATCATAGGGTAGATAAATCCCATAAATTGAGCTTCGGCTACTGGTTTCATACCTTGAGCTGCAAGGCCTACAGTCATTCCTGCAATCATGGCCTCGGCCAAAGGGGTATCAATAACACGGTCAGTGCCAAATTCTTGAGCAAGGCCTGAGGTGGCTCTGAATACTCCGCCATTAATTCCGACATCTTCACCAAGTACGACAACATCATTGTCATGTTTTAACTCGTACGCTAAGGCTAAAGATACCGCTTCTACTAATGTTATATTGCTCATTTATCCAACTCCTGTGCAAATTTACGTTGAGAGACAAGATCATGCGGCAATTCGGCGAACATATAATCAAACATATCTGTAACTGGAGGCATTGGTGTATCCATATAGACTTTTACCTCACTTTCTACCATACGTTTACACCGTTCAAGTAATTGTTCTTCTTGTTGAACGCTCCATTGGTTGTTATTCATTAAGTACCTACGAACACGAGCTATGGGCTCAAGTTTTTTAGCGTTTTCTACTTCGTCTTTATCTCGATAACGGCTGGCATCATCAGCTGTAGTATGGTCACCTATTCGATAGGTGATTGCTTCAATAACAGTAGCGCCACCACCTTCTCTGGCACGTTTAAGTGCAGCTTTAACTTCGTGATGGACAGCAATTAAGTCATTGCCGTCAACTTGCAGGCTTGGTAATCCACCACCAATACCTTTTTGGGCCAAAGTTTCTCCGCTACTTTGTTTTTCTCTTGGTACAGATATTGCCCAGCCATTGTTGATAATAACCAAAACCATCGGTAACTTAAATGCACTAGCGGCATTGATGGATTCTAAAAAGTCGCCTTTTGAACTGCCCCCATCTCCGATGACTGAAACTGTACAGCGTGGTTCTTTTCTTAATTTAAAACTAAGAGCAGCACCAGCTGCATGGGTGTTTTGTGTGGCGATAGGAACGCACCAGGCAAAATCATGTTTAGGGCCCGAGAAGTTACTACCTCTTTCATCGCCACCCCAAAACAATAAAACTTCTGACATTTTTACACCACGGCAAAATTGCACGCCATATTCTCGGTAGGACGGTGCGAAAACATCTTCATAATTCATTGCTGAACCTATGCCAACATGAACGCCTTCATGGCCTAATGAGGAAGCATAGGTACCAAGTTTTCCTGTGCGTTGTAAAGTTATGGCTTTGGTGTCAAATACACGTGTCATAACCATGGTTTCATAGAGTGCTTTCAATTGCTCGAAATCTGTAGCAATATCTGGTGTAATATCACCTACTAATTCACCAGCAGGTGACAGGTATTGTTTGTATTCAACATTAAATGATGCGACTGTTGTCAACTTGTTTTCTCCAAGTAAGAATGAATTGAGGTAAAATGTAAATTTTGTTGATGCTTAACTATATAAAATTCACGGTGATATATTATAGTATAAAAATAAAACAATTTCAGTTACAATTTTAATAAAAATAGTTATCTGAAACTACAACTAAGCTAATGTGATGCATTATTCATTCAGCTTCTAGGTGCCTGATATTACTAAGGTTTATTTAAATTATCTTGAATAACCATTGCACCTAAGCAAACATGGTTCCATACTTACTAGTCATGAAATCATTAAATACAATTTAAAACTGTACAGAGAAAACGGTGAATAAAAATATAGGTTAATCAGATAAAGTGGTAAGTGTGGTAGTAGATGGTGCTGTTATCAGCTAGAGTTTTTACACGAAAAATTGATTAGATGCTAATGGTAAGCTTTATACAGTGTATAAGGTATTAAACGCGCCCTATAGAAAAGGCTGATGTTAGAATAGTGGATTTAAGTATCCGCTACCCTTTTATATGTATTAAAACTATAGTCATATTGATTTTTGTCATCAGACGAATGTTCTTCGGTAGAACTTATTTTCCAAAGTTTTTTATTCCATTCAAAGTGAGTATCACCTTTAAATTTATGCTTGATTTTAGTGATCAATAACTTATTTGCTCGGGGCATGAGTAACTTGTAAATCATTGCGCCACCAATAACCATAATCTCTCCTTTTAAATCAAGGAGTGAGTCAATTTTATGTATGACTTCAAAGCCTTGCCTTGAAAAATTAATGTTTCTAGTTAATACGATATTTCTTCTTTTTGGCAGACAAAAAGGTAGTGAATCACATGTTTTTCTTCCCATTAAAATGGTTTTGTTAATCGTTTTTTTCTTAAAATATTGTAAATCTGCAGGAAGTTTCCAAGGTAGGTCATTGTTGCAGCCAATTAGATTGTTTTGGTCCATTGCCAATATGAATGTAACGCTCACTAAACTGCAACTTTTGCTTTTATATGTGGGTGAGATTGATAGTTAATAAGCTCAAAATCATCATAGTTAAAGTCAAATAAGTTTTTTACATTTGGGTTGATTTTCATGTGAGGTAGTTCGAAAATATCCCTACTTATCTGTAATTTAGCTTGTTCAATATGGTTGGAATATAAATGTGTATCTCCAAATGTATGTACAAAATCACCAACTTCTAAATCACAAATTTGTGCCATCATCATGGTGAGTAAAGCATACGATGCTATGTTAAATGGTACACCAAGAAAAACATCAGCACTACGTTGGTATAATTGACAGGACAATTTGTTATCAGCGACATAGAATTGAAACAAACAATGACATGGAGGAAGAGCCATGTTTTCAATATCTGCTACGTTCCATGCACTTACAATAATTCGACGTGAGTCTGGTGTATTTTTAATTTGGTTAATTACAGTTTTAATTTGATCCACTGTTTGTCCATTCGGTTTTGGCCAAGATCGCCATTGATGGCCGTAAACAGGGCCAAGTTCTCCATTTTCATCTGCCCATTCATTCCATATTCTAACTCCATTGTCTTGTAAATATTTCACATTAGTATCGCCAGCTATGAACCATAAAAGTTCATGAATAATTGATTTCAAATGTAGTTTTTTTGTGGTAACCATTGGAAAGCCTTCAGACAAATCAAAACGCATTTGATGTCCAAAAATGCTTTGTGTGCCTGTGCCTGTACGGTCAGTTTTTGTTGTGCCTTTTTTTAACAAAAGTTCCAATAACTGTAGGTATTTTTTCATATAAAATTATCCATGATTAAGTAAAAGTTAATAGCTAACTAATGAATATAGGCTTGTTATTGTAATATATGTTAGAACATATTAGTAGAGAGTTTTGAACAACTCTCTACTAATAAAATTTTATTAGAGTTTTATTGTAGAACTTACGTAAGCAAGAGGTGGTTTTTATAAAACTAACCCAACAGTGCTTTTTTTATGTCCTTGTTGTCTTGCAAGGTTGTAGATAAATCGTTTGCAGCGAAATCTAATTGTTCTGGCAAAACAGCTCTTCTTACCATAGGTCTATCTATATTTGATAAAAATGCCCTTTTTGATAAATCAATTGTTTTCTTTGATTTGGTTTTGTTTTGATTGGTATCACGTAACATGAAAACTTCAGGTCTAAGGCGTTTTTCCGGGTTGTGTGACACTACTAAACCAACAGAGTCATCAGTTAGTTCAACTATTGTACCTGCAGGGTAAAGACCAATTGCTTGAATAAAGCTCTCAATTAGTTCAGAAGAGAAGTCTTTGCCTTTAAGGGTGTATAACCAATCCATTGCTTGTGATGAAGTCAGTTGTTTGCCGTATGATTTTTTATTGGTAACAGCATCAAATACATCAACTAAACCAGCAATCTGGCCAAAAAATGGAATTTCTTTACCAACTAATGCATAGGGGTAACCTGATCCATCATATCTTTCATGGTGTGTTTCAACGATTACAAGGGTAGTGTGGTCAACAGTTTTATCTGTTGCAAGCATTTCAACGCCAAGTTCAACATGATTTCTAAAAGTGGCTCTTTCAGAATCTGTTATATCTCCAGTTTTATTCAAAAGTTTTCTACTGATTTTGGTTTTGCCGATATCAGCTAATAATACGCCTGTTGCTAAAGGAATTAAATCATCTTCATTTAAACCAAGGTAACGCCCAAATACAATCGCTAAAATACTTGATCTTAAAGAATGGTTATAAGTATAACCACCTTTGTCTTTAAGTCGGCTTAACCAAATCATCGTATTTGGATTCTTGATTACGCTATTAACGACAGACTTTGCAAGTGATTTAGTTTTACTTATATTGGGTTTTTTTCCCACTCGAATGTTGAAACCAACTTGTTCTACCGAGTGAGCTAAATCTGCAAATAAAACCTTAGCGTTATTTATTTCTTTTTTAAACGGCCTGCTTACTTTGTCGTATCTACCAACATTGAAATTAAATGTTTTAAGGTCTTTAGAGTTAACAAGAGTAGATTTGTTTTTTCTTTCTTTTGCTAACAAAGGTGAAGGTTTGCTTATTTCTGATTCTTTATAAGGCTGAGTTCCCTTATCGCAATCAATATAGACGTATTTACAAAATCGTTGAACTTCTTCAATTTCATGTCTTGTACGTAGGTAAAATCCCTGGTATTGGAAAGGAGTTTCCGTCCATGGCCTATCCAATTTGTGCACATACATGCCAACTCGAATCTGAGAAACTGGAATTTTATCTGTTGTAATCATTAGAATACACGCTTACAGTTATTAATCATAGCCGTCATTATATATTAAAAACTGTTAAATTTGTGTGATGATGTTCATGTTTTTCAAACAAAAACTGAAAAGATTGCTACGTAGGGAAGGTTTTAGTTGTACTTTAATTGTTAATGCCCAGAATTTTCATGGGCATTAAAATATAATTTTCACGTTTCTTTTAAGACATAGCTTTAATTTTGCTGTTTAGGCGACTTTTGTGTCTTGCAATTTTATTTTTATGAAAAATGCCCTTACTTGCAACTTTGTCAATGACAGGAACCATGACATTGTAAAGTTCTTGTGCTTGCTTTTTGTCGCCAGCTTCAATTGCATTAATTACATTTTTAATTGTTGTTCTTGCTTCAGAACGAAAACTCATGTTGTGAATTCGTCTTTTTGCAGCTTGTCTTACACGTTTTCTAGCAGATGCTGAATTTGCCATTTGTTTCTCCGTTATCGCGGTATTAAATTTAAGCCGCGCATTCTCACATCAATTATATAATGTGTCAATAATTTAAACGCTGAAACTGTTTAATTTAACACTATTTTTTATTTTTACGTAAAAATAGTCTTTTTATCCGTAATACATGGGATTTATCACTGATTGTTTATAGAATTCTCCTGTTTTACTATTTTTATATTAATGAGCCTATTTAAATCAACTGCTATTGTTAGTGTCTTTACTTTCTTATCTAGAATTAGTGGATTTGTTCGTGATCAAGTTACCGCGATATTTTTTGGTGTTTCTGTTTGGACTGACGCTTTTTTTGTGGTTTTTAGAATACCAAATTTCATGCGGAGATTATTTGCTGAAGGCTCTTTTTCCATGGCGTTTGTTCCTGTTTTAAATGAGATAAAAGCCAATGAGTCTAGAGAGGTTTTGAAAGATTTTATTGATAGAGTAGCCGGTACACTTATTTCGATTGTTCTAGTAGTGTGGATGCTTATGGAAATATTTGCTCCTCAAGTTCTTTGGTTAAGTGCTCCTTCATGGGCTGGTTCCAAGCCAGAGGTGTTCGCAGGAAGTGTGGAAATGCTGCGTTATACTTTATTTTATTTCCCATTTATTGTTTTGGTCGCCTTTGCAGGTGGGATTTTAAACACCCATAAAAAATTTGCAATTCCAGCTGCTACTCCTATCTTGTTGAATGTTGCGTTAATTGCTTGTGTTTTCTTTTTGAAGGATAATTTTGAAATAAGGGAAAAATCTTTAGCAATAGGTGTATTGGTCGCTGGAATGTTACAGCTAGCAGTACAAGTTCCAGCTCTTTTAAGATTAGGGTTGTTCCCTAATTTTAAGTTTGGGTTTCAAGACAGGAAAGTTAAAAAGGTTATGAAATTAATGGTGCCAACTTTATTTGGCTCTTCTGTTGCACAAATTAATGTCTTAATTGATACTATCATTGCCACGTGGTTGGTTTCAGGCAGCGTATCTTATTTGTATTTTTCAGAAAGGCTATTAGAATTTCCATTGGGGGTTTTTGCGATAGCTATTTCTACCGTTATTTTACCAACTTTATCTAGGCAATTTGCAACAGGCGACCAAAAATCATTTGCTAAAACCATGAAGTGGGCACTTAGTATAGGTTTTTTAATTGCTATTCCCGCTGCATGTGGACTGGCTGTCATGGCTTCTGAGATTATTACCACTTTATTCCAATATGGTAAGTTTGACAGCACATCTACCTATTTAACCAGTTTAAGTCTAGTTGCCTATATGCTTGCATTACCAGCTTTTATTTTGAATAAAATATTGTTGCCAGCATACTATTCTAGAAAAGATACTAAAACGCCTGTAAAAATAGGCATTGTATCTATGCTTTCAAATATTGCGTTTAACTTTATAATCGTTTGGTTGCTTTGGTATTTTGACTTGTTACCCTTACATGTTGGCTTGGCTTTAGCGAGTGCTTTGTCTGGTTGGATGCAAACTTTTATGTTGTATTCAGGGTTGCGAAAAAACAAAATTATTCCAGCTTCAGTAATTCAATGGTCGGTTGTATTTAAGATAGTTCTTGCCAGCTTATTAATGTCATTATCAATATTAATCGTGTTAAACAACTTAGGCCAATGGCAAGAACTATCTTGGTATTGGCGTCTTTCAAGACTAATTGTCTTTATAACCTTTGGTGCTTCATTGTATTTTATATCATTAAGGCTTATGGGAATTAATTTTAAAAAACTCATGGTGTTAAATTGAAATTTTCTCGTTATCCACAGAATACACCATTAAAAAAGGCATCTGTAATAACCATAGGTAATTTTGATGGTGTGCATGTAGGTCATCAAGCGTTAATTAAGCAGGTCACAGAATATGCATTAACTCATAAATTGCAATCAGTTGTGGTAACCATGGATCCTTTGGCTGCTCAATATTTTGCAGGTAGGGAAAATGTTGCATTGTTGACACCTTTTAAGTGTAAATATAAGTTGTTGAAGAAATTAGCAATAGATGTTTTGTGTATGTTAAATTTCAATCACAAACTTGCTGAATATACTCCTGAAGATTTTATTCAAAAAATCTTAATTGATGGATTGCAAGCAAAACATATTATCATTGGTGATGACTTTAGATTTGGTAAAAATAGAGCCGGCGATATCAAAACATTAAAGTCTTACTGTGAAAATTTTGGCATTACAATAAGTCACATAGATTCGGTAATTTGCAATAATGAGAGAGTTGCTAGTTCAAAAATTCGTAAGCATATTATTAACAGTGATTTCAAAACTGTCACAGCTAACCTTGGTAGGCATTATTCTATTGCTGGTAAAGTAAGCAAAGGCCAACAACTTGGTAGAGAACTGGGTTATCCAACAATAAATATTAAGCTTAAGAATAGAAAAGAATCCGTAAATGGAATTTATTGTGTGAAAGTTTTGTTTGAAAACAACAAAAAATACATTGGAGCTGCCAGTATTGGTACACGCCCGACTGTAAATGGGGTGGAAAAACTCTTAGAAGTACACCTTTTGGGATTTAATAAACAAGTTTATGGGCAAAATGTTGAAGTTTTGTTTTACCATAAAATAAGAAATGAAGTAAAATTCGAAAACTTAACTGAATTAAAACAATACATAAAAGACGATGTTATAAAAACACGTCAATTTTTTAAAGAGACTAATAGTGAGCACTAATTACAAAGACACCTTAAATCTACCTAAAACCAAGTTTTCAATGAAAGCTGGCTTAGCACAGAAAGAACCTAACTGGTTAAAAAAATGTGATGACGAAAATTTGTATCACAAACTTCAAGAAGCAAGCATTGGTAGACCACAATTTATTTTACATGATGGTCCTCCATATGCTAACGGTTCACTACATACTGGACATGCTCTAAATAAAATTTTAAAGGATATTATTGTTAAATCTAAAATGATGTCTGGCTTTTCTGCGCCTTATGTTCCTGGATGGGACTGTCATGGTTTGCCGATTGAGATTCAGGTTGAAAAAAAACATGGTAAAGTTGGGCAAAAAATTGATGCCAAGACCTTTCGTCAAAAATGTAGAGAATATGCCAGCCGTCAAGTTGAAATTCAAAAAAGTGAGTTTAAACGCCTTGGTGTCATTGGAGAATGGGATAACCCTTATTTAACTAAAGATTTCAAGTATGAAGCAGACATGATTCGTGCATTGGGTAAAATTGTTGAAAATGGGCACATTGAAAAAGGGGTAAAACCAGTTAATTGGTGTTTTGATTGTGGTTCAGCATTGGCTGAGGCTGAAATTGAATACCAAGATAAGATTTCCCCAGCAATTGATGTAGCTTACACTGCAGTTGATGCTGATAAATTAATTCAAGTTTTTGGTTTTAAAACAAGTGAAAAACCATTAGCTATTCCTATATGGACTACAACTCCTTGGACTTTGCCGGCTTCTATGGCTGTGTCATTACATGCTGAATTAGAGTACTCGTTGGTACAAGGCCATGAGGATTATTTATTAGTAGTTGCAACAGAGTTGGTTAATGATGTCAGTGCAAGGTATGGTTTTGAACCTCAAATTTTAGCAACTGTTGTAGGTGAGAAATTAGAGGGAATAAAGCTACAACATCCTTTTTACGAAGATAGGCATGTTCCTGTTATTCTTGGAGAACATGTAACTGTTGAGGCAGGTACTGGTGCCGTTCACACAGCTCCAGGTCACGGTGTTGAAGATTTTAATGTCGGTAAACAATATGGGATTGAAATCTATAATCCAATGGGTGGTAATGGTGTTTATTTAGATAGCACTCCAATATTTGGTGGGCAATATATCTGGAAAGCCAACAAAACAATTGTGGAACTATTAAAAGAAAATAATGTATTGCTAAGTTTAGAAAATATTAATCATTCTTACCCTCATTGTTGGAGGCACAAATCACCAACGGCATTCAGAACCACACCACAATGGTTTGTTAGTATGGATAAGCATGATTTACGTAAAAATGCATTGGATGAAATTCGCAATGTTAAGTGGGTTCCGGATTGGGGTGAAAAACGCATTTATTCGATGATTGAAAACCGCCCTGAATGGTGTATTTCTAGGCAAAGGACATGGGGCGTGCCTATCACTTTATTTACTCATAAAGAAACTGGTGAATTGCACCCAAATACGTTAGCTGTTATGGAAAAAGTTGCTTTATTGGTTGAAGAATCAGGCATTGATGCCTGGTTTGATATTGACGCTAGCGATCTAATAGCAGATGCCAATGTTTACGATAAAACCACAGATGTTTTAGATGTATGGTTTGATTCAGGTGTCAGTCATTTTGCAGTATTATCTGCACGAGATTACTTACGCGAACCTGCAGATTTATATCTGGAAGGCTCAGATCAACACCGAGGTTGGTTTCATTCGTCATTATTAACCGGAGTGGCTATCAATGATCATGCACCATATAAACAAGTTTTAACACATGGTTATGTGGTTGGTTCAGATGGTAGAAAAATGTCCAAATCACTGGGTAATTTTATCTCACTTAAACAAATTGTGGATACTTATGGTGCAGATGTCTTGCGTTTGTGGTGTGCATCAGCTGATTATACAAAAGAGATCACAGTATCTGATGAAATACTGAAACGTGTTTCAGATGGTTATAGACGTATACGTAATACAGCACGTTTCCTAATAGGCAACTTGAATGAATTTGATGCAAGTACTCAATTGTTAGATGTTGAAGAGTGTACATTCCTCGACCAATGGGCAATTCGAAAAGCTGGAAAATTACAAGATGAAATTATTGACGATTTTAATAAATATCAATTCCATAATATATACCAAAAGATTAGTTCATTTTGCTCCCAAGATATGGGTGCATTTTATTTGGATGTGCTAAAGGATAGATTGTACACGGCTAAGATTGATTCAAAAGCACGTAGGTCAGCACAAACTGCTATGCATCATATTTTACAATCGTTGATTCGTTGGATGGCGCCAATCATAACATACACGGCTGATGAAATTTGGAAATTGCTTGGTAATGAAGAGAATATATTATTCGAACAATGGTATAACGTTCCGGTTGTAGCTAATAATGATGAATGGAGCGAAAGCAATTGGGGTTATGTTCAAGAAATTAGGGATGCAAACACAAAACTTTTAGAGCAAATGCGCATTAATGGCGATATTGGCTCATCACTTGATGCATCGGTTGAAATATTTTTAGATGATCAATTATTCACTCTACTAAAAAGTATTAACGAAGAATTGCGTTTTGTATTAATTACCTCTCAAGCGGAGTTAAAACCATTAAGTGAGAAACCAAATAATGCGATTAAATGTGACCTTGAAAACGATACAGTTTATATTGTAGCAGGTGTCGCCAAAGGTGAAAAATGCATCAGATGTTGGCATAAGCGTGAAGAAGTAGGTCAAGACAGCAAACATCCAGAGCTATGTGGTCGTTGTATAACTAATATTGATGGAATAGGTGAAACGAGAAAGTATGCCTAATTTAAATAACAGTATATCTACTAAATCGGGTTTATGGTGGTTACCAATAAGTGTTATTGTTTTTATTTTGGATCAATGGACCAAGGTTATTGCTACAGAATCATTAAAAATGTACGAGGCAATTGAAGTCAATACCTATTTAAATTGGACCTTAATGCATAACAAAGGCATGGCGTTCAGTTTATTGGCGAATCAAGGTGGTTGGCAACGCTGGGGTATTAGTATCGTCGCTATTCTTGTTGTGGTTTGGTTATTGGTTTGGTTAAAGAATAGCGAGTTTCAATCCAAATTTCTAAATATTGGTTTAGTATTAGTAATTGGTGGCGCGATAGGTAATACCTATGATCGTTTGAACCTTGGTTATGTAATTGATTTTATCGAAGCACATTATAACGACAACTATTGGCCTGCCTTTAATATTGCTGATACAGCTATCAGTATTGGTGCTTTTTTTCTGATACTTGATTTAATATTCAATAAAGGTAATAAGGAAACTAATGAGACTTAGGCTTGCAAATCCACGAGGATTTTGTGCAGGTGTTGATCGCGCCATAGAAATTGTTAATCGTGCCATAGAAATATTTGGCTCACCTATCTATGTTAAGCATGAAGTAGTACATAATCGTTTTGTGGTAAATAACCTTAAAGCGAAAGGTGCGATATTTGTTGAAGAATTGACGGAAGTCCCAGATGATAATATTGTCATTTTTTCTGCTCATGGTGTCTCTCAGCAAGTGCGTAAAACAGCTAATATTCGTGGTTTAAAGGTCTTTGATGCCACGTGTCCTTTGGTAACTAAAGTGCACATGGAAGTCATACGTTATTGCAAAGGCGGATTCAATCTTATTCTTATTGGTCATGAAGGGCATCCAGAAGTTGATGGAACAATAGGGCAGTGGGATAATAAAATTGGTCAAGGAGAGGTATACATAGTTGAGTCTGTAGAGGATGTTAGAAAGCTTCAACTGCAAAAAGACTTGAAACTTGCTTATGTTTCACAAACAACACTCTCACTAGATGACACGGCTGACATCATTGCAGAGCTAAAAACAATTTATCCAGCTATTCAAGGACCTAAGCACGATGATATCTGTTACGCGACACAAAATCGCCAACATGCAGTTAAAGATTTAGCTCAAGATTGTGACTTGGTTTTAGTCGTAGGTAGTGTTAATAGTTCTAACTCTAATCGCTTGCATGAACTGGCAGAAAGGCAAGGCGTCAAAGCCTACCTAATTGACGATGCTGACTGCATTGATATTACATGGTTTAATGGAGTCAATTCAATTGGCGTAACTGCTGGTGCATCGGCACCTGAAAAATTAGTCAAAGATGTTATTGCATTTATACAACAACATGCTCAAAACGTAGAGCTCCAAGAGTTGCACGGAGAACCTGAACATATGGTTTTTGCTTTACCAAAAGAATTAAGGATCTCCTAGGTTCTTGTGAATTTTTATTCTCTCTTTTCTTTACTCTTAACATTTGTGTAGTATAGCTAACTGAACCTATATTTTTCATATTAAAATATTTATCTCTCTCGATTTGTAAATTCCCTGTCAATTGTTGACATAAATACATAGTAATTTTTCACAAATTTTATTTATGGCTTAGCCAGTCGAATCACATCGTTAACCGACTCAAGCAATTCATGGGACGCTACCTACTCAGGCAGAAACTGTCTTATAAGCACACAAAGGTCATTAGCACCAACACTATATGAATACAACTAAAAATACAAAGATGACTAAAAAGTACAAATATTTGCAACATTTGTTATACCAATTTTATTTAAATTGTGGCTTGATAATAAGTGGTTCCAAAGTAATAGTTGTTATAAATAATTATGTTGAATTATTTTGGAAAAGAGTTTTTTGTTTTTAAAAATATGAGGTTTAAATCATGAATGTTAAAAGAACAAAATTGTCAAACCAAACAGTTTTTACTTTGGTTGAAATGGCAATTGTATTAGTCATTATTGGGCTAATTTTAGGAGCTGTCTCAATCGGTAAAGACCTGCAGCGTAATGCAAGTTATCAAAAAGTGAGTCAATCATTCATCCAAGGTTGGGCGTTAGCTTACCAAAGTTATTTTAATCGTGTGAATCTGGTTGTAGCTGATAATCCATTAGCTCCAACATTAATGGTGAATCAAAACCTTGGAGAAGTTTGCGGTGGTTCGACTACGACCCTTTATTCATATTTTGATGCAGCCGGAGTACGCATGCCAGCAGGTAGGGCAGAAGGGTCTGAAGATAAGTATGTCAACCTAGATAGCAATGGTAACCCTCAGCAAATAGATATTTGTTTTGATAATGTTCCATGGTCTGTGGATGGTTTAACTGCTGGATCATATATGTTGCGAAATAAAAATGTTATGGTTATCAAAGGTCTAACGCCTGATTTAGCTCGTTTATTGGATAATTCAGTAGATGGAATTGCAGATGCACGATTTGGGTTTTTTAGAGAGAACACTCGTGCCAATATTACCGCCAATGGTAATTCACTTGTTTGGAGCAAAACTAATAATCAAGAATTTGCCAATGCCAGTATTTCAGGGCGAGATGAATCACAAGTTCCTGTTTTGACAGCTTATTATCTAATGCCTGAATAGGCAGGTTCTATTACAGCCTGTTATGTAAGGCTATTTACTGTTATTAGGTCCAAACCAACTTGTTTTTACCATTGTTCTTACCGTAATACATACGCTCATCTGCAAATTTTAACGCTTTTTCAATAAGTGGTTGTTCAGAATTACTGACCATTCCAAGTGTGGCAGTAACTTCAAGTTGTTGACTCACTTTATTCCAATCATAAATTTGGATAGTTTTACGAATTCGATTGAATATAGATTGTGCGATTTCATCATTATTATCTTTTATTAGAATAATAAATTCTTCACCACCATATCGGAAAAACGTATCATGCTCTCTAATGTTATCTTTAATAATAGTAGAAATAATTTGTAATACACTGTCCCCAATGGCATGTGAAAAATTATCATTGATTTTTTTGAAGTCATCAATATCCAGCATGGCTAAATGATTACTTTGTTTTTGAGTGCTGTTTTTTTGCCAATTGTCAGCTAATATTCTGTCTAATTGTCGTCGATTTCCAGCACCTGTTAGGTGATCGTGCATAGAGTCATGTTCTAATTGGCAGGCTTGTTTTTGAAAATGCTCTGATTTGTTTCTTGAGTTTTCTAGTTCAATGGATAGTTTATTTACTTCTACTTGATTGAGTATGTTAGTTTTATGTGTTTCTTTGTACAAATCTTGGAAAAGCTTCTGATAGTAATACGCTTTTTTATACTCTTTTTTTGTGGCATTTATACTCGCATTAAGTTCGTAAACACTGGCAAGAAGTGAGCGAAAACCATTGATTTTACAAATTCTAGTGGCCTCATGAATTTGCAATAACGCATCATTCGATAATTGATTTTGATTGATTTTGGCTAGATCAATAAGGCATCGGACGATGTATTCTTGTTCTTGTTGTTTCCTAAAGGCCTCTAATGCTTTTTCAAGTAATTTTTTGGCGTTAATGAAATTCCTTTTTTTGAACTCTATATGTCCTAGGCCTGCTCGTGCTTGAGCAACTTGCGCAAAGTTATTTTCAGTTGTTGCTAAATTCATGGCTTTTTCAAAGGACTGTTTAGCTTCAGTTAGCTGCCCTTTTTTAGATAATATTTGTGCAATTCCATTGAGAATAGTGGCTTGTGCATTTAAATCGCTTCCATCATCAATGATATCTAATGCCATTTGATTATACTTTTGTGCCGTATCGTAATCTTCAACTTGTTGGTAAATGTTAGCTAAATTATGTAATGTATAAGTAGGTAATAAAGGGTTGTTGAGTTCATATTTTATTGCTAAACTTCGGTGATAATATAAAACAGCACGTGGTAAATCACCTATTTTTTCATGAACTATTCCAATATTGTTTAAAACAATATGCTCGGTATTTGGATCAGGGTGTTTTTTAAATAGAGTGAGTAAACCTTCTAGCTTGCTTTTAGCCGCTGCTAAATCGCCTTTAGCTAAACAAATACTGGCTTGTGCATTTTGGCACTTAATTAACCCTTGATGATTTTGGAGCCTAGCATAGATGGATAAGGCCTGAGAATAAAGCTTACCGGATTCTAAATAGTTACTTTGGCGAAAGTAAATTTCAGCCATGGTTTTATAGATTTCTGCGAGAGGTAATTGAGTAGCTTTGTCATTTGTTTTTGCTGTTTTTTGTAAAACAGCAAGTCGTGCTTCTAACACGGTAAGAGTCGAATAACTTCCTGTTGATTTATTAGTAACTTCTTTCATAAATTTACTTTTCGTTTTATTTCGATGAGAAATCAGAAGAATTATAACAGATATTCACAGACTATACATGTTTAAACTCAATGATACACTTTGAGCTATTTAATATCATATTAAATTATACTGTACCTTTTCAGTACTGTTTAAAGTATAATGTGCCAATGTTAAAGATTTCAAAATTAACTGATTACGCAACAGCTGTTGTATTGTTTTTGCAAGAGGGTGAGAATCTACAATCAACAGATTCCATTGCCACAGGTATTGGTTTGGAAGTCCCAACTGTAAGCAAGGTTTTAAAGTTGCTAACAAAAGCAAATATATTGAGTTCATTTCGTGGTGTAAATGGCGGTTATAAATTGGTTAAAAGTATTGCTGATGTCTCTCTTTATGATGTAATTGCTGCTATAGAAGGTGGTACAGCTATAACCGAATGCACTAAGACGGATAGTTTATGCTCCCAAGAACAAGCATGTGATACGCGATCAGGGTGGCAACAAGTTAATGATGATATCAAAAAAATATTGTTAAAAATGACAATACAACGTATGGCTGAGCTCAATGGAGCCTCACAGCCTGATATTAAAATAATGGTAAAAGATTATGTCTGAACAAGCAACAGATAAAAAACAGGATAATTTCCAACAAGAGAATGCTGAAGTTCACAAGCGAGTGGCACAATCCTATAAAGATGGTTTTGTAACTGATATTGAATCGGATACATTTCCTCCTGGATTAAACGAGGGTGTTATTCGGGCTATTTCAGCTAAAAAAGAAGAGCCCAAATGGTTATTGGATTGGCGGTTAAAAGCTTACGCTAAGTGGCTGACAATGGAACAGCCGAATTGGGCAAAACTAAATATCCCTGAAATTGACTTCAATGCCATTTCTTATTTTTCTTCACCTAAAAGCGACGAAAACGCGCCTGAAACTATTGACGATGTCGATCCAAAATTATTGGAAACTTATGCAAAATTAGGCGTACCTTTACACGAACAAGAAATACTAGCAGGAGTAAAAACCAAGAAAACGCCAGTTGCTGTTGATGTGGTTTTTGATTCAGTTTCAGTAACTACAACGTTTAAAAAAGAGCTCAAATCTGCTGGAGTGATATTCTGTTCATTTTCTGAAGCTGTTAAAGATCATCCGGATCTAGTAAAAAAATATTTGGGCAAAGTTGTACCCATTGGTGATAACTACTTTTCAGCTCTTAATGCTGCAGTATTCAGTGATGGTTCATTTGTCTATATTCCAAAAAATACCCGTTGTCCAATGGAATTATCTACATATTTTCGCATCAATGAAATGAATACAGGGCAATTTGAACGCACTTTAATCATTGCTGATGATGGTGCTGAAGTCAGTTATCTTGAAGGTTGTACAGCACCAATGCGAGACGAAAACCAATTGCATGCAGCTGTGGTTGAACTCTTTATCTTGGACAATGCCAAAATTAAATACTCAACCGTTCAAAACTGGTATCCTGGTGATGAAAACGGCAAAGGTGGTATTTATAATTTTGTAACCAAGCGAGCAGCTTGTAATGGTGTTAACGCCAAAGTATCGTGGACACAAGTTGAAACAGGTTCTGCCATTACATGGAAATACCCAAGCTGTATACTGCGAGGAGACAATTCACGCGGTGAGTTTTATTCAGTAGCCTTAACCAATAATTACCAACAAGCCGATACAGGCACAAAAATGATTCACTTGGGTAAGAATACAAAAAGCACGATTATCTCCAAAGGGATTTCTGCAGGAAAAAGCCACAATACTTATAGAGGGCTTGTACGCATTTCAAAAAAAGCAAATGGCTCTCGTAATCACACACAATGTGATTCATTATTGATCGGAAAAAATTGCGGTGCGCACACCTTTCCCTATATTGAGTGTTCAAATCCTACTGCACAATTAGAACACGAAGCGACAACTTCAAAAATTTCTGAAGACCAATTGTTTTACTGTAAACAAAGAGGTATTTCAGAAGAAGATGCTACATCAATGATCGTCGATGGCTTTTGTAAAGAAGTATTTAAAGAATTACCAATGGAATTTGCTGTAGAAGCGAAAGCTTTACTAGATATTTCATTAGAAGGTGCTGTAGGTTAGTAAAACATGGATTCCTGCTCTCGCTTAGGCTCGGCTGGAATGACGAATTTAAGAAAGGCTCGGCTGGAATGACGAATTTAAGAAAGGCTCGGCTGGAATGACAAATTTAATAAAGGCTCGGCTGGAATGACAAATTTAATAAAGGCTCGGCTGGAATGACAAATTTAAGAAAGGCTCGGCTGGAATGACAAATTTAATAAAGGCTCGGTTGGAATGACAGGCTTTTTGTCATCCTCGCGAACGCGAGGGTTTTGAGCTTTAAATAGAACTGGATGCCCATATTCACGTGAATGGCAAAAAAGAATGAGAAAATAATAAAAGAAATAACTATGCTAAATATAAAAAACATACACGCCCAGGTTGGCGATAACAAAATTCTAAAAGGCCTAAACCTTGAAATCAAACCAGGTGAAGTCCATGCTATCATGGGACCAAATGGTGCAGGGAAATCAACATTGGGCAATGTTCTTGCAGGAATGGAAAAAGTTGAAGTAACTCACGGAGGAGTTGATTTTTTAGGCAAAGACTTACTTGACCTGGAGATTGAAGAACGCGCTGCGGAAGGCATTTTCTTAGCCTTTCAATATCCTGTAGAAATACCTGGTGTTAACAACATGTATTTCTTGCGTGCTGCTTTAAATGCTCAATTGAAATATCGTGGTCAACCAGAGATGAATTCATCAGTTTTTCTTAAATTGGTTCGTGAAAAAATTAAGCTGATGAATATGCGTGATGATTTATTGCGCAGGCCTGTTAATGAAGGTTTTTCAGGTGGTGAAAAAAAACGCAATGAGATATTTCAGATGAGTATTTTAGAGCCTAAATTGGCGATTCTTGATGAGACCGATTCTGGCTTAGATATAGATGCACTAAAAATTGTAGCCGACGGAGTAAACCAATTACGTAATGAAGACCGTTCATTTATTGTGATCACCCACTATCAAAGATTATTAGATTATATCGTTCCTGACTTCGTACATGTACTAGCCGATGGCAAGATAGTGCGTTCAGGTGATAAGTCACTGGCTTTAGAACTGGAAGAAACAGGTTATGGCTGGCTGGATAAATAACTATGTTTACTAATCCAATTAATCTGGTTTTTGAAAAACTAACACAACAATTAGATGAACCAAAGTGGTTACAACAAAAACGTCAGCAAGCATTAAAAAACTACCAAGACTTTGGTTTACCAACACGTAAATCTGAATTGTGGAAATACACCGATGTCAAACGTCTCGAAAGACTTGAACCTGTCACAGATATAGCTGGATCGGTGTCGGTACCCTTTTTAGGCAATGATCCATCAGTAAATGAAGCATCTCAATATAAAAAGGGTGCTGACCCCATAAAAAAAGAAGAAATGTTCCTTTTTACCATTAACAGTGAGTTACCCAAAGATACGACAATACTCAATATCGCTGAAGTGGATGAATCTAGTTCGTACAAATTACAAACAGACAAAGAGCGAGTATTTGTTGAACTAAATATGGCAATGTTAAACTCTGGGTTTGAATTGTCTATTCCTGCCAATTCAGAATTGAAATTGCACATACAATACCAACAAGTTTCTGCTGATTGGGAAAATATCCGAACAATTATAAATGTGGGACAAAATTCTACCTTAGACTTAACTGAAAGTTATGACTATGATTGTCGCATCAATCATGTGGCGATTATTAATGCTGAAGATAACACAACGTTAAAATTACAATCGCATAAGTTATTGGCTAAAACAGCAGCTTTAATTCATTATTCAAAGATTAATTGTGCGAAAAATGTCAACATTCAACAATGTACAATTAATAACAATGCCTATTTGTCGCACACTATACAAGATGTGGATTTTAATGGCGAACACTGTCACTTTAAAACCTCATCAATTAATGTCACTTATGACAGTTGCCACATTGCTGAGAACATTCAAACCAATCATAATGTTGGCAATTGCAAGAGTGAAGTTATCAAGCGTTCATTGGCAACTGATAAAGGCCAAGTAGCGATTAATGCCAAAGCTGTAGTTAGTATCGGTGCAGATGGCAGTGATATAGCTCAAAGCTTAAAGAATATTTTATTGTCCGATGATGCCAAAATTTATTCACGCCCAGAGCTTGAAATTAATACCGATGATGTGATTGCAGCTCATGGTTCTACTATTGGTGAATTGGATGATTTATCATTAACTTATCTGCGTTCTCGTGGAATTCCCAAAGAACAAGCCAAGTTTATGTTAATAGAATCCTTTTTACAAGATGCCAATATTTTTAAAACGGAAGATTTTTTAGATAGAATTGAATTATAGAGAGATAACGTGAACAGAAAAGATTTCCCTTGCCTTGATGTAAAAGTCCACAATAAGCCCTTGGTCTATTTTGACAATGCAGCAACAGCGCAACGACCACAATCTGTAATTGATGCGATAAATCATTATTACAATAAAACCAATGCCAATGTTCACCGAGGTGTGCATACACTTAGTGGCGATGCCACAGATTTATTTGAAGCAGCGCGTGAATCTATGGCAACACTATTGAATTCTCCCAGCGAGAAGAACTTGATTTTTACCCGTGGTTGTACAGAAAGTGTCAATTTAGTTGCCCAAACTTTTGCACGCTCAAGAATATCCAAAGGCGATGAACTGATTGTTTCTGAAATGGAACACCATTCAAATATTGTTCCTTGGCAATTATTGTGCGAACAAACTGGGGCGATTCTTAAAGTTTTACCATTTAACGACAATGGCGAGCTACAAATTGAATTATTGAATGACTTAATTACTGATAAAACCAAAATGATGGCAGTTGTTCATGCATCCAACTCTTTGGGTACAATTAATCCCGTTAAGCAAATCGTTAAAATTGCTCATGCTAGAAATGTACCTGTATTAGTAGATGGTGCGCAAGCAATGCCGCATATTAAAGTGGATGTACAGGATTTAGATTGTGATTTTTACACCGTTTCAGGCCACAAAATGTACGGACCCACAGGTATAGGAATGTTGTATGGTAAAATGGAACACTTACAAGCCATGCCCCCTTATCACGGTGGTGGTGAAATGATTAGTCATGTAACCTTTGAAAAGACTGTTTACAACGCTGTACCCGCTAAATTTGAAGCAGGGACTCCCAATATAGCAGGTGCCATCGGCCTCGGTGCTGCAGCTGACTATATATTGAGGCATAGCATAGAACATATACACAAAGCCGATACCGAATTATTGAACTATGCAACAGAAAAATTATTAAAAGTTGACGGTCTACGCATAATCGGAACAGCCAAACACAAAGTTTCAGTTATTTCATTCACATTAAAAGACGTACATCCACATGATTTGGGTACAATTCTTGATCACTACGGAATCGCCATTCGTACAGGACATCACTGTACGATGCCTGCGATCAAACATTTCAATGTACCTGCAACGGCTAGAGCATCTTTCGCTTTCTATAACACTAAAGCAGAAATTGATTATTTTATTGAAAGTTTGGATAAAGCCAGAGAAATGTTTCTCTAGTGTTGTCTAGATTTCTTCGTTTATCTCTTCATAACTAGATTTTTAGAAATATACACGTAAAGTACATGAGAATAAATTGTTAGGTAAGTTAATAATCTGTGACTGTTGGTAATTTGGTTAAGCTAAAGTGTGTCATCGGGGCCTTTTAAGCTCTTTGTTTTACTGTCCAAAAATTGTGTAAAACATATTAATTGTGTACTTTACATTATTATACCGCCGGGTTAATAGTAAATCATATTTAATAAATGCGATCAAATCTATATAGATAAATACATTTTCATTTTGTACACTAATGTTTTAAAAAAAATTTAATTAATTTGGCATCTTTTACAAATAAATGGCGTATTATATTAAGTAATCAAAAAATTAGGAACAACTATGAAAAAAATAATTATACTAGTTATGTTAACAATATTGTTAACTGCGTGTGGTAATGATAGTACAACTAACATAAACAGCGAGTTAAATTCATCTACTGATACTCAAGAAACAGTTAAAGTGAGTAGTTCTAAGTTATCAAAGTTTTTAACAGAATCAACAATTTGTGATGTCATTAGTGTTGAAAGTATACAAAAAGCATTTAACTCTTCAGCTGATATTAAAGTTGAAGGAAACGCTAACCGCTATTCTTCTGGCGTAACATGTAGCTATACATGGGAACGCGCTGATGCGAAAGAGCGTGAAGATAAATTTGTCAATTATATGATCGATCAAATGCAAGGTAAGGTAGAAAAAGTCTCTATGCGTCAACGCACTACTGAACATAATTTTTCAGTAAGATTGGAAGAACATAATGGACAAGCCGATTATTTTGTACCAACTAAGTTAACTGAGGAACAATTACAAAAACAAATTGTAGAAGCAAAAAAACGTGCAGATGAACGTTTATCAGCAGAACAAAAGAAAGTTGCTGGTGATATGGCTGGGAAAATGATGGAAAAAATGTTGAGGCAAAATAACCAAAATGAAGAGGTTTCTGGTGTAGGCGATAAAGCATATTGGTCATCTGTAGCTGGTGGTGGATTAAATGTACTCTCAGGAAATACCAAAATGTTTATTTCTCTAATGATAGGTGACACAAAAGAAGAAGATATACAGAATGCTAGTAAGATAGGAAGATTAATTTTGGATTAGATGACAAATTACAGGTAAGAGAAGGTGTTTTTTATTGTATTTGCACTTAATTATGCTGAAATATGATGCTCCCTCGCTAAGAAAACTTTCTCAGTCAAGTACTTATTAGTAAATATGTTTGTTTAATAAAGGTGGTTAATTTATAATTACATCAATTAAAAGCTTGTAGTTTCTATTAGAAAAAAATGACAAAAAATACCTATATTATCGGAGCAAAACGCACAGCCATTGGTTCTTTTCAAGGCCAGTTTGCTAATACTACTTCACCAAAACTAGCTGCAGCTGCTATTCAATCGGCTATTAAGCAAGCTGGAACAAGCCAAATAGACGAAGCATTAATTGGCTGTGTCCTTCCAGCTGGGGTAGGGCAGGCACCTGCACGACAAGCTGTATTGGGAGCTGGTTTATCCAAGTCTATTGTTTGTACAACAGTTAATAAAGTGTGTGGTTCAGGGATGAAGACTGTTATGTTGGCTCATGATTCGATTAAGGCTGGATCTGCTGATATTGTTCTAGCTGGAGGGATGGAATCCATGACTTTAGCTCCATATATGTTACCAAAAGCAAGAAGTGGTTACCGTATGGGACATGGGCAAACGTTGGACCATATGTTTTTTGATGGGTTACAAAACCCTTATGACAATAATATGATGGGAGTCTTTGCAGAGGGTTGTGCGGACAAATACAGTTTTAGCCGAGAAGAGCAAGATGAATTTTCTGCTGAGTCAGTTAGGCGTTCAATGTCTGCGATGCAATCAGGTGCATTTGCGGATGAAATAGCTGAAGTTACCGTTGTTAATCGCCGAATTGAGACTGTAGTTAATGAAGACGAAGAACCTCCACGTTGTAATATAGATAAAATTCCAACCTTGAGACCAGCCTTTAAACGCGAAAATGGTACTGTTACTGCTGCTAATGCTTCAAAAATATCTGATGGTGCTGCAGTGATGATAATAGCTAGTGAAGAGGCTATTACTGATAAAAATTTGATGCCTCTTGCTAAAATTGTAGGTCATACAACTTTCGCTCATGAACCAGAATGGTTTACTACTGCTCCGGTTTCTGCGATGCAAAAACTTATGAGAAAGCTAGATTGGGCGGTTGAAGATGTTGATTTGTTTGAAATTAATGAAGCCTTTGCAGTAGTTACAATGGCAGCTATGCAAGATTTGAATATTCCCCATGAAAAAGTTAATATAAATGGAGGTGCTTGTGCACTAGGGCATCCAATTGGTGCTTCAGGAACTAGAATATTAGTGACATTATTGTATGCACTTAGAAAAAAAGGACTTAAGCGCGGCATTGCGAGCCTGTGCATTGGTGGTGGAGAAGCGACAGCTGTTGCAATCGAAATTGTTTAAATTCTGGAGCTTATCCCTGTGTTAGTGCCAGAGCAAGTCATATTACTAATTAATATATCAATTGTTTTAGTGTCTTATTTTGTCATATATCCGAGATTTGTTGGTAATAACTTAAATAAGTTAACGTGGAATGATATTGTTGCTTCAGTGGTTTCAGTTTCCATAGTTGGGTCGCTCTATTGGGGAAGTCAAATTGAATTTAATTTACTTGTAACAAAAGTTAACTGGTTCTGGTTTTCGTTTAATACCTACCTTATTATAGAAGCTCCCTTATCACTATGGTATATAAAAAAACACAAGGTATTTCAATAAAAGTTATTTTTTCCTGTTGCAAATAACCCCACAGGCATTATGCCGTAGGTTGGTATTTGTAAAGAAATGATTCGAAACACGAGGGAGATTAGATTTGCTTAGAAGTTATTCTGGCTTTGTATTTTACTTTCAATAAAGGTCTAATTTTATAAATAGGGACGCCCTGAGTATACCTTAGTTTGAATATTTTATTAAACCTATCTTCACTTTCAATGATTTCGCATTGGTATTCATCGGCATATCTTTCACGTTTTGTACTCGTCCATAATGTCGTATCAAACATGGCATGTGGGTCTTTGAACGTTTGTTGTTCAGATAGTTGATCATCGATTTTAATGCTTTTTTCATCAAGAGGAGTTCTTAAGATGTATTGACCAAGATCTGATAATAATATTTGCATTTGGCAAAAAGGTTTGTAGCCATAATAAACATTGCTCTTTTTCCCTGGTGCTTTTTTTAAAAACACTAAAAAACGTTCGCCTTCGTTTTCTCTGTCTGGATAATAACAAACATTATCATCAAAGCCTGTTGCAATTACAGCAATACCTTCGCCACGAGTAGCACCTTTATAAGGAACTAATACATTTAAATAGCCATACCCACTTGCATTAAGTTTACGAATTTTTTTGTACTCTATATCATCAACTTGAGCAATAGCAACTAAATCAGCCCACTCTGTTGCCTCAGCAAATGAATTAAGATTCGGAGCGATTAAGCCTTTTATTTCTTCTGAAGAAAAATCGTCAGGATTGTGTGTAAAAGTAATTTGTGCAACTAAGGATGCCGAAAAAACTGTTAGTATAAGAGTGAATAAATGTTTCATAAATTTTTCTATTTTAATTATGATGTTTGTAGGACAACTTTATACAGTAAATTACTTCAAAATTGTTGCAATTTTTTCACCTAGTTTGACGACAGAATTTTCAATCAATTCAGAATCAAGTTTGACTGTGTTTTCAGGAAACAATAAGATTACGGTTGAACCCATGTTGAATTGGCCTACCTCATCACCTTTTTTTAGGTTAACATTGTCGTTTAACTCAATTTCTGTTATTTTCTTAGCATAGGGCGGAGTCACAAGGCCATTAAAAACTGTTTCCATACTGGATACCATAATAGCTCCAACTAACACATAAGCAACTTGGCCAATCTCGGTCTCTAAATAACAGACTAATCGTTCATTTCGGGCAAATAAGCGAGGGATATTCTCAGCAGTCCACTTAGCGACACTAAATAAACGCCCAGGCACATGTATGGTTTTGCTCACCTTGCAATCCATAGGGGCGTGCATACGATGGTAATCTTTTGGGGATAAATAAATGGTGGCAAATTCTCCATTTTTGAAACGTTCGCCAGTTGTTTTATCACAAGCTAAAAGTTCTTCAACGCTAAAATCATAATTTTTTGCCTGAAAAATTCTTCCAGATTTTATCTTGCCACATTGGCTGATAGCACCATCAACAGGAGATATGATGTGTTGCCTGTTTTTATCTATTGGACGAACACTTGATTTGAGTTTGCGTGTAAAAAAAGCATTAAAGTGTTTATAATCATTTGCATCGCTAGATTCGGCTTCTTCCATATTTATCTTATAGGATTTGGATATTTTCCTAATAATAAAATTTTTAATTGTTTTATTTTCAACTCGCATTAGCCAATTAACAATTTTTGAGAGGAGTCTATGTGGTAATACGTATTGGAAAAAAGTATATACTTTTGTTTTCATTCGTTTATTCCAATCAATTTTATTAAATCATTAGCAATCATATTGGAATCATGAGGAGATTTAAAAATGCCATAGAGTTGTTTTTCGGGGTTGACCAAAAAGACAGCTGCTGTATGATCAACAGTATAATTGAGGCTGTTTTTTTCATGCTCTGCAATATGATAAGCGACACCAACTTGAGAAGCTATCGATAGAATATTGGAAGCATCAGCTGTTGCTGCATTAAACGTGGGGTTAAAGAAACTGATATACTCTTTTAATGTGTTAGGATTGTCACGTTCAGGATCAACAGACACAAATAACACTTGAGGCATTGACTTTAGATTCTTGCTTTGTAATATTTTAAAAGTTTTTTGTAGCTCAGTCAATGTAGTTGGGCAGACATCAGGGCAGTGAGTAAAGCCAAAAAACAATAAAGTCCAGTGGCCATCAAAACTATCTATAGTGACTTTTTCTTGTTTATGATTGATTAATTCAAAACCAGAAAATGTTTTTAAGCTTGGGTAGTTGAGCAGACTTTCAAAATCGGCTGTTTTTTTTCCGAACACATGATTGGAAGCCATGTAACCTAAAAAAGCGGCAACCAAAACGGTTAATAGCATTAGTATATTTTTATTATTGAACACAAATAGTATTGACATAAGTTAGAACAATTGGCATTGTACGTTTTTTTAGTAAATAATCCTATAGTGACGTCTGAAATTGTGACCAAAGAACACGTATTTATTCAACTGCATCAGTTATTGTCTGATGGCAAGCTTTTTCATGGGCATGGTGTCATTGATGCGGAAGATGAGGCGATGATGATAATGATGACAGTGTTTCATCAAAGTGTCGAAGAGATTTTGTCCTCAGGGAGTAGTCCAGTTGCTGTACTCGAAAGAAAAAAAGCGATTGAGTTTGCTCAACAAAGAATTGCCACATGCCAACCTATGGCTTATGTTTTGGGTGTTGTTAATTTTGCAGGTTTAGCGTTTATAATCGATAACAGGGCACTGGTTCCTCGATCGCCAATAGCAGAATTAATTCTAAATAAATTTAAAAATATAATAGAAATTGAAAAAGTAGATACGGCTTTAGACTTATGTACAGGTAGTGGTTGTATTGGCATTTCAGTTGCGAAATATTTCCAAGAAATACAATGTGATATAGCTGATATCTCAAGTGAAGCCTTATCTTTGGCAACAGATAATATCAAGAAACAAAATGTAAAAATTAGCGTAATAAAATCTGATTTATTTCAAAATGTTGTAAAAAGCTATGATTTGATTATAAGTAACCCGCCCTATGTGAGTAATGATGAATATAATGAATTGCCATTTGAGTATAAGTGTGAGCCAAAACTCGGGTTAGTGGCAGAACAAGACGGTTTGAAAATTCCAGTACAAATTATGCAAGATGCTCCGAGGTACTTAACTGAAAGTGGTACTTTGATTTTGGAAGTAGGTTATAGCGATGAATTGTTAGATTCGGTTTTTCCGCAAATACCCTTTCAATGGATAGAATTTTCAAATGGTGGACAAGGAGTTTGTGTATTTACTAGAAAAATATTGTTAGAATACCAGCATTATTTTAAAGAATTTTTAGAGAGCGACTAATGTCATACAATTCCTTTGGAAAATTGTTACAAGTGACGACTTTTGGTGAAAGTCACGGGCCTATGATAGGATGTGTTATAGATGGTTTTCCAGCAGGGATGGAAATAAGCACAGGAGAAATCAAAGCAGAATTAAGAAGGCGAGCCACAGGTAAATCTCGGCATACTTCACAGCGTAGGGAGAAAGATGATGTGCAAATCGTATCAGGAGTGTTTGAAGGGCAAACGACAGGTATGCCCATTGCTTTGCTAATTGAAAATATTGATGCTCGTTCAAAAGATTACAGTCTAATAAAGGATCAATTTCGCCCTGGTCATGCCGATTTTACTTATTGGCATAAATTTGGAATACGTGATTACCGTGGTGGAGGGCGATCTTCAGCACGGGAAACAACTATGCGAGTTGCAGCGGGTATGTTGGCAAAAAAATGGCTTAAAAATCATTTTAATATTGTTATAACTGCTTGGTTAGAACAGCTTGGGGATATTAAAATCGATAAAAAAGATTTATCTCTTATTGATGATAATCCATTTTTTTGCCCGAATAGCACTCAAATACCTGACCTTGAGAGTTATATGGACAGATTGCGGAAGAAAGGAGACTCAGTTGGTGCTAATATTGGTGTGCAGGCATGCAATGTACCTATAGGACTTGGCGAGCCAGTCTATGCTAAATTGGACGCTGAGATTGCTTTGGCTATGATGAGTATAAATGCCTCTAAAGGTGTAGAAATTGGAGCGGGCTTTGATAGTGTTGGGCAATATGGTTCAGTCCATCGAGATGAAATAATTGATGGCGAATTTCAATCTAATTATGCAGGAGGTATTCTTGGGGGAATTAGTACAGGGCAGGATATTCTTGCTAATGTGGCCTTTAAACCCACATCCAGTTTAAGGTTGCCTGCAAAATCAATAGATAAGTTTGGTAATAATGTCACAGTTGTGACAAAAGGACGGCATGATCCTTGTGTGGGAATTCGTGCTGTACCTATAGTTGAATCCATGATGGCATTAACGCTAATGGACCATATTTTAAGAAACAATGCAGTCTGTGGTAAATATTAATGAGTAAAAAATATAATGTGGCGGTTGTTGGTGCAACTGGAGCTGTTGGTGAGGTTATGCTTTCCATTTTAAGAGATAGGAAGTTCCCTATAAATAATATCTATGCTTTAGCCAGCTCTCGAAGTGCTGGTAAAAAAGTATTGTTCGGGACAAAATCATTAGTAGTAGAGGATTTAAATACGTTTGATTTTAATAAAGCTGATATTGCTTTATTTTCAGCAGGAGGGCCCGTTTCGGAGAAATATGCGCCACTTGCAGCAGAAAAGGGTTGTGTGGTTATTGATAATACTTCTCATTTTCGAAGAGATGATGATATTCCTCTCGTGGTGCCAGAAGTTAATCCGGAAGCTCTTGAGAGTTATAAGGCGCGTAATATTGTCGCAAATCCAAATTGTTCAACAATACAAATGTTGGTCGCACTAGCACCGATACATAAAGCTGCTAAAATTACAAGAATTAACGTATCAACATACCAAGCTGTGTCTGGTGCAGGTCAATCAGGAATCGATGAATTGGCAAAACAAACAACGGCACTCTTGAGTTTTCAAAATGTAAAACAAAATATTTTTTCAAAACAAATTGCATTTAATGTTATTCCACAAATTGATGCTTTTCAAGATAATGGCTACACCCGTGAAGAAATGAAAATGGTTTGGGAGACTAAAAAAATATTAGATGAAAATATTACGGTCAACCCCACTTGTGTGCGTGTACCTGTGTTTTATGGACATTCTGAGGCGATTCATTTGGAAATGGAAAAGCCATTAACAGTTCAAGAAGTAAATCAATTATTAAAACAAGCTGAAGGTATCAAAGTAATTGATAATACTAAAAAAATGAAATTTCCAACGCCTCAAGAAGACAGTACAGGCAAGGATCCAGTTTATGTTGGAAGAATTAGAAAAGATATCTCATGTGAAAATGGTATAAATCTCTGGGTAGTATCTGATAATATTCGAAAAGGGGCAGCTTTAAATAGTGTGCAAATTGCAGAACAAATGACAAAAATGCAGCTTATTTAGTAACTTAGAGCATTTTTTTAATATTAATTCTTGGATTGTGATTAAATATTAGTTAATATAAATGTGTTATAGTTATTGTGTCAATCTGACAAAGTATTTTGGGAGACAAAATGAATAAAAAATTAAGAAAATTAATTCTGCCAGTAAGTATTCTTGCTGCTTCAAATTCCTATGCATTGGGATTGGGTAATTTGCAAGTTAACTCTGCATTAGATGAAGTTTTAAATGGGCAGATACCACTTATTGTTGCTGAAGATGAAGAGCTTACGAATATAAAAGTGAGCCTTGCTTCGCAGGCCGATTATGAAAGAGTGAATCTTGATAAATCTTATGTCCCAACGAATATAAGAGTCAATATAGCAGAAAATAATAATGGTCAATACATAGAATTATCCTCCCAAGGTGTGGTTAACGAACCTATAGTAACATTACTGTTAGTGGTCGATTGGGCTAATGGCCACTTATTAAGAGAATATACATTGTTATTGGATCCACCATTGTTTAATAATAGTCAAATTCAACAAAATTATTCAGAGCCAGTTCAAACCCAAAAATACCAAACACCAGAAAAAGTCAATGAAATAGACCCTGTTTACACGGATACTAACACAATTTCATCAGAAAATAATGTGTCTAATAACACTGCTGCTAACACCTATACGTCATCAAGTCAGGTTGAGGTGAAATCTGGTGACACATTATGGAAAATAGCTAATGAGCATAATAGAGGATTTGGCACTTCTCAACAAATGATGGTAGCTATATTTAACAATAACCCAACAGCTTTTATAAATAACGATATGAACAACTTAAAAAAAGGAGTTGTTTTAGATATTCCAACTTCTGACCAAGTTGCCATGATATCTAATTCTTCGGCTATTGAAGAAGTAAAATCTCAAACTCAAAATTGGACTAATCTACAAACCCAGTCTAACAACAGTGACTATAATGATTCTTCCTCTTCTGCAGATTTCGGAATTGAATTAGTACCTCCGAATGATTCAGATAATTCGGATTCGATAAATAGTTATGGCGAATCCGATAGTTCATCTGAGCTAAAAGCTGATTTAAATCAAGCTCGTGAACAATTAGCAAGTTCCGATTTAAAAAATAGTGATTTAACGAACAGGGTTGAAGAGCTAGAAAAAATAGTAAAAGACCAAGATTTGGCACTTTCATTAAAAGACACAAGTCTGGCGGAATTACAACAGCAGCTAAATGATGCAGATTCAGATGTTGCTCCTGAAGAATCAACCGTAGATACAGTTACTAGTGAAAGCGATGATGTGTGGGATGAAGATACGCAAACGGATACGGCTGTAGATACTAAGGCCGAAGATACTGTAGAAGTAATGGATGATAATGTTGATGGGTATGATGAACTAACCGTTGATGACTCTACTCAAACAGATGCTGATACAGTTATTAACAATATTGATGAACAAACTACTTCTAATCCAGTTGATGCTACTGAATCTCAAGCTCCTCCAGTACAACAGCAACCACCACAGGAACAATCCTTGATGGAAAAAATGCTTGCTTATAAAACTGAAGGATTGATAGGGTTAGGAGCGATTTTATTAGGATTGGTTGGGTTCTTCTTTATGAGAAATAGAAGAAAAGATGAGGAGTTATCAAATTCAGATGATTTTCTAGATTCGGTTGTGGATGACACTAATGCGATTGATGAAGCAGATTCAAATTTACAAGAAGAAACTGAATTAAACCTGGCGGCACTTGATCAAGACCAGATAGAAGAACTTAGTGAAGAATCAGAACAAGATTTGCAATCATTAGTGGATGTTTCAGACGATGACATTGAGGAAATAGATTTAGATGATGAGCCAGAAGTCATAGTCATGAATGATGATGCAGGCGAATTGGATTTGGACAGTGATATAGCCGATTTAGAATTGAATGAGTCTGATGAAGTTTCTGATAATCAAGAAAGTGAATTAGCTCTTGATGAAGAAGTGACAATGTCGGAAGACGAAGATGAATTTGAGTTTGATGATTTAGGTTTAGATGATTCTGAGAGTGAATCAGAATTTGACCTAGATTCAGATGGTTTGGATTTAGATGATCTGGATTTTGAGATGGACGACTCTATAGATGATACAACTGATGAAAATGTGAAAAAAGAAGATGCAAGTGAAGCTATTGAAACATTAGAAAAGGAATTTGAGGATTTAAGTTTTGATCTTGATGATGAAATAATTGAAGAAGAATCTGCTGAATTAAGTTTTAATCTAGATGAAGAAACGGGTAATGAAGAAGAGCTTAGTGATGCAGAGTTAAGTTTTAATTTAGATGAAGAATTAGGTGATGTAGATTTAGAAGATAATTTAGAACAACTTGAATTTGATTTAGGTGACGACCTTGAATTGGATCTAGGTGAAGGCTCAGAAGAGGTTTTAACTGATACAGAAGGCTTGGATGCAGCTACTGACGAAAATTCAAATGATACTGAAATTGTGGAAATTGTTACTGATAATGATGATTTAGATTTGGATGATATTGGTTTAGATTTGGATGATATTGGTGGAGATGATGCAGTTGAAACTAAGTTAGACCTTGCTAAAGCTTATTTTGAAATGGGTGATACCGATGGTGCAAAAGAGATGATAGCAGAAATAATCCAAGAAGGAAACGATGGTCAAATTGCCAAAGCTGAAGAGCTATCAAAAGAAATTAATGGTTAATAGTAATAGTTGAATTTTGTTTTATAAGGCTGTTAGGTATTAACAGCCTTTATTTTTTGTTGAGTAATTAATCACATTTTAGTTGAGTGAAGCACGATGACAATTTACATCCAAATAGTACGTGATTGTTTGTTAAAAGGAGTGAGAGTCAATAGAATGAACCTATTATGTTTGTTGCAGATTTGTTGTGCTAAATAAGCTCCAAGTTATTAAGTTGGATGAAATTAAATGAGATATGCATGTGGTGTTGAATACGATGGCCATGGTTTTTTTGGGTTTCAAACTCAAATTCAAGAACCAACAATTCAAAACAGCTTAGAGAAAGCATTGTCAAGTGTTGCAAATCACAATGTGAAACTAACTTGTTCAGGGCGAACAGATACTGGAGTTAGTGCAACTTCACAGGTTATTCATTTTGACTCGAACTCTCAAAGAACTGAATACCAGTGGATAATGGGCGTCAATAGCAATCTACCAAAAGGCATCTCTTTACTATGGCTAAAAGCCGTTGAAGATGACTTTCATGCACGTTTTTCGGCCATGCAAAGAAGCTATCAATACGTTATCTTAAATCGTTGGATTCGACCTGCTATTGGACGCCATAATGTGACATGGGAAAAACTACCACTAAATGCTGAAAAAATGAATACAGCAGCGCAATATTTATTAGGTAAACATGATTTTAGTTCTTTTCGCTCATCAATTTGCCAATCAAAAACACCAATTAAAACCATTAATAGTATATCCGTAGAACGCATAAATAATAAAGTGATAATGGATGTTGCAGCAAGTGGTTTTTTACATCATATGATACGAAATATTATCGGTACACTTTTACCAATAGGTCGCGAAGAAAAATCGGTTGAATCTATGTTAGAAATTCTTGAGTTAAAAGATAGGACTAAAGCAGGAGTTACTGCTTCACCAAATGGTTTAACGTTTAATACGGTAAAGTACCCTGTAAAATTTAATCTGCCAGAAACTACAATCGAAGATCACTTTCCCTATCATTATGAAAAGTAGATGTTTCACTAAATTTTGTGGTATAACAACAATAAAAGATGCCAAAAATGCTGAATTAGCAGGTTGTGATGCCATAGGCTTTGTATTTGTAAGAAAGTCTAAAAGGTATGTTTCTATTCGGAACTGTCAAAATATTATAGATTCTTTAGCTCCAACTACTCTAACGGTGGCATTATTTTCTAATAATACTAAAGATGAAATTCAACAAGTTCTAAATACTTGTCGAATTCATGTGTTACAATTTCACGGCAACGAAAGTGCTGATTTTTGCAGCTATTGGAACAAGCCTTATTGGAAGGCGATACCCATGGCAGACAACATAGATCCTTTAGAGTATGCAAGTCATTATGCTGATGCTCAAGGCTACTTGATAGATAATTTTGGTATAGAAAAATCCGGTGGAAGCGGTAGTAATTTTGATTGGGATAAAATTCCAAGTCAAATCGATGATAAATGGATTTTAGCTGGTGGCTTGAATCCAAAAAATGTGTTAAAAGCTAGAAAAAAAACAAAAATAAACAACTTTGATGTTAGCTCTGGTATAGAAATTTCTCCAGGGAAGAAATCAATTAAACTAATGAAAAAATTTATAAGAAAATTAAATGATTGACTATTATAACTATCCTGATAATAAAGGGCATTTTGATACATTTGGTGGAATATTTGCATCAGAAACATTAATGCAGTGTTTAACTGAGTTGAAACAAGCCTATAAAAAATTCAAAAAAAATAAAGATTTCCAAAAAAATTTCTATCATGATCTTGCACATTACGTGGGTCGTCCTTCTCCATTATATTTTGCGAAGAGATTATCAGAATCTGTCGGCGGAGCACAAATATGGCTTAAGCGCGAAGATCTAAATCATACAGGTGCTCATAAGATAAACAATACAGTCGGGCAAATATTACTCGCAAAAGCAATGGGTAAAAAACGAATTATTGCTGAAACTGGTGCTGGACAACATGGAGTAGCTACAGCAACAGTAGCTGCTAGATTGGGTTTAAAGTGCGTGGTATACATGGGTGAAGTTGATATCCAAAGGCAAGCAATAAATGTATACCGAATGAAGTTACTAGGTGCAGAGGTTGTAAGTGTAAAATCAGGATCAAAAACACTAAAAGATGCTCTAAATGAGGCCATGCGTGATTGGGTAGCAAATGTAGATGATACTTTTTATATTATAGGAACTGTAGCAGGCCCAGCACCATATCCTGAATTGGTACGTGATTTTAATTCTGTAGTTGGTAAAGAAGCCAAACAACAATTCGATAAGCAAGTTGGAGGATTACCTGATGCGCTCGTTGCTTGTGTTGGAGGAGGGTCGAATGCGATGGGTTTATTTCATGAATTTTTAAATGATGAAACGGTTAAACTTTACGGTGTTGAAGCGGAAGGGAAAGGTTTTAAAACAGGAAAACATGCAGCATCAATTACAGCAGGAGATATTGGAGTTTTACATGGCAATCGAACATATGTAATGTCGGATGAAGATGGTCAAATTATTGAAACTCACTCAATTTCAGCAGGCCTTGATTACCCAGGAGTTGGCCCGGAACACGCTTTTTTGAATCTTACCAAGCGTGCAAGATATGTCTTGGCAAATGATGAAGAAGCGCTAAATGCGTTTCATTTATTAACTGAAGTTGAAGGGATATTACCAGCATTAGAAAGTTCACATGCCATTGCATACGGAATTAAATTAGCACAAAAACTGGACAGAGATAAAAATATAATTATAAACTTATCTGGTCGTGGTGATAAAGATGTTCATACCATAGCGGCTCTAGAAGGTATTAAATTATGAATAGGCTTTTTACAACATTTAAAAAATTAAAGAAAAAATCTAATAAGGCTTTGATTCCGTTTATTACTGCTGGGCATCCTCACCCACTGATGACAGTACCTACAATGCATTCTTTGGTTAAGAATGGAGCTAGTATAATAGAATTGGGTATGCCATTTTCAGATCCAATGGCAGATGGAGAGGTTATACAACTGTCTTCAGAACTTGCAATAAAAAAAGGAATGACTCTTAGTTCTGTATTAGATATTGTTGCAGAATTTCGAGAAGATAACCAAGAAACCCCTGTAATTCTAATGGGTTATTTAAACCCAATAGAGAAATTTGGTTATAAAAAATTTGTACAAACAGCAGCAAAGTCAGGTGTGGATGGTTTATTAATTGTTGATTCGCCACCTGAAGAATCTGAGGATTTGCTAAGTTTATTAAATAATTATAATATGTCTCAAATCTTTTTGATTGCCCCGACCACAACAATGGATAGACAAAAATATATTGTGTCTAAAAGTGGTGGTTTTATCTATTGTGTGGCTTTAAAAGGAGTTACAGGTGCCAGTAATGTAGTGTATGATGATTTGTCCACTAAAATGGAGTCAATTAAAAGCCTAACTGACTTGCCTTTGGCCATTGGATTTGGTGTTAAGGATGTTAATTCGGCACAAGCAGTTGCAGCGTATGGGGATGCAGTTGTTATAGGTTCTGCATTAGTACAAAAAATAGGAAAATGTGAAGACCAAAAACAAATAGAGAATACCATTGAAGCTTTTATCAAACCGATAGCAAAAGCAATTAACAAATAAAAGAGAAAGAATATGAGTTGGTTTCAAAAAATAAAAATTTCGAGAATTCGGACTGAAGGAGGGGATAAGAAAAGAAATGTTCCTGAAGGCTTATGGACAAAATGCGATAAATGTCATGAAGTTTTATATCAGCCTGAATTAGAAAAATCAGCAAGAGTATGCCCAAAGTGTGGTTTTCATGGGCGATTGACAGGCAGAAAAAGGCTTGAAAATTTTCTAGATAATGATACAACAGCCGAAATTGCCACTAATCTAGAATCATTAGACCCTCTTAAGTTTAAAGATTCAAAAAAATACAAGGATCGTACCATTCAAGCCCAAAAGAAAACAGGTGAGAAAGATGCACTTGTTGCGATGACAGGTAAGTTATTGGGTGAAGACATAGTTGCTTCAGCTTTTGATTTTACCTACATGGGAGGTTCAATGGGGTCAGTAGTTGGAGAAAAATTTGTTAGGGCTGTGCATATAGCATTAGATAAGAAAATTCCATTTATAAATTTTTCCGCTTCTGGTGGAGCTAGAATGCAAGAGTCATTATTTTCGTTAATGCAAATGGCCAAAACATCTGCGGCTTTAAAAAAGTTAGAAAATGCAGGTATTCCATATATTTCTGTTTTGACAAATCCAACAACAGGGGGTGTTTCGGCGAGTTTAGCACTTCTTGGTGATATAAATATTGCAGAACCTGATGCGCTTATATGTTTTGCAGGTCCAAGAGTGATAGAGCAAACAGTTCGAGAAAAATTACCAGAAGGCTTTCAAAGATCGGAGTTTCTACAGGAACATGGTGCAATAGATATGATTGTAGATCGCAGGGAGTTACGTAAAACAATTAAAAGATTGTTAAGCTTATTAAAACCCAATCATACGACTCCAGTCGTTCCTGACAAGATAATCACTAAAAAAGAAATTAATGATAAAAAACAAGTCGCTTAATTGTTGGCTTAAAACTCTAGAGACTAGTCATAATAAAAAAATTGATCTAGGACTTGACCGCGTTAAGAGTGTTTTGAGAAACTTGAAGCTCGGTAAAATTGCGCCTACCATAATTACTGTTGCAGGAACTAATGGTAAAGGGTCTACCGTAGCTATATTGTCGAGTATACTGCAACAAGCTGGATATAAAGTAGGGGAGTTTACATCTCCTCATATACGTGTGTACAATGAAAGAATTAAAGTTAATTCACAAGATTGTCATGACAAGGTAATTGTATCGGCTTTTGAGCAAATTGAATCAAGCTTAAATGGTGTGACATTAAGTTATTTTGAATATTCTACATTAGCTGCTACAAGTATTTTTAAATTATTAGAAGTTGATGTTGCGATTCTAGAAGTGGGCCTTGGAGGTCGATTAGATTCTGTTAATGCTATAGATACTGATTGTGCGATTATAACTACCATTGATATCGATCATACGGAGTGGTTAGGCGACACCATAGAGTCCATTGGCTTTGAAAAAGCTGGTATAATGCGTTCGTATAAACCTGTGATTTATGGTGGTAAAAACTGCCCTCAGTCTATTATTAACTATGCAGAAAAGATTAATGCAAACCTAGTTTTTGTTGATGTACCTAAGATTGTTAAGTTAAATATTAATGGGAGATACCAACAAACCAATGCAAGGACAGCGATAACTGCATTAAGGCAGTTAGAACACTTAAATGTAAATAATAACGATATAGCTGGTGGTTTAGTTAGTGTTAAATTACAAGCGAGATTGCAAGTAGTGTCTCATAACCCAACCATAATTTTTGATGTGTCACATAATCATCAAGCCGCAAAAGAGTTAGCTGTATGGTTGTCAGAAAACCCAATTGAAGGTAAAACATTTGCTACGTTTGGGGTGCTTGCCGATAAAGAACCGATTAATTGGCTTGATCAATTTGAAAATACTATTGATGTATGGTCAATTACACAAGTTGACAATTATCGCGCGATGCCTATTGCTGATTTACTTAAAGTATTAAGTAGTTTTGCAAAGTTAATAACTTCACATAAGAACGTTGAAATGGCGTTAAAAGCGACAAAAACTATGGCAAGGAAAGAAGATAGGATAATCGTTTTTGGTTCATTTTATGTTGTAAGTGATGCAGTTTCATCCATGGAAATACATGAGTAGTTTTTTTATTTTGGGTGCTTTAATATTAATAAAACATGCCTTGTTTTAATTAATTATGCCCTTCTAACAAGTGATTTACCCTGTGAATACAGATGCTATAGGCATAAAGCCTCCATAAATTAAGTGACAAGCGTCACATATTTTAAACTTGTGTGAATTATTGGTATGACTTTGTATTTTCAATTGTTACAGTGTGATTTAGTAAATACCTATATTTAACTGGAAAAATCATGAGATTAATAAAAAACATAGCAATTTGTAGGAAATTTGCCATAGTATTGTCTATATTCAACGTGTATAATTAACCAATATTACCAAATTGATGGGGAAAATCGATGAAAAACAATAGTATTTCAAAAAGTTTATTAACACTTTTACTGATATTTTTAACAATTAATACATACGCTATTGATCTTGAAATAGTAAATCCGACTATTAATCCTGATCCGATAGCTGCTTCTATTCCATACAATATAAGTTTTGTTATTGATAATCTCGCTAGTGCTACTACACCAGAAGATGCACAGTTAATTGTAGTTTCAATAACTGGTTTTGATCCAACAAACGTTGTAAGTGTAGCGGGGTTAAATAGTTGGAATTGTAATTATGACATAATGACAACTACCATCGATTGTGATAAGTTTTTTATAAATGGTGAGTTCCCTGCAGGAACGACACATAATTTTGACGTACAAATTCAAACTGGAACATCAGTAGTCGTACCAGATTCTTTTAATATTGATATGGTAGATGATATATTAGGAGATGAGACATTTCCAAATGTGGTAATAGTTAATACAACAACTGGTCCGGCGCCAGTACTTGTGCTTGTAGACCAGGCTGATCCAGTGCCTGTAACAGAAGGTCAAGAAGTAAATACAATCGTTGATTTCCAAATTGGCAATACAAGTGTCACAGCAGCAGATAAAACGCTAATTGACCTAACTGTGAATTTTGATGATCTAAACTTTTTCTTTGATGAAATATCTACCAACCCACTGTTACCTACTGGTTGGTTCTGTACAGGTAGTGCTACACCAGTTGTTTGTACCTTTTCAGGTGTTGGTACTTTACCTAATGGGGGAACGATTGATTTTCCTTTACATTTTAATATTAACCAATCTCCAACACCAGCACCAGCTGGAAATTATGCTTTTACAGGTTTTGTCCATTTGTCCGGGATGGCAGAAGATTCTTTGGTTGAAACGCTTGTTATTAATGCACCTTTAGCTCCAAATCTAATTGTTGATAATTCAGCGCCTACACCAACACCGCTAGATCTAGAATTGCATCATGCAGTCGTAACACCACCTCAGTTAATTAATTATAGATTACGAAATACAGGAGGTGATATAATTAATCCTGGAACTGGAACAACAGTTGAATTTTCATTAGCACTTGATGATATGAATATTCAAGTAAATATCCCTAGCCCCCCAGCAGGTTGGATATGTTCTGATCTTATGTCAATTTATCAATGCATTAATATGGATGCAGTTTATGCATCCGGACAATTTACTGATTTCACTTTTGAAGTGGCACCACTTCCAACTACTCCTGCAGGCACTTACCTTTTGAGTGCTCTGACCTCGGCATTAGCTGCACCTGTTGCTAATATATTTGATACCAATCTTAATGTAATTAATCCTGATATTATTCTAGATAAAACATTAGAGTCAGGTATTTTTAATCACCCTGTTGTAGGAGATGCTGCAGTAAATGGTGACATAGTTACCTATAAGGTTTTGGTTAATAATATTACTAATGGATCCGCTCCAACTAATAGCATTACAATACAAGATGTAGTCCCTCCACAGCTTTCAATTATTAATGTCATTGGACTAGGTAATTTTGGTGGTGTCGGGGCTTGTACAACTATTGGGCAAACGATTACGTGTACTAACCTTACAGGGATCTTACCGCCAAATGTCCCAGGAGATGATGGTTTTGAAATCATTGCAACTGTAAATGGAACGGTAGGCGATGTCATATTAAATACGGCTCAAATAATTGCAGTAGATTTTGATTCAACGCCAAATGTTTTGGTAAGTGCTGATACTAGTTTTGAAATTGTACCCGCACAAACAGATTTGTCTATTATAAAGTCATCAGAAACATTGGCAGGAGTTTCTGCACCAAGCTTTGAAGTAGGAGAAAGCTTTAATTATGTATTGTCAGTGACTAATAACGGTATTGACGCTGCAATAGGTGAGGTTGAAATATCGGATATATTACCACTTGAAGTAGACTTTGTCCCTGGTGATTTAAACTCGCCAACAGGCTGGAACTGTACTGCTGTTATGCAGACTGGTTTTCTTGTTTCATGCGTTAATACAACTATTTTTTCAGGAGCGAATGGTACTGTTGATATAGTCATACCAGTAACTGCAGGAACAAATATTGGCATAGTTTCAAATACTGCTGGTGTTGATGTCGTATTTGGTTCACAAATAGAAGACAGTACGATAACAAATAATAGTAACACAAACAACATCACCATTACACCTGCTGGTCTTCCAGTATCTATATCTAAATCCGTATTTTTTAGCGGAGGTTCTAAAAGGAGTGTAAATGGAGTGAATCCAGAATTTGAAATTGGAGATTTGGTAACCTATAGAATTATTGTAGAAAATTCATCAAATGGTGAAATTGTTGATTTAGTTGTATCAGATATTTTAGATACAAATTTTTTAGATGCCAGTAATGTAACATTCAACATTCTACAATCAGTAGCAGAATTCAATTGTATATTTGATAATGTAAATGAAATTAGTTGTACCAACCTAGGTATCTTACCTTTTAATCAAGGAAGTTTCTTTGTATTGGAAATACAAATACCAACACTTGAGGCTGGTTCAAATGTCAGCAATATAGCGACTGCATCTAGTTCAATTGACGGTTTTAATATTGATTCTGCTCCAGCTCTAATTAATATTTTAGGTGATCCTACGACACCCCCACCATTAACTCAAACAAGTATTGCTATTGAAAAAAATGCATTGGTTAATGGGGAAATAGTAACGGTAATAAATAAAGGTGCTACTTTTGATTATGAAATTATTGTTAGTAACACAGGAAATGGGGATTTAGGTAGTTTGTCAATTATTGATAATATGCCCGATGGAGTTATGGTAAATAGTGTTGATGGACCCATTGGTCTAAGTTGTAATAATCAAGGCCAAACTTATAATTGTAATTACCAAGAAAGTTTCCCGATCGGTACAAATATTACTATTGTATATAACGTCACAGACATAAGTGATGCCTCAATTACACAACTTACCAATACAGCTTCTGCCATTGCCTCTAATGCTGCTACTCAAACAGTAAGTAATAGTATTGAGTTTACTTCAAATGACTTAACAGTAAATGTTTCTCAAAGCCCAAATATTGTTTTTCCGGGCAGTAGTTTTGAGATGATAATTGATGTTAATAATCTATCTTCAGATGATTTAACGGGTGTAACCGTAACAAACGTATTGCCTAATGGGTTTAGTTACTCTACACAAAACAAAGCAAGCACATGTCAATCAACAGGGCAAATGTTAACTTGTACTATTACATCATTAACTGCTGGATCAACTGAGTCTATTGTAGTTGCCGTAAATACAGATAGTACTATTGCTCCTAGTAATAGTTATCAAAATACAACTACAATTATGGGTGGTTTTCCAGATTTTACTCATGTCTCTAATCTTGTTATAACTGATCCAAACCAAGGTGGTGTTTTAAGCTATCAAATAGAAATTAATGATGATATAGACCCTGTGAATCAAGGCTCTCCATTTAATTATACGGCAACATTAATGAATAATGGAACCACGCCTATTCAATTTATACATGTTGACTTTGAGATTCCATCTGAGTTAACGGTTAATAATTTTATGACAGATGCGATGGACTGTAGTGCAGTAACTACAGGGCTTTCATGTGTAAATTCAGTTGGTGCAAATGCTGGATCCTCAGCATTAATAATCCAACCAGGCCAACAAAAAGATGTTGTTGTCATTAATGTACAATCTGATTCTTATTTTGGTGATGTTGAGACTACAGTGATTGCCTCTAGTAGTGATGGCAACTCAGAAACAGATACTGAAATGACAACTATACTTGAAAACGTAGTTATATTAAATGAAGCTGATTTAGCAATCTCACTTACAAATGAGTCAACAGCAAGGCAGGGCTTCTCAACAAGTTTTGATATTATGGTTGAAAATAAAGGACCGAATTCTGCTGACATACCTGAAGTAACATTAAACGTTGCTGGCTTAATTGAAAATTTAGTTGCCGCTGATAATAGCCATTGGAATTGTCAGATAAATGGATCATCTATTCATTGTAGTTTTAATGAAGATCATATGTTAAATGGTCATATGTCAACAATCAATGTTACAGCAAATTTAGCGCAAGTCTCGATTAATGCAGAGAACTTAATACTTGATGCTAGTATTGACTCATCTACATTGGACCCAATATCAGGCAATAATTTTGTAAATGCATCAATAAATGTTAGTGGAACACCTTCAGAAGGTGAAATATTGTCGGCATTACAAACAGCATTAGCTGGAATAGCTAATCAACAAACCTTACGAGCAATTGAAAATGTAGCAAGTTACTGTGAAAGAAGTTACTTTACGGCTATAGAAGGCATGTGTGTTGATTTGTTTCAAGCAGCACAATCAGGAGAAGGCGAGACGATTAACAACGTAATGGAGCAAATTACACCAAATGAAGTCATAGGCCAGTCTACATCAGTTTCTGAAATCGCAAGAGCTCAGTTTAGAAATATTGGTTCAAGGTTATCACAACTACGAGGTGGCGGTGGTTCTGGTTTCAGTTCAGCCGGTTTAAATGCGAGTTATGGTAGTGGCAGTATTCCATTGGGGATGTTATCTTATTTAAACAAAGATGCCGATGAAGTAAAAGATGTGAATAATGATTTTATATCGCCTTGGGGGTTCTTTGTTAATGGAACAATTTCAATGGGTGAACGGGACGCAACCGGGAGAGAATTAGGGTTTGATTTCGACTCTTATGGCCTGACTGCTGGTGTTGATTACAGAATAGATGCTAAGAAAGTTGTTGGTATAGCAGTAGGTTATGCAAATTTTGATTCTGAAATAGAAGGTAAAGCTGAAATGGGTTCCACCGGCATCACTTTAACTGGCTATGGTTCATTCTATGTTAATGACAATTTCTATGTTGACGCAAGAATAAGTGCTGGTAGACCAGACTTCGATCAGAAACGCAATATAAATTTTACTTTAGGTGGTAACACTATTGATAGAGTAGCAGCGGGTGATACTACTGCTAACCAATACTCTTTTGCAATGAGTGCGGGTTATCATTTCAATAAAAACTCTTGGAATATTACCCCAAATGCATCAATAAGATACGTTAAAACTAACATTGATGGTTTTACAGAAACTGGTGCAGGTGATTTTAACTTTGAGTATTCGGAACAAGATTTAGAGTCTATGGTTTGGTCTGCTGGAGTCAGGGTATCAAAAGCAGTAAGTTTAAAAAATGGTGTTATAACACCACAGTTTGACTTTGATTATAACTATGAAAGTCTAAATGATGGAAATGATATAGAAGCAAGGTTTATTATGGCTCCAACAGATGAAATATTTATTTTAGAAACAGACTCTCCTGATAGAACTTATGGTTCTGCTGGTCTTGGTTTGGTCTACGTTTCTTCAAATGGAAAACAGGCCTATATTAATTACAGAAGTGTACTTGGACTCGAAGGATTCTCACGAGGTACAATTAACGTGGGAGCACGATTTGAATTTTAATCCAAGTTAATTCGGAATCGGTAATGTAATTCTATTATCAATATCGGTTCCAAATTTGGGTTTAACCTTAACAAATGGGGAATAACATGAAATACAATAACAACATCAATTATAAACTATCAATAATCAGCTTTATCAGCTTGCTTGTTATAGGTTGTGGAGCACCTAATGTAAAAACCGTTGAAAAAGGGCAGATTACTCCAGATCAACTTTATATCGTGGATTGTTTACTTCCACCACAAGTGCGACAACTTGGACAGAACTATACCTTTATGGCACCGAGAAAGCCTGCTCGTTTAAGTGCTAGAGATTGTTCTGTACGTGGTGGCGAATATGTTGCTTATGATAAAGCAAGTTTTTCCAGTGTTGCAAAAATGTGGCTTCCAGAGGCTGAAGGTGGAAATGCAAAAGCACAATCTTATTTAGGTGAATTGTATGAAAAAGGTTTAGGTGGTACACCAGACTATAAATCAGCAGCTAAGTGGTATCAGAAAGCAGTGGATCAAGGTTATACGCCTGCTATGTTAAATCTTGGAAATTTATATGAGCAAGGCTTAGGAGTAGTAAAAAACCCAAATAAAGCCATTAATCTCTATCGATTGGCATCGGGTGTACAAGATTCTAAATTAGAAATAGTAACTGAACAAAATTTACGTGAACGCCGTGCAAAAGAACACCAGCGAATTAAACTGTTGAAAGAAGTTTCAACTCTTCGTAATCAGTTAACAGACATGAAAAATGATTATGATTTAACAAAAAAATACGTAGAGCAGTCAAATGTTAAGCTGAAGGATTTACAAGCAAAACTTAAAAATAATACTGGCAACACGTCAATTTTAGATAAAATTGCTGAGCTAAAAGGTGAAATTAATAAGAAAAACAATGAACTTGCCAAACAAAACAAGGTGATTAACACCTTGGTAACTAAAGTAACTGAAGTAAATGAACAAAATGACATTGCTGAAATTAGCACAGGCTCAGGTATTAATATCCTAAACCCTGATGTGTTCTTGACTCGTGGTATAAATACCATGGCAATGCCTGCAGATGCGGTTAAATTTAGATTTATGGCAGGAGTAGATGAGCCTGAAGGTGTAGTAGCACTAAAAGTCAACAATCAAGATTACACCAAAACTATGACAGATGGAGGTATATTTGAAAGTACAATAAGCCTTAAAAATGGAGACACACCTGTTAATATTGTTGCGGTTAGAAAAAACGGAACAAGAAATATAGAGCAGTTTGTCGCCATTAGGAATAAATTTGAAGCAGTAAAAGCCAGGAAATTTGATGAGCTATTTACACGGCGCTTTAGAGATGATTTAGGTGATTACTATGCTTTAGTTATTGGGAATAATAATTACACGCATTTAGATAAATTATCTACAGCTGTACAAGATGCAACTACAATTGCTGATACTTTAAAAAATAAATATGGCTACAAAGTTAAGTTATTAACAAATGCAAACTTATCAACCATGTTAACAGCACTCAGCGAGTACGAAAGTAAGCTTGGAAAATATGATAACCTTATGGTCTACTATGCAGGTCATGGTTTAATTGATGAACAAAGTAAGGAGGGTTACTGGATACCTACTGATGCTTCATTGACAGATAAATCAACTTGGATTCCGAATAAAGAAATTAGTAATTTTATGGGGCAAATGAAAGCTAAACACGTTATGGTGGTAGCAGATTCTTGTTATTCAGGTACATTATCAGGCTCATCAATTTCACCACTCCCTGAAGATGTAGATAATGAAGATATACTCTTTACATCACGTGTAAAAGCCAGAACAGTTCTAACTTCTGGGGGCTTACAACCTATATTAGATAGTGGTGGTAATGGACATTCAATATTTGCATCAGCATTCTTAGATACCTTAAATGAAAATGATGGTGTTATGGAAGGTTATAGGTTATATGAAGCCATGAGTCAGCAGGTAAGCTTACGTTCAAGCCTTGCAGGATTAAAACAAATTCCTGAGTACAGTGCAATAAAACATGCAGGTCACGAAGGAAGCGAATATTACTTTATGCCAAGTGCTTTGTAAACTATTCGAAAAATTAATTAAAAGGTTGGGCTCTCCAACCTTTTTTTTTGCTAAAATAAATGGGGTTCTCGTATTTTGAGGATAAAATCAATAACTTTAGAGGCATTTTTAAAACTTTGGGACAATGGAATAAAGAATGAAAAAATCACTAAATATGGTACAAAATGAGTCTATTAGCTTGCTATTTAAGCGTATCATCTATGATACATACACACATATGTTGGCTTACGTAAAAATTATTTCCGGAAGGTTTTTTGCGAATTATATAACGCAAAGTGTTTTTTTTAGTAACTTTATAACACCTTACATGAGTTGTACAAAGATTTCTTTTATAGATTTAACACAAGAAGAATACACTTGATTAATCTTTATACAGATATTTCTTATAGCGGCCTTTACAAGGTTTTGTTAAAGCTTTTAAAACAACCTTCTGTTAATGTATTTGCTGAAAACTGGATAGTAGTTCCTAATCACTCAGCTAAACAATGGTTACAAAAGGCGATAGCTCAAGATATGGGTGTATGTGCGCAAACTAAATTTATTATGCCGCTAAGTTTTAACTGGGAAATTATTAAAAACGTAGCCATTCAAGAATATGATATCAATATATTTACCAAAGACGTGTTACGTTGGCAAATATTAGATTTTTTAACTCAAGACAATAACTATCAATTTTTAAAGCAAGACTCTATTTTGAAAAATTTTCACTTGGCTGAAAAAATTGCTCAAACCTTATTAAAATATAACGATGAACATCCTGAAACTATTGCAAAATGGGATGATTCCATTTATCAAGATGTGCAGCATCATAATCAATGGCAAGTCGAAATGTGGCAGCAATTGCAAGATAATTTACCAACAAAATCACCAGTCGAACTATTGGAGTTGTTTGATGCAAAAATTGATTTCAAACAAAGCCCTGCAAATATTGTGCTTTTTGCCACTGAACAACTCAGTAGTTTACAAAAATCAACTATCTTAAAATTGTCAACTAATCTAGATATTCATTTGTTTTTAACTAATCCGTGCCCTGATGATTATTGGTTTGATTTGAAGCCTGCGGCAACTAAAGCGCGTAACAAACTTTTTAATGTTGATGTGGCAGATATCATAGATGTTGGGAATCCTTTGTTATCTAGTCTTGGTTACAATAAAATGGCGTTGTTTGATGCATTCCTACAAGAAGATGTTGATTTAATTGGGTTAAAAAACCAGTGTGTTGGTAACAACTTACTATCAAGTGTTAAACAAGACATTTATTACTTACTAGAAAACCCTGATAAATGTGAAACTGATAATAGCGTAAAAATACACAGTTGTCATAATCGTAAACGTGAAATCGAGGTGATAAAAGACGAAATACTCAGTAGTCTAGATGACGATACAACTCTTAATCCTGAAGATATTATCGTAGTATCAACGGATATTAACGATTATGTACAGAACATTAAGGAAGTTTTTACTTATGAAAATAGTCAATATTTACCCTTTCATATCGATCGTGTACAATTAGCTGATAACCACTACATAACAGCTTTGATGCAATTGTTGGATAGCTTTAATCAAGAAATGACGGCGTCAATTATTTATCAAATATTATGTCAAAAATCTATTCTACAAAATTTCCACATTAATGAAAATGATCTACCACGTATAAAGAACTGGATATTGAATTCAAATATTCGAAACTTTTATTCAAAACAACAAAAGTTACAATTAGGCTATGAAGCGAGGGTGGGTAACACTTGGCAATTTGGGAAAAGCCGTTGGCTTGCAGGCTATTTAGCTGGTGAAGTAGATGATAATGAATACCTCTCAACTTATGGTGATATTTCAGGACAGGAAGGTTTGTTTTCTCAGTGTTTTGAGTTTTTAGATTTGTGGTATAACTACTATTGTATGGCACAAGAGATGAAAACACCAGAAAAGTGGTTTGAATTTATTAGTAGGACATGTCAAAACTTTTTATATAATGACTTAACAGATGACTATGAAAAAAGAATTCTTGATCAATTGGAAAATAAGTTTATAAAGCAAACACTAAATAACCAACATGAGATTCCATTGGTGGTTGTCAATAGTATTGTAGAAACAGTAATAACTGAAAACAATTATCGCAGTGAAGGGCAAATTGGTATTCGTTTTCAGTCATGGGAAAATGCATTTATTGTTGATGCTAAGCTATTGATAATATTGGGGTTGAATGATGGAGAGTTTCCCAAAAATCAAATAAAAAATGATCTAGATATCTTCTATAAAAAACCTGCGAGATTAAATAAGTCAACGCGACAACGTGACAAAAATTTGATGTTAACTGCTTTAACTGAAAACACAGAAAAACTAATCATGACTTATGTGGGATTTGATGCCAAGAGCAATGAATCACAACCGCCATCGGTAATCTTGGCTGAATTAATCGGCTATTTAAAACAAAAAACGAATGGGGGATTTACCATTCAAGAACACAAGATGCATGGTTATAATAAAGTTTATTTTAATTCAGAATTTAACAGTTATAACTTAAAAAACTACCAATTAGCCATGAATTTTTATAATCAAAAGCAAGCAAAAACTGAACAAAATATCACACTCAATAAACAAGTAGAAAGTCAATTAAGTATAAATAATTTAATGAAATTCTTTGTTGACCCATTAAACTATTTTTTAAAAAATCATGCAGAAATTAACCATCCTATTTATGAAGAGGTATTGCAAGACACTGAAACCTATAATCCAACCGGCCTAGAATCATGGAAGTTAAAACACGAAGTCTTTTGTCGTGGTAAAGAAACCGCAATAAAAACTGGATTAATCAGTGATAATAACTATGGAAAAACAATCCTGGATAAGTATGATAATTCATTAGGTACACTCCACCAAATTGCAGATGATATAAAATTGAATAATCACATGATTGAATTAACGTTGGACGAATACAAAATATTTGGTAATATAGAACTTGATAAAAAACAGAGGCTTACCACAATATACCCAAGTAAAGCCTCAGCAAAAACCATCTGTAGTCATTGGATTAAACACCTTTGTTATCAGTCAAATCAACCTAGTTTTATCCATTTTGAAGATAAGTCTTTTCAGATTAAACCATTTGAAAATAATACAGAATTGTTAAAGCAAATTATGCATAAATGGCAAAACTCATTTAATCAACCTTGGTTGTTTTGCCCAAACAAAATTATTAATACTAAAGTGAAAAACATCGGTATTCTGACAAGAAAAGCATACCTTCTTAGTTTTACTCAAAGTAACATCAATTTCCCAAGTGATGGACAAGTTTATTTTGCTAGCCAAGTAGAACACTATAATGAAGAAAGTGACATTGAAAATTTCATACAACCCTTACTAGAAGTTATTGAACTCGTATAACTTATTTGCCAAATAAAATAGGTTTTTAGGTTAATGTTATCAATGCATATGCCTTCATGATTTCTTACAAAAAGTACAATGAATATATTTTTATAAATTGGGTGCTAATATCTTTCTAGCTTTCTCTATCTCAATACCTTTTCTATTGGCATACTCTTGTAATTGGTCCTCTCCTATTTTACCCAAAACAAAATACTGAGATTGTGGGTGTGAGTAGTAGAACCCACTGACTGAACTGGCAGGATTCATGGCGTAACCTTCTGTTAACTCAATGCCTATGGCGTTTTTTACATCCAGTAATTTAAACAATAATTCTTTTTGGGTGTGATCTGGACAAGCAGGGTAACCCGGAGCTGGGCGAATACCTTGGTATTTTTCGCCGATTAATGATTCATTGTCAAAAGATTCATTTTTAGCATAAGACCAATAGTCTGTGCGGATTAGTTGATGCAGATGCTCAGCAAAGGCTTCGGCCAACCTATCAGCAAGAGCTTTAAGTAAAATGGATGAATAATCATCGTGCTTGTCTTCAAACTCCTTGATTTTAGTTTCTATACCAATACCAGTTGTAACAGCAAATGCTCCAATATGATCAATTAAACCAGTTTCTTTAGGTGCAATAAAATCTGATAAGCATAAATTATTGCCCGCTTTTTGTTTTTGTTGACGAAGATTATGAAGTGAGAAAATGTTATTTTCATGAGTGATTTCTATGTCATCATTATTAGATTGTGCAGGGAAAATACCAAAAACGGCTTTTGCGGTTAACCATTTTTCACTAATGATTTTACACAACATTTTTTTCGCGTCATTATAGAGGTCCGATGCACTTTCACCGACGATCTTGTCGTTTAAGATTTCAGGGTATTTGCCGTGCAATTCCCAAGTCTGAAAAAATGGCGTCCAATCGATAACTTTAGTTAATCTATCTAGTGGATAATCTTGAAAAATATTAATGCCTGTAAATTTAGTTGCTACAGGTGGAAACCTGTCCCAATCAATTTGGTATTTATCAGCGCGCGCAGCTGTAATGGCTAATGTGGTTTTTTTACTTGGTCTTTTTAGTCTACGTTCACGAATTTCTGCATATTCACCCTTGATTTTATCAATAAATGGTTTTTTTAACTCTTTTGAGCCGATTAGGTGTTGTGCTACGCCCACTGCACGAGAAGCATCTTTAACCCAAATTGTATCACCACTGTAATTTGGTTCTATTTTTAGAGCTGTGTGTGTACGTGATGTTGTGGCGCCACCAATAAGTAATGGTAAAGTCATTTGACGAGATTGCATTTCAGTTGCTACATCGCACATTTCGTCCAATGAAGGTGTGATTAATCCACTTAAACCTATGATATCTGCATTGTGTTCAATTGCTTCATCCAATATTTTATTGGCAGGAACCATAACGCCAAGGTCAACAATATTGTAGTTATTACAACCCAAAACTACACCAACGATATTTTTACCAATATCGTGTACATCGCCTTTAACTGTGGCCATGATAATAGTTCCATTATGTTGTTGGTTACCTTTTTGTGCTTCTATCAGAGGTAATAGCCATGCCACTGCTTTTTTCATGACGCGTGCAGACTTAACCACCTGTGGTAAAAACATTTTACCATCACCGAATAAATCACCAACGCTATTCATACCATCCATTAAAGGCCCTTCAATGACAGCTAAAGGGTCTTTCAAAAGTTGGTATGCATCTTTGGTATCTTGGTCTATGTATTCAGTGATACCTTGAACTAATGCATAGGATAGCCTCTTATTAACTGGTAATTCACGCCACTTTTTATCTGCCTGTTTTTGTTTTTTACCTTGAATTCCGGAAGCAATATCCATCAGCCTATCTGTTGCATCATCTCTTCTGTTAAATAATAAATCCTCTATGCGGCGACGGACTTCTATGTCAATGTCATCGTAGACAGTGAGTAATCCAGGATTAACAATTCCCATGTCCATTCCTGCTTTGATAGCATGGTAGAGAAAAACAGAATGTATGGCTTCTCGAAGCGGATTGTTGCCACGGAATGAAAATGAGATATTTGAAACGCCACCTGAAACATGACATAAAGGCATTTCTTGTTTTATTACACGAGTAGCTTCAATAAAATCCCTACCATAATTATTGTGTTCAGCCAAACCCGTGCCAATAGCAAAAATATTAGGGTCAAATATTATATCTTCAGGTAAAAATCCGACCGTATTGACTAGTATATTATAACTTCGACGGCATATTTCAATTTTACGCTCTTTGGTATCTGCTTGTCCAGTTTCATCGAAGGCCATGACGATAACTGCTGCTCCGTATTTTTGTATAGTATGTGCTTGCTTAATAAAATTATCTTCACCCTCTTTAAGAGAGATAGAATTAACCACACCTTTTCCTTGAATGTGGCGTAAACCTGCTTCCAGCACTTTCCATTTTGATGAATCTATCATTATTGGAACTTTGGCTATATCAGGTTCTGTAGCAATGATATTAAGGAATTTAATCATGACTTCTTTGGACTCTATTAAGCCTTCATCCATGTTAATATCAATAATTTGTGCGCCGTTTTCCACTTGTTCTAAGGCTACTTGAACAGCTTCCTCGTAACTGCCTTGTTTAATTAATCGTTTGAATTTTAATGAGCCAGTTACATTGGTCCGCTCACCTATATTGATAAAATTGCTGTCTTTAGTCAGATTAAAAGCTTCTAACCCTGCCAAACGAGTTATGGAGTTGATAATTGGTAATTTTCTAGGAACTTTGCCATGCATACTTTGGTTAATAACCTTAATGTGTTTTGGTGTAGTGCCGCAACAACCTCCAACTATATTAATTTGACCAGCCTCAGCCCATTGTTCCAAAATTTTCGCCATTTCTTCGGGTGTTTCATCATACTCACCTAATTCATTAGGTAACCCAGCATTTGGGTGTACAGAAACAAAACATTCACTTAGTTGAGAAAGTTCCTGGACATACGGACGTAATTCGTCAGCACCTAAAGCACAATTTAAACCTATGGAAAGTGGCTTTATGTGTCGAACGGAATTATAAAATGCTTCATTAGTTTGACCTGATAGAGTGCGACCTGAAGCATCAACAATGGTTCCAGATATCATTATTGCGACATCTTCATTCCTTTCTTCTAAGACTTCTGATAGTGCATACAATGCTGCTTTACAATTGAGTGTATCAAAAATAGTTTCTACCATTAACAAATCTGCACCGCCATCGAGTAGGGCGTTGGCACATTCAATATAGTTATTAACTAATTCTTGGAAACTAACATTACGGAATCCTGGATTATTTATATCTGGAGAAATTGATGCAGTACGGTTAGTTGGGCCAAGTACACCAACAACAAAACGTGGTTTGTCTTTGCTAGAAAATTCTAGGCACGCTTCTTTTGCTAATCTTGCAGATTCAAAATTAATTTTATAATTCATCTGCTCCATGCCATAGTCAGCTTGAGCAATTTGTGTGGCATTAAAGGTATTTGTTTCGATGAGATCAGAACCCGCCGCTAAGTTTTTTCGATGAATATCTAAAATAGCTTGTGGTTGGGTTAATGATAATAGATCGTTATCACCTTTGAGAGGCATTTCGTGATTTTGGAATAAATCACCACGAAAGTCAGCTTCGGAAAATTTGTATGCTTGAATCATGGTGCCCATAGCCGAATCTAACAATATTATTCTTCCTTTCAATAACTGAATTAATCTTTGTTTCGTATTCATTTCTTAATCGCTTCTAATGTAATTACCTCAAAATGGGGCTTTCTACTTTCTTTTGATGTGACTCTAACTTGAATTTTTTCTAAATCCGAGTTTTTAGCGAATAGCATTAGTTGATTTGCTGAAAAACCATGGTTGACATGCCCGAAATCTTTTATGATTTCAGAATGGGAATGTTTATTAAGGGTTGAAATTAATAATTTTCCCCCAGTCTTTAAGCAATTACTTGCTTGTTGAATAGCGATTTCTGCTTGATCGGAATAGGTTAAAACATGCAATAAAAATACGGTATCAAATTTTTTAGATAAGTTTAATTGGTGCATATCAGAAACGACATAATTGATGTTGTTGGCATGAGATAATCGTTTTTTTGCTGCGTTAATCACTGTTTCGCTACTATCAATACATGTGTAGGTGTTTGCTCTTTGGTGTAATAATTCTGCCAAAACGCCATCTCCTGAACCAATGTCTAAAACATCTCCTAGTTCAAGAAGGTAACTTAAAGCTCTAGTTGTTGCCTCCCAACTACGCCCTGGAGAATATTGGCGTTCCATGTCACCCGCAACAGAATCAACCCAGTTTTTGTTCTTAGCTCGTTCAGATAAAATATGTTTTAAACGAGTGCGGTCTTGTATTGCAATGGAATCTTGTTTACCTGCCAAAGTTAATGTATTCCAAATACTTGTGTAGTTTTGTGTCAAAAAAGAGAGGTTTAACCGATAATAAGTTGAAACACCATCTTTTCTTCCAATTACAAAACGGCTTTCTTTCAACTTTGATAAGTGAGTTGATACACGAGGTTGTGCAAGTTGCATGGTATGTGATAATTCTGCAACGGTTAACTCGTTGTCTTGCAACAACAAAAGTAGGCGTAATCGTGTTTCATCAGACAATAATTTAAACACTTGAACTATATTCATCTTTATATCTTGATTTAGAGATGGTTGATATTGTAACTTAGATACTTATCAGGTCAAGTGATTGTGAGATAAATAGAGTGATATTAATATTATCGAGATTTTTATAATAAGTCTTATAGGTATCTCTATTATTATGCCGCAGGGTTAATAGAGATGCCTTTAAGTGTTATAAATTTTAAAGACCATACTTAATTGACTTGCCATTAGCTTTGCCAATTAATTGGCCATCAGACCATTTGAGTTCGCCGTTCACCCATGTTTTTTCAATTGAGGCACTAAAGTCCATACCATCATAAGGGGTCCAACCACATTGGTATAACATGTCATCATTACTAATGGTTTGTGACTTATTCATGTTAACTAAGGTAAGGTCTGCATAATAGCCTTCACGAATATAGCCACGATCAACAACATCAAATAAATCAGCAACATTGTGTGCTGTTTTTTGAACAATTTTTTCGAGGCTAAATTTACCCTTGTTAACCAAAGATAACAGGCTTGCTAATGCTGTTTGTACCAAGGGTAATCCCGATGGTGCTGTAAAGTATTTATTTTGTTTTTCATCCCATGTGTGTGGTGCATGATCGGTTGCAATAATGTCAAGATTACCATAATTTATGCCTTTTATTATAGCTAGCTTATCTGAATATTGTTTTACTGCAGGATTGCACTTTATTAATGTGCCTAATTGCTCATAGTCTTGCTCACTAAACCACGTAAAATGTACACAGGCTTCAGCAGTAATACGTTTTTGTTCAAGTGGTGATTGCTTAAATAATTCTACTTCTTCTGCTGTTGATATATGTAATACATGTAATTTTGAATTGTGCTTTTTAGCTAATGACATTGCTAGTTGTGTCGAAGCAATGCAAGCTTCTCGTGAACGTATTTTACCATGTTGATTAATGGGTACATCTTCGCCGTATTGTTGTTTTGCAGCGGCTTCATTAGCGGTGATTATTGGCGTGTCCTCACAATGAGTGGCAATTAACGTTGGAGCATGTTTAAAGATTTGATCTAAGGTTTCTTTATTGTCTACTAACATGTTACCAGTTGACGCACCCATAAAAACCTTTATGCCACAAATTAAGCTCGTATCAATGGCTTTTATTTCTTCAATATTATCGTTGGTTGCACCTAAATAAAAACCGTAATTACAATGTGAATTTCCAGCAATAAGTTGGTGCTTATCTTTTATGGCTTGTTCACTTACAGTCAATGGTGACGTATTAGGCATGTCCATTACTGATGTTATGCCACCAGCTACTGCTGCAGCTGATTCTGTTATGAAACGGCCCTTGTTAGGCATGCCAGGTTCACGGAAATGAACTTGGTCATCTATCATGCCGGGCAATAAATGTTTTCCTTGTGCATCTATAATGGTGTCATTATTGTTTGTTATTATGCCCTTTTCAATTTTTTCAATTCTATTGTTTTTAATGCTGACATCCATTTCTGAAATCAAGGATTCATTGACAATTTTTGCATTTTTAATTACGATTCTAGTCATGTTTATGCTCATTTATTTGATTGTTTTTTAATTCAGGAACATGATCGACTCCACCATCACAGCCTGGATGGCAGCGTCCAATTCTTTTAATTCCGAGTCCAATTCCCTTTATGATACCAAAGCGTTTAATTGCAGTCATCATGTATTCGGAACAACTTGGATAAAAACGGCAACGGTTACCCAATAATGGACTTATAAAATACTTATAGCCTTTAAGAATTTGAATTAGAAGGTATTTCATGTTTTTTGTTAAATAATATTTGCTCTTGTTTGCACTTTGATGTATAAAGGTCGCGAAAATTTTAGGCAGTTTAAATCTATGGAACTAAATAGTCAATTTAGTTTCTAATTTGGATTAGAAAATAGCTTAAAAAAATAAGGTAACCATTTAGCATGACCTTCAGCTGTAAAAATTGACACAGTAGGTCTTTAGTTTAAGTCGTAAAATGTGATTTTATGATGGAAACTAAATCCTTTTCATCACAAAAATGGGGATTGATGTGATGAGCTGAATAGTTGCACTATAAGAAACTTAATTAGGAGAAATAAGTGTCAGAAAGAAATATTAATGATCTACCAGAAAGTTATGTTCCAGAATTGGAATTGAAAGATAATTATAAACCTTTACTAAAAGATGAATACATGTGTGATGAGCACATTGAATTTTTTCGCCGTAAATTAGTTCAATGGCAACAAGAATTAATTAAAGAATCACAGGAAACAATTAGTAATCTTCAAGATGAAGTACGTGATATAGGTGATGAAGCCGAGCGTGCCTCAAGAGAAACAGAAAATACCTTAGAGTTAAGAACCAAGGATAGGTATAGAAAGCTCTTGTCAAAAATTCGCAAAGCTTTGAACAGTATCAAAGACGGAGAATATGGCTATTGTGAAGATACTGGTGAAGAAATTGGCTTAAAACGCCTTATGGTCAGACCGATTGCAACCTTAACTATTGATGCTCAAGAGCGTTGGGAATTGCGTCAAAAATTATTGAAAGAAGGCAGATAATATGGAAACTGCTGCGCAACAAGCACAATTAAAGGACTTTAGTTTAAGAACCTCTGAATTACGGAGGTTTCTTTGACTATGATGTCAAGAAAGAAAAACTTGAAGAAGTTAATTTAGAGTTAGAAAACCCCGATGTTTGGAATAATCCTGAACATGCCCAAGCACTAGGTAAAGAACGTGCAACCCTTGATGAAATTATTTCTACCATAGATAAACTTGAATCTGGTTTATCCGATTCAACTGAATTTTTGGAAATGGCAGAATTAGATGATGACGAGGAAACCTTTCAAATTGTTGTCCAAGATTTAAAAAATATACAGAAGTCACTAGAATACCTAGAATTCAAAAAGATGTTTTCCAATCCAATGGATCCCAATAATTGTTTTATTGATATTCAATCTGGCTCAGGAGGAACTGAAGCCCAAGATTGGGCAGAAATGATATTGCGGATGTTTTTGCGTTATTGCGAGAAAAAAGACTTCAAAACTGAATTAATGGAATGTTCTGCTGGTGATGTTGCGGGGATTAAGTCTGCTACAATAAAAGTAGAAGGTGATTATGCCTTTGGCTGGTTGCGTACTGAAATTGGTGTGCATCGTTTGGTTCGAAAATCTCCCTTTGATTCTAGTAATAAACGTCACACTAGTTTTGCTGCAGTATTTGTATCTCCAGAAATTGATGATGACATTGATGTTGAGATTGATCCATCTGATTTGCGAATTGATGTATACCGCGCCTCAGGTGCCGGTGGTCAGCACGTCAATAGAACAGAATCAGCGGTTAGGATTACACATGTACCTACAAACACAGTAGTTCAGTGTCAAAATGATAGGTCACAACACAAAAATAAAGCTGCAGCAATGAAACAATTGAAGGCGAAATTGTATGAATTAGAAATGCAAAAACGTCGCGAAGAATCACAAACTACAGAAGACTCAAAAGCTGATGTCGGTTGGGGTTCGCAAATTCGATCCTATGTACTTGATCAATCACGAATTAAAGACTTACGTACAGGTGTGGAGAATACCAGTACCCAAAATGTATTAGATGGCGATTTGGATAAGTTTATTATTGCCAGTTTGAAGCAAGGGTTATAGAATCAAATTTTTATCATATAAATTAGAATACGGAACCAATTAAATGTCAGAAGAAAATCATTTAATCTTAGAAAGAAGACAAAAATTACAAAACATACGCGATGAAAAAGGCATTGCTTTTCCTAATGACTTTAGAAGAAGTCATTTAGCAATGGATTTGCATGATAAGTACGATGATGTGATAAAAGAAGACTTAGACCCGCAAGGAATAGAAGTCTCGGTAGTTGGTCGTATGATGAGTAAACGTGAGTTTGGAAAAGGTGGATTTGCCGTCATTAAAGATGTTACGGATTCTATCCAACTATTTGTACAGTTAAATGGCGTTGGTGAAGAAAGTTTTAATGATTTTAAATCATGGGACTTGGGCGATATAATTGCAGCAAAAGGAACCATGTTTAAAACTAAGACGAATGAACTTTCTGTTAAGGCAACGGAAATTAGACTTATTACTAAATCTATTAGACCTTTGCCAGACAAATTTCATGGGTTAACTGATCAAGAAATACGTTACCGTCAACGCTATGTTGATTTAATCATGAATCAAGAAAGCCGAGATACCTTTAAAGTACGTTCACAAATTATCACTCATATTCGTACGTTTATGGAAAAAAAGGCGTTTATGGAAGTGGAAACACCGATGATGCATGTCATCCCTGGTGGAGCTGCAGCTAAACCATTTGAAACACACCACAATGCACTTGATTTACCTTTGTATTTGCGTATAGCCCCTGAGTTGTTTTTAAAACGGTTGGTAGTTGGCGGTTTTGAGCGTGTTTATGAAATTAACCGCAGTTTCCGTAACGAAGGTGTTTCAACAAAACATAACCCTGAATTCACTATGATGGAATTTTATTGGGCCTATGCTGATTACAATGACTTAATGGATGTCACAGAAGAACTGTTTAAGCAACTGGCTGAAATTTCTACAGGTGGAACAGAGTTTGAGTACCAAGATAATAAATTAGATTTTGGTTCAAGTTTTGAACGCATCACTATGAAAAATTTAGTAAAAAAATACAACTCAGAAATTTCTGAAAAGGATTGCGAAAGCCGTGAAGCCTTAGCGACACATTGCGACAGGTTAGGGATTCATATTGATGATAATTGGGGTCAAGGCAAACTTTTAGTTGAATTATTTGAAGAAACAGCAGAAGCAAAGCTTATCCAGCCAACATTTGTGATAGAGTACCCAACAGAGATTTCACCCTTGTCACGAAGAAATGATGAAAACCCTAATTATACTGATAGGTTTGAATTGTTTATTGCAGGAAACGAAATTGCTAATGGGTTTTCGGAGCTTAATGACCCAGAAGATCAGGAACAACGGTTTAAGGATCAAGTGGCAAATAAAGAAGCTGGTGACGATGAAGCAATGCACTTTGATGCTGACTATATACGTGCACTAGAACACGGGATGCCACCAACAGCAGGTGAGGGTATTGGTATTGATAGATTAGTGATGCTATTCACGAATTCTGCATCAATACGCGATGTACTTTTGTTTCCATATATGCGCCCTGAAGTTTAATAAAGAGATAAATATGAATATAGACAACACAATCAGATACGCTAGAAAACCAGTAACTTCCTCATGTTTGTTAGTGATGAGGGGACAATCCATTATTATGGAAGTTAAAAATATTTCTGCCTCTGGTATATTGTTGCAATACGATGATAATAGCGAAATAAAACTAAAATTAAATGATTTTTGTGTTTTAGAGATTATCATAAACGAAGAATTTAATTTAAATGTTGAGGCGGAAGTTACACGAATAAGTGATGAAGGTGCTGGCTTAAGATTTATTAAGATTCCTGAAGAAAAACAAATTCCATTGTGGGAATTACTTGGTGAACATGTTGACAAGATAGAGCGTTAGAAGAAAAGCGTTTTGTCAACCCCAGAAATAGTATCCTTTATTGTTGCTACAACAGTGTTGGCATTCACTCCTGGCCCTGACAACATCTTTGTTGTAGTAACCAGTTTAGGCCAAGGATTTAATACAGCACTCAAATTTATCTTTGGTCTTGCAACAGGTATAGTCTTACATACTTTTTTAATTGTCATAGGAATATCGACAATAATAAGTCAATCGCACTATGGGCTAACAATTCTAAAAGTATTCGCAATAGGTTATTTAGTCTATTTAGCCTACAAAACATTCATGCATCGTAAAGACTTAATTCACCTTAATCAGCAGAAAAAAGTCGACAATTATTTTGTTCGTGGCTTCATTATGAACATTACTAATCCAAAAGTCCTTATGTTTTTTTTGGCTTTTTTTCCTCAATTTGCAAACCTAGATCAAGCGGGCTATCAACATAGACTTGTACTACTTGGTGGGATTTTCATATTGGTGACATTAATTGTTTTTTCTTCTATTGCATGGATAAGTGCTAAAGGAAGTCAGAGAGTCATAGAAAATACAAAATACAGTCTTTTTATCAATTGGTTAGCAATTGTGGTCTTTATAAGTGTCAGTATCTTGTTATTATTCACTTAATAACTTGATTTCATTGAAAAATAGTCTTAAACCGTTATAATCCGCGCTCGATTTAGTGTTTTAACTATTAAATCGAAATCCTTGCTGCACCATTTTCACTGGTTATTTTTTAATTGTTAGTTAAATTGGGTGGCTTTTTTAATCCATAAGGAGCAATAAATGAGACATTACGAAATCGTTTTTCTGACCCATCCAGGTCAGAGCGAACAAGTACCAGCTATGGTTGAAAGATACCGTAACATGGTAGAAAAAGACAATGGCACGGTTCACAGATCAGAAGATTGGGGTCGTCGTCAATTAGCTTATCCAATCCAAAGATTACATAAAGCACATTATTATCTATTAAATGTTGAGTGTAATATAGGACCTTTAGAAGAGATACTTGAAGCATTTAGATTTAATGATGCAATCTTACGTCACATGGTAATTAAACTTAAAGGTGCGGTTACTGAAGATTCACCACTAGCTAAAAGAGAAGACAAAGATGCTAAAAAACCTACTGATAAAAAAGTAGAAAAAACAGCAACTAATGCTAAAGAATCAGGAGAAGAAGAATAATGCAACAACGTAGAAGAAGACCAAGCAATCGTAAACGCTTTTGCAAATTTACAGCAGATGGCGTAACCCATATTGATTACAAAGATTTAGATACTTTGAAACAAAATGTAGGTGAAACAGGTAAAATTATTCCTAGTCGTATCACAGGAACAAAAGCAAAATACCAAAGACAATTAACCACAGCAGTTAAACGCGCAAGATACATTGCACTTTTACCATACTGCGATCAACATTACTAAGGAGAACTATTGTGCAAGTAATACTATTAGAAAAAGTACAAAACCTTGGTGACTTAGGTGAAATCGTTAATGTAAAACCTGGTTTTGCAAGAAACTTTTTAATCCCTCAGGCAAAGGCATCAATGGCAACAAAAACAAACATAGCATTGTTTGAAGAACGTAAGTCAGAATTGATTGCTAAAGAGAAAGATTCATTATCAGCTGCAAATGCTCGTGCTGAATCAATCGAAGGTTTAGAAATCACAATCACATCAAATGCATCACCAGAAGGTAAATTGTATGGTTCAATTGGACCACGTGAAATTGCTGAAAAACTTACTCAAAATGGTTTCCCTGTTGATAAAAGTGAAGTTGTTATGTCAGAAGGTGTTATCCGTGAAGCCGACGAGTTTGAGATTGAATTATCTTTCCACGCTGATGTTAATGCAAAATTCACATTGACTGTAGAAGGCGAAGAAACTTAATTGATTATAGAGGCTTTTGAACGACCCATGGAACATGTGCAAGTTGTTAAAAACCCTGCTCAGTCGTCCGAGGGTTATACAAAGCCCTCTTGTAATTGATTACTGAATAAATAAAAAACCCAGTTTAATACTGGGTTTTTTAATACCCAAATTCCGGAAATGGGATTTGCTTGATGGGAATTACTATGACGCCTTTTTCTGAAAAAGCCATTAAAATAATGCAATCCATACCAGAAGGGAAGGTGGCAACTTATGGACAAATAGCAATTTTAGCTGGCAACCACCGAGCTGCTAGGCGTGTTTCTCGTCTTATTCATACCTGCAGTAAAAAGTATAATCTTCCGTGGCAACGAATCGTTAATATACAGGGTAAAATTTCTCTCAAAGATGAAAAGTATGATCTTCAGTATGAGTTGTTAAAATCAGAGGGTGTGGAATTTGGTTTAAATGATGCAATTGATTTATCAAAATTTGGTTTCTAAGACCTAGAAACCACCTAATGAAATCAATAAATAAACATTCCATCCCCATAACTAAAAAACCTGTATTTTTCATCAACAGCATGTTTGTAGGCTTTTAATGTGTTTTCTTTTCCACACATGGCAGATACAAGCATAATTAAGGTTGACTCAGGTAAGTGGAAATTGGTCATTAAGCAATCAACAATTTTAAACCGGTAACCCGGGTAAATAAAGATATTTGTATCACCCGTAAAGGGTTTAATTTCTCCTGATTGGCTGGCCGTCTCTAAACACCTAACAGCAGTGGTTCCGACAGCAATTACTTTGTTACCATTGGCTTTAGTTTGTTTGACTAATTCAGCTACCTCAGCACTCACATGTAACCATTCCTTATGCATGATATGGTCATTTATACTATCAGTTTTAACTGGTTGAAAAGTTCCTGCACCAACATGTAAAGTCACATAAGCACACTTAACGCCTTTGTTTTTGATTTTGTTCAGTAGTTCTTCATCAAAGTGTAATCCAGCTGTAGGCGCAGCAACGGCACCTTTTTCACTGGCATAGACAGTTTGGTACCTGTCTTTGTCTTCAAGTTCATCTTGGCGTTGAATATAAGGTGGTAAAGGCATGTGACCATGACTATCCATTAGTTCTGATAGACTTGATTTATCTTGTGTTTCAATCAGGTAAAACATGCCTTTTCGTGCAGTTGGTTTCAGTACTGATTTTTCAAAATATATCGGCATTCCAAGCATAGGTTTTTTACTTGATTTCAAAAAAGCTATAGCACTATTATCATCAAGTAATCGCTCGATGAAGACTTCAACTTTGCCACCCGTAATTTTTTTTCCAAATAAGCGAGCAGGGATTACTTTAGTGTTGTTGAAAACCAATAAGTCACCCTTATTAATAAAATTCAGAATAGCTGAGAAATGTAAGTCACTAATTTCTCCTGATTTTTTATCCAAGGCCAACAGACGACTCAGCGTTCGTATTTTAGTTGGGTGTTGTGCGATTAGCTCTTTTGGTAAGTCAAAATGAAAGTCGGATTTTTTCATAGTATCGATAAATTATAATTGCTGCGCATTTTATCGTTAAGCGAGATTTCTTTCAATAAATACAGCCAAGTTAAATAAAGCCTGAACTTATTCATTTTAAGGTTCTACAGGTTTTATATAAGTATAAATTTCGCCACCTTAACACCTATTAAATTAAAAGCTAAATTGTTAAATTAATTGTCTAATCTATACATTTAAATTGACCTATTTAATATAAAATTGGTTAAAGCCAACTACCCTTAATGTTTCAAAACAATTAATCACATAATAGATTTGTGGAACAGGATTGAAGTTCAGAGCCATGAATAATTATTAATACCTAATTACATGCTGAACTTATAAATTGTTGTAAATTAGTTTAAAAATTTTATGCAAAATTGATATAGTTGAATTCAGGGCATAAAACTTATGTATATGATAATGGTATACATGGTTTATCTATGCTTGTAAAAGAAAGAGTTGACACTAAAGTTGAAGATACATGGAAAGTTGTTTTATCGTTTCTTATGAATCTTAATGTAAATCAAAGTCATATATTATAGTTGGGGCATTTTTTCAAACATACCGTTGTTACATATCATAAACCATAGTCAAGGGTGCATGGTCTGAATACCATTCGTCTTTAAAGACATGTGCAGAAATTGCTTTAGCTGCCATGGCTTTGTTGGTTATGTGGTAATCTATACGCCAACCAACATTGTTGGCCCGTGCATTGCCACGGTTTGACCACCAAGTGTAATTGTGCGGTTCTTTTTCTACTTCTCGGTAGGCATCAACTAGATCACATTCGTCAAATAATTTGGTTAACCATGCGCGCTCTTGTGGTAAACAACCCGAATTCTTTTGATTGGCTTTCCAGTTTTTGATGTCGATTTCTTTGTGAACAATATTCCAGTCTCCACAGATAACAAATTTTTTCCCTGTTGCTTTTAAGCGTTCAAACTCTTGCTCCAGTCTGTCCATTGATCTATATTTGAATTCTTGACGGATTTCTTTTGCAGATCCAGAGGGTAAATATAACGAAACAACGATTAAATAACCTAAATCAACTTCCAACCAACGACCTTCATTGTCAAACTCATCCCATCCTATGCCCATTTTGACGGACTGCGGTTTGATTTTGGAATAGACAGCAGTACCAGAATAGCCTTTTTTGACGGCATCATGAAAATAACAATGGTAACCCTCAGGTTTAAAAAGCTCGGGTTTGAGCTGATGTTCTTGTGCTTTAGTTTCTTGTATGCAAATGACATCTTGATTTTCTTGCTTTATCCATTCAAAAAAACCCTTTCTCTGAGCGGCTCGAATACCGTTAGTATTAACACTTGTTATTTTCATGACTTGAATTAAAATTAAACAAGCATTATATAGTGTCTGTGTTAAAATCACAGAAATTTTTTCAGAGATTACAGTGGAACAAAGTTTAATTACAAATATATTGATGTGGATTGTACCACTATCATTAGCAATAATCTTACACGAGGTAGCTCACGGTTGGGTGGCTTACAAATTAGGTGATTCAACAGCCAAAGATTTGGGTAGATTGTCCCTCAATCCTATAGGGCATATCGATCCAATTGGGACACTGTTAGTTCCAGGTATGTTAATGCTTTCTGGTGCACATTTTCTTTTTGGGTGGGCTAAACCAGTACCTGTAATGTTCAATCGTTTAAACAATCCACGCAGGGATATGGTTTGGGTAGCATTGGCAGGACCCGGTGCAAATTTACTAATGGTTATTGCTTGGGCATTGTTTGCTAAATTATGTATTTCATTGATGTCTTATGAAACAACGAGTTTTCAATTTATGATGGGAGTTGTACAAAAAGGGATAATCATAAATCTTGTACTTATGGTGTTTAATTTACTTCCGATGTTGCCGCTAGATGGAGGCAGGGTTGTGCACGGGTTATTGCCACGAGAATTGGGAGATAAATATGCAGTGACGGAACCTTGGGGCATGTTTGTTGTTGTTGCATTACTTGCAACAGGGATTATATCTAAAATTATCGGGCCACCTTTGGACTACTTAAGTAGATTGGTTTTTAGTTTTGTAATTGGAGCACCAGTATGACAACAGCCAATGAATTTATCCAACTCGCTTTAAAGAAACAGGTACTTAGATTTGGAGAGTTTACTTTGAAATCTGGACGTGTTTCACCTTATTTTTTTAATGCTGGTTTATTTGATGATGGCGAATCTTTGACCTTATTGGGTGAATACTTTGCAAAAACTATTCAAGCAAGCGGTATTGAGTTTGATATGCTGTATGGGCCTGCATACAAAGGAATTCCTATTGCAACGGCGATTGCATCAGCATATTTCAATTTATACAAACGTAATATACCAGTTGCTTTTAACCGTAAAGAAGTGAAAGACCATGGTGAAGGTGGTATTTTGATAGGTGCTCCTCTGAAAGGAAAGGTTTTGATTGTTGATGATGTGGTTTCCGCAGGAACATCTGTACGAGAATCCATTACTATAATCAACAACAGTGCGACTGTTGCAGGCATTTCAGTTGCTCTAGATCGACAAGAAAAAGGCCAAGGTGAATTGTCTGCAATTGGTGAGCTTCAGCAAAACTATGGTTTACAAGCTATTTCTATTGCAGGACTAGATGATTTGATTGAATTTTTGGCAAACGATCAAGATAAGTTGTCAAAGGTAAAAGCCTATAAAAGTCAGTATGGAAGTTAACGCATAATCAGAGGAAAACACAATTACTATTACAGATTACAATTCGCTACTAACGGTAGCTAAACAACAGATTCAACCACAACGGTTTTTATTTGTATTTTTAAAGAAATCTTTACCCCAAGATCACAAGGGCGATGAATCTTTTAGATTTAAAGCCAATATGGGTGGTGAATTAACTCCTGTTATGACATTGGATAAGCCTGTTGATGAGCTAACTAATTTTGCTGATTTGGTGATAGAGTCACATCAACAAAAGAAAGAATGGCATATTGTTCTTATTGCTGCTTTAGGTGGGGAAAATGGCCTACTACCAAGCTCTGACGAATCGCTAAAGCCTATAGAAACCATGATAAAGACTGTTGAATCAGGAGGAAATCTGAATAAATACATGGCTTTTGATATGGATGGTTTACCGTTGAAATTTAGCTAAGTTGAAGGCTTTTAATACTAAATTTGAGCCTATGACAGAGGTATAATGATGAACCAATTGAAATTTAGAAATGCACAAAAAGAAGATTTAAATCGGTGTTATGAAATAGAGACTGTTTCTTATCAAGGAGATGAGGCAGCAAGTAAAGAAAAAATTCTTAAGCGTATCGATGGCTATCCACAGGGGTTTGTAGTCTTGGAAATTAATGGAGAGGTTGCTGGATTTGTTAATTCAGGGGTTTGTCACCAAGTAGTTTTGTCTGATGAGAATTTTAAGGAATTAATAGGGCATGATGAATCAGGTGGTAATATCGTTATAATGTCAGTTGTGGTTCATCCTGATTTTCAAGGAAATGGTTACGCACATATGCTAATGCAAGAATTTATTAAGAAAATGAAAGGCTTAAATAAACAAACAATTCATTTAATCTGTCAAACAGAATTGATTAAAATGTACAGTAGTCATGGCTTTAGCTATCAAAGACAATCAGACTCAGACCACGGTGGATTATCTTGGCATGAAATGGTTTTAAAACTATGACTGAGAGACTTAAAAAGGGTTATTTACAATGGCGTTGCAGACGCGGTACTAAGGAACTTGATGTCGTTTTGACGACATTTTTAGAGGCAAGTTATGAGACTTTATCAGATAGTGAATTGCTTGAGTTTGATGCTTTGCTGAATACACAAGATACTGAGCTTTGGTATTGGATAAGTGGGCAACAAGTATGTAAGGAGCCGGTTTTACAAACTATAGTTTCAAAGATTAATGCTTAAAATTGGTACAAAACAATGGTTTGACCTTAATATCATTGGCTTGTACGTTATTGGGATGATTATGTTGATAGTGCCATTTTATTCCGTCCCTTTTTTTGCAATACTATTGGTTGAAGTTTTTCTGTTAAGTGCTATCTACTTGTTAAATAAGAAAGTTAGTGATAATAAATTTTTAGAAGTTATTATTAATACTGAAAACCAATGGTTTGTTCGTCAAAAAAATCAAATGATAGCAGTGCAACTAAAGGATTATTGGTTGCATACAGGTAAAATTTTTATCTGGTTACGTGGTAATAAGAAATCACTATCATTTGTTGTATCACGCCATATAATTGGTGTGGAAATGTTTTCACAATTACGATCTAAAATAGTATGAATCAAAATAAAATTAAACGCGTTCCTGTAACTGTCGGTGATGTTGTGGTGGGAAATGGTGAGGTAGTTGTACAATCAATGACCAACACAGATACGGCTGATATTCAAAAAACGGTAGAACAAATTTACCAATTATGGCAATCAGGATCGCAATTGGTGCGAATTACTGTCGATAAAGAAGCGGCAGCAGCAGCAGTTCCAGAGATTATTGATCGGCTTGGGGCGGCAGGTTGTAATGTCCCCGTTATTGGTGACTTTCATTACAATGGGCATGATTTATTAACAAAATACCCTAATTGTGCAAAAAAATTAGCAAAATACCGCATAAACCCAGGAAATGTAGGGTTCGGCAGAAAAAAAGACGAGCAATTTGCACAAATTATCGCAATTGCAATAGCCAATAAAAAGCCAGTTAGAATTGGGGCTAATTGGGGAAGCTTTGATCAAAAACTTTTGGCTAAAATGATGGATGAGAACAATAATTCAGAACACCCATTAACAAATGATAAGTTAATGGAAAATGCATTAATCGAGTCAGCTTTGTCCAGTGCTAAACAAGCACAAGCTCTTGGATTGGCTGCAGATAAAATTATAATTTCCTGTAAGGTTAGCACCGTACAAGCTTTGGTGAGCATTTATCAAATATTAGCTAATTCTTGCAGTTATCCATTGCATTTGGGTTTAACCGAAGCAGGGATGGGATCAAAAGGAATTGTAGCTTCAACTGCTGCATTGAGTATTTTATTACAACAAAATATTGGTGATACCATACGTATCTCATTAACTCCTGAACCTGGCCAGTCTCGTACACAAGAAGTGATTGTTGCTCAAGAATTGTTGCAATCAATGGGATTAAAATCATTTGCTCCTATGGTTACGGCTTGCCCAGGGTGTGGTCGTACTACAAGTGAATTTTTTCAAGAGCTAGCAAAAAAAACGACCAATCATATTCGTGATAATATGCCTGAATGGCGTTTAAAACATCCCGGAGTTGAAGACATGAGTGTTGCTGTTATGGGCTGTATTGTCAATGGGCCTGGAGAAAGTAAACATGCTGACATTGGTATTTCATTACCAGGTACGGGGGAAACTCCTACCTCTCCTGTTTTTACCCAAGGAAAAAAATCACATACACTCCGAGGAGAAAATATTGCTGATGAATTTTTGACAATTTTAGATGACTTTGTTGCGTCAAATTATAATTAAATCATTATTGAATAATTATGAGTAAGCATCAAATAGTAACAAAACAGGTTCTGTTGGATACAAGCAAGATGTTTATTCTGAACTTGCCTCATTTCATCAAATATTTATTTAGTTGGAAAATCCTCCCGATACTTGGTTTTTTCTCTTTGATATATCTTTTGTTTCCTATCTCAGTATTGGCTTACATCTTCCTGAATTTGATTGTTTTAATGATGGTTTATAAATTTGCTTTTGATGTATTAGCAGACACGGCAAGGGGTAATATGACTCCTAATGTTAGACAAAATTATTTAGTAACTAATGCTATTGCTATCAAAGTGGCGTTTATTGCTTTAATCATAGAAGGGTCATTGATGTTGTTAGATAAGAATGGATTTGATGCACAAATTAAATACTATTTTGTTGCATTTATGGCATTTGTTACACCTGCTATTTATATGTGCTTAGCCTTAACCAATTCACTATTTATTGCCTTAAATCCGATTAAATTGTTTCATGTCATTAAAATAACTCATCTATCATACTTTTTGTTTGTTGGATTCTGGTTATCGACAATTTCTTTACATGAGTTGTTGATAAACCCTTTTATTTTCGAAAGGCTTCCAGTTTTTCTTAATGGCGTTGTTTCAAGTTTTATAGAATATGCTTTTTTAATTCTTAATTTTCAAATTATGGGTTATATCGTCTTTCAAAAAAGGCATGAGTTTGATTTGCCATCGCTTGGTTTTGAAACGATTGTAAATGATAGTGTTGTTATTGAAAAAATTGTTGTCAATCCAATTTATCAACGAATCAATATGTTGTTATCTGATGATCAAGCAGATTTGGCTTTGGCTATGATTAGTGAGCTGCAAAAAGAAGGCGATCACAGTTCTGAATTACAAGAGTTGTACAAAAAAGCCATGGAAAGAAAGCTGTATACGCCAACAAATATGGATGTTGCAACTAAAGTTCATCGTTGGCTTTTGAATAATGAGATAAGCCGGGCATTTAAGATGGTGATTAGTCACTTGGATGATGGTAAAGACTTTGTCGAAGAATCGCCTGATGACATTAATTGGTTAATTAAATATGCTATGCAAAGTAATAAAACAATCTATATTCCGATTTTACTTAAGGATTTTCATATTAAATACCCTTATCATGCAGATATTGTACCAAATTATTTTATTCTAGCTAAGTTGTTATATGAAAATAGGGATACTCGTGATAAATCAAAAGACATGCTAAAAAACTTAATTGAAAAATACCCATTAGATGCTCATATGTCAGAAATTAAATCATGGTATAAAGGTGTTAAACTCATGTCAGAGAAAATAACTTAATAAAAAATTTTATGGCCACAATGAATAAAAAAAATGATGCAAGCCAACTCGCTTTAATTTGGCCTTTAGTTTTGCCTTATAAAAAGCAAATAGCCCTAGCGTTACTGTTGTTGGCACTTGCAGCAGCTGCAAATTTAACACTGCCTGTGGCATTTAAACAAATGATTGATTTAGGTTTTTCAGCTGAAAATCATGAACGACTATCACACTATTTTATAGTAGTATTTGTGGTCGCTACCTTGATGGTATTATTCGCGGCATTGCGGTATTACTGGGTGTCATGGATAGGTCAAAAAGTTGTTACAGATTTACGTAAGAAAGTCTATACACAAGTGCTGAAGCAATCACATGAATTTTTTGAGCGAACTAAAACAGGTGAAATTTTATCTCGAATCAATACCGATACTACTTTGGTTGAAACGGTAGTAGGCAGTACTTTTTCTATTGCCTTGCGTAGTAGTGTAACGCTTATCGGCGCTAGCATAATGTTATTTGTAACTAGCCCAAAACTGGCGGGAATGATTGCCTTGATGCTTCCTGTAATAGTATTGCCAATAATTATCACAGGGAGAAAAATTCGCAAACTATCTAAACTAGAGCAAGATAGAATAGCAGATTCTTCAGCCTTGGCTACAGAAACTATCAATGCCATGAATGTTGTGCAAGCATATGCACAAGAAGCAAAAGAAAACAAAAAGTTTTATTCTGCTATAAATAGGGCGTTTTCTGCATCAATTGCCTCTATCCGTATGGGGTCAATTCTTTCATTGTTGGTAGGGTTTATTGTTTTCACTAGTATTATCTTCGTTTTATGGTTGGGTGCTAGAGATGTTATCTCTGGCGAAATGAGCGCTGGAACTTTAAGTCAATTTGTCATGTATTCAATAATGGCAGCTACTACCATGGGAGCTTTGAGTGGGGTCTGGGGAGAATTAAAAAAAGCTTCTGGTGCCTTGGAACGGATCACCGAACTAATGAATACCAAACCTGAAATTGTGAACAGCGACAATCCGTTGAAGTTAGAGAAAAATATTAGAGGTGAGATAGAATTTGCCGATGTAACTTTTGCGTACCCAAGCCGTCTCGATGTCAATGTATTAGAAGACATTAATATAAAAATCAAGGCAGGAGAAACTATTGCTTTAGTAGGCCCTTCAGGCGCGGGAAAATCTACTTTGTTTCAATTGCTTATGCGTTTTTATCAACCTCAATCAGGAAAAGTACTATTTGATGGTATCAATATTAATCAGTTGAATATGAAGGAATTACGCCAACAATTTTCATTAGTCGCACAAGATGTTACCGTGTTTTCATCTACAGCGTTTGAAAATATTGCCTATGGACTTAATCAGGTTACTGAAAAAAAGATTAAATCTGCTGCAAAAATTGCCCATGCTGATCAATTTATCCAGCAATTGGAAGGGCAGTATGAAACGTACCTAGGTGAGCGTGGTATTCGTTTATCTGGAGGGCAAGCTCAGCGGCTATCAATTGCTAGAGCTATAGCGGCAGAACCAGTTGTGTTGTTGTTGGATGAAGCAACCAGCGCTTTAGATGCTGAAAATGAACGATTAGTACAAGATGCTTTAAATGGGATTATGAAAAATCGTACAACACTTGTTATTGCTCATCGTTTGGCAACTATTCGACAAGCTGATAGTATTGTGGTCATGGATGAAGGCAGGGTTGTTGCTCAAGGTAAACACGATGATTTGCTAAAAAATAGTGAGCTATATTCCAAACTAGCCAAACTACAATTTGTTAATCACGCCTAATGGTTCATTGGAATATCTATAAATCATTGAATGATCCAAGTATCCTTAAGTATAATGGTGTTACTTGACTAACTATGAAAACATGAGTTTCAACGGTAAAGGCTTTGCTAAACACCTACCTCTTAAACCTGGTATTTATCAGATGTTTAATAGTGAAAATCAGGTTATTTATGTGGGTAAGGCGTTAAATTTAAAGAATAGAGTCACTAGTTATTTTGTAGGCAAGGCACAGGACACTAAAACCATGTCTTTGGTAGCAAATGTGTTTTCAATGGAGTTTAGTATCACTCGTACCGAAGGTGAGGCGCTCATTCTAGAGAATCAATTAATAAAACAACATAAACCAAAGTACAATATTTTATTAAAAGATGGAAAAAGTTATCCATATATTTATTGTTCAGAAAACCAAGATGACTTTCCACGTCTAGAGTTTAGGCGTGGTGCAAGAAACAATAAAGGACGATACTTTGGCCCATTTCCAAGTGCTCAAGCAGTAAGGCATACACTCAACCATCTGCAAAAGTTATTTAAAATTAGACAGTGTAATAATAATACCTATAACAACCGTTCTCGCCCTTGTTTGCAATACCAAATAAACAGGTGCTCGGCTCCTTGTGTTGGAAAAATTTCAACGAAAGAATATGGTGCCCAGTTGCATTATACCTATGAGTTTTTAGCTGGAAAATCAAATCAGGTTGTAGAAGAGTTGGTTAAGGAGATGAACCTTAATTCAAAACAATTGAATTTTGAAAAGGCAGCAGATATACGTGATCAAATTAAAGAATTGCAAGTTATACAGTCCCAACAAGTGGTTGAGTCAAATAGTAATCAAAACCTCGATATTTTTAGTGTCTCCCATGAATTGGGGCTATACATTGTTACATTGTGTGCTGTACGTGGAGGGCGGGTCTTAGGTCATAGAAGTTTTTATCCAAGAGCATTGGTTGACAGTTTGAATAAAGAGGTGCTTAGCGCTTTTGTTACGCAATATTATCAGGATAAACCTGTACCTGAGATAATACTCTTAAATAAATCCCTTGACGACAGGCTTTTGATTGAATCAGCTTTGTCGCAAATTGCTGAAAGCAGCGTAAAAATAATCAGTAAGCCCCGTGGCAAAAGAAAAAAAATGTTAGAGTTAAACAATGCTAACATGAATAGTGCTCTAGAATTGTATGTAGCTAAAAAAGCCAATTGGCAACATAAATGGCAAACATGGGTTACAGAAGTTGGGTTTAGTAAAGTGCCTAATCGGGTAGAGTGTTTTGATATTTCACATGTGTTCGGTGAAAAAACGAGAGCATCTTGTGTGGTTTTCGATGTGACAGGTGTTAAGAAAAACATGTACAGAAATTATAAAATAGTGGGTATTACTAATGGCGATGATTATGCTGCAATGCGTCAGGTAATCTCAAAACGTTTAGAATCTATAAAAAAACACAATTACGATCTACCAAATATACTTTTAATTGATGGTGGAAAAGGGCAGGCAAATCAAGCTCTAAAAATACTACAAGAACATAAAATTGAGGGTGTTGAAATAGTCGGAATTGCAAAGGATGAAAATCGAAAAGCAGGAGAGGAACGATTATTTGTGATGAGTAGAAATATTATGATTAAGCCTGAATCAAATTCTTTATTGTCGCATATGACACAACATATTAGGGATGAAGCGCATCGGTTTGCCATAACAGGTCACCGTAAAGCTCTGGCTAAATCTCGAAAAAAATCATTGTTGGAAGGAATAGATGGAATAGGAGAAAAACGTCGCCTTACATTGTTACAGCATTTTGGAGGTTTACAAGGGTTGAAAAAAGCGGGTATTGAAGAAATTGCAAAGCTGAAAGGCATAAGCAAAGAAATTGCAAAACGCTTGTATGAACACTTACATTAATTTGTTATAATGCTGCAAATTAAGTAATGAGGAATAAAATGACAAAAATTGCATTTATCGGTCTAGGTAATATGGGCGGCCCAATGGCAGCAAATTTAATTAAGGCTGGGCATGATTTAACAGTGTATGATTTAAATAAAGAAGTTGTTCAAAAAGCTGTTGAAGTTGGTGCGAACTCTGCAAACTCAGCTGTGTCAGCCTTGGAGGGAGCGAATATTGTTATTTCTATGTTGCCTAATGGTTCTATCGTTAAATCATTATTTACTGGAAAAAATGGTTTGATTAACCATTTAGGTGAAGATGTCTTAGTCATTGATAGCTCCACCATTGCGGCAGATGATGCTCGCTTTGTCGCACAGGCTTGTAAAGCAAATGGCATAAGCATGGTTGATGCACCAGTTTCTGGCGGTACAGCCGCTGCTATTGCAGGTACACTGACATTCATTTGTGGAGGCGAATCAGAGGACTATGAAAAAGCCAAGCCAATACTCGAAGCAATGGGTAAAAATATTTTTCATGCAGGCAGTTCTGGAGCAGGACAAGTCGCTAAAATTTGTAACAATATGCTCTTGGCTGTCCATATGATTGGTACGGCAGAAGCCTTAAATATGGGAACTAGGCAAGGATTGGATGCTGGAGTGTTATCAGAAATCATGAAAGCATCTTCAGGCAATAATTGGTCATTACAAGTATACAATCCTTTTCCTGATGTAATGCCAAACGTGCCATCGAGTAATAATTATAATGGCGGTTTTATGGTTAATTTAATGAGTAAAGATTTAGGCTTGGCACAAGAGCTAGCAAGTAAATCTAAAAGCCCAATACCGTTAGGATCGGCAGCAGCTCAATTATATGAGTTACATAAGTACAACGGGAAAGGCGATAAAGATTTTTCAAGTATTTTAGAAATGCTAAAAGAAAACACTTAAATAAGCTATTAACTTGTTGTAGGTGTGTTAATCAAGTATAATCGCGCCGCTTTCTGTAATATGAAAGTAAATTCTGTATCATGCTAAATGAATTAACTGGGTGCTGGTCTTAAATATTTGACTGGTTGTTGTTCAAGCATGTTGCTTTGTTAATAACCCTTAAATCAAAGGAAAACTACAATGGCTAATATTAGCGTAAAACAGCTGCTGGGCGCTGGTGTTCATTTCGGACACAATACCAGATACTGGAATCCAAAAATGGATCAATACATTTTTGGTACTAAAAACAAAATTCATATCATCGATTTATCTCAAACAGAAAAATTAATGCAAGATGCTTTAAACTACTTAAGCTCTTTGGCGTCAAGACGTGGTAAAGTTTTATTTGTAGGTACTAAACGTGCGGCAAGTAAAGTGATGAAACAAGAAGCGATTAGATGTGGTATGCCGTATGTCACTAATCGTTGGTTAGGCGGTATGATGACTAACTATAAAACAGTTAAACAATCAATTAAACGTATCCGTGACATCGAAGCAATGAAAGAAGATGGTCGTATGGAGAGACTTATCAAAAAGGAACAGCTTAAGCATGAAAGAGAGTTGATTAAGTTGGAAAAATCGTTAGGTGGGATTAAAGACTTAGCAGGCGTTCCAGATGCAATGTTTATTGTTGATACTCAACATGAGTCAATTGCAATTAAAGAAGCAAAGACCCTAGGTATTCCAGTTATTGCTATAGTCGATACAAATAATTCATTTGAAAATGTTGATTATATTATTCCGGGTAATGATGATGCTATGAAAGCTATTAATTTGTACTCAGCTACTGTTGCAGATGCCATTCTTGAAGGCCGTGCATCAATGCCTTCACCTGCTGATGCAGAGAAAATAAAAAAAGAAGCAACTGAAAAGAAAGCCAAAGAAGTAAAAAAAGAAGAACCAGTGAAGGAAGAAACTGTAACTGAAGAGAAAGCTAAAGTTGCCGAAGATACAGAAAAAGAAGTGGTAAAGAAAAAAGTAGCTAAAAAAACGACTAAAAAGAAAGTAGCAAAGAAAAAAGTAACAAAAAAGAAAGTAGCTAAAAAAGAAGATTAAATTCATCCAATGAATTTATAATTATTCGAACGTGTTCTTTAAAATACACGTTCGTTTTAAAACACAATTTTATTTAACAAGTACGAGATTTTCTCGTTAAACATGAGGACTTAAACATGAGCGTAACAGCTGCAATGGTTAAAGAATTAAGAGAGCGTACCGGTTCCGGTATGATGGAATGTAAAAAAGCATTAGTTGCTTCGAATGGAGACATTGAAGTAGCAATTGAAGAAATGCGCAAGTCTGGGGCAGCTAAAGCTGCAAAGAAATCAAGCAGAATTGCTGCAGAAGGCGTAGTAAAAATAGTTTCTTCAAATGATAACAAAAACATTACAATGGTAGAAATCAATAGTGAAACTGATTTTGTTGCAAAAGATGATGGCTTTTTAGCCTTTGCCGATACAGTGGCAAATGCGGCCAGTGCACTTGGTAATGAAAATGTAGAAGAACTAATGGCTTCAGATGTAAATGGTGAATCACTTGAAACAGTTAGAACTGCTCTAATTGCAAAAATTGGTGAAAATATTCAAGTTAGGCGTATTAAACAATTAACTGCAGAACAAGGTGCTTTTGGTCATTATATTCATGGTGTAAAAATAGGTGTTGTAGTTAATGTTACTACAGATAATGCAGAATTAGCTAAAGATATTGCAATGCATGTGGCGGCAGTTAATCCAGAGTTTATTTCAGAGAAAGATGTGCCGGCAGATTATGTTGCAAAAGAAAAAGAAATATTGATTGCTCAAGTAGCTGATAGTGGTAAGCCTCCAGAAATCATAGAAAAAATGATTGGTGGAAGATTACGTAAATACCTTGCTGGTATTACATTATACGGACAACCTTTTGTAAAAAACCCTGATATGACCGTTGAAAAATTGTTAAAATCAGAAAATGCTGACGTTGTTACTTTCTCTAGAATGGAAGTTGGCGATGGTATCGAAAAGAAAGAAGATAATTTTGCTGAAGAGGTAATGGCTCAAGCACGTGGCTAATCAAACACCAAAATATAAACGTATCCTTCTCAAACTCAGTGGTGAAGCATTGATGGGTGAGGAGGATTATGGTATTGATCCCAAAATTATTAATCGCATTGCTGCGGAAATTCATGAAATACACCAATTAGGACTTGAAATTGGCATTGTCATAGGAGGTGGTAACATATTCCGAGGCGCTGGCTTGGCAAAATCTGGTATAGATAGAGTCACAGGCGATCACATGGGTATGTTAGCAACAGTAATGAACTCTCTGGCATTGCAAAATGCTATCGAGAAACACGGGTCAAAAGTTCGTGTTATGTCTGCTATACAAATCCACGAAGTATGCGAAGACTATATACGAAGAAGAGCTATTCGGCATTTAGAGAAAGGTAATATCACTGTTTTTGCAGCAGGTATTGGTAACCCATTTTTCACAACAGATTCTGCAGCTAGTTTAAGAGCTATTGAAATTGATGCAGAAGTTGTTATCAAAGCAACTAAAGTTGATGGCGTCTATTCTGCTGACCCAGAAAAAGACCCAAAAGCAATTAAGTATGCGACATTAACATATGATGAAGTTATAGAAAGAAAACTTGCTGTAATGGATACAGCGGCTGTGGTTTTATGTCGCGATCAAAATATGCCTATACGAATATTTAACATGACAAAAGAAGGAGCTTTGTTGAAAATAATACAAGGTCTTGATGTTGGAACAATTGTTAAAGTTTAGTGTCTAACTCGCATAAATTTTACTGAGAAATTAATTATGATAAACGAAATTTTAGATGATGCAAAAACCAGAATGGGAAAAAGTGTTGAATCACTTAAGTCTGAATTAAAAAGCATCCGAACAGGCCGAGCAAATACAGCATTGCTGGATGGTATATCAGTCGATTATTATGGTAGCGCAACTGCATTAAGTCAAGTTGCAAATGTTGCTGTTTCTGACTCAAGAACATTGACTATTACACCTTGGGAAAAAGAAATGGTAGCTCCAATAGAAAAAGCGATTATGCAATCTTCTCTTGGTCTAAACCCCGTTAGTGCAGGAATGGTTATACGTTTACCTTTGCCTCCATTAACTGAGGAACGTCGTAAAGACATGGTTAAACTTGTTCACAGCCATGGAGAAAATTGTAAAATTGCAATTAGAAATATCCGTCGTGATTCGAATCAGCATTTTAAGTTATTGTTGTCTGAAAAAGAGATAACTGAAGATGATTTACATCAATCTGAGGCTTCTGTTCAAAAAATTACAGATGTTTATGTAGCTAATGTAGACGATGTAGTCAAAGCAAAAGAAGATGAGTTAATGGAGATTTAATTTTTTTAAATTAATCATTAAATTTTGTCAAAAGAAAAACCAAATAAACTCAAACACATCGCTATCATCATGGATGGCAATGGTCGTTGGGCAATTCAAAGAAACAAATATCGAACATCTGGCCATAAAGCTGGAGTAGAATCTGTAAGAAAAACTATTCACGAGGCTTCTAAACAATCCATCGATTTTCTGACCTTATTTGCATTTAGTAGCGAAAACTGGTCACGACCTAAAAAAGAAGTAACAATGCTAATGGATTTGTTTACTCGCGCATTAAAAAAAGAAGTCCCTGAATTGCACCAAAATGGTGTAAAGCTTAATTTTATTGGAGACATGAGTCGTTTCTCATCGAATATGATAAAACGCATGGAAAATGTGGCAAGTTTAACAAAGGATAACACCAAAATGGTCCTTACGATTGCCATAAATTATGGTGGCAGATGGGATATAGTCCAAGCGACAAATAAAATGTTTCAAGCTATAGAAAGTGGTAAGATAGAAAAAGAACAGGTGAATGAAAAGAGTTTTGAACAATTTTTGTCTATGTTTAATCTTCCACATCCTGACCTCATGATTCGCACAGGTGGCGAAAAAAGAGTATCCAATTTTTTATTATGGCAATTAGCATATACTGAATTGTATTTTACTAAAACTTTATGGCCAGATTTTAATGAGGAGTCCTTACAAGAGGCAATTCAAGAATATATTCATCGTGAAAGACGTTTTGGAAAAACATCAAAACAAATTGAGGATAGTGTCAAATGTTAAAACAACGCATCATAACAGCACTTGCATTGGCTCCAGTTGTCATAGCACTTATTATCTATGGCAATTCGTTGGTTTTTAGTTTGTTTGTAAGTATCTTAGCTCTATTAATTGGTTATGAATGGTGTCAGATTGTAAAAAATGCCAAGATAAACTCAGCTATAATTTCATTAGCAATAGCAATGAGTATTTTGTTTATTGAACAAGCTAATTTTATTCAAGTAGACCCACAAAGAATTGTTATAGCGGCCAGCCTGTTGTGGGCTCTATGTTTTATTTGGTTGTTTAAACCTCAACAAGGAAAACAAAAACCAATGATAAAGTATGCCTTAGCAGTCGGTATATTAGTATTGTTCGGTGCTTCTTTAATATCAATTCATCAAATACCTGGTGTTGGTGTAAAGCTTACGTTAGCTGTTTTTTTGTTGGTGTGGGTTGCTGATATTGGAGCCTATGTTTCAGGTAAACTGTTTGGTAAACATAAGTTGGCTCCTCAAGTCAGTCCAGGGAAAACTATTGAAGGTTTAATTGGAGGCCTTATGTTTTGTAGTATCTACGGCTATTTTATTGCCCAATGGATGGATCAGGGCTGGGTAAAATTTATTATTGCATTTCCTTTAATTGCGATTATTTCTGTTATTGGTGATTTATTTGCAAGTTTATTAAAACGCCAAGCGAACGTTAAAGATAGTGGATTCTTGTTACCAGGTCATGGTGGTTTTTTAGATCGTTTTGATTCGTTAATTGCAGCCTCACCGTTTTATTTTGCTTTTGTTCATTTTTATGTATACATATGAGTGAAAAGCAAATTAAAAACACTGTTATTCTGGGAGCAACTGGGTCAATTGGCGAAAGTACATTAGATATTATTGACAAGAATAAGAATAGATTTAATGTCGTTGCTGTCTCAGGCCATAAGAACATCAATAAATTGGTAGAAATCTGTAAAAAATTCAAACCAAAATACGTTGTTACAACACACACTAATAGTTATAAAAAATTATGTGAGTTAATAAATTTAGCTAAGTTAGATACATTGGTTGTTTCTGGGGCTGCAGAACTTAATACTATTTGTCAGTTGCCAGAAGTGGACATGGTCGTAGCTGGAATTGTAGGTAGTGCTGGTATGGAGTCGGTATTAGCAACTGTTCAAGCTGGAAAGGATTTATTACTTGCTAATAAAGAAGCTTTAGTAGTAGCGGGAAATCTAGTCATGCAAGCAGCTATTGAAAATCATGCCACAATAATACCACTTGATAGTGAACACAATGCATTATATCAATGTTTACCTGATGATTATAGCGTTGGTGCAACACCAAAAAATTTAAAAAAAATTATTCTAACGGCATCAGGTGGCCCGTTTTGGAATAGAAAATTGGATACTTTCTCTCAGATAACACCAGAACAAGCCTGTGCACACCCAAACTGGGATATGGGAAGGAAAATATCTATTGACTCTGCAACTATGATGAATAAAGGATTGGAAATTATAGAAGCACATTGGTTATTTAACTTAGGTGTTGAAAAAATTGATGTGCATGTACATCCTCAGAGTATAGTGCACTCACTGGTTTGTTATGAAGATGGTTCGGTACTTGCACAGCTTGGAGAACCTGATATGCGTATTCCGATAGCTTATGGTTTAGGGCTGCGTGACAGAATTCCAAGTGGGGCCAAAATGTTAGACTTGATCTCAGCTAAAAAATTAGAATTCTATTCGCCAAATTATCAAAAGTTCCCTTGTCTGGCTTTAGCTAAACAAGCAATAGAAATAGGAGGAACGGCAATGGCGATCTTAAATACTGTTAATGAGGTGAGTGTTGAAGCCTTCTTAAATAAACAAATTAATTTTATGGATATAGCAATAATCAATCAAAAGATTATGCAAAAAGTTGAAATTGAACCTGTAAAAAGTGTTCAGCAATTGTTGGAATTAGATAGTGAAATACGTGAGATGACTAGGCAAGTGGTAAGGGAAAATGGTTGATTTTATAAGTTCAATATGGTGGATGCTTGTAACTTTGGGTGTATTGGTTACATTTCATGAGTTTGGACACTATTGGGTGGCGCGTAAATTTGGTGTTCATGTTGAAAAATTCAGTGTAGGCTATGGGAAACTATTTTGGTCAAAAAAAGATAAACATGGTACCGAATTTGGTTTTGCACCAATACCATTAGGCGGCTATGTTAAGTTATTGGATGAACGTGACCATGATACTATAATTGACGAGTCCAATAAGAATTTAAGTTATAACTCTAAACCGATTTGGCAGCGTGGACTGATTATGTTTGCAGGGCCGGCATTTAATTTTATTCTGGCATTTGTTATGTTTTGGTTTATGTTTGTTTACGGCAAAACTGAAATTCATCCAACATTAAACACTCCTACAAAATTAATGTTACAAGCTGGTGCTCAATCTAATGATCAAATATTAAGCCTTAATAATTATAAAATTAGTACATGGCAAGATGTTAGCTTAGAACTTATTACAAATGGTATTGACAAGAAAGATATAGAACTTACAGTGTTGCATGATAATGGGCAACAAGAACAATTGAATTTGCCGTTATCTATGTTACCAAATGGAATAGATGAATCTGAGATTTTTCAACATATAGGAATTACAGCGTGGCGAATTCCTCTGCCAAATACGGTGTATACTTTAGCAGAAGGAATGCCAGCAAAGTTATCTGGTGTCAAGGTCAATGATAATATTATTGCGGTCAATGGAGAGAAGACTTATGATTGGTATAACGTCGTTGAAAAGTTAAATAAATACATAGATGATGAAATAAATTTATCAATTTTACGAAATAATAATATTATAAATGTTACTATTGGTCGTGCTGTAGTTGATGAAAACAATAGCTCTCGTAAAATAATTGGTATAGGGCCACAGCCTGCTAGCGAAGAGGATAAAAAGTATTATAACTCATTGATATTTAGCAATTCATATGGTGTTGTTGAAGCTGTTCCACAAGCTTTTAATGAAACATGGAGAATGGTTACTGTATCACTTAATATGATGGGTAAAATAATTACTGGTAAAGCCTCATTGAAGAACCTATCAGGCCCAATAACAATTGCAAAAGTTGCAAATGACTCTGCAGCACGAGGGATGGCTTGGTTTTTAGGTTTTTTAGGGTTGGTTAGTTTAAGTTTGGGGATTATTAATTTATTACCCATTCCAATGTTAGATGGTGGTCAAATTTTATTTTTGTTGTTTGAAAAGATAAAAGGGGCTCCCTTAAGCGAGAATTTTCAATTGAAAGGACAGGCTGTAGGTATATTATTTCTACTTTGTTTCATGTCAATTGCATTTTATAACGACATTTTGAGACTAGTGTCTTAAAATAGCATGTTAATTTTTATTGAGACAGAGAATTGCATTCTCTAAAAAAAGAAAAGACGAATTTATGATTAAATCACTATTACTTTATACATTATTATTTTTATCCATTGCTGCTAATGCTTTTGAGCCATTTGAAGTTGAAGACATCAAATTGTTAGGGGCTGATCGTATTTCACATGGAACAGTATTTACTTACTTACCAATTGAAAAAGGTGATAGAGTTACCAAACAAACAATTTCTAGGTCGATTAAGTCGTTGTTTAGAACAGGTTATTTTAGTGATGTTAAACTTGTTAAAGATGGTAAAATACTTATTGTGAAAGTTGAAGAAAGACCTGCAATTGCTTCCATATCATTAGATGGGAATAAGGCCATCAAAACAGATGAGTTACTTAAAGGCCTTAGAAACATAGGTTTAATTGAAGGCGAAGTTTTTGATAAGTTGCAACTAGACAGAGTTCAAGGTGAGTTAACAAAACAATATTTTTCAAGGGGTAAATACAATGTTGTCATTGAGGCAAAGATTAAGGAACTTGATAGAAATCGTGTTAAAGTTAATATAGAAATTGAAGAAGGAAAAGCAGCCAAAATTAAGCATATTAAAATTGTTGGTAATACGGTTTTTACAGATGAAGAACTCATTGATACATTTGAATCTGGAACCACTGGTTGGTTGTCATGGTATTCATCTGATGATAAATATTCTAAAGAAAAGCTAAATGGGGATTTAGAAAAATTAAAATCATATTATATGGATAGAGGTTATGTTGATTTTAATGTTGAATCTGTACAAGTAACCATAAGTAAGGATAAAAGGGATATTTACATTACAGCAAATATTGCTGAAGGTACTATTCATAAATTTGGTGAAATGTTAGTAACTGGTGAGATGGTTATTGATAAGAAAAGTTTTGAACAAATGATTGTTTCTAAATCTGGTGATGTTTATGCTAGAAATTTAACAGAGGCAAGTGCGGAAAGAATGAAGATAATTTTAGGGAATTTAGGGTATGCATTTGCAGAAATAACACCTGTACCTAAAGTTAATGAAGAAACACATTTAGTTGATATGACTTATTATGTGGATCCAGGTAAGAGGGTTTATGTTAGAAATATTAATTTCCATGGAAATATTAAAACTAAGGATGAAGTTTTAAGGCGTGAAATGCGTCAATTTGAAGGTGGCTGGTATTCAAAATCTCTTGTAGAACGTTCAAAAATAAGATTACAACAAAAACCTTATTTTGAAGAAGTAACAATCGAAACCCCTAAAGTTCCTGGCACAAACGATCAAGTGGATGTTGAAGTGACCGTAAAAGAAAGAAATTCAGGACAGTTTCAATTTTCAATAGGTTTTTCCCAAGTGAGTGGTATTAATACGTCTATTTCTGTTTCATTGCAAAATGTTATGGGCACAGGAAATGCATTATCATTTGCTGTAAATAACAGTAGCTTTTTTAAAAGGTTGAATGTCTATTATGACAATCCGTACTATACCGATGAAGGGATATCAAGAGGCTTTAGTATGGATTATTCAACGTCAAATTTTGGTGAGGCTAATATCGCTAGATTTAGTTCTAGTAATGGTAGTATAGGAATGCACATGGGCTTCCCAATTTCTGAATATGATAGAATTTTCACACGATTTTCATACGAACGAAAAAATGTTAAAGCATTCTTAGGTTCAACAGCTTCATTAATATTTTCTGATTTATGTGCTCTAGGCGGTTATGCTTATACAACACAGGCTACACTAGATGATGCAATAGATTGGAACGGTACAGATTGTTTACCTGAACCAATAGAAAACCCTGATGGCGGTGATCCTCTACAATTAATTCCATCTCAAGTGAGGAGATCATTTACGTTTTATAAAGCTGAAGCCAGATGGTCTCGGGATAGCAGAAATAGATTTTTTAACCCAACAAGGGGTTCTTTTTATAGATTAGGAGCTGAATTTTCATTGCCTGGAAGTACAGCGACATTTGTCAAAGTTGATGCAAAAGCTAACAAACTTTTCCCTTTAACTAAAAATCTAACCTTATCACTAAGCGGTGAAGTTGGATTTGGGGAAGGTTATTCTGATACTGATAAACTCCCATTTTTTGAGAATTTCTTTGCAGGAGGAGTTCAATCCGTAAGAGGGTATAGAGATAATACTTTAGGACCGAAATCTACAATTTTAGGTGATGATGTTTCAGCAGGGTTACCTCTGACATCTCGACCTGGAGATCCAGTTGGGGGTTCATTTAAAACGGTAGGTTCTGTTGAGTTAGTGTTCCCAACACCATTTGCAAAAGTAGGTAATTCCGCAAGAATTGCTTGGTTCTGGGACTTTGGAAATGTATTTAGTAATTATAATGAATTTGAGGCGCGAGAATTTAGGCATTCAACTGGGTTAGCCTTGAAATGGCAAGCACCAGTAGGCCCAATAATAATTAACTTTGCTATGCCATTTAATGACAATCAATTTGATGATACAGAATCAATTCAATTTGCATTTGGGAATACATTCTGATATAAGATATTGGTATGAAACCTAATATACACATAACAAATAATTTCACAATATCTATATTGTTACTTTTGTGTGTATGTTTTGATGTTAGTGCAGAAAAAATTGGTTTTGTTGATATGGAAACTTTAATCAATAATTCTCCACAAATTAATAATGCTAGAAAGACCATTAATACAGAATTTGCACTTCAATATGAAGACATTGAAAACAAAGAATCTGATCTTGAAGTTTTAGAAAACAGGATTACTAAAAACGGTGCGATCATGAGTATTGAAGAGCTTGCTAACCTTCAAGAAAGAGCGCGTATATTGGAGCGCCAAGTTCGCAGATCAAAAGAAGATTTAAAAGATTCTATCAGTATTCGCAACAATTTAATCTTAAGCACTATTCAAAAAGAACTAAAACAAGTTGTTGAGCAATATGCCATTGATAATAATTATGATGCAATTTTAATCAATGAAATATTATACGTCAGTGAACGAATGGATATTACTAAAGAAATATTAGACGTATTAAAGGAAAGTAATACAAATGGAAATTAGCTTAGAGGAATTAGCTCAAAATTTTAACCTTGAATTCTCTGGCATTAAAAACAAAAAGGTTAGCGGTGTAGCGACTTTAGAAAAGGCTAATAACACACAACTTAGCTTTTTAGCAAATTCAAAATATACTTCTCAGTTAACTAAAAGTAATGCAGGAATTGTGGTTTTAAGTGAAAACCACAGTGACTTATTCTCTGGAAATAAGATAATTACTACAGATCCTTACCTAGCCTTTGCAAAAATTTCTACATTATTTCAAGAGTCACAAATTAATTACAGTGGTATTCACCCAACAGCTGTTATAGCTAAAACAGCTACAATTGGTGAAGGTGTTGTTGTTGGCCCTTATACTATTATTGGTGAAAACTCTAACATTGAAAGTGATACAGTATTAGAAGCACGAGTGACCATTGGAAACAACTGCCACATTGGTAAGAATTGTTTGATCAAACCAGGTGTTGTGATTTCTTCTGCCTGTCATATAGGTGATCGTTCTATTCTTCACCCCGGTTGTATAATTGGCGCTGATGGTTTCGGATTAGCACGAGATAAAGATGGTTGGATTAAAGTTCCTCAACTAGGTGCTGTCAATATAGGTGATGATTGTGAAATTGGGGCGAATACCACGATTGATAGAGGAACACTCGATGATACTGTATTAGAAAATGATGTACGCCTAGATAATCAAATACAAATTGCACATAATGTTCACATTGGTCAACATACAGTAATGGCTGGTTGTTCAGCAGTGGCAGGATCAACAAAAATTGGCAAAAACTGCTTGATTGGTGGTGGAGTAGGTGTAATAGGCCACCTTGAAGTGTGTGATAATGTCACGTTGCAATCTATGGCGCTTGTTACACGTTCCATTAAAAAGCCAGGCAGTTATAGCTCAGTTTCACCATTACAAGAAACTAGCCAATGGCGCAAGAGTGCAGTAAGAATCAAACAATTAGACAAAATTGCACGTAAGTTAAATAAATTAGAGAAAGAGATTTAAAAATGACAGAAGAGCAGAAAACCCAAAATACAGTTGATATTGAAAAAATAATGCGATTATTACCTCATAGGTACCCATTTTTGTTAGTTGATAAGGTCATAGATTATAAACTTGGTGAAAGTTTAACAGCCGTTAAAAATGTAACCTTTAATGAACCCTATTTTCAAGGTCATTTTCCAAATCATCCTGTTATGCCAGGCGTGGCAATCATCGAAGCAATGGCACAAGCTTCTGGTGTGTTATCTAGATTAGCAATTGGTGAACTAAAAAGTGATGATGATATTTTTTATTTAGTCAAAGTCGATAAAGCAAAATTTTTAAAAACAGTAGGCCCAGGTGACCAACTCCACTTACATACTACAATAAAAAGAAGAATGCGCAATATGGTGCAATATGTTTGTCATGCAACCGTTGAAGGAAAGACTGTAGCAAAGGCCGAACTATTATGCGCCAGTAAAAGTTAACTCGATAGTAATTAAAAATAGTATGATACATAAAACAGCAATAATAGATCCAAATGCTCAAATAGCAGGTGATGTGAAAATTGGGGCTTATTCAATCATTGAAGAAGACGTGACAATAGGTTCTGGCACAGAGGTTAAGTCACATGTAACCATAGCTAAACATACAGATATAGGGAAAAACAATCGAATATTCCAATACTCATCTATTGGAGAAGAGCCACAAGATAAAAAATATAATCAAGAACCAACCCGTACAATAATTGGCGATAATAATACCATTAGGGAATATGTAACAATTAATCGTGGAACAATTGATGATAACAGTGAAACTAGAATAGGGGATAATAACTGGATTATGGCTTATGTTCATATTGCTCATGATTGTGTCCTTGCTAACAACATCATAATTGCTAATGGAACAACACTTGCTGGTCACGTTCATTTAGGAGACTTTGTGATATTGGGAGGTTTTACCAAACTACATCAATTTTGTCGGATTGGAGCACATGCATTTACAGCCATGGATACCGGTTTTCAAAAAGACTTACCACCATATGTAATGGCGCAAGGAAACCCTGCTAAACCAAGAACAATTAATGCAGAAGGATTGAAGAGGCGAGGTTTTAGCCAGGATGATATTAATGCCATTAAAAAAGCTTTTCGTTTGCTCTATAAAAAAGATTTACGTTTAGAGGAAGCATTGGTTGAAATGCAAAAGTTAAATAATTCTAACGTACAGCCGATGATAGATTTTATAAAGTCTAGTAACAGAAGTATTGTCAGGTAATAGCAAATTGTGGACCATAATCACTTTAAAGTAATTTTAACTGGGCGTAGAAAGAAAGGTACTGATATTATCAAAGCCGCTGAGCAGGTGGCTATAAAAACGAGTTTAGCACCAGCACAAGTCATAAAGCTTATTGAGGCACGCAGAGAAACAGAATTACTTGCTGAAGTTGAACATACACATGCTTACAGCATCAAAAGGATTATTGAGGCTTATGGATTGGAAGTGAAACTACAGCCCGCTAAAAGTTTTCATAAATCACCTAAAGAAACAGAAATTACAAAAACTAAAAGAAAGAAGTTATTTTCCTTTAAAAATATTAGGTTATTGAAAAAAGTTAAAGTAAATCCAGTAATCTCTAATAACGATGATTTAACAATAAATAAATCCTATACTACAATCAAAAAAGACTCAAAGTCACTTTCTATTGGTAACCTTTTAATATCAGCAGCATTTCTTGCTGGAATTTGGTACTCTTATAATAGCAATTTATTTTCATCATCAATAGACGCATTTGATGAAAATGGTAATCCACTTGTTATGCTATTTACCACAGATCAGTGTGGTAAAGCATGCAATGATGTCATTAGAAATCTTAGAGTAAGAAAAGTCCCTTTTAAGCAGTTAAATATAGACCCAGATAGCGAAGATGATGATGTGAAGTTATGGAAAAGTATCGGGAAAAGAAGTTTTCCATTAATTGCCTCTGGTAATGAAATTTTAGTAGGCAATTCTAAAGCACAGATGGCAACTCTATTAGGGATTAATTATAGTGAAAAGTATTTAACAGCAGTTGAAAAACCATTGTACCGCAATCATTTCAATAAGGATGGCACTGCAGCTATCACAATCTATGGTGCTGAGTGGTGTAGCCCGTGTAGAGAGTTAAAGAAACAACTTAAAAATGAAGGAATGCAATTTATCTATATTGATATGGATAAACGTCCAGATAAATCCACTATAAAAAATGTTTTAGAAATAGTAGGCTATCCATCAGTTTGGATTGGCTATAAACGCTCAAATGGAATTACACTCAACACGGTAAAAGCAGTTTACAAAACGATATGAGTCAAAATAAATTTAAAATTGCTATTATCGCAGGGGAAGATTCGGGTGACTTATTGGGTTCACACTTAATCAATGATTTGAGGTCTTTAAACCCAGCAATTACTTTTATCGGCGTTGGCGGTGACAAAATGGTAGATTCTGGGATGAAATTAATTAGTTCAAACAAAGAGTTTGCGGTTATGGGCATAGCTGAAGTGTTAAAAAAACTCCCGAAACTATTAAAGTTACGCAAGCAGATTGTAGAACAAATTATAGCAGAAAAGCCAGACTTATTTATTGGTATTGATGCACCTGATTTAAATTTCCCAATAGAAAAAAGGCTAAAAAAACAAGCGATTAAAATAATTCATTATGTTAGCCCTTCAATATGGGCATGGAGAAAAAAACGAGCAATATGGATAAGTAAACTCACTGATTTAGTTCTAACTTTATTTCCTTTTGAACCAAAATATTATGAAAAAACCGGTGGTAATGCAAAATTTGTAGGCCATCCTATGGCGCAAAGTATTGCCTTAGACTTAGATAAAAAACAAGCTAAAGAATCGCTTGATTTAAATGTTAATCATCCAGTATTAGCAGTGTTACCTGGCTCACGTAGTAATGAACTAAAAGTTCATACTGATATCTTTATTAAAACAGCAATTAAACTCAAGAACGAAACACCAGATTTGCAAATAATTTCAGCAAATACTACTAGGGAAAAGAGAGAGTACATCAAAGTAATAGCAAAGAAAAACAACCTAGAAATAGGTGTTTTTAATGATGCTACAGCTGTTTTAAAAGCGTCAAATGTTGCGTTGTTAGCATCAGGAACCGTAGCTTTGGAAGCCATGTTATGTAAAACACCAATGGTTGTTGGTTATAAAATTTCACCGATTACCTATGGTATAGTTAAAGCATTCAAGATGATGCAGTTACCATACTATTCATTACCAAATGTGCTCTATGGTGGTTTTTTAGTTCCTGAAATATTACAAAAACAAATGACATGTGACAATCTTTACAATGGGCTTTTACCTTTATTGCAAACTAACCATCAAAGTAATCTTGTGCAGAAATTTACTCATTTGCATAAAGACTTGCTAAGCCCTAAGATGAATGCCGCTAAAGCCGTAATAGAATTCATTAAATGTCAGTGATTGTTGGAGTAGATGAAGCAGGACGTGGACCACTTGCAGGCCCTGTAACTGTGGCTGCTGTCATATTAAAGAACAAGATTGAAGGGCTGAACGATTCAAAAAAAATATCAGAGAAAAAACGATTAACTCTAGAATCCTTAATTCTAAAAAATGCATTAGCTTTTAGTATAGTGCATATAAGCGTGGAAATAATTGAAGACATCAATATTCTTCAAGCGAGTTTGCTTGGCATGCAAAAAGCAGTTGCGCAATTACCCAACGATTTCGATGAAATAGTTGTTGATGGTAATAAATGCCCTGAATTTGACAAGCCATCAAAAGCCATTATTGGTGGTGATGGGATAGTTGCAGAGATATCTGCTGCCTCTATACTAGCTAAAAATTCCAGGGATAGATTGATGCTTGATTTACATCGTCAATTCCCTCATTATGGGTTTAATAAGCATAAAGGCTATGGCACAAAATTTCATATTCAGCAACTGCAAAAATATGGCCCTTGTAAGCATCATCGGAAAAGTTATGCACCTATTCAGAAATTACTTCAAATGGAAATATTTTGATTGTTAGTTAAACAATTAAAACAATCTAAATGTTTAGTGCTAAAATAGCAAAAAATTTAAATCAGTAAAACCCTAAATGTCAGCTCAATTTATCCATCTAAATATCCACTCTGAATTTTCTGTTGTTGATTCAACGCTAAGAATCAAACAAGTGATGGCTGCATTAAAAGGAAGTCATACACCGGCAGTTGGCATCACTGATTTTAATAACATGTATGCAGCGGTAAAATTTTTTAAAGCAGCAACAGAAGCAGGAATCAAACCTTTAATGGGTGCTGAAGTATTAGTTTTAGATAAAGATGAGCGAACTTATACCGTAATATTTTTGTGTCAAAATAAGCAAGGATACCTCAATTTAAGTGAGCTCATTTCTATGGCTCATCAATTAGGTTATCATAAAAATAAACCTATGGTTCGTGAGCACTGGATTGCAGAGCACAATAGTGGCTTAATCGCAATAAGTTCTAATCAACGAGGTGATATTGGCCAGTTAATTGGCGAAAAAAAAATGCAACAAGCCTCAGATAAGATAGAGACATGGAAACGTATCTTTCAAGATAGGTTTTATCTTAGCATTGCACGAGTTAATCGTAAGAACGAAAAATGGCACAATGAAGCGACAATTTATTTAGCAGCGAATCAAAACGTCCCATTGGTAGCCAGTAATGATGCACGATTCATGAGCCGAGATGATTTCAACGCTCATGAAGCTCGTATTTGTATAAATCAAGGGATGATAGTTGCTGATCCAAGACGTGAGAAGGTTTATACGCGTAATCAATACCTTTCGTCAACTGATGAGATGTTTGATAAGTTTAAAGACTTACCGCAAGCACTTGAAAATACAGTAGAAATTGCAAAAAGATGTAATTTTGAATTTAATTTTAAAGACTACTTTCTACCTGCATTTCCAATCCCTGATGGTGAAACAGAGGATCAGTATTTTAGACGTAAAACCAAGGAACTGCTAGCGGATTACCTGCAAGCAAATGGAACAGCAGATGGTTATTCAGAACAAGACTATTATGACCGGTTGAAGTTTGAAGTTGATATAATATTACAGATGGGGTTTCCAGGTTATTTTCTCATCGTTGCCGATTTTATCAATTGGTCTAAGAATCATAAAATCCCTGTTGGCCCAGGTCGTGGTTCAGGTGCCGGATCGTTAGTGGCATTTGTCATGCGTATTACTGATTTAGACCCGCTCGAATATGAACTACTATTTGAACGTTTCTTAAATCCAGAACGAGTTTCCATGCCTGATTTCGATGTTGATTTTTGTATGGATAGACGAGATGAAGTCATAGAATACGTAGCAAAAACTTATGGTGCTAATCAAGTAAGTCAAATCATCACATTCGGAACCTTAAGTGCAAAAGCTGTGGTACGAGATGTTGGACGTGTTCTGGGTTATCCCTATCCAATGGTTGATGGTATAGCAAAACTAATACCAAATGATTTAGGTATCAACTTAACAAAAGCACTTAAAGAGTCTAAAGAGTTAAATTTACTCAAAGAAACCGATGAAGATGCAGGTGAATTATTGGACATGGCTTTACAGCTCGAAGGTTTAATTAGAAATACCGGCAAGCATGCGGGAGGTGTAGTTATAGCACCAAGTAACCTGAGTGATTTTTGCCCAGTTTATAAAGATGAACTTTCTACAGGAATTCTTAGCCAATACGACAAAGACGATGTAGAAAAAATTGGGCTAGTCAAATTTGACTTTTTAGGTTTAAGAACACTGACCATTATTGATAATGCTGTACAAGCCATCAATAAAAAAGTAGAAACTCCAGTAAATATAAGTCAAATACCGTTGGATGATACAAAAGCCTTTAACCTCTTAAAAAAGTGCCAAACAACAGCCGTTTTCCAACTTGAGTCTGATGGTATGAAAGAGTTAATAGGGCGATTGATTCCCGATTCATTTGCCGAAATTATTGCCTTAGTTGCATTGTACCGCCCAGGACCATTAGATTCTGGTATGGTAGACACTTATGTTGAATGTAAACATGGTAGAAAAGACCCAGACTATATGCACGAAGATTTAGAAGAAATTCTAAAACCAACCTATGGAGTGATATTGTACCAAGAACAAGTGATGAAGATTGCCCAAGTTTTGTCAGGGTACTCATTGGGTGCTGCTGATATCTTGCGTAAGGCAATGGGAAAGAAAATATTAGAAGTCATGGCACAACAACGCAAGGTATTTGTAGATGGTGCTATTGAAAATAATGTCGATGAAAAGTTAGCAAAATACATTTTCAGTATGATTGAAACCTTTGCGGGGTATGGTTTCAATAAATCTCATTCAGCAGCTTATGCATTGATTGCTTACCAAACGGCTTGGTTAAAAGCGCATTATCCTGTCGAATTTATGGCTTCTGTATTGTCAGCTGATATGGATAATACTGAAAAAGTTGTTCATCTAATTGGTGATGTAAAATCAATGAATATTGAGATGCAATTGCCCAATGTTAATCAATCAGATTATTATTTCAAAGCAGGAGAGGGTACATCAATAGTTTATGGGCTTGGAGCCATTAAAGGTGTAGGTCAGGGAGCTATAGAAAGCATGATGACTGAGCGTAACGAAAATGGTCAATTTACTTCAATTTATGATTTTTGTGTTCGTGTTGACTTACATAAAGCAAATAAACGAACTCTTGAAGCGTTAATCTTATCGGGTGCTTTTGATACCTTACACACTAACCGTCAAGCTTTATTGCAAGGGATGGAAAGCATTATTAAAGCTGCAATTCAAAAGAATCATGACCAACAATCCGGTCAATTTGATTTATTTGGAAACACAACCATTGCAAGCGTTAATGAAATGCCTATTCCATTACCCTCTATAACCGATTTTGAAGGCAATGATAGGTTATTTTATGAGCGCAACATGCTAGGCCATTTTATGACTGGTCATCCAGTTGCAAACGTCAAGAGGTGGTTAAAAGCTGTAAGCACCCATTCGGTAACATCAGTGATGGCATTAAAGCCAGCAGGTAGCCCCAAAAAGGACGATGATGATAAGAAAAGTCGTTTTTTCAATGGAACTGATGTCTTGGTTGGTGGTTTAATCACATCAGTACGTGTTCGCAATGAAAACTCTGCTAATCTTATGTTGGTTGATGAGGAAACTGAAATAGAAGCGACTTTTTTTCGTGACACCTTCTTTGATAATCATGAAAAGATGGAAAAAGACACCATTGTCGTTATCGAAGGAGAAGCGGGTGTTGATAATTTTTCTGGTCGATTTATTATTCGTGCTAAACAAATTTTAACGCTCAATGAAGCAATAGCTACCTATTGCAGTAAAATTGGATTAATAACTTCAACCAGGAATTACCAACAATTTTCAGATCAATTAAGCCATTTGTTACAAACGCATGGTAGAGGTAAGGCCAGAATTTATATTCACCACGAAGAAGAAGGTATCATCTCAAATTTAAAATGTGGTAACAATTACAAAATAAGGCCATCGTATAACCTCATAAAAGACGTTTACAAGCTCCCTAATATTGAAAAAGTCATCATCAAATGAAAATAATAAAATACACTTTGCGGGAATTTAAAAACCTTTTTGAATATTACCTTATACCGTTATTAGTTGTGCTATTACCTCACAAAATATATTACCCAATATTTAGGTTTATTTGTTACAGGACTTTTTTTTACAGTATTTATGAACAAGGTTCTTATCCATTAGCGCAAAAATATTTAACAGATATTAATATTAACCCACCTGAACTATGGAAAAGGAACGTAAAACTACTGTATTTAATGGATATAGCCGATGCGTGGTTATTTTGGTTAAGACCTAAGAAAGCCAAAAAGCTCATCGAAACAACAGGGCATTGGATTAAGGGTAAAGGATTTATCGCCCTAGGAACACATTGGGGAACAGGAATTCCCTCATTAGTAAGCATCAAACAATCCGGTATGGATCCATTTTTTGTTTATTCACGCAAACCAGTAAAATTTTCAGAACGTGGTTTAATTGAATATAGTTATAGAAAATTTCGTTGGTACTATATTGATAAAATCTCAGGTAGCACAGCAATAACAACAGGAAGCGCTTATCAAAGAATTAAAGCACAAGTAATAAATAAAGGAGTGCCAGTTATATTGTTTGATGCTCCTAAAGAAAAATCAAAAGCTAAATATATGCTTAAAATACTGGGTAATGAGTATTCAATAGCCAGTGGCTTTGTCAATTTAATTTGTTATGAAAAACTTCCATCTCAAATGTATTCAGTCAATTTAGATTTCAATACAGGCATAAGGTCCATACAGATTAGTTCAGAAATACAAGAGCAAGTAAATGAGAATCAATTGCTTGATAAAATGTCCAATTACTTAAACCATATTATTTTATCAAGCCCAGAAAACTGGTTTTTCTGGTGTCAAAGCAGCTATCTTTTATCAAAAAAACAAAAGTTAAAAATACCTGTGCTTCTGTACCATTCTGGTAATATTACCGGTAATACTTATCAAGATAATGATACCATCGCATTTAAAGCTGATTTAAAAACAATAGAACAACAAAACATTACTATTATTTCGGCAAAAACTTTAGTTGATTACCTTTATGGCTCAATAGATCTTGATTCTGAAAAAAAATACCTAGTAATAACCCTAGATGATGGTGTGAATCTTGATTTTGTCGATAGTAAATACCCGAAAAGCGATACGCAAGAGTCATTTTATACATCAATAAAAAATGCCAACACGTTTGTTCATATTACCTCATTTGTTATAGCATCACCAAAGGCAAGAGAAACGATGCAAAAAACATGTTTAGAAAATCATCCATTACTAAGTCATGACTGGTGGCAATCAGCAGCAAAAAGCTCTCATTTTTCTATTGAAAATCATTCGTGGGATCATGTACACCCAACATTGGAATCTGTTAAACAAAAAGATGGAATCAAAGGTGATTTTAGTTCTGTTAACTGTTTTGAAGATGCAGATAATCAAATTCGAAAAAGTTCAGAATACATTGAATCAATTATTGGATGTAAAACAACACTGTTCGCTTATCCATTTGGGCATTATAACGAATACTTGACAGAAGAATATTTTCCAAAAAAACAAAAGCAAATTAGAGCGGCATTTACATGTGAGCCACAATATGTAAACAAAGATACAAATGTCTGGAAGATACCACGTTTTATTTGTGGGGCTAACTGGAGTAACACTGAAGAGCTACTAAAAATATTAACTAACGAATATACTTATGACAAATAAAGCAGAATTTTTTATCCTAGGCAGTGTGTTATCAGGTACGACATTATTGCGCAATATTCTTAGGCAACATCCCAATCTAATTGCCCCAGAAGAAACGCATGTATTTCGTTGGGGTTATCCCTTTGGTGCAGAAGAGTACAAAGAGTTATACCTCAATGCTGATGCGATTAAAAATTTCAGAAAAATAGATGGCATGAAAGAGACAACCTTTAAACAGTTGTTTGAAAAATCATACGACCGCAAGGCCTTTATGCAAAATTATTTTTCAGCTTTTAAAAGCATTAAAAACGCCCAAGAAAAGAGGTGTTTTGATAAATCGCCACAAAATGTCTATGGCATTGTGTTAATCAAAGCTTATTTCCCACAGGCAAAATTTGTTCATATTATCAGAAATCCACTCAATGTTATTGCTAGTATAAAAAGAGGCCACCCAGGATTGTCTCAATCCATTCTAGGTTCAATTAATTACTGGAAAGAAGCCATCTTAATAATGAATACTATTAACAAGTGCTGGCCGGATGATATCTATCAGTTTAAATACGAAAATTTATGTGTAAACCCAACAAAGGAAATCAACCAACTGTTAGACTTTTTAGAAGAGGAGCCTGTTGATCTTTCGTCAATTTTGAATACAATAAATCCCGCAGATACAAACTATTCAAATGTATTAACTCCGCAAGAAATTGATCTAATTCAATCAGAACTACTAGACCTAATGATGGAACATAATTATAAACTTTGAATAGTGTTGAATGCACTCTTAACCCATAAAAAATAAGCCTTGATAGTATGTAATTACCATACTGTAACTGTAGCAGAATTATTAGCTTTGCAAAGAACGAATACATGAGCACCTATACTCTACCTTCATCGCTAATTCCGTACCATAGCTTAGTAAAAATCTTACATCCTTTTATATTCACTTTTCATAAAATGATAAGAGTTTGTAGTAAAACTATAAACCGGCTTAATAAGTTAGATTGTTTTATTGACGTATAATTAAAATGAACAAGTTATTGGTGATTCAAAGCTATTTTTAAATATCGATAAGGAGCTAGATTGAAATGAAATTATTGTGCTAGGGATAGAATTAAACCATGCAGTTAAACTCGGTGGGATTGTTGCCAAATTCATTGCCGAAGGAACAAAATCTAAATTATTGTTATTAATAGAGAAATTATCTAAACTTAGGTTGATGTAATTTAGCGGTATTGTTCCTATGAAATTATTTCCTCCAAGTGATAAGACTCTTAGTGAATTGAGGCTATTGATACTTTGAGGCAACCCACCAGTAAAGTTATTACCAATTAAATTTAAGAATTCTAGTTGAGTTAGCGTATTAAATGTTTCTGGTAAGTCTCCTGTGAAGTTATTGTCCATTAATAACAATGATTTTATTGATTGTAAATTGCCTATACAGGGCGTTAAAGGCCCCGTTAAGTTGTTGTTATTTAATGCCAATGTTTCTAGGTTAATTAAGTGGCCAAAAGAGTGTGGTATATTCCCTGTAAATTCATTATTATCAGCAATAAAAGATACCAAATTTGTCATTGATCCTAACATTGATGATAGTGAACCAGAAAGGTTGTTGTCACCAATCCATAAAACTTGAAGTTGGTTTAAACTACTAAATCCTGTTGGGAGTACTCCAGTGAGGTGATTGTCAAATAAGAATAAAGACTGTAGTTGAGTTAAGTTGCTAATGGAACTTGGGATGTTGCCGGCAAATAAATTTTGGCTTAAATTTAAAGACACTAGGCTGGCTAATTGGCCAATTTCAACTGGTATAATATCCACTAATACATTTTGACTTAAATTTAGGACTTGTAAACTGGTTAAACTTTGAATGGTTGATGGAACTATTCCTTGTAAATTATTGTTATTTAAATCAATGATAAGAATGTTCCCGCCAATCACTTCCGCGGTTATCCCATACCAAGTCGAAACATCAGCATTTCCCCAGCCTGAGTTAATTGTCCAATTGTCGCCATCGGTTATATTATAGAGATTGATTAAAGAGGCACATTCTAGAAAATCTATATTAATATCTGGTTGTTGACATACTGTATTTGTATCTAGCATAGCTAATGAATTATTTGAAACCCAAATAAATAAAATTATAAATAATTTTTCTTTTCTATAATAAGTCATATTTTTTACCTTCTTGTAGTTATATGAAAATATTGCTCCTAGCAGAGTTAATGGTCTCAATTATATGTACAACTAGAAAAACTACTATAACCATAATCCCTCTGCTATCATTTCACTTCGTACGCTATCTTCATATGATTTTAAAATATCCATTTGTATTATAAATTCAGGATGATCTCTTACAGTATCATAAAATGGGTAATATTTCAGTTCGTTCCAACTAGGTGGGTATTCGCTACTAATGCTTAGAGCTAATCTTTGAGCTGCAAGTTTAGCATCGCCTTTAATCGCTGCAATTCTTATTAAATTAGGTCCCGCTAAACGTGGCCACAAGCCATTTGCAAGTGATTTTTGTACATTTTTTTCAAGAGTTTCAAGGGTTTCATTACGTTTTGCTTTTTGCCCGTTTTTGTCATAAGCAACTGCTAGATAAAAGTTTTGATGCAGTGATAATCTATAATTCAACCAATAGATTGAGTGTTTAGCTAGGGGCTCTAGTAATTGGATTGACTTTTGGAGTTCACCTCTATTAATCAATTGAATAGCTTCTTCAATATCGGCATATTTTTGATTGCCGGATCCCCTTATAAATTTGATGTAATTGCTAATATTCTCATCATAGCATTGAATATTGCCAGTATTAAGACAGTAATAGGCTCTATCATCCATGGCTCTATTTGGAGATACCGTTTCAACCCTACTTAAATACATATCAGCAAGCTCAGGGTTATGGTAGTATAATCGCAAATCAGATGATATAAACAAGGCACTAAGAAGATTGGGATTATTTTTTAATATTTGATTAGTAACTCTTGTAGCTTGTAGGTCAAGGCCAGCAAGTATTAAAAGTTGTGAGTAATCATTTCTTAGTTTCAAATCTTCAGGGTTATTTAGAACTAATTGATCAATAAATTCTATAGCAGAATCTGCATCGCCAAGGAAAATTTTATAATGAGCTAGTTTGACTTGAAGCGAGCTGTCAAGAGGGTTTAATGATAAGGCTTTTTCAATAAGTAACAAAGCTTCACGATACTCGTTGTCATAAATTTTTAATTCAGCCAATGCTGCTAATGCTTCAGCATTATTGGGTTCTAATTCTATGGCTTTGTTAATATATTTTAGTGGGGTTTCTTCACTATTTACTTCCATAACATAAGCATAAGAAAGATGTGCAGCTGCTAATTTTGGAGCTTTTTTAATTGACATTTCGGCAGCTAGTTTCATTGGTTTATAAGTGGACTCCCAAGTGGCTGTGCCTAATTGTGCAGGCCCTTCATATGATTTAGATAGGCCGGCCCATGCTAATGCGTAGTTTGAATCAAGATTAACAGCTAATTCAAGTTGTGAAATTGCTATATTTACACCTTCGGGAGTGCCTTTTCTCATCGCATCCATGCCTTTTAAATAAGCTTCATACGCTAATAAGTTTTTGGTTCCTCCAACTTCGCCTAATGTATTTGAATCAACTTTAAGTGTATTTAGCATCGCTGTTGCTACACCACTAGCAATTTCATCTTGAACTCTAAAGATGTCATCCAAAGTTTCATCGAATACTTTAGACCAAAGATGCGAGCCATCACTGCCTTTAATAAGCTGTGCTGTGATACGAACCTTATCTCCTTGACGCTGAACACTTCCTTCTAAAAGATTCGCTACACCCAATTTAATTGCAATTTCACGCATGTCTTCATTTTTTCCTTTAAATTTAAATGAGCTGGTCCTAGCTGCGACTCGTAAATCTGGTAATTGAACAAGTTTATGTAAGATTGTATCGGTTAAGCCATCAGAAAAATATTCCTGCTCTTTGTTGGAACTCATATTTATAAAAGGGAGAACTGCAATTGAATTATTGTCAATTTCTGGTTCGAGTGATACATCTAGTTCAGTTGAGAAAGTTTCTACCTTCATTGGTATGACGGATTGGGTTTTGTCATTCTCGCGAAAGCGGGAATCCATGCCTTTTTCACCAAACTGCTGCCATACAATCAAACCAGCTACCGCAATTGCCGCAACCAATGTAATATAATTTAATTTCTTAGATGTTTCGTGAGTAATAGTTTCATCAGCTTTAATGTCTTTTTCTTTTTTGATGCCTTCAGGCGTGAGTTCATAAACCCATGAGATAATTAAGACAATTGGAAAACCAATCAACATGACTGTCACTATTAACGTATCAAACCAAGGTGGCAAGTTTAGAGCGGCTTCAAGTGTTGATGATACTTGTGCTAGTAACCAACCAATGATTAAATAGGCAGCAGCTACTCGTATGACATTGCGGCGTTTTAGTTCGTTAAATAAGCCCATCCTTTTCCCCAAGAATAATTGATGACATTAGTTGTTTATATAGCAACATTAATGTCAAATAAAAATGAATATTGTTATTTTTTTCTACCATAATAAACGATTACGTATGTACTATCAATATTGCTTAGCAATGATATCCATGATAATTTTATCTTTGGCGTATATTTTAAAGGTTTTTTTATTCTTAATCTCTAGAGTTGGGGTTATATGAGTTATCTGAATGTAACAAAACCAATTCTATTACCAATGATCATTTATCTTTAGTAATAGGGTTTTGAGGTTTTAAAATTGATTCTAATTACTTATTTAAAAGCATTTACGAGATTAACAAAAAAAATCATTTGGGTCAGATATCCACTTGTCATTTTCATAAACAACACATGGTTCTAAAAATGGATGCTTAGCTTGCATTCATCGTTTGACTATAAAATGCATCAAATTTACAAACATTTGCATCATATGTACAATTAGAAAAACCACTAATTCTGTTAGAATGTCACAATCTTTTACATTTTATATTGTAAAATGTAGCGGAAATAACCTGAATCTCACTGGAGAAAAGTTTTGAATTTAAGAATTGTAATGATCGTTGTTTTAACATTGGCAAGCCAATTGGTTGGTGCTCAAAGTAAAACATATAACGTATATATAGATAAGGATAATAAAGCATCGACAGGGTGTACTGTATTACAACCAGATTTTGCTACCCAGTTTGATGGTATTGATGGTTATATTTCTGTTGAAATTGGTGGCACACCTGTTTCGATTTCAAGTACTTTGTATCACAATTGTGTAGGAGCTTTATTTGATGCTGGTAGCGCAATAGTTGACTCTGCACTTGGTTTGAATACCAGTATGAGTGGCGAAGATGTCTTTGAAGTGCAGATGGATACTCGAGACTTGTCTATTCGTTCTTCTACAGTTGCTAGGTTGTATTTTACAGCTGAATCAATAAATTCCACTGATATTGTTAGTGTTAATAATTCAGGTAGACCTATCTTATTTGGGGTGGCATTTCCAATTCCTTTCTTGTCGTTTACATCTTTACTTTTATTGTCTTTATTGATTTTCATTGTAGCAAAAAGAACTTATAAAAATAAAGCGTTAGTTGTATCTGCAGTATTACTTTTTTCTACAGTAGTGTGGGGTATGTTAGCTTTTGTAATCGATGGTGAGGTTGATGATTGGGTTGGTTACACTGCAATTGATGACCCACTAGCTGACAATTCTGGTCCGGGTAATTTTTCTGATATTACACATGTATTTGCCAGTTTAGAAAGAGAATTATTTACGGCTCGTATTGATGTTGTAGATGTAGAGAATGAACCTCCAACAGCTGATGATGTGATGGCAGGTAATATGTTAGAAGATGACACATTAATGGTAACACTATCTGGTGCTGACTTAGATGGTGATGCTCTGACCTTTAGTGTTGATACTATACCAGGAAATGGCCAGGTCTCTGTTGTTACACCAATTAATACTACGTCAGCTAGCGTCATATATACTCCTGATCCTGATTATGTAGGCAATGATAGTTTTACTTACGTTGCTAATGATGGGCAAATTAATTCAGTTCCTGCTACTGTAAGTTTGGTTGTAGATCCTGTTAATGATGCACCAAGTTTTACTCCAGGAGGAGATGTTACCGTATTAGAGGATTCTGCTGCCTATTCGGCTGGATGGGCAACAGCCATATCTACAGGTCCAAGTGATGAAAGTGCTCAAACAATCAATTTTAATATTGTCAATGTAAGCAATGCAATATTATTTTCTGCTGTACCAGTAGTGGATGCTACTGGAAATTTAAGTTTCACTGTTGCCGCTGATGAGGCGGGTACTTCAACTGTGACAATTAATATTATGGATGATGGCGGCACTGCCAATGGAGGTGTGGATACATCTGCAGATATCACATTTGACATTATTGTTACTGATGTTAATGATGCACCGTCGTTTACCAAAGGCGCTGATGAAACTGCATTGGAAGATGCAGGTGCTCAATCTGTTGTTGGCTGGGCCACAGTCTTATCTGCAGGACCGGCAAGTGAAGCAGGGCAAGTTCTGAGTTTCAATGTTAGTAATAATAACAATGCATTGTTTAGTGTACAACCTGCGGTAAATGCTTCAGGTGATTTAACTTATACTCCAAATGTTGATGCCAATGGTGCAACAGTAGTGACTATCAGTGTTTCTGATGATGGTGGTACAGCCAATGGAGGTGTTGATACTTCGACTGATCAAACCTTTAATATAACAGTTACTGCGGTCAATGATGCTCCAAGTTTTACCAAAGGAGCGGATCAAAATGTACTAGAGGATTTAGGTGCACAGAATGTTTTAGGTTGGGCCACAGCAATCATAGAAGGGCCTGCTGATGAGTCAATACAAACAATAAGTTTTAATGTCAATAATGACAATAATGGATTATTCAGTGTGCAACCATCTGTCAATGCAATTGGCGATTTAACCTATACGGCTAACGCAGATGCTAGTGGTGTTGCTAATGTTACCATTAACATCATGGATGATGGTGGTACTGCAGATGGTGGAGTGGATACTTCGGCTGATCAAACATTTACCATTACTATTACAGATATTAATGATGTGCCATCCTTTACAGTCGGTGGAAATCAAACGGTATTAGAAGATGCAGGGGCGCAATCAACCGCAGGGTGGGCAACAGCTTTATCGGCTGGACCTACCAGTGAATCAGGACAAATCTTAAGCTTTAATGTCAGTAATGACAATAATGGATTGTTCAGTGTACAACCATCTGTCAGTGCTACAGGAACCCTCTCTTTTACACCTACAGCTAATGCAAATGGTTTAGCCAATGTAACAGTCAGTATCATGGATAGCGGCGGTACTGCCAATGGCGGTGTGGATACATCGGCTGCTCAGATGTTTACCATATCTGTCACTGCAGTCAATGATGCGCCTAGTTTTACTAACGGAGGAAATGTTGGAGTGCTAGAAGACTCTATGCCATATAGTATGGCTTGGGCCAGTACTATTTTAACAGGACCTGCAGATGAAGTAGGTCAAACAAGCAACTTTAATATTATTGGCAATTCGGCACCAACTTTATTTTCATCAGGTCCAGCCATAAGCCCAACCGGGCAACTGACATTTACACCCGCATTAGATGCAGTAGGTACTGCAACACTATCAGTGAATTTAATGGATGATGGAGGTACTGCCAATAGTGGCGTTGATACATCAGCAGTTCAAATGTTTACCATTACACTCAATCAAGTCAATGATGCACCATCATTTATGAAAGGAGCAGATCAAACATTTAATCAAGATTCAGGGGCACATACAATCAATGGGTGGGCGACAGCTTTATCTGAAGGGCCTGCCAATGAATCCAGTCAGAATTTGAGCTTTAATATTGTCAGTAACAGTAACGCAGCATTGTTTAGTGCTCAACCAATGATCAGTGCATCTGGTGATTTGAGTTTTACATCAGCTGCAGCTACCAATGGGATGGCCACTATAACCCTAAATATTATGGATGATGGAGGTACAATGAATGGAGGTATAGATACTTCAGGGAACCAATCCTTTGATATCACCATACTTAACCCACCTCCTGCGAAGGCAGATCCAATTTTTAGTGCTACGACTAATATACAGGTGAATACACCATCAGGGACGGGTTTATTAAGCGGTGCCACAGGATCAGGTATCTTGGCAATCGGTAATGCCATGAATCCAGCACCAACGACAACTACAGGAGGTGGAGACTTAAGTATTACTACTGCAACAGGTGCTTTTACTTATAATCCGCCTGCAGGTATGGACAGTGGTATGGATACTTTTACTTATAAAATTTGTAATGCGACTCAATGTAGTGCGGACATTACCGTGACATTTAATTTATCTGGTAATACAGTGTGGTTTATAGATAAAGCAGCAGCTGCTGGTGGCGATGGGAGGCTGACAGACCCATTAAATAGTATCGCAGCATTTAATAGTATTCAGGGGGCCTTAGGTACAGCCGGTGTTGCTGCTGGTGATTATATATATATGGAAGCAGGAAACTATTCAGGGTCTCTTGTTTTGTTGAATAATCAAACAATAATAGGTAAAGGTGTGACAACAGGAAGCATAGATTCATTGGCAAGTCTAATGCCTGCGTTAAATTCTGTCATAAGACCTACATTAAATGGAGCTCAACCAATTATTACATCCCCTGCATCAGCGATTACAACGGGTATGAACAATACAATCCGAGGGATTGAAATTGGAAACACGATAACTTTAGGTCTTGTCGCAATAAATTTTGGTACCCTTACAATTTCAGATGTTGATATTGTTGGCTCTGGTGGCATAATTAATATTAATAATGGTGTTCTAAATGCTAATTTTGGTACGCTTAGTTCTTCAGGAAATACAAATAATGGGGCAATTAGTATCCAAAATGTGGCGAGTGGCTCTTTTACTGTTTCAGATGGTGGCACAAGCGTAACTTCTGTTAACAATGGTGTTGTATTATTAAATAATAATTCAACTACTTTTGAATTTAATGGCACAACTGGTTTAAGCATAAATGCAACAGCCGGCGCAACATCATCATTTAAGGTGACAAATGGTGGAATCATAACATCAGCTGGGAATGGTGTTGTAACATCAGGCAATATTGCTGCTGTAGATCTTGATACAACTCAAATTGGTGCTGCGGGTTTAACTTTTCAAAGTGTATCGGCAAATGGAGGAAGCCTAGGAATGATATTGAGCACTCTTAGTGGTACGGGTACATTACAAATTAGCGGTACAGGAACAAGCAATGGAAGTGGTGGAACGATACAAAATACAGTTCAAAATGGTATTTTTATTGCTAATGCTAATAACATCGTTATAAGAAATATGAATTTAACCAATACTACCACAATGGATACAGGTGCTGCCAACAGTAATGCCGCAATTGTGCTCAATACGGCGATGAATATAAACTTGGTTAACCTCGAAATTACAGGTCATTTAGAACATGGTATCTTGGGCACTTCTGTAACCAATTTAGATATTTCAGACACTACAATTGATGGTACAGGCGCTGATACAGAAACTAATGAACATGGTATCTTTATCACAAATTTATTAGGCAACGGAGGATCGGCCAGTTTATTTGAAAATATAACAGTAACTGATTCACAAGATACAGCTATTTTAATAACAAATAATACTGTTGCTACATCTTTAGTCACAATTCAAAACAGCACAATTGCCAATGCTGGTGATTCTGGTATTAATCTCTTTACAAGCAATGCTGGGACTAATCTCGCAGTAAATATTACAGGTAGTATGATAACTAATACAGTAGATGGTATTTCCTATGTGTCAGAATCTGGCTCATTAATTGGTACAGTTGGTGGAGCAGGAGTGCTTAGCAATACAATTAGTTCAGGTGCTGGTAACATGGTCAATGGTATTAGATTCTTTGCGAATGGATTTGGTGGAGCAAGCCCTACAGTAAATGGAACAGCGACAAATAATGTTATAACGCTTAATTCTGCATCATCTGTAAGTGGTTTAAATGGAATTGGAATTGCTACAAATGGCATGGGAACTATAAGATCAGTTGCAAATAACAATACAATAAATTCCACATTCTCTGGGATTGCAACTCAAACTGTTCATGGAGTAGTTGTTAATAATGAAGGAATTGGAACAACTGGTGATAATGTCGTAAGTGTTGATAACAATGACATAACACTTAACCCGGCAGTTGGTTCTACGACAGCTGAAACGGTAGGAATTGGAGTTGATGGTGGTTTAAGTGGTGGAGGAGTAACTGTACGTTCCACAAATAATACCATTGTTGCAACTGGAGATGCTTCAAATGGTGCATCTGTTGGAGTTCAAATTTTACCTACAGAGACTGGAGACCCTGTTAATTTAATGAACAGAGTGTGTATTGGATTTACCGGCAATAATGTTTCTACCCCAAATAATCCCTTTGCTGCGACTTTTCTCACTGGAGAATTGGATTTTCTTGCAGCTTCGGTATCAGCAGGTTCATTTTTGGATGTAGAAAATTCACCTATTGGTGCCCGTACACCAGCTCAACTGGTTTTAGACTTGGATGCTCCATTAAATGCAGCTGAAATTGGTGATCCAACGGGCTTTGTATTTGGTGTCAACACTGGAGTTGTTACTTGCCCAAACTAACTTTAAATAAAATTGATTTTTCAAATCCCATTAAAAACCTGTTGAAAAACGAGGGAAAAAGGCTTGGTTATAACAGTTCCAATATTCCCCATTTATCTGGTTTTTCAACAAGTTTACAGGAATAAGATGGGATTCTAAATGCAAGTAACTTATTGAGAGTTTTGCAGATTTTGCAAAGCTCTCAAATATATAATAATAAATAATAATTAATGAAAGTTTTAGGGGGATAGGTTATTACTTGTCTCATTTTTGTAAATGAAAAGAGGAGAAACTCTATGTCAGAACCATTTTTAGCTGAAATACGCATGGTTGGATTTAATTTCGCACCCAGAGGGTGGGGATTTTGTGATGGGCAAATATTGCCAATTAATCAAAATCAATCACTTTACTCATTATTGGGGACTACTTATGGAGGAGATGGTCGAACATCTTTTGCCTTACCAGATATGCGAGGACGGACTAGCATCCATACAGGGTCTAATGGCTCAAGTCAAACCTATAGAGAAGGACAAAAAACTGGGGAAAGTACAGTGACTTTATCAGCTGCTGAAATGCCACAACATATTCATGTGTCTGTTGCTTCAACGGCATCAGCGGATCAATCTACACCAGCAGGTAACTTATTGGCTCAAACAACTAGCAATATTTATGGCCCAGCAACTACTCAGACTGAAAACACGGCAGTTTTGACTAATGTTGGCGGTGGACAGTCTCATGAAAATATGCAACCATATTTAGTCTTGAGCTTTTGTATAGCCCTTCAAGGCTTATTCCCATCACGAAATTAGGAGAATTATTATGTCAGAACCTTTTGTAGGAGAAATTCGCATGTTTGCAGGAAATTTTGCACCACGCGGTTGGGCATTTTGTGATGGTCAGCTTTTGGCTGTATCACAAAATGATGCTTTATTTAGTTTATTAGGAACAATTTATGGAGGAGATGGAAGAACCACTTTTGGTTTGCCAGATATGCGAGGGAGGATTCCGTTGCATCAAGGCTCAGGCCCGGGATTATCTCCTGCTAGACTGGGGGCAAAAGGAGGTGCTGAAAGTGTAACCTTGACAACCAATCAGTTGCCAAGTCACAAACATGATGTTTCAGCCACTTCAGCAATTGCTAGCGTCGGAAGTCCAGCAGGAAATGTATCTGCAAATACGTCGCCAACAAATATTTACGCGAATACCTTAGCAACGCCTCAAACTATGAATTCCGCCGCAATTTCCTCTACGGGTGGAAGTCGTTCCCACACAAACCTAATGCCAACTCTATGTGTACATTTTATTGTCGCATTATTCGGTATTTACCCAAGTCGCCAATAAGGAGAACATTATGTCAGAACCATTTATAGCAGAAATAAGAATTTTCGCAGGCAATTTTGCCCCAAGAAGCTGGGCTTTTTGCAATGGACAATTGTTGCCAATTGCACAAAATACTGCCTTGTTTTCATTAATTGGCACCACCTATGGTGGCGATGGAAGAACCACAACAGCATTGCCTAACATGCAAGGGCGAGCTCCTATGCACCCAGGTAGAGGGCCAGGTTTAACGAGTCGAAGATTGGGTCAGATTGCTGGGACAGAAACTGTGACACTAACTGAAGCCCAAATGCCAAACCATTCTCATGGTTTTAATGCTGATGGGAGTACTGGTGGCCCATTAGGTGGTGGTGCAAACGCATCGACACCTGTAGATAAATTTTTAGGAGCCTCTGTAAAATACAGCTCAAATACTAGCAGTAATGTTGATATGCATAATGTATCTGTAACTGGCGGTAGTCAAGCCCACAATAATTTACAACCCTTAATTGTGATTAACTATATAATTGCATTACAAGGTTTATACCCATCTAGGAGTTAGAAAATGAAAAGAAGAAATTTTACTCAATCTTTGTTTGCCGTTGCTGGTTTATCCAGCTTGCCTGTAAGTTTAAGCTTGGCAACAAACACACCTTTACATGATCTACAGAAATCAAATGAAGTTTCAACTTCTGAAGGATTGAAGTTGTCATTAAATCAACAGATCAACCCCACACATAATAAAGATAATAAACAATTTATCTTAACTTATGATGTAAAAAATAGTGCTCTACCACTAGAGGAAAAAATATATGATCTGAAAATTGCAGGTGGACAAAAACAGAAAGTGTTTATGTCGCCAGTAGGGGAAAACCAATTACAAGCTGTTTTTAATTGGAGATTAAATGCCTAATCATAAAGCGTTTATAGCTTTTAATAATAACAATAATAACTTAGGTGTTACATTTAAAGCCATATCATCAAATGATATGGCTTTTCTACAGGAGGTTTATTGTTCTACACGTTGGCAAGAAGTCATGCAAGCTCCTTGGGATGACCAACAGAGAAGGGATTTTTTAGCACAACAATTCAATGCCCAACATACACACTATCAATCACATTACCCGCATTCTGAATTTTTAATAATTTGTCAAAACAAAACACAAATTGGCAGACTTTATTTGGACAGAGATAAGACTTCTATCTGTCTTATTGATATTGCATTTTTGCCAGAATATAAACATCAAGGACTCGGTACACAATTGCTTAAAGAATTGTTAAAGGAAGCACAACTGACTTCAAAAAAAGTAGTTATCCATGTGGAAAAATTTAACCCTGCCTACAACTGGTATTTAAAGCATGGGTTTAAACAAATTGAAGATAAAGGTGTGCACCAGTACATGGAGTGGTACCCAAAATAAATAACCTTAGCTCAAAAGGGAAATGTAATTTAGCGTTTGTGTATTAGGTAAATACTGCCTCATACCGAACACCTTTTTCATCGGCTCCAATTGGAACCAAGAATAATGGAAACTCTTCGATATCTATATTTTTAACTAGGTAGGTATTTTGCTCAAAAACTAAATCACCAGGCGTTTCAAAAACTAAAGAAAACGGCTCTGGCTGTCCTTGTTCTAAGGTATGACTGTTTATGCCTTTGACTTCAATTAATTGGCAGGCCAATTGTGTCTCAGGGTTAAAAGCTATATTAAATGTCTTGTCTTGTAGCTGTTCGAAAGTTTGTTTTGTAACAGTCATAATTTCACTATTTTAATGGATAAGTTATTAACTATTATAATCTATGCTTATGGTAATTGAAAAAAAACCAATCCATAAATTCATTTTATTTCCAAAAAGAGGTTAACTAGTGATTGATAAAATATAATTTCATGTATAATTCTGATATTTATTAGCTATTTATCATAGGATTACAATGAAGCCAGTTAAACTTCTCAAACACGTATTAATTATGTTCAGTTTTATTTCATTTACAATATCAGCTCAAGTCGTTCGAATGGAAACGGTTTTGGGTATTATTGATATTGAACTAAGACCTGATGTGGCTCCAGCAACTGTTGCAAATTTTTTAAACTATGTCAATGATGGAGATTATGACAATTCCTATATCCACAGAAGCGTACCAAATTTTGTCATCCAAGGTGGAGGTTTCAATTATGTTGATAACACATTTGGTGAAGTGCCAACTGATTCACCAATAATTAATGAATCGAGTTTATCAAATGCTAGAGGGACGATTTCTATGGCTAGAACGGCTAGTATAGATAGTGCTACTAGCCAATGGTTTTTTAACACTGTCGATAACTCAAGCCTAGACGGTAATGGTGATGGATATGCGGTTTTTGGTAATGTGATTAAGGGTATGGAAGTTGTTGATGCTATAGCAGAATTACAAAGATGGAATGCAGGTGGGGCTTTTTCAGAGTTGCCTTTAATCAATTATTCTGGAACAGGAGAGTTCTCAAATAACTTGGTTTTAATCGTTAAGTCATATGTATTAGAGTTTCACATTAACCCAGCTCTCAACGGTAGTTGGTATAATGTACAAACTGACGGGCAGGGTATGTTCTTTGATTATTTTCCTAACTTAGACAAAATGTTTCTTGGTTGGTTTACCTATGATACAGAAGATTTGGAAGAGGGTGTTAGCGCAAATTTGGGCAATGCTAATCATAGATGGTTATCAGGCTTAGGCGAAGTTAACCATGAAACTAAAACGGTGACTTTTGATTTAAAATCGACTTCCGGTGGTTTGTTTGATAATGGCCAAGTGGTAACAAACTCTCCTGCTGAGTCTATTGGTACATTGATTGTTGCTTTCTCAGGTTGTGCAAATGCCACGGTTGAATATGACCTAATTACACCTGAAGTACAAGGTGAATTTGATATAACTCGAATAGTCAATGACAATGTAGAACTATGCAAGAGATTGGCCAGTGAAATATCTGGAGGTAATTAAATGAAAGGGCAAATTACACCAGAATACTTAAGGCAAAAAATAATCGGCGTTGATGCACCATTTTGCACGCCCTTTGGCCAACGATTGATGTTGTATGGAGATTACACTGCATCAGGAAGGACATTAAGTTTTATTGAAAAGTATTTAATGAAACTACAAAGACATTACGCCAACACACATACAGAAGATGACATGACAGGTCGTTCAATGACTAATTTATTGCACTCTGCTGAAGAAACTATTAAAGGTTGTTTAAATGCAGGCAAAGATTACCGAATTATCAATGTAGGAACGGGTGCAACTGGTGCCATTAATAAAATTCAACAAATATTGGGAGTTTATTTACCTCCAGCAACACGTAAGAATTTACAAGATAACTTAGGTGTTGATTGTTATAAAGACACCAATAAGCTACCTGTGATCTATGTTGGTCCTTATGAGCACCACTCCAACGAAATATCTTGGCGTGATGGGCTATGTGAGATTGTGACAATCAATTTAGATGACGATGGACACATAGATATGTTGCATTTGGAACAGATGTTAAGGCTGCCTCAATACCAGGACCGTATCAAAATTGGATCGTTTTCAGCCGCATCAAATGTTACTGGTTTAGTTTCGCCAGTACATGAAATTGCTGCACTGTTACATAAACATGATGCGTTGGCTTTATTTGACTATGCTGCCAGTGCGCCCTATGTTGATATAGATATGCAACCTGATAATGCTACAGCAGATAACAATACTTGTCTTGATGCTGTTTTTATTTCTGCACACAAATTTTTAGGAGGCCCTGGTTCATCGGGTGTTTTGGTTTTTAATAAATCCCTTTATAATTCACAATTGCCACCTACAGTCAGCGCTGGTGGTACGGTGAGTTATGTCGCAGAGCATACCCATGACTTTTTTGATGATATTGAAGAACGTGAAAAAGCAGGGACACCTGGAGTCTTACAAATTCTACGTGCCGCACTGTGTTTTAAAGTTAAAGATGAAATTGGTGTTGATCAAATTGCTAATATTGAGCATAAATGGCTAGAAAAAGTTTTTTCTCAATGGCATAAAAATGAATTAATTGAAATTCTTGGTGACCAAGATATTAATAACCGTGTTGGGATTGTTTCATTTAATATTAAAACCAGTAATGGTAAATATTTGCACCCTAAATTTGTTACCGTATTGCTAAATGATTTATTTGGAATTCAATCTCGTGCAGGATGTTCTTGTGCTGGCCCTTATGGCCACAGGTTGCTGAATATTAATGAGGAAACATCCCAACAATACCGTGAATTAATCGAGAAAGGTTTTCATGGTATTAAACCGGGTTGGTGCCGAATAGGTTTCCATTATGTCATGGATGAAGCAGATGTGGACTTTATTATTCAAGCTGTTGAGTTTATTGCTGAAAAGGGTGAGCTGTTTTTGCCATGGTATGATTTTTGCCTTAAACAAGCGTGTTGGAAGCATATAAATGATGATGGTGATTGCCCAGAGTTGAAACTTGATGATGCTTTTAATGAAGACATGACAGATTCTAGCCCTGTACCAATTGGTTTAAGAAGGCAGCTTTATACTCAATTTATAAATGAAGCAAATAATTGGGCAGAGAAAGGCAAAGGGTTACCAAAGAGAAGAACTAATTATTTTGAAGAGGTTGCTCATTTGAACCAATTCTTAGTATAAAAATGGTTAAGCACGCACACAATCCATTATTAGGTGCTACATGGATGATTTTAGCAGGCATGTGTTTTGCTATTATTAATACCAGTAACCAATACATGACAACAAAACTTGGATTGCATAATACAGTAGTAGGCTTTTTTCAGTACTTTCTTTCTTTTGTCTTTATGCTGCCATGGATGATTAAAATTGGACTGACAAAGTCGTTAAAAACTGAACGATTGATGTTGCATGTTTTGCGTGTATTTATGTCGGTTATTGGGATTCAATTATGGTTGTGGGCATTGGCTTGGCCAATACCTATTTGGCAGGCTATTGCATTGGTTATGACCTCCCCTATTTTTGTAACCATTGGGTCTGCTATTTTTCTAAAAGAACGGGTTGGGTTTTCTCGATGGTTGGCTACATTGGTTGGAATCATTGGCTCTGTTATTATTCTCGAACCATGGAGTGACAGTTTTAAATTGGCAAGTCTATTGCCTGTTGCGGCAGCCTTTTTTTGGGCAATATACTCGTTAATGATAAGGCATTTGTCTGATACAGAAAGTACAGGTTCGATGGTGGTTTATTTATTGATTCTAATTGCGCCATTTAATTTTTTTCTGGCTTTACCAAATTTTCAAACACCCTCTGTGAGTGCTTGGTATTTATTGATTGCATCAGGAGCTATATTAGCAATTGCTCAATGGTCGTTAGCAAGGGCTTATGCGAATGCAGATGCTTCTTTTATCCAACCTTTTGATTTAGTGAAATTACCCTTGAACGTATTAGCTGGATTTATAGTCTTTGGTCATACTCCACCCGGGAGATTATGGCTTGGAGCTTCATTGTTAGTTGGGGCAACAATTTTTATATTGCATAGAGAAAAGGGTAACAGTATTTAACGAATGAATGATTTATGTTTATAATTTTTTAATGAGAAAAACTCTTACTACTTTATTGGTCACAGCATTATTGTTTCTTTCGGGCTGTGGTTTTGATTTAAATAAATTAGAATCACTTGAAATTTCAATTGGTTATAGTACTTTTCTTAGTAAGGATTTTGATAAAAAACAAGTTACAGAAAATGTGTTTTCTCCATACAAAGGGGAACGCCTTAGTTTTAATAAAGGCCAAAATTCAACCATAATTAAATTTAACACCAATGAAACAACAAATGATTATGTTATTGTCGTCGATCATAAATATTTAAATAAAGTCAGTTATTTTTCCGAAAATTCTCAGGGTGAACTCTCTGAAACAAACTCCTTATTTCGTTTAAAACCCAGTGATAATCGCGTATTTAGTTCGGAACACTACGCTTTTAGTTTGTCCAGAGATACCTCTCATTTTGTTGTATTAAACAACTCTTTTGATACCTCGGTGATGGTCAAAGTCGTTTCTAAAGATGAATACATACAATTCGATAAAAATATCAATGTGTTTTTTACTTTATTATACTCCTCTTTACTGGCATTATTTTTAGTGAACACGATTTACTATTTATTTATTAAAAATAGTGTTTATTTATATTATGCCTTGTATCTGGCATCTGGGTTTATTGCTATTTATTGGCAAGAGAGCAGGATGGCTGATTATGATTTTTTCTTTTTTCCCATTTTTGCAGATCAAAGCAAGTTGTTTTTCTTTCTTTTGTCTACATTCTTGGCTTATTTGTTTGTGTACAAATTTCTTAGGTTGAACTGGATAAAACAGTTGTCTGGTAAAATTTTGGTTGGGTTAATGTTGCATGTTATTTTGCAAATATTGATCTTTTTTGTTTTGTATTTTTTCATACAAGACTCCTTAGATTCTTTGTATTTATGGTACAACTATACGGTTCAATTTAGTAATTTTGTAATTATTTCAATTGCATTTGCTAATGTGAAAAATGGCAATAGGCAGGCACTATTTTTGTTGATTGCATGGTCTCTTTTTATATCTTTTGCTGTATTTAGGGTAATTTATGCATTGAACCCTTTACCAAATCATTTTTGGCAGCAGCACTCTTATGAAATAGGTCTTATTGTAGAAGCATTTGTTTTGGCACTTGGCCTAGCTGATCAGGCACTGGGGTTTAAAAAATCTAGAGACAAAGCGGTGTCAGATATTACTGAAGTAAATAAAGCACTGTTTGCCGAAACGTTAATTAATAATTTTTTATATGAGAGTAAACAGCAGGCTATTAATGAAACTCAAGTCGTTAATTTAAGCACTCATATTGAAAATAAATTTTCTGATATGGTGCAAAAATTTGCTCCTGTTAAAAATTTATCCCGAATTAATTTAATAAACAATGAGTTTCAAATATTCAATATGTTCAACCACGATGGAACGAGTTGCTGTCTAAATTTTCTAAATGAAAATGTTTCGTTTATTAATGCTTTATTTACAGAGAAAAAAATATTTTCAAAACTCTATCAATGTGAAGAGAATAAAGTTCAAATTATTGGCATACCTCTATTAGTAAACTATAAAAGTGAAGATGTAGAAAATGAAAGCTTTATTTTTGAAATTAAGCAGGAACAAGAATTAACTCAAAATGAGATAGAACATTTAAATGACTTTATTCAAAAATCCCTTAAAGCATTGGCAAATAGTCAAGAAGCACAGCAAATAACCAAACACGCACAAGAAATAATCAATTTAGCCGGTGAAAAAGAGCGACAAATGCGGCTTAAAGATCGATTTTTCGCCAATGTATCTCATGAATTTAGAACGCCATTAACATTAACAATAGCCCCACTAACAGATTTACATGAGCAAAGAGAGTTTTTAAATGCTTCTGGAAAGTATCTAGTTGATACGGCACTATCTAATGCACAAGACTTAATGAGTTTAGTGGATAAAATATTAGATATCCAAAAATTGGAAACGGAGTCTTTTCCGCTTAGGGTATCAAAAATAAAAATTAACACATTGGTTGAATCAATTGTTGAAAACATGAGAAATTGGGCACAAAACCATTACCAAGAACTTACTTATGAACCGATTGTAAAAGATATTGATTTGTATTGTGATAGTAAAGAAGTTAAAAAAGTTATTACAAATTTAATTGCAAATGCCATCAAATATAGTGGTAAAAATAGTACGATTAAAATATCAATCGAACAAGACTCACAATGGATACGCCTTATGGTTGAAGACGATGGTGTTGGTATTCCTCTAGAAATTCAGCAGCACATATTTGATAGGTATTACCAAGTTGAAACCAAAAATCATGTAACAGAACCAGGTACAGGAATAGGTCTCTCTTATGTTAAAGACGTTATGGAACTGCATCAAGGGACAGTCAGTTTGAAAAGTAATATTAATTATGGAAGCACGTTTACTTTGTCATTCTTACAAGGTTTTATACATTATTCCTATGATGAAATTAGTGGCAGTGAGGAAAAATCTGTTATCAAACCTAAGCAAGTTATTGGGGAAGAACATGATGATGAAATCACTTATGATTTAAAACTTAAGAAAGATATTCCATCATTATTGGTTGTTGAAGATAATCATGAATTAAGAAAATTCTTAATTTTTAAATTTAATAAGGATTATAACGTTTTAGATGCTAAAAATGGCCGAGAAGGGTTGGAAATGGCACAGACGTTTTTGCCAGATATTATCATTAGTGATGTCATGATGCCTGAACTTGATGGTATTGAAATGATTAAAAAATTACGAAGCATTAAGGAAATGCAGACAGTTCCAATAATCTTGTTAACGGCTAAGTCTGCAAATATTGATGCGATTGAAGGGTTGCAGATTGGTGCAGATGATTATATTGTAAAACCTTTTGATTTCAATGAATTAAAAGCAAGAGTTGATCGGTTGCTTTCGTCCAGGAAAGCCATTAGGGCAGAAAATTTAAATGTAGGTTTAACAGTAGAAAATCCACGAACAGCTTTTCAAGAAAAATTAGATAATATTATTTTGGAAAACATTGCTGATAAAACACTGAATGTAGATAAACTTGCACACTTGTTATTTTTAGATAGATCAAATTTATACCGAAAAATCAAGACTGAATTTGACATTACACCTATTGCTTATATACGTAAAATTAGAATGGAATTTTCATTAGATTTATTATCAAATAAAAAACTATCTGTGAGTGAAACGGCCTATGCTTGTGGTTTTGACAGTTTGTCTTACTTTTCCAAACAGTTTAAAAAAACTCATGGCATATCACCTTCAGATGTTTTATAGTGTTATTTTTTAAGTAATCGTTACCAATATGAATTTCCGCAGTGATAATGAGGCGCCTGTCAACGGTGTTATACTTCAAGCCATAATTGATGCAAACAGTGGTTTCGAAGAATCCTATGCTTATGACAGTTATAGCTTGAAACTTCAAAAAACTATGCAACAACTTTTTGGATGTTGGTGTGATGTGGTCCCATTAGTCACCGGAACTGCTGCAAATTCGTTGTCAGTGGCGATTACAACACCAGCTTATGGATCAATCTATTGTTCAAAAGAGGCTCATTTATTAAATGATGAATGTGGTGCTCCAGAATTTTATTCAGCAGGGGCAAAGATTATTGGGGTTGATGGAAATGAAGGGAAAATTAATACAGAAACTCTCGATCACCTTCTAGAGGCTACAGGTGTACATGGTGAACATGAATGTATGCCTAGTACCATAAGTATTACTCAAAGCACAGAGGCTGGAACGCTCTATAGCATTGATGAAATTAAGCAATTCAACCAGATTAAACAAAAACATCAAATGTATTTGCATATGGATGGCTCACGTATTGCAAATGCTTGTGCTTCAATGGGTTGCTCAATAGCAGATATGACATGGAAAAATGGTGTAGACGTTTTGTCATTTGGGGCGACTAAAAATGGAGCTATGATAGCAGAAGCTTTAATCATATTTAATCCAAAACTAGGTAAGGAAATTAAGCGAATGAGAAAAAGGGCGGGGCACTTGGTGTCAAAAATGCGTTTTATTTCTGTTCAATTAATCGCTTATATTCAAAATGATTTATGGCTCAATCTTGCAAGTCATGCCAATAAAATGGCTCATAAAATATACACGAATTTAAAGGGCACGCATGATTTTGTTTATCCTGTACAAGCCAATGAAGTGTTTATTCGCCTTGGAGTGAGTGGCATTAAGAAATTACAAGAGAAAGGGTTTTTGTTCCATATCTGGCCAGGGAGTAAAGACATTATTCGATTGGTTTGTTCTCATGCCACTCAACTATCTGATGTAGATGAGATTATTAAGGCATTGAAAAAATGAATACAGGGATCAAAAATCAAATATTGAAAGACTTGGCTGATTTGATTGCTATAAATTCAAAGACAATAATTAATGCCAATAGTAAAGATTTAAGCAATTGTGATAAATCAGATGAAGCGTTATATGACAGGCTTAAAGTTGATGAAAATAAAATCAAAAGCATGCAATTATCGGTTCTTAAAGTAAGACACATGCCTGACCCTGAAGGTGAAATTTTATATAGTTATGAAAAAGAACCTGGGCTAAATATAGAAAATAAAGTTGTTCCATTTGGAACAATTTTAATTATCTATGAATCACGACCAGATGTAACAATAGAGGCTGCAATAACAGCATTTAAGGCCGGAAATAAAATTCTTTTAAAAGGAGGAAAAGAAGCCAAATACAGTAATCTTGCACTAGTGGATATTTGGAAACAAGCACTAGAGAAAAATCAACAAGACATTAATATTGTAAAGTATTTAGATTATAATCGTGAAAAAACACAAGAATTGATTGTTGAGAATAGTTTAAATATTGATGTGATTATTCCTAGAGGTGGTGAAAAATTAATTGAATCGATTCGTAAGAGCACATCAATACCCATGATTATTTCAGGGAGAGGCAATAATTTCATGTTCATTGATGTTGATGCAGACATTGAGATGGCCATTGATATTGCTTTAGATGGTAAAAAACGTATTAGTGTTTGTAATGCATTAGACAAAGTGTATATTGATTCTTCTCTTAGCCCTGAAAAAATATCTAAATTAATAAATGCCTTACTTGATGAAGGAATAGAAATTGTAGCTGATGATGCTATTTACCACTTGGATAATCGGATAATACCGATTGAAAACAACAATATATTTTATCAGGAATTCTTGGCCAAAAAAATACTATTAGCACAAGTCGATTCAATTGAGCAGGCCATTGTTGGAATTAACCAATATTCTGGAGGCCATTCTGCTACTATTATTTCTAAAAATATGGGTCACGTTAATTTATTTCAGTACCAAGTAGACTGTGCTGCAGTATACCATAATGCATCTACTCGATTCACTGATGGTGGAGAGTTTGGGCTGGGTGCAGAAATTGCTATCAGCACTCAAAAATTACATTTCCGGGGTCCTGTTGGTTTAAATGAATTGGTAACCAATAAATGGTTTATATGCGGAGATGGCCATGTACGTGGATAATCAAGAATTTGATTTAATAATTTCTATAAAGATGCTTTATTTATCTTTATATAAATGTTATTCAACAGCTATTAAATGAAGAAAAGAAGATATTAAAGTGAATAAGAAAACACTCATCCTGAAGATCGGATCATCAACATTAACAGCAGGGTCTAATCGTATTTCTCGTGGGAAAATTGAAGACATAGCTAGGCAAATTGTACATTTACAAAAGGATTATCGAATTGCCATAGTTTCATCTGGAGCCATAGCAACGGCAAAGCATTTTATTGAAGTCAACAATTGGCAGTTATCGAGTTCACGTCAAGCTTTATCTGCCATTGGACAACCGATATTGATGCAAATTTACAACGAAATATTTCGTGATTTTGCTATCCCAATAGCACAATGTTTATTAACCTACCGTGATTTTGATAACACTGATGCTCAAGCAAATATCAAAAATACGTTGAGTGATTTATTTCAAAATAATTTTATTCCAATCATCAATGAAAATGATACTATAGCTATCGATGAAATTGTCTTTGGCGATAATGATAAACTTTCTGCTTATGTTGCCAATTTACTCAAGGCTGATTTATTGATGCTGGCATCGGATATTGACGGGCTATTCGACAAAAACCCACAAAAACATGGTGACGCACAATTAATTCATGAAATAAATAATATTGCAGATTGTCAGCATTACATTGATGAAAATACCGACAATAACCTTGGTACTGGTGGGATGACTTCAAAAATCCAAGCAGCAGAAATTTGTTCGCACAGAGAAACACAAATGTGGATTGTAAATGGCGGTAAGAAAAATTTTATTTTAGATTCAATTAACAATAAAACACAACATACACGTTTTATTTTTTAACCCGTTGTAATACAAATTCAGTTTTCCATTGGCCTGACCATTCAGGTTTGCTGCCATCTGGATAAGTTTCATCATACATAGTAATTGTTAACACATCACCGTTTATAGAATAGTTATAAAATTGCTTACCTCCCTCAAACCCAGGAACTTTAGCAATATAGGTTGTAGTCGTGACAGTTTTATCTGTGTATTCATAACTTCCTGCATTAAAAACAACTGAAGTAAAACCTGCTATTTTTTCTTTTTCAGTTGGTTGAGATAAGTTAACAAAAGCAATTCTTGCTTCTTTTGTTGGTGTCCATTGAATTGAGTAACTATTGGAAGTGAATAAAAAAACACCTGCTTGAGCATTTTCGATTGGGTGGGATTTATCTTGGCTAATCCATGTGACCTTTTGCATCTTCCATGAGCCCAAGAGTGGGTTTTTATGAGCTGTTGGTTTATTGTTTTGACAAGCGGTAAATAGTATGGAGCAAAGTAATACAATTGATGTTTTCATGTTTTTTCTCAGTTATCGTAATAGCCTGAAAATTTTGAACCTTCAAAATCTTCATTTATGTCTTCTAATTTTATACTAAAATTTGTTCCCATCTCACCTACATATCTTTTTAATGCTGCTGTAACGCATGGAAAGGCTATGTTATCCCAGGGAATATCTTTAGGGTTGAATAATTCAACTGCTAAGCTTTCATCAGTTGCTTTAAAATGCGGTTTAGCTAATTGAGCATGAAAAATAGTATAAACTTGTGAATTAGGGATAATATTGTAAACACCAAATAATTTGATGTTTTTTAATTCAGCTTCGGTCTCTTCAATACACTCACGTGCAGCACCTTCTTGTGTGGTTTCTCCAATTTCCATAAAACCTGCTGGAATCGTCCATGTACCATAACGTGGTTTAATAGCGCGTTTTGCTAACAAAATCTGCCCATTGTATTCGACAATAACCCCTGTGATTATTTTAGGATTTTGATAGTGAATTGCATGGCAAGCTGAGCAAACAGCTCTTTTGTGATCATCTGCTTTCGGTATTTTATAGACCACTTCTGATCCACAATAGTTACAATACATGATTTTCATAGTAGTTAATATTTTATCGAATAAACTGATAATACTTTAACATAGTTTCCAAAGCAATTTATTGGAAGGTGCATAATGAAAATTCACCTAAAGACCACTTATGCTTTGAATTATTAATGATTTTTACTATACAATGAAAACACCTCAATTAATTCTTTGAAGAGAAAAAATCTTTTGCTATTAGATTATCATTGCCATAGCCATTGTTCAGATGGTGAGTTATCGCCTGAACAATTAATTCAACTTGCAGAACAAAACGATGTAGAAGTTTTGGCAATAACTGACCATGATACTATTGGTGCTTATAAGAAATTACCAGATACACACATTAAAATAGTTTCTGGTATTGAATTTTCAACGTGTTGGAATAAAATCGGAGTGCATATTGTTGGACTGAATATTGACTTACATTCCAAAGAACTGTTGAAAGCAATTAATCTTCAACAAAAAGCAAGAAAGTATAGGGCTGAAATAATCTCTAAAAAATTAGAGAAAGTTGGCCTTATAGGTGCCTATGAAAAATTAAACCATAAAAAACACATTGGACGACCCGATTTTGCTAAGTTGCTTGTAGAAGCTGATATCTGTAAAAATCAGCAGCATGCATTTAAACAGTATTTGGGAGCAGGGAAAATAGGTGATGTAAAGAATGAATGGTTGAGTTTTGAAGAAGTTATTGCAGTTATTAATCATGCTGGAGGTGTAGCTGTGCTCGCACACCCATTATATTATAAATTAACCAATGCTAAACTAAATAGATTGGTATCATATTTCGTTGTAGCGGGTGGTCAAGCTATAGAAGTGATTAATGGCTACCAAAACCTTGATAAAACGAAATACCTTGCTAAATTAGCTGGTTTTCATAAATTGAAATCGTCAATTGGCTCAGATTTCCACTATAAAGAGGGCTGGTCAAAATTGGGTGTCAACTCTAATTTAGTTGAAAATTTGTTAACTTTTTCTCATCAAGAATACTGAAAATTTACGATTGTTTGCATGATTAATGACGTTGCCAAAGATACGTTTTAAGTGTGAATAATAAGGTAAATGCCTGTTAGCAATAACGACAAAATGGCCTTTAGTCCTGAGTGTTTGATAAGATTGTTGGAACATTTGCAATGCTATATGCAAACCTATTGTGTGGGATTGATGAAATGGTGGGTTACAGACGATTAAATCACTTGAGTTTTGATCAAAACCATCTAAACAGTTGTTAGTTACGAACAGGTGTTTTGCTATGTTTTCTAAATTGCTTTCTGCAGTGAGCTTCGCGGATGCTACGGCCATATAAGACTCATCAGTAAATATAACTTTAGCTTGTGGATAGGCAATGGCTAGGTTTAAACCGACAATACCATTGCCACACCCTAAGTCGATAATGCTTTCTAGGGAATTAAATTTTGGTAAATTTTGCAATAAAAAACGAGTGCCTATGTCTAGCGATTTTTTAGAGAATACATTAGCATGATTATAAATTATATATTTGCTGTTTTCCTGAAAAAAGTGAATAGGGTAAGAAGTGGTGCTCTTTTTGTGTGTGGGTTTAACATGAATTAATCTGGCTTTTTTTTGTGCTAGAGATGTAGTGGTTTCACCTAACATTTCTTGCAAAATAGTCCAAACAGTTTTAGGCATAGCTTTTATCATTCCAGCAACAATGATTTGAGTTTCGTTGTGTATGCTATCTCCTATTTTCGCCAAAAAATAGCGTAAATAATCCAAAGATTTCGGTGCCTTAATTAACACATAATCATAGACTAAGTCTAATTTGGTCAGACTAGCTAAAATAGAGCTCTGTTCTAAGTGAAGAGTATTCGTTCTACTGTTTTCTTTAATAGCTAATTCGCTAATAATAGAATCAGTCATACTAACAGGTTTGTATTCATTTAATGCCAGAGTTAATGCACCAAAAGAGTCATTGAAAATTAATATGTTTTTATTCTTTAATTTGGTTTTCTGGGAATACAAATTCTGTAGTAAATATTCATCAGCAGCATCCCATGCTTGGAGTCTCTGATCTTTAATCTTCGGATAACGCGAGAGGTTGAGTTGGTTGAACTGGGTAAAAAGCTCTGTTTGCATAGTTAAAGTATAAAAATCTAAAGTGATTTGATATTATAAGCCTATGGTATCAATACCCCAAATAGCTAAAATTAAATTACTGATGTTTTTATCTATATTGCCATCTTTTTCAGCGATTGGTGAAGTATATAAGTGGAAAGATGCAAATGGTGTGACTCATTACAGTGAAACTAAGCCAGAAAATACAGATGTAGTCGAATTTACTTTCAATACCTATAAGGATGTTAGTATAGAGGATGCTCCTGAGGCTTTTGTGTTTAAGCCAATTGAACGGAACCCTAAACTTACACGTACATTTCCAAAACCTGTCATTATGTATTCTGCTGAATGGTGTGGTGTTTGTAAAAAAGCAAAAAAACACTTTAAACAAAAAAGAATACAGTATACTGAGTACGATGTTGATAAAAGTAAATCAGCTAAAGCGCGTTTTAAAAAACTAGGAGGTAAGGGTGTACCAATTATTTTGGTCGGTAAAAAACGTATGAATGGCTTTAGTGTTGCGGGTTTCAATAGAATATATCACTAGAAACGTGGTAACATATCATTATGTCTGATGCTCACGTAATAAAATATTTGAAAGGCGAACAGATTTTTCATGTTGGTGACAGTGCTAATTGTGCCTATATTGTTGAATCTGGCGAAATTGCTTTGTTTTCTGATACAAAAGAAGGAGATCTTATTGCTACCCTAGAGAAGGGAGAGTTGTTAGGTGAGATGGGAGTCATTAATGGTTTGGATAGATCGGTGAGTGCATTTGCGAATACGGATGTTGAATTACTCGTGATAGATAGTGAGCAAATCACAATGAGATTACAAAACTCAGATCCAATAATTCGTGGCGTTATGGAGGTTTTACTTAGGCGAATTCGAAATATGTTAGGAGATGGAGATTCTACTAATTCAAAAAATAATATTGTTGTAACAGAAGGGATGCATAAAATTCGTTTTGAAAAGGAAATGTTTTTGGCATTTGATAACGATGAAATAATCAATGTCTATCAACCCATGGTATCTTTGGAAGATGGCGAAATTGCTGGATTTGAAGCGCTAAGTCGTTGGCGTCATCCAGAAAAAGGTATGATTTCACCTTTTGAGTTTATTTCTTTAGCAGAGGAAAGCGATTTCATTGTACCAATGGGGCTGAAAATATTTGATAGTGCTTGCAAGCAACTTGTTGAATTTCAAGCCATACGTGATCAAGCAAATGTGGGTTCGCCTCCGCTTTTTATGAGTATAAATGTCTCTGCAGCTCAGTTAGCCGCAGCAAATTTTTTAAATGAAGTCAAAAAAATCGCAACAAAATATGCTATAAACCCTTCGAACATCAAAATCGAAATTACAGAGAGTATGGTGGTCGACTATAAAAGTGTTCAATCATGGATTGATGAATGCAGTGAGTTTGGTTTCAAGCTTTCTTTAGATGACTTTGGCACAGGTCATTCAGGTTTCGAGCATTTATTGGAGTTGGATTTTCATACAATCAAAATTGATCAAACATTCGTAAAATCGATGACTAGCAACCCCAAAAGTCTCATATTGCTAGAGATGATTACAACAATGGCTCAACGCATGAAAATGTCAATAGTTGCAGAAGGTATTGAAGATTTAAATAGCGCTAATAAGCTTAAAGAAATGGGTGTTAATTATGGTCAAGGTTACTATTTTTTCAAACCAATGAATCGGCATGATTTGTTGAAAATTTTGTAAGTATAGCCATGCTTATTATGGTATAATCCTTCGATTGTAAAAACACAACGGAAAAGCGAAAAACATGGTCGATGAAACCACTGGAAATTCAGATATTCAAAAAGTAAATCTCGAAGATGAGATGAAAAAATCTTACCTTGATTATGCCATGAGTGTAATTGTTGGTAGGGCATTGCCAGATGTGCGTGATGGCTTAAAACCAGTGCATCGCCGTGTACTATTTGCCATGAGTGAATTAGGCAATGATTGGAATAAATCCTATAAGAAATCTGCTCGTATCGTAGGTGATGTTATTGGTAAATATCACCCACATGGAGATACTGCAGTTTACGATACAATCGTACGTCTAGCTCAACCATTTTCAATGCGTTATATGTTGGTTGACGGACAAGGTAATTTTGGTTCGGTAGATGGAGATTCTGCTGCGGCCATGCGTTATACAGAAATTAGAATGTCAAAAATCGCTCATCAATTGTTGGCAGACATAGACAAAGATACCGTTGATTTTAGGGCCAATTATGATGAGTCTGAGCATGAACCTGTTGTGTTACCGTCAAGAGTACCTGCATTATTGGTAAATGGTTCTTCAGGTATTGCTGTTGGTATGGCAACAAATATTCCTCCACATAATTTAACAGAAGTTATCAACGCTGTGATTGCTATGTCATATAATAATGATATAACACTTGATGAATTGATGGAGCATCTCCCTGGACCGGATTTTCCAACAGCTGCCATTATTAATGGCTCAAAAGGAATTCGTGAAGCCTATGAAACTGGTAAAGGCAAAATCTATATGCGTGCCAAAACGCATATTGAAATAGATGAATCTACTGGAAAGCAAACAATAATTGTAGATGAACTTCCTTACCAGGTTAATAAAGCTAAATTAATCGAAAAAATTGCAGAACTCCTGAAAATTAAACGCATAGAAGGGATTACAGCTTTACGTGATGAGTCAGATAAAGATGGAATGCGTGTTGTTATTGAGATGCGCCGCGGTGAAGTTGCTGAAGTAATGTTGAATCAGTTGTTTAAATTGACGCAATTACAAACGGTTTTTGGTATGAATATGGTTGCTCTTGTCGATGGACAGCCTGAGTTACTAACATTAAGACAAATTATTAGTGCTTTCCTAAAACACAGACGGGAAGTGATTGTTCGTAGAACTTTGTTTTTGTTGAAAAAAGCGCGTGCAAGAGCACATATCTTAGAAGGTTTGGCAGTAGCTTTAGCAAATATTGATGAAATTATTGCTTTGATTAAAGCATCTGACAACCCAAGTGTTGCACGTGAGGCGCTCTTATCAAAAAGATGGAAATCAGAATTAATTAAATCCATGTTATCTGGTGATGCTAATTTATGTCGCCCAGAAGATTTATCTGATGAATTTGGCATGTTTGATGATGGTTATCAATTATCACCAATTCAAGCTAAAGCAATTCTTGACCTACAGCTCCATCGTTTAACAGGACTAGAACAAGAAAAACTCACCAATGAATTTAAAGAAATTATAGTTAAAATCCAAGAGTTTATCGAGATTTTAACAAACCCTGATAGATTGCTTGAAGTTGTTCGTGAGGAGTTGGAAGAAGTTAAAGAGAGTTTTGGCGATGCGCGACGTTCGGTAATCATTGAACACCAAATGCATTTGACTATGGAAGACCTGATAACTGAAGAAGAGGTAGTGGTCACTTTGTCACATGCAGGTTATGCAAAAATGCAACAGTTGGATGTGTATCAAGCTCAGAGGCGTGGCGGTAAAGGTAAGGTCGCTACAAAAATGAAGGAAGAAGACTTTGTAGAGCGTCTATGGATAACAAATACACATGATACCCTTTTATGTTTTAGTAATAAGGGTAAGCTGTATTGGCTGAAAGTGTATGAACTTCCGATGGCATCTAGAACAGCACGTGGGAAACCATTGGTTAACTTGTTGCCACTAGACAAGGGTGAAAGAATCACAGCTATACTCCCTGTTCGAGACTACGAAGAAGATAAATTTATTTTCTTTTCAACTGCCATGGGTGTTGTGAAAAAATCACCATTAACAAACTTTAAAAATGTACGTGCAAATGGCGTCATAGGTTTAAGCTTACTAGAAGGTGATCATCTTATTAATGTAGAAATAACCGATGGAAGTAAAGAAGTGCTATTGTTTACAACTGGAGGTAAGTGCGTAAGATTTGATGAGTCTTGTGTAAGATCAATGGGTAGAACAGCTCGAGGTGTTCGAGGTATTAAACTCAAAGATAACCAAAAAGTTGTATCAATGTTTGTAGCAGATGAAGGCAATGTGTTGGTTTGCACTGAAAATGGTTTTGGTAAGCAAACTAGATTAGATGAGTTTCGTAAAATTAATCGTGGTGGGCAAGGTGTAATTGCTATTCAATGTTCAGAACGAAATGGTGATGTGATTGGAGCTTGTCAAGTTGTTGAAAAAGATGAAATTATGCTGATTAGTAATGGCGGAACACTTGTGCGCACCAAGGCCAGTGGTATCTCAACAGTTGGTAGAAATACCCAAGGTGTAACTTTGATACGTATTGCAAAAAATGAAAAACTCGTCAGTGTCGCTAAAATCGCCCATATTGAAGGCGAAGACGAAGAAGAGTAAAGCGTACTCTAATAAGCCCCAGTTCAAATGATCTGGGGTTTGTATTTATGTTTATTTTTCACTACAAACGTTATAATGTTATTCGTGGAGCTATTGTTTATAGTGTCTTTGATGCCCTTGCTGCAATTTACCTAAATCAATTCTCTTGGCTAAGATTCTTTGGTGTTATGTTAGTAGGAGCAACAATCTACACGTTTGAAATTCCTAACTATTTTCGATGGATCGAGTCAAAGTGTATAAAATACGTAGGTTTTCGGCATCAATTAATCAAGACATTCTTTGCCTTGTTGTATTTTAATCCTTTGTGGATAGCTCGGCATTTGTTAATTATAGAAGTTTTAACCTATGGTTCGGCAGGCTACTATATTATTGAGATAGCTTTAAAATCATTTATCGTAAATATACCTATATCTGTTTTAGTTAATTTCTTTATTCAGAATCAAGTAAAGTTGAATTATAGGTATCTAGCTAGCGCTATTTTTTCAGGTGTTATGGCGATATACTATGCCTTTGGGAAAGCATTGTTTTTATGAATATTTGGAAAAAAATACAGTTATTATTAGAATCTAATCATTGTATGTATCTGCTTACCGTTGTTGAGTCAAAGGGTAGTGCTCCGGGGCGCGTTGGTTTTAAGATGGTTGTGGCAGATAATGCTGAGTTATTTGGTTCTATTGGTGGCGGAATCATGGAATATAATTTGGTGGAAAAAGCTAAGTCATTATTGGTGGCCGGTATTACAAAACAACCCCTCATAGAGCAAGTACATAAAGGTGGTACAAGTGTTAGTTCGGGTATGATTTGCTCAGGTTCACAGATTATTGCCTTTAACTATTTAACAAGAGATGATTTATTGATAGTTTCATCATGTACTCAATCGCCACAGATGTTGGAATATTCTCCTAAAGGGATTAAGCCTATCGCACTAGATGAAAAACCTTGTTTTTTAATGAAATTCGCTGACGTATGGTGTTATCGAGAATTGACTTCTATCAAACCAAAAGTGCATATTTTTGGGGCAGGCCATGTGAGTTTGCCAACATCAGAGCTTTTGATGAAAATGGGTTTTAATGTATTTTTGTACGACAATCGTAACAATTTAAATACATTTGATGACAATACCTGTGTTTCGGCTAAGACAATTCTAGATTATCGTGATGTGTTATCTCAATTAACTATAGATAGAAATGATTATGTTTTATTGATGACACATAAATTTACTGAGGATAAATTATTGTTGTTTCAGTTACTTGATATTCAAGTTAATTACCTAGGTGTATTAGGTAGCCATAACAAGATAAGTGTAATGTTCAAAGATTTGCTCAAAAAAGGAGCCACCCAATCTCAGTTAGATAAAGTGCATGCCCCCATTGGCCTTGACATTAACAGTCAAACAACTCAAGAAATAGCAGTGAGTATCGTTGCTGAGATGATAAAAGAAAAAAATTCAGTTTAGTTATTAATTGTCAGGACATTCAGCTAATATTTTTTGATAAAAGCCTGGGTTGTAATCTTTAATAAAGCCCCTGGCATCGGCATCTTTACAATCAAAATCAGTTAATATTTTTTTATAATTTAACTCCGCACTACCATAGTTTTCAAATTTCAAAAATGATTTTGCTGCTTTTCTTAACGTGCCTAATTCAACTTTTTGTGCAGGGGTTAAATCTAGTGTTTTAATTTCAATTTTTTCCTGCATTGACCACCAAGTTCCGATACCAATAACACCAAGAGCAATGACTGTTGATAAAAGGTAAATTATTTTTTTACTCGATTTTGCTCTAAACTCTGTTATCGGAACAAAGCCCTGGGTTGTGCTCATGTTGCTACGTCCCAAACGCTGTATCCATTTGTTTAAAATTAAACTGAGTTGGTCGGCAGATTGGTACCTATCATCCGGATCTTTTGCTAGCAACTTATTCAAAATAGGCTGTAAAGCTTTTTTGTCATCCGGCAAAGATGGAGGAGGTTCGTGCACATGTGCATAGCTGACGGCAAAAGTGTCTTCACCTTCAAATAATTTTTTACCAATTAGCATTTCATACATAACAACACCCAAGGCATATAAATCTGAACGTTCATCAATTTCTTTGCCAAGTGCTCTTTCTGGGCTCATGTAATGTGGTGTACCAACAACTGCGCCAATCCGTGTAAATTCACTAATTTGGCCTTGTGCTTTTGCAATTCCGAAATCTAATAAAACAGCCTTGCCTTCGTCATTAAACATGATGTTTTCAGGTTTAATGTCTCGATGTAATGTTTTGCGTTTATGTGAATGAGCCAAAGCACCACTAACGTCCCTAGTAATGTTCAGAACATCTAAATCACATAAACCGCCTTTTTCAATTTTTTGTTTTAAATCACCGCCAGAGAGGATTTCCATGGCAAGGTAATAATTTTTTTCTACGACACCACAAGCAAAAACCGTAACGATATTGGGGTGGTTAAATTGAGCAACTGTATCACCTTCACGTTTTAAATCATCTAAGATTTTTGGGTCATTGGCATTTGGTGATACTATCTTAATTGCTACTTTGCGTTTTGGTTGCAATTGTTCACCAAGAAATACTTTAGCCATTCCGCCTTTGCCGATTTCTTTAATGATTTTAAAATTAGGAATATTTAACAGTTCTTCTGACACATTTTGACTCGGTTAATCTTATACGATATTCTAATAGAGATTTTTTTATAAGTATATTAGTTCAGAACAATTAATTAACATTCATTAATAATTAAGTGATTATTCTCGGACAAGTTAACTTACAACATGATAGAATTGACTTTCTCAGGGTAATAACAATAAATCTATGTTCAACTATTTTGATAACCACAAAGAAACCATGCGCAAAGTCGATAATGCATGGTTGAGAATGGAATCCCCATCAAATTTAATGATGATTACTGGTATGATGTTTTTAGATAAATTGCCTGTTTATAATGATCTAGTGGAAATGATTGAAAATAATTTTTTAAATTTTCGTAGGTTTAGGCAAAAAGCAATGCTTGCCCCATCTGGTACACATTGGCAAGATGATGATTTTTTTGATATTAAAGGGCATATTAGACGAGCTGCACTTCCTGGAAATGCAGATTATAGAGAATTACAGGATTTTGTGAGTGATTTAGCTTCTACTCCTTTAGATAAAGCCAAACCATTGTGGCAATTCCACTTAGTTGAAAACTATGACAAAGGACCTGTTTTGGTCATGAGAATCCACCATTGTTATGCAGATGGCATTGCTTTGATTCAGGTATTGTTATCAATGACGAGTACAAACCGAAAAAACAGCTTAAAATTATCTCTTGAAACAAAAAATAAAGAGTATCACCGGAAACTAGGTGTCTTAAATTCGGTCATTAATCCAGCTAAAAAACAATTTAATCACTCATTAAAAATGGCAAGTCAATTAAAAGATATTGGTTTGGAGGCTTTAATGAATCCCTCAATACTTGAAAAAGGCATTTCTGAAATTGGTGATATTGCTGCTGAATTATTTAATGCATTAACTCTTCCAGATGATCCTCCTACAGTATTTAAGTCACAATTAAGCGTTAGGAAAAATGCAGCATGGGCTGAATCAATAGAACTAGGTCAAGTCAAAGCTATTGCCAATGCAACTGGCACAACAGTAAATGATGTATTAATCTCCAATCTCGCTGGTGCACTCCGAGAGTACATGTTGAAAATTGGTGAAGACCCAACTGATTTAACTATAAATGCGACAGTTCCTGTAAACTTACGTCCATTAGAGCATGCCAAAAACCTGGGTAATCATTTTGGTTTGGTGTTTTTAAAACTTCCTTTGTTTGAGGCTAATCCACTTAAACGTTTAGAATATGTTCATAGAGAAATGAATGAACTTAAAAAATCAAAACAAGCGATTGTCTCGTTTGGTTTGTTAAGTGTCATAGGAATGGCACCTTTAAAAGTTCAGAATTTATTATTAGATCAATTTTCCAGAAAGGCGACAACAGTTTTAACCAATGTACCAGGCCCTCAAGTACCCTTATACATTGCAGGTAGCAAAATTCGCAAACAGATGTTTTGGGTCCCACAAAATGGCACAATTGGTATGGGAATCAGTATCTTATCGTATAATGGTAAAGTTGAATTTGGCTTGATTGTAGATAAAAATCTTATTTCAGATCCACAAAACGTTATCAAAGAATTTCCTATGCAATTTGAAAATTTAATGAGCTGTATGATGATGCATCCTTGGGATGGTCATATTCATGCTGATATTTTATAATAAAACCTTGGGTTTTACTCAAATAGCCCTATATTTAACACTTTAATAATTAAGAGAAAAACATGATTTTAAAAGCAATTATTCATACTAGTAAAGGCGATATTAATCTAGTATTAACACCTAATGAAACTCCTGTAACTGTTGCCAATTTTGTAAATTTAGCACAAAATGGTTTTTACAACGAAGTTTCGTTTCACCGTGTAATTCCTAATTTTATGATTCAGGGTGGATGCCCATTAGGAACAGGAACGGGAGGTCCAGGTTACCGTTTTGAAGATGAGTTTGATGCTAATTTAAAACATGATAAAGCTGGTGTTTTGTCTATGGCAAATGCTGGTCCTGGTACCAATGGTTCACAGTTTTTTGTTACTCATGAGCCAACACCATGGTTGGATGGTAAACACTCAGTATTTGGTGTAGTAGAAACATCAGCAGATATGGATGTTGTTAATTCCATTGTTGGTGGAGATGAAATAAAATCCATATCTATTGATGGTGATGCCAGTGGAGTACTTGATGCACAGGCAAGTAGAGTTTCAGAATGGACTAAGGCAATAGCCGAATAATAGTCCATGAGAAACCGAATAATTCTACATTATGGCGAACTCACCCTCAAAGGGTGTAATCGCCATTCGTTCGTCAAAAAATTGCGTACCAATGTTCGAAGAAAAGTACAGTCTTTAGGTTTAACTTGGGATGTTGTTTCTATTCATGACCGTATGTTTATTGAAATTCCTAGTGATTTTGAAGGTGATATCGATGCTGTGGCAAAGAAGCTCTCTGAAGTACCTGGTGTGGCATGGTTAAGTAAAGTTTTTTGGTTTTCAAATAAGGATTATAACTGGTTTGAATACAAACCAGATTTAACTAAAGTTGAGGAGTTAATTGAGAAGCTCGGTCATGAGACTTATTCTGAGGGTAAAAGTTTTGCCATTAGAGTCAAGCGTTCTGATAAAAAATTTTATCAAACATCAAAAGAACTAGAGATGCAACTTGCAACCATTATTTTAAAGAATACTGAATGGAAAAACGTTAACCTCAGTAATGCAGATCAATACTTCTACGTAGATATTTCCTCACGTGGTATGGCTGTTCATACCAATAGAATAAAAGCTATAGGTGGGTTACCTGTAGCTGCAACTGGTAAAATAATGTGCCTGCTGTCAGGAGGTTTTGATTCGCCTGTTGCTGCTTATCTAATGGCTAAACGTGGGTGTACTGTAGACTTTGTACATTTTACTGCGAATACTATTCAAGCGAATAAAATTGAAGATTATAAAGTTAGTAAGATAGCTAAAAGAATTAGTGAATTTGCAGGCCGTGTGCGTTTGTACCTCATACCGTATACTCATTTTGATTTGGCATTAATGGATCAAAATTTAGATTATGATTTAATTCTCTTTAGGCGTTTTATGGCACGAGTGGCTACTAAAATGGCAGAAGAAAAATATATACAAGCGTTGGTGACAGGTGATAATTTAGGTCAAGTTGCCTCGCAGACGATGGAAAATATGGTTAGTATGACAAAATCTATTGATATGCCAGTTCTACGGCCTTTGCTAACTTATAACAAAGAAGAAATTGTTGCATTGTCTCGTCAATTGGGTTTGTTTGATTTGTGTGTAGAGCCTTACAAAGATTGCTGTGCATTGATAAGTAATACACCTAAGACAAAATCTGTTCATGAAAAGTTAGAAGAGATGGAAGCAAAATATTTTCCTGATTACCATGAGTTAATTAATGCTACGTTAGAGGATAAGCAAGTTATAGCTTACCAATTTGGTCAGAAAATCGACTATGTCTAATGTGATTATTAGAGAAGTTCAAGCCAAGGATAATCAAGCTATCAAAGATTTAGTGATTAATACATTGGCTGAATTTGGCGCAAAAGGCCCTGGATTTGCTTCATCTGATGAAGAGTTACAAGATATGTATAGTGCCTATCTTGCAAAAGACAAATGCTTTTATGTCATTGAAAAAGAAGGCGTTGTTTTAGGTGCAGGAGGAGTTGCGCCTCTGGACGGTGAAGAAAAATCAGGCATATGTGAACTCCGAAAAATGTATTTTGACCCTAAATTACGAGGTTACGGTTTGGGGAAAAAATTAATTAATAAGTGCATTGATAAAGCCAGAGAAATTGGCTTTCATGCCATGTATTTAGAAACAATTCCCGAAATGACGGTTGCGCAAACATTGTACAAAAGTAGAGGGTTTGAATACCTCGATTGTTCGAAAGGCAACACCTGCCACAGCGCCTGTCAAATTTTTATGCAGAAAGTACTAACTCATGGCTAAAGCAAAATTACAATATACATGCACAGAGTGCGCAGCTGTCCATAATAAATGGGCGGGGCAATGTGGTGATTGTGGACAATGGAATTGCCTTGAAGAATCAGTGGTTCAAGCGGTTACTACTAAGCAAAAATCATCTAGGTTTTCTACTTACGCGGGTGATGTTGGTGGTAAAAGGATTCAAAAATTAGGGAATATAAAGTTTCAAAAAAACATAAGAACTTCCACTAAGATTAAAGAGTTGGACCGTGTATTGGGAGGTGGATTAGTTACAGGGTCAGTTGTATTAATAGGTGGTGATCCAGGAATTGGCAAATCCACCTTGATGCTTCAAGTTACTGCAACTATGCCTAATACTATTAAAACATTATATGTTACTGGTGAAGAATCTCTCTCTCAAATTTCTATGCGTGCAACTAGGTTAGAATTAGAGGCTGCAGATCTAGAGTGTATGGCAGAAACCTCTGTTGAGGCAATAATTTCGTCAGCTTTAGTACACAAGCCAAATTTAATGGTAATTGATTCGATTCAAACACTCTATACAGAAAACCTTACATCAATTCCAGGCTCCATTTCACAAGTAAAGGAATGTGCTGCTCAATTGGTGAGGTTTGCAAAACAAAATAATACTTCTATTATTTTTGTTGGGCATGTAACAAAAGAAGGCGGAATTGCTGGACCACGTGTTCTGGAACACATGGTTGATACAGTTTTATACTTTGAAAGCGATGGCAATAGTCGTTATCGAGTCCTACGAGCATTGAAAAATCGTTTTGGTGCGGTCAATGAAATAGGTGTTTTTGCTATGACGGAGAAAGGTGTTCAAGAAGTTGAAAACCCATCTGCGATCTTTCTTTCTGAACATGCGTCACCACAACCAGGAAGTGTGGTGATGGTAGCTAGAGAGGGGACACGGCCGTTGTTGGTGGAGGTTCAGGCTCTTGCTGATCAAAGTCCATTAGGTAACCCTCGGCGTTTAACTGTGGGTTTAGATCACAATCGTTTAGCTATGTTATTGGCGGTTTTACACAACGGTTGCCAATTAGCTATTCATGATCATGATATTTTTATGAATGTCGTTGGAGGTATGAAAGTCACGGAAACTGCTGCTGATTTAGCCATTGTTATGGCTGTCGTTTCAAGCTTTAGAAATCGATATTTGCCAAAAGGTACTGTTGTCTTTGGTGAAGTTGGTCTAACAGGTGAAATACGCCCAGTTTTTAATGGCGAAGACAGGCTAAAAGAAGCGGCCAACCATGGCTTTACCCATGCTATTGTGCCTAAGGGTAATATTGGTGCGTGGGTTAAGGGATTGCCAATAAAAGTAACTGGAGTAGATAATATTAATCAAATTCTAGATTATATATGATTGAGAGGTTTTCAAATGAAAAAATTCAATTATGCCGTTTAAAGAAGAGCGATGCTATTGATGTTTATCATGCTTTGAAGCATTCGATAAATGAAATTTCACCTTGGTTAAATTGGTTGACCGAAGAGTATGATCTTAAAAGCGCAGACAAATTTATTGCTTTGCAAATAAATAACTGGTTAAAAAATGAAGAATTTACCTACGCTATTAAAACATTAAAAGGTGAGTTTGTCGGTATGATAGGTTTACATATGTTTGATAGCGTAAATGATGTGGCCAGTATCGGTTATTGGGTTGATAGCCGATTAACCAATAAAGGCTATTGTACACAAGCTGTTAAACTATTAGCTAGTAGCTGTTTAAAACTACTAAATTTAATCAGAATAGAAATTATCGTTGCGATTAAAAATTTAGCGAGTCAAAAAGTTGCTGAGAATGCGGGTGCACATTTTGAAGCAATATTAAAAAACCGCATCAGGTTAAATGGAGAACCTGTTGATGCAAAAATTTACGTTTTTATAACCTCGTAAAAATCATCAATTTAAATCATCAAATAAAGCTTCAACAGCTTCAAAACGTTGTTCTACTTGTAAAAATTCACCTGTAATTTTAATGGCGTTATCTGGCATAGGTTTGTATGTCTTGTATTTAGTTTGAATTAACGTAATAAGTTTTCTTAAAATCGCATCTTTTTTGGTGGCAAACTTAACTGTTCCGCCGTGTTGATTCATTTGAATTGTACTAATATCATACACTTTAGATTTTAGTTGTAATATTTTGATTTCAAACAAATTTTTGGCGTGTTCAGGAAGTAATCCAAAGCGATCAATTAACTCAACCCTCAGTTCATTTACATCATCAATTGAATGACAAGCACTTAAACGTTTATAAAAGGTTAACCTTAAATAAATATCGTGGATATAATCATCAGGTAATAATGAGGGGATGTTGAGTTCAATTTCTGTTTCATGAATACTTAAATTATCAAGTTGTGGGTCTTCACCATCATTTAGAGCCTCCACAGCACGCTCTAATAGTTCACAATAAAGGCTAAATCCAATAGCTTGAATTTGCCCACTTTGCTCATCACCTAATAATTCTCCGGCTCCTCGGATTTCTAAATCATGTGTAGCTAAGGTAAAACCAGAGCCTAAATCTTCTAATGATACAATGGCTTCAAGCCGTTTGGCAGCATCCTTTGTTATGGCTTTCCATCCAGGAATCAACATATAGGCAAAAGCTTTGTGGTGAGAGCGTCCAACGCGGCCACGTAGTTGATGCAGTTGAGCTAATCCAAGTTTATCTGCTCTGTTCATTATGATAGTATTGGCAGTTGGTATGTCAATTCCATTTTCGATTATAGTTGAGCAAACCAAAATATTGAAACGCATTTTATGGAAATCTAGCATAACACTTTGCAATTCTGTCTCATGCATCTGCCCGTGGGCTACACGAACACGAGCTTGTGGAACAAGGTTTTGCACAGTTTCGGCTATTTGTTCTATGGTACGAACTTCGTTGTGCAAAAAGTAAACTTGCCCACCGCGTTGAATTTCTCTTAAACATGCTTCTTTTATGGCAGCAGTATCCCACTCTATCACTTGGGTTTTTATTGATAAACGGGATTTGGGAGCTGTGGCAATTATGGATAAATCACGTAATCCAGACAACGCTGTATTTAGTGTACGTGGTATAGGGGTAGCAGTTAGAGTTAATATGTCAACTTCAGCCCGTAATTTTTTTAGGCGTTCTTTTTGCCTAACTCCAAATCGATGTTCTTCATCAATGACAATAAGGCCTAGATTTTTAAATTTAATGTCTTTTTGTAGTAATTTATGTGTGCCAATGACGATGTCAACAGTACCGTCAGTAATCCCTTGTAATATTTTTGTTTGTTCACCCTTTTTAATAAATCGTGATAAGGAGGCGACTTTAATGGGGAATGGAGCAAACCTATCCAAAAAGTTTTCATAGTGTTGTTGAGCGAGTAATGTTGTTGGGACCAGTATGGCGACTTGTTTAGCATCGTTGGCAGTGACAAAAGCTGCACGTAAAGCCACTTCTGTTTTACCGAAACCAACATCTCCGCATACAACTCTATCCATAGATTTTGGGCTTTTTAAATCTTCAATGACGGCATTAATTGTAGTGAGTTGGTCTTCAGTTTCTTCAAATGGAAAGCCTTGGCAAAATTGTAAATAATCATTTTCGTTGAGTTTTACCTGTTTACCACCACGCGACTCTCTTATGGCGTACAATTGTAATAATTCTGCTGCAACATCTTCAACTTTTTTCGCTGCTTTTTCTCGAATTTTTTGCCACCTATCGCCGCCAAGCTTATGCCATGGTGCATTTTCAGCAGATGCGCCTGTGTATCGAGACACTAAATGTAATGATGAAACTGGGACAAAAAGTTTATCACCACCATAGTATTCCAAGACTAAAAACTCAGCTTCTCCTTCAAAATTATGGGTCTCCAACCCTTGGTAACGAGCAACACCATGATCAATATGGACAATCGGTGAGCCTATATGCAATTCAGATAAATTGCTAATAATTTCATCTGGATTAGCTTTGAAGCGTTTCTTTTTACGTGTGCGATTAGCTCGCGTGCCAAATAGACAACTTTCATCCAATATGATTAAATTATCTAGAATAAAATTTGTGCCATTTTCGATTGGTGCGATAGTAATTGCTAAATCAATTGATGAGTTTATAAAATCAATAATAGAGTCGCATTCTTTAATAGCTATTTTTTCTTTTTGAAACAGCCTTTTTATGACATCTACGCGTCCCAAAGAGTCAGCTGCGATTAATATTCGTTTATTGTGTACTAGTTGACTTTGCAACCAACCTGATTTATTTTTATATTTATCTGGGTTATAGCGATTGGGTAATTGTGTATGAAAATCAATAGCTTGATTGTTTTGGTTTAAGTTAATTGTAGTAAATTCTTCGAGCCGATCTATGACATCATTTGGGCATAAATACAAACTTTTTGGCTTGACAACGGGTCTTTGAATATCATGTCGCCGTTCTTGATACCTGGCGTGAATTTGTTTGTCCCATGTTGATAATATTGCTGCAGTTTTTCCTGTGTGAATGATGCGAGTATTATCAGGCAAGTAATCAAATAGTGTTGAGGTTTGTTCAAAAAACATCGGTAAATAATGTTCAATACCCGAAAATTGTATGGTTTTACGTACGTCTTGATAGATAGAACACTTGTGTGTGTCTACGTCAAACTCTTCTCTAAATTCTTGTAAAAAACGCATACGCCCAGCTTCATCAAAAGGGAATTCATTGGCTGGTAAGATATTTATTTTGTTAACTGCTTTAATTGAACGTTGTGTGTCTGGATCAAATGTTCGAATTGATTCAATTTCATCGTCGAATAATTCTAATCGAAAAGCGTCCTCTGTTCCTGTAGGAAAAATATCGATGACACCACCACGCACAGCAAATTCTCCAGGCTCACGAACTTCAGTGACGCAATGGTAGCCATTGTTTTCAAACATAAGTCTTTTTTTGTCAATATCGAAGTGTGAATTAACCTCTAAAAATAGAGTGCGCCCTTTGATAAATGATTTGGTGCTAAGGCGTTGCATTAGGTTATGAATTGGAATGATTAGAATGCCATCAGTTATGTTTTGACTGACTTTATATAAGAAAGCTAAGCGTTGCGAAACAATTTCAGGGTTAGGTGAAAACACATCATAGGGTAGGGTATCCCAAGTAGGGAAATGGTATATTTTATCCTTTAATTCTGGAGCGCATAATTCTAATTCTTCTTCTAACACTATGCTTTGATGAGCAGATTCTGTTAGTACTAGGTTTAGACCAGAATAATTATTGGTAATTTCAGCTAATAATAAAGGTAAAGCTAAGCCTTTAACACCTTTAATCTCTATGTTATGACTTGTATTGATGTGCTTTGTTAATGGAAACAGCATGAAATGAATGGCCATTTATAAAAAGAAGCGGAATTTTAGCATATTTGAAACTTTTGTGATGTTCCTCGTGCTTTGATAAAGTAAAATTCACATTTTATACATCTCTTAATGTAAATATGAAAATTATAAAAACCACTTTGTTTATTTTGTTACTGTGTCCATTGTTGCTTTTAGTATATTATGGTTTTTATGATGAGTTAAAATTGACAGCTGAACCTGTTGAGTATATTTTGCATTATACTGGCTTATGGTCGCTGCGAATTTTATTGTTAACGCTTGTCATGACACCACTTAAAGATATTACTAATAAACCTGTATTTATAAAAATAAGAAGGATGCTTGGGTTGTTTGTTTTTTTCTATGTAAGTTTACATTTATTGGTTTATATTGGGTTGGATTTAGGTTTTCAGTTTTCTCATTTATTGGAAGATATTGTCAAAAGGCCATACATTACTGTAGGTTTCCTTGCATGGTTGATTTTAATACCATTGGCTGTTACGTCAAATAGAAAAATGATTCGAAAATTAGGGAAAAAATGGAAAACCTTACACAAAAGTATTTATGTGGCACTTATATTGGCTTGTTTACACTTTTTATGGTTGGTCAAAAATGATTTGCTTGAGCCCTTAATCTATGCCGCTATAGCGTTCGTATTATTGTTTTATCGATTGATTAAATACTCTCGCTCATGACTAGATTAACTAGGCATACACGTCGAGCGCAATCAAAATTGTTGTTGAAGATGGGCAAAGCTATTTCAGAAGCAGGTGCACCAGCTCATCGTTTAGAAGCATCAATGCAGGTATTGCTTGATAAATTCGATATGGAGGGAAATTTCTTTTCGATGCCCACAGCATTATTTGCAACACTTGGGGATGAAGAGGTACAGCGTACGTATATGGTTCGTACTGAACCCAATGACATTGATTTAGGGAAAATAAGTGATATTAGTGATGTTATTAACCGCCTTGAAGATGATGAAATTGATGTCGAAGATGCTTATAATGAAATAAAGTTGATCAATAATTCGCAACCTTTCTATGGTGCTGGTTTAACTATGTTGTCAATAGGTTTAGCTTCTGCTAGTTTGGCAGGGTTGTTCCATGGAAGTTGGTATGATGTTGTTGCGGCTTTAATAATGGGATGGTTAACTGCTTTTATCATTATATTTAGCTCTAAATATGAACATTTAAAACTATTGTTTATTCCAATTGCAGCGACTGCTGTTGGCTTTTCTGCTATGAGTGTTAGTTATTTTAGTAACTCAATTGATCATTTTATCGTTTCGCTTTCTGGTTTGATTGTGTTGGTTCCAGGGTTAGGAATAACTACCGCTATTAGAGAATTGTCAACTGGTCATTTGGTTTCTGGTAGTGCAAGAATGGCTGGTGCAGTTACTACTTTCTTAATGTTGTCATTTGGATTGGCATTGGGATTTATGCTGGCATTAGGTTTATATGGAGATATTCCACTACATAAACTATCATCTGTTCCTAATTGGTTCGTCTATCTTTCTATCTTTATAATAAGCTTTTCTTTTACCGTGTTATTTCATGCGAAATCTAAAGATTATATTTGGATATTATTGACAGCTACTATTGCTATTATAGGTTCCAAGTATGCTGGCTATTGGCTTCCCTCACCCTTTTCCTCTTTTTTAGCTGTATTAGCGGTATCAATTGTTGGCAATGTTTTTGCTTTAATCACTAAAAAACCTGCTTCAATTATGCATATTCCAGGAGTGATGTTGTTAGTGCCGGGAAGTATAGGCTTTAAATCTCTTGAGGCAATGTTAGACAATCAAACTATTGATGGTATACAAACAGCGTTTTCAGCATTGCTGGTGGCTGTTGCATTAGCAGTTGGCCTTATAGCTGGTAACCTTTTTGTCCCTCCAAGAAAAGCTCTCTAATCAATTTGAGGCTTGACCTACTTATCAATAAGAATTAGAAGTTGCTAATATATAATTAAAATTAGTCATTGTATTGTTGCCTGTGAAAAAAAAGAAGTGAGGAAATTCTTCCCTTAAGTTTAACGGTTTATTGTCTTATCTTAAGTGTGTTGACTCTTTAGGTACCTTTATTTAAACCAATAGTATTGGTTTTTACTTGTATATAAAAAATATAGTTGTACATTTTGTTCTGAATATTTAGAATTCAATTCTATTTTAAACCATTTAAGCTCTATGCAAAGTACTTCAGAAGTCCGAAGAAAATTCATTGAATATTTCATTGAAAAAAACCATGCCGAAATAAATAGTAGTTCTCTTATTCCGGCAGATGACCCAACATTATTGTTCGTTAATGCAGGTATGGTGCAATTTAAAGACATTTTCTTGGGTGCAGAAAAACGAAAATACAGTCGAGCTGTTACATCACAAAGATGTGTTAGAGCAGGTGGGAAACATAATGACTTGGATCAGGTCGGTTATACAGCCCGGCATCATACGTTTTTTGAAATGTTAGGCAACTTTAGTTTTGGAGACTATTTTAAAAAAGATGCGATTAGCTATGCATGGGATTTTTTAACAAATGTTCTGCAAATACCGAAAGAAAAATTATTGGTGACAGTATTCGAGTCAGATGATGAGGCAGAAAAAATTTGGATAGATGAAATTGGCATCGCATCAGATAAAGTGTTAAGAATTGGTGCAAAAGATAATTTTTGGCAAATGGGTGATACAGGCCCATGTGGACCTTGTTCTGAAATTTTTTATGATCATGGAGAAGAAATTGCAGGTGGTCCACCAGGAACACCTGAAGAAGATGGTGATCGCTTTATTGAAATTTGGAATCTTGTATTTATGCAGTTTGACAAACAACTCAATGGAGATTTGCTACCGTTACCAAAACCCTGTGTTGATACTGGAATGGGGCTTGAGAGAATAACTTCAATATTGCAAGGACAGCATAATAATTACAATATTGATTTGTTTCAACACATTATTCAATATACAGTAAGGTTGTTAAACGTACAAGATGTAGAAAATCCTTCTTTAAAAGTTGTTGCGGATCATATACGAACTTGTTCCTTTTTAATTAGTGATGGCATTCAACCAAGTAATGAAGGTCGGGGATATGTTTTACGAAGAATAATTAGACGTGCAATACGTCATGGTCACAAACTTGGGGCAACAGAAACCTTCTTCTATAAGATTCTACAACCATTAATAGAAGTTATGAACGATGCGTATCCAGAGCTTGCGACAAATAAGCAACATATTGCTGAAACTCTTAAAAAGGAAGAAGAGCGTTTTGCAGAGACTTTGGAAACAGGCATGACTATCTTGACCAAAGCGATTGAGCAAACTGATGGTAAGATTATTACGGGAGAAACAGCGTTTAAATTATATGATACTTATGGTTTTCCTTTAGATTTAACTCAAGATGTTGCAAGAGAACATGGTTTAACTGTCGATGAACTTGGATTTGACACATGTATGCAGCAACAAAAAACCAGATCAAAAGCATCAGGAGGGTTTGCTCAAAGTAACCAACTGCCAGCAGAAATTGTGGCAAATATCAAAGCAACAAAATTTACTGGTTATACTGATTTGACAGGTTCTGCAACAATTGTAGCGATTATCCATGAAAGCCAACCCCTTGATAAGATAGGTAAAGGTGGGCAAGGAATGATAGTTTTAGATAAAACTCCTTTTTATGCTGAATCAGGTGGTCAGATTGGAGATACAGGTGTAATTGTTAAGGATTTAGTTAAAATAAATGTTTTAGACACCCAAAAAGCAGCTGGCCAATACCATATGCATGTGATTGAAAATAGCCCAATTGATATATGTGTCGGTGAGCAAGTTAAATTAATTGTAGATAAAGAGAGAAGGGAGTCAATTTTATTAAACCACTCTGCAACCCATCTACTGCATAAAGTATTACAAGAAAAATTTGGGACCCATGTTCAACAAAAAGGCTCCATAGTTTCAAATGATAAATTAAGATTTGATTTTTCGCACCCAGATGCCATTAATCACAATCAACTTAATGAAATTGAAATTGAAGTGAACAAGCATATTAGAATGAATTATTTAGCTGATACTCAATTAATGCCATTTGATCAAGCTTTGGAAGTTGGTGCTATGGCATTATTCGGTGAAAAATATGGAGAAGAAGTTCGTGTATTAAATTTTGGTGGCTATTCAGTCGAGCTTTGTGGTGGTACTCACGTTAAATCAACTGGGCAAATAGGTTTGTTTAAGATTGTAAGTGAGTCATCAATTGCTGCAGGCGTAAGAAGAATAGAGGCAGTTACAGGAAAAGTCGCAATCGAATTAATGCAAAGCCAAGAGGGAAGTTTAAAAAATATTATGCAACACATTAATGCAACCATTAATAATGTGGAAGATAAGGCTATTCAACTTTTACAAAAAAATAAAGATTTGGAGAAAAAAATACTTGGGTTTGAAAGTAAATTAGCAGGAAATGCAGCTCAAGATTTGTTGAAAAATGTTCAAAAACATAATAATATACACTACCTCTTTGAGGTGTTACAGAATTCTAAAGTTGATGCTATGCGAACTATTGTAGATAGTTTTAAAGATAAATATACAGATGGTGTAATAGTACTAGCAAACCATAATAATGATGACAAGGTTCAATTGATATGTACGGTAACTAAATCATTGGCAAAAATTGTTAAAGCAGGAGATGTTGTCCGCACTATTACTGCAAAAATTAATGGTAAAGGAGGTGGAAGACCTGACTTTGCTCAAGGAGGAGGGGTTAGTAGTCTTGATAATCTAAAACAAGAATTGGATAATTACTTAAACGAGATAAAAAACTTGGTAAATAATGAATAAAAGACTTCAAATTTAATTAAAAATGTAGTCTAATGCGTTTCCAAGATTTTATGGAATAAAACTTATATAATAATAAACCCCTTTTTGGAAATAGTTAGGAAATAATAGGAGATAAAAATGTTGATATTAACACGCAGAGTTGGCGAAACATTAATGATTGGTGACGATGTAACAGTTACTGTCCTTGGAGTAAAGGGCAATCAAGTTAGGATTGGTATTAATGCTCCTAAGGAAATTGCAGTACATAGAGAGGAAATCTATGAGCGCATTAGAAACGAACAAGATAATCCTTCTCAGGAAGAGGGTTCTTCTTCTGAAGATAACATAGGTAATCAATAGCCCTAGATATAAAGAGCTTTTGATACAGCTTAAAATTAAAAGCATCTTTAAATAACTATTGAATTTACCTTGTAATATTTATGGAAGGAATTATATAAGGAACTATGTTAAAAAATTAGATCGGAAAAGCGACCAAACGGCTGAACATGTCATCAGGAATGGTTGGATAAAATTTTGGCTGGCCCCGCAGGGGTGGAGTATAGGGATGTACGGAATAAGGCGTAGCGCCTTGTTAAGAATAATTGATTAATATTTTTAAAGTAATAGATTAAAGAATTGGAGAGATGGCCGAGCGGCTGAAGGCGCTCCCCTGCTAAGGGAGTATGGGTTAAAAGCTCATCGAGGGTTCGAATCCCTCTCTCTCCGCCACTATTTGAAATAAATTTTTATTATTATTTCAAATGGCGAAAATAGATGTTGACATTAGTATTGATAATCAGCATAATTCGCCGCCTTGCAATCATGAGCGCCCGTAGCTCAGCTGGATAGAGTACCTGGCTACGAACCAGGTGGTCGGAGGTTCGAATCCTTCCGGGCGTGCCATTGCATGATTTGTTAACGTTGTTAATGAATCAAAATGTGGGATTATTTGACTAAATATTGTTAGTTAGATAAAAACACAGGCTTTTTATTAAATTTATGTCATTATGATTGACGTTGAGGGTTATTATAAATAAAATTCCTCGCCTTAAAATTAGAATGATATGTTAATTTAATTTTTTTGAATCGGGGTATAGCGCAGCCTGGTAGCGCAACTGCTTTGGGAGCAGTGGGTCGGGAGTTCGAATCTCTCTACCCCGACCATTTTAAAAGTGTAGTATAAAGACAATTAAGAAACTATATGCGCCCGTAGCTCAACTGGATAGAGCATCGCCCTTCTAAGGCGAGGGTTGCAGGTTCGAGTCCTGCCGGGCGTGCCAATTATAGTTTTTGTTATGGCGGCCGTAGTTCAGTTGGTAGAGCCCAGGATTGTGATTCCTGTTGTCGCGGGTTCGAGCCCCGTCGGCCGCCCCATTTTATAAATCATATCATTAAACATAGTTACTTATAAAAGTAACAGCCATAAGGTAAAATGCGAAAGTGGCGGAATTGGTAGACGCGCTGGTTTTAGGTACCAGTGTCGCAAGACGTGAGAGTTCGAGTCTCTCCTTTCGCACCATCATTCAAAAAACAATTTGGAGCAACAATGCAAATCTCAATCGATAAAACCGAAGGTTTGGAAAGGAATTTAACAGTAGAAATTCCAGCAGATAAAATTAATTCTTCAGTGGCAAAAAAATTAACTGAAATTAGTAAACAAGTCAGAATTCCTGGTTTTAGGCCTGGAAAAATACCTAGAAACATCTTGAATAACAGATATGGAAAACCTGCTAGGCAAGAAGTTATTGGTGATATGGTTAATTCAGTTATAGTTGATGCAATCAAAGAAAATGACCTTGAAATATCTGAAACTCCTGAAGTGACAGAGGCTAAAGATTTGGATGACGGTGGTTATTCTTTTGTTGCGAAACTGGAGCTTATGCCAGAAATACCAGCAATTGATTATTCAAGTGTGTCAGTAAAGACTGAAGTATCAGAAGTGTCTGATAAAGATGTTGACAAAATGATTAAAAAACTTCAAAAACAAAAACAAGAATGGAAAGTATCTAAAGCGAAAATTGCTAAAGGCGATTTGACTACGATTGAATATTTAGCTAAAGATGGAAAAAATCAAGTTCACCCAGAATCAGGAATGGAAAAAATGGGAATATTATTAGGTGAAAGCGGCGTGCCTGATGAATTGGTTAATGCTATTATTGGAATGAAAGTAGGTGAAAAATCTTCTCTAGATATTGGCTTTCCTGAAGCGTTTTCTGTCAAAGAAATGGCTGGAAAGAAACTTACCATTGATTTTAATATTTCTGACCACAAGAAAGGCAAGCTACCTAAAGTGGATGAAGAGTTTGTTAAAGCATTTGGTGTTGAATCAGGGAAAGAAGAAGATTTAAAGGTTGAAATTAAAGATAACTTAACGCGTGAACTGTCAAATACTATGCAGTCCAAAGTACGTGATGTTGTTCTTGCAGCATTGAGAGATAAAGTTAAAGGTGTACAAATTTCCAGTAAGATGATTGATAGAGAAAGCACTGCTCTTGCTCATCAAGCTATGGAACAAGCTAAACAAATGGGAGTTGAGAATCCTGAACACCCTGACCATAAGGCATTTGAAGAAAAGGCTAAGGAACGTATTATTAATTCACTGATCATAAATAACGTTTCAAAAAGTGAAGATATAAAAGTCGACTATACAAAGGTAAGGGAAAAAATTATAGAAGTTTCACAAACATTTGAAAACCCTCCGCAGATTGTAGAATATTATTATAAGACTCCTGAACTATTATCATCAATTGAAAATACTGTTATGGAGTCTCAGGTTGTAGAATGGTTAGCTTCGCAAATTGATTTAAAAGAGAAAAAGGTTGCATTTGATAAAATAATGGATGCTTCTGTTTAAGCAAAAAAAGGTGTAAACTATATGTCGCGTATTGATGAAGTTATGAATTTAGTACCAATGGTTGTTGAACAAACTGCTAGAGGTGAAAGATCGTATGATATTTTTTCTCGATTATTAAAAGAAAGAATAATTTTTATGATTGGTCAAGTTGAAGATCAAATGGCAAACTTGATTGTAGCTCAATTGTTATTTTTAGAAGCAGAAAATGCAGACAAAGATATTTCTATTTATATTAACTCACCGGGTGGTGTGGTAACAGCTGGTATGTCTATTTACGATACTATGCAGTTTATTAAGCCTGATGTAAGTACCATATGCATGGGGCAGGCTGCAAGTATGGGTTCGCTTATATTGTCCGCTGGTGCAAAGGGTAAAAGGTTTTCTTTACCAAGCTCGAGAATTATGATTCATCAACTATCTGGTGGTTATCAAGGTCAAGCTTCTGATATTGATATTCATGCTAAAGAAGCATTGAAATTAAAAGATAGGTTAAATAATGTTATGGCTAAACATACAGGTCAAAATGTTGATACAATTGAAAAAGACACAGATAGAGATAATTTTTTCAGCGCGGAAGAGGCAAAAGATTATGGGTTGATTGATGAGGTTTTATCACAGCGTAAATAACTCATCATATAAACTTACAGAAAAAAACCGACATTTATGTCGGTTTTTTTTTGCAACACAGATTAAAAGCTCTTTAAATACTGGAAAAAACCCATATAACTATTAATATTCAGTAATATCAAAAAAAACACACGATTAGGTTACTATATTTGGTAATTTTAGTAAAATGAATACTAATTGTAAATTCTATCAATAGAAGAAGGAAATATGACGAAGAAAAGCGATGAAAAATCAATAGAAGAACTTAAACACTGTAGTTTTTGTGGTAAAAGCCAACAAGAAGTGCCTAAGTTAATTGCGGGGCCAAGTGTCTATATCTGTGATGAATGTGTTGATTTGTGCAATGAAATAATTAAGGATGAATTCGAAGACACAGTTGGAAATGAAGAAGAAGAGTTGCCAACACCCAAAACCATTCATAAATACTTAAATGATTATGTAATTGGTCAAGAGCATGCAAAAAAAGTTTTATCTGTTGCCGTTTATAATCACTATAAGCGGGTGCAAGCGAACCAAAAATCTAAAGATTCAGTAGAATTATCAAAATCTAATATCTTACTAGTTGGCCCAACAGGTTCGGGTAAGACGTTGTTGGCAGAAACATTGGCACGTGTATTAAATGTTCCCTTTACAATAGCAGATGCTACTTCTTTAACAGAGGCCGGTTATGTTGGTGAAGATGTAGAGAATATTATCCAAAAATTATTGCAAAAATGTGACTATGATGTTGATAAAGCGCAGAGTGGTATAGTTTATCTTGATGAGATTGATAAAATATCAAGAAAATCAGAGAATCCATCGATTACAAGAGATGTCTCTGGAGAAGGGGTTCAACAAGCCTTATTGAAATTAATTGAAGGAACAGTTGCATCAGTTCCACCGCAAGGTGGGCGAAAGCACCCTCAACAAGAGTTTTTGCAAGTAGATACAAAAAACATACTGTTTATTTGTGGAGGAGCTTTTTCTGGTTTAGAAAAAATTATAGAAAAACGTTCTACTCAAACAGGGATAGGTTTTTCAGCAAATGTAAAACAAATTGATAATAAAAAAATTGAATTAGCATTGTTTAAAAATTTACAGCCAGACGATTTGGTTACCTATGGTTTGATTCCTGAATTTGTCGGAAGATTACCCGTAACTGCAACTTTAGAAATGTTAGATGAGAGTGCATTGGTGAAGATACTAGTTGAGCCTAAAAATGCAATTTCAAAACAATTTAAATACATGTTTGAATTAGATGATGTTGAATTAGATATTCGTGAAGATGCATTAATAGCAATTGCAAAAAAGGCTCTAGCTCGCAAGACTGGGGCAAGGGGGCTGAGGACGATTATGGAAAATGCGTTGCTAAATATAATGTATGATATTCCTGATATGGATGATGTTACTAAAGTCGTTGTCGATAGGGCTGTTATTGAGGATGGTAATACACCGCTAATAGTTAGAGACAATGTAGCAAAAGCCGTCAATGAAAATTAGAGTAGATAATGACAGAACACAATAATATAAAACAAACAGCAGCTGTCCTACCATTGAGAGATGTAGTTGTATTCCCAGGTATGGTAGTACCATTGTTTGTTGGAAGAGAAAAATCTATTTCAGCCCTGAAGTCAGCAATGAAGGATAATTTACCCATTATCTTGGTTGCACAAAAGGATGCTCAAACTAATAACCCTAAAGCAGATGATATTTATACAGTTGGTACTTTGTCTACAATTCTACAAATGGTTAAACTTCAAGACGGAACACACAAAGTCTTAATTGAAGGTACAAGTAGGGTAGAGTTGAAAAACTTAATTGAAAATGAATACTTTGAATCTGAATATAACTTTTGCCAAAATAGTGAATCAATTAATCAAAAAGAAATACATGCTTTAGTACGTTCATTAAAAGATAGTTTTGTACATTATGCTAAACGAAACAAAAAAACCACAAAAGAGTTATTAAATACTTTAGTTGCTATTGATGACCCCTATAAAATTTCAGATTCAATTTCTGCTCATATTACAATTCCAATTGCAGAAAAACAATTGTTGCTTGAAGAACAAAACATTGCCTCACGTCTAGAATCATTGTTAGCTATACTTAATAATGAATTAGAAATTATTAAGATTGAGAAAAAAATTCACGGGAAAGTTAAAACTCAAATTGAAAAAAACCAAAGAGAGTATTACTTAAATGAGCAATTAAAAGCGATTAATGAAGAGTTAACAGATGTAGATAGTAAGAATTCTGAATATGCTGAATTAGAAGATAAAATTGCTGAGGCAATGTTAAGCGTTCAAGCTCAAGAGAAAGTTGATGCTGAATTTAAAAAGTTAAAAAAAATGCCTCCCATGTCAACAGAAGCAACAGTTGTCCGAAACTATCTAGATACGATATTAAATTTACCATGGGAAATTCGAAATGATATAAATACAGATTTGGATTATGCTAAACAAATTCTCGATGATGATCATTATGGATTAGAAGAAGTTAAAGAAAGAATTTTGGAATTTCTAGCAGTTCAAAAACGTAAGCAAAAAATGAAAGGTCCAATAATGTGCTTAGTTGGTCCACCAGGAGTGGGTAAGACATCACTTGGTAGATCTATTGCAAAGGCCACAAGTAGAACCTATTCAAGAATATCTTTAGGTGGTGTGCGTGATGAGGCAGAAATAAGAGGTCATAGACGAACGTATATTGGTTCAATGCCTGGCCGCATTATTCAAAACATCACCAAGGCTAAGTCATGTAACCCTTTAATGTTATTAGATGAATTGGATAAAATGAATGCTGATTTCAGGGGAGACCCTTCATCTGCTTTATTAGAAGTACTGGATCCAGAGCAGAATCATACTTTTGCAGATCATTATTTGGATTTGGATTTTGACTTATCAGAAATCATGTTTATTGCTACGGCTAATACACTAAATATCCCTGGCCCATTAAGAGACAGGATGGAGATTATTCGTATTCCAGGATATACAGAACAAGAGAAAATTGAAATTGCTGTTAGGTACCTTGTCCCTAAACAAGTTGAAGCGAACGGATTAGAAAAAAAAGAACTAAAGTTTAGTAAAGCTGCAATTAAAGAAATAATTCGTTATTACACAAAGGAATCAGGTGTAAGAAATTTAGAACGTGAAATCTCAAAGATATGTCGGAAAGTAGTAAAACAAATACTAACAGATTCAGAAACGACAAACATAAGTATTTCTATTAAAAACCTAGTGTCTTATTTAGGAGTGCATAAAACAAAATTTGGTAGAGCTCAGGCAAGAAATGAAGTTGGCATGGTGACAGGTTTAGCATGGACCGAAGTAGGTGGTGAATTATTGCAAATAGAGGCAAGTGTGCTACGTGGGAATGGTAAGCAGATATTGACAGGGCATCTTGGAAAAGTCATGAAAGAATCAATTCAGACTTCATATTCTATGATACAGTCAAAGGCGCAATCTACAGGTATAGATATAAATTCAATAGTCAATAAAGATATTCACATACATGTACCTGAAGGAGCAACACCTAAAGATGGTCCAAGTGCTGGAGTAGGGATGTGTGTGGCATTGGTTTCAGCTTTAACAAACAATCCAGTGAACGCTGATGTTGCCATGACCGGTGAAATAACATTACGTGGAAAAGTGCTGGAAATTGGTGGATTAAAAGAAAAATTGTTGGCTGCTTTACGTGGAGGTATAAAAAAAGTGATAATACCATTTGACAATGTCAAAGATTTGCTTAAAATGCCCATTCAAGTTAAAAATGAGTTAGAAATAATACCAGTTAAATATATTGATGAGGTATTTGATATAGCTCTAGAAAAGGAATTAAAACCTTTATCTGATAAAGATTACCATTTAATGATTAATGTTGATGAAACGCAAAAGAAGCCAACTTCAGACACCTATAGTCATTAATGTTTTAAAAAGGTTTTAAATGGTAATAATAGTGATAAATTGCATAAATATATAAAAAAAACATCACATTTATAAGTGAGATAGTATACAATCCCATTTCGATATTTTATTGAACAAATTACATATAATTAACTTGGTCTTAAGTGATTAAGCAAAAAATAAATTGGAGTTAAAAATAATGAAAAAAGCAGATTTTATTAAAGAAGTTGCACAACAAGCGGATGTTTCACAAGCTACAGCAGCATCTTGTTTTGAAGCAATGGTTGGTACAGTTACGAACTGCCTTAAAGGCGGTGAATCATTGACATTTATCGGTTTTGGTACTTTCTCTGTTAAACACAGAGCGGCTCGTAAAGGTCGTAACCCAAGAACTGGTGAAACAATCCAAATTAAAGCGGCAAATGTTCCATCATTTAAAGCGGGTAAAGCTCTAAAAGAAGCGTTAAATTAAACCCTAAATCAGTAGAAATACTGGGTGCTTAGCTCAGCTGGGAGAGCATCGCCCTTACAAGGCGAGGGTCGGGGGTTCGATCCCCTCAGCACCCACCAATACGGAGTGGTAGTTCAGTTGGTTAGAATACCTGCCTGTCACGCAGGTGGTCGCGGGTTCGAGTCCCGTCCACTCCGCCATTATATCAAAGGGTGTCTTTTCGACACCCTTTTTTATTTTTGGATATTATAAAAATTAATAGTTAAAGAAAATACTTATGTTAAGAGACTTAAAACAACAATCATCGGGCCTAACTGCTAAAATCATAATGGGTTTAATCATTATATCATTTGTTTTTTGGGGTATTAGTGGACAATTACTATCTTCAAACAATGATAGTGCTGTTACTGTTAATGGAGAGAAAGTTACCGTACCTGAATTTAATTTAGCCTATCAAACATCAAAAGATCGTATGAAAAGCCAATTTGGTGACAACATAGGTTCAGAGTATTTTGAGACTGAAAATTTTAAAAGGGGTGTGATGAACCAATTGGTTGATGGCGAGTTACTGAAACAAGAGGCACAAAAATTTAACTACGATGTTTCACCATCTCGTGTTAGAAACTATATCGAATCATCTTCAGGACTTCAAGTGGATGGAAAGTTTAGCAAAGAAGCTTATGCAAATTATCTATCACAAGTTAATAAGTCTGCTGAACTTTTACAACGTGAAATTAGAGATGACTTGAAAGGTTCAGCTTTGCCAATAATGCTTAATTCCACTTCTTTTGCATTAGAGTCAGAAATTTTAACCCAATATAAGTTATCAAAGCAAAAAAGGAGTTTTGATTATCTTGAATTTTCAAGTAAAGATTATGAATCTGATGTTGAGGTAACTGATGAAGAAATTAAAAATCACTATAATGAATTTAGTACAGACTACATGACTGATGAACAAGTATCTATCAACTATGTTGAATTATCCACTGCAGATTTATTAGAACAAGTAGAAATTAATGATAGTGATATTAATGATTATTATGAAAAACGAAAAAAAGCGTTAATGACAGCAGAAAAGCGATCTGCTCAGCATATCTTGTTGCCTGTTAGCAATAATGCAGAAGAAGTAAAAGTTGAAATTGATAAAGTGTCTGATAGAATTAATGCTGGTGAAGATTTTGCAGAAGTGGCAAAAGAAGTTTCTCAAGATCCTGGTTCAGCAAAACAAGGTGGTGACCTCGGATGGGTTGCGCAAGGTGATATGGTTGAAGCTTTTGACAAAAAACTATTTTCTATGAGTTCAGGAGAAATATCTGAGGCAGTATTATCAAAATTCGGTTACCACATTATCAAATTAAATGAAGTAAAATCACCTGAAATTCCTAAGCTAGATGACATTAAAGTTAAATTGGTTGAAGAGTTAAAACAAGAACGTGCTGACGAACTATTTTTAATTCAAGCAGATGAGCTTGATACAACTATTATAGATTCTGATAATGTTTTAGAATTAGCAGCAGAAAATTCCGGGTTAGAATTAAAATCAACAGAATTATTTGCTAGAGGAAAAGGCCTTGGTATAGCTGCTAACCCTAAATTTTCTTCTGCGGCTTTTAGTGACTTAATCAAGCTTGATAATGAAACCAGTGAGCTTATTGATCTAGGTGAAAATCATGTCGCCTATATTCATGTTAAAGAGCACCTTCAACCACAGGTAAAACCCTTAGAAGACGTAAAAGATTTAATTAAGAATAAATTGTTATCTATAAAAGCCACAGATTACACCAAGCAAAAAGCTGAAGGAATTTTAGAAAAACTCAAAGTTGGAGAAACAACTATTGCCGATTTAGCTAAAGAAACTGACAAATCATTAGTGGAAGCAGTTGATATTGAACGTACAGGTTCAAAACAACCTTATCAATTGGTCCAAAATGTTTTTAAATTAAAATACCAAGAGGGCATTTCCGAAGCTTTATTAGTAGAATCATCCGCTAATGCTTTTGCTATTGTTTTGCTTAAATCAGTTGTAAACGCTAATAGTGAAACAATTGAAGAAGGGGAGAAAAAGAGTATAGAATCACAAATTGTCCGTTCTGTCGGAAATACCGAAATTCAAAATTTAACTAAAGCATTAAGAGATGATGCTAGTGTTAGTATTAATGAAAAAGTGTTTCAAGTCCAATAGATGATTTATATTAAAGCCTGTTTATTTGATACAAGCAGGCCTTTTTATCTAATATCCCAAAATCGATTTAATGCCTCTATTAATTAACTACATATTTATCTCAACTTAATTTTAAGTGTTTAATATTGGTAAACACGTAATACAGGATATTTTATAATATCTTTTTATTTGCTCTTTAATTACTGAGTCGTTATTATTCTCTCATTACCGCTTATAAATAGGTAATTATATGTTTAAAGTTCTATTTATTTCATTTCTATTAATTTGTAACCATGTACATTCAAAAATGACTCAAGTTATTAATACTAATCCAGTAGCAAAAAAAATCCCGTATAAACAGAATAGCGATAATCGTGTTGACAACTATCATTGGTTACGTGATGATAAAAGAACTAATACGGATGTTCTGAGTTATCTAACCCTTGAAAATAAGTATACTGATACTAAGTTATTAGATCAAAAACCTTTAATTGCAACGATATATAAAGAAATTGTCTCAAGGCTTCCTGAAAAGGAAAAAACTGTGCCATATAGAATTGATGATTATTGGTATTATTCACGCTTTAAATCTGGGAACGAATACAATATCTTTGCACGAAAATTAAAGAGCCTTGAAGCTACTGAAGAAATAATGGTAGACATGAATGAGAGAGCAAAAAACTCGAACTATTTTCAATCTAACTATCAAGCCATTTCCCCAAACCAGCAAATATTTGGTTTTTCTGAAGATAAAACAGGACGTAGAAATTATTCCTTATATTTCAAAAATTTAAATACAGGGTTTATGTTTGATGATGTTGTTAAAAATACCACAGGTTCAATTGTTTGGGCATTAGATAATAAAACATTTTTCTATACAAAAAAACACAAAACAACCCTTTTACCCTATCAAGTATTTCGCCATACACTTGGTAGTTCTGAAGAAGATGTATTGGTTTATGAAGAACAAAATAATACGTACAGCCTATCAATTAGTGCTAGTACTTCAAAAAATTATATCTATATTGATGTAGAAAGTACAACAAATTCAGAAGTGTTAGTTTTAGATGCCAATAATCCTTTTGGAGAATTCGTGCCATTTTTACCACGTGAAAAGGATCATTTGTATTCTGTTGAAGAATTAAATGATGAATTTTATATCCTAAGTAATTGGCAAGCAATTAACTTTAGATTATTGAAAACACGTTTGTCTCAATCATCTGATAAATCAAAATGGAATGAAATAATTCCACACAGTAGCAATACTTTGCTCTATGAAGTTATGGCCTTTAATGAGTACTTAGTCATAAATCAACGCAGTAAAGGGTTATTGCACCTCAAATTATATAACCTTAAGGATAAGACTAGTAATATAATTAAATCTGATCAAGATATATATACCATGTGGTTTGATTATAATCCACAACAAAATACGACTATTTTACGTTATAATTTTGCATCAATGACAACACCTTATACTGTCTATGATTATGATATGAAAACAGGTGAGCAAGAATTATTAAAACAAGATGAGGTTATTGGTGATTTTAAATCAAGTCACTATCAAAGTAAAAGAGTAAGTTTCAAGGCAAGGGATGGTGTTGAGGTGCCTGTATCATTAGTTTATAAAAAATCTGATATACCCTTATCTTTACGACCAATTTTGATTTATGGTTATGGATCTTATGGTGTATCGATTGATCCAACTTTTTCATATTCTCGGTTATCATTATTGGATAGAGGATTTGTTTTTGCCATTGCTCATGTTCGGGGATCTCAAGCTAATGGGCGTACTTGGTATGAAGATGGAAAACTATTAAAGAAAAAAAATACATTTACCGACTTTATAGATGTGACAAAAGGGCTTGTTTCTCAAGGATATGGTGATAAAAAACATGTTTTTGCAATGGGAGGATCTGCAGGTGGCTTATTAATGGGTGTAATAGCCAATATGAATCCTGAGCTTTACAAAGGTGTGATAGCAGCTGTTCCTTTTGTTGATGTAATTTCTACAATGTTAGATGAAGATATTCCATTAACAACTGGAGAGTTTGATGAATGGGGTAACCCAAAGAATAAAATCTATTACGATTATATGTTGTCTTATTCGCCATATGATAATGTTAAAAAACAAGACTACCCAAACATGTTCGTTACAACTGGTTTACATGACTCTCAAGTTCAATATTGGGAACCTGCAAAATGGGTTGCTAAACTACGTGATCTGAAGACAGATAACAATTTGTTAATTATGCGAACCAATATGGACGCAGGTCATGGCGGAGCATCAGGACGTTATCAACAATACAAAGAAGTTGCTGAAGAGTATGGTTTTTTGTTAAAACTTGTTAATAAATAGTACTTGATTGAGATTGTATAATCTTTTATTGAAACACTTGAGTTTTGATTAAAATCAAGGTTTTTCGCTTAAGTCTCTAATAATTTAACGGTTCCTTTTGAAATATTCGTAGCTTTGTCTATTAGATTTGAACTGTGTTTAGTTAATAACCTAATGGTCATTAAGGCACCAAATTCATTGAAGTTTTCTGATATAACTGTTGCATTTAGTAGTTTGGCTAAATTGTGCATAGCTTGAATATATTGAAATGGAACATTAATTACAAGTTCATCAATGTCTTGAATAGTTTCAAATTCAGCAGTTTGAAGGCACCTGCTCACACCACCACCATAGGCGCGCATTAAACCACCTGTACCTAATTTAATTCCTCCGTAATGACGTATCACAAGAACAGCGGTATTATCAAATTCTTGTCCTTCTATGGCGTTATACATCGGTTTTCCGGCTGTGCCTGATGGTTCTCCATCATCATTAAATCGATATACTTGCCCAATTCGATATGCCCAACAATTGTGAGTGGCAGAAAAATCAGAATGATTTAGTAAAAATTCTTTGGCATCATCAACACTTAATATTGGTGCTACAATAGCGATAAAAGTACTCTTCTTAATGACTTCTACAGTTGAATGAATATGTGTTAATTGTTTCAAGATTAAAAAGTAAAATAGTTAAAGTGTATGTTAACATGCGTAGATGAAATATTGTCAACAATTTCAATCACAGCTGTTAACTTGGTTCGAAGAAAATGGTCGCAAGAATTTGCCATGGCAAGTCGAAAATTCCTATTTTGTTTGGGTGTCAGAAATCATGTTACAGCAAACACAAGTCATAAAAGTTATTGACTACTTTGCAAATTTTATAGATAAATTCCCAAGTATTCAGGTTTTAGCGAAAGCTGATGTCAGTGATGTCTTACAAATGTGGTCAGGTTTGGGGTATTACAATCGTGCTAGGAATATCCACAAAACCGCTGTGATATGCCACGAAGATTATCATAATGCGTTACCATTAGATTTAAATGAGCTTATTGCACTGCCAGGAATTGGTAAAACGACAGCTGGAGCAATATTGTCTCTTTCATTTAATTTACCTTATCCTATATTAGACGGCAATGTTAAACGAGTTGTAAGTAGGGTTTATGAAGTTAAGGCAGATAAACTAAGTCAACTTGATAAAAAATTATGGAAAATTGTAGAACAACTAATACCACAAAAAAACCCAAAGAATCACAATCAAGCACTGATGGATTTAGGCTCGATGATTTGCACCAGATCTAAGCCAAAATGTAACCAATGCCCATTGAAAAATATTTGCTTAGCTTCTAAAAATAATACAATAGAATTTTATCCGCAGAAAAAAGCTAAAACAAAACAAGTGCCTATCACACTCTATGCACTGCTTAGTGTGGTAGATAATAAAGTTTTATTACATCAAAGAAATAACAAAGGCATATGGGCAGAATTATGGTTCCTGCCATTATTTTCAACAGAAAGTGAATTAAGTAAGATGGTTGATCAACATGAGCATAAAACGTTTGAAATAACACATGTTTTATCTCATCGAATACTTACAATTAAAGTCAGTGTAATTTATGCTGAACCAGATCAAAAAAATCCAGAAGATATATGGCAAGACTTATCAAAAATAAAAAATATTCCACACCCGACTGCATTATTAAAAGTTTTGGAGTTTTTATAAGGTATTCGATTGTTAAATTATTGGCAAATATTCACCTATCAAATATACCTATCAATAGAGGTTTCTGGTATTTTAAATTGAATTATCGTAAAAACTCACATCCTCACTTGTGAAGTAATATTACCATTTTTTAATTGTGTTTCAATAACGTCACCATTTTTAATATCCTGTTGATCTGTCACTATTTCACCGGTATTTTGCTTTAAAGTTATACTGTAACCTCTTGATAATGTAGCTAAAGGGCTTAAGTTGTTGAGATTCTTAACGGCACTATCAAGCTGATGTTTATTGTCAGACATATGGGCGAATTGAAGAGATTTTATGGTGTTCAATAAGAAATCTAACTTGATTTGTTTTTCAGTTAAGTTAAAATTATATTTGTTAATAATAGCCTTTTGTTTAGATAGCTGATGTTCTTTTATATCGATTTGGTTACTAGCAAGTTGTACTAGTTTTTCATATTTATTATTTAGCAGGTGCTTAGTAATTGTAATGCTATTTTTTGGGTGTGATTTTTCTAATTTATGGTAAAAAATATCCAGCCGTTGGTTGTGATCATTGAGGTTTTTAGTGATGTATTTATTCAAAGAATCTATGTTATAAGATAGGCGTAGTTTTAACTCGCTAATATCCACTGTTAATAATTCTGCAGCTGCTGTTGGAGTTATGGCAAATTCATCAGCAACTAAATCTGATATGCTAGTGTCTCTTTCGTGACCAATAGCAGAAACACAAGGTGTGGTTAAATTAAATAGAGTTTGTGCAATAGAAATATCATTAAAAGTCCAAAGGTCTTCTTGAGAACCACCACCTCGAGTCAATAATATTACATCGTGATTATTAATATCAGCCCTTAACAAGGCGTCAATAATATCTTCTACAGCTCTTTCACCTTGTACAGTTGCATGATAAATGCTGACAGAGAGTAATGGGTTACGTCGCTTAATTACATTTAAAACGTCGGTAATTGCCGCTGAAGTTTGAGAAGTCACAATTGCAAGGGATTGAACCATTCGAGGTATTTGTTGTTTATGCTCTTGGCTGAAATATCCTAATGCTTCGAGCTTTACTTTTAACTGTGCAAATGCTTTTGCCATATCGCCAATGCCAGATTTTTCAATACGCTCTACTTTGAGCTGGAAAGTACTACGTTCTTCATAAAGAGTTGTTTGCCCAAAGGCTAATAAATTATCACCATTTTTAATTTCAATTTTACTAAAATTATACTGTTTAAAAAAAGTACATTTAATTGAAGACATATTGTCCTTCAGGGAAAAATAGGCATGCCCAGAACGAGCCATATATAAATCAGATACTTCACCAATAAGCCAGACACTTCCCATGTGTTTTTCTATGGTCCGTCGGGCAAGGTTGTTTAACTTGCTCGGAGATAACGGGTTTTCTGGAGTTTTACCTAAATTTACTTGCATGAGTTGCCTTTTCTTAACGGTGTTATGGTAGAATGCGGCGAATTTTTAAAATTCAGGAGAAATCACATGCGTATAATCTCTGACGCGCTTACTTTCGATGATGTTTTGCTGGTTCCAGCATATTCAAACATTTTACCCAAAGATGTCGATTTATCTACCCAATTGACTGAAAAAATCAAATTAAACATCCCCCTTATTTCTGCTGCGATGGATACTGTCACAGAAGCAAGACTTGCCATAGCAATGGCTCAATTAGGCGGTATTGGCGTCATTCATAAAAATCTATCAATAGAAGAGCAGGCTCTTGAAGTCAGTTTGGTTAAGAAGTATGAATCAGGTGTCATTAAAAACCCAATCACCGTAACGCCACAAACAAGCATAAAAGATGTTTTAGGAATCACCCGTAGAAATCGAATTTCCGGGGTTCCTGTAGTCGATGGAAACGACCTTGTAGGTATAGTCACTAGCAGAGATTTACGTTTTGAAAGAGTGTTAGAAGACCCAGTAAGAAATATCATGACTCGTAAAGAAAATCTTGTGACAGTTAAACAAGGTGCAGACACTGAAGAAGTTAAACAGTTATTACACAAGCACCGCATTGAAAAAGTTCTTGTTGTTAACGATGATTTTGAGTTAAAAGGCTTAATAACCGTAAAAGACATGCAAAAATCAAAAGAGCATCCTAGTGCAGTAAAAGATTCTGATGAACAACTAGTCGTTGCTGCGGCTGTTGGAGCAGGTGGTGATGCTGAAGAAAGATGCCAAGCGTTAGTTAATGCAGGAGTTGATGTATTGGTTGTTGATACAGCTCATGGGCATTCTCAAGGTGTGTTAGATAGAGTTAAATGGGTGAGGAATAATTTTAAAGACGTGCAAATTGTTGCCGGAAACATTACAACAGGTGATGCTGCATTGGCATTGGCAAAAGCTGGAGCAAACTGTGTCAAAGTGGGTGTTGGGCCAGGATCAATATGTACCACGCGAATTGTAGCAGGTGTAGGTGTGCCTCAAATAACAGCTATTGATAATGTTGCAAAGGCGCTAAAGGGGACAGGTGTTCCATTGATTGCTGATGGTGGTATTCGTTATTCAGGCGATGTAGCCAAAGCGGTTGCCTCAGGTGCCAGTGTTATTATGGCTGGTGGCTTGTTTGCTGGCACAGAAGAATCTCCAGGTAATGTCGAACTATATCAAGGCAGAAGCTACAAATCCTACCGTGGAATGGGCTCATTAGGAGCCATGGATAAAGGCTCAAAAGACCGTTATTTCCAAGATGATGTCACAGACAATGAAAAACTTGTCCCTGAAGGCATCGAAGGCCGAGTCGCCTACAAAGGCGCATTGGCTCCTGTTATCCATCAATTAATGGGCGGTTTAAAGGCCTCAATGGGATATGTTGGATGTGCCAATATCGAAGAAATGAAAAACAAACCTGAAATGGTCAAAATAACCAATGCCGGTATGGCTGAAAGTCATGTGCATGATGTGAATATAACGAAGGAAGCGCCGAATTATAGGACACGGACATAAATTATCATTGATATTAATTCATAAATTTATGATTTTTGCGTTTAAAAAATGATCATTTATACTTATAAACTCACATTTTACACTTTGAACTCATGAAATTTCTGATCAATCTAAATGATAATTAGTGTTAATAATTTATAACGAATGCCTTTTAGAGAACTTTAAGTAATGATAAATAGATTAAAATATATTAATAGCAAAGTAGTTCAATATAACTATGATTCAGATGAATATACAAGAAAATATTATGATTCTTATATTGTTAAATCTAGCCATTATAGTGATGTTCTAGGTAATTATGAATCGATTGAATTTGAAATATTAAATGAATTTTTTGATGAAATATCTATTTTTAATTTTGAGAATGTATCAGATGTTATAGCAAAAAATTCATTAACAATCTTTCCTGAAATTAGGTTGATTGAAATTATTAAAATAAAGGATAGTTTAAATAAATGCATTTTTGTACCAATGTGGAGCAATTGTAAAATTGAGTTTAATTTTATAAAAGTAACAATAACCCAAAATAAATTAAAAACACCAATTACTAGAAAAGAATAGCATGTGAATCGTAGGTGAGCAGGGCCAACCTACGGAATACAGTATAAAATAAATAGATTCCCGCCTTCGCGGGAATGACGGAATTAATTTGGTTGAGCCTTGGAATGACGGGGCTTTGTTTGGAATAAAAAATATGAACATAAAAAACAACAAAATATTAATCTTAGACTTTGGGTCACAATTTACCCAATTGATTGCACGTCGGGTCCGTGAAGCAGGTGTTTACTGTGAAGTGTGGCCTTGGGATGTGAATTTTGAGCTGATCACTGAATTTAATCCTAAAGGTTTGATTCTATCTGGTGGTCCTGAATCGGTACATTTAAATGATGGTCCAAAGGTGAATGGTCAAGTTTTTGATTTGGGTATTCCTGTGTTTGGGATTTGTTATGGCATGCAAGTCATAGCTCACCATTTTGGCGGTACGGTGATTCCAAGTGATGAAAAGGAGTTTGGTTATGCGCATGTTCAATTAAAAAATGACTCACAGCTACTGGATGGCATATATGATGAGAAAGCAGGGCAGTTAGATGTTTGGATGAGTCATGGTGATAAAGTGGATGTCATGCCTGATGGTTTTCATGTGACATCAAACAGTGCCACAGCACCAGTAACATCCTTTGAAAATAAAGAATCGACTATATTTGGCATTCAATTTCATGCTGAAGTATCACATACCACACAAGGTAAGAAAATATTTGATCGTTTTTTGTTTGATATTTGCGGTTGTGAAAAATTATGGAAAACAGACAATATCATAGAAACTCATGTTGAGAATGTTAAAAAAATAGCTGGCAATGACAAAGTCTTGTTGGGTTTATCTGGTGGCGTTGATTCATCTGTTGTAGCGGCTTTGTTGCACCAAGCCATTGGTGATCAATTGGTTTGTGTGTTTGTTGATACTGGTTTGTTGCGTTACAAAGAAGGCGATCAAGTGATGGAAACCATGGCTGAAGGCATGGACATCCATGTGATTCGAGTCAATGCCCAACAAATGTATTATGAGGCTTTAAAGGGCGAAGAAGATCCTGAAGCAAAACGTAAAATCATTGGTAACTTGTTTATCAAAATATTTGAGGAAGAAGCCCGCAAATTAGATAATGTTAAATGGTTGGCTCAAGGCACCATTTATCCAGATGTGATTGAATCTGCGGCTTCGGCCACAGGAAAATCCCATGTGATCAAGTCTCACCACAATGTCGGTGGTTTACCTGCAGATATGGAATTGCAATTATTAGAACCTTTGCGTGATTTATTTAAGGATGAAGTGCGCAAGATGGGCGTGGCCTTGGGCTTACCTAAAGCCATGGTTTATCGCCATCCATTTCCAGGTCCTGGATTAGGTGTGCGTATATTGGGCGAAGTCAAACAACATTATGCTGAAATTTTGGCCAAGGCAGATCATATATTCATTACTGAATTAATCAAGTGGGACTTGTACGATAAAACCTCGCAAGCATTTGCGGTATTCTTACCAGTTAAATCAGTGGGTGTTGTGGGTGATGCACGCCGTTATGAATATGTTATTGCTTTGCGCGCTGTTGAAACGATTGATTTTATGACTGCCAGATGGGCGCATTTACCGTATAAATTTTTGGAACATGTTTCAACCAGAATCATTAATGAAATAGATAAAGTGTCTCGTGTTGTTTATGACATTTCATCTAAACCTCCAGCGACTATTGAGTGGGAATAATTTTTAAGGTGTAAGGAATACATCTTTGCATTTATAAATGGCTTGCATTATCATATACGATAGGGATTAATTGTATTATAGGAGCCTGTAAATGAATGTATTAAGAATTAATTTAATTTTCATACTGTTTTTGCTATCAACAAATGTATTCTCACAACCTGCAACAATTGTTGGGTCGGCAACAGCTGAGCCTGGGGATATTGTTTCTATACCCATAGATTATTTAGGTAGCCCTAGTGTAATCGGTATGCAAGTTGATATTAATTTTGACAATACAGTTTTGAATGTTATGATGAACTGTAATGCTCTTTTAGGTGGGGCTTCAATTACATGTACTGATCATGGTACATTTATTCGTGTTGTTGCAATTGATTTTTCTTTTATCGAAATACCTAGTGGCTCTCTGGGTGAATTGAATTTCACTATCGACCAAAATATTATTGCACCTGTAATATTACCTCTGTTACTTTCTAATCAAGAGTATTCGAATAGTATGGGAACTTCAATCACCCCAATTGGCTCAACAGATGGCTCAATCTCAGTTGAACAGTTGTTTGTTCTTGGAGGTGTTATCTCTAATTTGGAATCAAGTGTTGTTTTGCAGAATGATTTAGGGGATGATTTGCAATTAACTAGTAATGGTTCATTTACATTTTCTACTAAATTGGCAAATTCAACAAATTATAATGTGACTGTTTTATCGCAACCAGTTACGCCAAATCAAACGTGTCTTGTCACAGGAGGTGTTAATGGAGATGGTTCTGGAAGTATTGTAAATGCAGATGATATGTCTTTATTTGTTGATTGTAATAATACGCCTATTGTCAGTAATGATGGCTATCAACTTCTTGAAGATTCAATTCTTATTGCAAGTGATACCAATGGTAGTATTAATGATCATAATGATGATAGTGTCTTAGTTAATGACACTGATAGTGATGTTTTAACGGTATTCAATCCTGGTACATTTAACCCAATTGCAGGGATTGGAGGTTCTTTAACTATCAATAGTGATGGTACTTTTAATTATACTGCCCCAAGTAATGCATTTGGGTTAGCAAACTTCATGTTTGAAGTAACCGATGGCATCAGTATTGTTCCTTCAGAGTTAACTATAGATGTTTTACCAGTTAATGATAGACCTGTATTTGAAATTATAGGAGATTTAGATGCGGCACCTTTGGTTTTCCCGCCAAATCCATTGGTGCAATTTCCAAATTTTGCATTCAATATTGATTTAGGTACGTTTGAATCCAGCCAATTGGTTCAGCAATTTGACTTAAGCATTGTTTCTGATACAAATAATATATTAAACTCTTTAACAACAGTAATGGATAATTCTGGGCAACTAGAATTAGACTTTACGCTCAATGAGGGTGTTGCCATTCTCCAGTTGACTCTACAGGATGATGGAGGAGTGGATAATGGAGGGATAGATACTTCAAATATAGTGGAGTTTACAGTTTCTTATTTTGAATTTATCTATGCAGATGGTTTTGAAGATGTTATTCAAATGAAGTTTATAGAGAGCAATAGTGAATTAACTCTAATTGATGAAAAATTCATCTATAAGAATCACTTTTTATCACTTTATGATACTAACCAACAGATATCTACCTTGAAAAAGGTGTTTTTATGGATGGCTGAAATAGATAGTTTTGAGTCAGAAAAAAAATTGTAGATGCTATTTAGCAAAGATAAATCTATTAATAAGTATCTGCATAATTATGCTGAAGCTGAATCACAAGATTTAACTTTAAAGAACTTAAAATATGATTATGTTGTTGTCATTCCAGTATGCAATGAAGCAGAAAATTTCATGCAAAGTGTTTTTGAGAACATTAGTGAAGATGTATTAGTTATACTTGTTATTAATGCGCCTAATGGTAAATCATCATGGATAGCTCAGAACCATTTATTAATTAAATCACTTAAAGAATCCTCAAATAGAAATCTAGAAATTCATGATAACATTACACACATTCAAGGCAATAACACACCTGATGTTCTTATAATCAATCGAAATTTAGGTGAATTATTACTTGATCCTAAAAAAGGTGTTGGCCATGCTCGAAAAATTGGATGCGATATAGCACTAAAGCTCTATGCAAATGGGAGTATACGTTTTCCATGGATATTTTCGACAGACGCTGATGTAATATTGCCTGAAAATTATTTCTCTCAAGTTAAATCCATAAAACAACAGTATTCAGCAGTTGTATTTGATTTCAAACATCATAGTAATGATGAATATTTGAACCATCTACAGTTTTTATATGATTTTAAATTAAGGTATTATCTTTCAGGGTTGCAATTTGCTAGAAATCAATATGATTACATTCCATTGGGTAGTACATTAGTGGTAAACATGCAAAGCTATGCTCAAGTTCGAGGTTTTCCAAAAAAAAGCGCAGGTGAAGATTTTTATTTGTTAAATAAATTGGCAAAAGTTAAACCTATAAACTATTGCAATGAAGGTAATAGGGTTTTAATTCAATCAAGGTTATCCAATAGAGTTCCTTTTGGAACAGGTCCAGCTTTATTGCAAATTAAAGAATTGGATAAATTCGATGATTATATGTATTACCATCCTCTTTGTTTTTTTTATTTGAAAAAATGGCAATATTATTTAAATACTTTATGGGAAAATCATCAGCTTAATATCAAAGCTCCTAATGACAAATATTTGTATAATTTATACCTGAATTTTGATTGTGAAAAACACTTTACAAATAGCAGCCCACAAATAACATCTTCCTTACGTTGGCAACAGTTTATCCACCAATGGTTTGATGCTTTTAGAACACTGAAATGCGTACATTATTTTGATAAAATATTTAAGCGATTAAATTATAAGATGTTGTTAAAAAATGATTCATTTGGTAAAGTTAGCAGTTCTCAATTAATAAAGTTTATTCAGACTTATGACAAGATTTAAAGTCGCATTAATACATCTTTTACTTAGCATTGTAGTGATAGGGATATTTGTGTTTGTTGTTTACAATATTTGGTATCCAAAACCATTGGCAACTATTGCACAAGTTTTAAGCCCTTTAAAGTTGTTAATATTGATTGATGTTGTAATAGGGCCATTATTAACATTTATTGTCTTTAAAAAAACAAAACCAATCAACGCTTTAAAACTGGATTTATCAATAATAGTATTATTGCAGATTTCAGCATTATGTTATGGTATTTATACTATTTATAATGGTAAATCTAGTATTGTCGTATTTCAAGATGGCCAATTTTATTACTTGGCTGAAAAATATTCTAATAATAATGAATTAAATTATAAAGAATTAAAGCCAGGTTTTTTATCAAAGCCTAAATTAGCTTATATTCCTAAGCAAAATTCAAAAGGTCTATATGATGATTATGCAAATTTTGTGCCTTTAGTGGATCAGAAAATCATGTTATCTAGTGGATTGTCAGTGCTGAACATGAAAGCAAAATTTAAAGGAAAAAATGATGCAATAAGTTTTTTGGCCAAAAGATATGCTAAAGATGATATTTTGTTTTTTACTCTCAATAAAGACCTATCAAAGTACTATGTCGTATATTCGTTAACTCAAAATCGTATTATCGATCAGTTAGATTTTTAATGATTAATAAGGGCAAAATAATTAATGCTAGTCATGGTTGGCAATGGATAAATCACTCTGTAAGGTATTTGGTTTCTAATAAATTGCAATGGATGATGACATTCTTAGTAATGGGAGTTTTCACTGTACTATTAATGAGCCTATCACCAGTTTTTCAAATAGCGTTGATTTTTATTCTACCTTTTGTTAGCTCAGGGCTAAGTCTAGCCTGTGCTGACATTGAACAAGGTCACAAAATGTCGGTTAATTATTTATTTAAAGGTTTTAAAAGCCCAAATCGAATAAATATTTTTCGGTATGGGTTTTTGGTAATTCTAATGATGCTTATTACACAAATGGTAAGCTCTATAGTTCTGAATTTAATTGGTATTAGCAATGAACAGCTTATTCAAGCGATGGAACAATTAAGGGATAATAAAGAAATATCAGTCTCAATCATACTTTCTTCAGATGTACTAATGAAATATTTTATGGTATCTATTATTACCATGTTGCCACTTTTAATCATAAATATGTTGACGCCTATACTTTTAACCTTTAGTAATTTAACACCAGCAGCAGCCATAAAATTAAGCTTTTTGTCAGGCATAAGAAATGCGTCAGCTTTTGTCTTGTATGGAATTATTTATTTAGTTTTTATTGTGTTAGTTGTTTTTGTCTTAAAGTTTACTGTTTCGACATTAATAACAATTCTTGGTGAAAACTCCTCAATTGCCCTTATTATATACATAATTGTTTTTGCTTGTTTTTTAACAGCTTTAGCATCATTGGCTTATTGTTCAGCCTACGTCGCTTTTAAAGATATTTTTATAGGAGAAAATACCTAATGGTTTTACTGTATACCCCGGAACTAGATTTAGGCAAGAGAATGCCTGATTTTAATTTACAAGGCATTGATAATGAAAATTGGAATTTATCCAAATGTATGGGTAAAAAAGGTTTGGTTGTCATGTTTATCTGCAATCATTGCCCTTACGTTAAATCGATTCAAGATAGATTAGTTGAAGATGCCAATAAAATGAAAGAATTTGGAATTAATACTGTCGCGATAATGTCAAATGATGTTGATGATTATCCAGAAGATTCTTTTGAAAATATGCAAAAAATTGCTAAAGAAAAAAACTACTCATTTCCCTACCTCTTAGACAATACACAAGAAACAGCACAAAATTATGGTGCCATTTGCACACCTGATATTTTTGGGCTAGATTCGAAAGGGCAGCTACATTATAGAGGGAGACTAGACTCGGCAGGCAGAGATATTATTACTAAGGAACTTCCAAGAGATTTAGTTAATGCTATGCATGAGTTAGCAGAAAAAGGTAAAATAACCAGCCAACAAATCCCATCAATGGGGTGTTCAATTAAATGGAAAAATGATTAATTTATGACAAAAGAATATCAATCCAGTGATATAGAAGTATTATCAGGTCTAGACCCTGTAAAACGCCGGCCAGGTATGTATACCGATACATCACGACCTAATCATCTCATACAAGAGGTAATAGATAACTCTGTAGATGAAGCGCTTGCAGGTCATGCTAATCAGATTAAAGTGAGTTTATTAGAAGATGGCTTTGTTGAAATATCTGATAATGGTCGAGGAATGCCTGTTGATATTCACCCGGAAGAAGGAATTTCAGGTGTTGAATTAATTTTAACTAAGTTACATGCAGGTGGTAAGTTTTCTGATAAAAATTATGAAATATCAGGAGGGTTACATGGTGTCGGAGTCTCAGTTGTAAATGCTTTAACAGATAGGCTTGATGTTTGGGTGAAACGTGAAGGGAAAGAATTCCACATTGCATTTGAACACGGTGAAAAAATTTCTGATTTGATTGAAATCGGAACAGTTGGCCAGCGAAATACGGGCACTCGAGTAAGGTTTAAACCTGAAAAAAAGTATTTCGATACCTTGCAAATTTCTGTTCGAAAATTAAAAAGACTGCTTAAAGCTAAGGCAGTACTTTGCCCTGGCTTGGCTGTTGAATATAAAGACGACAAATCTAAAGATTACGAAAAGTGGCACTATGTGGATGGTTTGCAAGAATACTTTTTAGAGTCCTTGCAAGAAGCTGAAATAATTCCTGAAGAAGGTTTTCAGGGAACACAGACTGTTGATGGAGAAATTGTAGATTGGATAGCCTCATGGAAACCAGATGGTGAAGTACTCACCGAAAGTTATGTAAATCTCATACCAACAGCTCAAGGTGGTACGCATGTTAATGGGTTGAGAACAGGATTAACTGATTCTATTCGTGAGTTTTCAGAAGCTCACAATTTACTTCCTAGAGGATTAAAACTAGCCCCTGATGATGTATGGGATAGGGTAAGTTACATCTTATCTGTAAAAATGAAAGATCCTCAATTTAGTGGACAAACGAAAGAGCGTTTATCATCACGTTCTATAGCCGCCATTGTTTCTAATTCTGTAAAAGATTCTTTTGTTCTATGGTTATCTCAAAATGTTGCAATAGGTGAATTAATTGCAAATTTAGCTATAGAAAAAGCACAAAATAGACTGAAAAAAGGAAAGAAAGTTGTTCGTAAAAAAGTTACTGCTGGGCCGGCATTACCTGGTAAACTTGCTGATTGCAGTACGCCGGACCCGATGCAAGGTGAAATATTTTTAGTTGAAGGTGATTCAGCCGGAGGTTCAGCTAAACAAGCGAGAAATCGTGAATTTCAGGCAATAATGCCATTGCGTGGTAAAATCTTAAATACTTGGGAAGTAGACTCATCACAGGTGATGGCATCTCAAGAAGTACATGATTTAGCCGTTGCGATGGGAGTTGACCCTGCTAGTACAGATTTATCTGGTTTAAGATATGGTAAGGTAATTGTATTAGCCGATGCTGATTCAGATGGACTGCATATTTCTACTCTATTGTGTGCTTTATTTTTGAAACATTTTGAAGCATTAGTCAGAGCAGGGCATATTTATATTGCTATGCCACCGTTATACAGAATTGATATTGGTAAGAAAAAATATTATGCGCTTGATGGATCAGAACGTGACCAGATTTTAGATAAAGCTGAACGTGAAAATCTTAAGGGGAAAATAAGCGTAACACGATTTAAAGGGTTGGGTGAAATGAATCCAATTCAATTAAAAGAGAGTGCAATTGACCCCGATACAAGGCGTTTATTGCAATTAAATATCGAAGAAGGAGACACCACATTTCAAATGTTGGATATGTTGCTTTCAAAGAAACGAGCCAGTGATAGAAAATCATGGCTACAAGACAAAGGTGATCTAGCGACTGTCTAGCCCCCGGAGAAATAGATGAACGAAAATACAACGCAATTCAGAATTGAAAAAGACAGTATGGGAGAGCTTAAAGTGCCTGCTAATGCACTTTATGGTGCACAAACTCAAAGGGCTGTAAACAACTTCCCAATTAGTGGGTTAACCATGCCTAGAGAGTTTATCAGGGCCTTAGGTTTGATAAAAGAATCTGCGGCCAATGTGAATCAATCTTTAGGGCATATGAGTAAAGAAACGGCTGATGCCATAGTATTAGCTGCACAAAAGGTTCAATCAGGTGAAGTAGACAAACATTTTCCAATTGATGTCTTTCAAACAGGGTCAGGCACAAGTTCGAATATGAACTGTAATGAAGTTATATCTCATCTTGCAAATGTGCACCCTAATGACGATGTTAATATGGGGCAAAGTAGTAATGATGTTATCCCCACAGCAATCGCAGTTAGTTCAGTATTAACAATACGCGAAAAACTTTTGCCAGCATTAGAGTCTGTCGAAAATGTGTGTCGCGATAAAGCGAAAGAACTTGATGGTATTGTAAAAACTGGGCGTACACACTTAATGGATGCTATGCCGGTAACATTTACTCAAGAGTTAAATACTTGGGCTGACCTCATTTATAGAAATCATCAAAGAATAAGTGCGGCCACAAAGCGGTTAAGTTACCTACCGCAAGGTGGTACGGCTGTTGGTACAGGTATAAATGCTGACCCTCATTTTGGAGTTAAATTTGCTGCACAATTATCAGCTAAAACAAGTTCTTCCTTTCATAGTATGGATAATAAATTTGAAGGGATTGGTTCACAAGACTGTGTTGTTGAATTATCGGGACAACTAAAAACATTAGCTTCAACAATGATGAAAATTGCTAATGATTTAAGATGGATGAATTCTGGACCTTTAGCAGGTATTGGTGAAATAGCATTGCCTTCATTGCAGCCTGGAAGTTCTATCATGCCCGGCAAGGTAAACCCTGTTATTCCAGAAGCTATGGCAATGGTATGTGCACAAGTTATGGGTAATGATACGACAATAACAGTTGCAGGAGCAACAGGTAATTTCCAATTAAATGTTATGCTGCCTGTTATTGCATTAAATATACTGCAAAGTATAGAAATAATGGCTAACGCTGTGACAGTTTTAGCTGATTCAGCTATCAAAGATTTTGTGGTTAATAAAGAAAATGTAGCAGATTCGGTTAATAAAAACCCAATATTAGTTACAGCTTTAAATTCTATTATAGGTTATGATTTAGGAGCTAAAATTGCAAAAGCCGCATATAAAGAAGGTAGAGCAGTTATTGATGTTGCTTTGGAATATACCGACTTAAGTAAAGAAGAATTAGAAAAACAACTTGATCCACTTAAACTAACCCTAGGAGGCATAAGTAAATAACATGCGTATATTACTACTAACAATCTTATCACTAAATATCTGTTTTGCTCAAGATGAACCTAAAAAAATCAACCCTAAAGACTTGGTTGATAAAGTCAATCGTGCTGATTTAGAAGGCGATGAATCTGTTGAAATCAATAATTTAATTCCAACACTTGATATGCCTACAATTGAGTTTGAAAAAAAGGTTGAAAACACGGCTAACAATAAACCAAAAAAAGTTACAAAAAATCCTAAGATATCACCTAGGCCCAAAGTAAAAAAAGAGAAGCCAACAAAAATAGAAAGCAAAAAAATAGTTACATCAAAACGATCGATGACATCAAAAATGTTAAAAGTCAATGACACGATAGTCGTCAATAATGATAAAGTTGTCATATTTAGAACAGCAAAAAGTGAAATTGTTAAATATCCTTACAAAGGTCAAATTCCATTAGGTTCATTTGGATTAAAAAAACAAAATAATGTTTATATTGTTACAGATCCTAAGAGATTACGAGAAGATATAAAATTAGCTGAATCAATAAAAAATACTAAACCTCAAGAATCAATTGCCAAAACAGAAAAAACGACTGTTGATACGATTGACAACGGAATAGAATATTCAGAAGCGCAACTTGCCAGCAGAAAAAAGGTTGAAGAAAAATATAATAACGGTAAAAAAATAAAGAAAAGCATTATGTTAAAAAACCTAAGAGTGAATGATATGGTTTATATAATTAAAGAGTTGTCATTGGTCATTCGCAAAAAGAAAAGCACATCAGGAGTCTATAAATATTGGCTGACAGAATCGTTGGATATAAACAACCCATCAGTTGAAAAAATAGAAAATAACCAATATGAAATTATTAGATCTTACCAAGCTAAATAATGAAAATATTTTCTTATAAAGCTGTTTTTTTTGATTTAGATGGTACGCTTATAGACTCGGCAAAGGACCTCTCTTTTGCTGTTGATGAGATGAGCCAAGAACTTGGTATTAAAAAACCAGAACTTGAAAAAATAAAACACTGGATTGGCAATGGAACCTTAAAACTAGTTGAACGTGCATTAGTCTATTCAACTAATAAAAAGCCAAATGATAAACAACTCAATCATGCATTTGAGTTGTTTTCAAATGCATATAGAGAATGTATAGGCGAGTATAGTACACTTTTTCCAGGTGTGAAAGAATTGCTGGTTAAACTGTTAGCAAGTAATATTAAGGTTGCATGTATTACAAATAAGCCATTAGAGTTTACTGATTTTTTATTAATGCAAAACATGATAATTCAATTTTTTTCCGTAATATGTGCTGGAGATAATGTTAAGTTTAAAAAACCAGACCCCTGGCCCTTGCTTCACGCGAGTAAAGAAATGGGTGTCAATATTAAAGATTGTTTGATGATTGGTGACTCTACTCATGACATTAAAGCTGCAAGAAATGCAGGCTGTGATGTTGTTGCTGTCAGTTATGGTTATAATCATGGTAATGATATAAGTGAGTCAAACCCAGATGATGTTGTAAATAATTTAATGGATTTAATATAATTTGATATCAAGATTTTCTCATATTTCATTATTTAGGTTAGCTGGACTTTTTATCTGGTTAAGCCTATCTATACCAATAGTGGTTAAAATTGTTATAGGGGAAGATTGGATTAATTCACAAAGTATTTTGTGGTTACTTTCACATTTGGCATTCGGTATTGGTTTTATTATATTAACAAAAAATTTAGGCCATTCAAAATTATTATATGATGAGTGGATTTTATTATTTGCAATGATAGCTGTAATATTTATCATTAACTGGTCCACATTAAGCATTAATGGTCTTTTTTATTCACTAATTATTACTATTCTTTTGCCATGGATTATGACAGTAAAGCAAGGAATTTTAGTGTTGATCACGCAAAATTTACTAATTGGATGGCAAATTTTAAGTGGACTTGACGGTATTGTTGAAAGTGACTCGCAGTCAATTGATATGGTATTCTTTCTATTTTTTTGGATAGGAATATCAGCTTTTTCTTATGTTTTATCATTTGTAGGTTGCAGACAACAAAATGCTAAAGAAGAGTTGAGGAAATTGAACTCGGAATTGCGTGCCACACAAGTATTGTTAACTGAAAGCTCACGCATTAATGAAAGGTTACGCATCTCTCGTGAGTTACATGATCTCATAGGGCATCATTTAACTGCACTTAGCCTGAACTTGGAGGTTGCAACTCACATAACTGAAGGTAAAGCACAAAAACAAGTTGCAAAAGCTCAAGGTATAGCTCGCCTTTTGTTAAGTGACGTACGAGATGTTGTCAGCTCCTTTCGGAATAAAGGTAACTTGAATTTTGCTCAAGCCATTGTGGAGTTAACTGATGGAATACCTCGATTAAATATCCATATTGATATAGATAAAGAGTACACCATAGAAGAACCAAAACTTGCACAAACGATGTTACGTTGTACACAAGAGCTAATTACAAATTGCATTAAACATGCCAAAGCAGAAAATTTATGGCTAAACTTCTCTAAAGATGGAGAAAAAATTGTTATAATAATTGAAGACGATGGCATAGGTTGTAATGCTTCTTTTAGAGAAGGAAATGGGTTAACTGGTATCAAGGAAAGAGCTAAACAATTCAATGGAAACGCCATGGTAGTTCCAAGTAGTAAAGGATTTTGTGTTCAAATAGAATTTATGACAGGGTAGAAAATGATAAAAGTATATTTAGTTGATGATCAAAACTTAGTTAGGCAAGGCGTAAGAGCTTTGCTTGAATTAGCTGAGGGTATCGAAGTAATTGGGGAAGCCAACGGTGGTAAAGCAGCCATTGAGCAAATACCTAAAATAAAACCTGATGTGGTATTACTGGACATGCGAATGCCCGAAATGTCTGGATTGGATGTTTTGCATGAACTAAAGCAAAAAGATCAATTACCTCCAACAATAATACTCACAACATTTGATGATGATGAGCTTGTTTTAGCAGGTGTGAAATCTGGTGCTATGGGTTATTTATTAAAAGATGTCCCCTTAGAAGATTTGGTTGAAGGAATTAAAAAAGTTGCAAATGGAGAAACTCTGGTTCGACCTCAAATTACAAAAAAAATTCTTGAGGGAGTTGAAGGGTTAAAAAACGATTTCATGAGCTTTGAACGCCCAGAACCTCTAACTTCAAGAGAAACTGAAATCCTGCGCCTCATGGCGGGAGGTCACAGCAATAAAGAAATCGCTAACTCACTATTTGTAGCAGAAGGCACAGTCAAAAACCACGTATCAAACATTCTTTCAAAAATTGGTGTTAGAGATAGAACCCGGGCCGTTTTGAAGGCACTTGAGCTGGGTTTGATTTAAACAGTTAAAGTTTTCAAATATGACTTGGATAAAAACGGTAAATTACACTAATGCTAAGGGCAAATTACTTAAATTATATAATCAGGTAAAAGGCCCTAATAATAAATGAATGTCAATATTGTGTTGATGATCATTATTCGGGAATGAAACGTTTGTTAGCAGATGATGAATTATCTAAAACGATTTTTAATGAATTGGTTAGTAAACATTATTCCATCTTAACTGATAAACAAGTAGCCGCATTAAATTATGTTGCCGTGTTAACTCTGTCACCAGTAGATTTGTCGAACAACGACATTAAAAGTATGAGAGTAAATAGCTGGAATGACGGAGAAATCCTCGAAATAAACCAAGTTGCTGCTTATTTTAACTATGATAATCGAACGGTACTAGGTCTTGGTATAACTATTGAAGATGATGATATTGGTTTATCACCCAATAACTCAAATGATATAAATGATTGGAATCATTCGTAACTACGAAATTGTCTATAGATTAATAGTCATCCCTTCATAGGCAGAATTGAATCCTTTGGCTTTAACTTCGTGTTGTGCTTCATTGCCTTTTTGAATTAGTGGATTCGTGTGATTGAAGTGAATGAAATAAACTTTCTTTTTATCTGTATCAGATAAATCTTTAAATAAATGCATACTTTCCTCTACAAATGGATGTGGTATCTCACTCATGTCACGGTTTGGGATTTCGCCGTTTTTATAGAATGTAGCATCGAGTAGGGCGTAGTCAACTTTTTTAATCACTTGGACTATATCTAAGCTCCACTTTTGCCATTTATCAATGTCAGGGATAAACAGTGCTGTTTTTCGAGGCCCTTTGATATAAAATCCAACTGTTTCTGAAAACTCATCACGGTGTGGAACAAGTATGGGAGTAAGTGTTAAATTGTCACTTAGTATAATAGCTTTTTGGTTTTGTAAACGATGCAAAACAATGTTTTTAAGTGCTACTAATTGGCTCCAAGGTCCATTATTTTCTAAAAAATGTTTCATTTTTGGCATAGTATAGACATTAACTTTGTTGGTGCCGGCTGCTTCGCGACCCATATGCATTAAACCAGTATAATGTCCTATATGTGCATGGGTTAAGAATACACCTGCAAATTTATATGTGGAATCAATAAATTGATGTAAATTGTACATTTGTTGACGAATATCTGGCGTGGCTTCAAGCATGTATTTCTTTTTTTCTTTAATATCTACGATACCAATTGATACAGCTTTTTCCTTTAATCTGATGTCCTTATAAGCAGGCAAACAATGTGGTTTGTAACAATTAAGCTGTGGGTAGCCTGCATCTTGGGCAATGCCTAATATAATTAACTTTACTTGTTGTTCATTGTCATCAGCAAATACTGATGACAATGAAAATAGAATTAGGAAAATGGCTTTCATTTTAGATTAAGATACTCAACACCTTGATTAAAGACAATATCCACAGGGATTTTTGTTAATCGATCTAAAGCAGCCTTTAATTGTGGTGACACTTTTCCTTGCTCATCAACCCATTTTTTAACACCATCATAATCACCATTGCCTTGCAAGGTTAAGATTTTCTTAGATAAGCTTTTTATTGCTGTTGACATTTTTTCAGGGTTGACAGAATAATAACCAGTTTTTTCATCAAAATTAAAGGCTGACTGTTTTGCAAAGTAATTAAAACGTAACATATTTGCTATACCGTGAGCAGAGCTAGAGCCGAAACGAACGGAACGGAAAATACCTGCCATAAAGGTAACATAATTGTCCATTATTTGGCCTTCTGTTAATTCACCCATCTGGTATAATTTTTCTACCATATAAAGACCTAAAATATCTGCTTTTCCTTCTTCTTGCGCGGATGCAAATTGCTTAAGTGCTGTTCTTACAGTTCCTTTTCCATTTATGGTGTTTTTGATACCTAGGCCATGAGCAACTTCATGAAACATAGTGTTACCGAAGAAGGCAGGAAAAGTTATATGTTTACGTTGATCTGGCGAAACCAATACTTCAGATATAGGTATTAAAATTTTATCAAACTTAGCTTGCATAGCATTCTTTAATTGTAATCGTCGAGAACCTTTAGCTAACTGAACCGTCTCATCATTTGGTAGATTAATGGCAATAGTTTTACTGCCAGCATTGGAATGTCCTGCATAATATAGCACATCATATGCGTTGAGATCTGAGTCAGTTCCAGGTGTTTCAGTTTTATATTCTTCTTCTATAGGTAGGTCTTTTTGTAGTATTGGCAAAAGTGCTGAAAATTTAGCAAGTTTTTTACTCCAAGACTTATCTTTGATTAATACATAGGCTTCATATGCAGCTTTGTATCCATATAATTGATCTTCATAAGTTTCAATAGGGCCTACAACGAAGTCGATGGCATTAGTCTTCATGTCCATCCAAGCCATGTCACTGGCTTTAAATTCGTCATCAATTAAGGCTTGGGCTCTGAGTGTTAAATAGTTTTTAAAACCATTATCATCTGCTAATAGAGCTGCTTCTAATAAGAGTTTTGAGGCCTTTTCTAAATGTTCAGAATAGGCTTCATGATAAAATTCTGTTATTAATTTTCCTTTATTATTCCGTTTAAGAATTGTATATAAACTAGATTTATTATTATCACTTGTACTATCAAATTCTTCTTTTGTCATGCCTTTTGGATAAAAATTCGCACCCAATGACTTTTCTTTTTGACTGTTGACTAGAGGTTTGTCTCCGTTTAATCTATCCCAAGGGCCATAGTTAATATCGACGAGTCTTCTTAGATTGTCATCGCTTATAGATGATAGTAATGTTTTTTTATCCCCATAAGATTGCAACCAAAATAGACTATCCATAATTTTAGATGTTTCAATTAAAATTGGAATCATTTTCTTTTGATTCTCACTAAGATGTGAAAGGTCAGTTGTTAAGTTAAATGTTGCATAAACTTCAGAAACAATAGGGGTTTCAGGCTTTAGAGTAAACACTTCAGGTTCTCGACTTACGGTAATTTCCTGTACATTAGGTTGTTTCTTTTTGATTGAGTTATCTTCTACAGAATCTTGGGATGATTGACAAGCTGTAAAAAGGGTCAAAATAGTCAGTAAGGTTGATAATTTTTTATACATAAATATTCTCTAGTTTAAATATGATTTAGCAATTTTGGTCCAGTGTTTTTCCTTTTTTTGGTAGAACTTAGGAGCCAAACGGCTTCGAGTTATTGATTCTTTAAAAATTTGTTGAGCTTTTTCGGTATGATTTTGATGCAACAATAACAGTCCATATCGAATACGACCTTCCTCTCCTGGATAGTTTTGTGCAACTATTTCATATTCATTTAACGCTTCATCAAACTTCTCTAAACCTTCTAAACTTCTGGCATAGAGTAAATGCCCATCGGTAGATTTAAAGTTTGGGTTAGAAGCGATTACATCATCAAGTAATTTAATGGTTTCAGTAAATTGATGATTGGCAAAATAGGCATGAGCTAATTTTACCATAATTGTAGGGTCGCCTTCACCTATGCCTGTTAAACATGCTAAATAAAGCTCTATTGAATCATCCAACATTTTTGCTTCAAAGCATTCATCTGCTAGGTTTAATTTATTTTCTAGAGTATTGGCTATTTCTAATTGCTGTTTACGTTTGCGTAATTCCCTTTGGGGGTCTATTGCTTTGAGTAATGAATTTTTTGCGCTATGTGCGGTACGTGATTGCCCTAAGTCAGGTAAAACTTGAGTCAGAAAATAGATACCAATTCCAATACCTGGAATTAGCATAATTATATATATCCAATAGATTTCACGGCCCGTTTTTATAACATGAATTGCAAAAGCTATTTGGAAGATAAGTGAAAGTCCAATATAAGGCATCTATTACTCCTGTTCGACCCAGCCTGACTCACCATCTGTCCAGGATTCGTTTTTATAGATAGGAACTCGTGATTTTACTTCATCTAAAATGAAACGACAAGCCTTGAAGGCTGCATCTCGATGTGGTGCTGAGACACCAACCCAAACTGCCATGTCACCAATTTCAAGTAAACCAATACGATGAGTGCATATGGCTTTTTTAATTGTAAATTTATCCATCGCTTCAGAGATAATTACATTGCCCTCTTTTATTGCTAGCTTGTTGTAGGCTTCATAGGCCAGTTTTGTAACATCTTTGCCTTGGTTGTTATTACGAACCCAGCCTTCAAAACAGACGAAGCCTCCGGAATTAGGATCTAATACCAGTTCTTTGAGTTGTTTATCATTGATTTTATTTTCGCTTAAGTTAAACAATTTCATCCTCCTGATGCAGGAGGAAGAAAAGCAACAGTATCGCCGTTATTTAAGGGTGAACTCCAATTAACAAATTCATCATTTATAGCGACTTTTATACTGTCTTTATGAGGTTCTCCTATAGCCTTAGTTAAAAGTTCTTGGTATAAATCCTCTGTCGTTTTACTAGAGGTTTGGTAATTTAATTTTGAAGTTTTCCATGTGTCTTTGAGTTTCCCAAAGAATAATATTTTTATATTTATCATAAGTTTATATCAGATTTCCCACCTGTTTTTAATACAAGTTTAGTATTAGTTATTTCTATATTATGTGATAAAGCTTTACACATGTCATAGATGGTTAATGCAGCTACTGATGCACCAGTTAAAGCTTCCATTTCTACTCCTGTTTTATGGTGCAGTGACACGGTACAGTTAATTTCTGCATTGCCTTGAGAATTGGTGATAATGGTTATTTTACAGTTTTCTATTGCTAATGGATGGCAAAATGGGATAAGTTCATGGGTTTTTTTTGCAGCCATAACTCCTGCGATGATTGCCGTATGATAAACAGGCCCTTTTTTAGTAATTATTTCTTGGTTTTTAAAATAATTTTTGATTTCTTGAGGAAATAAAACTGTAGATGTTGCTGTAGCGGTTCTCTTTGTGATGTTTTTGTTACTGACATCAACCATAGTAGGGTTGTTCTGTTGATCAATATGGGTAAGGCTCATGATTATCCTCCAATCACATACATTTCGATTTTTTCTTTCTTATCTTTTAATTCATGACGTATTTCGCTGTAACGGTCTTCACGATTTAGCCATATATCTTTTATAGTTCTTTTAAGAAAGTCACTTCCTTCATTACGTAAATGCTTTCTTAAATCAAACTCTTGATGAGCGAATAAACATGTGTAAAGTTTTCCATCGGCAGATAATCTAGCACGAGAACAATCCTGGCAGAATGGTTTTGATATTGAGGTAATAAATCCAATTTCACCTTTATGTTGCTTATAGTGGTATCTTGAGGCAACTTCACCAACATAGTTCGCATCAATTGCTTGGATATCCCATTTGTTTTCAATGATTTGCAGTGTTTCTTTGAAGCTTAATACATGCTTTTTATGCCAGTCATTTTTAGTGCCGACATCCATAAATTCTATAAATCTTAAGACTATATCGGTATCAAGGAATCTTTCTAATAATGGAATGATTTCTTTATCATTAATGTCTTTTTGCACCACACAATTGAGTTTGACACTTTTCAAACTTGAGTTATGAGCTGCATCTATTGCGTCAAGTACGGTATAAAGTTGCCCTTTGTTACCACTCATTTTATAGTATAAATCTGGATTTAAGGTATCTAGGCTTATATTAACACGATCTAATCCAGCGTTAATTAATTTGGGTAATTGTTTTTTTAACAATTGCCCATTTGTTGTCAATGCGATGTCTTTGATTTCAGGAATTGCCCTAATACTGCTTATTAAATCGGCTAAGTTTTTCCTAAGAAGTGGTTCACCGCCAGTTAAACGAATTTTATTTACACCAAATTCTGCAAAGGTTTTAACTATTGTTTCAATTTCATGAAAACTTAAACGTTCATCAGGTTTTAAGAAACGGTAATCGTCATCAAATTTATCAGCAGGCATACAATATGGGCAACGGTAATTGCAAGTATCCATAACAGAGATACGTAAATCGCGAATAGGGCGATTAAATTTGTCGGTAATATTATCTGATAACATTGTTATAAGAGTCTAATAGCAATTGCCATTTATTATTATTATTTTCAATATGGTTACTGGTAGTTAATTTATCAATAGAACGTTTTAATCTTATTAAATTAGCTTGTTGCCAGCTAAGTTTACTTGCACGTTGATAAGAATGGTCAAAATCAATAAGGTAAATACGTTCTTCATTTATCAAGATATTATGAGCATTTAAGTCTGCATGGTAAATTCCATGATTATGGAATAGGGCAATGGTTTTCCCAATATTCTTCCAAGAATCAGAATTATTATTAGTATTTAATATTTTAGCAAAAGTAGATGTGTGATTAATGTATTCAATCAATATATTGGCTTGATAAAATAAACCGCTTTTACAGACTAATGCCGCTACTGGTTTTGGTACAGGAAGCTGAAGTTCAATCATTTTTTCTAACAAATAAAATTCACTAAAACTACGAGTATGTTTTTGGCCTAACCATAAATACTTATCTTTAATAAATTTTGCTGGTATTCCGCCACGGTAATAGTGACGCAACATCATTTTTCCTTGTTCCGATTTAACCATCCAAGCTGATCCACGACCACTACTGGCTCCTAATAACCGTCCTTGGTTTAACCAGTATTTATCATCAAACCACTGCAAGTCGATTTCGTCTCGAACCTGACTTGTAGCGATTATCCAACAGTTTGTTGTTATTTGAATTGTGTTGTCTAACATATGTTATTAGCTTTAATCTCTTTTATTATTCAAAGCTACTTTTGAATAGAATGTCTAAATTAACTAATTCACAGCTTTGAACCTTAACATCATCAATATACCAACCTTCTCTCCCAACAGAACTATCTGATCCTAATCTGAATCTAAATTTTACTGTTTGACCAGCATAGTCATCTAAATCTACAATTGAATTGAGGTAATCTTGAGGGTCTCCACACCAACCATCTAGGCTTCCAAGTGAACTCACAGCACCTACGTATGGGTTTGTGAGCATTTTGTCGGTCGTTAGATGGGTCCATGATGAGCCATTATTTGTTGAAATTTCAAGAATGCCACCATCCCAGCATTGGCTGGCGTCTCTTGCCTCAAGTGACTGATAGTTCCAGAACTGTAATGTGATTAGACTGTTTGAAATTGGTAGTATGATACTTGGAGATATTAATTCTTGATCACTGACTGTCACTGGATCGACAGCATGCCATGAAGTTGAGCCTGAATGAGGTCTAACGTTTGACAACGACCAAGTGTCACCATTTCCTTGAGATGTCCAACCAAACCCGCCTAATTCAAAGTCTTCAAAATAACTTGTAATTGTATCAAAGCCATCTGGGCAATCGCCTGGGGCAGGTATAGTCTTAAAAGTAAATACATTTGAAGTTATACCATCGCCACATGCATTATGAGCAGTTACACGCCAAAAGTAGTCGGTACTACTATCTAAGTCAAAGGCAATAGATGTTGTAGTTGCAGTTGTGTTTATCGTGGAGATAATATTTATAAAATCAATATCGGTAGCTAGTTCAAAAGTATATGACTCTGAATTTGTAGAATTCCAAGTGAAATCTGGTCTAATTGGAGTTGTTACACTTGAATTTAGTGGTATATTTAATTGTGCTTGACCAGCAACGTTATCAAATACGTTTAACGTCACTTCTTTTGTTTTATTATCTGCGCCTGAGGCAACTCCATTAATGTTTATTGGGAATGTGCCAGCAACAACTGCTGCAGTGTTCCCTATAGTTAATTGACTAGAACCAGGTAATGACATAACTGGGTTTGTTGAAAAAGAGATGGATGATCCCGCAGGTTCACCTGTTACTGATAAAGTTACAGGGTTGTTAAATAATGCAATTGAACCCACATCGACTTGAAAAATAGCATTGTCAACTGTACATATACTTTGAGAAGCTGGTGTCGAATTAATAGAAAATCCAGGTGTCCCACATTCATCAAATTTAAAGGCACCAATTCTGGTCTGCCAACCAGAAGAACTGGATGTAATATAATATTCATTGACATACCAAAAAGTGCAATCATCAACTGGATCAATATTTAATGATGTATAATCACCCCAACGTTGTGACCCTGTTTGAGAGCCCCCACCATCTACTATTGAACCTTCTCCTTGAGTCATCGATCCAATTGGATCATTCGCTAACCTACCTGTATACCAAAGACTTGGGAAAACTGTTGAACTTGTTGCACTATAACCCATGGCTATATTCCCTTCTGCATCCATAGCAGCAGATGCCATCCATCTATCAGTACCGTCTGTTACTCCAGGAGCATAGGTTCCTTCTTGAAATACATTAGGTGAACTGTTTGGGTTACGTAATTCCCACCACCTTATTCCAGCTACGCCAGTTTCTGCTTCAACGGATTGGTTTGTAACTAATGATTCATGAGTACCAAAGTTTCTATAAGCCAATCGGTGTAACGGTCTTTGTCTATAAGATTGTATATCAATTAAATTGCTAGTACCTGGTTGAGGTAAACAACTTCTTCCACCGCCTGGACATGTAAAAATAGTATCGTATGGGGAAATTGGTAATACATCGGTAAGTGTAAAACTTGAGTTACCTGGGGTATCATAATCTATTACAAATTTCCATAAGTTAATCGCATCATTTGGAGCACCATATGGGCCTCCATTATCTTGTGTTCCTACAAAGTAGGCAGGAGATCCATTCGGCGGAAGAGTATTGCCATCTATATCTGAAGGCAATAAACCATCTCCAACAGTGTAAGGAGTTGCTCTATCGGCGAAAAATGAAACCATACGAGGGTCAGCTATTCCAGAAAGCATATCATTTTTATTGATAGCATATGCTCCAACACCTGAGTAACTTCCACCATTGAATTCTCTGGTACTAATTAAATATGAATTAGTCCAAATACCGTATTTTGGATAGTCAGGGAAGTTTCCACCGGTTGAAAATGCCCAACGAAAATAAGTGCCCGTTGGGTCTCCTGTTGTAGAAAGGGCAACACAATTGAAAAATTCACCACCGGCAGCATTTGATGTAAATTGGGAAAGTAACCATCTGTCATTGTGTTGGTCATATAAAACTATTGGGTCACCTGCGTTTTGTGCCTCACATGCACCGCCAAAACCGCTCCATAAAGTGTTGTTTGCTGCTGCTGGCATTGCTGAGGTTCCATCTTTGTTAAAGATTTGGAAATGTACATTTGTCATAACAACATAATGATTAAGGCCTACTGCACCAACAGGGTCAGGTGGTGAAAACCCTGCAACATTTGGAATTCCATCAAAACTAATCACGGGTGAAAATGCTCTTACACTTTTGGATGATTGAACAATAGGGTCGTTATCTTGAAAACCGTACGATTCTTTGTCAAATCCATTAGGATCTAGAATCAAACCACCTTTATGCATTTTGGGCAATGGCGGCTTTGGAGCAATGAATTTCAATGGTGGTGAGATATCAAAATGGCTAACCGGAACTAGACCTCGGTTTTCAGCAGTTGCAAAAGGTTGACTTGCACTGACTAAAGTTATTAAAAAGTGTGTAAGTAAAAACGTGATTGTAATAAAATGTTTTTTCATGATTTAAACCGACCAAGTGAAGATGATATATTTAGACATGTAATTGCTGAAAATGCAATAGTATCCCTAAATAGGGTAAATTAAAAGGCGCAAGTAAATGCGCCATTCGAATTGTATTTAAAACCTTGCGTTTCCAGGAGTTCTTGGAAAGGCGATAACATCACGGATATTATTGATACCTGTTACGTAACTAACGAGACGTTCAAAACCGAGTCCAAACCCTGCGTGAGGTACTGAACCATATTTTCTTAAATCTAGGTACCATTGGTATTCTTCAAGATTTAAATTGTGTTCTTTCATGCGTTCAACCAAAACATCATAGCGAGCTTCACGCTGTGAACCGCCAATTAGTTCGCCAATTCCTGGTACAAGAACATCCATACAGGCAACAGTTTTGTCATCATCATTGCAGTGCATATAGAATGGTTTGATTGTTTTTGGATAATTCATGATGACTGTAGGTTTATTGTAATGTTCTTCAGCTAAATAACGTTCGTGCTCAGTTTGTAATTCTGCGCCCCATTCAACTTTGTATTCAAAATTTTTGCCTGATTCTAATAAAATATCGATGGCATCAGTATAATCTACACGAGCAAAATTATCTGTTTCAAATGATTTAAGTTGATCTATGACGCCTTTTTTAACAAATTTATTGAAAAAATCCATATCATCGCTATTTTCTGTCAGTACTGCCTTGAAGACATATTTTAAGAAGTCTTCAGCTAAATCTGCACTGTCGTTTAAATCATGAAAGGCAACTTCTGGTTCTATCATCCAAAATTCTGCTAAGTGCCTGGTTGTATTGGAATTTTCTGCTCTAAAAGTGGGTCCAAAAGTATAGACTTTTGATAACGCAAGTGCGTGTGTTTCTACATTTAACTGGCCTGATACAGTTAAATAAGTTTCTTTGCCAAAAAAATCTTTAGAGTAATCAATAGCTCCTTTATCATCTAATGGTAAATTTGCTAAGTCTAGTTGAGTGACACGAAACATATCACCTGCACCTTCACAATCACTTGCAGTAATAATAGGTGTGCTTATCCAACAATAACCACGTTCATGAAAAAAACGATGAACGGCTTGTGCTAAGGTGTTTCTTACCCTAGTCATTGCGCTAAATGTATTAGTACGAGGTCGCAAATGTGCAACTTCACGTAAGAATTCCATGGTGTGACGCTTGGGTTGTACTGGGTAAGTTTCAGGATTGTCTACCATGCCTGTTACTTCAATACTGATCGCTTGAATTTCACAAGACTGACCTTTGCCACCAGATTTAACCAATTTACCATTGATAATGGCTGAGCAGCCAGTTGTTAAATGCTTGATTTCTTTGCTATAATTGTCTAGTGTGCTATCAGCTATCACTTGAATTCCATCAAAGCATGAACCATCATGCATAATTATAAATGAAAATCCAGCCTTTGAGTCTCGTCGATTGCGAATCCAGCCTTTTATGGTTACGTTTGTATCATAGGCTATGTCGCCTTGTAATGCTTGTTTGATTGATGTATCAACAGAAGTATCTGTCATTATCTATTTCCTATTAATTTTAGTTGTTTAATCTTTGTTTTTTCTACGGTCAGATGATTTTCTCCTATCTTTGAAGTCTACACCCACAATTGGTTTTCGCCTTTGAGATTTTCTTCTGTCTTGGAAGTCTATATTTTCATCCTTGATTCTTCTTTCTTTTTTCCTTCTATTGACAATGTCTTCAGAAATTGCAGTAGAACGGCGATTTTTGTCGCGCCGTTCTTTATAGTTATTATCATCTTTAGTTGTATCGTTCATTTAACTGGCTTTCTTAATCTCATTAATTTTAGGTCCATTTAATATCGCGTACTCAATAGCGTTAATAATTAAATCAACTTCTGCTGACGTGACATAAAAATGAGGCGTAAAACGTAATGAGTTTTCACCACCGTGGATAACACCAACACCATGATGGCGCATGTATTCTTCAATAGAATTAGTTCCATAAGCTTTGAACTCAGGAGATAATTCACAAGAGAATAACAATCCTGTTCCTTGCACATTAGTTACCATGCCTCCTAATTTACTTTGTAAGCCTTTAAGTTTCTCAACAAATTCTTTGCCACGTTCAATTATGTTGTTTCTAAAAGCAGAATCGGTTTTATCAAGGACTGCACATGCAACATCCATGGCTTTAGGGTTTGTTGTCATTGTATTTCCATAGACACCTTTAACGTATATTTTTGCTGTATCTGTTGTTAAAGCAAGTACAGAAAGAGGGTAGTGACCAGCATTTAATGCTTTAGAGTAAGTTTCCATATCTGGAGCTTCAATTCCTTCAAATCCTTGATAATCGACAATTGACAAACATCCCTGAGCACGAAGGCCAGCTTGGATGGAATCAATTAAGAATAATGTTCCTCGTTCTTTGGTTAACGCTCTGGCGGTGTCGTAAAATTCACGTGATATCCCCATGCCAGGATTTCCCTCACCCATTACAGGTTCCATAAATAAAGATTCAATAAAAATATTGTCTTCATCAACTTGAGCAAATGCGGCTTTTAGAGCATCAACATCATTAATCGGGATGGTTATTAAATTGTCACGTTTTTGGAAGGAAGCACAGTTTTTTCTGTAGCCACCTAGAGAAGAATCAGAATACTGAGCTGGTCGATCTGTACGACCATGAAAAGCACCTTCTAGTGCCATAATTTTAATTTGTTTGCCTTCGTGTATACCACCTGATTCCGTCATGTTTTTTGCATTAATGTCTGAAATTCTAGCAGCAACTGTTACTGCTTCTGAGCCTGAATTCATGCATAAAAATTTATCAAAAGGGCAACTGCCTTGTGTATGGCCTAATTCACGTTGTATAGCTTGAGTAAACTTCAGTTGTGGAACAGCTGGGGTCATGATGTTAGCCATTACATGGGGTGTATTTACTGCCTCAAGTACAAAATCGGGTGCATGTCCAAAACCTAACATACCATACCCTCCATTATCATGTACAACTGCACCTTTTAAAGTGATTAACCATGCTCCTTTGCCAGCTAATGATACATAGGGGTTTACCGTGTCTTGTGAATAAAAATTAATAAAATCTTTTTGGACTTCAATGATTTGCTCCATTTCATCCATGTTTATTAAGTCAGAGAATTCGGGCTTAATTGCGATGAAATTGTCATATGCAATATCGATTGCTTGAGTTAATGTTGGGTCGGTGGCAAGAAACTGTGTGATGATGTCATCACTTAAACCCGGTGTTTGAACATTGCCGTTGCAAGAGCGTATTAGGTTTAATTTATCGAATGCAGTCATTAATTTATCCTCTGTAATAAATGTATATGAAAATTGTTGGAAATTTAGCCGTTGATTTTACCACATAATGTGTGTGAATATCAGCAAGTGATTAACTGAAAGTGATTGTTTTTGTATTCTATGTAGCTAGTTTGGTAATGCCAGTCACCTAGCACCATTCTTTGTAATTGCTTATTATTTTGCTTATAAGAATGAAAAGCAGGTCTATGTGTGTGCCCATGTATCATTAATGGTACGTTAAATTGATTAAACATTTTTTTCATGGCTCGAGAATTAACATCCATTATTTCGGAACTACTTATTTTTGTATGCTTTTGACTTTTATCTCGAGCTTCTTTTGCAAATTGAATACGTTCTTTCAGGTTTTTAGATAAAAAACCCTGTTGCCATTGTGAAGAACGTAAAGTTTTTCGAATTAATTGATACTCTTTATCGTCTGTACATAAAATGTCGCCATGAGTTAATATTATGTTGTTATTATCTAATTTGATACATGTAGGGTCTTGCAATACTTGTAAATCAGCAAATTTTGATGATAGTAGGAAGTCACGATTGCCTGGCATGAAATAACATTTTGTGGCATGGTTCTTTTCTAACTCGTTAATATCGTCTCTGACTAATTTAATGACACCAGAAATTGCATCATCACCTAGATAATATTCAAACAAATCGCCAAGAATATAGAGTGCTCGAGCTTTTCGAGCTTTATTCTTAATAAATTTTTGGAAACGAGCATAGATTTCGGGTTGCTGATCACTAAGGTGCAAATCAGCAATAAATAATGTGTTTTGCTTCAATTTACTGCGTAACGGCAGGCTCTGGTTTTACTGGAACTTCTGGTAGTTCGTCTATAACAGTAACTGATTTTATCAACATGGTTTTAATAGGAACATCTCTAGGGAAGGGTGGATTAGCTCCAGTTTGTGTAAATCTTATTTCATCGACTACGTCCATCCCTTGTACAACTTTTCCAAACACAGCATAACCCCAAGTGCGGCCATTAGCTTTGCCTGTAAAGTCTAGTGCTGGGTTGTCTTGAACGTTTATGAAAAATTGTGCGGTTGCGGAATGAGGTTGTGGTAATCGTGCCATAGCAATTGTGCCACGGTTATTTTTTAATCCGTTTTCTGCTTCATTCTGAATGGCTTCTCGTGTGGTTTTCCTAATTAAGTCTTGATCAAATCCGCCACCTTGAATCATAAAAGAACTAATTACGCGGTGAAAAATTGTCCCTTCATAATAGCCGTCTTCAGCATACTTGACAAAATTATCAACACTTAAAGGTGCTTTGTCTTGATCTAGTTCGAGAATAATGTCACCTCGGTTGGTTTCCATTTTTACTAATACAGGTGCTGCATATGTAGTTACTGAAACTATCAATCCAAAAAGGATTAAAGAAATAAATTTTTTCATAAAGACTCTCATTGTTATAATTTTAGTGATTAAGTTCACTGAATAAAGGTGATGTAATTTTAATGTATTTATAGTTAAATAGCAGT
>JADGEI010000001.1:518883-616970 GCA_016744455.1 Alcanivoracaceae bacterium
AATAGCAGTGTTTTCAAGTTAAAATAATTTATTTTCAGTAGATTTGTAATTTTTAATCTAAATTACCATTTAGGTTTTTTCTTATCCAAAAACGCTTTTAACCCTTTTTGCCCTTCTACACTAACACGAACTGAGGCAATGACTTGAGTGGTATATTGATCCAACTTTTTTTGTTGTGGAATAGTACGGGCTACAACAGATTGAACTAGCTTCTTACTAATTAATTTCGCACTAGGTCCTGTTGATAATAAAAATTTAATTTGCGTGGCTATTAATTCATCTAACTGGTTCAAAGGGCAAATTTCAGATAAAAGCCCCATTTCATAACCTTTCTGTGCTGTAAAGATTTCGCCAGTTAAAAAATATCGGCGGCTATGGCGTGCAGAAATTGCATCAACAACATAAGGAGAGATAACAGCAGGGACCAAACCCAGTTTGGCTTCAGTCAAACCAAATTTTGCTTGATCATTAGCTATAACAATATCACAACAAGAAATTAAACCAACACCGCCTCCTAGTGCCAATCCTTGTACTCGTGCTATAACCGTTTTGCTACAAAAATTAATGGCTCGCATTAGTGCTGCAAGTTTTAACGAATCTTCTTGGTTTTCTGCTTGCGTGGATTGCACCATTGACTTCATCCATTTTATATCAGCTCCTGCAGAAAATGACTCGCCTTCACTTTGTAACAAAATAATTAACGTATCAGAATTTTTATCAAGGGCTTCAAATGCTGTTGTGAGTTCATTAATCATCTCAGCATTGAATGCATTGTGTACATCAGATCGAGCCATGGTAACTGAGGTAACACCTTTTCTATCGGTATTGACTTTGATGGTATTATACATGGAAAAATTTTTCATAAAGGCCTCTCTATTAAGCGACAGATTTTGGATAGGAACCTAGGATTTTGAACTGAGTAGTTACTCGTTGCATCAGTCTTAATGCTTTGGCTAAGTTTTTATCTTCATTATGCCCGTCAACATCAATATAAAAGACATAGTCCCATTTTCCTATTTTTGATGGGCGTGATTCGATACGTGTCATTGTGATACCACACTCATGCAATGGTTTTAATATGTTGAATAAAGCACCTGATTGCTCTTTTGCTGCCACCAATAAAGAAGTTTTGTCCTCTCCACTCGCCACGAGTAATTGTTTACCAATGACTAAAAATCGTGTGGAATTATCACTACGATCTTCAATTTCTTTATGTAATAGGGTTAACCCATACATGTGTGCGGCGCTTTCGCCTGCAATAGCTGCACAACTTTCAGAATATTGAGCGCGTTTCGCAGCTTCAGCGTTTGAACTTACGGCAATGCATTCAGCATGAGGCATATTCTCTTTTAACCATGTTCTACACTGTGCTAGAGATTGTCGATGAGAGAATACTGTTACAATTTCATCTAAACTTTTGTTTTTGCTCATTAAATTATGATGAATAGGCAAGTCTAACTCGCCACATATTTTTAATGGAGAAGTAATGAACATATCTAGTGTATTGTTCACTGCACCTTCAGTCGAGTTTTCAACTGGCACCATGCCAAAGTCAGCAATTCCAGCCTCAACTTCGGCAAAAACATGATCAATACTAGTCACTGGCATCGCTGAAACTGAGTGGCCAAAGTATTTATAAGTAGCCATTTCCGAAAATGTTCCAGCTGGCCCCAAATAAGCGATGTTCAATGGTTTTTGTTGAGCAAGGCAAGCTGACATGATTTCACGAAACAAACGTACTAGTGTTTCATCTTTAAGCGGGCCGTCGTTACGTTGTTTTACTGCACGTAAAACTTGAGCTTCACGTTCAGGTCGGTAAAAGGCACCACCTGATTTAGACTCTGCTTTGGTTTTAGCTACAGATGAGGCTATTTCTGCTCTTTGTGAAATTAGTTCTTGAATTGATGAATCAATTGAGTCAATTTTATCTCGTAATTTTGATAGGTCAAGTTTGTTATCCATACTGCTTCTCAAATGCCATCATAAAGTCGATTAGTGCATTGACTCCACTGATAGGCATGGCATTATATAAACTAGCACGCATGCCACCTACAGCACGGTGACCCTTTATGGCTTTTAAGCCCGCTGCATCTGCTTGTTGAACAAATTCATCGTTCAAATTTTCATCAGCTAATAAAAAAGTAACGCTTACATTGGAGCGATTTTCAATACTAACATTGTTGCTATAAAAATGACTAGAATCTATATAATCATATAATTTTTCTGCTTTCTTTCTATTCCTTATTGAAATAGCTTCTAGGCCACCCGTATTTTTCATCCAATGCAAAACAAGGTTCATAACATACCATGGGAAAGTAGGAGGTGTATTCCATAAAGAGTCATGTTTTGAATAGGTTCGATAATCCATCATTAAGGGTAAATTATCAGGAATAATGCTTAACATGGATTTTTTGATGATAACAATATTAATACCTGCAATACCTAGGTTTTTTTGTGCACTAGCATAGATTAGACTGTATTTACTGACATCAATAGCTTTTGTCATTAAATCAGAAGTCATGTCACAGAACAGTGGTACTCCATTCGTTTCAGGAACTTCGTGCCACTGTACACCTTCTAATGTTTCATTGCTGGTATAGTGAAAATAATCGGCACTACTATCTAACTGAGACATGTCAAACTCAGGAATGCGAGTATAAATTTCATTTTGAACATATGGAACTAATGGCCGAGCATTACAAAATTTTTGGGCTTCAATAATGGCAGATTTCCCCCAGTGTCCATGGACAAAATACATGGCTTTACCTGTCAGGCTAGAGAAACTCATCGGCATCATTGAATACTGAAGTCTTGCACCACCTGGTGTTAACAGTACATGGTAATCATCAGGAATATTTAGTATTTCACGAATCAATTCATCGGTTTCCTTAACTAGCTTTCTAAACAAGGGACCACGATGAGAAACTTCCATGACGGAACTCCCTGATCCTCGCCAATTTGGTATGTCATCAATTATTTGTTGTTTAACTGAATCAGGCAACATGGCAGGCCCAGGTGAAAAGTTGTATATTTTTTTATCAGAAATTGTCATAATGTTATAAAATTGTGAGAACTTACGTTACTAATTCTGTTCAAATGAACATATTAATTTTGGATAATAACATGAAATTTAAAAATAGCCTTAAAGAGAATGAAGTCACAGATGAAAAACTTTATAAATCACGTCGTAATTTTATCAAATCAGCGTCAATTATAACAACAAGTGCTTTGCTTGGACAATCAACTGCAAACGCTTTTGAAATTGGACAACATGAAAGTATTAGTAAGTACAACATAAAAAACGAGGATATTACAGCAAAAAAATATGCTGCAAACTACAATAATTTTTATGAATTTAGTACCAAGAAGGAAACTCCTGCACATTTGGCTCACACGTTGATGCCAAGCCCATGGAAGGTGGAAATTGCAGGCCATGTCAAAAATAAAGGTATATTTGATTTGGAAGATATACTAAATAAACAACAACTTGAAGAAAGAATCTATCGTTTTAGGTGTGTAGAGGCATGGTCAATGGTCATTCCTTGGTTAGGTTTTCGCTTGTCTGATTTAATAAAACAATTTGAGCCAACATCCAAGGCAAAATACGTGTATTTTGAAACGCTTCAAGATACTGAGCAGATGCCAGGCCAAAATCGCCGTACTATACCTTGGCCTTATCGTGAAGGATTAAGAATGGATGAGGCGATGAATGAGCTTACTTTTATGGCAGTTGGTATGTATGGTGAGAAATTACCAAATCAAAATGGTGCACCATTGCGTTTGGTTGTTCCATGGAAATATGGTTTTAAAAACATTAAATCAATTGTAAAAATTCATTTTGTAGATAAACAACCGGTAAATTCTTGGCAACAAATAGCTCGTAGTGAATATGGTTTTTATGCAAATGTTAATCCTAAAGTTGATCACCCAAGGTGGTCACAAGCAAGCGAACGCCGAATAGGCGGAGGTTTTTCACTCTTCAATCCAAGAATTGATACCTTAATGTATAATGGTTATGGTGATTATGTCGGTGACCTGTATAAAGATTTAGATTTGCGGAAATATTTTTAATTTTAGAATTCATTGCACAAGCTCATGGGAACATGTAAAAAGTTACTGCACTCATTAGAATGAGTCGCAGCAACAATTTGATTTGAAGATTACATGATTAACTGTATGTTTATTCGAAAACCATATCATTTTTAGCATGTTTGATTAAAATATCAGCAGGTGTAAATCTTACTCCGAAACGGCTTTCTAAATCATTTAATTTATCTAAAATGGTGCTGGCACCTTGGGTGTTAATGTAACTAAATGGGCCACCAGTAAATGGAGGGAAACCTAAGCCTAATATTGCAGCTAAATCTCCGTCACTGGCAGATGATATAATGCCTTCTTGTAAACACAGCAGGGCTTCATTAACCATAGATAAGCCAATTTGATTTTGAACTTTTTCTTTATCCAGTTCTTTGCGTTCTTCACCGCCGAAATATTTGTATATGCCTGTATTGACGGTTTTACGCCCTTTTTTTGGGTAATTGTAAAATCCTTTATTTGCTTTACGCCCCAATAATTTAGCATCGGATAATCTTTGTACGCTATCATCCTCTTCAATCCCGCGATCACGGAACATTTCACCTAAATCACCTCGGGCAATATGAGCTGCAACATCTATACCTACCTCATCGAGTAATGATAAGGGACCAACTGGAAATCCCCAATCTTTCATAGCGTTATCAATGCATTCTATCGAAGCCCCTTGTTTTAATACTTGAATGGCCTCATGAGTTAAGGCAGATAGTATTCTTGTCGTATAGAAACCTGGGCCATCTTTAACAATTACGACAGTTTTTCCTTGATCTAGTCCTACATTAGTTGCAATCGCTTTCGCTCTTGCAGACGTTTTGTCTGTAATAATGATTTCCAATAATGGCATCTTAGGTACAGGAGAAAAATAATGCATTCCCACTACGTTTTCGGGGTTTTTTGTATTGGCAGCGATATCAGCAACTGGTAAAGATGAAGTGTTGGTGGCAAATATAGTGTTGTTTGCACAGGTGTTTTCGACACCTGATAAAATCTTTTGTTTTAAATCAATGTCTTCGAATACAGCTTCTATAACTAAATCAACTTCTTTCATGTCCGTTTCTTTAACTGTAGTTGTGATCTTTGACATTAATGTGTCACGCTCAACATGTCCCATGGCTTTGCGTTTAACTAATCGATTAAAGTCGTACCAAATGGTTTTAAGGGCTTTTCCTAAACCTTCTAAATTTATGTCTTTAAGAATTACATCATAGCCTGCTTTAATTGAAACTTCTGTGATTCCTGCTCCCATAAATCCTGCACCAATCATAGCAATAGTATCTACCTGGTGTGTTTTTGCATCGGACCTTAATTTTTTGTTATCTTGCATAGCTAAAAATAAGCCAATTAAGTTTTGACACGCAGGTGTTCCATGTAAAAAACCAAATCCCGCTGATTCTGCTTCCAATCCTGCTGCAAACCCATTATCCAACCCAATTTCCACACAATCAAGGATTTTTAGTGGAGCAGGGTAGTTGCCACGAGTTTTACGAGTGACTGTTTCACGAGCTTTTTTCAATACAAGGTTCCTGCCTATAGATGTATTTAGAGCCTTATCAAGTATACTTTTTTTGCGAAGTTTTTTCTTTATGCCACCATTCGTTATTGCTTGTGTAGCTACTTTGATCGCTGCTTGTAAAAGACCTTCTTTATGTATTAGTTCATCGACTAATCCAATTTTCTTAGCTTTGAATGGATAAACGTTTTTCCCTGTAAGTAACATATCTAAGGCGTTTCGCAACCCTACATATTTGACACTTCTTTGTGTACCACCTCCACCAGGTAGTAAACCTAGCTTAATTTCGGGAAATCCAAATACGGTTTTCTTGTCAACGCTTGCTATACGGTAATGACAAGCTAAAGCAAACTCTAATCCACCACCAAGTGTTGCGCCGTTTATTGCAGCAATAACGGGTTTTGATAAATTTGCTAAACGGTTCAACAGTTTGTTTCCACCTCTTGAAAGTTCTTCAGCTTCTTCGCTACTTTTCATTTCCATAAAGGCTTTTATATCTGCTCCTGCAACCCAGCAATCTTTTTTCTTGCTGTAAAGAATGGCCGCATTTATACCTTTATCTTCTTCAATGGTGTCTAATAAACCTTTGAAATCATCTAACATACTTGCAGATAAAACATTTACTGGGGATTTTGGCTGATCTAAATATATGATTGCAATGCCATCTTGTTTTTCAATTGTAAAATAGGCCATTATGAATTCTCCTCATTAGGATTTACTTTTTTGCTTGTTTTTTTAGTTACTTTCTTTTTTGAAACCTTTTTCTTAGTCACTTTCTTCTTAGTCGTTTTAACAGATGGGCTGTTTGAAATTTTCTTGAGTAAAATACTGCTTCCTTGCCCCCCTGCTGCACATGCTGAAATGAGGGCGTATTTACCATCACTTGCCATCAATCTTCTAGTGGCGGAAATTAATAACCTTCCACCTGTTGCACCAAATGGATGTCCTAGAGATAAAGAACCCCCTTCGGTATTAATTTTATCCATTGGAATCTCACCAAATGCATCTTTTAATCCCAAATGTTCTCTACAGAATTCTGCATCTTGCAAAGCATTTAAATTGGCAAGAACCTGTCCTGCAAAAGCTTCATGGATTTCAAATACAGATATGTCTGATAATTTTAACCCAGCTTCATTTAATAGCTTAGGGATAGTGAAGGCAGGCCCTAGTAAGAGTTCACCATCAGGATTATGTGCTGAATATTGGTAACCATAAATGACAACTTCTGGTGTGTATCCTTGTTTTTTTGCCTCATCTATGTGCATTAATAAACAAGCCGAAGCACCATCCGTCAGAGGAGATGCGTTACCAGCTGTGACTGTACCAATAGGTTTTACAAAAACTGGGCGAAGGCCTGAGAGTTTCTGTATTGAAGAGGTAGCATAAAATGTGTTATCTTGTTCCATTGGTTTAAATTCTGGAGCAACCAACATGGGGGCTACTTCATTATCAAACTTACCATCTTTCCAAGCTTGTGTAGCTAATTGATGAGAGCGTAAGGCAAATTCATCTTGTTGCATACGTGATACACCAAAACGTGCAGCTAGCCTATCAGCATCTTGCCCCATTGTTTTGCCTGTTGAAAACTCAGCAATTGCAGGTGGTACTGGGATTAAGTCTTTAAATTTAAACTGCTTAAACAAATTCCAATAATCTTTTGCACCTTTTGCGCGCTGTGCTTTCATTAAAACGGTTTTAAACTTATCTGATATTCTGACTGGTGCATCTGATGTTGATTCTACACCACCGGCTATAGCTGTTTTCATTACACCTGCTTCAATGGCTTCAACGGTATTTGTGATTGCTCGATTTGCTGATATACAAGCTTGAGTAACTGTTGAGGCTGGTATAGATAAATCATAACCTGCTCCTATCAAAGATTCTCGTGCTACATTACTCGTAGCAGCATTATGTATAACACAGCCCATGGTTACTTGTTCACATTTATCTTCCAAAATAGGATTACGTTTTTTTAGTGCCAATAAAGCTTCTCTTCCTAAATCATAGGATTTAAGTTTGGCATACGGCCCGGGTGACTTTGCAAACGGAGTTCTTACGCCATCAATAAATGCTACTTTTGCTTGTTTAAATATCATGAATGTTCTCAATTAAATATGAATCCATACATTGTTACCATACGCATGCGTATTGTCAAGTGTAGAAAGTCATCAATTATGAACTACATGAATTATTTAAGACTTTATATAAAAGAGAAATTTGAAATTAGTAAATAAAAAGAGGTGTTTTTTGCTTAAATTAGATAATTTTTTTCACATATTTCATCTACCATTTAATATTTCACAAACTTTATACTTTAGATTATTTTCCTGTCTCTGGATTTGTGAATTGTGACGAACAGTAAGCAAACAATCATAAAAAATAACCCATAAAAACTCAGGGTAGGGATGATTCTAATAGCAGATGCCCCGACTACACTAATAGTAATGGGGCTAGAAGTAGCATTACTGATAACATTAAATGAGCCAGTAAAATTACCATCACTAATAGGGCTAAATTGAATAACAAAATCACAAGATTGCCCAGCTAATAGTATGACTGGTATTATTAAACAATTCCCGCTAGATATGGTAAATGGTGTGTTTGGATACGTAAATGAACTTAATACTACATCATTGTTTCCTGTATTAGTTAAGGTCACTGTTTTTGCACTAATATCACCAACAAATATAGTACCATAATCCAATGAGTTTGAGTCAGAACTAAGAATATTGTCGGTGCAATCAACAACTAAATCAGAAACATTACTCCCATTGACTTGGCCATTTGCATTGGCAATTGTACAAGTCTGTGTTGTTGGTTGAGTCAAAACTGTTACAGCATAATTACTTAAATTATTCAAAGCAGTAGTAAATCTGAATCCACCAGTAGCATTAATGATTAGGTTATCTGAGCCATTGTTTTGCAAAATGACCGTGTCATTCAAGCCATTTGTAATGCCAGAAATAACAGCTTGTACATTAACAGCTTGTGTTGCAATACCCGTATTGCCAGCTGTATCAGTAGCTGACCAGGTCACGGTATGTGAACTTACTGCAAATGGGCTTGACATATCTGCTGTTGGTGTTATAACGCCATCAACAATGTCTACTGCTGTGGCTGTTCCTAAATTCACAACGGTTGTTGCTCCTGTGGACTCTAATACGATATCAACAGGTGGAGTAACAATAGGCGCTATGTTATCGACAATTGTAATTGTTTGTATTGCACTTCCTGTGTTTGCCGCATTATCCGTTGCTGTCCATGTTATCGTATGTGTGCCAATGGTAAAAGGCCCGCTCATATCTGGATTTACAGGAGTCACAATTCCATCCACCATATCCGTTGCAGTCGCAGAACCTAAACTCACAGCTGTAGTTGCTCCTGTGGCCTCTAGCATGATATCATTAGGCGGAGTGACGATAGGTGCTGTGGTATCAACAATAGTGAGGGTTTGGGTGTTTGTGTTTTGATGACCATGATTATCAGTGACTATCCATGTAATGTAGTGTACACCTGGAATCAAGCCACTGGTCAAATCATTTTCTATTTTTAAGTTTACATTATCGCTATCTACATCGGTTGCCATAGCAGCACCTAAAAAGGGTAAGGTGGTTGGGCCTGTGGCTTCTACATTGATATCAGCAGGAGCGCTAATGACTGGGATATGGGCTTCAAAGGCTCCAATATCACGTATGGCATCAGTTGAAAAACCGCGTTGATCAGTGGGGGTAGCACCTATGCCACCACCATCAAGTGCCTCGCTTCCATGTAATAATGCATGGGTAAATGTAGGTCCACCATTGTCAGCTAATGGTCCAATAGAAGAAGCTGTTAATAGCGTGCCTGAGTTATTACAATATACGTGTGATCTAGTAGAAATATTGTTGGCACTTAATGTAAATTGAACACCATTACATTCAAATTCATTATGATTGTGAAATAGACAGTTTCTGATTGATTGTATAACATCATCATTTCTAATAGCTGCACCATGATTTGAGGAGTTGCCTGAGAAAGTACAATTTGTAATCGTTGTTATTCTCTGACTAGAATTAAAAATTGCTCCGCCGCCTCCAGCAGCTGAGTTTTCTGTGAAGGTACTATTTTTTTATGACTTCTATTCTGCCACCGTTTTTAAAAATTGCTCCACCGCCTGAAGGAGCTGAATTTCTAGAGAAAGTACTGTTACTTATTTCTAATATATCGCCAGTTTCGTGATACAGACCACCACCATATCTACGGGATTTATTCTGGTCAAATGTGGTTTTCTTTATTATTAAATCCCCATCACTATATAAACCTGCGCCAGATCTGCCTAACGAATTAGTAGAGGTTGAATCTGCGCAGCCGTGAGCTAATGTGATGTTTTGCAAGGTTAAACTACCAACTGAAGTTCGTAATAAGCGAAACTCTCCTACATCAGCTACATGGTTAAGGTTGCAAGTTAATGTATTGTCTCGTTGTAATACATGTCCATGCCCATCAATAATAATAGGAGAGGTGATTACTGGTGTGCCTGTACGTCCTTTACCGTTTGCACCAGTGTCGTCATTGATGACGGTTGTTAATGTTACATCGACTGTAAGGTTAATGGTATCTACATTAACGCCAGCTATGCAATCTGTATGTGTTGCAGCATTATCATTGGCATTGATGATAGCCTCAGAAATTGAACAAACTCCATCGCTGTTATCGATAATTCCATCACTGGCATCGACAATAATAGTAGCGGCTTTAATTGTTGTACATAGCAACAAGGTTAAAATTGTTGTGATGGACATTAATAGGCGGTTTTTCATAAATTTCCCGGTAACTTTATTAGTTGTGATTACTTTAAACATAAGTTCTTTAATTAATTTATTTGTACATATATGACAATCTGTTTTTAATAATAAACCACTAAAATTAAATTTTAATCTTCAAAGTCATCATTGAATATCCATGGTGTTCCAAAATATTCATAGGCACCAATGTCTCGTGTTCCATTAATACTATATCCACGCTGGTCACTGGTAGTGGCATTTACTCCACTGGTATCAATAGCTTCACTATCAACCAACAAAGCATGGGTTAAGGTTGTGCCGCCATTACTACCTAGCGCTTCAACAGTGCTAGCGGTTAAAGTTGTTACTAACAATCCGGGGCATCCGCCTGAAGCATCATCTGATAGATTATCATTACCAATAAAAGCAGATGTATTGTTTGTATAACAATCATCTGTTAGAGAAAATGAATTATTGTTAATGAATAATGAGTTTTTTAGATTGAGAGTTTTACCAGGTGCAGAAACTGAAAGAATGGCTGCTCCTTTGTCTGCACTATTTTCATAAAACGTAGAATTTTCTAAGTTAGTAAGAGTGCCTATAAAATTAAGAATGCCCCCTCCGTCATGAATTGATGTATTGCCACTAAATGTACTGTTTGAAATGAGGGATATGATGGCTGAAGTTAGATAAATAGCACCTCCACCATTGTTAGAACCAGAACCATTAGCTTCATTTTGGGCAAAAGTACTGTTTTTGATTGATATTATTCTATTGCCAACATGATAGATGCCGCCGCCAGCAAAAGTGGCTAAATTACTTGTAAAAGTGCTATTTTCAATGATGTCAATTCTACTACTATTGTTAAGGGAAATTCCTGCTCCTGCGCCAGCAGTATTGTTTGTAAAGACAGTATTTTTAATTCTGCGAATAATACCACTGAAACTAATGCGAATCCCACCACCGTTGTTGGCCGCGTCGTTTTGAGAAAACATACTATTCTCAATCAGGTTAACTGTGCCACTACTTGTGATTCCACCACCTCCTTGAGAAAGTGCAATATTATTTGTTAGGAGGCTGTTATTAATACTTTCAATAGTGCCTATGTTATAAATGCCTCCTCCATTAACCCGCGCTTGGTTGTTCTCCAGTATGACATTGTTCAAATTGAGTGTACCTAGATTGTATATGCCTCCACCAGTTCCCTCTGACACAAGTGAAGAATCACTGCAACCATTTTTGATTATAAGATTATTAATTGTTAAATCACCATTAACATTATTGGCTAAGATACGAAATTCAGAAGTAAGATTAGCTTCATCTAAATTACAGTTTAGGATTGGGTCACGCTGTAGTTCAAAATCATTGCCTTCAAGAATTATGGGGGAGTTAATATTCATTGTGCCAGTATTGTTAAAAGTAGTATCAACTCTTGTTGTGAGTACAATATCTGCACTTAAACTGATTGTATCTGTCTCATTGCCAGCCAAGCATTCAGCATATGTAGCCGTATCATTATTGGCATTGATAATTGCCTCAGAGATTGAACATACACCATCAGTATCATCCAGAGCACCATTAGGTGCATTGACAATAATGGTTGCGGCTTGGCTTGAGTTAAGAATAAATAACAAAGTCATTGCAGTGATGGTTAATAATGTATTTAATTTATTTATAATCATGGCTTCCACTTTTTTGGTTAATCTAATGTTGGTATAGAAAAAATATTTAGTTGTTATATATAAAAGGCGAGTTTAAAAGTAAAACCCCTCAAATTAATTTAGAAATAAATTATTTGAAAATTTAAATAAACATGATAAAGTTGATTTCATGACAGGTAGAAACCATTCAACAGATGTCTCTTTAGATGATATAATTTATCAGCAACTTAAAACAATGGCCAATAAGTTGATGAATAAGGAACGTAAGAATCATACTTTATCGCCAACTGATTTGGTGCATGAGGCTTATGTAAAATTATCGGATAGCGAAGCCTCATTTACCGATCAAAAACATTATTTTAGAACTTTGGCTAGGCAAATGCGCAGGGTTTTAATTGATTATGCACGCAATAAATCTCGCTTGAAAAATAAAGGGAAAATAAACAATGTAGTTTTTACTAATTCCTTGGGGTTGGCTGATACTATTGTCGATTTTTCTCACATCAGTGATGCCATTGATGAACTTGAAGAAATGGACCAGAGCAGTGCAGAGGCCATTGATTTGGTTTATTTTGCAGCATTGCCGCAGACTCAAGCCGCTGAACATTTAGGCGTTTCGATTGCAACTTTGGAGCGAAATTTAAAGTTTGGCCGGGCTTTTATCAGTGAATATATTCACGATCTAGGAATTGTCGAAGAATGAATAAAAAAGAATTTGGCAAACAAGTCAAAGTTCTGTTTGATCAGTGTTTGGACATGTCGCCTGACCAACAACATGAAATCATTGATGGCAGCCAATACAACGACACAATTAAAAAACGTGTGCATAGCTTGCTCAATCATCAGCACAATGGCGATTTTCATTTAACCCAAAGTATTGTCGATACAGCCAAACATGGATTGGGTATTTCTTCAATAAAAACTGGAGATGTCATTGAAAAATACCGTTTGCTTAGTCCAATAGGAGAGGGTGGGCAGGGAGAAGTGTGGTTGGCTCAGCGTGATGATGGAGAATTTAATCATAAGGTTGCGATTAAATTTATCAAATTAACACACAATCGAAAAGAGCTACAACGTTTTCAAACGGAACGTGAATTGTTGGCTTCTTTGCAACATGCTAATATTGCAGGATTGATTGGTGGTGGTAAGTTCGAAGATAGACTTTATATGGTTATGGAGTGGATAGATGGTGTTCCATTAATCGAATACTTAAAACATCACACATTGAATCTAATTCAAACCTTGAAATTATTTTTACAAATATGCCAGCCTGTTAGCTATGCCCACAGTCAAGGAATTATTCATCGAGATATAAAACCTTCCAATATTTTGGTTACTCATGATGGTGTAGTCAAGTTGTTAGATTTTGGCATTGCGAAAACCCTAGATGCAGATGTTACTCAAGCTCAAAGTGATGCAATGATGACCTTGGCGTATTCAAGCCCTGAACAAATCAATGGTCGTGCTGTTTCAACTGCTACAGATGTGTATGCCCTTGGTTTGATATTATATGAGTTGCTCACCAATCATCGCGCCCAAAATCAGACAACAGAATCTGCAGCAGAATATATACGTTTTATATCTGATGTAACACCTGTAAAACCCAGTGTGGTAGAAACTGAAGAAAAGCCAAAATTTTCAGCCAAAAAAATACAAGGTGATTTAGATAATTTAGTGATGATGGCAATTCGCAAAGAACCACAAAGGCGTTATAAAAATATTGATGCATTAATCACGGATGTAAATCACTATCTACAGTCAAAACCTTTGCTTGCTAGTGGTGATAGTTTTCGTTACAAAACAAGTAAACTACTCAAACGTAACCCAATAGCATCTTTGCTAACAATAACTGTTATCGGCTTTTTAATTGCTCTCCCTATTATAATGTATAAGGCAAGTTTAAAATTAGAAACACAAAGCCAAAAAGCTACACAACAAGCACGAATTGCCGATGCAACCACGGATTTCATGTCCACTCTACTGAAATCTGCAACGCCCTTGGCAAATAAAGGTGAAGATTTAAATATGCTGGATGTAATGCGGCAAGCAGAACAAAAATTAATCGTTGGCTCAGTTAAGCATCCCAAAGTACAGGTTAAGCTTTATCGAATTTTTGCCAGTATTCAGCACAGCTTAGAAAACAACCCTAAATCCATAGAGCATTATCAAAAAGCAATCGATATTTCTGAACAAATTGGCGATTATGAAGGTCAACTTTCTGCATTAGGGCAACAAGCTGTCATGTACTTTTTTAACAATGAAGTGGAAAAGGGCAATCTAGCTTTTGAAAAAGCTGATAAAGTTAGCAAAAAAGTAACTGATGCGGAGGAGTTGGCTTGGCATAAACTTCGAAAATCTACCAATGAATATAAAAAAGGCAATTATCAATTGGCAATGGATCTGGCTCAAGGAGCTTTAGATGATATGGCTGATCAGAAAAATGATGATCCCGAAATACTGGGAAGAATTTACAATGAATTGGCCATCGCCCTCAGCGAGTTTGATATGGAAAAAACATTGCCATTAAGAGATAAAGCGATTAAGTATGCAGAGATATTCCATGGAAAAATGCACCCTGTGTATGTAGGAAGATTAGGAAATAAGATATATAGCTTATTAAAATTAGATAGGTTTGAAGAAGCTGATAAATTGTTGGTACAAGCGTTACAAATATCTGAAAAACTTTTTACAAAAGATCATCCTGATTATGCCTATCTATTGGCAAAAATTGCAGAGTCACATTTTAAACAAGGAGAATATTTGCAAGCCAAAAATATCAGAATAGAAGCAAATTTGTTGTTTGAAAAATTTTATGGAACAGTTAGCTTTAACCATGCATTTGGTCTTAATGTCTTAGCAGAAATTTATGCAACTCTAGGTAATCACATAGAAGCGAAATCACTGTATCAAAAAACCATACAAATTAGAAATGAATTAGATAAAACCAACCTTATTCGCATAGCCACTGTAGAAAGTAACTTAGCTCGAATGTTGGTGAAAACTGGGGAGTATCAACAGGCTCATGATTTAATTGAGCAAGTAATCAAGATCTATTCACAAAATAATAAGGATAATCTATACAATTATATCACAAGAGCAGCTGCTTTTATTGGCAATGGAGATGACATCATTCAATGCCAATTGGGCCTGAAACAATTAAAAAACTTAGCTCCAATCTTAAAGGTAAAATCTGATACAAATTGGAAGCGTATGTTAGCTGAAGTTTGGATTGGTGAAATTGCTATGAAATGTGATGATGTTGATACGTCAAAAACATTCCTAAATGCAGGCTTAAAAAAATCAAAAATTATTTATAAACCGAATTCATTGGGGCAAAAACTCATAGAACAACGTGTAAAATTATTGTTGAATTGAAAATACAATTTTTCTTAAAAACCATCACAATTGTAAATATTTGAAGTATTGAGTATTTCTTGTTTGCAAGGAATACCACTAATTGGGTGCGATAGGATAATTTCGAATTAATGACTTGTGTACTATTTAAAAAAAATCATTAACCCGTATAATAATAGCAATAAAATTTAATAGGAGTTTGTTATGGGATTATTCGACAAGTTGTTTGCTGAATTAGTTGATATTATTGAATGGACTGATGATACCAGTAATACATTGGTTTATCGTTTTCCTCGATATGGAAATGAAATAAAAAATGGAGCAATGCTCACGGTTAGGGAAGGGCAAATTGCAGTTTTAGTAAATGAGGGACAGGTGGCCGATGTTTATGATCCAGGGCTCTACAAGCTAGAGACGGCTAATATGCCGATACTTTCTACATTACAAGGTTGGGCTCATGGTTTTGAAAGTCCTTTTAAAGCAGAAATTTATTACTTCAATACTACTCAGTTTACTGATATGAAATGGGGTTTACGGAATCCATTGATTATGAGGGACTCTGAATTTGGCGTTGTACGTTTACGTGCTTTTGGAACTTATGCATTTAGAGTGAATAATGTAAAAACATTATTAACAGAGATTGTCGGTACAGATGGGCATTTTACTGTAGAAGAAATATCTGATCAATTACGAAACTTAATGGTTTCTAGTTTTGCAACAATTGTTGCTGAATCAAAAATATCAGTTTTGGATTTAGCTGGAAACTATGAAAAACTAGGCAGTTTACTTTCTGGCCAGTTGGATCCAGAGTTTGAAAACTATGGTTTAGCATTAACAAAATTTCTCATCGAAAATGTTTCTTTACCAGAAGCAGTAGAAAAAGCCTTAGATGAACGTTCTTCCATGGGAGCTGTTGGGAACTTAGATAAATTCACAAAATTTCAGGCGGCTCAATCCATGCGTGATGCAGCTCAAAATCCAGGTGGCGAAGCAGGAGCAGGAATAGGTATGGGGATGGGGTTTGCTATGGCACAATCTTTTGGTAATGCCTTAGGAAAAGACCTAAATAACTCAGCAGAAGCAGTTAATACTCAAGCACCTCCACCAATACCAGAAATTGAACACTATTATATTGTTCGGGATGGTAAAAAAGCAGGACCATTTAATTTGGCAGCAATAAATGCAGATATTGCAAGTGGCTCGATAAATGCAGATACTTTGGTTTGGAAAACGGGTATGAAAGATTGGCAAACAGCCAGTGAAGTTCGTGAAATTGCTGGTTTATTAAACAGCGGCCCTCCACCAATTCCATCTACTTAATACATAAATGTCTGAAAAAAAGCCTGTTGAGCATTTTCAATTTGAATGCAAACAATGTGGTTTTGAACTAGATCATGAGATTGGTAAAAACTCTTTGGTTTGCCAGTCTTGTGGTGAAGTTGAACCAATTGAGTCAGAATCATTCAATATTTTTCATGCTAACCCATATGAATCTACTGTACTTGATTTAATTCAAGACGAACCAAATGAAGTTCATCACCATGTGCGGTGTGATACTTGTGGTGCTGGTTTTGACTTTCCAAAAGACACACACGCTGATGAATGCCCTTATTGTGATAGTAATATTGTAGTCCCAGTAAATTTACAAAGGCAGCTATCACCTGATGCTGTTTTACCTTTTGAAATTGAAGAGCAACAAGCCAATAAGTCTTTTAAGAAATGGATTAAAGGTCTTTGGTTTGCACCGAATTCTTTGAAAAGATTGGCGATGCGAAAACATCCAATACAAGGTACTTTTATCCCTTACTGGGGGTTTGATGCTGACACTTTTAGTGTCTACACTGGTCAACGAGGCACCAATTACACAACAACAGTAACTGTACGAGTTAATGGTAAAACTCAAACACGTATTGTTACAAAAATACGTTGGCGTTCAGTTAGTGGTTCAGTTGGTCATGAATTTGATAATGTTTTGGTACCTGCAAGTGAAATGATTTCAAATAAATTAACTCGCTCGATGACAATGTGGGACTTATCAAAATCTAAAAATTATAACCCAAAGTATTTAAGTGGTTATAAATCTGAATTGTATCAAATTGGTCTGCCTAGAAGTTTTAAATCAGCGAAAGATATAATGGTAAGAACTATTAGAAGGCTTATACGACGCGATATTGGTGGAGATCATCAACAGATCAGCTCTATGAATACTAAATACCAACGCGTCGGTTTTAAACTCATGCTTATGCCATTATGGGTATCTGCATTTTTATACAACAAAAAAACGTATCGGTTTATTATCAATGGCCAAACAGGCCAAGTTAAAGGGGAGAGACCATATTCGTGGGTTAAAATAGCCTCATTGGTTTTTTCTGTTATTTTAATAATTGCTGGATTTGTGGCGTATAATAAAGGCATGATTTAATTTCATTTTATTAATTTTTCATACTCTGAAAAGTCATGATCTGTATATTTCTGCTTTAATTCCTTCAAAAACACAGTAGCTTTATCAATGTGTTTTTGACTAATTAAACGCTCAAGTTTTTCTATGTCATCTGTCAATGCATTTTGACTATCAGATTTTCTCAAACCTGTTACCATTATATTATCGAGTTCATGTTCTTCAATAATCACGCTGTTGTATGATTCTTGAGGTAATCCTAAAGCATCATCATTTATAGACGCTCCCTCTTTGAATGGACTTATTGCTGGAGGAGTTGTTGCTATCTGTTTTTCCTCTTTAGCTGTATTGTTTTTCAATCTTATGTCTTTCTTATTCAGTCTTTTTTTAGGTGATTTATATTCAGGGGTTGTTAGAGGTTCTTTAGTTTTCAAACTAAAAGAACCATCTAAAGCCTCATTATCTTGATAAAGGGCACCAATTTCTTCTCTGTTTTCTACCTTCTTTTTTGCTGACGGTGCTTTATTATTGGCTTTTTTGAGTTTTTTTATGTGAGATGCTTTTCGTTTTATTACTTGTGGTTTTGGTGCGACAAGTTCTTCAGAAACAAAATCGACATCTAATGGAATGGGCTTTTCATGTACCATTGGAGTGACTTGCATGTCTTGGTTGATGTTTTGTAAATTTAAAATAATGCTAAATCCCATAACAAAAACTGCAGCAGTTGCTAGTGAATACATCCAATTTCGATTCTTTACAGTAACTGGATTTGATGATTTGCAGCTTTCTTTTGCATGAGATAAGATCAGGTCATCTAAAGAGGCTGGAGAGCGTTCATTTTTTGTTTTAGTGTATATGTTGTCAATTGAATTATCGTTATTATTCATCGAATATTCTCCAAATGGCTGCGCAATTTTTTTATGGAATAGCGATAACGGGATTTAATTTTTTCTAAACCGTCACCTAACATTTTGGCAATTTGTGGTAATGTTAAGCAGGCCTCTTGATGCAGTAAAAAAACCTCTCTTTGATTAAAGGGTAATTTATTTATCGCATTCTTTAATTCGTCTGATAGTTTTTTAGTCTGTAAGTCATTTTCTGGGTTCCAATTGCTGATGCTATCAATATCTTCATCAGTGTTAGATTCAAATGTTTTAATTTCAAGGTTGTTACGACGATACCAGTCAACTAAACGGTTATGAGCCAAAGTGTAAATCCATGTTTTAAATTGAGCAGTGACTTTATAATTGGTTTTGGAATTAATAATTTTCATCCATAAATCCTGTGCTAATTCTTGGCAAATAGTATCATTGCTTAGGTGGCGAAGAAAGTAGCGATAAAGAGCATCTTTATGTCGAACATAAAGTAACTCGAATGCTTTGTTGTCATTTTTGGCAAAGGCTAACATTAGCTCTTCATCGCTTCTTTCAGGCATATAAAATAAGGGTGATTAAATCCGTTATTCTACATGATTAGCGACTGTTTTGGTTAAACTTTCTGCTAATGAGACCAATTGTAAAAACTCGCCTCGGTAACCAAAATTATCATCGGTCATGGTTTGTTTTACTAAGTTTTGCACTTCTTTGTAACTAAAGTTTTGGGTCATCTTACCACCACGTAGTAATTGTCCAAAACCAGCTACAGCTGCCGACAATTTAAAATTGTTAGAAGTTTGGCTAATTTTTTCTTGAAACTGGTTGTTGTTAATTGTGTTAACAATCAATTTTGAAGTATTACCAGCAGGTTTTTTGTAGCGCACTTTTAACGTTGCAATTTCATTAGAAAACGGCTTTTTCTTATTGTTGCTTTGGTATTTTAAAGGTTCAACCCAGCCTTTATCGCCATTAAGCACTACTTCATACAATGCAGTAACCGAATGCCCGGCGCCAATTTCACCTGCATCTATTTTGTCGTTGTTAAAATCTTCATTGTTTAATACGCGGTTTTCATAGCCAATAAGGCGATATTGAGAAACAATCAATGGATTAAACTCAATCTGGATTTTAACATCTTTAGCTATTGTCATTAAAGTTGAACTCATTTCTTGTACTAGAACTTTGTTGGCTTCTTTTAGCGTATCAATATAAGCATAGTTACCATTTCCAGCATCCGCTAGTTGCTCCATTAACGCATCATTATAATTTCCACTACCAAACCCTAGTGTTGTTAATGAAACTCCTGTTTCACGTTTACGTTCGGCTAGTTCTTTTAGCTGTTCAAAGTTAGTTGTTCCAACATTGAAATCTCCATCTGTCGCAATAACAACGCGGTTTATACCGTCTTTGATAAAATTTTCTTCAGCTATTTGATAAGCTAAATTTATACCTGCAGCTCCATTAGTGGAACCACCAGCGTCAAGCTTGTCCAATGCTTGCATTATTTTGGATTTTTTATCACCACTTGTTGATTCCAATACAGTTCCTGCTGCTCCGGCATAGACTACAATGGCTACTTTATCATTTTGAGTTAAATTTTTGGTTAATAGGCCAAATGATGATTTTAATAATCCGAGCTTGTTAGCTGAATTCATCGAACCAGAAACGTCCACTAAAAACACTAAATTTGAATCAGGACGTTGAGATTTTTCCACTTCATAACCTTGGATGCCAATATGTAATAGTTTGGCCTCCTCATTCCATGGGGAAGGTGCAAGTTCTGTACTAATTGAAAAAGGTTGCTCATTTGTTTCAGGTTTTGGATAATTGTAACTAAAGTAGTTGATAAGTTCTTCGACACGAATGGCATCTTGTGGAGGGACCTGACCATTATTGAGTATTCTACGCATATTACTGTATGCAGCTGTGTCAACATCAATACTAAAGGTTGATACAGGGTCGTTTTGTACCAATTTGACTTGATTATCTTTGTAGTGTGTGTAGTTTTCATTATAAGGTTCAACCATGGGCGATGCTGGCATGTAATAATTCATTTGATCTGCAGCAGCCCCCATTTTATAAGCTTCTTTTCTTACTAAAGGTCGTGCTTTTTTTGGTTTATTCAGGCTTGTCGTTCTGTTGCCAATAATCGCAACTTCTTCAGCTTCGATTAAATCTACTGTGACTGCTTGATTAATATTTGTTTTGACAAATTCTTTATCTTCTTTATATTGGCTACAAGCGGTGATGCTGGCAATTGCCAATGCTAGAATGGTTTTTTTATAATAAATATGCATTTTTTACCTCATTTTGATTGATTGTGTTTCTATAATCGAATGAGCTATCTATTAGGGTTAATTATTTTTTACTCGTCAGCATAATTATGCAAAGCAACTATGATCAAACACAAGTTCTCTATTATAAACATTAGATATTTATACTTTCAAAGGCAACTTCTTTTGAGGGGTTTAAAGACTAAAATCCTCCTTTTTTCACCTTAATTAATTCGCGGCGTGATTTTTTGTCGGGGTGCTTAGGGGGGCGCGGAGCGGTGGAATAGGTCATTTTGTTGACCGTAATAGCGTCTTCTCGCGCTTTTATTGACTCAGGAGTTTCTTGGTAACATTCAACAGCAATTTTAGCAGCAACGCGTTTTTCAATTAAGCATATAACTTCTATATTCCAGGAAATTTCACCTTTGCGAATAAGGATAGTATCACCAATATTGACGACTCTTGATGGTTTGACTTTCTGCTCAGCAATTTTAACTTTCCCATTTTCAACATGTTTTTTTGCAAGTGAACGAGTTTTATAAAATCGGGTGGACCACAACCATTTATCAATTCTTACAGCCATAATAGTTAGTATTTAATTAAATAAGCGATGATTTTAACAAATAAAGCACAAAAATATTATATAAATTAATCTAAGTGTTATAATTCAGCTATGAAAACGACGACCAAAAACTAATTTTAGTCACACTTAAACTGCATAAGCACTTTGAGTGCTTTTTTTTTGCTTAATTTAAATAGAATAAATACAATGCCAATTATTACTTTAACAGATGGTTCACAACGTAGCTTTGACAAGACAGTCAGTGCATTTGATGTCGCAATGGATATCGGCCCAGGCCTCGCTAATGCGGCTCTGGCAGCTAAAATTGATGGGGAATTAGTGGACTTGGCTACAACAATTTCCAACGATGTTGAATTGTCAATAGTCACCAGTAGAGATGAAGACGGTTTAGAAGTCATTAGACATTCTACAGCTCACTTAATGGCACAAGCCGTAAAAAGATTGTATCCTCAAGTTCAAGTGACTATTGGGCCAGTAATTGATAATGGTTTTTTCTATGATTTTTCTAGTGAACATCACTTTACGGATGAGGAATTGATAAAGATTACGACAGAAATGCGTAAGATTGTTAAACAAAAACTACCTGTTGAACGTCATACTATGTCTCGTGATGAGGCAATTAAATTATTTGAAAATATGGGTGAGAATTACAAGGCTGAAATTATTGCTGACATTCCTGAAGATCAAATATTGAGCTTGTATAAACAAGGTGAATTTATTGACTTATGCCGTGGCCCACATGTACCAAACACTTCAAAGCTAAAAGTTTTTAAACTCATGCACGTGGCTGGTGCCTATTGGCGAGGTGATAGCAATAATGAAATGTTACAACGTATTTATGGTACAGCATGGGGTGACAAGAAAGACCTGAAGGATTATCTGCATATGCTTGAAGAAGCAGAGAAACGAGATCATCGTAAGCTTGGGAAGCGGATGGATTTGTATCATTTTCAAGAAGAAGCTCCTGGAATGGTTTTTTGGCACCCAAATGGTTGGTCTATTTACCAAACTGTTCAACAGCATATGCGTAACAAGCTAAACTTACGTGATTACAAAGAAATTAATACACCAGAAATTGTTGACTATAGTTTGTGGGAAAGATCAGGACATGCCGATAAATTTAGTGATGATATGTTTGCCATCACAACAGATGAACGCAAATATGCCATAAAACCAATGAATTGCCCTTGTCATGTACAGGTTTATAATCAAGGGTTAAAAAGTTACCGAGATTTACCTTTAAGGTTGGCTGAATTTGGTTCTTGCCACCGTAACGAGCCATCTGGTGCTTTACATGGTCTAATGCGTGTACGAGCATTTGTGCAAGATGATGCTCATATCTTTTGCACAGAAGAACAAATCCAAACTGAAGTTTCAGAATTTATAGATTTTTTACATGAAATTTATCAAGATTTTGGTTTTACTGAAATTATCTATCGATTATCAACTCGTCCAGAAAAGCGTGTGGGTAGTGATGAAATATGGGATAAATCAGAACAAGCTTTAGCAACTGCTTTAGATAATAAAAACCTTGATTGGGAAGAGTTGCCTGGTGAAGGTGCTTTTTATGGTCCCAAAATTGAGTTTTCATTAAAAGATTGTTTGGGGCGTGTTTGGCAATGCGGTACAATTCAGGTTGATTTCTCTATGCCAGATAGATTAGATGCAACTTATATTGGTGAAGATGGTGATCGTCATGCGCCAGTCATGTTGCATAGAGCAATATTAGGATCATTTGAGAGATTTATCGGAATTCTTATTGAGCATCATGCGGGTAACTTACCATTTTGGCTTGCACCAATACAAGCAGTAGTAATGAATATTACAGACGCTCAAAGCGAATATGCGGCCAAAATAGCACAAACTTTGCAAAACAATGGATTTAGAGTTAAATTAGACTTGAGAAATGAGAAGATTGGCTATAAAATTCGCGAACATACTTTAGAGAAGTGTGCTTATATGTTGGTGGTTGGAAATAAAGAGATGGAAAGCCAGACAGTAACAGTGAGAAAGTTAAATGGTGAAGATATTGGAAATATGTCAATAGATTCCTTGTTAGAACACTCAAAACAAGCAATGATCGATAAAGTTTAAACAATAATATACTAATTAATATTTGAGGATTTAATAAAATCGCAAAGAAACACCAAACGAGAATAAACGATGCAATTAAAGTGATGAAAGTACGCTTAATTGACAGCGATGGTAAACAGGTAGGCATATTGGCAACAGATGCTGCTTTAGACAGAGCAAAAGCACAGAAATTGGATTTGGTAGAAATATCGCCCAAAGCTGAACCGCCAGTTTGTAAAATAATGGATTATGGAAAGTTCAGATTTGAAAATTCCAAGAAAAAACAAGCTTCAAAGAAGAAGCAAAAAAGAGTTCAACTTAAAGAAGTTAAGTTCAGGCCAAATACTGAAGAAGCGGATTATCAAGTTAAACTTAAGAATTTACGTAAGTTTATTGGTCAAGGCAATAAAGTTAAAGTCACTATCATGTTCCGTGGTAGAGAACTTGCGCACAGAGATATTGGTGCAAATATGCTAGATCGTCTAGAAGACGATTTGATTGATGAAGTTATGGTAGAGCAACGTCCAGCAAAAATGGAAGGACGTTTTATGATTATGTTATTAGCCCCAAAAGCGACGGCTAAGTAACAATCATTCGGGCACAAACGCCTAAGAATATGGATATAGAAGTACAGATTAGTTTATTCTAATTGTTAACAGCAGTAAGTTAATGAAGCAAAAACAGGTTTCCTGTTACTTACTGTAGTTTTATTACTAAAATGGAGCATTATTATGCCAAAAATGAAAACAAAAAAAGGTGCTGCAAAGCGCTTTAAGAAAACTGCCAATGGCTTTAAGCGTGGTTACGCTAACAAGAGCCATATCTTAACCAAAATGACAACTAAACGTAAACGTAACTTACGTGGTACTGACATGATCGATGAATCAGATATCAAACAAGTTAAGTCAATGTTACCATACGCGAAATAAGGAGAAGATATAATGGCAAGAGTTAAAAGAGGCGTTACAGCAAGAAGACGTCATAAAAAAATATTAAAACAAGCAAAAGGTTACTACAATGCACGTAGAAAGGTTTATCGTGTTGCTAAACAAGCTGTAATCAAAGCTGGTCAATATGCTTATCGTGATAGAAAACAACGTAAACGTCAATTCAGAGCACTTTGGATTACACGTATTAACGCTGCTGCACGTAACAATGGCTTATCATACTCACGATTTATCAATGGTCTTAAGAAAGCTAATATCTCTTTAGATCGAAAAGTTTTAGCCGATATGGCGGTTCATGACAAAGCAGGGTTTACTGCTGTTGCTGAATTAGCTACTAAAGCATTAAAGTAAAACTTCTGCCTGAGTTTTTTAAAACTCAACAGAATTAAATCTTAAGGGGAATTAGCCTTTCAGCTGAGCTGAGAGAGCTATTTCCCTTTTTTTTATGAAAAACCTAAAAGCACATTAATAGCAATTTGGGTTGAATTCACAACAGGTGAACCGTGGAAAATCTTAATCAAATATTAGAAAAAGCAATAACAGCGATTTCAGAGGCAACTAACAATCAGGCACTAGAAGACATACGTGTTGCTTATTTGGGCAAAAAAGGCACAATAACGTCACAGCTAAAGCAACTAGGAACTTTAGCATCTGAGCTAAGACGTGAAGCAGGCGTGGAAATTAATAAAGCAAAAGGGAAATTGCAGCAAGAAATACAGGTAAGAAGAAATTTTTTACAAATCAAAGAGTTAGAAGAAAAACTTAATGCTGAATCTATTGATATAACATTGCCTGGACGGAAAGCGAAAAATGCAAATTTGCACCCTGTAACTCGAACAATGAATCGTATCACCAATTTGTTTGCAGGGCTTGGCTTTGAAGTTAAAACAGGTCCTGAAATAGAAGATGACTACCATAATTTTGAAGCTCTAAATTTTCCTGCGCATCATCCAGCACGAACCATGCACGATACGTTTTGGTTTAATGACGGTCACCTATTGCGTACGCATACATCTCCAGTTCAAATACGTGCGATGAAACATATGGAACCTCCTATAAAAATCATCGCACCTGGTCGTGTTTATCGTAGTGATTCTGACCAAACACATACGCCAATGTTTCATCAAGTTGAAGGATTAGTTATCGGTAAAACAGTAACCTTTGCAAGTTTAAAAGGTGTTTTAAATCAATTTGTAAATGCTTTTTTTGAAAAAGACCTCGAAATTCGGTTACGCCCTTCCTATTTTCCTTTCACTGAACCGTCTGCAGAGGTTGATGTAGAGTGGCAAAAAGATGATGGAAGCACAAGTTGGCTAGAAGTTTTGGGTTGTGGTATGGTTCATCCTAATGTGTTGAGGGCAGGGGGTATTGATCCCGAAATATATACAGGATTTGCCTTTGGATTAGGTGTGGAACGTTTTGCTATGCTACGTTATGGTGTTAAAGATTTACGTCAATTTTTTGAAAATGATATCGCTTTCTTAAAGCAGTTCAAATAGGAGTTTAGACAAATGAAAATAAGCGAAAACTGGTTAAGAGAATGGGTTAATCCTAAAATTTCAACAGATGAACTTGTTGAACAGTTAACAATGTTAGGTTTAGAAGTTGATGATGTCATTCCTGCTGCAGGAGATTTTAGTAATGTTGTCATTGCAAAAATAGTAGCCATAGAAAAACACCCAGATGCTGACAAATTAAACGTGTGTCAGGTAAGTGTTGGTTCTGGAGATAAATTACAAATAGTTTGTGGTGCACCAAATGCACGGGTCGGTTTAATCGCCCCACTAGCAAAGATTGGAGCTGTTTTGCCTAATAATTTTAAAATAAAAAAATCCAAACTTAGAGGTATTGAATCTTTTGGTATGCTTTGTTCTGATGTAGAACTTGGTTTAAGTGATGATTCTGCTGGATTAAAGGAACTTCCAATGGATGCTCCAGTTGGTAATAATATACGTGAATATCTTGATCTGGAAGACACAATTATTGATATTGATATAACGCCAAATCGTGCAGATTGTTTCTGTGCTAAAGGCATTGCAATTGATGTCGCCTGTTTAAATGATGTTGACTTAACAAAACCAGTTATTAATGAACAGGATGTATCACACACAGATAAAATTGTAGTAAACCTAAAGGCAGAAAATCAATGTCCACGTTATTTGTGCCGTGTTATCAGCAACATAGATAATAGTAAAACGACACCAATATGGATGCAAGAGAAATTACGTAGAAGTGGTATTCGCTCAATTCATCCGGTTGTTGATGTTACCAACTACGTTATGTTAGAGTTAGGTCAGCCAATGCATGGTTTTGATAAGGCTGCAATTAATAGCTCTATCACTATTAAGATGGCAGAAAACGGAGATAAAACTACATTGCTTGATGGTAAAGAAGTTAAGCTTGATGATTCATTTCTAATGATTGCTGATGATGAAAATTATTTAGCAATTGCCGGTGTAATGGGTAGTTTAAATAGTGGATGCAACGAAAAAACTACTGATATTGTTTTAGAATCTGCCTACTTTGATCCAGCTACTATTATGGGCAAGTCACGTGATATTGGTGTTCATACTGAATCAGCATTAAGGTTTGAACGTGGTGTAGATCCTTACCTACAAGAACAAGCCATGCATAGAGCAACTGAGTTAATAATAGACATATGTGGTGGCGAAATAGGGCCGATAACTACAACTCAAAGTGATGAATTTTTGCCTAGCGCAAAAGAAATCACATTGACGAAAAATAAACTTGCTAGAGTCTTGGGGTTTGGAGTATTGGATTCTCAAGTCACATCTATTTTGACAGGGTTAAATATGTCAGTAAAGGTACAGGAAGATTGTTGGAAAGTTACAGCTCCAACTAGTCGTTTTGATATGGATATTGAAGAAGATTTAATTGAAGAAATTGTAAGAATGATAGGTTATGATAAGATGCCCTCAGCCAATTTATTTGGTGAAAGTGTTATCATGCAACTCCCTGAGGCCATAGTTAATGCTAATCATCTTAAAAAACAGCTCAACACATTGGGTTATATGGAGGCCATTAATTATAGTTTCGTGTCTGAAAAGCAATTAACCAATTATGAAAAATTGGACGACTCTATTGCCTTGAAAAACCCACTAACCGAAGAATTTGCTATAATGCGTACTACGTTATTACCGGGCATGATGGAAACAATTAAATATAACCTAAGGCGACAAAACGATAGTATAAAAATGTTTGAAACAGGACATGTCTTTCATCAGAAAGAGACAATTGTCGAAGACCAGAAAATCATGGCAATATGCACAGGTAAAAGAAACCCAGAACATTGGGGAATGGTTAAAGAGGCTATTGATTTTTATGATTTAAAAGGCGACTTGGAAAGCTTGTTGGAAAACACAAAATCAAACTATAATTTTGACAAATCAACGCATAGTTTTTTACACCCTGGTCGCCAAGCTAACGTTGTTTTAGCGGGAAAAACAATAGGCTGGATAGGGCAGATACACCCTGAAACATGTCGTAGAATTGGGATTAAAAAGGATGTCTATGCATTTGAATTATCACAATTTTATATTCAGCAAACCTCCTTACCATTGTTTGAAGACATTTCAAAATTTCCGTCAGTTAGACGTGATATTGCAATGGTAGTTGATAATGCTATATCTTATCAGCAAATAAAAGATATTATTACTGATAATATTAATAAATACTTAGTTGATATTGTCGTATTTGATCAATACCAAGGTGAAAATATTGGTCAGAATAAACGATCTTTAGCGGTTGGCTTAGTACTACAGCAAAATAATTCAACTTTTGAAGATAAAGATGTAGACAAACTGATGACAAAAGTGTTAAATTCTATTCAAGATAAATTAGGTGTGGAAATAAGGGGACTTTAATGTCAGTTACAAAAACAGATTTAGCTGAAGCTCTTTACATGGATGTTGGCTTAAATAAATGCGAAGCAAATGAATTTGTTGACGCATTTTTTAATGTCATAAAAGACATATTAGTTGACGGCAATAATTTAAAGTTATCTGGTTTTGGAAATTTTGAATTACGTGATAAAAAAGGACGCCCAGGAAGAAACCCTAAAACGCTTGAAGAAGTCGCAATACCTCCAAGAAGAATTGTTGCATTTAAACCAGGACAGAAAATTAGAGATACTATAGAGACATATGCTGGATCAAGGACACAATAATTCATTACCAACAATACCCGCAAAACGCTATTTCACAATTGGTGAGGTTAGTAACCTGTGTGATGTAAAACCTCATGTTTTGAGGTACTGGGAAAATGAATTTCCTAATTTGAAGCCAGTTAAAAGACGCGGAAATAGGCGTTATTATCAAAGACATGATGTTATTATGATACGTCAGATTCGTAGCTTGCTTTATGAACACGGCTATACCATAAGTGGAGCACGTAGTAAGCTTGAAGGGAATACCGAAGATAAAGATGCCAGTAAGTCCTATCAAGTTATTCAACAAACACGATTGGAACTCGAAGAAATTCTTCAATTATTAAAATAACAACTCAATGTAGTCTAAACTTACTGTGACTGGCTATTTATTTAAGTCCTATTACTTGATAGTTACCAGAAGTTTTAAGTTCAATAATTACCTCTTGATTTGAGTTATTTTTCCAATACCAACCATGTGAACCTTCAAATGGAACAATTGCAGAACCCAGCATTTTATTTGTGGTTGCAATTGTAAAACTTTCAAAATAGCCTGTCGTGTCACCTGCAGGTTCTCCATGAAAGTCAAAATATACTTTTGAGTTATCAATTGTCTTCCATTGGTATTTAAGGTTGGCATATTTTTCAAGTTTAAATTTATACTCTACACCTTTCAGGGCAGGGACTGTTACCATCACAACGTCTTCTCTTCTTATTGGAGTTTGATTTGCTGTATCATAACTTTCATGCACGGGTTCTTGTGCAACGGTCTCAGATAATGCAGTTAACCCCATTCTCTTGCCGATACCAGTCGGATCGATATTATATTCCGCAGGTAATACGATTATAATATAGAGCAAAAAGGCAATAACGACTGCTGTTATTGATGCGATTAATAATGAATGACGAGAGGGTAATGTTTTATTTTCTGATGGGTTCATATTGTTCATTTAATTTTCTAAGAAATAACCTGTTAATTGATACATAATCAATAACATGCCTGCCGCCATTAATAATGTATTTATTAGTCCTGAAAACTTGATATAAGAATCAAACTTTCTCCAAATGTTTAAGGCAATTAATACAACGACTAGTGCAATAAATTGACCAAGCTCAACTCCTATATTAAAAGCAATCAAATTAGATAATAAGCCTTCATTATTAAGCTCATATCCTTGTAATTTTGTAGCTAAACCAAAGCCATGAAATAACCCGAAAACTAAGACTGCAATTTTTGTATTGAGTTGGAACCCAATTAATTTATTAAACCCACCTAGGTTGTCAAACCCCTTATAGACAATGGAGAAACCAATAATAGCATCGATTAAATAAGGATTGACCATAATGTCATTAAAGACACCAAGTAATAATGTAAAGCTGTGTCCAAGAGTAAATAGGCTTACATAGATTATGATATCTCTTGTTTTATAGAGAAAAAATATGACTCCGATTAAAAATAGCAAATGATCATAACCTGTTACCATATGTTTGGCACCAATATAGATGAAAGGAATGATTGATACACCCGTGTTATTTAGAAGGAATGACTTAGTTGTAGAATCTATACCGTGGGCTACTATTAGAGTTGAAAATGTTAAACCTAAAATTAGCAGTAGTAAATTCAGTTGAGGATTTATAAAATATTTAATAGTCTCTTTATTCATCTATGCGCTTTGATTTTGTCATGTGTTTTCAAAGTCCTAATTTCTTAATTAAAGCATCGCTAGTTAAGTGTTTCAACACATTAAAAGGTTCACACTTTGTTTTCCCTGATTCTACAGGGATAGAGCCAATAGTTTTAGCAACTTTAATTGCTGCCTGATTTAATTTAGCATTTCTTTTCCCAATTCCCATCAAGGCTGCTCCTATAGACATATAAACTGACTTATCTTCGCTGGCGTAAATGTTATCCATGTGATTAATGTGTTTTAGAAAATAATCATCATTTGGCGCAGATTTCTTTTTAGATTTAGATAACTCGTATAAAAACCCATAAGCACATCGCCTCTTGATTGAATCAGAGCTCTCTACCCATTCAGCGGCGATTTTATCTATAGATGAAAGTTTTGTCACAGGTGCTCCACATGCTGAAAATACATGCACCATAAAGCCAAAATCAATATCCTTAACTTGTTTTTCCATCTGCTTTAATGTAATAAGTTTGGGGTCGTCAATTAATATTGAAATCACTTTTGCATCGTAATATTCACTGTCCCAAAGCTCCATTGCTAAGTCATGGTTTTTTCCTACTTTCTTTGCTAATTTTCGTAATTGGGTTAAGCCAATTCCAAAGCTTTTATAGTGACATTTTGGAAATTCCATTTCATCCCAATTACTGATGCCTCTATCATTCTTATTCTCTTCAAGTAGATTTAATACTTCTAACTTAGTCATAGAGTCACCTTTATAAAAATAATAATTAATAACAGAGAGTATTGCACAACCCTCAACCATAGTTTATCTTAAATATGCTTTCAAATTAAGCTTATGTATACACTATGCATAAATAAACTGGAATTATAGGTTATTCTAAGTCATCTGATAATTATTCAATAATGATCCTTTAAATGATTTACAAAAACCATATTGCATGGTGCTACCTATATGTCCAATAAAACTTGGTAAGGATTTCTCTTAATAAAAGATGTTTTTAAATATATCGACACGGTAGGAAAAGCCATTAAACATCTAAAATGTATTAAAGAAGATCTTGTGGAGAAAATATTGAAAATAGAAAACAACAACTTACACAATGTATTTACAAGCTCCATAAACCTCTATAATACAGTCATTTTATAGTAGTTGTCTAAATATAGGGTTTAATTAAAAAGCAAAAGGTTTAGTTAGGTTTTTAGTTAGGTTTTCACGTATTTCTCTAATTATATAAGTTATTGTTATATGCGTATAATACATATTATGTTAAATAATGAAATATTGTGAACTAACTATTGATGATATATATGCATGATGTTTTGTTCTGATCTTTTGTATTTAAATGAGTATGATAATACTTTGGTAGGAATTATTTGTTGTTAATAAGTGTTGGTAGTAAAAATTAAGTAATATGGTGTAATTGAACGTAATCTTGTTTGATGTTAATATGATGTCTTATTTATTTACGGCTTTACTATGACACAGATTACTAACCACTACCTTTCGTGGATAGATATAGACAAAGAGCTACATAGTGAGGTATTACTAACTTCAAAGGCTAAGATTACTGTTGGCCGATCAAAAAAAGCAGATATAGAAGTATTTAAAACCAGTGTATCGCGTGAACATTTAGAACTTACATGGTTGGATGGTAATCTACAAATAAAGGACATCAATTCGAGTTATGGATCTTGGGTTGATAGTGTGAGATTGAATCCAGGTGAAATTAAAACAGTTAGTAAAGATGTAGAAATTCGAATAGGAAATTTAAGCATGTGGTATGAGTTGCGTCGTGAAGACGAATCACAAGAAATGATGCAAACTGTTTTTCATTCAACTAATGTTACTGATGAGATAGGATTATCAAGTGAAATTAATAATTTCAGAGTAAAACTACAATCCTTGTTGCAAGAAAGTTTTGGAGACAACACATTAAATAGCCAATTAATCAACACACTAAATGAAGAACTATTACAACTGATTAACAAGCAAGAACGTCAACTTAAGGAGCAACGAATATTAAACTCCATCAGCCATATACTTAACCGTAGTTTGACGTTGTCTGAGCTGCTTAAAACAGCCTTAAACCTTGTCAGCAAGGTTTTGAATGCAGAGCGTGGCTTCGTCGTTTTACGCCATACAAATGACAATAAAAGTGAAATTTATGCCCTACGCTATTTTGATGCTGTTGTCTGGTCAGATGACAATAATAACCCAAAACAATATAGCCAAACTCTTGTGGATAGCTGTTTTAAACAAAATGAAGTGATTATTGTTGGTGATACTCAACTATCTAACCACTTAAAGGATTTAGCAAGTGTAAAAAATGGAGGTGGGCGTAGTATTGCAGTTATTCCGCTAGTTCAGGATGGTGAGGTTGTTGGTGTTATTTACCTTGATAATCAACAGCTTCCTCATAATTTTGATAAACTACAAATCCCTTTTTTAAATACATATGCTGCTCATACGAGTATTGCTTTACATAATACTCTATTGTTTAAACGGGCTATTACAGATGATTTAACACAACTTTATACAAGACAACACATAGATGAAGGATTGGAATTAGAAATCCAACGAGCACAGAGTGATAAGCAAGATTTATCAATTTTAATTCTTGATTTAGACCATTTCAAAAAAATTAATGATAATTATGGCCATACAACTGGTGATTTAGTACTGCAAATATTTTCTAGAATCATAAAAGAGCACCTCCGAGATGACGATATGGCAGGCCGGTTTGGAGGTGAAGAGTTTGTTATAATTCTTCCAAATACTGGTTTGAAAGGGGCAAAAGGTTTAGCAGAGCGTATTCGACTATCGATTGAAAAAGAAGTCATCATTAAGGACAATCAGACTGTCCCGGTTACAGTAAGTGTTGGTGTTGCCAATTATCAATCTCAACACGGCGATAAAGCCTTACTATTATTTGAAGATGCGGATACTGCTTTATACAGAGCCAAGGAAAAAGGGCGTAATCAAACAATATGCTTTTCATGAAACATTGATGTAAATTATTCAATTAGAACCATGAAACATTTGCAATATATATAGATTGCCTACAATATGTTAGAAACTCCTGTTGCTATTGTGGCATAATCTAGGTTAATACTACCAATAATTCACTTGTTAATAATCAATGGGAAATAAAGCTAATATACAATGTCCTCAATGTTTTCACTTAAATTCATTAGATACAATGAAATGTACTCTATGTGATTGGCCGCTAAAGGATGAAAATTTAGATAAAACACAACTATTCAATAAGGGTATTGATGAGATTGATGCAAATCTCACAACTGCACCAAACTTAGAGTTTGTAGAGGGCATTGATCCTGATGTTACTCAGGCCCCTACCCCGCCATCTCATGATACAACCAATCCAGTTTTTTCAATGGCAGAAAAACAAACCTTCCACTTAGCTGGTGATTTAGCTCATTTTGAAGTGCGTGAAATCCTAGGCCAAGGTGGAATGGGGGCAGTGTATCATGCCAGAGACATTACTTTACAACGTGATGTTGCAATTAAAATGTTGCGACCTTTACAAATAGGTAATCAATTAAACAACGACACCTTATTAGATGAAGCACGAATGGCAAGTAAGCTTAATCATCCAAATATCGTTACCATTTATGATGTTGCTCGCAGTAAAGACAGCAATTATATTGTGATGGAATGGGTGGATGGTCAACCATTGGATGAGTTGATACCCGATAAAGGATTAGAGCTAGAAAAAGCATTGAAATATGCTTGCCAAATTGTTGATGGCTTAACAAATGCACACGAAAAATACATTATCCACAGAGATATTAAACCGCAAAATATTATGCTTGGTCAGCAAAATAACATAAAAATATTGGATTTCGGAATCGCTGGATATATCAACAACCTCAATGAGGATAACAATGGAAGTACAGATTCAGAGCAAACAACAATCGGCACACCAAGCTACATGTCACCTGAACAAGCACAAGGCTTAAACCTAGACCAACGTACAGATATTTTTTCATTCGGTATTGTTCTTTACCAAATGCTGACGGGCAAACGCCCATTTATTGCAACCAACCTAACTGAACTCAAAAAACTTATTTGCACTGGAGATTATTTACCCATTCAAAAGCATCTACCAGATTTACCTAGTAATGTTGTGAATCTTGTAGAAAAGATGTTGAAAATTAAGAAAGATGAACGTTGGCAGAGTTCAAGGAAGCTTTCTTGCGAGCTTCATAAAATATACAAAGATTTAACCTATAAGAAAAATTGGTGGCAACGCAGAAGTTGGCTCTACAAAGCTGCCATCCTATTGCCTTTTGTATTGGCCATAGGTTGGAGCAGTAAAGAAATCCTCTTCCCCGCCTCAACTCAACAATTGATTGAACGACAATTAAAAGAAGCCAACAAAATAGCTATACTACCGTTTAACAACATCAGTGGCGATCCATTGATACAGTTGTTTGGTGATGGCTTGGCGGTCAATCTAGGTAGTGACCTATCTGCTATCGCCTCACACCAAGGTAACACCTGGATAGTCCCCTCCACCGAAATCAGCCGTATGAAAGACCAATCGGTCAAAAAAGTAGCCGATAAATACGGTGTTAATCTTATTTTGACCGGTAGCATTCAACACATGGGTTCTACTCGCTTGTTAGTTCTTAATTTAATCAATGCCCAAGATGGCCAACAATTAAAAACAGTTGAGGTGAGTATTGATGCTGAAAAATTATTTCAGGGACATGCTGAAATTAGAAAACAAGCGTTGGCGTTATTGAACTGGATAGTTCCTGATGAACTAAGCGCTAAATTTCAAGCTGATAGGCCGCAACTTGATGGCGCTTATAAAGAGTACATAAAAGGAATTGGCTATTTTTATCGTTTTGACCAACCAAATAATTTAATTAAAGCAGCGCAATCTTTCAAAACAGCCATAGAACTTTCGCCGAACTACCCATTAGCATTTATTGGATTAGCTGAAAGCCAACTCATGAATTTTCGCCAAACCAAAAATAATATCTGGTTGGATGAGATGGAAAAGACCATAACTATTCTTGGTAAAATTAGCTCAGACCAATGTCAAGTCGACTACTTGAAGGCTGAATTATTAACCAGAAAAGGGGAATACCACCAAGCCATTAATTTGTTCAATAATTGTATTAAGAAAAATCCTAAGCATATATCATCATATCTTGGTTTAGCTAATGCTTATGCTAAAAATGGGGACAGGAAATCGGCTGAAAACTATTATGAAAAAGCCATAAAAATATCACCCAATAATGTTAAAAGCATTATAGATTCTGGAATTTTTCATTATTACAATGGTAATCATGAAAAAGCCATAGAACAATCAAAACTTCTTGCAAAAGTTGCTCCAAACAATGTAAATGCTTACATATATTTAGCTGGTAATTATTATGCATTGGGTGAAATTGAAAAGGCTATAAGTTACACATTGTTTGCCATTGAATTAAAGCCAACTGATTCAGCATATTCTAATCTAGCTACTATGTATTTTTCTAAAGGGGAGTATCAAAAAGCCGTTTCGGCCTATGAACTAGCCATTGAACTTAACCCATCATACTATATTTTTTGGGGAAATCTTGCAGATGCTTATAAATTAACTGGGAGTAGTAAGACTAAACAAATTTACAATAAAGCTGTAGAACTGGCGTCAGAAGCATTGAAAACCAACCCTAATGACTCATCTGTAAAAGCAAATCTTGCTTATTATCTTGTGAATAACAATAATATGAAAAAAGCACTTTTCTATGCAAATCAAATTGGTGAAAATAGTACAGGTTGGGAAAATTTTTTAGTTGCTCAGGCATACGATCAATTAAACATGATTGATGATTCAATTAAACATCTAAAGTATGCTATAGATAAAAGCTATTCGATTGAAGAGATTCGTAATACACCTTTATTAGTCAACACTAGAAAAAATGAAAAATTTGAATCATTGTTTATAAAAAACAATAACTTTAATTAAATCAAAGAGTAGTAATTAGTTACTACTCTCAAAATTCAATGAAAAACCTTTTTTAATATTATGATGGCTTGATTACTATACTAGGGTCCTTAGTAAAAGTCTGTCCATCAATGGTCAAAGTAAGATCATAAGTATCAGATGTAATTTCTGCATCATTTTCAACTGCGAGTGTATGTGTAGCAGAAGCTGTAGATGATACTCTTGTCATTGGAAAAGAAGTATCGCCAGCAACCTCATCATTAAATGGGTCTTGATCACCGCTATTTGCAAAACTCAGATCGCAACTAATGGTATTTGATGCGCTACTTGGCCATGTGACAGTCACATCTAGATTGCCTCCTTCATTAACATTGACACTAGAAGTTACAGTTGGAATAGTTCCTTCATCTAAAGAGCTAAGGTTTACGGTTATTGTTGGATTTGACATAATTTCTCCTGTTATTCGTATATGAGAGCTTTACTCAACTCTCTATAATTATTAAGTTATTGGGTTATTCAGTTTTATTTTTTATAATCACATATGACAGCCATTTTAGTAAATTAGCGTCTTCACAGCATTGAAGATAAGATAGTGTGTTTACTTTTTATTAAGAAAGAATAATTAATAACAAATAATAGCTGAAAAAGATTAAAAAAGATATTACAATTTATTACATCCGTAGCAGCATTATGATTTAAGTTACTTTTAAATTTACCTAAGCTATTGTTACCACTAAGTTTTGTATAGTATTTCACTGCAATCTATTTGATTGCTGTATTGAATTATAGTTAACCACGTATTAGATTAATAACTAACTAACTGAGATATGGCTACATTAAAAAACACAGTGTCTAACGAAACTATCCTATTGAGAAGTCATCACCTATTTGGCCGTCATTCTGGCAGTTCCAATACATTATTAATCAACCCTGAGTCATCACGTTTGCATGCATCAATCCATTGGAACGGAACCTCATGGATTTTACAAGACTCAAGTAGTAATGGTACTTTTATCAACGAACAAGCTGCTACATTAGGTAACAAAGTAATACTTAATCTAGATGATAACATTCAATTCGGTGCGTTAGATGCGGATGTGTGGTGTTTAATTAACAACGATTGCCCCAAATGCTTACTTGTACCAATTGAATCTAATTTAAAGCCGATTGAGTTAGAGGAAGTAGTTTTTCTACCTAATGAAGAGTACCCGGAAATGACTATTTATCAATCAATAAATAATGAATGGGTCTGTGAAAGTCAAGACGGCATTATGCCACTAGAATCAGGTGAAAAATTATCAACATTAGCTGGTAGTTGGTATTTTGTTAACGTCGATAATTTTGAAGAGACTAAAAAAAATGTAACTAAGCAAACGACTAAAGCTTTAAAAATTAACGCTAATTTTACAGTTAGCAAAAATGAAGAGCATGTCAAATTAACGATTCTATTAGAAGATAAAATGATTGATTTAGGTGAAAGAACACATCATTATTTGTTGTTAATACTAGCAAGAAAACGTATGGAAGACCAACAATCTTTAGCAGAAGAAAACGAACATGGCTGGATGGATAAACTTTTAATATGTCAACAAATAGGTTTGGATGAAAATCATTTAAACATTCATATCTATCGGTTTAGAAAACAACTTATAAAAGCACGCCCAATAACGATGCAATTAATGCAAATTATCGAAAGAAGGCGGGGCGAAATTCGCTTAGGTTTGGATACAATCAATATTACTGGTGGTTTTGATTCATAAAAACAAATAACTGTAGACCTCATCACCCTATTCTATTAACTGTATTATGATTTCCCAATGTTTCTCCTTAAACCAAATAGTGGTCTGATTAATGTAAACCTTCTAATAATAAATTCATAAAATACTAGTGAACCCATAAAAAGTATTAGCACCACGCTAATAAACTTTAATCGGTAATCTATTGCCAATGGAAATACTAAAAATGAGGCCAAATATAAAAACACCATATGGATTATGTAAATCGGATACGCTCCTTGACTTAAGTATTTTAAAGTGGTGCTGTTTGTGTTTAAATATTTATAGGCATAGGCAAAAACTGTAAATATCCATAAGTTTGATTCAATCGATAGTCGATAATATGACACTTGAAATTGACCTTGTACAACCCGATAGAAGTAAAACGCCAAAGCAGAGATAAGAAACAACGCTTTCCATTTACAAATCATAGTCCAAAAAGGTGTTCCCGAATACATAAATAAAAACCCAAATAAAAAAGCTAAAAATCCTAATGTGAATCCATGTGTTGTCATAGCATAGAGTTCAAAAGGTATAGGTTTTAGAACCATAGCCTCTGTAATAAAAATCACACCTACTAATACTAGGCCAACAGGGTGAGAGAGTAATGAGCGTAACAGGATTAAAGCAGGCTTATTTTTATTGTGTTTTAAATACATAAACGCTGGTAACAGTACAATAGTATAAACAAATATATTAACTAAAAACCATAAATGAGAAGGGTTTGGGTTGTAACTATAATCCCAACCATAATAACCTTGCAACAGTAAAAGGTGTAATGGAACAATAAATAGCATTCCAAAAATAAACGGTAATAATATTCTTGTTGTTCTCTCTTTAATTAATTGAAGCCAGTTTCTTTTTTGAATTGCAAAATACACCCCCATTCCTGCCACAAAAAAGAGTAATGGTATTCTCCAAATATTGAGCATGGTCATAGGTAACCATAAATTTTCCCAAGGTTGTTGGTTTGTTATAAATCCAATCATAAGACCCCAACTCTGAAAACCAATTGCTGTATGGTATATTAGCAACATTGTGATGGCTATTACTCGTAGCCAGTCAATGTCATATCTTCTAGTTGAATCGTAGTTCATTATGAATTATCTCAATAGTTCTGCAATTATAGGCCTAGTCTTTTTCAAATTATCATAATCTAATTTTAACCCTAGTGGGGCTAGCGACTGACCAAGAACATCATAAATTGGTTTTACTTCTTTGAAGGGGCCTGAAACAGAACCATAGGCAGTTGTATTCATATTATTTCTTATGTTTTTATCGATGCCTTTATCAAGTAATAATTTAACTATTTCTGGCCTACAAAAGAATGCGGCTGTATGTAGTGCAGTTGCCCCATCATTATTGACAAAGTTTATGTCTACATTAGCATTTAAAAGTACTTGGACAATTTCGGTTTTTCCAAATAATGCAGCACTAATTAATGGGCTTGAACCGCCGAAAGGGTCTTTTTGATTGAGATCAGAGCCTGCTCTGATGTGCTGTTTTATTGCCTCCAAATTATTAGCAATAACAGCTGAATGCATATCAATCTGAGGTGCTATTGGCCTTGATTTTTTGTTATCATCGGTTGAACTGCTTTTTGAATCAGATTCACAGCCATTTAATATAAATAAAGCTAATACAGCGATAATAGTCATTAATTTTGGTGTATTTGGAGTTTTCATAGTCATAGTTTTCCTGTTGTGTTTGTAATAAAGACATAATTTACTAGAGAAAAATAAATGCCCTTGGGGAAATGTTTTAATTCTTTAAATAAAGAAGTTTTGCACAGTTCTCTATTCGTTAGATAAAATCTTTTTTTCGTACCTGAAAAATGAAAATTAATGCAACGATTAAAATGGCACTTATAATTTCAAGAATAATGATTTGTATTGCCATTGAGTTCCATACCGCTATTGGCCCTTCCATAAATTTAGCAATGTCATTAATACTTGCAATTAAAAACATAAATAATGAAACGCTGATATTTGTGATGGTCATAATAACAATTGTCCAAATTTCTGATTCTGTTATCAGTGCTGTTGCCAATATCAAAATGAAAGCTACCATTAATTCAAGCATAATTATTAAGGCATAAGGAATTAAACCATTGGGCAGGTGATTAGAAAAATAAATTACAATTACAGTTGAGCTAGTTAAAAGTAACCATATTAAACAGTATACCACTAAATTAAAAGTAAGTTTGGCTTGTGTATAATCCATAATGGTGATTGGTAAACTCATGATGAATACAAGGGTTTTCTTTTTGTATTCATTGACCACTGTTGTTGTTACCAACAATGCACCAATTAAGATTAAGACTGATAATAATAAAACCAAACCTACATAAAATAGTTTGCTTTCAATAGTTAACAGATAGATAGAAAATAATGCTAGTAGGGCAAATATATAAATATTATTTTTATTAAAATGCCAATCTTTTTTAATAATGGACTGGATTATATTAACTTGATTATTACTCACTTTAATTCTCCTTTAACGTTTCTATTCTTTAACCGGCTTGCTTGAACTTCAGATACAAATATTTCTTCAAGGGACATGTTTTTAACCTCATTAATGGTTATTCCCATCGCCTTATACTTTTTAGCTAAATTATCGTTATATTGCTTTGTTGTGACAATGGCTTGATGACCATACACTCTTTGTTCAACTGTCCCAGGGAGCTGTGGCAATTTCACAGAATTATTTAATGTTAATCTTATACGTCGCCATGAGTCGATGAAACTTTCTTTATCTTTAGCTGCAATTATCCTGCCTTTATCAATAAAAGTAATATCATCGGATATCTGCTCGATATCTTGAGTATTATGAGAAGAGTAAAATATACTGCGATCGCAATCTAACAAAACATCCATTAATTCATTTAGTATTTCATGTCTTGCAACTGGATCAAGCCCTGTAGTTGGCTCATCTAGTATTAAGAGTTTTGGATGCCTTGCCAGTATTAATAGCAATGCAGCTTTAACTCTTTGCCCATGTGACAATCCTTTAATCGGATGATTATCAAGAAGATCAAATCTTTTTAATAATATTTTTGCATAACCTTTATCCCACGACGGGTAAATTGAATTAATGTAGTCCATATGCCATGCAATGGTTGCGTTTTCATATAATCGTAAGTCTTCTGAAGCATACCCAATATCCCATTTTGCTGTTACTTGCCTTTCAGGTAGTTGGTGATTTAGCACTTTAACAAAACCGCTATCTTGTTGAATTAAGCCCATTAGGATTCTAATAGTTGTAGACTTTCCTGCTCCATTTGGACCGATAAAACCCATGATATTCCCTATTTCTAACTGTAAGTTTATATCTGTTAAACTAAAATGAGGGAATATTTTATTTACATTTTTTAAATCAATGGCATAACGAGGTTTAATTATTTTAGTCATTGTTTCTCTCTTTATCATGTGAGTTTTCTTTATTTTGTAGTTCTATTAACCTTTTTTGTAACTTAGTCATACTCATGCCAATTGATTTTCCTATATCTGTCGCTTTAACTAAATGAGTATCCATTTCTGTCATTTTTAATTTAATAGATAAATTATCAACTTCTGATATGAATGATCCTTTTCCATGTTGTGTAATTATTATCCCTTCAAGTTCTAGCTCTTGATAGGTACGTTTCACCGTAATAACACTTACCTTTGCTGCTACTGCCATTTCTCTTATTGATGGAAGTCTGTAACCTTGTGACCAATCGCCTATAGTAACTTTAGTTTTAACGTGCTCCATAAGTTGTTGGTACATAGGGCGGCCATCTGTTTGTGATAATATAAATTCAATTGTAGGGTCTAATGGCATAATCTGTGTATACTGTATATATATGATATACACAGTATACACAGATAAAATTAACAATCAATTAAATTTTAATGAATTGATAAAAAGAGATTGAGGAAGCCATGGAAATACGCGATGTGAGTGATTTTTTTAGGTTGGTTTGTTAGCCAAAATTTCTTTAATAAACTTAACTTACCATTTTTTTCTGGGCATAAAAGTTTTATGTTGATGATTTTTATGGGTTTGGTTATAAGATTTTATTTTGCTGTTTTTTCCCATGATGATTCGTAGTTGATATAAAGATTCACGCATTAATGCTGTCCCTGCTCGGCTATACCAACTTTTGTTATAAAGTCTTTTTACGGCAGCAACGGTATCTGGAGATTGCCGGCATATTTCATCAGCTAACTTTTTTGCACTACTAATAGGATCTTCACTTACATGTGTCACTAATCCAGCTTTATAGGCTTGTTCACCATCAATAAATCTTGCCGTCATGGCTAATTCTTTTGCTACATCCATTCGGCATAATTCACGCAAGGCTAATGTGCCACCCATATCAGGTATCAAACCCCATCGCCCTTCTAAGATAGAAAGTGATGAATCAGCTTTAGCAATACGAAAATCACCTCCCAATGCGATTTGTAAGCCTCCTCCCCAACAGCGGCCTTGGATAGCCATAATCACTGGTACAGCAAGTTTTTGCCAGCCTGTAGATACTCTTTGTGCTAAATTGGACCTCCATGGTAAGAATTTAATTAATAGCTTCAATGGCCCTTTTGATGACTTTAAGACTGACTTAACATCAAGTCCTGTGCAAAAATCAGGACCTTGTCCAGATACAATAATTGCACGTATCGAACGGTCTTTTTTTAATGATTTAATGGCTTTTACTATGGATTCAAACATTGCTATATCTAGAGCATTATGTTTCTCTGGTCTTGCTAAACTCACGTGAGCTACGTGGTTTTTAATTTCAATTGTAATTCTTTTTGTGTTAGTCATGTTGGTTTTCTTTAAATTAGTATGGTGTGTGAATAACCATACTACGTACATATTAGCATAGTTTTAGAAATGTCACATTTTAAGCTAATTAAATAGGAGTATAAAGTATTAATAAAAATAATCACCTGGCAATTAATATAAAATTAGTGCCTTATAGGCTATTGATAAATTTATGCTTTTGTTTTATTCTATGTTAATGACGATTTTAATTTTACCTTTGTTAATTATGCTTATTTTTGCACCACAGTTTTGGGTGCGTTATGTGTTGAAAAAACACCATAAACTTTTAGATGGTATGCCGGGAACAGGAGGTGAGTTGGCCAAACACTTAATTGATAAATTCAAGTTAGAAGGTGTAACTTTGAAACAAGGCAAAGTTAATGAAGACCATTATGATCCACAAAATAATTGTGTGTGTTTAAGCCCTGAAGTATTTCAGAGAAAATCATTGACAGCTGTAGCAGTTGCTACGCATGAAGTTGGACATGCCATTCAATTTAACAGAAATGAAGCTGTGAGCCATTTACGAAAGAAATACTTGCATAAAGCCCATAAAATTCAACATTATGGTGTCTATATACTTATGAGCTTTCCATTGGTTGGGTTGGTATTTCGAGTTCCACACTTAGCTCTACTAACCATAGTAGTAGGCTTGATTACGATGTTAGCATCGGTATTTATGTACGCGGCCATCTTACCTGAAGAATACGATGCCAGTTTTAACAAAGCCTTGCCTATTTTAGAAAAAGGTTATGTACCAGAAGAATATATGCCTGCTATAAAACAAATTCTAAAAGCTTGTGCACTAACCTATGTCGCAGCTGCTTTGGCTGATATGTTAAATTTATGGCGTTGGATCGCTATTATTCGGTAAAATATCTAGCAATCTATTACGTCTTCTATGGGTTATGTAGGTATTTTTTTTATTCAAAAGAATTACTAAAAATCAGTTTGGTCAAGGCATTCACAACTAACGCATTATCAATGGTAAATGCAGATAATTTCCAATCAATTCCAGTGATACTGCTATCTAAATCAGTATCTAAATAGACAGATGCTAAAATATCGTAATTGCCTAAGTCTAAGGAGTGAGGTATGTCAAACTGGCGCTGTAACACTAAATTCCCAGCTTGGTTAATACTTGTGCTAAAGTCATTCGTCGGGTCTGAATAAACTGATATGCCGTTACTTATACTTGCGCCAAGTATTATAGGTCCAAAACCAATGATTACATCACTGCTATTAACGAGTTCATAGTTTAAAGTAATTGATTGATTTGGCATAACATTATTGGTGCTAGAACTTACTGAATCTAACCAGACAGGTGTACTAGAATATTGGCTGCGATTGTCTACTGGATTGTTACTGTCGTTATAATAATGATCGACGATTAAAGCATAGTTTTTATTATCTTGTGCATGATATTGTGTTCCCCATTGGGACATTCCCCTCCCGTGTCCAAAGCAACCTCTACCTGTTGTAAGTGGATCACTTAAACATGGCCAACCTGTAGCGGGCGAACCAATAAAGCCATCCCCGCAACTTAAATCACTATTGTTACAATTTAATCCGTCATTGGGGTCATCCCAACTGTTATTTTGAGCTGAATATTCTGATCTAGCTAAATCGCCATTTAGCTCTAACATGATACCATTAGTGGATTTTGCAGCATTAATTGTAGCTGTATAACCCGTACTCTCATAAGCTTGGCAACAGGGGCCTGCACATATATCATAGCCGGTATAAGGTGTGTGTAGAACATGCCATGCTCCATACGAACGATAAGGAATAGATCCTGATTTTAAGCTATTAGTATTCCATGAAGCAATCCACTCATTATCCAATCCTTTTTGTACATAGGACTCAAATGGAATGATTTGTAATGTTGAGCACCCTGCTCCACAACAGGTTCCGCCTGATGCATTAAATCCTACCCTAATTGATGCAGGTGGTTGAAGAAAAATGGCACCATTTATACGCTCCCTGTTTACTCTTGGAGGAGTTGATTTATCTTGAGATAACTTTGCAATCAACCAGTTAGGGTCAATTTGGTTTAACTTGACATCTGTTAATGGATGTCTCATGCTGTGTTCATTGACACCTGATCCTTTTTCTAAGTCTACAATTAACTGGAATGATTCGTCAAGATCAATTGGGTTCCATATTTCAGTACGATAATTAGTCTGACTAATTGATAATGTGGCATTTTCTAACATGGCATGCTTAATAGCAAAAAAACCCGTGTGGTTGCTCTTAGTATGGTATCGTGCTTGGTTGTTAGAAAGTTCAATTGAGGCTCCTTCTAATGGCTTTAATGATTTTTTGGTATAGACATAACCACATACTGAAAATTCATTGCAGGCATTCTTCATTTTTTCTGTTGAATTCCTTACTAAATTTATACGGGTTAACTTAGTTTTCTGATTTGGTTCAATATAACTATTAAGTGTTTGGTATCCTTCGGCTGTAATTTTCAAAACTTGCAATTGACTACTTGTTAATAAGGTGAATTTATTCTTATTGGAGTAGGTATTGTAGTTAGTGAGCTCTTTATTTAGAAAACCTTTTCCCAGTTTGATGTCCCACCACTGGTCAGATGATAAATTCTCCAATTCAATAGGAGTGACATTAATAACTGCATTTAAACTCATGCCAGTATGACTATCACGTACGCTAAATTCATAACCGTATACGAAGTATGTGCACAATAAACAAGTAATTAAGGTAATGATTTTCATATTTGACTAGAGAATAATATAGGATTAATTATATCAGAACTATTATTTTCACACTTGAATCATTTATATTATTTACTGAAGAACAACTGTTATAATAATCTTCTTTAGAGGGTGTTAATGTCACTTTTTCAGACATGAATTCACCATTTAACAAAAGCAACTTTCCGAAATTTACCCATCGATTTTTATGATTCACCTTGGCAATTTTTACTAATGTAAATAGGCTATCTCCAAAATATTTAATAAGCTAACAGCCATTGAATTTAAATAATTTAGAATTAATATCTAATTATGCAAATATATAGAGAGTGTTATCCAGAATTCATAACCCTGTTTTTGTAAAACTTAATTTGTCTAAAATGTAACTTTGCTATATTTGTTACGCCCTAGAAAATATCAAAAATACTGCCAGCAAATGCATGGCCAATCTCAATTAGTCTTTAAATTTTTGCAATACCAAAGTAGCATTGGTTCCACCAAATCCAAAACTATTTGACATGACTGTTTTTAATTCAATGTCTTCAATTAACTCACTTACAATTGGTGTGCCTTCAGGAATTTTCTCGTCTAATTGTGTTATGTTGGCAGAAGCTGAAATAAAGCTGTTTTCCATCATTTGCAATGAATATATTGCTTCATGTACACCTGCTGCGCCTAATGAATGGCCTGATAATGACTTGGTTGATGTGATTTTTGGCATATCATCTTTGAATACTTCAGTAATGGCTTTGAGTTCAGTTGTATCACCTGCGGGTGTACTTGTGCCATGTGCATTGAGGTAATCTACTCTACCTTCTACTGTGCTCAATGCTTGATTCATACATCTAACAGCACCCTCACCTGAAGGGGCGACCATATTATACCCATCTGATGTAGCACCATAACCTACAATTTCACAAAGAATATTAGCACCACGTGCTTGAGCATGTTCTAAACTTTCCACAACCACAACCCCTGCCCCACCAGCAATAACGAACCCATCGCGAGTTTGGTCATAGGGTCTTGATGCGGTTTCTGGTGTATCATTATACTTTGTTGATAAAGCTCCCATAGCATCAAACATCATACTCAAAGTCCAATGTTCTTCTTCTCCACCACCTGCAAATACAATATCTTGTTTACCAAATTGAATTTGTTCCATTGCTAAACCAATGCAATGCGAACTTGTTGCACAAGCTGAGCTAAGTGAGTAATTTAAACCTTTAATTTTAAATGGTGTCGCTAATGTCGCGGATATACCGCTCCCCATCGTTTTGGTTACCACATAGGGGCCAACTCGGCGAATTCCACGTTCTCGTAAAGTGTCTACTCGGTCGACTATACAATCTGAAGATGTGCCTCCAGCACCTATGATTAATCCAGTTCTAATATTCGATACTTGATCATCATTTAACCCAGAATGTTCGATGGCTTCTTTCATCGCGATATAAGCATAAGCAGAACCAGTTCCCATAAAACGTAAATCCTTACGCCCTATATGGTCTTTAAAGTTAATGTCTACACTGCCAGATACATGGCTTCTTAAACCTTGTTCTTTATAGCTTTCATTGTATGATATCCCAGATTCACCTGACTTAAGGGAGTCTAAAACTTCTGTTTTATTATTGCCTAAGCATGACACAATCCCATAACCCGTGATAACAACTCTTTTCATCAGAAATTCTCCGTCGAAGTGAATAGCCCTACACGTAATTTATTTGCAGTATATATAATTTTCCCATCTACATTTACAGTACCATCAGCTATAGCATACTTTAGTTTTGAATCTATCATGCGTTTAATATTGAGCTTATATGTGACTTTCTTTGCATTTGGGAGTACTTGCCCTCGAAATTTAACATCACCAACACCAAGGGCTCGCCCTTTGCCTTTGTAACCGTTCCAGATCATATGAAAACCAACGAGTTGCCATAATGCATCAAGACCTAGGCATCCAGGCATTACTGGGTCACCTTCAAAGTGACAAGCAAAAAACCATAGATCTGGATTTATGTCTAATTCAGCAATTATTTCACCTTTTCCAAACTCCCCACCATCGCTATTAATATTGATTATTCTATCTACCATTAACATATTACCAGCAGGTAATTTTGCATTATCCATCCCAAATAATTTTCCTTGACTACACTTGATTAAGTCATTTTTACTAAAGCTGCTTTGTTGCGACATATTTTATTTCTTGAAGAGTTTAAAACTTGGCATACTAAGTGGATTAATTAGCATTGTCAAGCAAGCCACTTAAATTATGAATTAAAGTTTACATGTGTACGCTTAAATTTTATATTGAAATAATCAAACGTTGAATATATCATGGTAACCATATGATATACATGAATTATTTATACAATTGACTTATATACATACATACGCATGCGTATCTAATTGGTAAAATTAATTTTGGTGTAAGCAATTGATCTTGTCTTTAAGAATAATACGTATTATTCAAACCCATTAGAAAAAATAACACCCGTATCTATAAAAGGCGCTAGAATAATTACATCATCAATATGCCAACCGTCTTCGTTTACTGAACTATCACTAGTGACTCGAAAACGAATCATTGCATTGCTATTTGAAAGTTGAGGCAATGCCAACTCTACTGAACTCCATTGTGTATTTCTTCCATTGTAACTAGTAACTTGTTGCCAATTGCCCCCAGCATCTGTAGAGATCTCTAATAACCCATAATCAAACCCTGATTCAAAATCATAGGTATGCTTAAATGTTAGAATAGGATCTTGTAGTTGAATTAAGTTTATGACTGGAGAAGTCAATGAAAAATCTGCATTATCCGGATAATTACTTCCTGGGCTATCTGCCCACGAATGTGTTGGGCTTGCTGATTTCTCATTTGTTATAGCCCAAGAAGAATCTGCAGACCATCCATTAGAACCCGTTTCAACATACTCAGTATACACATTAACCAAAGGAACTAATTCAAAATCATGTTGGCTACTTTGCGAGTTAATAACCGTGATTTCACTTTCTTGTTCAGATAAATAACCATCAATAGTTACGACCATATCATAAGTTGCAACAGGCAACTGTAGGCTGTATTGACCATTTGCATCTGTTTCAATTTGATATGAGTTTATTTTTATTTGTGCAAATTGAATAGGAGCGCCTGTATTAATATCACTAACAGTTCCTAAAATTGTTGGAGCAATGTTTGGGTCAATTAAATCAAGGTATACTGAACTTACTGCACCCCAATTATCTTCACTATCCTTTGCCCTTATAAAAACAAGGTTTCTCCCTAGCTCTAGATTTCCAGTGTTAACATTAGCATTTACAGTTTCTTGTTCGTCATCATAGCTACCATCAACTGCCTGCATGCTAATCGGAGATGCAGAAGGGGCCCATGGTGGTGTGTTGATTGTGATTTCTGCAGCATTGATAGTTTGTGTTGGCTCTATTCCAGTTCCGTTTGTATATCTTGTATCATCAGTAAATGCTGTAATTGAAACATTAGCACCTAGTGGGTGAGGGATATTTAACTGATATGGCGTGCTATCTGGCCCTAATGGAATTGTGTATGGCTTTCTTGATGCTTTTGCAGCATAAATTAATGTATCTATATTACTATCTACAATCGAATTTTCAAAAAAATCACACTCTTCAAAAAATTCAGTACCAAGTTCGATTGTATAACCTGGAACACCAAAACGGCCATAGGCAAAATCTTTTGTTGATCCATCAACTGTACCTAGGCTCCCAAGTTGGGGTGCATAATTATTAAAATAAGCAAATTTTCTTGCTAAGCTTAAAATTCCATCACCATTGGGTGGAGGCGTAGATGAAAAACCCCATGATGACAATATAACTTGCCCATAGCTATGTATGTCAAGGTAGACACCTACAGTATCAAGTGGTGCAACAGATATTAAATCATCATCACGTTGATCATCAAAGTTTAATGATAAATAGTCGATAATTGATTGTGTCTCTGGCTCAGATGATGAAGAAGGCCCCCTGAAAGATGTGCTACATGGGTCCGTACTTGAGCCTCCACAACAGTCCCATTGAAAATTGAAATTTCTATTTAGGTCAATACCTCTGTTATTTGAGTTCGAACAAAAATTGTTATTTGTGTTTTTTCTCCAAGAAAGACCAGTTTCTGCCTTTTTTCTACCGTCAGGATTAGAATTTAAAATCAAATGAATTTCGTGATGATCAACCAACCATGTAATATCTGGGTTTTCACCGTATTCATTTAGTAATTTTTCAGCAAAGCGTGTCACCAGTTCTGAATTTGTATATTCTCTTGCATGTATACCACTAGTAACAATTAATGGTGGTTTATCTCCAGTTACTGCTGTGTTACTAATTTTTAAAACTTTAATATCGTACCCTTCAGAGATGTTTTGAGTTTTCTCCCAAGAGTCACCTATATCATTCCACTCTGCAAGGTTTGGATAGGATGCCACCAATGACTCAGCAGTATTGAATGTTTCTTCTACAGTTCTATAACAAGAAAACCCAGGAATTGATTCCGTTGTTTTAGTGTTATTAACTTCCACAAAATTTTGGGCATTACTGTTTATAGCAAGATTGGTGTTTAAATTAGCTGTTTTAGGTTCATTTATTTTCATACTAAATCTATGATTTTTCAACCAATCAAATTCTGATTTGCCAACATCTAAAATGACAAGGTTTTTTGCTGGGTGGTGATTGAAATGATCAAATTTACTTTTAATAAGCTCTAACTCAAGCTTGGTACTATAATTAATGTTAATTATCCATCTTTGTTTATCTATTCCAGAGCTAGTAGTACTAAATATTAGGAGCAAAATTAGAGGAAAAATTGATGAATTGATACTTCTGTAATTTATAATGTTATGCATGATTTATCTTGGATGAAAGAAATTAATTAAACTATAATAAAATATCTACATTAAAAAAGCCAGTTAAAAAACTGGCTTATTTCTAGAAATTTTGGCAGGTTAATTACCAAATTTTAACTCTTTTTTCAGGTTGCAAATACATTCCATCACCAGGTTTAACATTAAATAATTCTAAAAATGGTGGAAAGTTTCTTAAAGGGCCATTTCCCCTGAATTCACTAGGAGAATGTGGATCTGTCGCAACTTGTTGTAGTAACCTTTCATCGCGCATTTTTCCTCGCCAAATTTGTGCCCATCCATAAAAGAATCTTTCATCTGCTGTTAGACCTTCTATTTTCGAATTATCTGGGTGTGCTTTTTTATAGGCTTTATAAGCAATAGTTAAACCACTTAAGTCTCCAATGTTCTCACCTTGAGTGAGTTCGCCATTGACATGAGCAGAGCCATCAAGAACTTCAAAATTATTGTATTGTTCAATCAATAGTGCAGTTCTTCCATTAAACTTTTCTCTATCTGCTTCTGTCCACCAACTATTAAGGTTGCCATCACCATCAAATTTAGAACCTTGATCATCAAATCCGTGCCCCATTTCATGACCAATCACTGCGCCTATGCCACCATAATTGACAGCATCATCTGATGATAGATTGAAAAATGGCGCTTGTAAAATTCCTGCAGGAAATACGATTTCATTTTTCGTTGGGTTATAGTATGCATTAACTGTTTGCGGGTTCATGCCCCACTCTGTTCTATCTATTGGCTTGCCAAGTTTACTACGGTTTCGTTTAATTCCCCATTTCTGAATTGCAATCATATTATCGACTAATGATTCTTTTGAAATATGTAAGCTACTGTAATCTTTCCACTTAGTTGGGTAACCAATTTTTGGATCAAATTTATTTAATTTATCAAGTGCTTTCAATTTCGTTTCATCACTCATCCAATCTAACTCTTTAATTGAGTCACCATAAGCAGAACGTAGGTTTTCTATCATTGTATCCATACGTGATTTAGCATCAGGTGGAAAGAATGATTTTATATAAACCTTGCCGACTAACTCACCGATACTACCATTAACATTAGAAATAGCTCTTTTCCAACGATCTTTTTGTTCAGTAGTTCCATTGAGAACTGTACCATAAAATTTGAAATTTTCGTCATCAAAATCCTTTGGTAAAAACTCGGCAGATTGGTTGAGTAACTGCCATGTATAGTACGTTTTCCAATCTGCTATAGAGGTTTCTTTTACAAGTTTGTTGATTTTTTCTAGGTAGTTTGGTTGTGCCACTACAATTTCTTTTATCTTTGGCAATGTCGTTCCTGACATCCAAGCATCAATATTTAGATCAGGCATCAATGCTTTAAATTCATCGTATGTTTTTAAATTATATGCTTTTTCACTATCTCTTGTCTCGACGTTTGTCCAATGACCTTCAGCAATTTTAGTCTCAATATCCATTACCGTTTGAGCAGATTGAACTGGGTTATCAAAATTTGCGAGTGTATACATGTTTTCAATAAAACTTAAATATTTAGCTCTAATGTTTTTATATTTGGCATCTTCATTGAAATAATAATCCCTATCTGGCAAACCCAATCCTGATTGAACTACATAGGTGATGTGCTTATTTGAATCTTTCAAGTCTATATAAACATACAAACCTATTGGGGAGTTTGTGAACATATCAGCATAAGACATGTAACTCAGCAATTCATCGTAATTGTTAATGGCGTTTATTTTGGCTAAATCCTTATGTAAGACACTTAATCCTGCTTTTTCAATACTTTGTGTATCCATGTAACTATTGTATAAATCACTAATTTTCTGCTCATCTGTATCTTTACTATAAGTATTTTGAGCTAGTTTGTCGATTATGCCTTTAACATCTTTTTCTGATTTATCTCGCAAAGCATCAAATGAGCCATATCGTGACTTGTCTGCGGGCATCTCATATTCTTCTATCCATTTACCATTGACATAACGATAAAAATCATCTTGTGGTCGAACTAAGCTATCTACGTATTGTAAATCTATTCCTGAGGATAGTGACGTTATCTTATCTTGTTGATGTTCGATTTTATTGCTGGTACAACTCGCTAGTGTGAAAACTGCGGTTGTTAATATTATTGCTTTTTTCATTGGACTCTTTATATTAAGTTTACGGGATTCTAATAGAAGTGTCTAATTAATACAATAGGCCAATAGTCATGCCATTAATTTTGCATTGTAATTTAGAAAAATGACCCTGTAATAATGTGATGTAATTCAAGTTTATTTCCTTCAATTTTGTTATTGTTGATTTACCACAATAAGAAATAAAATTATGTCAAATTTAACCTTGTTTTTAACACTAGCACTATCAACATTATGTTTCTCAAGCTACACTCTATCAGCCACTTGTGATGATGTTTTTTCAAATAGTTTTGAATTGAACACTAATACACCGGGGTGTTTAGCGCTTAACATTGAAGATATGGGAATGCATACAGTAAACCATGGTGATATTTTCAACTTTCAACCGAATATAGTTGGAGAAATCAATGTCTGTCGAAAAGACATGGGACATGACGATGTATTTGTTGACTCAGAAACAGGATTAATTTCATGGGATACAAGCTCTTTAACTTTTGGCAGGGGCTTTCACATTCGAATTAAATGCAGTAATTACAACCAAAGTAGTTTTGCTTCCATGGTAGTACATGTTGATAAAACTGGAACAAGCCAATTACATGTAGCGGGTGAAAATGGTGTATCACCATTTATAAGAACCGCTGCAGATAATATGCAAGGTGGCGACACAATCGTCTTCCCAGATGGAATATATCCTGTATCTGTCACAGGCGATGCAAGTTATGAAAATGCTTTAAAACAAACAAATAACATACCTACTGATGGCACAAATGATCAATTGAGTACTATTATATCTCAATCTCCGGGTGGAGTAGTTATAACAGGTGAAGCGCATGATGGTATTCCAAAACAAAAAAATGCATTTCAAATGTCTTCAACAAATTTTGTAGCGATTGTCGGCTTCACAATAAAGGACATTAAAAGAGAATCCTTCACCGCTAGTAATGGAAATCATATGTTGATAGAGTTTTTAGGGACTGCTGGAGCAGGTACAAATGGTCTTCCCTGCTCTAATTTTATAGAAGCTAGTAATGGTTGGTGTTCAATGGCAGGTATGCGTGCAAACTCTGGTACTCCATTGTTTCAATCCAATTATGATTGGGGTCATAATCGTTATGGTATTATGACTCGTTCAACAACTGCTTCGTTGACACGTCGCTCATTTGCCCGCTTAGACGAGCATAAAGGAGATCAACCATATGGTGCATTTAGCGACTATTGTGATGAGGCACACTTAAGCCAAGATAATACTATATTCGACTCTTTGGCCATTGCTGCGCCTCACTATAAGAACTATGCAGGATTGAGCGCCTTTCCCGCAACAGGTTGTGAAAACACACCATCAAATTTGGCAGTGCATGGTTTATTAGCTGTGAACAATGATTTGTCATTATCTTTGCTAGACTCACAAGCTGGCATTGCGCATGAATGGGACCATATTGTATCCTATGATTCACAAGCTACGTGTGCTCCACAAACTAACAACTGTGCCTTTGCCTTACTACAGGCAGATAAAAGTATGAACCTCAGCAACTCATTCTTTGGACTGACGATAGACTTTCCAGGTAATTCCAATACCCCTTCTTTTACTCCATCAATAAATTTTGTTGAAAATGTTGTCTTAGAAAACGTCACAGAAGAAAATGATGTTGGTGAACCACCTAGGTATTTGCCAGAAAATTTATTGTATTTTCGTGGTAAATCAGACACCTTCTTTGGAGACAACAATTATAACCAACTCACTTCGGTAAGGCGTTGGCCAATTGGTGGAGAAGATATTATTGCTGCTAATATGCGAAGTTATCACAATTCAGTAGCCTTTAAAGTGGGCGGTGGCACTATAGATATTGATGGAAACAGGGGTGCAACTGCAGATAATGAATCTATCTCAGAATATTTGTGGGCTTATAAAGACCCTTTAATTCCGCCATTAGTGGTAAGAGTAAAGGACAAAGGTAGTTATCATCGGGTAGCTTGGGAACATTTATCATCGTTCCGTCGTATAAATGTTGTTGGCTGGAAAGTAATATGTGTTTCTGACAATAATGCGTTGTTAGCGAGTTTACCTGAAACTGAATTAATGTATAAAAACCTTCAAACCAGTTGCAATAGTTATGCGGTGAAGGCTGTATATAATAGTGGCGAAAGTGCAATAGCTTATGTAGAAGAGGTATCATTGTGATTAAGTGGATGATACTTCTATTTTCAATGAATTCTTACTCTGCCATTCTTGCACCGTTTGCATTAAGTAATTACCTAAACCCAACTGATGTTGGACAATTAACTGCATCATCTAATCTTTCTGGTATCACCTATAACTGGGTTGCAAATGAGTATATTACAGTCCACCAAAATTCTTATTGCCGTTTAGATAGTAATTTAGATGAGTTGTTTTGTGGTTCCTTGGCTTGTGGTGATTGTGAAGATATTAACTTTTTAGGGCTAAACGGAGAATTTTATGAATATGCTATAGTCGAAGAAGGTGGGTCTGAAGGTTCCGTTATCATTGTTCAATCTCCAATTTCAACACATAACTTACGATTCGACCAAGTCGATGTACAAGTTCTCACGTATGCTCCAACAGCAGGTGGTGACGCAGGAGAAGGAGTTGCCTTTGATGCCTTGAACTCAATATTTTATGTTTGTATTGAAGATCCAAACATGCAGGTTTTGTCATTCACTAGACCTGCAAATTCGAATGATGCAACCTATGCTGATGGCTCACTAATTGTTACAGAATCTTTGTCGTCACTTCAATTAACTTCACTATTAGGAGCTAATGCTGACTTATCTAGTTGTTACTTTCATGAAGTAACAGGTAGATTATGGCTGATGTCACATATTGCACACACAATAATTGATGTTGATTTAAGCGGTAACCTTGTCGACCAGTTAATACTCCCACAAGGTCAGGTAGAAGGTTTTAGTTTCAACAATGACTATAGTGAATTAATCGTAGTAATCGAGCCTAATAATCATCAAATCTATTTTGCTTCAGTAGAAAATGATACCGTATTTGTCAATGGATTTGAATAACTACTGAATTATATAAGTTAGACTTCAACCTTAGTTTGTAATAATTTAAGAGAGTTTTGTACAATTCTGTGGCAATGAATAAAAAGAATGATAAATACACCAGCCAAGACGAAAAATGCATCAAATATCTTGTTATTTGCATTTTTTTAATGCTTAGTGGTGCTCTTAGCAACTTTTTTACACGTTCCACGAGTTATGCAATATTCTCTTTAATATGGTTAGGTATTATTTTCCTGTTATTTTTTCCTACAGATAACTCGTAAATTTGCTCGATGACTCCACTTAAATTTGATCACTTCAAAACCATGTTTTGTTAATAATCTACTCATGGTTTTTTTACTAAAAAACACAATGTGCTCAGGAGGTGTCACTTGTCTCCAAGACAAAAAGTCTTTTGGGACTTTCCTGTGGCCTGCATCAGGTGTGGTAATATATAAAACGGCTCCTTTAGAAAGAACAGCACTAATGGATTCTAGAAATTCATGAGGGTCTGGAACGTGCTCTATCACTTCAGCACAATAAATAAGATTGAATTTCAGGTTTTTTGCTTGTAAGTCATCAAGTGTTAATGTATCAAAGTGGCACCCAGGAAATAGTTGTTTAGCTTGCTTAATTACTGAGTCATCTAAATCGATACCGGTTGCGTTATAACCTAAGCGGTGTGCGGCTTCAACCGTAGCCCCAATACTACAACCAACATCTAAAAAATTATTTTGTTGAGGGTTGGTATATTTTCTTAATTTCTTTAACTTGTACTTAGATGTAAATAGTTTCTTTTTAAGTTTTCTTAAGTAATTTGAAGTTTGGTGATACTCATGATAAATCCCTTCAATTTTTGAGGCTACAGGCATAGGATTCATAAAAATCAATTGGCAATTATCACATTGAACAATAGTACATTTATTCTTATTTCCAATTTTTGAGAAATGTTCCTCATGACATAGTGGACAATTCATCCTAATGTTGGTATTTTTTCTCACCCGCTTCTATGAAAGCTCGAATTCGATTTTGTGGTGGTGGTAGTGGGCAGGTTGAGTAATCAGTAAATGCACAAGGCGGGTTGTAAGATTTATTAAAATCTATTGTCGTCATATTTCCTTGTGTTGGTTTCGGAACATAAAGAAAACGCCCTGGTCCATAAGTTGTTCTACCACTAGTTCTATCGGCGAAAATTAGGTAAAAATCCTCACCTGCATCCATGACATCAAGTTGGAAATTATTACCATCAATTTCGAACTTGAGTTTTCCTATTGCTTCATCCTTATTTAACAGTCCTAATACATTGATAATTTCTAATTCTTTAGGGGGTTGATAAGGTGTAAATTCTGCTTGTAATCTAAACTTATCAGTTGCTGGGAAATACTCAATTCCTTTAAATTCTTTTCTTGTCTTTGCTGTGGAGTCTTTTATCCTCAGGGCAGGTTTTCCTCTTTCAATTACATGAAACTTAAAGGTGTCAATACTAAATACTGTAGGCGAACCACTTGAATCCATAGCCACATCAATTGTACCGTCAACGAATTCATTGTTGGCTTTTATTTGTACCCCATTATTGGCCGTGAAGGTAATTTGTTCACCGTTTAAATTGAAACTACCAATATAACTTGGCCCATGAGGAAGAATAATTCTATTGTCTTTTGCCGATCCAATCGTATTATCGTCATGGTGAAACCATTCCATGCCAATAAGACTTAACCATCCATGTGGTTTTTCAAGGCGTTCAATTCTTTGATTTTTCCAATTTTGCAACTCTTGCTTCCATGGTTCTGCAAATGCTAATGAGTTAATAATTAGTAATACATATAAAAGTTTTTTCATAATTTAATTCCTAAATCAGGTTGTTTAGTTCATTGTAACAAGCTCTTCTGCTGAAGTTGGGTGAATACCAATGCATTGGTTTAATTTTGATTTTGTGATACCTTGCTTAATAGCAACAGCAAAACCTTGGATCATCTCACCAGCATCTGCTCCTACAATGTGGCAACCAACGACTAAATCAGTTTCTTTTTGAACAATTAATTTCATAAATGTTTGATCTTGAATATCAGTCATTGCATATTTCATCGCTCTAAATTTACTTGTGAAAATTTGCAAAGCACCAAAATGTTCTTCCGCTTGCTCTTCAGTATAACCGCATGAGGCAATTTCAGGTTGAGAAAATACAGTGCTTGGCAAATAATCGTATTCAATATAACTATTGCCGTTACCATACCACCTGTCCATGAGTAAATGCCCTTCTTTAATCGCAACAGGTGTTAAGTTGTCATTATTGCACACATCACCTACTGCAAAAATAGAACGTGGACCACAATTTTGTTCAGCGTCAACATCAACTTGACCATTATACTTTAGTTTCACTTGTATGTTTTCCAAGCCTAAATTATATGTATTTGCAATGCGACCTGTTGCGCATAAGACAACTTCTTGATTTTTTAGGCTAATATCAGAATCAAGCACTAAATCAAATTTTTCATGGTTTGGTTTAATCTCAATGATATTAGAATTCAATATAACGTTGATACCATTCTTGATATAGGACTCTTCTGCGAAATTTCTAACATCATTATCAAATCCTCTAAGGATTTTATCACCTCTATAAACTAAATTAACTTTTACACCTAGTGCATTGAATATACATGCAAATTCGACAGCAATATACCCTGCACCCATGATTGTCATTTCTTCAGGGAGTGAATTTAATGACAAAGCTTCATTGGAACTGACGGCATGTTCTATACCATCAATTTCAGGAAAAAATGGCGTACTTCCAGTTGCAATTAAAATTCGTTTAGCGCTATAGTTTTTATTTGCGGCAACAACTGTATGGTTATCAACAATGGTAGCATGGTGTTGTATTAATTCGACGCCTGAATTACTTAATAAACTCAAATATATTTTATTTAAACGGTTAATCTCAGCATCTTTATTAGCGATTAAATTTTGCCAATTAAAGCTTGCATCATCGATGTCCCAGCCAAAAGCTTGAGCTGATTTAAATGTTTTTACAAAACCTGCTGCATAGACTAATAGTTTTTTCGGCACACAACCACGTATGACACACGTACCTCCAACATCACTGCCTTCAAAAATAGCGACTTTTTTACCGTATCCAGCTGCAATTCGTGCCGAACGAACTCCACCAGAACCTGCGCCAATAACAATTAAGTCAAAATCAAAACCCATAAAAGAAACCGATTGTTTAAATAGGTGAGAGATTCTAACACAGATGATGTAAAATAAACTTTTTTAAATCAATAGTAACTATGAATCAAGACAATCTACTGCCTGAAAATTGCTCCTTACTTTTCAGCAAAAAGAAAATAAAAAAAAGCATTAAAAAAATGGCAAAACAACTTAATACTGATTATGTAAACCAAGGCATTGTTTACCTAACGATCATGAATGGTGGCATGATATTTGCCTCAGATCTTGCCAAAAAACTAAACCTTGATATGGAAATGGATTACGTACAGGTAAGTCGTTATGGATTAGAAACCCATGGAGGGCAGCTCATCTGGAAACATCAATGTGAAACCAACCTAGAAGGAAAACACGTAATTTTGGTTGATGATATATTCGATGAAGGTTATACCCTGCAAGCAGTTGATGAATGGTGCAGAAAAAAAGGAGCTAAATCTGTTAAATCAGCAGTTTTAGTCAGCAAAATTCATGAGAGAGGCTATGCTGATTTACGCCCTGATTATTCAGCCATAGAAGTAGAAGACCTCTATATTTTTGGTTACGGAATGGATTATCAAGAAAAACTCCGCCATTTGAATGATATTTATTATTTGAAAACTAGCTAGTAAATTAATTAACAACTTCTTTAAAAGGCTGTACTCAACACTTAGTTATCTATATGTTGATAAATATAGTTCATTCGTGTTTTGTGGGTTTCTTTGTAGCCTTTTTGCTTGAGAATTGTTAACAAATCACTTTGCCATTGGGTGTTGTTGTTTTCGAAGACAATACATTGAGGCAGTAATGTTTTCGGCGCATAATTAAGAAAAGGCGCTAGGGCTTTATCTTCGGCTCCTTCGATGTCACACTTTATTACGTCTATTTTTGTTATCTTTAGCGTTTCAACTATTTTTAATAATGTTTGGCAATTTATAATTAAACTATTTTGAGATTTGTTCGGGATTAAGGAACTGGCTCCTAGGTTGTTGTCATCTAAAAACAATTCAATTTCTTCATTCTTATTGCTAACGCCTAGCATAAGTGCATCAACCTCAGGAATGTTCTTATTCATTTCGGCTGTCGCATTGAGGTTGAATTGTAATCGAGAAAATACGACTGGATTGGGTTCAATTGCAACAACTCTTCCCAGTTTTTGTAAGTGACTAATAGCAATTGTTGAATAAATACCTACATTAGCACCAATATCAATAAATACACCATCTTTAGGGAGAACTTCCAATAGGATTTGTCGCTCAATAACATCAAATCGCCATGGCATAAAAATAAAATTCCGTTCAGAGACATTGTCAGTGAGATTACTACGCAAATGTACATTATTAATAGACAAGTCCATTGGCATTTGTTCTGTTTTAAGCACACGTTTACGGATAAATTGCGCTAGTTGTTTTCCCAACCAGTTAGCGGGCAAACGTTGACATAAATCAATTTTCTTTTGAACTTGTAGATTGGGTTTAAATTGACCAAAGGGGTGCTTTATTTTCTTCATCTTTTAGACTTTACCATAAAAGATAAAGAATGATTAACCTATCGATCTTTTTCAGTATATTTCTATTTAATTCTATTAGTGCATGAAATATTCTTAATCACTTCATGTTATAATTGTTGGCTTTTGAAAAATGTAGAAATTTATGACAGAAACGTGGTTGGTTACAGGTGGTGCTGGCTTTATAGGCGGAAATTTTGTTTTACGCCAAGTACTAAAAAATAAGCGCAAAATTATAAATCTAGATAAGCTGACTTATGCAGGAAATTTAGACACTTTACAGCAGCTAGAAGGCAATCAAAATTATGAATTTATAAAGGGCGATATTGGTAATAACGATTTAATAGCTGAATTAATAACTAAACACAAACCACAAGCAATCGTTAATTTTGCAGCTGAGAGTCATGTTGATCGGTCAATTGATGCGCCTGATGACTTTATAACTACCAATATTCTTGGCACATTTAATTTATTAAAACATGCCTTGAATTACTACAAATCATTAGACGACAATAAAAAAAGCGCATTTAGATTTTTGCATGTTTCAACGGATGAAGTTTATGGTTCGTTGGGTGAAACCGGTCTGTTTACAGAAACAACACCCTACTCACCAAATTCACCTTATTCAGCATCAAAGGCATCATCTGATCATTTAGTAAGAGCGTATCACCATACTTATGGTTTACCTGTTTTAACGACAAACTGCTCAAATAACTATGGCCCTTTTCAATTTCCCGAAAAACTCATTCCATTAATTATCACAAAAGCACTCAATTTTGAAGCTTTACCAGTTTATGGTGATGGCAAGAATATCCGTGATTGGCTTTATGTTGAAGATCACTGCAGTGCTATCGAAACGGTGGTAACAAATGGTAAAGTTGGTGAAGTCTATAATATTGGTGGCAATGAAGAAAAACAAAACATTGAAGTAGTACATGCCTTATGTGACATTTTAGATGAACTTCGCCCAGTTTCAGGAAAATCTAGAAGAGATTTAATAACCTATGTTAAAGATCGTCCAGGTCATGATCAACGTTATGCAATTGACTCATCAAAGTTACAGGATAATCTTGGGTGGGCCCCTTCTGAATCATTTTCCAGCGGAATAAGGAAAACTGTAGAATGGTATTTAAATAATAAAACTTGGAGCGACCGTGTTTTAGACGGATCATACCAAGGTCAAAGATTAGGAGAAGATTAATGCAACGTAAAGGCATTATTTTAGCAGGCGGTTCAGGTACTAGGCTCTATCCACTAACCCATTCAATCAGTAAACAGCTTTTACCGATTTACGACAAACCAATGATTTATTATCCATTAACTACCCTAATGTTGGCTGGAATCAAAGATATTTTGATAATAAATACACCTCACGAACAAATGCTTTTTCAGAAGTTGTTGGGCGATGGTTCTCAATGGGGAATAAATATATCCTATGCTGTTCAGCCAGACCCAGGTGGGTTAGCACAAGCGTATTTAATTGGTGAAAAATTTGTTAATAATCATCCCTCTTGCCTTATACTTGGTGACAATATTTACCATGGTGCTGGTATGGAAAATTTGCTGGCAAAAGCAGATGCACGTACGACTGGTGCTAGCGTCTTTGGTTATCGAGTCCACGACCCTGAAAGGTATGGAGTGGCAGAATTTGATAAAAAAGGGAAAGTTATTGATTTAGAAGAAAAACCTAAAAACCCACGTTCTAATTATGCTGTTACAGGCCTTTATTTTTATGATAACCAAGCCTGCGATATTGCAAAAAATCTAGCACCTTCCGATCGTGGAGAACTTGAAATTACAGATTTAAATAAAGTTTATTTAAAACAAGATCAGTTGATGGTTGAGCTGATGGGTCGCGGTTATGCTTGGCTTGATACAGGGACACATGATTCCTTAACAGATGCCAGTAATTTTATAGCGACCATAGAAAAACGCCAAGGCATCAAAATTGCCTGCCCTGAAGAAATTGCATTTCAGAAAAATTGGATTGATGCAGAACAAGTGTTAAAACTGGCAAAACCCATTAGCAAGAATGGATATGGTCGGTATTTAATAAGCTTGGTAAATGATTGATGAAGACCATTAAAACAAAACTTGATGGAGCCTTAGTATTTGAACCAAAAACATTTGCGGATGATAGAGGTTTTTTTATGGAAACATGGAATTATCAACGATATAAGGAAGCTGGATTGGATGTTAAATTTATTCAGTCCAACTTATCAAAATCTGCACAAGGGGTTTTACGTGGCTTGCATTTTCAAAACCCTAACCCTCAAGGAAAACTGGTGCAAATATTGACTGGAGAAGTCTTTGATGTTGCTGTTGATATTCGTGCAGGTTCGAAAACATTTGGGCAATGGCATGCTGAAATACTTACGGGTGATAATCATAAACAGTTTTATATCCCAGAAGGCTTTGCTCATGGTTTTTGTGTTTTATCTGAAACGGCAATATTTTCTTATATGTGCACTAATTTATATGATGCGGAAGCTGATACTTCAATTGCTTGGAATGATCCGAAAATTGATATAGATTGGCCAATAAAAAACCCTGTGTTATCTGACAAAGATAATAATGCTCTCACTCTTGACACAATTAACCACAATAGATTGCCACAACTATGAAAATTCTACTCACAGGTGCTAACGGTCAAATTGGTTATGAATTATGGAGAACATTGCAATACATTGGAGAGGTAATCCCAACAACTAGATCTGGTATTGATGTTAACGGAATGCCAACGCTTGCATTAAATCTAAGTGACTCAGAAGATATTGAAAAAAAATTAAATGCTATTCAACCTGATCTTATCTGTAATGCTGCAGCCTATACAGCTGTTGACACCGCGGAAGAAAATAAAGAAATCGCAAAAACAATTAATACAGATGCCCCGGCATTATTAGCCAAATACTCAGTAATTAATGATACTATGTTAGTTCATTATTCAACAGACTATGTTTTTTCAGGTCAATCAGATAAACCGTGGCAGGAAAATGATACTACTGCTCCAACTGGGGTCTACGCAAAAACCAAATTATGGGGTGAGCAAGCCATATTGGATTCTGGGTGCCAACATATGATAATTCGGACTGCATGGGTCTATTCTTTAAGGGGTAACAATTTTTTAAAGACAATGCTCAATCTTGCGCAATCTCACAAAACATTAAATGTAGTTGATGATCAAATAGGCTCGCCAACTTCAGCAAGCTCTATAGCTATGGCTACAACATTTGCGCTAAAAAACCCAATAAATGGTTTATACCACTTAACATCATCAGGAAAAACATCGTGGTGTGGTTTTGCCAGAAGAATATTCTCTCAAGCAGGGCAATTGAACAGTATTAGTAACGTCCCAACTGTTAATGCAATTACAACAGAACAATACCCAACACCTGCCGTTCGCCCGAGTTATTCTGTATTAAACTGTGAAAAATTTTCTACCACATTTGGAATCACATTACCAAATTGGAAAACCTCACTTCATCTATGCATGCAAAATATTAGGAGACAAAATTGAACTTAATTCCGGTCATCTTATCAGGAGGAGCTGGCACGCGTTTGTGGCCAGTTTCACGACGAGCCTACCCGAAGCCATTTATGCAATTATCCGATGGTAGTACGCTTGCTGAACTTACTTTTAAACGCGCATTAGAAGTCTCTGATGGTGGTACTGTTATGACTATTACCTCAAGAGACTATTATTTTATTTGCCGTGATATTTATGCGAAAGCCGCCAAGAGCGAGCTGCACAAACAAATATTTATGTTGGAGCCTATGGGGCGAAATACAGCTCCTGCCATTGCGTTGGCAGCCTTTGAAGTACAGCAACGTTTTGGTGATGATGCAGTGATGTTAGTCATGCCATCAGATCACCTCATTCAAAATAAAAAAGCTTTTAAAAGTGCCGTTGAAACAGGCACAAAGTTAGCGCAAAAAGGATATATTGCCACTTTTGGTATATACCCTACTTCACCTGAAACTGGCTATGGTTACATTAAAGCAGGTAACCCAATCAGTGGGTTTGAAGCAGCTGTAATTGATGAGTTTAAAGAAAAACCAGATTTGCAAACAGCCAAACAATACCTTGAATCTGGCAAATATTCGTGGAATTCGGGAATGTTTTGCCTAAAAGCCAGTCATTTGCTTAAGGAGATGAAAACAATTTCTCCTGATGTTTATCAAGCCGCATTAAATTGTTTTCAAACCAAAAACATGCAAAATTCTGCAATTGAATTTAATACCAAAGTTTTTGCAAAAATGCCCAATATATCCATAGATTATGCCGTTATGGAAAAAGCTCAAAAAAGAGCAGTTATAGATAGCCGATTTGATTGGAATGATATTGGATCATGGAATTCTATGGCAGAATTACTCGAAAGCGATGCCAAAGGTAACCGTATTGAAGGTAAAGCGATAACTGTTGATTCAACTAACTGTTATATAAGAGGCGGTGACCGTATTGTGGCTACAGTTGGTGTTGATAATTTAATGGTAGTTGATACCAAAGATGCCGTATTGATTGCTCACAGAGATAAGTCTCAAGGTGTTAAAGATGTCGTGCAATTTCTTAAATCAAACAACCATGAGGCTGCAGTATATCATCAAACAGTTCATCGACCGTGGGGAAGTTATACGGTTCTTGAAGATGCTATAGATTGCAAAGTTAAACGATTAATCGTTAAACCAGGGCAAATTCTCTCTTTGCAAAAACATCAACGTCGTTCAGAACATTGGACCATGGTACATGGTACGGCAAAAGTCGTTAATGGTGACGAAGAATTCCTCTTGGAAAAAAATCAATCTACGTATATTCCTGTTGATACAATTCATCGCCTTGAAAATCCAACTGATAAAGATATTGCTCTAATTGAGGTGCAATGTGGAGATTATTTTGGTGAAGATGATATAGAACGATTAGAAGACATCTATGGGAGATTAAATGATGACTAATCATGTGATAGATGACAAGTTTTTAAACAATTGCATCTTAACAGCAAAAAGAGCTGCCAAATCGGCAGAGCAAATAATAAAACGCTATTACAAATGTTCACCCGACACTCAAATCAAAGATGATTTAACTCCTGTCACGCAAGCAGATATAGAATGTGAGAATGTTATACAACAGGTTCTTGCAGCACAATTTCCTGAGTTTGGTTTTTATGGTGAAGAAACAGGTAGATCTAATTCTGACTCTGATTTTGTTTGGTTAGTAGACCCCATTGATGGAACTAAAAGTTTTGTTAGAGAGTATCATTTTTTTTCTACTCAAATTGCTTTAATGTATAAAGGTAAAATTATTATGGGCTTATCTCATGCCCCTTTATTTAACGAAACGGCTTGGGCTGCAAAAAACATGGGGGCATATATAGATGACGTTCCACTAAAAGTTAGTGAATATTCAACACCTGAAGAAAGTTGTTACTCTACAGGAAATTTAAAAAGTTATGCACAGTGCCCTGAAAACTGGGAAAAACTAAGAAAAGTCATGTCACTCTGTCATAAAACCAGAGGTTATGGGGACTTTTATCATTACCATTTGTTAGCGGCAGGAAAATTAGAATTAGTTATTGAATCTGACCTTAATATTTTAGATATTGCTGCACTTTCTATCATCGTTAAAGAGGCAGGTGGTATTATGACCGATTTAAAAGGCTTAGATATAAATCTAGAAACACAATCAATATTGGCAGGGAATGTTAAATCTTATCAACGAGCTTTCAAGTTATTATCATGATTGACCTACTTAATCGTATTGAACGAATTGCCATAAATGCAGGTAATGCAATTATGGAAATATACCAGAGTGCTGATTTTGGTGTTGAGATCAAATCAGATGACTCTCCATTAACTAAAGCAGATTTAGCTGCACACAATATTATTGTTGAAGGATTAAAAAAAACGACAAAAGATATTCCAATTTTGTCTGAAGAATCCACAGACATTTCGTTTGAAACTCGGAAAAAATGGAAAAAATATTGGTTGGTAGATCCTTTGGATGGCACTAAAGAATTTATCAAACGAAATGGTGAATTTACTGTAAATATAGCACTAATTGAAAATGGAAATTCCATACTGTCAGTTGTTTATGTGCCAGTTCAAGAAATATCCTATACTGCTGCTAAAGGATATGGAGCATTTAAGAAAACAAAAAATGAAAGAGTAAAAATTAGCGTTCACAAACCAGCCCGAAATACACCAATTGTTGTTGGATCTCGTTCACACTTATCAGAAGATGTACAAAACTATTTAAGTGCATTAGGTGAACATGAGATGATTTCTATGGGCAGTTCATTAAAATTTTGCTTAGTAGCCGAAGGCAAAGCGGATCTATACCCCAGACTTGGGTTAACTTCCGAATGGGACACAGCTGCAGCCCAGTGCATTGTAGAACAAGCAGGAGGAGCAGTAGTTACTTTGGAGAATTGTACATTAATATACAATACTAAAGATAGTTTACTTAATCCTTATTTTATGGTGTATGGAGATGCTAATAAAGAATGGATCAATCTTTAAATGGATTGTTCCAAAATTAGGCACACCTTTTTAACGCTATTTTTTGCATTCATTCTATGTTCTTGCCAAGATAAAAAACCGACTATTAATATAGCTGTTGCAAGTAATTTTGAGAGCACCTTAAAACTTATCGTAGGAAATTTCAAGAGTCAAAATAAGGCTGTTGATATTAATATTATTTCATCTTCATCAGGTGTTTTAGCTAATCAAATACTAAATGACGCACCTTATGATTTATTTATGTCTGCCGATAAATTAAAGCCAGAAATAATTTATTCTAAATTAAATTTGAAAATCAAACCTCAAGAATACGCTATCGGCAAATTGGCTTTGTGGATCCCCAATAGTTCTGGCCAACAATGTATTCAAAAATTACATACACTTAAAACTCTAGCGATAGCGAATCCCAAAATTGCGCCTTATGGTAAGGTTGCACAAACTATTTTAGATCACAACAATATTAAAATTGAAAAACATATCCAAACATCAAACGCAACACAAGCCTTTATCTATATAAAAGACAAGTTAACTGAAGGCGGGTTTGCCCCCTATTCTCTAGTAAAAGGTCAAGAAAATGGCTGCATCGAGATTTTTGAAGATAAAGAATTAAGTCAATACATGTTGTTGTTAGACCCAATCGCTGCTGATCTATATGATTATATCCTTACAGATAAAGTGAGGAAGCTTATAAAAACATCTGGGTACCAATAAAAAAAGACCTGAAAAATCATATCAGGCCTTTTAAAATCATGTTTATCCTTAAAACTATTAGCCAAATATACCGTTAGGCATTTTTGCTAATAGAGGTGCAATAACTAATGATACAATTGCCATTACATTTATCAAGATATTCATTGCTGGACCAGATGTATCTTTAAACGGGTCACCTACAGTATCACCTACAACAACTGCAGCGTGAGTATCGGTACCTTTGCCACCGAAGTTGCCTTTTTCTACATACTTTTTAGCGTTATCCCAAGCTCCACCTGCATTTGCCATCATTAATGCCATCAACACACAGGTTATCAAAGCACCACCAAGCATTCCACCAAGTGCAGCAGCTCCTAATGCAAAGCCAATAACAACTGGAGAAATAACAGCTAATAAACCTGGTGGTATCATTCGTTTTAAGGCTGCAGTTGTGGCTATATCAACACATTTATTACTGTCAGGTTTTGCAGTACCTTCCATTAAACCTGGAATATCTTTAAACTGACGGCGAATTTCTTTAATTAAATCAAAGGCCGCATCACCTACTGCACGCATTGTCATGGCAGATACCAAGAATGGAAATATACCACCAAGAAACATCCCCATCAATACTTTTGGATTACCAATATCTAATGAAAAATTAGGAACGCTAAATGAAATTGTTTCTATAAATGCCGCAATTAAAGCAAGAGCAGCAAGCCCAGCTGCTCCGATAGCGAATCCTTTTCCGATAGCTGCAGTTGTATTACCAACTTCATCTAAACCATCTGTAATTTCACGCGTTTTTTCACCAAGGCCTGCCATTTCTGCAATACCACCAGCATTATCAGCTACAGGTCCATAGGCATCAATTGCCATCGTAATACCAACAGTGGCGAGCATTCCTACAGCAGCAATACCCACACCATAAATACCAGCACCTTCAGGTAATAATACCGATGTTAACATAATAATTCCTGCAAGAGTAATAACTGGAACAACAACAGATTCCATGCCTAAAGCCAATCCAGAGATCATGACAGTTGCAGGGCCTGTTTCACCACTTTTTGCTAAAGTACGTACAGGTTTGCCACCAGTATAATATTCTGTTACTAAACCAATTATAATACCGCCAACAGCACCAGCAACTACACACCACCATACAGCAGTTGAGATACCAAGTTTATGCATAAGCACATAAGCTGCCATTACAAATAACAATGCCGCACCAATTGTACCCATTCTTAAAGCTACATCAGCAGCTTTATTTGAAAACATTTTTACAATAAAGATACCAAGAATTGAACAGACAAGACCTACAGAAGCTAAAGCTAATGGTAAAAACATTAAGTCGCTTTGCGAACCACCCATAATTGAAATTGTAGCAGGTAACATGGTTGATGCAATCGCAATACATGCAATCATAGAACCACAATAGGATTCAAATATATCAGATCCCATTCCGGCAACATCGCCAACATTATCACCAACATTATCAGCGATTACACCTGGGTTACGTGGGTCATCTTCAGGAATTCCAGCTTCAATTTTGCCGACTAAATCGGCTCCAACATCTGCTGATTTTGTGAATATACCACCACCAACACGTGAGAATAATGCAACAGTAGATGCACCCATTCCAAATCCATGAATGGCATGTACATGTTCAGTTCCTCCAAAAAAATAATAGAGTGAGCCTAATCCAATAAGGCCCATTGCAGCAACTGTTAGCCCCATGATGGAGCCACCATAAAAGGCTACAGATAAAGCAGCTGCAGACCCTTTTTCATTGGCTGCAACAGTTGTACGCACATTGGCTTTTGTTGCTGAAAACATACCAAAATACCCAGCAATACCTGAACATGCGGCACCTGTCAAAAAGGCGACAGGGGTGTACCATGTACCAAAACCTACATAAAGTGCAATAAATAACACGACAACAAATCCAATGAGGATCGTGTACTCTCTTTTCATAAACACCATTGCACCGTTATGAATATCATCGGCAATTTCTTTAACTTTGCCACTACCTGATGGCATTTTGGAAAGCATGGCAAAAATTAGTAATGCTATTACTATTCCTGCAACTCCCAGAACTATTGGAATAAGTTCTAAACTCATAATTTTACTCTCTTTTTAAATTGATTAATTGAGGATTTATAGGGAAAATTGATTTTCACTATAAATTTCAGCGTATTATTGTATGTGTTTAGAGCTATAATTACAATTGAAAATTTAAGCATCTATATCCTATTGAATAAGTAACTCTAAGATTATTCACTACAATTTGAATATTCTATTGCAGCTTGAATAAGGCTTTGGCTTGTGTTTTTAAAAATACCAGATTTAATTTGTCGCTGAATTGCAAAACAATCAGAGAAATATTGTCCTAGCTTTCTTTTAAATGCAAATGAAAATGCAGTACTTGATGTTGATGTTCCGCTTTGTTCCTTAGGTTTCTGAAATATAATATCATCATTATAACGATATAATGAAACTTTATCGGAACTATAAAGTTCTTCTGCTAATCCCGTGACCAAAATCCCATTAGTCACTTTACCAGTATTCACTTTATTAGCATTTAATTCTTTTTGCGAGTAAAAAATTATCCTTTGTAATCTACTCTCTTCAAGTTGTATAGACTCAATAGCCGAAGAATAAAAACTTTTTAATTCAATTTCATTAGAACTATTTAAGAATTTAAGATTAATTGTGGTCGAATTTTGTAATTGATTAAGAGCATCGCTATCATTTAGGTTGAGCTCTATCTTACCTTCTGTCGAAACCTGATCAATTGTTATTATTTCTGCATCCAGATAAATGTAATTTTCTGAAGGACTTTGTAATTGGTTTTCTTGAGGTTTTTCAACGTGTTGATTGATTGATGGCGTGAATTGTTGCTCTGTATTAACATCTAAGATTACAGAGTTATTTACTAAATCTAATTCAATTGGAAAATGACGACTATTTACTTGATTTATTGCAAATAGGCCCTTTAATTTGTTAATGGCTTTTATGTTACGTTTACTTTGCCCTTCGTGGTAATCATTTTCTATGACTTTTTCGTAGTAATAAATAGATTTATCCAAATCATCTAAATAATAGTAGATTTTTGCTAGATTATAATAACTAGCATAACGCATCTTAATATGTGATTTTTTGCCTCCTTGATAATTCCCAGGTATGTGTTCTAAGAAGCTAATAAAATACCTGAGTTCATTTTCTATGCCTTCAATACTATCAAAAGGAGTCATTTGATTAAATAGTTTTTGGCTTAATGAAAAGTGCCTTTTGTAATCTTTATACTCTGGATAGGTTCTAGAATCTAAAATCAACAAATAATCCGTATCTTTTATCACTTTATAGCCATGAAGTTTGTTCAATTTAGTATTTACATTTTTTACTGTCGATATTACAAATTCACGAAACAGGGTATAAATTGTCTCTTGTGTTGCTAAGTAATTTTCCGCATCATAAGTTGAGTATAATTCTTCACCATTATGAGAGTTTCTTTTAGAACCAAAATCAAAAGTCTTAGTTTTTCCATTTGTGTAATACACAACTACAGTTGCAGAAGTACTGTAGTTGATCTCAGGAATATAATAATGTTCTAATTGAGTATCGCCCTCTTGGTTTTTGATTTTTCTTGATTTTGACTCGACATTTGTATTTGTTATCAAAATATCATCAAATTGAAAATTAATATGAACAGTAGCATTGTCTTGTAAAGGTTGAAACCCTTGAATATGTAAGTTTTCTTGTACAATCAGCTGAATATCATTAAGATCATGCTTTGAATCAAAATCATAACTATAATTTCTGTTTCTTTCATAAACAATAGGTTCACTTGGCAAACTTAAATAGGCTATGTTGAAATTTTCCCTGTCAATATCTAATGCCAGAACATTAACGCTTATAACTAACAATAAAATTTTGATTTTCAAAATGATTTCTCCGAATAATTGAAAAGATAATAACAGAGAGCTTTGAATAATTCATGTGAGGCGGTAAAAAGTTGTAAAAACCTCCATTTTTATACCCATGATTTTAATCTTATTAGTTAAACCCAGATACCTTTGATAGCTATAAGGTACATAACCCCGTAGCAAAATTAAAGCAAATCAAAATAAGTCATAGCTATAAATAATTAGATTGATAGAAATACAATTGTGGATTTAATGAGTTTAGTTTGAAAATGGTGGGCTCGGGCAGGATCGAACTGCCGACCCCCTCGATGTCAACGAGGTGCTCTCCCCCTGAGCTACGAGCCCTTATATTCAATTAAAAATTGATTATGGATTTGTAAATAAAAACCTCAAAACCTAGGGTCGTTTTGAGGTTGGGTATATTATCTTTTGCAAGAATTTATTTCAAGCTATTTCTTATATTTTAATGTTTTGTTTCTTTTGTGCCTAACAATTTTCAGTATGATCTTTTCTTGCTCTTCAGATTTTAATAATTGCTTGATAACATCTTTGGGAGAATTAACTGCGTTTCCATCTATGCTTTTGATTACATCACCATCTTCAAGTGCAAAAACATTTTCTTCATCAACATGTAAAACTAATACTCCTTCTTTAGTTCCGAAATAACTACCAAGATCCTTACTTAACGAACTCATTTCATGATTTTTACCTAATAGTTTCGAAGTGCTGTTACCATCGGTAATGAATAAGTTCATATTACCTAACTCGTCTGGTAAATTTATATCAAATTTATCAAAGTTTATTGAATCACCAACAGCCTTGCCGTCCATAACAATGACTTTAATGTTTTTACTTCCTTCTATTATTTCATCGACATCTATATCTATGTCTTTTAATTTTTCAGTCCAAGAAAAATCATTGGAATCCATGTCAATATCCATAACCATATCGAAAGAATTGTTATTACGAGCCTCAACCGTCATAGTCATTGCTTTTTTGTCTCTTAATACTTGTAACTTAACTTTGTCACCCTTTTTGTGTTTTATCATATCAATAGTCATGTTTTTATTAGTATCTTCTTGGGCCATATTTTTGTCTGCCATAACTTTGATAATATCGCCTGCTTTTAAGCCTGCTTCTTCCGCACCACTGCCTTCAATAACAGAAATTACATGCCAGCCATCTTTTTTAATATTGGTCATAAAACCTAATGTTGCATGATCCTTATCTGTATGTATTACTTTTGAATGGAGTTTAAACTCATGGTGTTCATTTAAGCCATCTTCACCTTCTGAATCAAAAAGCATCACTTTATGTATGGATTTATTATCAGATGCATCTAGGTGTATTGTTTTTAATTTCCCACTCTTTTCTAATTTTTTAATTTCTTCTTTTGACAGCTCTTTCCCATTCATGGAAATTTTCTTTATAACTTCACCATTAATTACATCTACATCAATTTCAATGCTTTCATGATCAACATCGTCAGATGTAACAATCATCATTTTCTTTTTTTTCTTCTTTCCATGCCATTTTTTTGACTTATCTAAGTGGATTGTTTTTAGCTTGCCATCAGCTTCAAGTTGTTCTATCTCCTTCTCAGATAATTCTTTGCCATTCATGATTACTTTTTTTATAACCTTACCATCTATAACGTCAACATCTACATCAATATCCATGTCATTATGATTCTTTATTTTACTTATATGTTTTTTATGGGGTGATTTTAATTCGCCAGATGATTCCATTGCTGCAATTTCATCTTCATTAAGCTCTTTACCATTTACGGTAACCGTTTTGGTGACAATACCGTTAACATCTTTCACCATCACTTTGATTTTTTTTTCTTCTTTTGCATAACTTACTGTCATAAAGCCAACAAGGACTAATGCAAGTATCTTAATGTTTAAGTTTTTCATAATTTTACCTTTTCTAATTTGTTAAATAACGTAGGGTTTAATTTTTTGGAAATCAGGTTTTTGGTTTATTTTCCGTTGCAACATAACCAAATTACCTAAAATGTCGAGTTTAACTGCCATTAATTCTGACAGTTTGCGTTTATCTTTTGTTTGTTTTATGTCTTGATCCAATTTAGTTAACCACGTTTCCATGTTAACTATTCTTTCAGTAATTTGTGAACCTGGTATATTTCTAGTTGGTGTTTCTACCAAGACGAGTTGTTCTAACTGCATGGTACGTTTTACTAACTCATTAATTAAAACGTCTTTTTCGTCGATGCTTTGTTGTTGGTTCAAAAATAAGACTGTTAACAGAGCAAGAGCAGCAATTGATGCCATGTTTATAAATTTATGTTTATTCACATAGCTTCGTTTATCGAGCCCTGATTGAATGTCAGTAAAGATATCTCTAGGAATATCTATTTGAGGCATTTGCTTAAGCTGTTGTGCCAAGTTGTTCATAATTATATCCAGTTTAATTTATGGCTGTGTACCCGCCATTTTTACTTGTTAATAGTGATTGAGCTAAATTTTTTGCTCGAGACAAATGCGTTTTTGAAAAACTAATAGATTTGTTAAATACACTGGCAATGTCTTGGTGACTCAAACCTTCAACTTCATATAACCAAAGTACCGTTCTAGAAGTATTAGGTAATTGTTTTAATGCAAAATCTAAGCTCGATAATGTTTCAGTTATATTTCCATCAATGGTTTTCTCTTTAAAATTGATGTTAGTTACAAGCCTTGCATTCTTCTTTACAAATGTAATGGCGGTATTTATCGCAATTTTTCTTATCCAAAAGCCTAATAATTTTGGAGATTTACTTTGATTTAATTTAGTCAATACTTTAATAAACACCTCTTGTGAGATGTCTAAAGCATCAGCTTGATTGCCAGTAATTCGATACACAAGCGTATAAACAGAAGATGAAAACATTTCATATATTCGTTTTTGTGCTGCTGTTTTATTTTTACAGGCTGCTTTAAAAGTTACTTCATCAATTGTTAGATCAAAATGGCTCACTTACTGTACTTATCTCTGTGTCTATACCCCTTAAGACTATTCTAATTGAAAAAGGTCACAATTTATTTAAAATATTAAAAGAAACCTTTGCTCAACCTAGGAAACGTGTGAAAAAAAGGTATATTGAAACGATTGATTTAGATTAATAGGTTGTACAAATCTTTCTTAATACATTATACTTGCCGACAATTATCCTTTACATGGCTTTGTTTCAGTGGATGATTTTCCCACACACACATAATTATTCAATGGAACATTGAGTAAGGTTAGGTGAAAATTAACCTAACCTTACTTTATAGACACTCTGAATATCTAAAGGGTTTTTCAATATAATTCATATGCAAACAAAATATACACTAAGCCACTTATATATTTTGCTCCTATTACTGCTTACAGGTGGTTATTATTTGTTGTGGTTGTTTTATTACAAGGTATTGATAGCCTATCCAAGCGAAGAATTTATACTTCTGTTATTTATTTATTTAATAATGGTCATTGTAACTGCATTTGTTTATTCAACAACAAACCTATTTATAATTCATCAAAAAATAGGTATAAGAGTTTTCAAACTCAGGCTTATTGCCTTACCTGTTTTAATTGCTATTGGTTTATGGGTCATCAACTATTTGTTCCAATCTTACCTGTTATCAATTGACTTTAACGACCTAGCTTACCAATGGTATAAAGATAAAGACTTATTCATAACATTAATCAGCATGGTTATTCTTGCACCACTTATTGAAGAAATGTTATTTCGAGGGGTAATGTTACAAACACTAAATAAACATTTAAATCAATTTTGGTCTATATTTATAGTTTCAGCCTTATTTACATGGATTCATGCATCACTTATTGATGCACCTATTTTATTTATTGCGTCCCTGTTTTATGCCTGGTTAACTTTTAAATATAAGAGTATAATTCCTTCAATTATTGCCCATATAGTTAATAATTTAATCACATTTATTTTTTATTTACGGCTAATTAGTATATAATTTTCTAAGAGATAATTGCATAACTCTAAAATAGTGGAAATAAGAATGAGAAACCCACTAAACAGTGCAAAAGACATCTGTATAATTATTTTATTAGGGAATCAACGATGAAAACAAAACTCGCTTTACTTTTACTCTTATCAATTAATACCTCATATAGTCAACACAGTGGGAATATTCCAACTCAACAGGAGTATGCGCAAGCATTAATCTCTGCTTTAGGAAGTTCGGGCCCTCGTTTAACACAGATGATAGGCGCCTTATCAGCTTATTGTGGAACAGAAGAAAATTTCTCATCAGGAATGGGTGGTAATTGTGATCGATTATTCTTTGAAGCTTTAGAAGGCAATGGTAACGTTGTTAAGCGTGTATTAAGAAACTTACGCCCTCGTGAAGTCATTCAATCAGCCAGAACGTCGGTTGCAATAGTAGCAAATCAACAAGCAAATTTAGCTAGTCGATTGGCACAAATTCGTTCAGGATTAAACAACCACGCAATTACGCTTAATAACAACGAGTTACCTCTTTCTGCATTGGGTTATTTGGCTGATAACTCTTCTAATTCCAATGACTTTGTATCTCCTTGGGGATTTTTTATAAATGGAAAATATTCTGCCGGTGATTACACTTATGCTGACGGAAGTGAAGAAGGGTTTGATTTTGATACAAATGGCATCACAGCAGGAATAGATTACCGTTTAAATAACAAAGCTATAATAGGTTTAGCATTTGGCTATTCAAGCTTTGATTCTATTGTTGATACGAGTTCCACTATGCAATCATCGGCAACAACCTATTCTGTCTATGGCTCATATAACTTCACTGATAATTTTTATCTTGATGCTAGATTAAGCCACAGTAACCCTGATTTTGAGCAGCAACGATTCATTGATTTTAGTATGGGTGGTAGCGTTACTGATTTAACAGCTAATGGTGAAACCGATGGTTATCAAGATTCATATATTTTATCAGCGGGCTACCAATTTAATAGCAATAATGGATGGATGTTCACTCCTTCAATTAGTACTGAATACAGCAAAACGGCTATAGATGCCTTTGTAGAGACTGGTGCAAATGCATTTAACGTTGGTTTTAGTGAACAAAATTTTAAAACAAAACGCTATACTCTTGCCCTACAGACGAGTAAAAGTATCAGTCTTAGTCATGGTGTAATTATTCCTTCATTGAATTATGTTTTTATTAATGAAGATCAAAATACAGATGCAATTCTAATGCGTATTTCTGGTATGCCATCTGGCGAATTTTTCGAACATGGTGTCAATTTTAATGATGATAATTATAGTACTGCTCAGTTAGGCCTAACTTATGTCGCATCCAATGGTAAACAAGCCTATATACAATATTCAAAAGCTTTTGGTTGGCAAGGATTTGATCGTTACAGTATCAATCTTGGTTTAAGGTTTGAGTTTTAACCGTTTAATTATTCCAGCTGTGTTTGGTTTTTTATTAAACCACCTTTGAAATGACACAGCAGCTTGTTCAATTAGCATCCCTATTCCATCATAGTTGTGTTTAATCCCTAATGATCTTGCTAAATGCAAAAAAGGTTGTGCTATTTGACCATAGCTTAGATCATAACAAATACTACTTGCATGTATTTGTTGTTTTCTAAATTTTAAACTCTCACCTTGATACCCCAATGAACTGGCATGAACAACTAAATCAAATTTAGTCTCTAGGTGTTCCAGCTCAATTAAAGTTAATGCTTGGGCGTTATTCCTTTGCGCGATGTTTTTTGCTTTTTCAATACTTCGATTAGCAATAATTAGCTCCTTTGGGTTTTGTAACATAATTTCAGGAACGATTCCTTTTGTTGCACCACCTGCCCCAAGAATCAATATACGTCGATCTTTACAATCGAAATGACATCGATGGCTTAAATCATTAATAAAGCCGATTCCATCAGTATTGTCTCCAGAGATTTCATTTTTGCCAGTAAGGTAAAAAGTATTAATTGCTTGAGCTTTATTCGCTATATTACTGATGTTATTAGGAATAGTTAGAGCTTCTTCTTTAAGTGGTAGGGTGACATTTGCTCCAGTCCCAGAACTATTGAAAAAATCCATAACCGCACGAAGAAACTCTTCATTAGTTACTTTTATGAGTTGGTAGTTGATTTGTATATCAAACTGCTTAGCAAATAGTTGATGAATCTGTGGAGATAGGCTATGACTAACAGGGTTGCCAAATAAAGCCAATTGATACACTTTATTCTTCTTCGTCATTGGTATTTAAATATTCTAATACACGATCGGCATAATAGGTCAAGATAGCATCACACCCTGCTCTTTTAAAACAAAGCAAAGACTCCATAATGGCTTTTTTTTCTTCTAAATAGCCATTTTCAATTGCACTTTGTAACATAGCGTATTCGCCACTAACTTGATAGGCGAAAATTGGCGTATTAAATTGTTCTGAAGCTTTAGATATAATGTCCAAATATGGCATACCTGGTTTAACCATTACCATATCCGCTCCTTCGTCAATGTCCATGGCAATTTCATCCATTGCTTCTTTACCATTGGCTGGGTTCATTTGATAGGAGTCTTTTGTACTTTTACCAAGATTGCCTGATGAACCTACTGCATCACGAAATGGACCGTAAAAACAACTGGCATATTTCGCCGAGTAAGCCAGAATAGAGGTATGGGGATAATCATGTTCCTCTAATGCCATACGAATCTGGATAATTCGTCCATCCAGCATATCTGATGGTGCAACTATATCTACACCAGCTTGTGCATGAGAAATTGCTTGTTGCGTCAATACTGAAATGGTTTCATCATTGAGTACATAACCATCTTCATCGGTTAAGCCATCTTGACCAGATAAGGTATAAGGGTCAAGTGCGACATCAGAAATCACCAACAATTCTGGCAAGACTAACTTAATAGTGCGAATAGTCCTTTGTACTAATCCATCATCATTATACGCTTCTTCTGCATATTCTGACTTATTCTCGGTAACAACAGGAAATAATGCCACGGCTTTTAAACCAAGTTCAAACAAGTGGTTCAATTTATCAAGCAATAAATCCTGTGACATACGATACACACCGGGCATTGATTTTATTTCTTCTGACTTGTTTTTACCTTCTAAAACAAAAACAGGCCAAATTAAATCACTGGCTGTAAGTTGGTTTTCAGAGACCAATGAACGAATCGAACTCGAATAACGTAAACGCCTTTTGCGTGTAAGAGGAAATTTTTGCATAACTAACTGAATAAAAGAAAACCCTATTGTAACTTACCTTTAAGATTTACTGAATATTTCTCCATGAAATCTTGCTTTATTCACATTGCTCCACGTGCTTTAAGTATCCATTTTTCTCTATCTAATGGGTTGACACCACGGTATGAAGTTGTTTGACCTTGCTGGTCAGTACAAGGTTGATAGGAATCTAAGTGTGAAGAGAATAATGCTCTCCCTCCGCTTTTTGAAGCTAATTCAATAGGGTATTTGAGAGAGGTAGCTGCTGGTATCACACCAGTTAAGCTAAAATTGTCATTGATGATAACTGGAGAATTTAATGTTCCACGCATCTTTGTAATATCACTACTGATGGTTCCTAGTAGATCAATAGATGCATTGAGTTTAAATGACACAATTGGTTCAAGTAAAGTGGTTCCAGATTCAACTAAGCCATTCAAAAGCGCCATTGGTGTGGCAATGAGGAAGTCTCCAGAACGTGAGTGAACATTATGGTCTTCGCCTTCCACTAGAGTAATCTTACAATCAGTCACTTGCCAACCTTTAATGCCTTGCTCCAAAGCTTCAGGAATCGCTCGTTGTATTTCTTGTTGGTATTTGGCTGATACATCATTTGTACTAACTGTCGAGGCATAACAAACACCAGAGCCTACAACCCCCGGTTCAATCTTGAATTTTAAAATGGCCCAACAAGGTTTTGGCATCCAATAACGTTCATATCCGTAAGCTATTTTACTTGGTGTTTCCTTATAAATAATGGATGGTTGTGAAAACTCTGTTACCAATCCGTAACGATTAGCAAGAATGGATTGCAATATTTCAACTTGTATCATTCCTGTGATTTTGACATGCAACTCACGTAATTCTCCTATCCACTTCATATCAAGTAGTGGGTCTTCATCGCATAACTGTTGCATGGCTTTTACCAAGTCCATAACCTTAGAATCATCTTTTGATACGGCCTGAACAGTTAATAAAGGTGTTGCCAAACTTATCATCTCTTTAATAAAACCTTGTTCACCATAAACATCTCCCACCTTGGCTAAACTTAAACCACTGACAATGCCAATGTCGCCGTCATTTATACCATCTGCATCAAGGTATTTACCTTTGGCATTTGTCTTTACCTGCCCTATTTTTTCTTCTTCATCTGTTTTTCGTGTTGCATTAACTACTCTATCTCGAGGTTTAATACTCCCTGAAAAAACACGTAAATAGGCCATTTTCCCTAAGTCTTTATCGTGTTCTACTTTGAAAACTACAGCAGAAAGTTTATTGTTTTCGCTGGATTGGGGTTGGGTAAATCTTTCTACAATTAAGTCTATCAATGCTGATATCCCTAAACCCTTCTTAGCGGATCCAATTAAAACGGGATAGAGTTGACAGCTTGCAATACTTTGATTTAACGCCTCATCTAAACGGTTAAAACTCAGTGAGTTCCCATCTAAATACATTTCTAACAAATCATCATGGTGCTCAATAACTTGTTCAATTATTGCATGGCTTTGAGTTTTAGAGTTCCAGATTGATTCGATTTTAGATTCTTTATGTAATTGCAATAAAATGGAGTGTGAAGATAAATTTGATTTAACATCAGCCATAACAGCATCAATATTAATACCAATTCTATCAATTTTGTTAATAAAAAATACAGATGGAATTTGCATTTTTTTAATCGCGTTAAAAAGAGAAACTGTATGACTTTGCACGCCATCTGCTGCGCTGATAACCAAGACCACAGCATCCATTGCACGTAGTGAGTATTCGACTTCAGCACAAAAATCAACATGGCCAGGTGTGTCAATTATAGTGACCTTACAATCACTATATTCAAAACTAGCAGTAGCCAATCGGATCGATATTCCACGATCACGTTCTATGGGCAGGTTGTCCGTTGCAGACGTACCATTATCGACGCTACCTATATTTCTCAAGGCCCCAGCTTGAAACAACAAACGTTCTGTAATAGAGGTTTTGCCAGCATCAACATGAGCAAGAATTCCAATGTTCAATAGTTTTTTTGTCATTTAGATCAACTTAATAAAAAAGGAATGGTTTTTTGCTGATAACTTAATTAAGGTGCCCATACAGATTGGCTATTATTAATGTGAAAATTTTACCTATATAGTTCCCTATAGTCAATCGAAAAAGCGCCTCATAAATTTAGCCGTAATAATCTAGCTGCTATTTATAAGTGTTATGAGCGTTACATCACTACCTTTAAAGTGTTTTATTAAACTATTTCGGAACCTTTTTTCGCCTGTGTGCATCTTGTATGTAATAATTTTTATTAACAAAAGGATAAATACTATGTCATTACTAAATATCGCCGTTATTATATTTGCCATCGCTGCTATTGGAGGTCTAATTTTAGCAAAAAGCCTATTTTTAGAGAAATTACCACCATGGACTCTCTCACTAACCCATGCCGTTCTAGGCGCTACTGGTCTTGTGTTATTGATTGTTGCAGTTCTTCAAGGCAATTCAACCAGCCGAATAACAGCGTCTTTAGGTTTATTTCTGGTCGCAGCACTAGGAGGTTTCTTTTTAGCTTCATTTCATATGAGGAAGGTTATTGCTCCAAAAGCAATTATACTGATTCATGCCGGTGTTGCAGTAGTTGGTTTTTTAACATTGCTTAGTTTTGTATTTGGAATGTAACTAATGAAACACCCTATTCATCCAATGATTGTACATTTTCCAATAGCTTGTTGGTCAATAGCAACAAGTATTGATATAACGAGCCAGTTCATTGATTTAAAACAGTTTAACATAGCAGGAATTTTAATTTTATTTGGAATTGTGTTGGCGTTACCTGCTATGGTTTCTGGTTTAATTGATATGGTAAAAATAGCAAATGAAAGCCCTGCTATAGCGCTTGTAATGAAACACATGTCTTTTATTAGTCTTGCGTGGTTATGTTATGCATTAAGTTTTTACATGAGATTTGATAACATGGAAATATTATTACCTAACAATTTATCTGTAGTTCTTTCAGTATCTGGTTTTATATTTTTAAGTATAGCAGGTTGGTATGGTGGAAATTTAGTATACCGATATAACATTGGAAGGGTGGAATAATGAATTTTTGAATCACCTGCCATTAAGTGAAAATGGTTAATAATAACTACCAAGAATTATGCAATATTCTCAACTTCTCAATAGATGAAATTTTATGAAAAATAATCAATTGATTTATTAATTATTTGAAATACATAAACAAAACAACTGTTCTTGTTAACCCCGCGGTATAATTCCTCGGGTTAATATAATCACTTCAAAGATTGGAATAACTGCATGAAAAATAGAAAACATAAAGTCAACTTCTTAGGTCACAGTCATGAATTGGCTGGATTACTTGAATTACCTGAAATCACACCAAAAGCATATGTGCTGTTTGCACATTGTTTTACTTGCGGCAAAGATATTGCAGCAGCTTCTAGAATTGCGAAGGCTTTAGTCTCACATAATTTTGCTGTTTTACGCTTTGATTTTACTGGCATAGGAAACAGTGACGGAGATTTTGCCAATTCTAATTTTTCCTCAAATGTTGCGGACTTAGTCGCTGCTGCTGATTTTATGCGTGACAAGTACCAAGCACCTAGCGTTTTAGTTGGTCATTCTTTAGGTGGAGCTGCTGTCTTAAAAGCGGCTCATTCTATTGATGAATGTGAAGCTGTGGCCAGTATTGCTGCACCTGCTAATGCCGAACATATTTCACACTTATTTAATTGTTCTATTGATGAAATTAAACAACATGGTGAAGCTAAAGTTGATTTGGGTGGGCGAAAATTCACCATACAAAAACAGTTTATTGATGATATTTCAGATCAAGATAACAGTCATATTTCGCAATTAAAACGAGCTTTGTTAGTTATGCATTCTCCTATTGATAGCATAGTCAACATCCAGGAGGCTGAAAAAATTTATAAGCAAGCAAAACACCCTAAAAGTTTTGTGAGTTTAGATTCGGCCAACCATTTATTAACAAGAAAAGCAGATGCCGATTACGCTGCTGGAATTATTGCAGCTTGGGCTGATAAATTCATTGGAGTATCAAATGCACTAGAAAATAAAATCCCAACACGAAAAAACATAGCAACAGGACATGTTGAAGTAACTGAGATTGATAAAAACTTTTGGTGCGACATACAATCAGACTCTCATCAATGGCAAGCTGATGAACCGCTAAAAGTGGGTGGAAGCAATTTAGGGCCTGATCCATATGAACACCTATTAGCAGGATTAGGTGCGTGTACTGTAATGACATTACGAATGTATGCCAATCTAAAGAAAATACCTATGAAAAATGTTATTGTAAACCTATCACATAATCGCGAACACATAAAAGACTGTAATGGCTGTGATAAATCCAACAATACAATTGATGTGATTGACAAAAAAATAAGTTTTATTGGCGATTTATCAGATAAGGATATAAAAAGGCTATTGGTTATTGCAGACAAATGCCCAGTTCATCGTACGTTGCATAACACGATTAAAGTTAGAACTCATGTGAACATATAAACTAGCTAATACAATGAAAATATAAAACTATAGACGTATGTAAATTAATAATTTGTATGACTATCTAGTTAATATGCCAAGATTCCATGCAAAGATAGCAGCACCAAATATTACAATAGTAGTTAATATGGTATTTTTAATGAACACTTTCTTTTTTATCAAATTATTGATTTTACCATTCAACTTAGATTGAATAGAATCAGCAATGCGTTTATTGTCTAGTTTAAATATTTTGTTTAAGTCTTTATTCATTATTTTTTTCTAATTGGTTTTGCATGATAGTTCGAGCTTGTTTTATATAAGTTTTTAATGAACCTAATGGTATTTTTAGTACAAGTGATGCTTCACTGTGTGACATTCCGCTTGCATCGCATAATAACAATACAGCTTTTTGGTTGTTGTTTAAATAGTTTAAAGCATTACTTATATCAATACTGTCATCTAATTTTGATAAATATTTTTGAGATGTATTTTGTTTAAAACGATTTAAGGTGTGTTGTAAACGGCTTTCTTTACGCTTTGATTGTAGAAACTCACGATAAGCAATACTAAATAGCCAAGTTTTAAATTTTGATTTACCTTCAAAACGCGATATTTTTTCATAAGCTTTTATAAAAGTATCTTGTGTTATGTCATCTGCTAAATATTTTTCATTAGTATATCGATAAATAAACGAGAATAAATTTGTTTGGTGGTGATTCACCAATACTGAAAAAGCACACCTGTCATTGCTGGCTTGTGTTAATGCCACTAACTGAGAATCATCAAGGAGTGTATATTTTGACATTAATAAATAAGAAACATATTTGATACCTTTGCATAACTCGTGGAACATGTTAATAAGTTGCAAAAAACACAGCTCTGCGTTAAAAAAATCGCAAACAATGGGTTGTTTGACTCATTTTTTTCTTTGATTGTTGCTTTTTTCATTCTTTATCCGTAGTCCCAAAGTTATGCAAAAGTCTCTATTAATTATTTCTTCTTAAAATAAAAATACAGGTATGTAATTCCAATCAAACCAGGAAACATTGACATACCAATAAAGCTTGTTTGTGCTAATTTATAACCAGATACACCCATAACAATTCCGCAAATTATACAAGCAAGTGCTAAAGCTAATCCTAGAAAGCCTTTTCTTAAATCAATACGTGAATTGCTTTGAAACAAAGCATGAATTTGCTCCGGTGTTAAATCTTTATTGCCTGCTAAAATTTCTTGAACCACTTTTAATTGCATACGATTATGAAAATAGTTATAAGTAATTAATATAGCTATAATTGCAACTAATGCTGCAAAAAACAAAAGTATTGTTGGCCCAATTACATGCCCAATATTCGGCATTTTCATCACCTCTTAATTTATTATCTACTCTTAGATGCATGCTATTGCTTAAATAGATGTATTTCAACAAAATAAAATAATTTACATCCATTTGTAGGTGATTGTTACTCTAAGTTATTTTAAAACATGGGTAATTATGAAAACAACTATCACTCTACTATTAATCTTATTTTTGCAGGCTTGCACTCAAGAAAATCATCTACCTTTAGAGTTGTCTTCAGGAGAAATAATTTATAAAGTGCATAAAGAAAATATAGGTTCTATAGCATTTATGAATGATTGGATTGAAATGGATAAATTCACCAAAAATAATTTTGTTAAAGAACTACATTTAGATAATGATTCTGATTTGGCTTTTAGGATGTTTCTGGATAAAACATTAACGTTCTATCTAAATCAACTTGAACCTAGCTTACCGGTTAGAGAGTTATGTGACAAAGGTAATTTCCAAATAACATTCTTAGTTGATGGAAAAAAATTATATTCCAATAGAATACCAACTGGCGCAGGATCTTGTGATTATAAAAATGAAACCACGGCATACGGTATTCCTTTAATTAATAAAAAAAGCATTGATCATTGGGGAATGTTTTTATGGGTTAAGTTTATGAAAAAAGGTAATGGTGATAACACTCTATCAGGTAACAAGCATGCGTTAAAAATTGAAGTACGCCCTTATATTGAGCATAATGAATTGAAAATTGGAGAAATTATTGCACAAGGAAGCATACTACTTAAACGCAATGAAAAACAGGTTGACGATTCCGAAGTTTCGATTCAAGCTATACAACCTACAGAAAAATGGAACATCTCAAAAAAGAAATTCAATAAAGGAAGAATTGAACAATTAAACAAAAAAATAATTCAGCATCACTTCAAAGAAATTAGTAGCATTGTTGTCATTAAAGATGGTGATTTACTTATCGAAGAATATTTTAATGATTCAAACCGAAGTTCCTTACATGATACTCGCTCAGTTGGGAAAACATTAACATCAACATTGATGGGGATAGCGATCGAAGAAAAATACATTAAAAGCAAAACTCAAACATTAGGTGAGTTTTATGATTTGAAAAACTTTAAAAATTATTCATCAAGCAAAGAAAAAATTACATTAAGTAGCCTACTAACAATGAGTTCAGGCATCGAAGGTACTGATATGGAATCAAGTTCAATGGGACATGAAGACAAAATGTATCCAACGGCTGACTGGGTTAAATTTACTTTAGATTTACCCATGGACGAACATAAATCTATAGGACGTAACTGGGATTATTTTACTGCTGGTGTAGTGCTTCTAGGCGATATTCTTGATAAATCATTACCTAATGGGTTATTAGATTATGCTGATAAAAAATTATTTAAACCATTAGGAATAACAGATTATAAATGGCAATTTACACCTAACAATACTCCAAATACTGCAGGAGGCTTTCAAATGAGCTCTTTAGATTATGCACGTTGGGGTCAGTTATACTTAGACGATGGTATTTTTAATAATGGGCAAATATTACCCAAGCAATGGGTCGATGATAGTATGTCGAAACATTTAAAACTTCAGAATAAAGATGATGAATATTATGGTTTTTTATTCTTTAACAAGCATTATAAAATTAACAAACATGTAATTGACACATACTACGCTTATGGAAATGGCGGGAATAAAATTGTTATAATAAAAAAATTAAATGCTGTTATTGTTATTACAGCAAAAGCGTTTAACCAAGCTTATGGAAATTACCAAACTGATGAAATACTTACCGATTATTTATTGCCCGCATTGATTGAGTAAATATATAGCCTAGAATTTTGAAGAGTTAATTGCGATAAAAGTAAATAATATGTATTTAGTGGATATCAATTTATTTGGGCCAGCAAATATTATTTATATGCTAATTATTTAACTAATTTACGAGTATATTTCATAATTATGAACCAATAAACACAAATCATGTCAATCTATTCATATAAAATGAAGTGCCGGGGAAAACATTGAAATTCAAAAAAAACAAAATATTATTACTGCTATTCATTTCACTAATTTGTGTTTTTACTATTTCAAATGGGTTTGCAAAAAAGAATAATTCTAAAAAAATTGAGAGAATTAACGATTTAATAAGCAGGTATACTGAATACGGTAACTTCAATGGTTCTATCCTAGTAGCTAATAATAGAGAAGTTATATATAAAAAAAGTTTTGGAATGGCCAACATGGAATGGGATGTTTCGAATCAAAACGATACAAAGTTCAGAATTGCATCAATCACAAAACAGTTCACTGCGATGTTAATACTACAACTCGTTGCAGAAAACAAACTTGATTTGCAGGCTACAATTTCGTCTTATTTACCTAATTATCCAAAAGAAAATGCCGAAATTATTACCATTCATCATCTATTGACCCATACATCAGGCACACCAATGTTTGATGATTTTGTCAAATACTATGACATTGAACGAAACAGATATAAACCAGAAGAATTAGTTAAAATATTTGCAGATGGTAAACTTAAATTTAGCCCTGGAGAAAGATATGCCTATTCGAATGAAGGTTATGTAATTCTTGGGGTTATAATCGAAAAAATTACAGGAAAATCCTATGCTGATGTATTACAAGAGAAGATATTTTTGCCATTAAAAATGCATAACTCTGGTTACGATGTAAATTACAATATTTTAAAAAATAGAGCTATGGGTTATACAAAAGGCTATAGAAGAAATCAGTATTTTAATGTAAATTATGTTGATATGAGCATTCCATATGCGGCAGGATCAATCTATTCTACCGTAGAAGATTTATTTATTTGGGAACAAGCTTTATATACTGAAAAATTACTTGCCAAAAAATACCGTGATTTGATGTTCGGTAAATATATCAAAGCACCAAGACGCTACTATGGTTATGGTTGGTTTAACGGTCCAATGCAAATAGGAAATAGCGATAAAAATATTGAAATCAATGTTCATAGTGGTGGAATTAATGGATTTAGAACAATAATTACACGTATTCCTTCAACTCAATCATCAATCATTATATTAGCAAATTTAGAGAGGATCCCTGTCTATGAAATTACCAATTCAATTCTTGGCATTATAAATGATGAGTCTTACAACAAAAATATATCAATCGCCTATTCACTTTTAGATATTGTGACAAAACAAGGCATAAAAGAAGCTCGAAAATATTACCAAAAGTTTAGAGGTGAATTTGGTTACTATACTGATGTAAATGAAATAAATATTGCTGCTTATGAATTGTTACATGCTGATAAAACTAAACTAGCTGAATTTATGTTTAAATTAAATATTGAAGCCTTTCCAGAATCATTTATAGGCTATGATAGCTATGGCGAATTATTATTATTACAAGGTAAAAAAGAACAAGCTCTTGAAAATTATAAAAAATCGCTAGAGTTAAATCCAAACAATAGGAATGCAATTAAAATTATAAATGAGGTCAATAATTAATCAAAGGTTGATGTCGTTTTAAGAAATATAGGGCTAAAACAGAATTAAAAATAACCCACATCTAAAAGGAAAGCCATACAAAATGCGTATTTTTTTAATTTCATATGTTCTTAAATGCCTACAGTTTGATTATTCTAGTAACTAGTTGCTGCTAAATTTAGTGGCTTGAAATACATCATACTGATAAAGCTAATTTGTTGATTTCTCTAAGGTGATTATAAATGAATTAGTTTGTCTCTGTCATTATAAAACTATAGATAGCTTTACCTAAGCCAATAATCAAACCAAAAGCATAAACATTGACGTTAGAACAAATACAAATGCTTCATGAATTGCCTCTATTAATCAATTAAACTGCCTAAATTATAGCAATAAAATCATGCATGAACTCAACAGGCACTTTTAGTACTAGAGCAGGCAGAAAATTTGTTGGATAAAGCTCATTCTTCGATTATTCATTTTTAATGATCATAGGTATAAAGCTCGAAACTTATACATTCAAGACTGCTTTAATAAATATAAACAACCATTGAGAAACTCGTAGCTCTTTCAACTATAATTTTCAGGCAAAACATCGTTGAATAGATTGATAAATAGACCCATCAATTAAATTATGTGTAGCTTCAGGTCAAATATTAATTTTATAATTGGTTGTTAAGTGGAAATATTGATTTCACTCAAAACCGTTTTCGAACATAAAATCAGTTGATTTAGACCAAATCCTTAAACCTGAATCGTAATCAGCAAGCACCAATAAGTCATCTGTTGCTTCTACTTTTTTAGCGTTTCCTGGTGTTTCGATAGTAGATAAATATTGTGGAGAAGCAGGAGTACTTACATCGACTAACAACATGCCATAAAAAGTATCAGCAGCGATATAAGCAATATTGTTTTTCACTGATACGCCATTTGCATAGGTTGGATTGGTACTAAATGTCGCTAGTTCTGTAGCGTTAGTTGGCACACTGATATCCAAAATACGTAAACCATCAATGTCATTTGCTAAATACAATATGTTGCCATCAACATCCCCATCCAAAATTGGTCTTGAATAACTAAAGGTATCTAATTCTTGTGGAGATATTTTGTTGCTAAAATCAATTATCCATGCAGTCGCATTACTAAAAGCTATAACCATGTCCTGATTAACAATCAATCGATTAATGCTGCGGTTTGATGACTCTACCCACGTTCCCAAAACAACTGGGCTTAATGGGTCACTTAAATTGACCCATTTCACACCTTGTGAACCAGTAGCTACCACTGCTGCATCTGTACCTGCTTTTTCAACAAATTGAACAATGTGCCCATTTCCAAAGTCTAGCTCTGGCAGTATGTTTGGATTCACTATATCTGTTACATCAACCAATTTAAGCGAGCTGCCATAGTTAGCAACAGCTACTGTATTATTGACTTTTACTGCAGCTGCAACTGTGCTATTGCCTAAATTATTTATCCAACTACCTGTAATTGGGCTGGATGGATTGCTGCTATCAATCATCACTATGCCACTTTGACTAGTTGCAAGAGTAATAATGTCATTGCCCACATCAATATTAACTGACTCAGTAATCAGTGGTAAATAATCGACTTCAACAGGTGCAATATGACCACCTCCAGATGTAGCATTCAAATCATAGACATAAATGCCGTGGCTGTTATACCAACTAGGACGTGAAGAATAAGCATAATTACCTAAAACAGCTAAACCAGAATTAGGTGCACTGGTTCCACCATAAACAGTAGGTATTGCTGGGTCTGTGGCATCCATCAAGACAACACCATTACCCTGAGTTGAATCACTAACAACTAAAAGTCCATTACTTGCTTTTTCTGTTCGGCGGAAACTTCCAAACCCAGCTGGCATATGAATGTCATCAACAGTCCCTAAATCAGTGATTGCAACTGGGTTTTGAGTAACATCAAGTTCTAAAATAGTTAAACCTTGACTGCCACGAGAAACATAAGCCTTGTTTTCATAAATTGATATATGTGATGCTCTAGTTGCAGCAGCAAAACGGTTGGACAGAAATAGATTGGTTGGGTCACTGATATTAATTGCTGATACACCTTCGTTATCATCTGCTAGAAAAGCAAAGTCACCCAACACCTCTACATCAAATACAAAATCTGTCCCAGGTTCGACATAATTGCCTGCTAAAGTAATTGATGCAGGATTACTGATGTCTAATGCCCATAAGCCAGCTGGTTGCACAGCGACAACTAATAAGTTTTCATCAACAAAAGCTAGCCCAGAAGGTTTTCGACCATCCTCAACTTCATAACGCCCCACAATCAATGGAGGTGATGTTTGCGGATTAACTAATGTCACCCATTTTGTATCATCTGATATGGCCACTAAACTGCCATTCTCCAAAACATCAATGCTGTGTACCGGATAGTTGGTTCTAACCTCATCATAAACAACTAATCCTGAACTACCTCCAGCCTTAGCTATACGTAGTACAGTACCTTCTCCATAAAATAGAATGTCAGTTCCGTTTCCATCTGACCAAGTTTCTGACGCCATTGACGGTCCATAAGGCCAGTGCCCTTCAACAGGATAATCCGTTATCACAGGATTCATAGCCATAATCAATTTTGGTGAGATTAGACAAATCATAATTATCATTCGATATAGATAAATTAAGTTATTAGTATTAGCTGTAAATGTATTCATGTAGAAACCTTTTATAATTCATAAAAACCTTAATCAGTATGGCACAAACACGAGTGTTAATTATGAAATTTTCATGATATTTTTATGAAAATTGTATGTAATCAAATTAAATTCATTTAAGCTTGTTTTAAATAAATAAATGGGGCTTTTAAATAATTCTAGAGATATATTTAATGGAATTAATGCCCACTACAACTATCTGAATTTACTTATCAAGTAATACGATGGTTTTGAAAATTTTCAAGAATATAAGTTATTGTACTAGTTTGCGAATATTAGATAAAATTAGCCTACATCAGATACTGAGTTTTCTAAAAGTAACTTAAAATTTATAAATACTTAGGTTCTCAGCTCGGATGAGATTTCTAATGTTTGATAAATACACAAAATCGTGTTAATGTAATGTCCAAAATTCACTTAGGGTAAAAGAATGAATAAATTAATTTGTATATTGATATTGCTGCTTACTACACAAGCAGGAATAACTTCTAGTCCATCCAACGACAAATCAAGCGATGACAAAGAACCGAAAAAATTACTGAGCAAAGAAACATTTGCTGGGTTAAAATTACGCAACCTTGGGCCCGCCTTAATGTCAGGCCGTATTGCCGATATTGCCCTGCACCCAACCAAGAAAAGCACTTGGTATGTCGGTGTTGGTTCTGGTGGGGTTTGGAAAACAACCAATGCAGGCACGACATGGGAGCCTATTTTTGATAAACAAAAAGTTTACTCGATTGGCAGTGTCACGCTTGATCCAAGTAACCCAAATACAGTATGGGTTGGAACAGGAGAAAACACAGGTGGTAGACACAGCAGTTTTGGCGATGGAATTTATCGCAGCTTAGATGGCGGTAAAAATTGGGCAAATATGGGATTAAAAAAATCTGAACATATTTCAACTGTAATTATCCACCCAACAGATTCAAACACTCTATGGGTTGCTGCTCAGGGTCCATTGTGGTCAAAAGGTGGTGAACGAGGCCTGTATAAAACAACAGATAGTGGAAAAAAATGGAAAAAAGTATTGGGTGATGATGAATGGACAGGCGTTACTGATATTGTTATTGACCCGAGAAATCCTGATGTTTTATATGCAGCTACTTGGCAAAGGCACCGAACCGTCGCTGCTTATATGGGCGGAGGACCAAAAACAGCTATTCATAAAACTGAAGATGGTGGCAAAACATGGACACAACTGAAAGAAGGCTTGCCAAAAACCACCATGGGGAAAATTGGTTTAGCCATTTCACCACAACAACCTGATGTACTATACGCAGCCATCGAATTAGAACGTCGAACTGGAGGCGTATTTAAATCAACCAACCAAGGTGCATCATGGAGCAAACAATCGGATACGGTTTCAGGCGCAACTGGCCCACATTATTACCAAGAACTATATGCTTCTCCACATGCCTTTGATCGAATTTATTTAGCCAATGTTCGTATGAAAATATCTGATAATGGTGGCAAAACTTTCCGTACCATGGAAGAAAAAAACAAACATTCTGATAATCACGCCATGGCATTTAGAAAAGATGACCCAGAATACTTAATGATAGGAACTGATGGCGGTATGTACGAAAGTTTTGATTTAGCCAAGAGTTGGCGTTTTGTTGCAAACTTACCCGTCACTCAATATTATAAAGTAGCTGTAGATGATGCTAAACCTTTTTACCACATTTATGGTGGTACCCAAGACAACAACACCCAAGGCGGACCATCTCGAACTGATAACGTGCATGGCATTAGAAACTCCGATTGGTATGTCGTTCTTTTTGGAGACGGCCATCAACCGGCAACCGAACCAGGCAACCCTGACATCATGTATGCCGAATGGCAGCAAGGAAACTTAGTGAGAGTAGATAAAACTACTGGTGAAATCGTCTACATCCAACCACAAGCAGGTGCTGATGATCCTAAAGAACGATTCAATTGGGATGCTCCAATCTTAGTAAGCCCACACAAAGCCACACGATTATATTTTGCTTCTCAACGTGTTTGGAAATCTGAAGATCGGGGCAATTCGTGGACAGCTATTTCAAAAGACCTAACAAAAAACCAAGAACGATTAGCCTTACCTATAATGGGCAAAACTCAAAGCTGGGATACACCATGGGATGTGTTAGCAATGAGTAATTATAACACCATTACTTCTTTGGCTGAATCGCCTTTAAAAGCAGGATTAATTTATGCTGGAACTGATGATGGTTCCATTCAAATAACAGATAACGGAGGTAAGGATTGGCGAGAAATACATGTATCTAAATTACCAGGTGTACCAAAAACCGCTTTTGTCAATGATATAAAAGCGGATTTGTTTGATGAAAATACAGTTTATATCGCATTAGATAATCATAAATTTGGCGATTACAAACCTTACTTACTTAGAAGTACTAACAAAGGTAAAAGTTGGAAATCCATCAGTGGAGATTTGCCAAAAAATCACTTAGTTTGGCGTATGGTGCAAGATCATATAAATAAAGACCTGATGTTTGTTGGTACTGAATTTGGATTATTCTTTAGCATCAATGCTGGCGAAAAATGGATTAAATTATCAGGCGATATACCGACCATATCCATTCGAGACTTAGCCATTCAAAGAAGAGAAAACGATTTAATTGCAGCTTCTTTTGGGCGAGGATTTTTTATCTTTGATGATTATTCCTTATTACGTGATGTTAATAAACAACAGTTAGAAAAAACTGCGACCTTATTTCCTGTCAAAGAAGCCTTGTGGTATATGCCTAAAAGAATATTAGGTTTTGAAGAAAAAGCCTCACAAGGTGATAGTTTGTTTACTGCAAAAAACCCACCCTTTGGTAGCATCTTCAATTATTACTTAAAAAATGGATTAAAAACCGCAAAAGAATTACGCAAAGAATCTGAGAAAAAAAGCCTAAAAGACAAAAAAGCAATCTCTTTCCCGGGTTGGAATACTGTTGAGGCCGAAAGATTGGAAAGCAAACCAAGTATCTGGCTAACTGTAAAAGACATTGACGGAAACGTAGTTAGACGCATTCAAGGCCCAGCTAAAAAAGGATTCAATCAAGCTGTTTGGGACTTACGATACCCTGCATCTCAAGCCATAGGTACTCAAGGTGGCTTTGGAGATAAACCCGAAGGCATGTTAGCAGCACCAGGTACATATTCTGTCACAATGACTGAGCAAATCAAGGGTCAATTTAAGCAAATTGGTGATCCTCAGACTTTTAAAGTAAAACGTCTAGGAAAAGGCTCTCTTAAGGGAGTTGAACTCGAAGTAACTGTTGCATTTTGGAAACAATTAGCAAATATGCAAAGGCAAGTCAGTGCTACTTCAAAAGCATTGTCCAATAACCTTAAAAGGGTAAAAGAGCTCCAAAAAGCATTGGTAAGAAGTTATACTGAACCCGGTGTTTTGGATCAAGAGCTAGCTAGTATCATCAAGCAGTTAAATGCACTAGATGTGGAACTTAATGGTCAAGGCACTAAAAATGGTATAGGTGAAAAAAATCACACCACTATTTTTGATCGAATTGGTGCAGCAATGCTGGGAACCACATTTTCAACATATGGACCAACAGAAACTCACAAGCAAACACTTGCTATAGCCCGCAGTCAATTTGATATTTTACAATCCAAGTTGAACGACTTGTTAAAAAATCAAATCCCTTCATTTGAAGAAAAACTTCAACAAGCAGGCGCTCCTTGGGTATCGGGTGGAAGTTTACCAAATTAACACTCATGTTTATTATTCCACACAAATGAAAATTTTTTATTTGTGTGGAATACAAAATTTAGAGAACTATTTTTAAAGTGGAATATATTATATACTATAACATAGAGGACATACATCTGTAGGAATAATCATACAACTCAAATAGTATTTCAGCTACATAAAAATTAGTGATAAATTTGTAAAATATTCCTTTTCAAGGAGAATTTTATAACTATTGCAAGAGAATAACTCATATCGATCGATGATACGCCTTATTATCATGTCATGACAAGATGTGTCCGACGTACTTTTTTACCAATTTAAAACAACTATACAAATTTCACAAATCGTGTGAGACCTATAACTATGTTTCAAATAAGTGAAAATTTATATTTTTTGTAAAGTAACTTCAATTTTTCAAAACCAAGCCTAAAAACTCAACAAACCTGACAAAAATTAAACCAAATGTTTTGATTTGCATTTGATTTAAGTTTTCAACAAATGCCTGTCGATGTTTATTATCAATTTTATCATTTATAGGTATAAAAAACAGGGGTGTTTCTTAAGGATTTATGTTGGGCTGCGCAAGCGTAGGTTGGCGCTGAGGTACGAAGCCCAACGATCGATGTTTAATTTGATGATTTTATTTGGTTTAGTTTTTATTGGCGTAAAGGATTTTTAAATTAAAATATTGGTGGATTTGAGGGTTTGGTGTTGGGCTGCGCAAGCTTAGTCCGACCTTACCGAGGTGAGGTTTACACTCACTTAAATGAACGACCTGGCTCAGCCGCACACCCCATCGATTAATAAAAATTTAAAATCACTGTCCGCCTCGTACCAATCGGACATAACCGCCATAGTCACGATCCCTGCCGCTACCATAGCCGTAATAGAAGTACAATACCCATGCACTGTCCGAGTTAAAAGCATTGGGAGAAGAACTCCAAAACCAGTCATTAGTTGGTGTATTTGGAAATATTGCACTATTTATAGCAGGGTAGTAGCGATCATAGGCTGCTATGGATCTTAATTCTTTAATATTTGGTACACGCCAACTAAGCCCGGCTAATGAACTGTTATCTGCCAAATCTAACGCAGCCTGCCAATCATGTGGTGTTGCTGTTCCTGTCATGCAATCTGAACCGCTTAAACCTTGGGCGCATCTTTTCCAAATTAAATTTGTTTTATTATCTGTTACTGTATTATTAACATTTACTGTATATCTACTATCCTCCCAGTCGTGTTTTATGTTTGGATTGGTTGTTTGTTGAGCATTAGCATGATTTGTTATTAAAATGCTAATGCTTAAAATTAAGATTATTTTATACATATTGTTCTCCATTAAATTTCTTGTTATTTTGCTTGTTATTTTCACTGTTAATTGTTTTGGTTTAATATTTCGAAATGATTACCCTTTTGTATTAAGCAAATATGATTGGGAAATGTATTGATAAAGTATTGCCGTTGTTCATGGTATTTAGAAACATTTTTTGGTTGCCATTTTTGATGTAATTGATAATTATGTAACCGATAAAGTGTATAAATCCATATATACGAGCTTAGAGTATTTAATAAATTATTATAATAATTTGCATGAATCATATGTCCCTGATAACTGGATATAGTGCTCTGAAGCAATTGTCTTAGCTCAGGATTTAGGTCAATTAGGGTTAATGCACCTATTTGGGAATCAGATTCACCCTCGTTCCCATGCTCCTGCGTGGGAATGCATACTTCCGCTACCACGCGGACAAACTGTGAAACAACTGCCGGACGCGGGACTTCTGTCTCGCCTAACCCAATAGATAGGCGGGGCTGAAGCCCCGGTTCCGTATAATCCCGAGTTATTTCACAAACTCGGAGCGCGGGAGCGAGTTTAGATTCATTATCTGGCAACTTAGTATTTATTTCTCTTAATATTCGTTTTTTTAATCCATTGGCTAAATAGCCTTGTTCGCTCACCCATATAAACGGCTGTTGAGTAAATTGATAGTACAATCTTAACTGCTTTAGATATTTTAAATGAATTGGCTTGTGATAATCTTTTATCAAAGGTGCATTAACATGCTTTGTATTTGGCTGGCAAAACAATTGGCTCTTGATATCTTTTAACTTTTGTTGCAGATTGTTTAATACTCTTTTTCGGACTAATTTATATCGTGGTTTAATGATATATCTTAAAAAATCAGCACCATTTGTGATAGGTCTAAGTTTTTTTTCTGCTTTAAGCTTTAATTGTAATTTATTAGCTAAAAAGTTTTCAATTTTAGTTTGCCATTGTAACAACTGTGCTTTATCTTCGTGCAATAAAATAAAATCATCTACATAGCGGATATAATGCTTACATTTAAGTTTGTGTTTGACAAACTGATCCAGCTCATTTAAATAGACATTTGAAAAAAACTGACTGGTTAAATTACCAATTGGCAAGCCTTTATCAATGGCACAATTTGTTAATTGTTTGTGTAATGGTATCTTATTAAACTTTTGTTGTGCACCATAATGGTAATTTATTTTAGTAATTGGTTGTAAAATTTTCTCTATAATTTGATAGATAAATTTAATGTTTTGATACTTATTAGATTGTTGATAACCTTTACCTTTGATTTTTAACAAATATTTTTTAAAATGTCGTATCAGAATATTTTGAAGTATTTTTCTATCTATCGAATAAAAATAATTAAAAACATCCAATTGTAGATAATAACTTTGTGGGTGCTTTGCTTGTTGGTGTCGCATAAATTTCTGCAAGCGATTGACGGCAAAATGAGTACCCTTTGTTTTCCTGTTAGCAGCACAGTCATATATAAACTTTGGAGTAATTATTTTTTCAAGTTTTGCCACTATATAATGATGTACTATCCTGTCTTTAAAATGTGGCGCATGTATTTCCCTTGGTTTTACACCATTTTGTGCGATAAAACACCGCATTGTAGCTGGTTGCCAAGTTAAAGATTGCAATGCCTGTTGAGTATTTAGGAGATTATTTAACAAATTACTTTCATATGTTTGTGCCTGGGTTCCTGCTGATTTACCCTTGCGACATTTTAAGTATGCAGTATATATTTGCTTAAAGTTAATACTCTTGTTCACTTTCCGCCTCTTACCAATCGGACATAATTGTTATTGTTACGATTATTGTTGTTATCATTGCCGTTATTGAAGTTCAATTTCCATGCATTGTTTGAGTTATTAGCATTGGGAGAAGAACTCCAAAACCAGCTGACCTCTATAGCTTTAACAGATAAGAACATGGCATATAACTTAGTTCTTCTCCTTGGTAATACCAGTAAACTGGTGCATAGAGAGCACAGTGAATTCAGTATAAAAATAAATGCAATTTGAGTATATAGCTTTAATGCAAGTATTTTTTTAACTGTAGGCATCGCAATTGGTTTAATCATCATAACCACTCTGTCATTCCCGCGAAGGCGGGAATCTACTTCAGAGACCTTTGCATAAATATATGGCGAAAGAAAAAATAGAGAAAATTTGCCAGATTGAGCCAAAAATTGCTGGTAATAGCCAGTTATTGGCGAAATTTTTGGCAAAAAGCTGGTGAATTTAATCATTTTTTACTCGTCAATATAGTTATGCAAAGGTCTCTTTCATTTATTAGAGATCTTTGCTCGAAACACAATATTTATCTAAAAATGTTAAAATAGATTCATTCACAATATTTATAAAAAATTATGTCTTGGAAACAACTTA
>JADGEI010000005.1 GCA_016744455.1 Alcanivoracaceae bacterium
TGACTAAGTTGTTTCCAAGACATAATTTTTTATAAATATTGTGAATGAATCTATTTTAACATTTTTAGATAAATATTGTGTTTCGAGCAAAGATCTCTAGTATACAAAAAAACTCTCATTCCTGCAAATTACCGTATATTATTAACTCGCCGGGTTAATAGTAGGGTAACTGCCTTAGTTAGAAAAGTTTAGTATGGTAACTGTCGTGTTAAAATCCACAAGATGTGCAAAATACCTAAGATTATATTTTCTGCTGCTTATTAAATAGGAAGTAATTTGAATCATCCTATTTGTCATTTCTATGACAATAATGGTTAAATATTGCTTTATTAAGCTAAATGTTTAGATTCAAGGGTATTTCTAATAAGTGTTAATATATGATATGCTGATGCAAAAAAACCCTTGGACAATTGAACTGTTATTTGGAGTAGTGTTTTTACTACTTTCTATGCTTACAGCATGGTTGACGTCTTATTGGGCATTGAGTTTTTTGATATGGGCTTTAGTATATATTATTTGGAAATGGATTGAGCTTTATCATTTTTACGTGTGGTATGCATCAGGATCAGACTTGAAAAAAGTGCCACTTAGCTCTGGTATTTGGGAAGTTTTATCAAATAAAGTGATTAAATACAAAAAACTTAACAAAAAAACCTTAAAGAACAATGCATTCTTAATCCACCAATTTAACACAACAGCACAAGCTCTACCATATGCGACTTTGTTGCTGAATAGTAACTTTGAAATTAAGTGGTCAAACCAAGAATCTCAGAAACTATTTGGAATTGTAGAAAAAGACCTGAACAGCAAAGTTGAAAACATAATACGTTCACCTAATTTTATAAAAATTTTAGGTAAAACTGATGAGGTTAATGATGTTAAAATAGATAATCCAACAGATTCCAGTAAAAAAATTCAAATAAGGTTGATAAAGCTTTCAAATAAACGCTATTTGTTGGTTGCCAGAGATATTAGTGAACAAGAATCGTTGCGAAAATCACGTAAAGCTTTTGTCGCAAATGCTTCCCATGAACTACGCACACCTCTAACGGTAATTTCTGGGTATTTAGAAATGCTAAATAGTGCGAATGATTTGGATGAAATATGGAAACAACCCATTCATCAAGCACAAAACCAAGCCGTTAGAATGGAAAAAATAATTGATGATATGCTTAGACTTTCAAGCATGGAACATGGGCGGTATTTAGAACGTGACAACAGTAAAGCTGATGTACCTAAACTCCTAAATAGCGTGTTTAATCAAGTAAAAACAAGCACTTATGCTGAGAAACATGCACTTAAGGCTAATATAAATTCAGAATTAACTATTGACGTTGATACTGAAGAAATCACTAGCCTAGCGTTGAACCTGTTAAATAATGCCATCATCCATACACCTGCTGGCTCAACAGTTTCGCTTGAATGGTTTGCAGAAGGAACACAAGCACTTCTGAATGTCTGTGATAATGGTCAAGGTATAGAAGAGAAACATATAACGCATTTAACTGAGCGATTTTACCGAGTTGATAATTCTAAAGACAAAAATACCAATTCCACAGGATTAGGTTTGGCTATAGTTAAGCAAATTTGTGACAACCACAATGCTACACTTACTATCACAAGTGAAATCAATAAGGGTAGTTGTTTTAAAGTATATTTCCCAATTTTTAGTTAGTATACTACTTTCATTGGCATTGATTTTTAAAAATGTACCATCAACGATGACTTAAAAAACGGTGTGACAGACCGATAGCCGTCAGATCTTTTAGTTAAGTAAGATCGGTAAACAGCAAGGTCTGCACACTGACCTTTAATAAATCAAGTAGTAGGAAGGAACACATTTGTAATTCCGAGTACAAAACAGATTTAAAAAAGCATTACTACAATTCAATCAATAAAGGTAGATAAATTATGACACACTTAGATGAGAATTTAAGCAAAAAATTTGTTGGAGTAGATATTGCGAAAGTTAAATATGATGTTTTTTTAGCCTCTAGTTACAGGGTAAAACACTATGCTAAAGCATTGGGCTACTTTGCCAAAAATGACAAGATTGATTCACTTGTAATTTGAGATTTTGCAAAAGACATGTACCCAAAAGGAAAACTCAAAGTATTAAAAATCATATCTAAGAATTTCATAAGGTTAGGACAGTGGTTAAATTTCAGGGCATAAACCATTAAGCTGCTAGTTTCAGAAAAACAAAGGCATAAGAATTGTAAAGAAAAAATGATTAAAACACAGATTAATAAATCTATAGCCTTTCACGAATAAGAACTGAAATTAATTGATAAAAAGGTTGAAGAATTGTGTCAAAAAGAAGAGTTGATGAAACTACCTGAAAAGTTCAAAGAAGTAAAGGATCTTGGTAAGATGAGCGCCAATGCTATTCTCATATATTTAACTGATTTAGGTCATTATTCCAATAAAGCTATATCAGCCATAGTTGGTACGGCTCCATTTTGTGGTGAAAGCGAAAAATTAAAGGTAAAAGTAAAATTATAAGTGGTCGAATTCAGCGTTGTTAATCCCAGGTGTTAATTTAAAAAACACTTAATACACATATTCGTATTAAAATGATTTTTTTGATAAAAAACCTGTGATTAAAAACAATCACAGGTTTTTTTCTTCCTAAATTTATCATAAGAAGTAAGAAAGAATTAATCTAAGAATTCTGTCCATCCATTAGTCCAAGCATGAGACTCTGATTTAAAAGCACCTACATAGTTTACTTTATCAAAAAAAGCACTCCAAATGTTTGGATCCATATTTTTACCAGTTGGTGTATTAGCTGTTGGGTAAATATTATTTAGTGCAGGATCTGCCACTTCATTACCAGCCTGAGACTCAAAAAAAGATTGAACTGTAAAAGCATCACCTTCTTCTTCCTCGAAGTTTTGTGCACAGCTAATAACAGTATTTTCCATGGTTAAAAAACCAGTTAAGTTGTCTGTAGACCCTGCGGCTGCAAATGTAGCTTCAGAATCAATATCTAAACATCTCTCGAACCCAGTGACTATTACATTAGTGAAGTTTGCACCAGTTCCACGCCTTAATACCATCCCTCTAGTGGTTTTATTGTCAGAATCAGCACCGATAAAAGTAGCATTTGCAATCATAGGTTGTGAGCGTGGAACCGCATCATTATTTAACTCATAGTTATCAGCTTCAATACCACGGTCTTTGTCGTTTGCTGCATTTTGATCTTGTTTTACCAGTACGTATTGTACTTTTCCATTCCAGCCATGTGTCCAATCTAGTGAATCATCTTTAATATTAGTTAAAACAATATGCTTCATATTTACTGTACCACCAAATGCTTCAATACCATCATCTTCATTCGCATGAACTTGAACATAATCTATAATAGTACCATCACCTACACCTTGTAAAGCAATGCCGTTTAATTCATCTTCATCATTGATTCTGAAACCGCCGAACTGAACTCGAACATATTTTATAACCCCACTAGAGTCATGTGGTTGATCACCACCAAAATTACCTGATGCACCTTCTCCTACGTCTTCGCATTGAGAAAAAGCAACACTTTCATCGCAAATGTTCAACGGGGCTTTACCATTAATAACTAAACCACCCCAATTACCAGCGCCAGCAGATTCATCACTTGCATTGTATGGTCCAGTAAATACGATGGGTGATTTTGCGGTGCCTTCCGCAAAGAGTTTAGAGCCACGTTGAATTGCTAAGAAGTCATTACCTGTCACTCCAAGTACACGTGTACCTGGTTCGATGGTTAAATTACTAGTGGCCCCGCCATCTTCGCCTACAAATACAGCACCTTGTAATACCCAATTTGTATCATTTGTCAATGTTTTGTTTCCAGTTAGTGTTCCTGATAAAACACAAGTCTTGGGTTGCGTTGATGTGGCTGCAAAATCGGGACATGTGGTAAATTCGGTTTGATAGGTACAAACTGATGAGTCATGATTCTGTCCAACAATATTGTCTATTGGTTCTAAATCAAAAGATACTCCCTCGCTAGCAAGAATATCGCTATTAATGCCTGTTAAGCTAACAGAAGCTTTTTGACAACTCTTAAAGTCTACATCCATTAATCCAAAATTTTCATTGACAGCATTAGAATCACCGTCAATAGAGCCACCTGAAGTGGTTTTTAGCTCAAATGATAAAATAGATTGCCCGGAAACAACAGGAGCATCTCCTGTCACCCAAAAAGCTGTACCATTATCATCATAGATAAAACCTGTCACAAACATGAGTCCTTTTTCATCTCCTGTTTTCAAGAACTCAAAACCCCAACCACTATTTGTTCCTGGTTTAAACCAAACTCCTTCAAACATTTTGTTATCGACGCTAATCGCTTGAGAAACTCCAGCTACAACCAGGGCACCAGTTAAAACAATACTTTTAAATTTTCCTACTTTCATAAATAACCTCTAAATTAATAATACTTGCATTAAAAATTTGAATAATAATGTAAGTTTATGACGCTTTAATGTCAAACAAATGAAATTTACATGACATATATATCAATTTTGTGATGACACATTATTGTCATTTAAATGTCACAATATTGTCATTGAAACTTAATTACAATGTCATAATTCGGGGATAAAATGCACCCTTTTATTCAGCTTAATATCCAATGAAAATAATAAGACTTTTAACAATAATGTTGATTATGACATTTAATGTCGTAATGTCTCAAGATAATGACAAGTTAGCTAGAAACTTAATAAGTCTCCGTGGCGAAGTGGAAGATTTACAATCAGAACTAAAAATCCTTAAATCTGAAAATAAAAATTCATTGATTTATTTAAATACGCGTAAAACAGAATTACAGGCAAATATTGATAGAAAAAGCCTAAAATCTAAGCAGGCTCATGTAGAACATGAAAAATTAATAGAAAAAATTAAATTATTAGGTGCTGATTCTGAACAATTAGTACCTCATGTTATTAAATTAATATTAAGTATTAAAAAAAACTTAAATACAGGTATACCATTCAAACAGAAAGAAAGGTTGTCTGTTGTCGAGGATATCGAGCGAAAACTTAATGCAAGAAAAGTTACATCACAATATGCAATAAACAGTTTATGGGCTTTCTTAGAAGATGAACTGCGTTTAACTAGAGAGAATGCAATTTATTCTCAAACCATTCAAATAGATGGTGAGAATAAACTAGTTGAAATTGTGAAATTGGGAACAGTTATTATGTATTTTAAAACCCGTGATGATAAGTATGGTGTAGCTAAAAATATAGATGGATTATGGGATTATCAATTCTTTGAAGAGCAAAACAAACAAAAACAAATTGCCTTGTTATTTGATTCGCTAAAAAAACAAATTAGACAAGGTTATTTCTCCTTGCCTTTATCATTAAACCAATAAGGAGAAGGTGATGAAAAATATTATAATACTTGTTTTTGGAATTTTTTTCACACTCAGTTTGCTAGCACAAGTTGCGCCTGAAGAAAAAACAACAATACCTGAAATCAATCCTAATAAATCAGCTGAAGATTTAAATAAAGCATACCAAAAAGAATATGCGTTTTTAACAGCTCAAATTAAAAGTATTAAAACACGTACACAAGATTACATAAAATCCTCTACAAAAGAGAAAAAAAGTCTCAGCAAACAAATTAATAATTTGGAATCCAAGCTGTTAGACTTAGATAATCAAATCAATCAAATAGAAGATGATATTTTCACGCTACAAAGAAACTCTGAGTCGGCTAGTGACAACAATAACTTGATTGAATCAACCATAACTCAAGCTAAGTCGACAATGTCTGAGTATGATTTCGAAGGTTTTACTGATGAATCTAACATAGAAGATATAAATAAAATCGAAAGTTTAATTCTTTTTGCCATTAAAATTGTTGAAAAATACTCCAGCGTTAGTAAAGAAGAAGGTTCCTTTTTTCTTCAGAATGGACAGGAAGTTAAAGGAGAAATTATAAAAATTGGTAACATTGCATCATATGGTCATTCGCAACAAGGATCTGGATCTTTAGCACCAGCAGGTGAGAATAAATTTAAGGTGTGGCGTAATGAAGATTCAACAATCGTTGCTGAAATTTTTAACGGTAAAGCGCAAGAATCTTTGCCTATATTTTTATACGAATCGAGTATAAAATCAATTGTACAAAAGAAGAAAAAGACGATTAGAAGTGTTATAGAGTCTGGTGGAATAATTGCATGGATTATTGTGTTTTTGGGTTTGTTTGCTTTGATATTAATAGTATTACGTATTTGGTTTTTGAGAAAATCATCATCAAGCACAGAAAAAATTCTTAAAAAAATCGTTCATAATATTGAGAACGATGATATGGAACATGCTATGCGGATAGCTAGCCACAAACATAGCTCAAGTGGACGTGTTATGTACGCTGTATTACGTAATATTTCAAGAGATAGAGAGCATATTGAAGATATAGTTTCTGAGTCAATATTGCATGAATCAGGGCAGTTAAATCGTTTTGGTTCCTTAATCATGGTTGTCGCTACAGTTTCTCCACTTCTAGGCTTACTTGGAACAGTGACTGGCATGATTTCAACCTTTGATATAATTACTGAATTTGGCACAGGTGATCCAAAATTATTATCAGAAGGAATTTCTATTGCTTTGGTGACTACTGAGGTTGGGTTGGCAGTAGCTATTCCTGCTTTAGTTTTTGGTAATGTTTTATCTGGTTGGGCCGAACGTATTAAAGATGATATGGAAAAGGCAGCACTTCGTGTAATCAACGTGTATAAAAAATTACAAGAATAAATGATGAGTATTTGGCAGCAATCATTAGATTATCTTAGCTCAGGAGGTTTTGTGATGCCTCCTTTAGTTATTGGTACATGTGCCTTATGGTGGATGCTTGGTTATCGAATGGTCGCCTTAAAAAGAGGTTCTCAACGTTCTGTTAGGGTCTTGGTTTATCGTTTTTTAAAAGGAAAAATGCCAAGCGGTAATGGTGTTTTAGTCAGGGCACTATATAAAAGCATGGAGTTAAAAAATCACAAGTTAGACAATCTAAGGCGTTATCTTGATGATGTATTGGCTGAAGAGTACTCTGAAATAAAGAAATACAAAGTCTTTATTTCAACTATTGTAATTGTGGCTTCACTTTTAGGTTTGCTTGGCACTGTTTCTGGAATGATTGAAACATTCGAATCTTTGGGTGATATGTCCTTATTTTCTCAATCAGGAGGTATAGCTGGTGGCATCTCTCAGGCATTAATAACAACACAAATGGGCTTGGCGGTTTCGATTCCTGGCCTGATAGTCAATGGCTTTTTAGATAAAAAACAAAAGAGTTTAGAAATTGAAATGGCACAACTCAAAGATTTACTGTGTGCTCCTATTCCTGGCGAAGACGAATTAATCAAGACTCAAGATAGTCTACAATAAATAGAGAAGAGAATTATGCGATTTAGAGAAAAAAAAGAAGTTGTAGAAGATTTGAATATTTCACCACTTATTGACATGGTTTTTATTTTATTGATTTTTTTTATGGTGTCTACTACCTTCGTTAAAGATATGAAACTGGACTTGGATCGACCATCAGCATCATCAGCAAGTACAGCTTCAACCAAAGCAGTACGTGTCTATATTGACAATCAAGGAGAGGTATATATAGATGGTGAAAGCATTAGAATTTGGGTTTTACAATCGCGATTAAGAGATGTGCTTAAAAGCAAGACTCCAAAATCAGTCTTAGTGGTAACAGATGTGAATGTACCATCTGGTAAATTGGTTGAAGTTGTCGATCAAGCGCGTTTAGCAGGTGCAAGTGATGTTGGTGTTGCTACATCAAAAGAGGTGGGAGCAGGTTAAATGATAACCGATAATAAAGCTCCTGACAGATGGTTGCGATTTTTTAGTGCATTTTTTTTAATGTTGTTAGGTACAGCATTGGTTTTGAGTACTGTTATCTTAATTAATAATAAGAGAATAAAAGATGACAAAAATACCGATAAAGTAGGTACTGAAATAAAGTTTAACCGCAAAAAGCCGAAAAACAAGCAAGTGGTTAAGAGACAGCGCCCCAAACCTAAACCAAAGAAAGCTCGCCGAGCTCCACCTGCACCAATTTTAGGGTTGAATAGCAGTTTGACAGGAGTTGATTTAGCCCTTCCTGAGTTTTCACTAGATGGCTTAAACGAATTAGATAGTGATATATTAGGGAATGCATCTGGAGTTGTCATGACAGATGACATGGTAGATGCCTCACCTAAAGCTGTTTATCAAGCACCTGCAAACTATCCAGCTAGGGCTCGAGCAAAAGGAGAAGAAGGTTATGTTGTGTTTTCCTTGTTAATTGGTATCACTGGAGAAATTGAACAAATGAAAATTATCGATTCAAACCCTGAAGGAGTATTTGATGATGCAGCCACACAATCTATGCAAAGTTGGAAGTTTGAACCGGCTCAATACCAAGGTAAGCCAGTAAAAACTTGGGCAAAACAACGAATAAGATTCGATTTAAGCTAATGAAAAAAATATTGCAAATTATACTAATAGCGTTCTTCCTGGTTAGTTCTATAGCTCATGCTAAAGCGTCAAAAAAAGACGAAATCAATTACCTTGATTTAGCCTCTCTTATGCTAAAAGATAATAATTATGAGCGGGCTAAAATAGCCTTGTCGAAAGTTAATTTAAATGAAGAAAGCATTGATAAACAACGTTTTTATATCGTATCTGCCTTATTATTTGTTGGTACCAAGGACAATGAAAAAACAATTTCAATGATTCAAAAAGCTAGAGAACTAGGAGAAGTTGACCCGGTTATGAATGTGTATTTAGCACAAGCTGCTTATGCTAATAATGACTACCTATTGACAATCGAAGCCTTAGCAGCTGCAGGAAAAGGCGTAGAAAAAATACCTGCAATTTACCTCATGCGCTCGCAGAGTTATTGGAACCTATTACAATACGATAATGCTATAGCCACATTAGAACAGGCAGCTAAGATTTTCCCTGAGAATAAGAGTTTTCCACGACGTAAGGTTTTTTATTATATTGAACTTGGTTATAACAAACAAGCTGTAATACTAGGTCAAAAATATTTGAAAAACTTTAAAGGGCAACGGGAGGACTATATCGCCATTGGAAATGCCTTACGAATGTCGGGTGATAATGAAACTGCATTGATGTTTTTAGAAAACGCTCTGCTTAAATTTCCACAAGATGAAAACATAGCTAAATCATTAGCGGCCATTTATATTCAAAATGATAAGTATTTTACAGCAGCAAAAATTATTCATGATGCAGCTTTGCTTAATCCTCAATTGATTAAAGAGGCTGCTGAACTCTATCGTAGAGCAGGCTCCAATTATATGGCTTTAACACTTAATGGCATGATAAGTGATCAAAAAGAGAAGCTTAAACAGCGTATGGCATTAATGTTACAGCTAGAAAATTTTGAACAAGTCGCTGCCATGGAAGATAACCTTAAACGTGTGCATCTACAAAATGATGAAAATACGAAATATGCTATGGCATATGCTTTTTTTAAAACGGGTAATTTCAAAAAAACCAATGAATATTTAAGTCTAATCACCGAAGAAAGGAATTTTAAAAAAGCAATAGAACTAAGAAAAATCATGGCAGAATGCCAATTAGAATCGTGGCTTTGCCAATAAAAAAGAGCATATAATGAAAAAAAACATCTTTTTATTACTGTTATTATCACATGTAGCCTTAGCCAAAAATGAAGCCAAAGTTTCGATCTTTGTCTTTTTTAAAGGTGAGCCTTTGAGCCATGTTGATATTTATGAAAATCATCAGAAAATTGCTACAACTGACAGCTATGGAAATGCCGTAATAGTATTAAAGGCTGGGAAACATCCAATTCTACTAAAAAGCCAAGAAGATAAAATATATTCTCATGAGTTGCAGTTGGCTGAAAATGAAATCATACAATTGTTAGTGGATATAAAGGTCAAAAACCAAAAACCAACTGTTGACGTAGAAACTTCAAAGTTGAAAGAGGAGGTGAACTCTGTAAATCAGGGAGAAAACCCACAAGAAAAAAGTGTCGTGACCACAATTGATGGAAATGTTGTTTCAGTAGAAGACAATAAGGGTATAGCTGGTGCGCGTGTTTATATCAGTGGTGTCAGTGATAATTTAATTACTGATGCTGATGGAAGTTTCAGTACTAAGTTGCCATCTGGTACTTATAGTATTAGTGTGTTACATGCTCAATTTAACAGTGTTATTAAGCCCAATATTGAAATCAGTGCTCAAGGTTTAAAACAATTTAAAATAGAACTTACACCATCAGGTACAGAATTGCCTGAATTTGTTGTGATTGTACCTTTTATTGAAGGGTCTTTAGCATCTGTTTTGGAAGAGCGTAAAAATAACAACTCGGTTGCTAATTATCTAAGTATGGAGCAAATATCAAAATCTGGAGACTCGGATGCTGCAGGAGCACTTAAACGGGTGACAGGTTTAACTTTAGTTGATGGAAAATTTATTTTTGTGAGAGGTTTGGGCGAGCGTTATTCTAGTACTTTGCTTAACGGAGCAAACCTACCTAGTCCAGATCCAACACGTCGAGTTGTTCCTTTGGATTTGTTTCCAACTAGTGTTGTAAAAAGTATCGAAGTGCAAAAAGGCTATTCGGCTAAGTTGCCAGCAGAATTTGGTGGAGGGTCAGTCACTTTAAAAACCATTAGTATTCCAAATGAAAACTTCTTAAAAGTTGGTGTATCATATGCTAATAATTCGCAAACCACAGGTAAAGATGGCCTCAGTTACTTCGGAGGAGGCAAGGACTGGTCAGGATATGACGATGGTACACGAGCAATACCTCCGCTTTTATTAAATGCTATTGCAAATGGCACCGAATTAAGGCCAAGCAACCCATTTATTGCTGGTGGGTTTGATCCTGAAGTGCTTGAAGCTATTGGTGAGTCATTATCTAATACTTATAATTTAGATAATGAAACTGTTGATCCTGGTTTAGGGTTGAATTTGGCCGGAGGTGCGCGTCATACTTTGGACTCTGGTACGGTGCTAGGGTTCTCTTCAGCCATTGAGTACGGTTCAGATTATCAAACACGTTCAGAATTACGTCGGGACTACATTGTTTCTTCAGGTTCAAACTTAGCTTTGGATAGTGAAGAAGTATCAAATACCACCAACAGAAATATAAATTTGAGTGGTTTTTTAACCACGGGTATAGAGTTTGCTGAAAACAATAAAATTTCTGTTAATTATATGTTATTACGAAATACACAAAACTTTAATGAAATTGCTGAAGGATTTAATGAAGATTTGGGTAACTCTAGAAGAATTTTTGAATTACGATGGACAGAACGAGAACTTGCTTCATTTCAAACTTATGGAGAACATGTTTTTAATGATATTGGAGGTTTGCAACTTAACTGGCAATACACAGATTCAACTGCTAATTTTGATGAGCCTGATAATAGAATTTACCGGTATGATCAACGAGAAGAGGGTGACTTTATTTTTTCTACACGCAATGATAGTAACTCAAGGGTGTGGCGAGAACTCGAAGATGTAAGTAATGATATTCATTATGATTTGTCTTTTCCACTGAGCCCATCCAACAACCACAACATACTTTTTACTGGTGGCCAAAGTTGGGTGAAAAAAGATAGAAACTCAGACATAAGACGGTTTGTTTTTGAAGATGTCGGATCATTAGTAAATCAAGTCAATCGAAATGACGGATTAGAAAACATTCTTTCGCCTGAATTTATTGATGCCAATGGTTATCAACTCATTGAAGTGACGCGTGCAACGGATAACTATTTTGCAAATTTAGACATAAAGTCTAGTTATTTTGGGATTGATTATGCTTACAAAGAGCTTTTTAAAATGTCAGTAGGTGTACGAAAAGAAGATTTTTCACAATCAGTAACAACTTTTAGTCTTTTTGATGCCAATGCCTCACCAATTGTGGTCTCGCTAGAAGATTCTAGCTATTATCCTGCCTTTTCATCTACATTATTTTTAAACGGAAACAACCAATTTAGATTTAATTATTCTCAGACTTCAACAAGGCCAGATTTTAAGGAACTTTCTCCAGCTCAGTTTAAAGATCCAGTACTTAACCGAGATATTATCGGTAATCCAGACTTGGTAACAGGGCAAATAAAGCATTACGACCTGCGTTGGGACAAGTATTTTACTCCTGGAGAATTTGTCTCTGTCAGCTTATTTTATAAACAGTTTATCAACCCAATTGAGTTAATTATTTTGCCGGGTTCTTCGCGAATAATTAGTTTTGATAATGCAGAATTTGCAACAAATTCTGGTATAGAACTTGAGTTATACAAAGATTTTTCATTTGTGAGCCATTGGTTAAAAAGCAAATTTTGGTCAGACCTTTATGTCAATGCTAATTACGCTTATATTAATTCAGAAATAACCCTTGGTACAGATCGTCCAGGCGGACAAACCAACAATGTACGTCCCTTACAAGGTCAATCTCCTTATGTTGCTAACTTTCAATTGGGTTATGACAATAAAGAAAAGGACATAAGTACTTCTTTGTTGTTTAATGTTTTTGGAGAAAGAATCTCTGAAGCAGGAACTAGTGGTAAACCAGATGTTTATCAACAATCGTTTAACCAATTAGATTTTGTCTATTCACAAAGATTATTCGATAAATTTAAATTTTCATTAAAAGTTAAAAACTTACTTGATGATGAGGTTTTATTCTTAGTAGGTGACGAAACTGCACGCTCTTACACTAAAGGGCGAAGTGTAAGTTTAGGTGTTAGCTATAATATTTATTAATTGAATCACCAATTTAATATTGAAGTGCAACAGTCTAGTTTTTAGATTTTACTTTTCAACTTCTGTAATATTGCAAATCATTGTGACAGGAAAAAAATGGTATGATTTTAGCTTCCAATAATGTGGTATAATGATAAGTGACAATATTGTTGCATATGTCATAAAACTGTCACAATGAATCGCTAAACTGCAAGAATTCTTTAATAGCAAGGTATGAAAAAGCCATGAAAAATTTAAAAACTTTAATAGCAATAGCTGCACTTACGACAAGCCTAACTGCCTTATCGGCTGGCCGGGATTACATTTCAGTTGTTGGTTCATCAACGGTGTATCCTTTTGCGACAGTGGTAGCGGAAAAATTTGGCAAATCAACAGATTTTAAAACACCAAAAATTGAATCAACAGGTACAGGCGGTGGCATGAAATTGTTTTGCAAAAGTATCGACATTAATACTGCTGATATGACAAATGCTTCTCGTAGAATGAAAAGTAGCGAATTTAAAATGTGTCAAGAAAATGGTGTAAAGGGTATAGTTGAAGTACTAATTGGGTATGATGGTATTGTTGTTGCCAATGATATTAAATCACATACTTTTGCATTAACACGTAAAGATTTGTTTTTGGCTCTAGCAAAAGAAGTGCCTAGTGAAAAAGATGGTGAATTAATCGTTAATCCAAATAAAACTTGGCATGATGTAAGAGCAGAACTGCCTAATGTTAAGATTGAAGTTTTAGGACCACCACCAACATCGGGTACACGAGATGCTTTTGTTGAACTGGCAATGGAAGGTGGTTGCAAACAATTCCCTTGGATAAAAAGCACTAAGAAAAAAGATAAAACAAAATATAAATCAATTTGTCATACCATTCGTGAAGATGGTGCTTATATTGAAGCAGGCGAAAATGATAACTTAATCATCCAAAAACTACAAAAGAACCCTGATGCTTTAGGTATATTTGGGTTCTCATTTTTAGATCAAAATTCAGATTTGGTTAAAGGGGCGGCTATTGATGGATCTGCACCAGAATTTGAGTCGATTGCTGATGGTTCTTACCCTGTTTCACGTCCTTTGTACTTTTATGTAAAAAAAGCACATGTTGGTAAAATCCCTGGAATGAGTGAGTTTTTAGAAGAGTTTACCAGTCACAAGGCTATGGGTGAAGAAGGTTATTTAATTGATAAAGGGTTGATTCCATTAGATGAAGAAAAATACCAAAAAGTATTTTCAGATGTTAAAAACTTATCTAATTTATCCCTATAAACTATAGAGTTGTTCCTTTCTCTTGAGTGGATTTTGTTCAAGGGAAAGGGATAACTCAGTATAAAACTCATGAGTCTATCAGCAATAATTTTTATCCTGTGTTTATTAGCAGCTTTCAACTTTTTTATCAAAAAGCAAAAGATATATGCTCTACAACTTAGTCAGGGAACTAATAATAAGGTCAAGCAAACATTGCCTAAATACTTTGGCTACGTGGCTGCATTATGGTCATTAATTCCTGCTTTGCTTGTTTTGTTAGTAATTGAAATAATTGATGAACCTTTAATAAAAAACAATTTAACTCAATACATGCAAGCAGAAAATATCGCAACAGCGGATAATTATGATTTATACCTGAATGAAATTAAAAACATCGATATTAATCAAATAAATAGTATTGATGAAACAAAGAAGAAGATTCATACACACTATTATAACTTACAAAGTATTGCTAGAAATGCTAAAGCCGTTACAGTATTGGCGCTAGCTGTTTTGATGGCATTATTTGGTTTAAAAAAAGTAAAAAGCCAAACACCTGCGCGTATTTACTTTGAAAAATTTATAGAAATAATTCTCTTAATAGCAGCATCAATTGCTATATTAACTACAGTTGGTATAGTTTTATCGGTATTATTTGAATCGATTAGGTTTTTTGGTGAAATACCAATCGTAGACTTTATGTTTGGACTAGATTGGTCACCACAAACAGCTATCCGAAGTGATCAAGTCGGCTCTTCTGCTGCATTTGGAGCTGTACCATTATTTATTGGGACGATGCTTATTTCTACTGTTGCTTTATTTATAGCCGTGCCACTTGGATTGATGAGTGCCATTTTTTTATCTGAATATGCATCAAGTAAGTTTCGATCTATTGCTAAACCAGTATTAGAAATTTTGGCTGGTATTCCAACAGTTGTCTACGGGTTTTTTGCAGCTCTTACAGTTGCTCCATTTATTCGTAGTTTTGGAGAGTCTTTAGGTTTGTCTGTCGCTTCAGAGAGTGCTCTTGCCGCTGGTTTGGTAATGGGAATAATGATAATTCCATTTGTTTCATCTTTAGCAGATGATGTTATATCAGCAGTTCCAAACGCTATGCGTGAAGGCTCACTGGGGTTGGGTGCGACAAAGTCAGAAACAATTGTTAAAGTCTTAATACCAGCTGCGCTTCCAGGCATTGTTGGGGGTGTTTTACTTGCTGCTTCAAGAGCTATTGGTGAGACAATGATTGTCGTTATGGCAGCTGGGTTGGCAGCTAATTTAACCGTCAACCCACTCAATGCAGTTACTACAGTAACCGTTCAAATTGTTACCTTATTAACAGGTGATCAGGAGTTCAATAGTGCTAAAACGCTGGCAGCTTTTGCTTTAGGATTAATGTTGTTTATCACCACCTTAGTTTTGAATGTTATTGCATTGCACGTTGTACGTAAATACCGAGAGCAATATGAGTAAAAATAATAACACCTCAAAAATAGAAAAAAGCTTAAAGAGACGTTACTTAAAAGAAAACATCTTCAAAGCCTCTGGTTATGCTTCTATTGGCATTGCATTCATGTTTTTAGTAGTTTTGTTGGCTGATATAGGCATTAAAGCTATGCCCGCATTTATTCAAACTCAAATTGAATTAAAACTAGATTTAAGCTATGAATCATTGCAGCTAAACCCAGAAAGTTCAGTTGCAGAGATTAAAAAAGTTGATTTTCGCCAAGTCATTCGTAAAGCTTTAAGGAAACAGTTCCCTGATGTTAAAAAAAGGAAAGAGAAAAAACAATTATATTCACTAATTAGTAGTGGAGCTGAATATCAACTTCGAGATATGGTATTAGAAAATAAAGAATTAATTGGTAACGAGCATAGCTTTAATCTATATGCAGATGATGATGTTGATGCTCTTATTAAAGGCACAATAAATCGAAAATTAGCGCAATCGGAAAGGCGTGTAAAAGATTTTAAAATTTCTTTGATTGAAGTTTTAGAAAAGAATAATCAAGTGAGTAAAAAATTTAATTGGACATTTTTTAGTAGTGGTGATTCGCGCGAGCCAGAATTAGCAGGTATTAAAGGAGCAATTATGGGCTCAATCTACACTATATTGGTGACCTTGATGTTGTCATTTCCAGTGGCAGTCGCAGCAGCTATTTACTTAGAAGAATTTGCACCAAAAAATCGTATGATTGATTTCATCGAGATAAATATTAATAATTTGGCAGCAGTGCCTTCCATTGTTTTTGGTTTACTAGGCTTAGCGGTTTTTATTAACTTCTTTTCTTTGCCAAGGTCTGCACCTATAGTTGGCGGAATTGTCTTATCATTGATGACATTACCAACAATTATTATTGCTTCTCGTTCAGCAATTAAAGCTGTTCCACCTTCATTGCGTGAAGCCGCTCTTGGATTGGGAGCTTCAAAAATGCAAACGGTATTTCATCATGTATTTCCCGCAGCATTACCAGGCATATTAACCGGCACCATAATTGGTATGGCACAAGCCTTAGGAGAAACTGCTCCGCTATTGATGATTGGAATGGTAGCATTCATAGTTGATATTCCGCAAACTATTGTAGATCCAGCCACAGTTTTACCTATACAAGTATTTTTATGGGCAGATTCTCCAGAAAGAGGATTTTTAGAAAAAACTTCAGCAGCTATCTTAGTGCTAATAGGTTTTTTGATAATAATGAACGCATTAGCCATCTATTTGCGTAAGAAATTTGAGAAGAAATGGTAATATGAATACACAAGCTTTACAAAACAATTTGATGAAAGATAAGTCTAATGAGGCTATACTAGCTGAGCACAGCAAAACCATTGGCCAACCATTTTGTGATAACCCAAAAATAAGCACACGTGACGTTAATGTTTATTATGCTGAAAATCATGCAATTCAAGATGTTTCATTGGATATGGGTCAGAATGAAGTTATTGCATTAATTGGACCTTCTGGTTGCGGTAAATCAACTTATTTACGCTGCCTCAACCGTATGAATGACACTATCGATAGTTGTAGAGTTAGTGGAAAATTTATCATTGACGACATAGATATATATGCTAAATCACAGGATCCTGTGTTATTACGTGCTCGGGTTGGTATGGTTTTTCAAAAACCTAACCCTTTTCCAAAATCTATCTATGATAATGTTGCATATGGGCCAAAAATTCATGGTTTAACAAGCAACAAAGCAGAATTAGATGATTTGGTTGAAGAATCATTAAGTAAAGCTGGATTATTTAATGAAGTCAAGGATCGATTAGGTGATTCCGGAACAGGTTTGTCAGGTGGCCAACAACAACGTTTATGTATTGCACGTACTATAGCAGTTCAACCAGAGGTTATTCTAATGGATGAACCGGCTTCTGCTTTAGACCCTATTGCGACGGCTAAGGTTGAAGAATTAATTAACGAATTGAGGAAAAATTACACCATTGTAATCGTTACTCATTCAATGCAACAAGCTGCACGCGTATCACAAAGAACAGCTTATTTTCATTTGGGCAAGTTAATAGAAGTTGGTGAAACAAAACAGATTTTCACCAACCCACTACATGAATTAACTGAACGGTATATAACCGGTAGATTTGGATAATACTATGGAAAATTTAGATTTTAATCAACACACATCAAAAAAATACAATCAAGAACTCGAAAAAATCAGAAGCTCATTGCTTGTAATGGGAGGGATGGTTGAAAAGCAAGTAAAAAAAGCAGTCGAAGCCTTGGTAGAAGGTAAAAGCAAGATGGCAAAAAAAGTCATAAAAAAGGATTTAGGTGTTAATGCTATGGAGGTCCAAATTGATGAAGAGTGCACGCAAATTATTGCTAAAAGACAACCTGCTGCCAGTGATTTACGTTTGGTCTACTCTATAATTAAGAGCATAACAGATTTTGAAAGAATTGGTGACGAAGCCGAAAAAATTGCAAAGTGTGCTAGTTTCCTTATTGATGAAAATTATTTAGGTAATTATTCTCACGAATTTATGAAACTTTACCAGCTAGTAGCAATAAATTTAAATCAAACGTTAAATGCTTTAGCTCGATTGGATGCTGAGGAGGCTTTGACTATTGCAAAGAAAGATGAAATAGTTGATTTAGCCTTTGAACGTCTTAATAATGATATTATAAGAAATATGACAACTGAACCGACAAAACTCAACTTATTATTACGTTTAAGTTGGAGTGCAAAAGCATTGGAGAAGATAGGTGACCATACAACTAATATCTGTGAATATATTATATACCTAGTGAAAGGTAAAGATGTACGTCATTTGGATATTAATACCATTAAAGAAGAGTATTTTTAATATGAAAAACACCATACTTATTGTTGAAGACGAAACTGCCATTCGAGAAATGTTGTCTTTCTCACTCATGCAAGCAGGCTACATATCCTTGCAAGCAAAAGATGCTATGGCAGCACTGGCAATAATAGATGATATTGCGCCAGATTTAATTATTATTGATTGGGGGTTGCCACAAATAAATGGTTTAGAATTAGTCAATCGTATTCGTGATAACGAAGTTGTTGAAGATATTCCAATTATCATGCTCACAGCACGAGCGGAAGAAAGTGATAAAATCAAAGGTTTAGAAGCTGGTGTTGATGATTACATGACAAAACCTGTATCTATTAAAGAGTTACAAGCGCGCATAAAGGCTCAACTAAGGCGTGCCAGAGGGTTTAAAAAATCAGAAGTGATTAGCTTTGGTGGTATAAGTATGGATATGAGTGCACATAGAATCACCGTTGAAGGTAAAGAAATGGAATTGAGTATCACTGAATATAACCTTATCCGCTTGTTTATTAAAAACCCTGAAAGGTTGTTTTCACGCGAGCAAATACTTAATCACGTATGGGGTCGTAACTCTATTGTTGAACTACGAACAGTTGATGTCCATATATTGAGGTTGCGAAAAGCGCTTAAAGCCTTTAATAAAGACCATTGCTTAAAAACGGTTAGAGGTGCGGGTTATAAATTTATAGAAAATTAAATTAACTCAGTTATAATAGCATTTTCCTCGCCTAGTGAAAGACATGAAATCTATAGCCGTTTATTGTTCATCCAGTGACATCATCCATCAAGATTATTTTAAAATTGCTCAACAATTAGGTAAATTGATGGCAGAAAACAAATCACAATTAGTTTACGGTGGTGGAGTCGTTGGCTTGATGGGAGAAGTGGCTCGTAGTGTCAAAGATAACGGAGGTAAAACCCTTGGAGTTGTCCCCAAAGCACTCAATATTAAAAATGTTGTGCACGATATTGATGACGAACTAATTATCACAGATGGCATGCGCGAACGCAAAGCCATTATGGATGAGCGAGCTGATGCCTTCGTTGGCCTTCCTGGCGGTTTTGGCACATTTGAAGAAATGTTTGAAGTTCTCACCTTGAAACAACTTGGTTATCACAATAAGCCCATCGTATTTTTAAATGTGAGGGGTTACTACGATAAATTATTGGAAATGTTTGAACACATCTACGCTGAAAAATTTGCCAAAGAACAATACCGTGTCCTTTATCATGTTTGTGAAACTGCCGAAGAAACAATTGGTTACTTAGAAAACTATCAACCACCAAACCTCCCTGACAAGTGGTTTATTTAAAACCTAAATTTGTAAACTAAAAAAACCCGTTTGAACACATGTTCTAACGGGTTTTTTAATAAAGAATTACTGTTCTTTACTTAATGCCATGCATTAATTTTTTCAAAGGGAAGGAAATAATTAGCATGACCAAGGCAGCCCCCATTCCTAATTTAAACATAAACCAAAACAATTCAGTATATTTAACTAAGAAATCAGCAGCACTCATGGTCTTTGCAGTGGCTGAATCTACTGCTGCAATATTAGCAATTTTGGCAGCTAATAATTCAGATAAACCTGTGGCCAAGAACCAAGTTCCCATAGAGAATCCGACTATGTTTTTCGGTGATAGTTTAGTTACTGCTGATAACCCAACTGGAGATAAGCACAGTTCGCCAGTAGTATGTAAGAAATACATTAACACTAACCAAATTACTGCTACTTGCCCAGCTGCATTTGCCATACTAGAACCCATAATCATAGCACCAAAACCCAGTGCCACAAAAAACAAAGCTAGTGTGAATTTTAATGGAATATTTGGGTTTAAGTTGAATTTATCAAGTCTTACCCACAACCAAGCAAAGAATGGTGCAAAGATGATTATAAACAATGCATTTAAAGATTGAAATTGAGATGCTAATATTGTTGTGCCAAATATGTTTCTATCTACCACACGATCTGCAAATAAAGTCATTGAAGTACTCGCTTGTTCAAATAGTGACCAGAAGACAATGGTTGAAGTAATTAAGACCATTAAAACAATCAATCTATCTCTTGCTACTTTCTCAACTTTTGTAAAAGCATAGAGTAGTATACCAGCAATTGCTACGACCAATAATATGTTAGCTGTGTAATGTACAACATGTTCTCTTTGAACCATAAACCACACTAATGCTAATGATGCGATACTTATTAGATATATTAGCCACTCTTTTGATATAGGTCCAAGCACTTTTTTAGCTAAGTCAGCAGGGTTATGTGGTTCTGCATGGCCCATCAAGTGCCTTTGTCCTTTAGCAAAAGAAATCAAGCCTGCCAGCATACCAATGCCAGCTAATCCGAAACCGTAAGACCAGCCATAAGTTTCACCTAGCCAACCACAAATAATTGTCGCAGTAAAAGCGCCTAGATTAATACCCATATAAAAAATGGTAAAACCTGAATCACGTCGAGTATCACCGTCTTCATAGAGTTTTCCAACAATGGTAGAAATGTTTGGTTTTAAAAACCCAACTCCAATAATAATAAATGATAAGGCTAAATAAAATATAGCTAATGCTCCATTGTCCCGAGTAATGGCGTCACCTACCATGGTTGCTTTTTCGCCTTCAAAAGCCATAAGAAAATGACCGATCACCAACATAATTCCGCCAAACATAACGGATTTGCGCATACCTAAATATCTATCTGAGACCATCCCACCAATAAAAGGTAAGGAATAGGCAAGACCAGCATAAGCCCCCATCACCAAATTGGCATTTGAATCAGCAAATAAATGGTATTTGACGAGATACAAAACCAATAAAGCTTTCATCCCATAAAAAGAAAATCTTTCCCACATTTCTGTGAAAAAGCATACGTAAAGTCCTTTAGGATGTCCCCAAAGTTCTTCTTGTTTCATAACAGTATCTGTCATATGTAAAAGTCCCCTTAAAAATAGTAAAATGTATCACACAATAATTCCCAACTTGCAGGATAAGAGTGTGTAGTTAATTAATGTATGCCATGCATACGTTTTTTCAAAAATGGATTGAGTAATGCCATGATTATTCCTGCACCTACTGTAATTGCAGTAAACAACAAGAAGAAAGTTGACAAGCTATATTCTTCGGCTATTTTATCAATAAAACTACCTGAATAACCAGCCAGTAAATTTGCAACAAGGTTTGCTAAGAACCAAATTCCAAACATCATGCTCATTAACTTTGCTGGAGCAAGTTTACTTACATAAGATAGTCCAACGGGAGAAATACATAGTTCGCCCATTGTGTGGAACCAGTAAGCAATGATTAACCACCACATTGAAACAGCCGCAGTTTGTGCACCAGATTGAATTCCACTAGCACCGTATGCTAAGAAAGCAAACCCTATACCTACAAGAACCAGACCAATTGCAAACTTAAGCGGTCCTGATGGGTTAAATTTAGTTGCCCACATTTTTGAGAATAATGGTGCAAAAGCTATTATGAAAAAAGAATTTAATATACCAAACCAAGATGCTGGTACTTCAACTTCGTTACCACCTGTGAAATCACGAATTAACATCCATAAAGTTATTGCCCAAATTAATGCAAAACCTGCGCCTAATACAATATTTGATAAGGCATATCTATTAAATGTTTGTCTAAACAGTAGTATCAATACCCAAGTAATAATAACCAAAGGCCCAATAGTTAAAACCAAATTTGATATAATAAATAGTGTTGCTGTGGTCCCAGTTAATAATCGCTGAGTGTAGTCTTTAGCAAAAATGGTCATTGAACCACCGGCTTGCTCAAAAGCAAACCAGAAAAATATTGTGAAAAAAGCAAGTACACTAATAACTAAAATTCTATCACGAATTACAACAGGGTTTTTTTCTTCATTAGAATCTGTCGATTCATCTACCATTACATCTTTTGGTTTGACTCCGATATTACCAAAGATAGACTGGGCAAAATAAAATTGTGTCATACCAACAAACATGAATATCCCAGCTAAGCCAAAACCCCAGTTCCAACCAACTTTCTCGCCGATATAACCACATAGCATAATACCAAGGAAGGCCCCAGAATTTACGCCCATATAAAAAATAGTATAGGCAGAATCTTTCTTATCGCTGCCTTTGTCATAAAGTCCACCTACAATAGTAGAAATGTTAGGTTTAAAGAAGCCATTACCTGTAATCATTAAGCCCAATCCAAGATAGAAAAAGAACTGGGTCTCCATTGCCATGGATGCGTGACCAAGTGTCATGATAAATGCACCTAACACCACAGAAAAACGTGCACCTAGAAATTTATCGGCTAACCAACCACCAATAATTGGTGTTCCATAAACAAGTCCCGTATAAATGCCGTATAGTTTCAAAGCATCTTCGCGAGACCAACCCCAACCACCTTCAGTCATTTCTGTTACCAAAAATAATACCAATAATGCGCGCATTCCATAAAAACTAAAACGTTCCCACATTTCTGTAAAAAACAGGATAAATAATCCTGCTGGATGGTCTAAAACTGTGCCATGTGCGCCTGCGCCCAGTTTGTTATTTAACTCTTGTGTTGTCGTGCTCATGTAGTATTACTGCTCCTTAAAACTTAATTGATTTTTTCAAAGCGTATTATCATATCACAACTTTGGTTAGTGGGAGCTAAAATTTAGCTCGAAGTGGGCAGTCTGTGTAGCGTTAAATACTAATCTTGCCAGTGCCTTTTTTCATTAAGGCTTCAGTGGTTTGTATCGTTGTTTTAGCGAGTGAAAAAAACTACCGCCTTGCAATGTTTTCTACAAAAGCAGCGATAGAACATTTTACTATTAACCCGGCGGTATAATAAGACCTTGGGTCAAGAACTGGAAAGTGCTTATGTTAATGTGGTTACCATTACGCCATATAGGTATATTATGGGAGCTATAGGTGTTGTCACCTGTATTGGTTTGTTCTTTTATGCACGATGGATTTACTCACTGCATAAGCAACAAGCTGCTTAAAGCGTGTGCATCAGCAGTTGACTAGCAAAACTCATTTAATCTGGTTTCCTGCTATGGAAACAAGTGTTTGAAGATTTGCCAATGAAATAAGCAAAAGAATATTTTTGTAGTGACGCGATTTATCGCGTCGTTTACAACATCATATCCAAATATAAGGTTGTACCTAATTGAGTCATCCTCCTTAAGCCCCAATTTTCCAAACACCCTTTTCTATAAACGCCTCGATTGTTTGCCGATTGGCCTTGTTAAGAAGGTTTGAGTGTGAATATTTGGATGTTTTGGCATATTCGGAGAGCTTGATTATTTTTTTATCTTCCATGTAAGCCAAGCGTTTGTGATAGCTGTTGAGTAAAGCACGATTGACAATTTGTTCCATTATTTTGGTTTTGCCATTTTTATCAAATTCCTGAAAAGCTAGATAATACAAAGAACGGTCAATATATTTTATATTTATTGGTACATATCCTTCACGAATAAGCAGATAATTGTTCAGCACTCGACCAATACGTCCATTGCCATCGACAAAGGGATGAATATGTTCAAACCGCAAATGAAATTTAGCGATTCGTTTCACCATCGTTAAATCATCTCTCACATGGTATTCAACTAGCATTTCTTTTATTAAAGCTAAAATGTCTTTAGGGTTTGGAGCAATATGGTTGGCCACTCGGACCCACTCTTTGTCATTGCGAAACCTGCCAGCTACATTATCTCTGATATTGCTGAGTAAGTTTTTGTGTAAAAGTAAAATAAGGTCGATTGAAATGCGCTTTTCTGAAGCTTTGTTATTGATGTATTCAACCACTCTTGCGAGATTTTTTGCTTCAAATAATTCTCGCTCATTGATGAATCTGTCTAAATCTATTTGCAATAATATTTTTTCAGTATCTTCTAAGCTTAGCGTACTATTCTCGATGGCGTTAGAATTATAAACTTGTTCAGCAACTTCGGTTTCAGAAATAAGCTGCAATAATGCCTCTTTGCCTTCGGCTAAAAGTAAAAATCTTTGCTTAAGTTGAAGAATTTGCTTTATGTTGTCATTGTCATTTTTATCCATGAGTTAACAATAGTGTTTATTCACCAATAAATCAAAATAATCGTGAATTAAAGGTAAAAAAACACTAATTTAACGAAATATATCATTAAATAGTGAATAGATTGATTGTGGTTAAGTTGGAATATAAAACATTTGTAATTTCACAAACAAAACATTAAAATCTCGCCATGAATAAACTTAAAGATAAAACAATTTTCCTAACAGGTGCCTGTGGAGGGTTAGGCTCAGCTCTTGCTTTAGAGCTCTGCAAACAACAATGTAACGTTATTATTTCAGATAAAAACCCACGCTCTTTAAACCTTATGTGTGATAAAATAATTGAACAAGGTGGCAAAGAACCGATAGTGTTTCCTATGGATTTACTTGGTGCAACACCAAATGATTTTATCAAGTTGGCAAAAAACATTGAAGAAAATATCGGTAAACTTGATGGCTTAATTCATACCGCAGCAGAATTTAGTGGTTTGGTTGAATTTGTTAATTATCAACCCACAAATTGGCTTAAAGAAGTACAAATCAATTTGAATTCTCCAGTTTTTTTGACTCAAGCTTTGATACCAATGATTAAGAAAACCAAAGGTTCAATAATCTTTACGGTAGAAAACATGCAGACAGTTAGTAAAGCCTATTGGGGTGCTTATGGGACAACAAAAGCAGCGATAGAACATTTTGCCAAGACTTTGGGTCAAGAACTGGAAAGTGCTCATGTTAATGTGGTTACCATTACGCCACCTCCGATGAAAACACAGTTGCGGTCAAAAGCATGGCCTGCTGAATCTGGTGTAGACTTAGTCCAACCTGAATTAGTTGTCGCTCAATACTTGGATATAATGACTAATGACAGGTAGTAATTTACCTTTTTGGACTTATAATTAAAGCATGAATACACAAACTCAAAAATCCTTTTTAAGGAAATTAATCGAATTTATTCCAAATACTTTGGTTAAGTTAGCAAACTTTACTAGACATTTGATATTACTTCTTATCCTTTATGTTGTTCTTTCCCTCTTTGTATTTACAGACGATATCGAATTAAAACCTCATTCTGCATTATTAATTGCTCCTAATGGTTTTGTTGTAAATCAATTTAGCGGCACACCCTCTGAAAAATTTATTAGTCAACTTCAAGGTTCCGATGTTCCAGAAACTCAAATGCGTGATTTACTTATGGCCATTGATGGGGCAGCTAGTGACGAACGTATCGATGTACTGGTATTGAGCCCTGATTTAATGTGGGGAATCGGGTTGGCGGATTTACAAGAATTGGATGATGCGGTGAACCGTTTTAGGGAAACATCCAAAAAACCTGTTATTGCAATTGCTGAAAACATGAGCCAAAACCAATATTATTTTGCTAATTTAGCCGATGAAATAATACTCGACCCACAAGCTTTTATGTTTTTTCAGGGTTATGGTAGTTACCGTAACTATTTTAAGGATGGATTGGATAAATTAGGAGTTGATGTACATTTGTTTAGAGTTGGTGAATACAAATCAGCGGCAGAACCTTACATCAGAAACGACATGTCGCTAGAGGCTAAAGAGTCTGCACTGCATTACATGAATGATCTGTGGAATACCTACAGGCAAGGTATTGTTGAGAAACGTAATATAACTAGTGAAGATTTTAATGCAATAATTAATGATCAAGCCAGCTTATTAAAAGATTCTCAAGGCGACATGGCGAGTATGTATAAAAAAGCCGGATTAATAGATCAAATAAAAAACCAGCATTTTAAAAATAAATACATTGCAGGTTTAAGTGCATTAGGTGAGCATCAGCAAGGTTATCGCCGCATAAATATGTATGATTATTTATCAGTTTTACAGCAAGAACAAAATAAAGAAAAAACCAATAAAATAGCAGTGGTAGTTGCAGAAGGTACTATATTAAATGGTGAGCAAGAAGCTGGCTCAATAGGTGGTGTAAGCACCAGTTCTCTATTACGTGAAGCACGATTGGATAAGTCTGTAAAAGCCGTTGTATTAAGAGTCAACTCTGGTGGTGGAGCTGTTTTCGCATCCGAGCAGATTAGACGAGAAATTGATGCCATTAAAGTTGCTGGTAAACCGGTTGTCGTATCCATGGGTAATGTTGCAGCTTCAGGTGGCTATTGGATATCAATGACAGCTGATAAAATTTATGCATCAGAAGCAACAATAACAGGATCAATCGGTATATTTGGCATGTTTATGACTTATCCTAAAACATTAGAAAAAATTGGTGTTCATACCGATGGAGTTGGAACATCAGATTGGGCTGGTGCTTTTCGAACGGACAAGGAACTAAACCCTGACTTAGCAAAATTAATACAAGCCAATATTGATCACGGTTACCAACAATTTATCACAGCAGTAGCCATGGCTCGAGGATTAGAGGTTGAAATGGTAGACACCATTGCCCGTGGTCGAGTTTGGACAGCAAAACAAGCCAAAGAATTAGGCTTGATTGATGAAATAGGTGGGTTAAATGATGCATTTGTCGATGCTGCTAACAGAGCAAATATTACCAATAATTACGAAACCATTTGGATTGAACCACAATTAACTGCAACACAACAGTTTCTTATGTCAACCATGGCTCAAGTGAGTGATTTTATCTATATTGACTTTATCGGAAAAGAACAAAAAATGTTACAGCAAATTTTATCTCCTTTGGCAAAGTCTCTAGAGCTCATCACACACGCTAAAAAAGGAGAGGTTACTCAGTACGCTCATTGCATGTGTGACACACTATTGTAATTTAAAGCCCCCATTCCCGCGAAAGCGGGTATGGTTTTTTTCTAGGCACGTGATTTATTACTAAATCATTACAATCAATTAGAATAGCTTCCTTAAAAAATACAATAATAAAATATTCTAGGCACGATTACTTTTGAACTATTGTAATTTAGCAGTGTCTAATATATAATTCAAAAACTTATCGCTTCATAGTAAGGATAAGGTCTATATAAAATTAATTATTGGCCGCAAAGTCGGCAATAAGGAGAAAAAAATGACTAAGAAAGTTTCAAAAAGTAAAAAATTAGCAGCTATTCCAACCTTATCAGGGTCCTTGGAAAGTTATATCTCAGCAGTAAATCAAATTTCAATCTTAACAAGAGAAGAAGAAAGAGAACTTGGCCTACAAGTTTTTGACCATAATGATTTAGAAGCTGCCCATCGTTTAGTGACATCACATTTAAGGTTTGTTGTTTATGTCGCACGTTCATACGCAGGTTATGGATTACCTGTTGGTGATTTGATTCAGGAGGGGAACATCGGGTTAATGAAAGCGGTTAAACGTTATGACCCAGCGCATAAAGTGCGTTTGGTTTCATTTGCAGTGCATTGGATTCGTGCTGAAATCCATGAATATATCTTAAAGAACTGGCGGATACTTAAAGTTGCAACCACCAAGGCTCACCGTAAATTGTTTTTCAACTTACGTAAAAACAAAAAACGTTTGGGGTGGTTACGTGGCCCTGAAATTGCCAAAATTGCCAAAGACTTAGATGTTAAACCAGAGGTTGTGGTAGAAATGGAGTCACGATTGCATGGGCAAGATGTTTGTTTTGACTTGCCTTTGGATGAGAAAGATGAAGATAATACTTATTCTCCACAAGCATGGTTGACAAATACATCACCAAGCCCTGAACAAACTCTTGAAAAAGAAACAGAAAGTGCAACTAATCACAATTTGTTGTTTAAAGGCTTGGATAAATTAGATCCACGCAGTTTAGATATTATTGAAAGTCGTTGGTTAACTGACAAAAAAGCCACTCTGCATCAACTCGCAGATAAATATGGAATTTCTGCAGAACGAGTTAGACAACTTGAAGCAGTTGCCATGAAAAAACTCAAAAGCCAAATGGTTGTTTGAATCGAGATAACACACTCTACAAAGGCAGGTATTTATTATCTGCCTTTTTTTTGTAACAAATATCTTAATCAGCCGTTTTAGAGATAAATAAACAACATTAAAAGGTAAATTTCATGAACAAATTTTTAATTTTCATTCTCGCATCAACTTTTTCATTAACGGCATGTGGCGGTTTTCTTGGCTCGAAAACTATTGCAGATAACACCGAAGCACCTAGTAAAGATTACGACACTGTAAATGGCAGTATTAAGGTTGGCCACCATTCCAATGTAGGAGATCTTTCAACCGTAAATGGTTCGATTAAAGTCTCCTCAGAAAGTACAGTAGCGGAAGCAAGTACTGTGAATGGTAGCATTACCTTTGCAGAAAACGTCAGTGCTAAATCAGCTGAAACAGTTAATGGTTCTATAAAGATAGGAAAAAACTGTAAAATATCAGAAGATGTAGAAACCGTAAATGGTTCCGTTACAGCTAATTCTGGCTGCACTATTGCGGGTAATTTTGAAACTGTCAATGGAAAACTAAAGGCTATCAATACAAGAATTGAAGGAAATGTTGAAATGGTAAATGGTAACATTTATTTATTAGAAGGCACTGTAGTAGATGACGATATTGTTATTCATAAACCAAAAAGTTTCTTTAAAAGCTCTAGTAAAAAGAAACCTAAAGTTGTTATTGGTAAAAATACCGTCATAAAAGGAGACTTAGAGTTTGAGAGACCAGTTATGTTGTATATACATGAGACTGCAGATGTAGATGTAGACGGTGTGGAAAATGCAGAAGTGATAGAGTACAGCGGTGATGATTTACCGTTTTAACAACCTATTCCATTGAGATAGAATATAATCATTACTAAACTTTTGATTATATTCTACTTTTGGTGGTTGTTCTTGCCACTGCTTAATAGTCTTGCTAATTTGCCGATAATCATTGGCGTTAACGAGTTCATTGTTTTTATGTAATACTTCTTTCGCTGCACCTATATCATGAGCCAAAACAGGTGTTCCTAACGCGTTAGCCTCAGCATAGATCAGACCAAAGGTTTCAGCAAAACTGTCTTGTGGGTAGAATACACATAAGCTTGACTTAACATTTTTCATCATTTCTTTATGAGCTAATTTTCCAAGGATCACAATGTTCTTACTGTTCTTAACTTCACTATCAGGCTTATAACCCGGGTTGGCAATATACAATTTTAGTTCTGAATTGCTAGTAACTAAATGTTGAAAACATTTAATAACTTGATCTAAACCTTTATTGGGAGATGAAAAGAATAGTAATTTGTTTAACTCTTTTTTGACACCACTTACTTCCGGTAATTTAACAGGATTATAGCAGTACTGTACTTTTGTTTCTTTGGTAAATAAGGACAATACAGGAGCTATGGTTTTAGTGTTCAATAAAGCGTGTGTATCCAATGCATGGGTTTTTGAATTGCAAATAATAGTTGTGTTAGTGCGAGCCAAACCAAAACGTTTAAAAACGTACTCACTATTTTTGTAGGTATGAATCCATAAAAATAATTTTGCATTAGGAAAGTGTTTGTGCAAATTTTTAAGTAATGGGTATTTTCGTAGTACAACAATGTAATCAGGAGAAAGTTTGTTGATGTTTTTTTTGGGGATAAAGCTCAAGTTTTCACTTTCTTTATGATTTTCATTGCGGTATTTCTGAGCAACAAAGACACTATAAAATCGTGATAATATGTGTGCAGTATTAATTATACTTGATTCAGTTCCTCCAATTGCTTGCTCAGTCAAAGAGGAAAGCTGATAGGCATGTGGATAGGTGTTATCGATGAATAGGATCGTTTTCATATGTGATACAATAGCCAATTTTTGAGATTTCGAATGCCAGAAAACATAAGTTTAGAGTTAGTAGCAACAAATGAGTTGAATGATAACACTGTTGCCTTTGAATTTAAAATACTTAATAATCAACAGCTTGATTTAATGGCTGGCCAGTTTATACGATTAATGTTTCAACAAGACGGAGAAGAAGTCTTTCGTAGTTACTCAGTGGCTAATGTTTTAAAGGAAAATCAAGACTCCATTTGCACTATTGAGTTGGCAGTATCTTGGGTTAAAGGTGGGCTAGCTACAGTAGGACTATCAAACATGAAGATTGGTGAGGTTATAGATGCCAGTGCACCCTATGGACGGTTTTGTTTAACAGATGTTAAGTGGAAGAGGTATTTTTTAGTCGCCACAGGTACAGGAGTTACACCTTATAGAGCAATGAAAGGCGAATTGTTTAAACGTATTGATGAAGGTGCAGAGGTTTTTGTGGTAATGGGTGCTCGTGATGAGCCTGGACTTTTGTATGCAAATGAGTTTAGAGAAAATGCTAAAATCAATGGCTACAATTACGTCACTTGTTTAAGTAGAGTGAAACACAAAAACCCAGGAAGTCTAGATTTTGATGGGCATGTTCATGCTTACCTAAAACAAGTTGAGTTTAATCCAGATAATGATATTGCCTACTTATGTGGTAATCCAGCTATGGTAGATGAAGCTTATGGATTGTTAAAAGAAAAAAACCTACCTGTGCGACAAATTCGTAGAGAAAAATATGTCTCACCACCAAAGCGTAAAAAGAAAGCCGCTTTTGGTATTAAGGGCACCACTCTTTAGAGCTACCCTTAAGTAAAGTCAACCAATTGAGATGTCATGCGTTTATTAATACATGAAGATAAAACTCTTATTTGTAGTTGTTTTTTATACGCTAGTTGCCAACAGCCAATACAACAGTACATTAAACTTTTCTTACGATAAAATAGACAGTGAGTTTTCACATTTATTAAGTTTGGACATTTATAGTCCAATTGTCGGAGAGGATTTTCCTGTGGTGGTATTTGTACATGGCGGAGGTTGGGCCATTGGTGATAAAGCGAGTTCTTCACATGATAACAAACGTGATTTTTTTGTTGAGCATGGGTATATTTTTGTATCCATTAATTACCGTTTAGCACCTGAAGTTGGTTTTCCAGTCTATCCTGATGATGTGGCTAAGGCAACTGCTTTTGTTTTAAATTGGGTTGGTAAATTTAAAGGCGACACAAAAAATGTTTTCTTGATGGGACATTCCTCAGGAGCGCATTTAGCCGCACTAATAGCAACAGATGATAGTTACCTTAACCAATATAATTACAGCCCTCAAAACATAAAAGGTGTTATATTATTAGACAGTGGTGCTTATGATATTCCAGCTACAATGCAATATAACCTTGAGAATAACAATCAATCAGGCCTTGCAATTTACCAAACTGCTTTTGGTGAAGAAATAAATACATGGGATGAAGCTTCACCAATCAACTACATTAGTGAAACAACACCGCCACAAATTATCTTTTACGTAGCGACTAGGGAAATAACTAAGCTAATAGGAACACGCTATTTTAATGTGCTAAAGCAGTATAATAATTCACAAATTTATCCTGTTGAAAATACATCACATGAAGAAATCAACAAAAATTTTGGATTGATAAATGATGGGGTTTCACAAGTTTCGCTAGAGTTTATCCAAAACTTATGACTATTGGCACTTTTTTGAAAATCTCCTTTAAGCATAATATCTGATGTAATAAAACTAAACATCGGAGTTATATGAAAATCTACAATAAACCTGTACTCGCTTGCCTTGCATTTTTGAGTTTTCAGGGCTCAGCAATTGAATTTACTGAATGTCGAATAGGTGCTGAAAAAAGCCCAAATAAAATAAAGGCAGAATGTGGGTCACTACAAGTAGCAGAAAATCGAGAAACTCCTTCACGAATGATAGATTTAAACATTGCTATAATTCGGACAAAGTCAACAAAGAAACAAAGTGATCCAGTGATAATGCTAGCAGGCGGGCCAGGACAATCTGCAGTAGAATCTTATCCCAATGCATCCTACGCATTTCGGAAAATTTTAAAAGACCGTGATGTGGTGTTAGTTGATCAACGGGGAACCGGTGGTTCAAATAGCATTAAATGTGATTTTGATGAAGAAACTCAGTTGGCATTGATGGAGGATCATTCTTTAATTCCCCAAGAACTTGAAAAATGTGCAAAGGCACTAGATGCTGATCCACGTTATTATACAACGACTGAATCCATCAAAGATTTAGAAGAGGTTCGTAAAGCTTTGTTAATAGAAAAATGGAATTTGATAGGGATATCCTATGGTACACGTAAGGCCTTAACCTATATGAAAATGTTCCCAGATGCGATTCGTTCTGTGATATTAGATGGTGTGATGCCTCAACAAGAAGCTATGCCACAAAGCCATGAAGAGAATTTAATTAATGCCTTAAGGTTACAATTTGAGCAATGTAAAAAACAACCAGCGTGTCATGACGCCTTTGGTGATGTTGAACAACAAATGTGGAAATTAATGGCTGATATTGAAGAAAACCAACCTAAAATTAGGTTGCAAAATTTTTCTACAGGTGAATACCAAGAGGTGACATTAAACAAACAAATCCTCGCCATTGCAATACGTATGTTTTCCTATACTGCAAATACAATGAAAATTTTACCGCTGATGATTGCTAAAGCTAATAACGGTCAACTTGAAACCATTACATCACAATCAAATATGATTGCTAGCATGTTGTCTGAGAACATGAGTAATGTAGAATTATCGATACTATGTGCGGAAGATTTACCGTTTTATGGTGACTACACGGTAAATGAAGGTAATTTTTTCGGCGATATAATCGGAGACATGAAAGCATCATGTTCGGCTTGGCCTCATGCGACAGTAGATGATAGTTTTAAGGATCCAGTGGTATCCGATTTGCCTGTTTTATTATTATCTGGAGAGCTTGACCCTGTTACGCCACCACACTTTGCGGAACTTGCTATGAAAACCTTGTCAAATTCACAACATTTAATCGCCAAAGGACAAGGTCATAATGTATTTCCAGTAGGCTGTATGCCAACAATTATTTCAGATTTTTTTAAACAGCCAGAATCTGAATTAGATATTGAGTGCATGAAAAATTTCAACTATACACCTTTCTTTATTAACATGATGGGACCAAAACAATGATAGAAGTGAAAGCAATAAGTAAAAATTTTGGTGATGTCCAAGCCGTAAAAGAAGTCACATTTACGGCTCCTGACAACCAAGTTACCGCTTTATTAGGTGCAAATGGTGCAGGAAAAACCACATCCCTGCGAATGATTTACGCCTTGATTACACCACAATCAGGTGAAATCAGCATTGATGGCATTAATCCAAAGAAAGACCCAGAAGATGCAAGGAAATTATTAGGAATATTACCAGATACCAGGGGTTTATATACAAGATTAACGGCTCGCGAGAATATTGAATATTTTGGAAAACTACATGGAATGAACGATGAAAACATAAAGTCTCGTACTGAATCATTAGTGAAAGATTTACGTATGGAAGATTTTATCGATCGTAAAACTGATGGTTTTTCACAAGGTCAACGTGTCAAGGTGGCAATTGCCCGTGCTTTAGTACATGACCCTCAAAACATTATATTAGATGAGCCAACCAATGGGTTAGATGTTATGAGTACTCGAGGTGTTCGGGCTTTTTTACAAAAAGAAAAGCAACGAGGGAAATGTATATTATTTTCATCTCATGTCATGCAGGAGGTGGCAGCGGTAAGCGATGAAATATTAATTGTTAATGATGGTGTGATTTGTGCATCAGGATCTGAGGAATCTCTATTAGAACAAACACAGATGAGAAACCTTGAAGATGCCTTTGTGCATATCGTAACTAAAGGAGAAGGTCATGAATAATCAAATAATGACAGTCATGAAGAAAGAGATTAAGGATAATGTCCGTGACAGAAAAACATTGATGTCATCCATTTTTATGGGGGCAATATTTATGCCAATTATGTTTGTTGTTCTGATAAATTTTGTGGTAAACATGCAAAAAGACAAGGCGGAATCACAACTAGAAATGGCTATTTCTGGTGTTGAAAATGCTCAAAGCTTTATTAGTTTTTTAAAAACAAAAGATGTAAAAATAAAAGAGTTTAATGGTGATGCAACACAAGCAATTAAAGACAAAGATGAAGAAGCTGTCATTATAATTCCTAAAGGATTTTCAGAAAATTTTTCTAGCGGAATACCTGCAAAAATTGAGGTGTATTATGACGCTACGGCAAAGGGATCTACGAACGTAACCCAACAAAGGATTAAGGCATTAATCAATGAATATTCTACTTCAATTGGTATGACTAGATTACAACTACGAGGCATCAGTCCGTTGTTATTAAAAGCCATTGTGGTTGAAAAGCATGATGTTTCTACTACTCAATCTAAAGGTGCGATGATGCTTGGATTTTTACCCTATGCTCTTATTCTTGGGCTCTTTATGGGTAGCATGTATTTAGCTATAGATACCATGGCAGGCGAAAAAGAGCGTAACTCACTTGAAGCACTTTTGTTGAACCCAGTCAAACGTTCACATTTACTCATAGGCAAATTATTTGCAACTATCTCCTTTGGCCTGATGACAATGGTCCTAACAATTGTTACCTTTAAGTTAGTCATGCCATTTATGCCATTAGAAAAAATGGGCATGAGTGTTGATCTTGGCTTTAAAAATGTTTCAATTCTTATTTTGGTCCTTGCACCACTCGCTATTATGGCAGCATCTTTGCAGACAATAATAGCAACATTTAGTAAGTCTTTTAAAGAAGCACAAACCTATGTTAATTTATTAATGTTCGTACCAATGATTCCAAGTATGGCTTTAATGTTTGTGCCAGTAAAGGAAAAATTATGGATGATGGCTACGCCAATCTTAAGTCAAAACCTGATAATAAATCAAATTATGCGTGGAGAAGAAGTAGCAGCTATCTCAATAATTTTGGCTATTATTAGTGCGTTAATAGTTGGTTTGTTGCTTGCACTTGTGGCGATAAAATTGTATAACAGAGAAAGTTTATTATTCTCGGATTAAAATGTTAAAAACCTTGATTGTATCACTGTTGCTATTATTTGTTAATGAAGTCGTAATGGCAAAAATATACAAATACATCGATGAGGATGGAAATACCCATTATAGCGAGCAACAACCTTTTGCAGATAATAAAGTGGCAGAACAAAAAGATGTCACTGTTATTGAATCAAACACGATAAAAGCTAATGCAAACTGGAAGAGAGAAAGGCATAAGGAAAAATTTACGGCTTTTAATTTTGATGACTTTGTAATCAGTGACCCAATTGCTGGAGAAAATATAAAGTCTAAGGGTGGTAATTTAATCGTGAGTGTCAACCTTAAAGGTGAGTTGCCTGCTCTTTATCGCATTAAATTTTTCTTAGATGATATGCCTCATGGCCGAGTTAAGTCTAATACACAATTGATTGCCGATGTGGAAAACGGTAATCACACCCTCTATGCTCAAGTCATTGAGTCACGATCCCGTAAAGTCATTAAAACAACCCCAACAATAAATTTTCATTTTAATAAGGCTGTTGATTGATTTGTTCTTAACTATTTAATGCCTATGTTTTCTAAACCTTAATTTACATAGGTTCTCATAATACATAGGCGTTCAGCAATTTTCATCTTACGATTTTCAATTTTCAAGTAAATAGAGTACAATTAAAAGCTACAAATAGAAATCGTCTGGGAAAAAACTACATGAGAGAAAAAATAATCGCTGCAGTATTATTGATTTTACTGCCAATATATAGCTTTGCTGAAAATATCGATGAAACCATTAATAATGCTGTTAGACCAATATCTGATGCAGTATTTGCAGTAATATTCTATCCAATTCCTATCCCGTTCACCGAAGGCGTTCCCTTTATTCTCCTTTGGTTGATAGTTGCAGCTACATTCTTTACTGTTTATTTTAAATTTATCAATTTACGTTCTTTTAAATTAGGCTATAATTTATTAAGAGGTAGATATGATGAGCCAAATGCCCCAGGTGAGGTAACCCATTTTCAGGCACTTTCAACTGCCGTATCAGGAACAGTTGGATTGGGTAATATTGCCGGTGTTGCGACAGCCGTTTCACTTGGTGGTGCAGGGGCTACTTTTTGGATGATAATAGCTGGGTTTATTGGTATGTCTAGCAAGTTTGTCGAATGTACTTTAGGCGTTAAATACAGAGATATTGAAGCTGATGGTACTGCGCATGGTGGCCCTATGCGATATTTGTCAAAAGGCTTCGCTGAACGTGGCATGGGTGGTTTTGGTAAAGTTTTAGCGGTGTTTTTTGCGATTATGTGTATAGGTGCTTCTTGGGGAGGCGGTAATATGTATCAAGTCAACCAATCCCTAGAACAAGTTGTAACCATGACCGGTGGTGAAGCAAGTTTCTTTGCCGATAGAGGATGGTTATTTGGTATCATAGTTGCTGTATTTGTCGCTATTTCGATTCTTGGTGGTATAAAGAGCATTGTAAAAGTTACCTCAAGATTAGTGCCGTTTATGGGGCTTATTTATATGGTTTCTTGTTTATTTATTATACTCATAAATTATAGCAATATAGGCGCAGCTTTTGGGCAAATTTTTGCAGGTGCTTTTTCACCTGAAGCAGGTCTTGGTGGTTTGGTTGGTGTCTTGATTGTTGGTTTTCAACGTGCAGGTTTCTCCAACGAAGCAGGTATTGGTTCCGCCTCAATTGCTCACTCTGCGGTAAAAACCAATCACCCAGTAACTGAAGGTCTAGTGGCTTTGTATGAACCATTCATTGATACGGTAGTCGTTTGTACAATGACTGCCTTAGTCATAATTATTAGTGGTGTTGATGGTGTAGGAGTTGGCGCGACAGGTGAAGGTCTAAAAGGTATTGCTTTAACTTCTTCAGCCTTTGAATCTGGTATTTCATGGTTCCCTTATGTGTTAACATTTGCTGCTGTTTTGTTTGCTTTTTCTTCTATGATATCATGGTCATACTATGGCATGCGTGCTTGGACTTATTTATTTGGGCATGGAACAAAACAAGAAATGTCTTATAAAATTCTATTTTTAGTCTTTATTGTTGTTGGTTCATCTGTAAAACTGGGTGCAGTATTAGACTTTTCAGATGCCATGTTGTTTGCTATGGCGCTACCTAATGTTATTGGACTATACTTTTTGGCACCAGTTGTTAAACGCGAATTAAATAACTTTATGGCAAAAATAAAATCTGGTGAGGTTAAACCAACAAAATAGCCTCTTAATCTTTTACGTAAACTATTGGGTTTTTATTGTTCTAACACACTAGTTAAAACCATGCACTTTTAGTGCAAGGCTTTAACTAGTACACATGTGAGCTAACAAAATATTTTGAATTGAACTCTGTCATTCCCTTGAAAAAGGGAATCCAGTTACTCGATAATGAAGAAGATAACATGTTACGGTATAATACCGTAAATTCAGTCTAAGCCTATTTGTTCTTGGCAAGGCATTAGCATGAAGTCCTAGTCATTCTAAAGCAAGTGCTATTAACGCAGTCCAAGGGCGAATAGGCATATACCATTCATAATAAAATCAATGAGGTGAACTCATAGCTTAGTTTATGATTTCACCCTGTTGGGACTTAAATGAGGCTCATCTCAGCACGGTTATTGCTTTGAGATAGAATGACTTACACTACAATATTATGCCATAGATACTCTGTTAATTATCAAGCCTAAATTTAAAACAAAGGAAAAAAACTAATGAGTTTCTTTCTCTACATCGGGTTCTAAGCTAAATTAAATAGTTCTATTTGGGTTTATTAGTTTATTGACAATCTGTAGAACTTGGTTGCATCAAACTCGCTGTTGCCTTTAATCATTGAACCAATGGGCATTAATCGTTTTCATATAATGGCACAAATATCCTGTATTTTTTTCAACCCGTTATCATCTATCACGTGTTTGCCGAATAACAAAGTCCATATTTCAAGCAAAATGAGCTAAGACATAAGCATCTTGTGCATCAGTTTTTACGTGTTGATTTGGCTTTTGCATAGTCGTTGAGTCACACAAAAAGCTAGGGTTTATAGAAATTAATCAATTCGATACCAATCATGGAATTAGAAAAACAAGGTTGATAAAGTAAGAAAATCATTTATTTGTATGAAGTGTTTATTTTAAAGAATTTAAATTTCAATAATTTTATTTGACATGCGATAGTAATACTATTATAGTTGCGTGCAGTGATATTGTTGGCAGAATTAGTATTAGGATTTATGAAAAATTTACAATTACAAATTGATATAAGCCCTGAGCTGTATTCAAAAAATCCAGATTCATCAGAACTTGGAAGAAAAATTATAAATAAAAGTATTGAAATGATAAATGATGTAGGGTTTGAAGCCTTTACATTTAAAAAGCTTGGTGCAGAGATAAGTTCACCTGAAAGCTCAGTATACCGATATTTTAATAACAAGCACATGTTGTTACTTTACCTTACTAGTTGGTATTGGACATGGGTTGATTATCAAATTGTATTTGCGACTACTAATGTTTCTTCGGCGAAGGAGAGGTTAAAACGTACCATTGTACTTTTAACTAAACCCGTAGTTGAAGATGATTCAATAACCTTTGTTAATGAAATTTTATTATCCGAAATTATATTTTCGGAATCAATAAAAGCTTACCACACAATTGATGTTGATAAAGAAAACAAGAAAGGCTGTTTTAAAGCCTATAAGAGTGTTGTTAAAAGAGTAGGTGATATGGTCTTAGAAATAGATCCTCATTTCATCTATCCGCATATGCTGATATCAACTGTAATTGAAGGTGCCCATCATCAAAAATATTTTGCCGAACATTTACCTGCATTAACTGATTTACAAAACGACAATAATTCAATAACACATTTTTATACAGATTTAGTATTTAACTTTTTAGAGAAAAAAACATGAAAAATTACTTTGATTTTAGCCACTTAAAAGGCGATTTATTTGGTGGCATAACGGCGGGAATTGTTGCTTTGCCTTTGGCATTAGCATTTGGCGTAAGTTCAGGGCTTGGCCCAAGCGCAGGATTGTATGGTGCCATATTTGTTGGTTTTTTTGCTGCATTATTCGGCGGGACCAATACACAAATATCCGGACCAACGGCTCCAATGACCGCAATTAGTATGGTTGTAATTGCAGGAATTTTGGCAGGGTTTGAAGGCGATGTAACTAAGGCCTTACCTGTTATGTTAACCGTATTTCTATTGGCAGGGTTAATGCAAATAGGACTTGGTTTTTTAGGGCTGGGTAGATACATAAAATATATTCCATACCCAGTTGTATCTGGATTTATGACGGCAATAGGCGTGATTATTTTGGTAACACAAATTCTTCCATCTGTAGGATACTATCCAAAAGAAGACATAGCATTTGTTGATCAATTTAAACCCTTTGCGGAAGAATCATTGCTTGAAGGCATATTAAAAGATGAAGCAGGTGAAGGAATTATGGTACTTGAAACCTTTAAGGAAACAATTGCACGAGCTGGAGAAATAACGTCAGAGCAAATATTGATGGAGTCACAATCTTTAGCTAACAGTGCATCATCCGGTGTTATTGGTTCATTTAAAGTGTTACCAAAAGCATTATCCAATATAAATTGGATAGAGCTTTCTTTGGCTTTGGCTACAATTATTATTGTCTTTGGGTTTAAACGTATAACAAATAAAGTACCAAGTGAGCTAGTTGCCTTGTTAGTTGTTTCTGGAATCGCCTATGGTTTTAGTTTAGATTATCGCTCAATTGAACAGATACCAAGTGGATTACCTGTTGCACATATGGATATATTTACTGAGTTTAGTCTCAGTAGCATTACGCCTTATATTTTCACAGCACTTACCCTTGCATTACTAGGTGCTATCGATTCATTACTAACGGCAGTTGTAGCTGATAACATGACAAAAACAAAACATAAACCAAATAAAGAGCTAGTTGGACAAGGTATTGGTAATTCAATTGGTGCTATTTTTGGCGGTTTACCAGGAGCTGGAGCGACCATCAGAACAGTGGTTAATATTAATGCTGGTGGTAAAACGCGTATTTCAGGAATGATTGCAGGTGTCTTATTGTTAGTGATATTGTTAGCATTAGGTCCAGTTGCCTCACAAATTCCTGCTGCCGTTTTGGCTGGATTGCTAGTAACTGTTGGTATCGGCGTAATGGACTATAAAGGCCTTAAGGCAATACCATATATGCCACGACCTGAAGTGTTGATAATGATAGTGGTATTAGTCTTGTCTTCTGTTTGGAACCTAGTTTATGCTGTTGGCATTGGTCTTGTTATTGCATCACTTATGTTTATGCAAAAGATTGGTGATTTAACCGCTGAAAAATCTGATGTTAAGTCATTAAGTAAAGAAAAAGCATGGGATGATGAAAGTGAGTTTCCAGAAGATCTAAAAGAAAGTGTCTTTATTAAACACATAAAGGGGCCTTTGTTTTTTGGTTCAACTAGCGACTTTCAGGCTTTGTCTGAACAAATTCCTGAGTCAGCATGTACAGTTATCATACGTATGGACAAAATGCCGTATATGGATCAATCTGGATTATATGCGATGGAAGATGTTCTTATTGATTTAGTTAATAAAGGAATGAATATATTAATTGTACATATTGATGAACAACCAAAATACATGCTTGAACGGATAGATATTATTCCTGACTTAGTATCGCCAGATAAGATATTTGATGATTTTGATGTATGCTTGGATTGGATAAAATCACATAAATTAGAACTTTGCGAGAAAAAGAAATGAAAACACAAACTAAAGAAATACAAAAAAACTTAACGCCAAAAAATGCTCATGATATCTTAGTCGAAGGCAATAAACGGTTTGTACAAAATTTAAAAGCACAACGAAACTTGCAAGAACAAGTATTTGAAACCAGCCAAGGTCAATTTCCTTTTGCCGTTGTTTTAAGTTGTATAGATTCACGAGTTCCTGCAGAGTTAGTGTTTGATCAAGGAATCGGTGATATATTTAGTGTCCGTATTGCTGGCAATATTGTTAATGATGATATTCTAGGGTCTATGGAGTACGCCTGTAAAGTAGCAGGGTCTAAGATTGTAGTGGTTATGGGGCACAGTAAATGTGGTGCAGTGACTGCTGCTTGCAATCATGTTGAACTTGGTAACATTACAACATTGCTCAATAAGATAAAACCGGTAGTTGATAAAGTTAACGTCAGACCGGAAGATATGACTGATGAAATTATTGAAGATGTGGCTCATTTAAATGTTGAACATTCAATAGAAATAATTAAAAACAAAAGTGCTATTTTAGCTGAAATGGAGCAAAATGGTGAAATTGAAATTGTTGGTGCTATGTACGATGTGACAACAGGAATGGTAGATTTTCTCTAATATAATTCTTTGTCTAACTGAAATAAAAAAGGTTGGTATTGCTAAAAGCATTAACCAACCTTTTTTTATGTGTGGATTATTAAAATTTTTCTATTAAAAAGAAACATCCCATTGAAATCTAACGCGATTATCTGATACGCGCATACCTAATAAGCCATCATCAAGTTGAAGGTGAGAATAATCTAAAGTCAGTTTATTATTATGGTCATTAATAAAATAGTTAATGGCACTTGAATACTCTTTACGCGTATTGGTTAAATTAATATCTGTTTTATTTGGTTCATCAACAAAGGCATAGCGAAATGCAAATTCCATTTTTTTAGGTACCACTGGGAACAAATCGTTAAAGAAATAGCCGGCTTGTGCATAACCACCAGTCAATTCACTTCTTGTATTGTTGACATTGTCTTTAACTTTCTTTTTATGGAATTCTTGTTGCCACGCAAATCCGCGCCATTTAAAAGCAGTTTCTTGAACAAATTGATCTATTTCAAATTGCCCTCTCACGGCATCTGATACTGAATCAAATCCATCTAGGTTCCCACAACCGCTTGAAGACCATCGTGTACACCTCCCTTTTGTTGATGAACTGGCAAAGGCTAATGTTCCAGCAGCATCTTCTGTATAACCCGTATCAGATTGACGCCATTTTAATTCGCGGCCTAAGAAATTCCACTGCAAGCGAGCCATATATAACATTTTACTGTCATCATTTTTGACACCGCGACCTTCGCCATTAAAGAGACCTAGGTAGTAGTTTAGATCAGTATGACTTTCGGGAAATAAACGGCCAAATGCCATAACACCAACTTGACGGTCAACTGTGAAAATTCGATTAGCGATTGACCTCTCAACAAATGTTTGTCGACCAGATGAGTCAACACGTTCACGGTTATAATTTATTTTCCATTGCCCTGCACGGAATGAGAGCCAATCGTATTTGTCTAAAGTGATACGCCAATCAATTAACCTAGAACTGGCTTTAGTAGAACTGTCTGATGTACTGCGAGTAGGCTGTAAATCAACCTCAAAATAGTATTTTAACCAGGGTTTATAGCCGTGCCCACCAATTTTCATTCGAGCTCGTCTTAATTCAAAACTGCTTTCATCTCCAGCTGAGAAATGACTCACTTGACGCGGATCTGAACGGTACGGATCAGTTAAGCGCATTTGTGCTCGCCATTGGAGGTTTGTTGACCAGTTGCCATCACTACTTTTTACTGATAGGCCTTTTTTAGTAAATCCAAGAGTAACTGAATTATCTTTTTTAGTTGCCTTGGCCAACTTTTCAGTTTCACCTTTTTTCTCATTGGTTAATAGAATTGGAGGTGTTTTAACATCAACTTTAGGTTTAAGAGTTGTCAGTTCATTTTTGCTAATGATGCCTTTGTCAAATAATAGTTGCTCAATCGTTAAACCTGAGTCTAATTTTTTTAAATCTTCAAGTGAAATAACGCCCTTTTTCAAGAGAAGGTTTCTTAATTTAAATGAGTCTTCAGCATGAACTGGTGATATTAAAAGAATTACTAGGGATAAAAAAAGTATTATATTTTTCATAAGTGTAATAGTTATTAATTTAAAAATGCATTTTACTAGGTGGATTATGACAAAATAATGACAATTATGAAAATTATAATAATTTATTGTAATTTTTCAGGTAAGAATAGAATTTAAAAGATGTTATTTTAAATGTTTGATAAAATATTGGCTAATGGTTTTCCACACATGTTTTTGTGGTTTTTCACCACTGATTCCGTGTTTGGCACCAGGGTAGATCATGCTGTCAAATAGTATGCCTTCATCTTGTAAGGTTTTAAAGAGTCTAGTTGAATTTGTGAATAAGACATTGTCATCCGCCATACCATGAATGACCAATAATGGTTTTTTTATATTCTTTACATCATCAAACACGGCAGTCTTTTGGTAACCTAATTTATTAAGTTGTGGTGTTGACATATAACGTTCGGTATAGAAGGTATCATAGAGTTTATAATCAGTTACTGGTGCAACGGCGACACCTAGGGCAAAAACATTGGTTTTAGTCATGGCTTTTAGTGCCATAAAACCCCCATAAGACCAGCCAAATATACCAATTTTGTTTGTATCAATAAAGGTACGGGTTTTTAGGTATTCTACTCCTACCAACTGGTCCTGTATTTCGACTTTACCCATGTGTTTGTAAAGAGCTGACTCAAACGTTAAGCCGCGACGAGCACTACCTCGATTATCTAATGCAAAGACTACAAAACCTTGTTGTGCCATGTATTGATCGATAAAATGCCCCCAACTATTGGTTACAACTTGGGCGTGTGGGCCACCGTATGTATAGTGAAATACGGGATATTTTTTCTTGGGATTAAAATTTAATGGTTTAGTAAGGCGGTAATGCAATAAATGACCATCATCGCTGCTTAACTTACCAAACTCTGTCTTTTGATGTTTATCTATATATGGGTAATAAGGGTGGTTTTTATCGATGGTATTGTCATTTAATACAGTTAATATTTTACCTGTAATATCGTGTAAGCTGGTATGCGTAGGTTGGTCTCTGTTTGACCAATTATCTATATAAAATTGTGCAGTATTGTCAACTGTAATTTCATGCCATCCAACTTTACTCGTTAGTTGATGCACTTCATTGTTAGATAGGTTCAGTGAGTACAGGTGTTTTTCTGTAGCTGATTTTTTACTGGCGGTAAAGTAAAGTAATTTTTCATCTTCATTAATAGTCTCTATGGAGTCAACAATCCAATTACCTTGTGTTAATTGGGTTACACGTTTTCCTTTATTAGTATAATGATAAAGGTGTTTAAAACCATCACGTTCAGATGCCCATATAAAAGAACCGTCTTTTAAGAAAAATAAGTCATTATGGAGATTAAGCCATGTTTTGCTTTTTTCTTTCAACACCGTATGGCTATTGGACTTTAGGTCGGTAAAGTTTAAATCCATTTGTTGTTGGTTACGACTCATTACTTGATATGAAAGTTGTTGACTATTGGGCAACCATTGGACACGCGTTAAATAGATGTCGTTATTTTCACCTAAGTCGATGGGTTGAGCTGTCATGTTTTTGATGTTAAGAATTACAAGTTTAACGATGACATTAGGCTCACCAGTATAAGGGTAACGTTGCTTAACTATTTCGATGTTTTCTGCGTTGATTTCATACCTTTGGGTTATTGCAACAGGCGATTCATCTACTTGAATGTAGGCTATTTTTTCATCATCATCGGACCACCAATAACCGGTGTCTCTATCCATTTCTTCTTGAGCAACAAACTCAGCCATGCCATTTTTGATGGTTTTTTCACCGTCGAAAGTTAGTTGTTTCACCTGGTTTTGTTCTAGCTCCACGAGGTAGATATTCTGATTGCGAATAAATGAAACATAGTTTCCATTTGGGGAAAACCGTGCATCAGTATCATAGTCATCTGAATCGGTTATTTGCAATACTTTTAATGTTTCGAGGTTATAGACAAATAAATCGCCATTTAATGGGAATAAAATTTGTTTACCATCTTTCGCCCATGAATATTCGATAATACCTGATAAGCTTGCGGTTCTTTGGCGTTCACGTCGTGCTTTCTCTTCAGCAGATAACTTTTCACCAGTTGGGATAAGAATTTGAGAGTCAACAAGTAAATGTTTGTGCGCTGACTCGATATTGTATTCCCATAAATCAAATTGGTCTTTGTTGCCTACCTTGCTTTGTAGAAAAGTTACAGATTTACCAGTGGGTGAAAATTTAACAGAGCGCATAACAGTTCCTTCGAGACTAGGGGAAGAAAAAATACGATCTATAGTGAGCAGTTTTTTATTAAGTTTTGACATAGTGATATAATGTTATGAGCATAGTTTCAGTGAGAAATATATCACAGAGCACTTGTCTGATTAAGCGACTAAAGAAAAATGTGAGAAATTTTATCTAAAAGCTGGTCAATTTATTCATACTAAAGCTAAATGGTACTTATCGTCGTGCTAGTATTTGGAATTCCCTTCAATATTTTTCAACCTTGTTAGATTTATACAACAATACCTAAAAAACAAAAAAGCCCAATAAAGGGCTTTTTAAGAGCTTTGAAAATCTACTCTTGATCAAGTATTGCCAGGTTCTAAATGTCTAAGACATCTTCAATATCCACATCAAACTCTTCAGAAATCTGTGCAAGTTGTTTTAAATCAACTTCACCATCTAAACTAATAATAACCAATTCATCATCTTCCATTACAATAATCATGGCATCTTGCAGAAATTGATCATTAACTTTAGCGAGTATATTAACCGTTTCACTGCCTTCTTTAACCGTAACTAATTTCTCATAGCCAAGTGACGATAATTTGCTAACTTGGTTCACTATTTTTTTTGTGACTTTATTTACATTAACATTTTCATTTAACTCATAAACAGCAACTCGCACTTTATTGAGTCCAGCCATAAGTGCGTTCGCTTCTTTTGCATCGTCATCATCAGAAAAGGCTAATATGGTTTTAATAATACCAATGCCTAAGTTGATATTCACTTTTGGATCAGAACCTACGATATCATTAACTTCATCAATAAATGACTTAGCTAAAGCAATATTAACAGCTAATGTGGATAAAATAAGTAGTGTTATAAATAGTTTTTTCATGTGTTTCCTCATTTGTTAGAATTACTTAAATAACGAAGCACTTTAATAAATGTTACTTTTTTGTTATTATCTTTTGTGCGAGGACAAAATAATGACTGAAAAAAAAGAAGAATACATAAAACCTATGGTTGCACCATGTAGGATAATTACTATGGATGCACCTTTTCGTTGGCTTAAAAAAGGTTGGCAAGATTTTTTAAAAGTTAAAAAATTAAGTTTAACTTTTGGAATTGTAATGATGCTTATTAGTATGTTAATTACATATGTGGCCTATAGTGCTGGGTCAATTGTTTTATCTATTGCCTTAATTGCGGGATTCTTTTTTATGGGTCCAGCTATTGCCATTGGCCTGTATTCTATGAGCAGGCAACTGGAAAATGGTGTCACACCTGAGTTTTTACGTTGTTTAAAAGAAGGAAAAAAAAACCTGAGTGATGAATTGGTCCTCTCCTTTATTTTTTTGATTATTTTTTTAATTTGGGCACGTTCTGCAAGTATGGTTCATATCTTTTTCCCTTCTCTTTCTGGTATGCAGGTTATGGACTGGGTTAAGTTTTTAAGCATTGGGTCGGCAGTAGGTGCCATATTTGCGACAATTGTTTTTACTGTGGGTACTTTTTCAATCCCTATGTTAATGGATAGAAAAGTAGATGCTATAACGGCAATATTAACTTCAATTCGAGCAGTGTTGAGTAATAAACTTGTTATGATGTTTTGGGGTTTTTTAATCGTTCTATTAATACTAATTGGTATCGCAACTTTTTTTATAGGCTTTGCTGTCTTACTGCCTATAGTAGGTCATGCCAGTTGGCATGCCTACCGAGAGGTGGTGGATGCTGATCTTTGGGAATTGGGACCTGGTTTAGGTCAAAGTGAATAGGAATAATTAGATTTTATTACTGGAAGCTAAAACATCTTCAGGCCTCTAAAGAGACAATATATTCAAAAACTTTTTGTGCATGATCTTTGACCCTAAGATTGCGCCATTCTTTGATTAATTTTCCTTCTGGGTTAATAACAAATGTCGATCTAACAATTCCCATATAAGTTTTGCCGAAATTTTTCTTTTCTTGATAAACACCAAAATAGTTACAAACTTCAATTTCTGTGTCAGCAATTAAATCAAATGTAAAGTTGTATTTGGTTTTAAAGTTTTCTTGGCGTTTTAGGCTATCTATAGATACGCCTAAGATTTTTGTGTTCGCATCGTCGAATTGAGGGTGTAAATCAGTAAAGTCACAACTTTCAGTGGTGCAACCTGGTGTGCTTGCTTTTGGGTAGAAATAAATGACTAGGTAGTGTCCTTGATAGTCTGATAACTTCGCGTGCTTATTTCCAGTTAGTAAAATATCAAAATCTTGTATTTTTTCATCAATCTTAACCATTTATTAAACCTTTTTATTATAAAATAGCACTATTATATTATTTCTAATGACAATGTCCAACTTAACTGTAAAAGATTTATATGGATCAATGACGGCATTGGTGACACCGATGCATAAAAATGGTGATATAGACATAGAAACTTGGGAAAAGCTGGTATTTTGCCAAATAGCAGCAGGATCTAAAGCCATAGTGGTTGCAGGTACAACCGGAGAGTCAGCTGTGCTAGATGATGAAGATTTCTCTGCTTTAGTAAGTACCGCAGCGAGATTGTGTGAGGGAAAACAAACAAAAGTCATTGCACAAACAGGAAGTATTTCAGTTGAGGATGTGATGAAAAAAAATGGCGTGGCTTCTCAGCTTGGAGCAGATGCGGTATTAATTGTTACCCCTTATTATCTTCGGACCACTCAAGAAGGTCTTTTTCAGCACTTTAATCTCATTGCCGACAATTCTGAGTTACCCATTATATTATATAATGTTCCGAGTAGGACTCAAAATGACATGTTAGTATTGACGACTAAAAAATTAGCCCGGCATGAAAAAATTATCGCCATTAAAGAAGCCTCTTCTGAAGGGAAGAGAATTAAAAATTTGGTAAAAAATTGCCCAAGTGATTTTGCTATTCTTTCAGGGAATGATGATACTTTTGTAGATTCCATGATACAAGGGGCGAGTGGCGTAATAAGTGTCGCAAGTAATGTTAGACCCAAAACTATTCAGCAAATATGTGACTTTATTGCTCTTGGTGATACTATTTCTGCCAAAAGTTTAAATACTAGTCTTGAAAAGCTCTATAAAATGTTATCATATCAACCCAATCCTATTCCGGTGAAATATTTATTGCATGAAGCAGGGTTGATTGAAACAGGCATAAGGCTCCCTTTAGTATGGTATGAAGGTTCTATTGCTGGAAGTAAAACTGAAATTAAAAAAATTAAAGAAGAATATTCAAATTTATGAAAAAATTATTATTATTAGCCCTCGTTGCACTCTTTCTCAATGGTTGTAGATATATCAATACCACAGATCCATACGTAAAAGCAGAAGAATCTCCAATGCTTAAAATTCCAGAAGGTATTGATACTCCAAATTCCACCTCAAGACTAGAAGTGCCAGAAGCTGAAAATAAAAAAAATATTACAGAAAAGTCAAACCCTGCACCACCTGATATGCCTATTCGTATCAAACAAACAGATGATGGTTCTAGTAAAATTTCTAGTGAAAAAGGTTTTCCTGTACTAACAGTAACTACTGATAAACAAAGCATGTGGGAAACGCTTAACTCCATTAACCTCGAAAGTTGGAAAATTACCAAGAGTGATGAAAATTCTTGCACTGTAACTTTGCATTATGTTGACCAAGCCGCAATAGATCGAGAAAATGACGGGTTTTTCAAAAAAATGTTTAGGCGCGACAAGTTTTATACCGATTATTCTGGTGACTACAAGGTAGTATGTGAACAAATTGGAGCGGTGATAAAGGCTAAATTCTCTAAGTTAGATGGTTCACCGGCTAAATCATATTTAGCTGATAACGTCATGAGCAACTTATACGACTCTTTTACAAGTGAATAATGTATTATCGCTATAAGAGCGTATTCAAAAAACATTACCCGGCAAAAAAATTAGCGCCATTATTGGCATTAATTGTCGCATTATCGCCTTTTGCAATTGACACTTATTTGCCTGCTATTCCTACCATGGCAAAGTATTTTGCTGTTGATATTCATTTACTCGAATTATCTATACCTATCTATTTAACAGGGTTTGCCATCGGAGCATTGGTGGGTGGACCTGTATCGGACAACTTTGGTCGAAGGTGGATTGGAGTGGCTGGATTGAGTTTGTTTTTGCTCTCAAGTCTTGCCATTATTTTTGTCACATCAGTGGAGCAACTCTGGTTGCTTAGGTATGTCCAAGCATTTGGAGGAGGATTTGGTTTGGTTATAAGTTCGGCTATTGTCAGGGATTTATACGAAGGAAAAGATGCGGCTAAAATTTTCACATTAATTGGTTTTATTATGATGATTGCACCTTTAATTGCGCCAACTATAGGCTCTTTTTTGTTATTAGCATTTAATTGGCAGGCCATATTTGTTTTATTGGCGGTCTATGCTTTTGCGCAAATAATTGTAATTCTAACCCTCTTACCTGAAACAAAACGACTTAGAATAGTGGCTGGCTATCCAAGATTAACAATTTCGCAAGTGTTTGTTAATTATATAAAGATAATGAGTCATCGATTTGCTTTGCCTTATTTACTTAGCAGTAGTTTTGTTGCTGCTGCAATGTTTGCCTTTCTAACTGAAGTTTCATTTTTGTATATTGACTATTTTCAAGTACATGAAAGTACGTTTGCATGGCTATTTGGATTAAATATTGTCAGTATGATGGTATGTAACCGTATTAACCATTATTTAATTGATTATTGGCAACCACAGAAAATTTTACAACTCGGATTGCTCATGCAGTTGACAGCAGCTAGTTTGTTACTATTAACAGGTTTTTTGCAATTAGATAATCTATGGATAGTTGTAACTTTACTCATGGTTGTCATTGGTTCATTTGGTTTGATAGCACCTAACAACATGTATTGCTATATGCATTATTTTCCAGAAACAAGTGGAACCGCCAATGCTGTTATTAGTGCTTCTCAGTTTTTGTTTGGTGCGATTGTCGGGATCATTGTATCTTATTTACATAACGCTACACCAATACCCATGTTTAGTATGGTTTTTGTTTGTTGCTTATTGGGCTTCATTAGTTTTAAGGGCGCATCAATTAATAAGTCGTTATAAAATACATGAATAGTTATAAATCATTGATTAATTAAAGTGCCCCTAAATTTAGGAAAGATTGAAACTTATTACTCTTGCTAAACTCTATTTGGTTATAATACCCATTGATAAATTCAGGAATAGTTATGAAAAAAATCGTTTATTTGTTTTTACTACTTAGTTTTAACCATAATGTATGGCCAGAAGTTGTTGTTACTATTACCAAGAGTAGTGACAGTGCTATTCCAATTGCAATCTTGCCTTTTGCCAATAATATTGAATACACCAAAATTGCTAAAGTTGTTTCTGATGATTTGATGCTATCAGGGCAATTTAAAGCATTGGAGCAAGAACAATTAATTGAAAAACCAAAAAATGCTGCAGAGATAAACTATTCAACTTGGAGATTGCTAGCTGCTGACTATCTAACCATCGGTTCATTAAATGAAACAGGGATAGGTCGGTATGAAATATCAATTAAATTGTTTTCTGTCAATGATCAAAAACAAATAATGTCTTTAACACTACCAATTCTTGAAGGTGAATTACGGTCTGGAGGTCATTATTTAGCTGATAAAATTTATGAAAAGATTACAGGAATCAAGGGTGTTTTCTCAACCAAAATAGCCTATGTAACTGCGACACAAATTTCTGGAGGCATTGAATATCAACTATTGGTAGCTGATGCTGACGGCAAAAACGCCCAAGCATTAGTCACTTCGAAACAACCTTTATTGTCGCCTAGCTGGTCGCCACGTGGTGACAAGCTAGCTTATGTCTCATTTGAAAAAGGAAATTCCGCTATCTATATACAAAATTTGTCTACTGGCCAAAGAGAATTGATGAGTGGTTTTAAAGGCATTAATAGTGCACCAGCTTTTTCACCTGATGGAACAAAAATAGCACTAACTTTATCAAAATCCGGTAATCCAGAAATTTATACCATGGATGTTTTTAGCAAACACTTAACTCAAATTTCAAAAAGCTGGTCAATAGATACAGAACCAAGTTGGACCCCAGATGGTAAAAGCTTGGTATTTACCTCGGATCGTGGCGGCAAACCAAATCTCTATCAAATTGATGTGGATAGCCTAAAAGTGAAGCGCCTAACTTTTGATGGCGATTACAATGCTGGTGCTGGTTTTTCATCAGATGGTGAATATATTTGCTACGTTCAAGGCAACAAAAATAATTATAAGATTAATCTTAGACATAACAAATCTGAAACCAGTCAACCCATTAGTAATGGCCCTTTAGATGAAAGTCCAACTTTTGCACCAAATAACAATATGGTATTGTATGCAACTAAAAACATGAAGGGAGAAGGGATTCTAATATCAACTAGCCTTGATGGGTCAACAAAAAATCAACTCGTTGTATCTAATGGGCATATAAAAGACCCCGCATGGTCGCCAGTTATTAATTGATTAAGCAATCGACTGAAACATTTCGTTGCAATGACCAAGCACTGGTTTATCAATTAGTTCGCTCGAAAAAACGTTACCGTTCAATGGCTTTAAAGCTGCGCCGTGATGGAAAACTACAAGTCAATGTGCCTTTTAATACCAGAGCGAGCATAATCGAAGAGTTTATTACTGCCAAATACTCCTGGATTGTTGCTAAACAGCAACAGAAACCAGAACAAATACAGCCAACTCACTATCGCTATTGTGAGGGTGAGAAGCACTTATATCTAGCTAAGGAATACACGTTAAAACTTATTATTGCTAAGCAATCAAAAGTAGAGCTGAAAAATGATGAGCTCTTGGTTTTCTATCGAGAAAATACTTCGATAAAAAACCTCATTAATAAATGGTACAGACTACAAGCCATTGACTATTTGCAGCACAGAACACAACTATTTGCTGAGAGCTATCAGTTTCCTAGAATCAATAAAATAAAGATAAGGAGTATGAAAGCTCGTTGGGGAAGTTGTAGCACTAAATCTGTTATAACGTACAATTTACATTTGATTAAAGCATCACCAGAAAATATAGATTATGTTATTATCCATGAGCTATGTCACCTCATACATCCCAACCATGGACCTGGTTTTTATCAGTTACAACAAAAATTAAACCCAAATTGGAAGCAACAAAAGCAACTACTCAACGCTCGAGGTTATCGATTGTTGCCCTATTAGCCCCACACAAGAATAAATGTGATAGAATAATTTCATGAGTCAAGTAAAAGAACAAATAATAAAAGCCCTTCAACAAATTAGCAGTGCTGAAAACGACTTAAATTTAAAAGGCGTGCTAATTGCAAAATTCAGGCATGATTTCCCAGAAAATATCGATTGGTTGGATATGTTCGCCGAGCAGAAAAGCGTTGAAAAGGATGGTTATAAAATTCAAACACCTGTTATAGATGGTTATCAATTAATAAAAGAGATAGGTACAGGGGCGAGCGGCAGAGTGTATTCTGCAATTGAGATAAAAAATAATAAACCTGTGGCGATAAAGATTCCTATGTGTTTTTTGACGGATGACCAACTGAATAGATTTCAGCATGAAAGTCGATTGTTATCACGCTTAAGTCATGAAAACATTGCTCAGATTTATCACTCTGGAATTTTACAAAGTGACCACCTTCCATTTATAGTAATGGAGCTAGTAGAAGGTGTTACAATCCATCACTATTGCAAAAATAATCAACTCAGTTTTAAACAAATAATTACACTTTTTAAACAGGTATTGGATGCGGTACAATATGCCCATTACCGAGGCATTGTTCATCGAGATATCAAGCCTGAAAACATACTTGTTAATGCTAGTGGAATGGTTAAGTTGTTAGACTTTGGCATTGCTTTAGCCACTGAAAATAGCACCCAACAACTCACTCAATTGACTAAAACAGGAGAAATCGTTGGTACATTAGCTTATATGAGCCCAGAACAGGTTAGTGGTCAAGATACTTTAGATACTCGAGCAGATGTTTATTCACTAGGTGTGGTTTTATATCAACTTTTATCTGACTCTTTACCTCACCAACTTGATGCAAGCCAGATTTTTTCAGCCATTAGTCAAATCATTGAGGATTTACCAAGAAAACTTACAACACAAAATCACATGGTGGATGCAAATTTAGCCACGATAGTGCACCATGCTATTGAAAAGAGTCCAGAACGCCGCTATCAATCTCCGAGAGATTTCAAAAATGACTTGGATAATTGGATTGTGGGTGATGTCATTAGTGTCAAGCAAAACACGCTTTGGCAAACCTTAAAATATATATCAAGTAAGCATAAAGCACTTGTAACTGGAACACTTTTAGCTGTCATCGGGTTAATAACAGGCTTAATATTTGCTGTATCATTTGCATTTAAAGAACAGCAAGCGCGTGAGCTTGCAGAAGTTAATCGTATAAAGGCTAATATTAGTGCACGTACTAGCCAACATACAACAAATTTCATCAACAAACTATTGGTTTCCGCTGATCCTAATTCTGTTTATGGTGACAAATTAACCATGTTACAAGCAATTGAAAATGCTGAACAAACGATAAAAGAAGAATTACAAGGTGAACAAAGAGTTGAACTTAATGTAAGGATTATACTAGCTCATATATATGTGAGCATAGGACAAAATGAAAAATCTCTACAACAAATCAAACGTGCTCGAGAACTCCTTAAAAACTTTAAAAACATCGAAGAGTACACCACTTTAAAATATGATCTTTACTTGTCACAAATAAATATTCATAAAGATAGAGATGAGATAGAGAAACAAATAAAATTGATACATGAAATAATGCCTTCATTAAAAAAGCACCCAAGAGAGAATTTTCAAATGCTCAATTCTTTATCTTATGCTTATTACTCTCAAGGAAAAATAGAAGATGCTGAAAAACTTATTTCTGAATCGTTAAAAAATGCAAATCAAGCCATAAAAACTGAAGATATATTAACAATGAAATCAACACTTGCTATGGTATTGTTGACAAAGGGAGAGTTTAAAAGGGCAAAGGTGTTAAATGAAAATATTTTAAAAGAGAAGAGAAAAATATACGGAGAAGACCATAGGGCTGTTCTGACAACTTTAAATTCTTTGGCCAACATAAATAAAGAATTGGGTGATTTAGGGGCTGCGGAAAAAACCTACTTGAAGATTTTAGCTATAGAAGAAAAAAGAGAATATGGAAATTCAAGTATACCATTAACAACCAAGCTTAGTTATTTACACATTATCATTAAGAATGAAAAGTATGATGAGGCTTATAATTACTCTAAAGATTTATTGCAGGAAATGTTAATTAAAATTGGAGAAGATCATAAGTTAACATTGGAAGTTAGAAATAATAGCGCATTTATTTTGGAACAATTAGGTAAGCTTGAAGAAGCCAAGGAACAATACCAAGCGGTAATGAAAAATGTGAATAAAAGAAAAACAAAAGACGTGCCTTCACTCGCCATAGAAAATAACTATGCAATGCTCATGGAAAATTTAGGTGATCTTAAAAATTCCCAATTAATGTATAAAAAACTACTAAATGATGCTAGACAAACTGTCGGTGAAAACCATGTTTATTACGCTATTTTTTCAGGCAATTATGGGGCATTATTGCTAAAAATGAAAAAATACAAAATGGCGAAACCATTTTTAGAAAAAAGTCATGATAAGATACTAGAAGTTTTTGGTGAAAACCATGAACGAACAACAAAAGCGAAGAAAAGATTGGAAGAATTGACAAAATATGAATAAAATACGGGCATCTACTAAAGTAATGGAAACATGACAGAATTACGAATTATACTTTCAATTATTGGGGCCGTTATATTAGGCTTGATATATTACTTTGGAACAAGAAAAAAAACCAATGAAGAAGATGAATATGGTATTGATCATCAAGAGCCAAGCCTTGGTATGGATAGCCTCAACACTCGCCCAAACGAATTGCCTCGAAAAAAATCCGGTTTAACCGTTGATGAGGCGCACGAACTGCATAAAGCTCAAGAAGAAATAGCTAAAAAAGAAAAAATAGTTACCTTGTTTTTACATGCAAAAGATGGTCAACAATTTGATTGGCATTTAATACAATCGGCAGCTGAACAAGTTGGGCTAGAATTTGGCTCCGATAACCTTTATTACCGGTTCAAAGGAACCGGGGATAAAAAGGAAATGGTTTTTATTGTCGCCAATATGCTCAAACCTGGTATTTTTCAACCTGATATGCGAACGACAGGGCTAGTCTTAATCATGACTTTGCCAGGTATAATGCCAGCGTTGGATATGTGGGATAGCATGTTCCCGGTAGGTGAGCGCATTGCTGATATATTAGGTGGTAAATTAACAGATGAAAATCACCATATTTTTAGTCGTCAACGTATTGCCTCAATGCGTGAAGAAATGCGCGATTTTGATTACAATAATTAATGTCTAATCAAAATACTATCGAGCAGCTTCGACAACAGCTTAATGAATATGCTTATCACTATTATGTTTTGGATGACCCAATAACCAGTGATTCACAATACGATGATTTGTATAAACAACTGCTTGCACTAGAAAAACAACACCCTCACTTAATCACTACAGATTCTCCTACTCAACGGGTTGCCGATAAGCCGCTTGATGGCTTTAAACAAATTAAGCATGAAATTCCTATGTTATCTCTTGGCAACGTGTTTTCATCAACTGAATTGGTTGAATTTGACAAACGGTTATTGGATTTGGCACAACTTAATGCAATAGAATATTCAGCAGAGCCAAAACTTGATGGTTTAGCTGTGAGTATTGTCTATCTCGATGGAAAGTTATTTCAAGCTGCAACACGAGGCGATGGAACAATCGGTGAAGATATAACGGCTAATATCAAAACTATCAAGGCGATTCCACTGCATTTACGTGGTAAAAACTATCCAGCTAAGTTGGAAGTCCGTGGCGAAGTCATAATGACAAAAAGTGGATTTGATAACTACAATAAACAAGCTGAAATCAAAGGAGAAAAGACTTTTGCTAATCCGCGTAATGCGGCAGCAGGATCATTACGTCAACTTGATCCTCGAAAAACAGCTAAAAGACCTTTGATGTTTTATGCTTATTCCATTGGTGTAATTTCAGATGAACTGTCTTTTTCAACTCATATTGACACCTTAAACTGGATTAAGACTCTAGGTATACCAGTAAACAACCTCAATCAACAAGTTATTGGTGCTAGTGGGTGCCAAGAGTTTCATCAAATGATTGGCCAATTGCGTGATACATTGAATTATGATATTGACGGAGTGGTTTACAAAGTAAATAATTTGGCATTGCAAAAGAAACTGGGTTTTGTTACCAAATCACCTCGTTGGGCCACGGCACACAAATACCCTGCTCAGGAAGCAACTACAACCATCGAAAATATTGATGTACAAGTTGGACGTACTGGCAGTATTACACCTGTTGCACGGTTGAATCCTGTTGTTGTAGGAGGTGTTACTGTAACAAATGCCACCTTACATAACGAAGATGAAATTCGTCGAAAAGATGTGCGTATTGGCGACACAGTATTTGTTCGTAGAGCTGGTGATGTCATACCTGAAGTGGTTAAAGTGGTCTTACAGAAACGCCCAAAAAATTCAAAAAAATTCAAAATGCCTACACATTGCCCAGTTTGTGATACTAAACTTCATAGAATAGAAGGCGAGGCTGTTTTAAGGTGTCCAGCAGGACTTTTTTGCGATGCACAACGTAAACACGCTATAAAACATTTTGCCTCTAGAAAAGCGCTTAATATTGATGGTCTTGGAGATAAGTTGATTGATTTAATGGTAGATAATGGTTTAGTTAAAACACCTGCTGGCTTGTTTCATTTAGAGAAAAATGAGCTCATTAGCCTAGAACGTATGGCAGAAAAATCCGCTAACAATGTTTTGATTTCTATTGAAAATAGTAAACATACTAGTTTCGACAAATTTATTTATGCACTTGGTATTCGAGAAGTTGGAGAAGCCACCGCATTAACTCTAGCTCAACAATTAAAAACCATTGATCGAATAACAAATGCTACAACTGAAGAGTTAGAACAGCTCCCTGATATCGGTCCAATTGTTGCAAAAAGGATAACGCAGTTTGTACAAGATAAGCATAATTTACTAGTTATAGATGAGTTAATAAAAGCAGGTATAACCTGGGATGAAATTCAAACCCCAACTGCTGATGAACAGCCATTGCTTGGTAAAACCATAGTCTTAACAGGTTCATTGTCCCAATACACACGTGCAACGGCAAAAGACAAACTTATTCAACTTGGAGCAAAAGTTGCTGGATCAATTTCCAAAAATACGGACCTACTAGTTGCAGGCGAAAAAGCAGGTTCAAAGCTCGCCAAAGCGGAAACACTGGGTGTTGAAGTAAGAGATGAGGCGTGGTTAGTGAGTTTATAACTCATAGTAATAAGTAGCCTCAATAAAAATTTATTTTGTTATTAATTAAAATAATCAGTTGACATAAAATCAAACACTATTACTATATGAATCATGAATATCAATTTAATAGCTTTACACCATCATCACCATCATTTCATAATGGACGGTGCTTGTTGATATGCGTTAAATAGATACTAAATACAAAACTCAAAAGCCCCGTTAGATTAACATCAACGGGGCTTTTTTTATGCTTTTAAAATACTGAGAAACATTATGAAAATAAAAATGGCAATACCAAAAGGCAAATTGCAAATTGAGATAATCAAACTGCTTGATGAAGTGGGTTTAACATTTCAAAGTGCCGATAGAAATTATCGACCAAAATGTTCCAATCCAATTTTTGACGTTAAATTACTTAAATCACAAAATATTCCAAAACTAGTGGAACTAGAGCAACACGATATTGGTTTTGCGGGTATGGATTGGATTAATGAACAGAATGCCGATGTAACTGTGCTTAAATCATTAGGCTTTAACCCTGTTGAAATTGTAGCTTGTATTCCTGATGATTGGGATTACGGAGATCTAAAAAAGCGTAAGATTATTGTTGCAACAGAATATAAGGCGCTAAGTAAAAAATTCTTAGACGAAAATGGTTTTGATTATAAGTTAATTCGTTCTTATGGTGCAACTGAGGTATTTCCCCCTGAGGATGCTGATATGATAATTGACAATACTAGTACAGGTACGACTATTATTGCCAATCACCTGAAAATAGTGGATGTCGTTGCAACGAGCAATACACAATTTTTTGCCAATAAAGCGTGCCTAAATGACCCTGATAAAAAAGCCGTAATTGATGACGTGTTATTGTTGATAAATGGTGTCATGCAAGGGCGTAAACGTGTATTACTAGAAATGAATTGCCGAGAGTCAGATTTAGACTCAATTATTAGTTTGTTACCATCTATGCGCTCACCAACCGTAAGCCAACTGTATAAATCAACCGATTTTTCAGTTAAGTCAGCTGTAAAGAAAAAAGAAGTTAAGTCGTTGGTGCCAAAACTGATAAAACTAGGAGCTACCGATATTTTAGAAATCCCAATTAGAAAATGCTTATGAAACTTGATTTTAATGAACGTGCTGACGCCAAACCATCTTGGCTAAACAATTTTGTGGCGGATACAGATAAATTGTGGAAATACCCAAATCGACAAGAAGTTGAAGCCTTGATAGCTGAGAAGCTCAATACCAATACTGATAATGTTTTTTTAAGTAATGGCGGTGATGAGTCAATAGATTTACTGTTTAAAATGTGCAAACTAAAACATCAGTCCATACTATTACCGATGCCTGCATTTAGTCAATACACGCATCAACTGTCCATTTGGGATATTGAAAACATTGTTGTGCCAAGTTTGGATGATTATTCCATTGATCTTGAAGCTATTGCTAACAATTTAAAGCCAAATCAATGGCTGATAATAACTAGGCCAAACAACCCGACTGGAGAATGTTTATCAGAGGATAACCTTATCAACCTAATAGAAATTGCACAAGTAACTGGCACTGATGTGTTATTAGATGAAGCATATATCGAGTTTTATCAAGATAATAGCAAACTAAATTATGCTTTAAAATACGATAATGTCATTTCATTGCGCACATTTTCAAAAGCCTATGGGTTAGCAGGGGCACGTTTAGGTTACTTAGTTGGCAATAAAAATTTAATCCAACAATTTAAAAAATATGCACCACCTTTTAATGTAAACCAAATTAGTTTACAGCTTGCCAAACTTGGTTTACAAAATACAAACGAAGTAGAACGGTATTGCAGAATAATTGCCGTCAATCGACAAATAGTTTTTAATTTTCTTAAATCATGCGAAATTGATGTTTTTAATGGCAAAGGCAATTTCTTATTATTTAATCTGAATTCAAAGAAAAAGATTATGCTGAGCTTGTTTATGAGCAAAGCCAGCATTCAAATTAAATCAACAATAAACGATTTGCCCGATAGTGTTCGTATTACTATTCCTGCAAATATAACCACGTTATTAAGCGCTTTAAAAACAGTGTTTAAGCCGGAGATAATAGGCTTTGATATGGATGGAGTTTTGATTGATACCAGTGAATCATACGATTTATGCATAAGTGAAACTGTATTATATTTCACTAAAAACAAGTTAAAAGTTGGAAAAATCTCTGAACTTCGTGAAAAAGGCGGTTTTAACAATGATTGGGATTTAACCAATGGTCTGATAAAACAACAAGGAATTGAGGTTGAGTTTGATGAAATTAAAAACAAATTCCAACAGTTTTATCAAGACTTTAAAGTCAATGAAATTAATTTCTTAACCAACAAAGAATTGTTTAGTTCAAGCTATACAACAGCAATAATAACTGGCAGGCCAAGCAATGAAGCTCGCGACGGTATAAAACAATTAGGCATCAAACCAAATTACATCATTTCAGCCGATGACGTCAAACAACAAAAGCCTTCACCTGAGGGTATTAATTGGTTAAAAAATAATACCAATAAAACCGATATGTGGTTTATCGGCGATACAGTCGATGATATGCAAGCAGGGCAAGCAAGCAATTGTGTTTGCATAGGCATCGGTAAAAACAGCGAAAACCTTTACAAATCTGGTGCAGATATTGTCTTAGAAAACATCAATCAATTAGAAGAACTATTATGAATAAAATTGAACGAAACACCAAAGAAACCAAAATAACAGTCGAACTGGATATCTATCCAGAAAGGTCACATGTAAACAATAATACAGGTCTGCCTTTCTTTGATCATATGCTGGATCAATTGGCAACTCATGCAGACTGGAGCTTGAGTATTGAGGTTGATGGTGATTTGGAAGTTGATGACCACCACTGTATTGAAGATGTTGCAATTTGTTTAGGGCAGGTTTTTCACAAAGAATGGCAACGAACTCCCAACAAACGCTATGGGCAACGCATGTTGCCAATGGATGAGTGTCTAACTCTTTGTGCGGTTGACTTATGCGGACGCGCTCATAGTGTTTATAATTTACAATTCTCACAACCTATGCTTGGAGGGATAAATACCGAAATGTGGGAACATTTTTTCTATACATTTAGCATAAACGCAGAAATTTGCCTGCATATTACTAACCAATACTTCAGAAATAATCACCACTTAATAGAGAGTGCTTTTAAAGCGTTAGCCTATGCATTTAAAGAGGCATTGGAGCCAAAACAGAACATTACAAGCACCAAAGGCGTGTTATGAAAATAGGCATAATAGATCTAAATTCAGGCAATTTGCTCAGTGTAATTAGTTCCATTGAAAACCTTGGTCATGAAGCTATTGTTTTAAAAAAACCACAAAGCAATTTTGATGCTTTAGTAATGCCAGGACAAGGGCGATTTGCATTTGTGGCATCACAATTAGATCAAAATAATTGGCGAGAGTTTATTATAAGTTGGGTTACTTCGGGGAAAAAATTTATTGGTATTTGTGTAGGTATGCAGTTGTTATTTGATGGCAGTGTAGAAGATACAGGAGCAAAAGGTTTAGGAATTTTGGCAGGTACAGTACAAAAACTTAAGCACGATAAAACACCAATGGTTGGTTGGGCAAAGTTATCCAGCACAGATAAAAAATTAAATGATCAATTTGTCTATTTTGTTAACTCATACGCAATAATCGAAAGTAATTATTGTAGCGCAACAGTCAATTATGGCACTAGTTTTTGCGCCGCAATTCAAAAAGACAACATAGTCGCTTTTCAGTTTCACCCTGAAAAATCAGGCGAATTTGGTCAGGAGTTATTACAACAATGTCTAAATTAGTTCAACACACGTCCTTGGTTCCGCGCCTTATAGTTTGTTTAGATGTGGCGTATGGATGTGTAGTAAAAGGCACAAATTTTAAGCAACTAAAAGACATGGGCGACCCAATTGAGCTTGGTTTAAAATACCAAAGCCAAGGAGCAGATGAGCTGGTTTTCTTAGATATAAAAGCCAGTGTTGACGGACAAAATTCGGCACTAGCAATGATAAATAAAGTGGCTAAAAACTTATCAATACCATTTACCGTTGGCGGAGGTATTAAGAATTTAGAAGATGTCGATAAATTCTTCAATGCCGGAGCTGACAAAGTCACCATAAATTCTGCAGCTTTACAAAACCCAAACCTAATTAACCAAACTGCAAATAAATACGGTTCTCAAAGTCTAATCGTGGCAGTTGATGTAAATTTAGAGGCAAACAACTCACTAATCCTATACACGCACGGAGGCTCCAAAAAAGTAAGCAAAAATTACGACACATGGATGCAAGAAATTATCGATCGCGGGGCAGGAGAGGTGATGATAAACGCCATGCATAAAGATGGAACGGGCAGTGGCTTTGATTTGGATCTATTGTCTAGGCAATATTATTCAATACCTATTATTGCATCAGGTGGCGCCAATGAACCCAAAGATTTTTTAAATGCAATCAATGCAGGTGCTGATGCAGTTTTGGCAGCAGGGATTTTTCACCGCAATGAATATACCGTAGATGAAGTTAAACACTATTTAATACAAAATAAAATTGAAATGAGGACATTATGATAATTCCATCAATTGATTTGCTCGATGGTAAAGCCGTACAACTACAACAAGGGAAAGCAGATAAAAAAATAGTCGAAAAAGAAGATGTGTTTGCCTTGCTAGAACAATTTTCACTCTATGGTGAGGTAGCGATAATTGACCTTAATGCTGCAATGGGCACAGGCAGCAATCAAGTGCTAATTGAACAAATGTTAGCCAAAAAACCATGTAGAGTTGGTGGCGGTATTCGTGATTTAAAAACAGCCAAATCTTATCTTGCAGCTGGAGCAAGCAAAATAATACTCGGAACATCAGCCACTAAAGGCTTTGTAAGAAAATTACCTAAAAATGCATTAATCTTTGCAATTGATGCTAAAGATGACAACTTAACCACTCATGGCTGGCAAAAAACTCAAGGTGAAAAAATTATCGATATCATTCCAAAATGGGCACAAAACTGTGGAGAATTCCTCTACACCCAAGTCAAAAAAGAAGGCATGATGAACGGTATTGATAAACAAAGAATTAAACAAGTCCTAAATACATCGCCAATCCCGGTTACTGTAGCTGGCGGAATTACCAGTTATGCAGACCTGCAATGGATAAATGCCAAAGGAGCAAACTCCCAAGTTGGTATGGCAATCTACTCAGGCAAGTTGCAATTAGATCAAGGGTTTATGAGTTTGGTAGATTTCAACAAAATGGAATTGATACCAACTATAGTGCAAGATTTCAAAACCAAAAAAGTACTAATGATGGCATATAGTTCAAAAGATTCGTTACAATCCGCATTAACAACTCGCAAGGGTACTTATTATTCGCGTTCCCGCCAAGAAATTTGGTGCAAAGGGCTAACTAGCGGCAATACGCAAAAGCTAATTCATGTTGATGTTGATTGCGATGGCGATACAATTTTATTTCAAGTTGAACAAGTTGATAGTGCCTGTCATTTTGAACGCTATAGTTGTTTTGCCAGCCAAACTAAAAGCTATTCGCTAGAATACCTGGATGAAGTTTTTGAACAAAGACTTGCCGAACAAATAGATCAACCTTCATTCACCCAAAAACTGTTTAATGATAAAGATTTTCAAATAGAAAAACTAACCGAAGAGTGTCAAGAACTAATAGAGGCAACCGATCACAACCATGTTCGCTGGGAAGCAGCAGATTTATTATTTTTCACCCTAGTAATGGCAAAATCAAAAGGTGTAAGTATTAACGAAATTATTAATGATCTAAGGAGTAGGAATGATGAAAGATGAAATTATCCAAGCTAAAGATTACAAAAGAGCTAAATTAAAAAACCAAGATACAATTGAAAAAACTGTAACACAAATACTGCAAGATATTAAATTAAATAGCGACAAAGCAATTAACAAATGGAGTAAAAAAATAGATGGACAAATAGGGCAAATTATAAAATTAAAACCATTTGCGCACTACAATCTAAAACCAGAACTCACACAAGCAATAAAAACTGCACACAAGCGTATAAAAGACTTTTGTGAATTCCAGATAAAAGACCTGAAAGATGACTCATTTAATGATGGATTCGGAGAATTTGGCTATAAATATGTACCAATTGACCGAATTGGCGCCTATATACCGGGTGGTCGTTTTCCACTTATTTCAACAGCACTAATGACACTCGTTCCTGCTCAAGTAGCAGCTTGCCCAGTCCGAATTGCTTGCTCACCATCAACTCACCCAGCATTATTAGCAGCTGCTTCACTAGCTGGTGCAACACACTTTTTGCAACTTGGCGGTGCTCAAGCAATCGGTGCTTTAAGTTATGGTTTTGCAGAAATTAATGCTGTCAATATGATTGTAGGACCAGGTAATTCTTATGTTAATTTTGCCAAAGCACAAGTACAGCACCGCACCAAAATTGACACATTAGCAGGGCCAAGTGAACTATTAATTTATACCGAAAAACTAAAAAACCCAGACTGGATAATGCTAGACGCACTAGCCCAAGCAGAACACGACCCCAATGCAATCAGCTTGATTGTAAGTACATCAAAACAGTTGTTAGAAAATCTTTACACCCGTACAAAAGCAGACACAGTTGCAATTGAGCTATTAAAAAACAAGCAAATTGTATTTATTCAAGCAGAAAACCAAGACCAAGCAATTGAGCTAATCAACAACTACGCTCCTGAACATTTACTAGTAACTGACACAAATTTGGAAATATCAAAATTCATTAATTACGGATCTCTATTCATTGGTGAAAACTCCGCAGTAGCATTCGGCGATTATTGCACTGGACCCAACCATACACTACCAACCAACGCAGTCGGAAAAAACTCAGGTGGGCTAAGTGTTCATCAATTTTTAAAAGTATTATCTACCCAAAAAGTAAACACCAACGGACGAAACGAGCTCGCAAAAATATCAGCCATCCTCGCCAAAGAAGAAGGTTTGAAATTCCATCAAAAGAGTGCAGAGATTAGAAGTCTTTAGAAACAAACAAAATAAAAACCAACTGATTTTCTGAGCTCTAAATATTAGTCTTTACACCTTATTGTTTAAGCTAAAATACAGATAATTCACTTAGTTTTTTATTAGAAAAAGACTACTTTTGGAATAATTTAGGCTAATAAAACTCACGAAGTTATGCGTGAAAATCTCTGACTTTTAGCTTGTATTCAAGGCTAGAATTTGTATCAGTTTTTGCAAGTCCTTATAATTTTCGTTCTAACAAAGCTGGTGGTGAAAGTAATGAAAGATACCCAACCAAGTTATCACGATTAATCGCCCTTCCATAAATGCATTTGACAGTTTTTCTGTTTTCATTTTTACAACTTGTTGGATTGCATAGTACAACTTCCATTCGAATGGTTTATTAATTTCCGCTTCTGTCCGTACTACGATTTATATTAAACTCGATAAACAATTAAAAATTCGACTATTAAACTATTTAGTGATGTTTTAGCTTTTTTATTCTCGTTTCTCTTTTTTTATTTTCAGGTAAGTATTTACCATCATAAATACCTTTAGTTTCCCAATCTCCATACATCGGGTTCGGAAAAACAATAAAACTATGACCAAAATAATCTTTCATACTTTCAACATTTTGATTTCTGACTACAGTATTTTGTTTGTCATAAACTTCATCAAAATCTGATAAATTATCTCCAAGTAACATCAAAACTTTGTGAGTTTCATTTATTTTTTTTCTGCGATGTTCTTTCCCGGATGTTGTGGTCTTTAGAAAAACATGTGATTTATCCGCATTTGCCAATCCAAATTTTTTAAGGTTGTTAATGGTTGCATTGAGTTGTGTTTCATAACGATTTGATACATAGAAGACTTCCACACCTAAACCTTTTGCATAGTTAATAAAGTCATATGTTCCTGGCAGTAAATCTGCAGACTCACGTTTACCCCATTCAATCCAGCTGTCTTTATCGTAATTTTCGTCACGAACAATCATTTGAGCTGAATAAGGGCTATTGTCTAAAATCGTTTCATCAATATCTGTAATAATTGCAAAAGGTTTATCAGATTTAGTCTGTTTGACTAACTCATTGAGCCGATAACGAGCTATATTATATGCTTGGTAACATAATGCGCGATACTCTGCAGCATTTTGCTGCCATAATACTGCCAAAACCAAGTGTTCTTTAACTGGTGTTGTCTCATTATGCATTATATTAGATGGTTTTTTATTATTTGAGGTGCAACCATTTATTAATAAAAAAATCAGGCTTAGATGTATTGTTTTCAACTTCATTATTGCGCTCCATTTTATTTTTGTAGTATACAAGTTGTTATTATGTCTGGCAATTTTGACAAACTCCCTTGAACTCCATCACTGAAAATTTTAACTTAAAGTTTTCTTGTTCAGACAAATGATCAATATTTTCAATAACAGTATGATTTAGGTTGATTTCTTTGATAAAATCGCATTTTTCACAAATTAAAAATTGGGCAGACTGGTGGCTGTGGTTACATTTAATATGACTACAGGCGATATATTTATTTTGTGATTCTATTTTATGAACAAGATTCGACGATTCCAAAATACCTAAAATTCGATAGACAGACATTGCTGGCATTGTATTGTTTTCTTTAACTTTAATGCGCTCTACAATTTCATATGCTGAGAGCAACCTATCTGACTCTAACAATTGTTGTAGAATTAATTTTCGTTTCAAAGTCAGTTTTGTGCCAGATTGATTACATTTAACTTCTGCTTTGTTGAGCAATGTATTTATGCTTTCTATTGACATTATTACCTCATTTTAATTATTAAATTTTTATCAAAGTGTATACCTAATATCGAATAAGCATAGACTTGAGATTGTTTAAATCAATTAATTTCACGTTGTTTTTTGTTAGAAAAATGGGCAATAATTAAAAATGTCGATGCTAATATGGTTAATAATTCCTCTAAATTTTCAATAAAAACACCCATTAACAATAGTACAATGCCTACTATTGCCAGTATTATCGGTAGTGCATTTTTATGAATGCTATAACTGCTTGGAATACTCCACAAAGCAAAGAGGAGAATTGGAAATATTAAGGCAATATGAATTTTTTCGTTTAATAAAAAAGAAAGCTCCAAACCAGAAAACCCCAATGCCAAGATAATTGGCCCAGCAATACAGTGTATCAAACATAAAGTAGAAACAACCATCCCTGCAAAATCTTTATCTAACGTCATCATAGTGCTATTAATGTAAATGATATATAGTATCATTTTATTTTTATAAGTAAAGTAAAAAGTTTTACTTTTTTCCTTTACCGCTATTGCTTGTAAAACAAGTAACTTTACCTATTTTTTTTAAAAAAACACCATTCCCGCAAAGGCGGGAATTTTTTATTGTGGGTTAGTAGCAAATTCAAATCTTGATTATTTAATATCAAATCTATCTGAATTCATGATTTTAATCCATGCCATGACAAAATCTTTAACAAATCTTTTGTTATTATCATCTTGTGCATAAAATTCAGCATATCCACGTAATATTGAATTTGAGCCAAATACCAAGTCAACACGACTGGCTTTCCATTTAGCATCTCCCGAATTTCTATCGCACAATTCATAACTGTTTTTACCAGTCGGTTTCCATGTGTATTGCATGTCTGTTAAATTAGTAAAAAAGTCATTACTCAAGCTGCCAACTTTATCTGTAAAAACACCATGGTCGGTTGAACCGTGATTGGTTCCAATAACCCGCAACCCACCTAATAAAACGGTCATTTCTGGGGCTGTTAAACCTAACAATTGTGCTTTGTCGATTAATAATTCTTCTGGTTGAACCGCATAGTCTTTTTTGATCCAGTTTCTAAAGCCATCGTGAATGGGTTCTAAATATTCAAATGATTCAGAATCTGTTTGATCCTCAGTTGCATCACCTCGACCAGGAGTAAACGGTACGGTTAGTGAAAACCCTCCAGCTCTTGCTGCTTGTTCAATACCAACATTACCAGCTAATACGATTGTATCGGCAATACTAGCACCTGATTCTTTGGCAAGTTCTTCAAGTACATTCAATACTTTATTCAGTCTTGCTGGTTCATTGCCTTCCCAGTTTCTTTGTGGAGTTAAGCGAATACGAGCTCCGTTTGCTCCACCTCTGTTATCTGAATTTCTAAAAGTTCTAGCACTATCCCATGCGGTAGAGACCATCTCACTTGTACTCAACTCACTGGTTTCAATCTTTTCTTTTAGTGCTTGGACATCGTAATCACTATTGCCTTGAGGAACAGGATCTTGCCAGATCAAATCTTCAGATGGAGCATCAGGGCCTATGTATCTTGAATTTGGGCCCATGTCTCTGTGTGTTAATTTAAACCAAGCTCTGGCAAATACTTCTGAAAAATAGTCAGGATCATTGTGAAATTTTTCAGAAATTTTTCGATATTCTGGATCTATCTTCATCGCCATATCAGCATCCGTCATCAAAATACTGGAGGCTTCAGATGTATCATCAAGGTTTACGGGTAAATCGTCATTTTTAATATCAACAGGTTCCCATTGCCATGCTCCTGCAGGGCTTTTATTTAATTCCCACTCGTGTCCCATCAACATATCGAAAAATCCATTGTCCCAACGTGTTGGGTGTGTCGTCCAAGCACCTTCTAGGCCACTTGTGACAGAATCACTACCAATGCCTCGTTGTGTATTATTGTTCCAACCCAACCCTTGTTCTTCAATATCTGCCCCTTCTGGTTCTGCTCCTAGTTGAGACACGTCTCCATTTCCATGGCATTTGCCAACCGTATGCCCACCTGCTGTTAATGCAACGGTTTCTTCGTCATTCATCGCCATGCGCGCAAAAGTTTCACGTACATCATGAGCTGTTTTTATAGGATCAGGTTTGCCATCAACCCCTTCTGGATTAACATAGATAAGCCCCATCATTACCGCTGCCAACGGGTTCTCTAACTCTCTATCTCCTGAATAACGGCTTTCATCTCCACCACTTGACTCTAACCATTCATTTTCTGCACCCCAATAAATGTCTTTTTCAGGATGCCATATATCTTCACGGCCAAAGGCAAATCCGTAAGTTTTTAAACCCATTGATTCATAGGCAATTGTTCCGGCATAGCTGATTAAATCTGCCCAACTTAATTTGTTACCGTATTTCTTTTTAATTGGCCATAATAAACGGCGACCTTTATCAAGATTAGCGTTATCAGGCCAGGAGTTTAGTGGAGCAAAACGTTGATTGCCCGTTCCTGCACCGCCCCGTCCATCGGTGATACGGTACGTTCCTGCGGCATGCCAAGTCAGGCGAACCATTAATCCGCCATAATGGCCCCAGTCTGCAGGCCACCATTCTTGGCTATCTGTCATTAAAGTGATCAAGTCTTTTTTTAATGCATTTACATCCAGTTTTAATACTTCTTTTCTGTAATCAAAATCAGAACCCATTGGATCTGTTTTTTTATCATGCTGACTTAATATGTCTAAGTTCAATGCGTTTGGCCACCATTTTTTTGGTAAGCCATCATTTGTATTCGCGCCATGCATAACTGGGCATTTTCCTATGTGTTGCTCTCCTTTATTACTCATATTCTAACTCCTCTATTAAATGTTGTCGTACAGATGAATTTATAAAACTCATTAAAAATTATAGTGAAATCAATTGTATAAGGTATTTATTAGCATGTAAAATAGTATGTTTAGATAACAATGATAGATTTAATCGAATACTGGATAAAGGCTACCATTTTAGACAGTAAAATATTTTGATGAATTTATGGGTACTTTGTACTTAATGATTGGTTTAATAAGTGTTTAATATCTTAAATTGAAATATTTTTTTCATCACGTTTTTTAAATATAGTGGCTTCTATACGGCAAAGTTGTATACGAAGCATTTGAGGTATATAATTTATCATGAGTATTGGTAACCTATTAAACTGCATATGAAATATAATACCTTCATTTTTTCTCTTGTGTTGTGTTTGTTTTCTCTAACCGTTAATGCCGAAACAACACATAAGACTGGACATTTCCAGTATCAATCGAACCTGTCTGAATTGATGGGTGCTCAATCAGACAATACTGCATTTAATGTCTTTGACCCAAAGGAAAAACTTGAATGGGAGTTATATGTGCCGTCTAACTATTCTCCAGATGTCAAACCTGGATTACTTGTTTATATTAGCCCAACTAGCTCAGGAAAAATACCAGAAAAATGGCAATCATTAATGGATAAATACAATTTAATCTGGATTGCTGCCAACAAATCCGGGAATAAAATCAACTCACATAAAAGAATGACAAAGGCTGTGTTAGCAACGAGTGTTGCTAGTAAAAATCATGATATTGATGCATCAAGAATATATGTTGTAGGTTTTTCTGGAGGCGGCAGAATGGCCAGTCTTGCTGCTAGTCAATTCCCTCAACTTTTCAAAGGAGCAATATATAATAGTGGTGTTAATTACTGGCAAAAAACCACTAAAAAAGCACTTAAGCAAATGAAAAGTAATCGCTATGTATTTATTTCAGGTAAAAAAGATTTTAATTTGAAAGATACAAAGACCGTATTTAAGAAATATAAAAAAGCAGGGTTTGATAATATCAAACTCATAATAAATCAATTTATGGGGCATTCAAATCCAAATAAGAAAGATTTTGAAGATGCGCTCAAATTTTTGGAAGATATTAACCCGCAAGGTTAATATAGACTAAAACTTGAGATGCGTTTAATATGCCAGCTATGGGTACATTTCTAGTGACTTGAAAAGGTTAAGGAGAGAATGGCGAGCTCAATACCATGACTTTCTGGACAATATTACGGGTTGTTGGCTTTGATTTTGTTGATGCAGTATTTATTATTGGCTTTGAGGCTCTTTGATTTCTTGTTAATTTGGATATATATGTAAATAACACTAAGGATTTATGAAATCTTTAGGTTAAGTTTGCTAAAATCACGCCTTTAGAATTATTTAATAATCAAGGCATGATTAAACATTTACAAGAATTACTGGAAAAGGCAGTCTCTGATTTACAGAGAAAGAAAATTTTCCCCAAGGAAATAAAACCACAAATAAATTTTGAACGTACGCGTAGTAAAGAACACGGCGATTTTTCTACTAATTTGGCTTTAACGTTGGCAAAACCTTTGAGCAAACCTCCAAGGGAAATTGCTCAACAATTAATTGATGTAATCATCGAATCTTCACACGTTGAAAAAGTTGAAATTGCAGGGCCTGGTTTTTTAAATTTTTTCCTCACTCAAAACTGCCGTCGCCAAGTGATTAAACAAGTATTAAAACAAGGAAGCAGTTTTGGTGACAATAATTTTGGTAACAATAAAAAAATCACGGTAGAATTTGTATCTGCTAACCCTACCGGCCCCTTACATGTTGGTCATGGTCGTGGAGCGGCTTATGGTGCTTCATTAGCAAATGTATTGGCAAAATGTGGTTATCAAGTGCAAAAAGAATATTACGTCAATGATAATGGTAGGCAGATGGATATTTTGGCAGTTTCTGTATGGTTGCGCTACATTGAGTTATGTGGGGTGCCTGTAGTATTTCCAGATAATGGTTACCAAGGTGGTTATATTGTTGATATTGCTAGAATTGTCAGGAAAAAATACGGCGATAAATTTTTGTATAAGAGTCAAGATATTTACGAAGGTGTACCAGTTGATGAAAAAGATGGCGGGGATAAGGAGGCTCACATCGATGGTTTGATTGTCAATGCTAAAAATTTATTAGATAAAAAAGGCTATGATAAAATCTTTCAGATAGCGTTAAAAAATATCTTGTCGGGTATAAAAACAGATTTGGAAGGGTTTAACGTAGAGTATGAGAGTTGGTTTTCTGAAAAACAATTGCATGATAGTGATACCATTGATCGAGCTCTAGATAAACTCAAAGAAAACAATTACCTCTATGAAAAAGAAGGAGCTGTCTGGTTTATGGCAACCCACTTTGGTGATGATTTAGATCGTGTTGTTGAACGTGAAAATGGGCAAAAAACTTATTTTGCTTCGGATATAGCCTATTTAATGAATAAATTTGAGCGAGGTTTTGAGGGCGCGTTATATGTATTTGGCGCGGATCATCATGGTTATATTGCTCGTTTAAAGGCAGCCGCGAAAGGCATGGGGATTAATCCTGATAACATAGAAATTGTTTTAACTCAATTTGCTAACTTGGTTAGTAAAGGCAAAAAAGTACAAATGGGTACGCGATCAGGCAACTTTATTTCATTATCGCAATTGGTCAAAGATGTTGGTGTTGATGCGGCGCGTTTTTTTTATGTCATGCGCAGCCATGACCAACATATGGACTTTGATATTGACCTTGCAAAATCACAAACGAATGATAATCCGGTATATTATATTCAATATGCACATGCTCGTATCTGTAGTATATTTAATAAATTGGAACAACAAGCCATGCAACACAACAAAGAGATTGGTTTGGCGAGTTTACATATGCTTAACACTGAACAAGAGCAAACCTTGCTAAGAACGATTTCATCTTATCCAGAAATATTGACAGCTGCAGCCAGAACGCGTGCGCCTCATTTAGTGGCAAATTATTTACGTGAAATTGCACAAAATTTCCACAGTTATTATAACGCCCACCAAGTGGGAATAGAAGATGAAAACTTGAGAAATGCACGCTTGAGCCTATGTAAAGCTACTCGAATAATAATTGCAAATGGTTTGCAATTATTGGGTGCCTCGGCTCCAAAAACCATGTTTTCAGAAGATAAATAGGAAGATTGATGGTTAGTAAAAAAACGCCAAGGAAAAAGAAAACTCCTAACCGTCGCAAAGCAGGAAGAAAAGCCCCTAAGCAAAAACTTCCTGGTTGGATTGTGTTATTGGGGGGCATGCTTATCGGTTTGAGCTTAGCAGTTATTGGTTATATTAATGGTTGGGTGCCAAAACCTGATAACCCGAATGATAAACCAATTGCTCAATTGGAAGAAACAAAAAATAACCGCGACGTTGAAGAAACAATTGATTTAGCCAAAGAACCACCGATTCAACAAACAGATGATTTCGATTTCTACCAAACGCTACAAGACATGGAAGTTGTCATAGATAAAGATGAAATTCAACAATCCCGTGATCGAGAACCACGTATTTATTTTATTCAACTCGGGGCCTTTAGAAAAATCTCTGATGCTGAGCGGCTTAAAGCACAAATTGCATTTACTGGGAAAACTGCTACTATAGAATCAGTAGAAGTCAACCAAAGCATATGGCACCGCGTTAGAATAGGACCCTACACCAGTAGCCGCAAAGCCGATGTGGATAAACGAAGTTTAGAGAACAATGACTTTAAACCCATAATAGTTAAACAATAACAGGTGGAAAAATGAGAACATTAATTCTGATACTTATGGTATTACAACTTTCGATTACGTATGCTAAAAAAGAACCTAATAGAAAGATTAGGCAAATCCTACCGGATACTGGCCATTCTAAAACTATAGGTAAAAATTCTTTTCACTCCACAACAGGTATACCAACAACTTTAACCAAAGTTGGTTATAAGGCTCAATCGTCATTACCTGAAGCTATAGCTAGAGAATATCTAGCAGAAAACTATGGTGTGTTGCAATTAAAACAAAATCACCTTGATGAATTACAATTAACCAATATACGCCAAGGTTTAGCTTCAACTACTGTTCGATTTAAGCAGTTTTATCAAGGCATTGAGGTCTTTGATTCGAGTATTGCCATCAGTTTTAATAGAAAAAATACTGTTAATTACGTAAATAACAGCCTAAAACCTGTAGCTAATCTAAGAAAAAATAAGAATACAATAACAAAATCTGATGCATTAGCTGTCGCTCTAACTTATTTGGGAAGTGCTATCACTTATAAAACAAGTAGCCCTGCTACTATGGTTTATTTTGATGGGAAATCTTATATAAATACTTACCAAGTAAAATCACAATCTAATACTATGCATGGGAACTGGATGTTTATTATTGATTCTGAGACAGCTGAAATATTGGTAGCTAAAGATACTTTACATTACCAAAATGCCAGTGGAACTGTATTTGACCCTGACCCATTATCCTCAGCAGGCGTAAACTATGGTGGAGGTTATGTTGATAATAATGACAGTACAACATCACAACTAAATAATGAATTATTTACAAAAGGATTACAATTAAATACTTCAGGAAGTCAATTTTTGTTAACAAGTGATAGAGCTGAAGCGGTTGACGTTTCTCCGCCAAATGATGGGGTGTTTTCCCAATCAAGCTCAAGTTTTAATTATGATCGCGCAGATCCTGCGTTCGAATTTGTTAATACCTATTACCATATAGATACATTTCTTAACTATTTAAATGAAGATTTAGGGTTGACAGTCAAGCCCTTCCAATACTCTACAGGTATTAAATTTGATGCCCATGGTGATAATGGAGCTGATAATTCATTTTATAGTGGGGCAGGATTACTAGTTTTTGGTGAGGGTTGTGTCGATGATGCCGAAGATGCTGATGTTGTAATACATGAGTTGGGGCATGGTATCCATGACTGGCTAACTGTAGGTAATTTATCACAAGTAAATGGATTGAGTGAAGGCACTGGCGATTATTTTGCCCAATCTTATAGCCGGAAAAACTCTAATCAAACCTGGAACTCAAATCAAGCAGCATATCACTATATGTTTTCATGGGATGGTCATAATGAATGTTGGGCAGGGCGAACGACTAATTATGATAGAGTTTACCCATCGGGTTTAGTGGGTCAAATACATACAGACGGACAGATCTGGGCAAGCTGTTTAATGAAGGTTTGGGATCAAATTGGAGCGGAAGATACTGATACTATTGTGGTTGAAGGTCTAGCTATGACTGGTTCAAACACAAATCAAGAACAAGCTGCACAAGCTGTATTGCAAGCTGCAGTTAATTTGAATATGAGTCAACATGTTGGCACTATTCAATCTACCTTTCAAGGGTGTGGCTATAATGTTGCAGTTGTTTCAAATATTTCAGCCAACATAATCAGCACTGGTGATTCAACAACAGAAAATAATCAAGAGTTTAGCGTTGAGATAAATGGGGGTGTACCGCCTTATTCATATGCTTGGGATGTTAATAATGATGGAAAAACTGACGGTATAGATGAAAATATTAGCGCAAATTATCAACAAACCTATAACCAAAATGTATCGGTAACAGTAACAGATTCTGAGAGTGCTAGTACTACAGCATTGCTTTCTGTTAATATCGCAGCCCCAGAAATCAACTTATTAACCTCCACCAGTTCAGCTTCACAGACCTGTGGTAATAACGATAATTTTATTGACCCAGGTGAACAGTGGCAGATACCAGTATCGATTCAAAACAATGGTTTTGCTGATGCGGAAAGTGCCTATGCGGTATTTTTGAAAAAAGCGACATCTTTAGATTTACAAACTACGGTGCAGGATAGTTTTGGTAATGCTGCTGGCTCTTGTGATAGAAACTTTATTGATATTTCCAATACAGGTACTGAATTAACAATTACTGATGCTAATCCAAATGATAGTTTCGATGCTGAGGATGAAGGTGTAGCGGCTGTTAGCTTAAACACACCTTTTGACTTTTATGGCGAGACTATAAGCAGTCTATATTTAAGTACCAATGGCTTTATTTCTATTGACCCCAATGAATCTGGCTTTGATTTTGATAATAGCTGCCCACTTCCTGAAGCCACGAATAATGGCAACAGTGGTTCTACCAATGGAGCCCGCATTATCCCTTTGCATGATGATTTAATCACACAGCATATCTACCATCAACATTTTAACATTTGCCCAAGACAGTCAGCTCTTGATCAAGATTTATCGTGTGATATTTTTATGTACCAAGATGTGGATATTTTTGATACGTCAAACTCAACTGTTGAGCACTTTAATTTTGAGGCTATCTTGTACCCCAGTAATGGTCAGTGGGTTTTCCAATACGATGGTGTTGGTTACAATCCTGCCTCTTCATCAGTGGGCATACAAAATACCAATGCCACTGATGGATTGGGTTTTTCTTGCAACAACACTAATGGGATAAATAACCAACAAGCGGTCTGCGTATACCATAAAGACAGTCTGACTCCTACTGGAAATGTGGATTACCTCAATTTGGAGACACCAGTTTTGGCTATGGGCGATTTGCCCGTGTCTAATCAATTTAATGGATTGGTAGAATTTAGTGTTAATCAAGAGGCAGAATGTGGTTCTGCTATAAATATAGAAATGCAAGCGGCTGTTTATGAACAGGGTTTTAATCAAGATGGATCTGATGTGATTAGTACTACTTTGGGAAATAATGGTGTTTGTAGTGTGGTAACAAATTGCAGCACCAATGGTGAGAATGATATCAATGCTACTAATGGTATTTGGGACAATATCAAACGACCAGGTAATGGGTATGATATGTATTACATCGGGCAATCATTGGTTTATGTTCATTATACTGCCATGGCAGATCGTTCATCAATTTGGTATTTAACTGGAGGACCCAATAATTATCAGCAGAATAATCAAGCCTATAATGAGTTGTATAAATTTTCATATGACGGCCCTTTTTTAACGTCTAATCAATCACGAGATTTAGTAGGAAACTCATTAACAACTTTGGTCAATGCCAATACAGCTATCTTAACCAGGAAAATTAATGGTAAGTTTAGTGCTGATATTATTCAACCACTTGTTTTTGGTTCAACCCCAAGTGAGCAAAGAACTGGTATTTGGTATAATGATGACGAAGATGGATGGGGTTTTTCAATAGGAACTCAAAGCAACAATGAGGTTAACGTTAGTTATATCTATGATAATAGTGGCCAACCCTTCTGGTTACTTGGGTCAGGACAAAATGAAGCCGTTGAAAACATTGAAATGAAATACTTTTATACGTTCTGCCCGCATTGTCCAACAGTATCCCCATCAAATACCAATGTAGGGACTGCAAGAATTAATTACCAAAACTCTAATCTAGATGCAATTTTAGAGAATATGCAGATTGATATCAATGACGGCATTCATGACACCCAATGGAATAGAAATACAATGCCATTAAGGTTGCTAACCCCTACGCTACAGGAATAAGCTTTTATTGCATAGAATAAAACATAAACCCGAAGGTTTGGAATGTTTGCCTTGATTAATTGACTAAATTAAGGCAGTTATATAAGGCAGTCTTTTACTTGATATAATTGGTTAAATTCTGCATTGAGATATTTCCTCCGCTCATAACGAGGGCAATATTTTTGTTCTTGAATTGAGATTTTACTTTTTCAGCTGCGGCAAAAGTTGCAGCTGATGCTTCCTCAATAAGGTTGTGAGTTGCTTCAATAAGTGTTTTATTGGCTTTTATAATTTCATGGTCTTCAACCAATATGAATTCATCAACATTTTCCCACATTATTTTTTGTGTGTTGATAAAAGGAACACCTGTTGCAACCCCTTCTGCTATTGTGGTGTTATCAGCTTCGATGAGCTGTTGATTGAACCAACTTAATTGTTGTGCTGGAGCTTGTGCTGATTGTACTCCGATTATTCTGATTTTGGGGTTGATGGCTTTTGCTACAATTGATGTGGCACAGATTCCACTCCCTGCACCAACAGGTACAATAATAACATCAACATCGGGCAAATCATTGATGATTTCCAATGCATAACTGCCAACACCGTTGATTAAATCTTCATCTGTTGGGCCTATAAAAACGCCATTATTTTCTTGGCTAGCCATTAGTGCAGCAGCTCTTGCCTCATCAAAATTATTTCCATCATAGATAACTTTTGCACCATTTGATTCCATTGCTGCTACCTTGCCTGTATTGGCACCAATTGGCACATAGATAAAAGCCTTACAATTGTGAACTTTGGCTGCATAAGCAATACTTTGCCCATGATTGCCAGTAGAGGCTGTATATAATCCCGCATTCTTTTGCTGAGTTGATAATTGGGATACAAGGTTTATACCACCGCGAACTTTAAAGGCGCAAGTTGGATTATGGTTCTCGTGTTTAAGCCAAACGTGTGCTCCAATTAAATCACTTAGTTGTTGGTAATGCCGTAATGGTGTAGGAGACATGTGTTGGTAAACATTTTTACTCGCTTTGATAATGTTTTTAATTGTGGCTTTTTGTTGCATTATTTTACTCGATAAATTTTTGTTTTTCTTTTTGTCTGTTTCTTAGGGCCATTAAAAGGCGGTTTTTTACGCCAGTACTGAATCAATAAATAACCACTTAAAGGGCCAGCTAAATAACCAAGGTTGTTGATGATACCAGCACTTGATGCCATAACACTAAAAAACATGATGGCTGCATAAATCATAACTAGGTATTTTGCTTTAACAGGTATTGGTGGTAATAATAAATAGACTTCACGGTTTGGCCACATCATGCCAAAGGCAAGCAATAAGGCAAATACCAAGCCAGAAACGCCTAAGGCAAACTGACTGCCTAGCAAGAGATGAGCAAAGGCAGTTGCGACAAGGCAAACAATCACAAAAGTTGCAAAACGTTTTTGCCCCCAATAGTCTTCTATTTGGTAACCAAATAACCAAATGGCTAAAACACTAAATAATAGCTGGGTAAAATCATAATTAATAAAAGCATATGTAACTATTTGGATAGGGTTAAACCCAAAACCAATGCCTTTTAATATAAAGAAGTACGGATTGAAAAATTTCCCTAAGACATAAGCGACCAACAACGCTATCACCATATAGCGGGTGATTTTTGGCAGGCGCATAAAATAATAAACAACATGGTTATAGGCCTTGCGAACTTTGAAGAGGGTTTCGTTTTTATTCATTTTGAAAAACATGATTGAGTAATGCAGGATATATAAAGCCATCGGGTTTAATTTCAAGCGTTATAAAGGCACAGTTTGCCGGTTGCATATAAAATTCGTGCCCAGAAAGTACCTGAACTAATTGACTTAAAGTAGGGTTGTGGCCAACAAGTATGATGGTATTTTGTTTGGCTTTAGTTATTTTTTCTAACCATTGACTTGCATTTGTACTATAGAGTTCTTGGTAAAAGTCACATTGCATCACGGCATAGCTTTGGGCAATAATTTTAGCTGTTTGCTTGGTCCTTAGGGCTGATGAACTGATGCATAATTCTGGACTTATGTTTGCAATTTCACACTGTTTTTGAATAAATAAAGCGGTATTGGATACGGCCTGAATACCTTCGGCAGTTAATTCACGATTAAAATCTGTTTGGGCGGTAAATGTAGCATGTCCGTGGCGGCAAATAAATATGTTTTTCTTATGGCTCACGAAAATTTATTTATTTGTTTTTGGTATGTTTCCAACACATCTTGATTGCTTGTTTTGTCATCTAGGTTTTCGATAATGGCACAAATATTTTTTATTTTAGGTGCGTTTAACTGCTTTTTTTCTTCAAAGGCTTGTAACCCAATGCGTGAATTGAACTGTTGTAGTTCAAAGAAATATTGTTGTTGTTGAGTGCCAAAAAACTGTTTAGCAGAAATTTGGGATTTTGAGATGTTCTGGAATTCATTGTAGACATTTAAACTTGATTTTGCATAGTCAGATAACTCTGAAGCAACATTGGCTGTGTCAATATCACAAGCCAAATAGGCAATTTCGCTATCAATGGGGTTTATGCATTCAATCTTTTGTAACAAATACTTAACTAAGTTTCCCTGGTATATATTACCTTTGTTGTCTTTATTTTTGCCAAAAGTACTGCCATGTATCATGATCTTTAGTAGTTCTTTTTGCTCTTGGTTAATTAGTTTTCCTGTATCAATTTTAGTCAATAAGCGCTTGATCTCTTGGTAACTAGCACGTTCGTTATTTCCTATCAAGGTGTCGTAACTCACTTCTTCTGATTGACGTAAATCATGACTACCCATAAATATAGATAATATTGACCAACCATAACTCGGCATTTTTTCACTTAATGGCAATTTTGAAACGGCGATTAAACGGTAGAGCAGGTCATCAATATGTGTTTCACTGTGGTAACATCTTGGGTTGTTGCTGAGAGTTCCATTTCTAAGGGTCATGCGTGCATAACAGATGACGACTGCATCAATAGTGATTTTCTGCATTTGTGTGTCAGTAATTCTTTGTTGATACCAATCTTTCCAGGTGTTATATATATTTTTAAATTTTGGGAGTTGATTATTTAATAATGCCCATGCCTGATCAATAGTCGCAATTTGTTGTTCTATTTGGTCTGCTGGAAAGTTCATTAAATGGTGAATTTTAAGGCGAATGTTGTTGAGTTATTTGCCATTTTACCTTGCATAAGGAATTATGCAAGGTAGTCTTACATCTGTTGATAATTATATAGAATTACATCATTAACTAAATATGGCTTTAAGAATAAAGAAGAAAGTAATTGACAAGGCAGCACCCGCTGGGATTGTAATCACCCATGAAGCAAAAATTCCTCGTACAACAGATAAGTTTATGGCACTGATTCCTTTGGCTAAACCTACACCTAATACAGCACCAACTAACGTATGTGTTGTAGAAATGGGCATACCTGTTGATGAAGCAACAACAATCGTCATGGATGCAGCTAACTCAGCAGCAAAACCACGTGAAGGAGTTAAGTGTGTAATTTTTTTGCCTACAGTTGCCATAACTTTTCGACCATAAGTAGCCAAGCCAATAACAATACCAATACCACCAACAATCAAAATCCATGCATCTAAAGCAGATTTACCCGTTATCATCCCACTTTTGGCTGTTGAAACAACCGCAGCAAGAGGGCCAACAGCATTTGCAACATCGTTTGATCCATGAGCAAAAGCTAAACCACTGGCTGTAATCACCATCAAAACTGCAAAGACTTTTTCTACCGTATGAAAATGAAATTCTTTTTCTTTTGCTTCATCAGCTTTAATTTTTGAAATAAAGATGGCACCAATAACAGCTATGATTAATCCAATAATAGCTGCATAAAGATAAGCATCAACTGATTCGATTTTAACATCTGAAACATGTTTTAGCCCTTTTTTGATGGTTAATAAGGTTAAGAAAAATGCGGTTAAGAAAATATAAATTGGTACGTATTGTTTGGCTTTTTTTAGTGGGTCTTTAGTACGTAATATTAATACCTGCACACTCTGAAACAATAAGAAGGCCATTATACCAGAGGTTAATGGTGAAACCACCCAGCTCATAACAATGCTTCCTACTTTACTCCAGTTTACGGCATCTACTCCTATGCCAACGGCTGCGAACCCAACGACTGCACCTACAATAGAGTGAGTAGTAGAAACAGGCCAACCTTTCTTTGATGCGACTAATAACCAAATTCCTGCTGCCAGTAAAGAGGCTAACATCCCAAAGATTAATAATTCTGGTTTGTCAGTAATTGATGCAGGATCTACTATGCCTTTTCGTATAGTTGATGTTACTTCTCCACCTGCTAATATGGCACCACTAAATTCAAATACAGCAGCAATTAGTATAGCTGCTTTAACTGTAATGGCTTTAGAACCAACCGATGTTGCCATGGCATTTGCTACGTCATTTGCACCGATTCCCCAAGCCATAAATAGGCCAAAAACACCCGCTAGGGTAATATAAATAGTTTGATATTCCACTTTTGTTTCCTCTTTATTTTGCTAACAATAATTCTAATCGACGACCAACACGTTCGGCCATGTCTGCAATGCTGCCTACTTTGTCAATGAGCCTGTATAAAAACATCACTTCAACTGGTTTCATGTCATTTTCAATTTTGAAAAGTTCTTGTTGCATAGCTAATTGTTTTAAATCTGTTTTGGTTTCAATTTTATCAAGTTTATCTATTAAGTCCTGTACTAGCTTGACTTCGGCTCCACGAAAACCTGTTTCATAAAGTTCATCAAGTTCATGTACGCTTTTTTTAGCAAATTCACTGGCATCTACACACAATTCTACGAATGAAATAAAGCCATCAATCATGTGAGGTGGTATTTGAATTTTTCTTAGCTTAACCATCCCACCTATGCTTTTAGCAATATTAGCAATCTTATCTTGGACTAAGACAAGCTCAAGTAAATCTTGTCGTGGTACAGGCATAAATAAACTTTTTGGTAAGTTTGAGCGAATTTCCAATTTGATTTTATCAGCATCGTGTTCAAGATTTCTAATTCTTTCATTAACTTTATCTACCTTAGTCCAATCGTTAAGGTTAGCTGCTTCAAAAAGTTCAGGTAGTTTTGCTGCACATCGGCACGCAACATCAATATGATTTTGAATAGGGTGAACTGGTGACTTACCTAACATTTCTGAAATAATGTTTTTAACCATAATTTTACTCTGATTTTTAAAAGTGAATAGTTTAACTGAAAGACTTTGGAATTTTAAGGAAATAAACCTGATTGTAATATTTGTAGCGTAATACCAACCGAATCGACATGTTTGTAACACAATTGTCATATTGGTTGTTCGGGTTATTAACGTGCCTGTAAACTCTCACGATTATGAAAGTTAAATATATGATATACGCACTAATAAAATAAGGAAACTTTGTTATAATGGTAGCTTATTATTAGAATACCTGCGGATTGTGAATTAATACATGCCATTTTATACTTATCTTTGTGCAACAGAAGACTGTTGTGATTATTGCCAAAATGGTTTTAGTATTCTACAGCGTATCAATGCTGAGCCAGTCTTGTATTGCCCTGAATGTGGTTATAAAGTTAAAAAAGTTATCTCTGCTCCAAATGTGGTTTCGGGTAAAGCTCATTTAACCACAGATAAAACGGCACAACAAAAAGGCTTCACTAAGTACAAACGTGCAGGTAAAGGTGTGTATGAAAAAACAGCTGGTAAGGGACCAAAATACATTTCAGGTGATTAAGGAATTTAGAAAAAATTATACCTAAATTTAACTAAAAAATTATCGCTGTTGACATTTTCAAAACCTGGATTAAATAACCCAAAAACACTTTCACTTTTCTCATCAAATATACTGGCACCACGAGAGTACACCACATAAATATTAGATAGTGGTGCAATTTCGTAACGGTAACGAATTTGTAGTGCTGTATTTGATAGGCTGAAATCGTTTATTTCGTTTCCGGTTGCCAGTAAATCACCTTGTGAATTGAGTTGGTAGTGGGCATTTGCCTGGGCATCTATGGCAATCCATTGTAGACGGAATCTGAGCTCTTGTTTTGGGCTAAAATTGGCATTGAAGTCTAATGATGAATTCAGTAATTTTCGTTGATAACGACCGAATTGATTTCCTTCAATCCAATTAAGCCAATTGTTAGCATCACGATAAAACACCCCTAATGATACACTATAGTTGTCTTGGAAAAAATAGCTCGGATGAATGTGTGTGGCAAATTCCGTTCCTGTTTCAAATTGACTTAAATGCTGCAAATACCCGTGGTAACGAAGTTTATTGGCATTATTGGAACGATAAGTTATACCTAAGCGAGTTCCTGAATCGAAATTTAACAACCCATTTCCACGGCTAATTAAATCGTCAGCAGCTTTAAAATAATAGTTAAAATCCCAATTAAATGAAGAGGCATTTTTAAACTGCCAGGAATCGCTAAATGTCATACTTGACCCTGTAGTAACGCCATTATTATTGCCAATATATTCGGCATTGAATTGAAATTCACGTTGCTGTAATTTAGATGATTCTGCGTATTTTGTAAGTTTTAAATTATGAGTGTAAAAAGCTGCATTGAGGTTGTTTCTGGGTAAAAAGCCAAAGTCATTGACGTCTAACTCTTTACCATAATGTGCGAAAATAACACCTTGTTTTTGATTGTCATTAATTTGGTGTTCAAGGTTTGTCCATAACCCAATACCAGTATGTTTATCGTTATTGTATTCTGTATTAGAGTGTGCAAATAAACTTTTTTGCGTGATATTTTCTGACCATTGGTATTCGTGATTAATGGCATTGGTTAGTGCTTTTCGATTGATATCTGGCCGGTTAACATAAGTGCTCGTAAGACCTAAGGTTTGATGGTTGGTTTTATGTAAGAATCGGCCGGCAAAGTAATCTCTACCAGTAAATTCATTGCCGCTGGATTCACTGGCAGCAAATACCCCATAGGTAAATTGGTCATGGTTATCTGTAAACTTAATTGCTGCATCAATATCTGTGGCTACATCAGTTCCTATATCAGGGCGGCTACCAATCCTTCGTGTATGAATGACTCTTAAGCCGTAAGCAACAGGTAGTTTAAATAATGTTTGATTTTCAGTAAAGAAAGGCCTGCGCTCATTGAAAAATATTTCTGTTGCTGAAAAATTAACCACTAGGCTGTCACTTTCAATTTGCCCAAAATCGGGATTAACTGTCGCAGTTAATTGCTTACCATTTCCTGATTTCCAAAAAAGATCTAATCCAGCATCCATTGAACTATCTTGGTTATGAATATTTTTTCTTGCAGTCGCATAGGCATAGAGTTGTAATGAAGATTGGCTATAATCAGTGAGTGATATGGTTTCAAAATCATTTAAAAACCGTTGCCTAAATTCAGTTGTTGGAACATTTGCATAGGCTTGTGTTTCATTAGGTATGCTACGAATGAGATACCAATTTAATTGCCTTTTCCCATCATCACTTGCCTTCATTGACACCACATCCCATGGAATCAAAAATTCTGCTGCCCAATACTCGTCATTGCTTGATACTGCTCCACTCCAATTACCATCCCACTCATTGGAAAAACCACTTTCACTGCTGAATGTTCCATCGCGTATAGAGCCTCCAGCACCAAGTTGGAATGAATAAGCTGTGATCGCATTATTATCAAAATCTAGCATCAATTCCACTTTATCAGACTCAATTGTTTGATCTCTGGGGAAAACATCTGTGTTTCGTGTATCTATGGGTTGGTAATTTTTTATACCAATATATATACCAGATTCATTTGATGTGATTAATGTTTCTGTTTGGTAACGTGGCTCATCAAGTAAATAAGGTTCTACTACCAATAATTTGTTAAATAATTGAGCTTCATGCCATTCAGTTTCATTTAGTTCTCCGTCAATGGTTATAGTTGCATAGGAAGGTCTGAAGAATAATAAAATGAGTAAAAGAAGGATTTTTTGAGTGTCTAGCATTATTTATATATAAAGTTAATTTCTTCTCATTATAACCTCTAAGTTATTGATTTATACACAATGCTGGTAATTTTGCAGTATTAAGTCATTGTAACTTATGAAAGTTTGCATCAGTCAGTAATAGCCAAATGATAAGTTGTTGATTTTAATAAATATATTTTAAGTGGTTAATTATTAACCGATTTGATAAAACCATAGGCTTTTCGGTGCTTTAATGGCTACAAAACAGGGGTTATTAACAGAGTTATCCACAGGCTCTGTGGATAACTCTTTAACTGTTTTTAAAACAATAAGTTAGGGTGTTTTTATAGAAACAATGTGAGGTTGTTGATGTAAGGTGTTGTTTTGCCCGAAAAGGCATTGTTAATGATGTAATTTAATCAAATAAAGGTGTCGATAAATACCTATCGCCACGATCACAAATGATTGTAACTATCACTGCATTTTTTAGTGATTTGGCTAATTCTAATGCCACAAACATGGCACCACCAGAAGAAGGACCTGCAAAAATTCCTTCTCTTTTCGCCATTTGTCTTGCAGTAATTTGGGCGTTTTTTTGAGAAACATCAACTATACTATCAACACGGTTAGGGTCAAATATTTGTGGCAGGTACTCTGTTGGCCAACGTCGAATGCCAGGTATTTTTGAGTTACCATCAGGTTGAACACCGATAATTTGTATTTCAGGGTTTTGCCTTTTTAAATAACACGATGTTCCCATAATGGTTCCTGTTGTTCCCATTGCCGATACAAAGTGGGTAATATCACCTTCGGTATCATGCCAAATTTCTTTCCCTGTTGATTCATAATGAGCTAATGGATTGTCTTGGTTGGCAAATTGATTGAGTAATTTTGCCCGGCCTTCATTATCCATATTTATTGCCAAATCACGTGCGCCTTCCATACCTAATTCATCCGAAACCAAAATTAAGTCAGCACCATAAGCTTTCATGGCTTTTTGTCGTTCCATACTTGATGATTCTGGCATAATTAATGTCATACGATAATCTTTTAAGGCAGCAATCATTGCCAGTGCAATTCCGGTGTTACCACTGGTTGCCTCTACTAGCTTGTCGCCAGGTTTAATATAGCCTTTTTCTTCTGCATGTTTGATCATCGATAAAGCAGGACGGTCTTTAACAGAGCCAGCTGGGTTTTGTCCTTCTAACTTGGCCAAGATAACATTGTTACGGCTTTCGTCATAGAGTCGTTGGATGCGAATAAGAGGAGTGTTTCCAATGGTACATTCTAGAGTTTGGCACTTTTTCATAGTTATAGTACAGAGAGTAAAATTAATTGACCTACTCTACTAACAATTAATTTCAAAAGATAGAGAAATAATACATATAGGCTTCTATTGTTAAAACTAATAACTTCTTCAGAACAATATAAGAACAATATAAGAAGCTTAAAATTCTAAAAGCCTATAATTTGCATCATTAATCATTAATAGAATAGGCAGTTATGAAAAACATTATCATTAAATTAATCTTGGCCACTTTATTTAGTTGTGTAGGTGCAGGAGCCACTCAATTCCTTAACCAAAAAAAACCAGACAACATAGTAGAATCTCATTGGGCAAGTTTAAAATCAGCAGTGCTTCAAGAAGCAAAATTATTGCCATCAGCTACTGGTATTAGTGGAGAAAGTAGTCATTATGGTCAGAGTGTTGACATCGATGGAAACAGAGCAGTAGTAGGCGCACCCTATGCTCAAGGTAACGGCGTTGCTTATGTCTATGATTTTGATGGAAGCAATTGGAATTTAACAGACGTTCTTCTGCCTTTAGATACAGCCAATAACAATCAATTTGGCTATGCAGTTAGCCTAGTTGGAAATAGGATAATCGTAGGTGATTTTAGTTATAACGGTGTTGGTAATGACTCTGGTGCTGTTTATGTTTTTGAATACGATGGGAACAATTGGCATCAAGCAGAAAAATTAATTTCCTCAGACATTGGTAGCAATGACCGATTCGCTATGTCAATAGATCTATCAGTTGATCGAATGGTTGTTGGCGCACAAAGCGATGATGATGATGGCTCTTCATCAGGATCAGCTTATATTTTTGATTACAATGGTGGTGTTTGGTCTGAGACCAAAAAACTAACTGCATCTGATGCCGCTAGTTCAGATTTATTTGGTAATTCAGTCAGTTTATCAGGCGATAGAGTTTTAATTGGTGCTTATGGTAACGATGATGGAGGTTCATCTTCTGGGTCTGCATATATTTTTGACTATGATGGCAATAACTGGACTGAGACTGTAAAACTTGTGGCCTTAGATGATGACAGTGGAGACTCTTTTGGCACCTCAGTTGCCCTCTTAGGGGATAGAGCAGTCATTGCTGCAACTGAAGATAGTATACCTGCGATTACCAGCAGTTCTGGCGCGGTATATGTCTTTGATTTCAATGGGGGTACATGGCAAGAAACCATTAAATTAACCGCATCGGATGAAACATCTTATAAGCGATTCGGTAATTCTGTTAGTTTATCTGCCACTAGATTGGTTATTGGAGCAAAGGGTGATCGAATCAATAGTAACTCTAGAACAGGGTCTGCCTATATTTTTGATTACAACGGCAGCAACTGGGTTGAAACAGAAAAAATTATCGCAGCAGATGGTGCAAGAGATGATGCCTTTGGAACTTCAGTAGCCCATTCTGGAGATAGATCATTATTTGGCGCAATTGAAGATGATGATAACGGAACTAATTCTGGTTCTTCTTATGTCTTTGATTTTGATGGGATAAGCTGGTTACAAACAAACAAGTTAACGGCTCCTGATAGCTCAGCGGGAGATCAGTATGGAACATCTGTTAGTTTATACAATGATTTGGCTCTTGTTGGGTCGCCTTTTGATGATGATTTGGGGTCTGGATCTGGTTCTGCTTACCTGTATCAATTTCTAGCAGGCAATTGGTCATTAGTGACAAAATTTTCAGGTTCTGATACATCAGCAAGTCATCAGTTTGGTAGATCAGTTAGTATCTATAATTCTCGGATAATGATAGGAGCTACTTCTGCAAGGAACTCGTCGAATGTGAGTTCAGGAGCAGTTTATGTGTTTGATTTCGATGGCAGTAATTGGGTTGAAACGACTAAGTTATCAGCGTCGGACGGTGATTTTGGCGACCGATTTGGTGTGAGCATTAGTTTAGAGAGTGATAGAGTAATAATTGGTGCAGAAAGCGATGATATCAATTCTAGTTTTCGAGATTCAGGAGCGGCTTATGTATTTGATTATAATGGAACAAGTTGGTCCCAAACAACAAAATTGACTGCATTCGACAGAAACAAAAGAGATTTTTTTGGGCATTCAGTTGCTTTATCGGGAGACAAAGTCATTGTTGGCTCGTTTGGAGATGATGCCGGAAGTTTGACTGATTTTGGTTCAGCATATGTGTATGAATTTAATGGTAATCATTGGTCCCCAGTAACAAAATTAATAGCAAGCGATGCGGCTAATTTTGATAACTTTGGCACATCTGTTAGTTTACTAGGCAATAGGGCTCTTATTGGAGCGAGTGGCGATGATGACAATGGTTCATCATCTGGTTCAGCCTATGTATTTGATTTTGATGGTACTCAATGGATTGAATCAGATAAATTAGTGGCTTCAGGCCCAAGTAACAATAACCGGTTTGGTCATTCAACAAGCTTACAAAATGATAAGCTGGTTGTTGGAACATCAATTGCATCAATACAAGGGTCAGCATTTGTCTTTGATTTTGATGGAACAACTTGGAACCAAACTGGTGTATTGCAACCTTCAAATGACTTAATGAATGATTTTGGTATTTCAGTAAGTATATTTGGAGATAAAGTGATTGGTGGTGCAAATAATCACAATGAGTATGGATCAGGCTCAGGAGCTGCTTATATATTTGATTTAACAGCTTTTTCTGTAGCCGGAACAGTAACTGGTCTTGCATCTGGGAATGAGCTTATTTTACAAAATAATCTAGGCGATGATACAGTTATTAGCGCAGATGGCTCTTTTAAATTCAATACAGGGTTTCTCACTGGTGCATCCTATAATGTAACTGTTCTTAACCAGCCAACAGCTCCAAGTCAAACATGTGTAATTACTAATGGCAATGGCACAATAAATGGAGCCGATATCAACAATGTATCAATTGTTTGTACAACAAATACCTATACCATTGGTTTAACTGTTTCAGGGTTAGCAAGCGCCAATAACGTTACATTACAAAACAACCTTGGTGATAATCTAGTCGCAACCAGCAATGGGTCATTAACATTTGCTACTGCTTTGGATGACGAGTCGGTTTATGATGTTACTGTTTTGATTCAGCCGACAACGCCAAATCAAGAATGCTTGATTAGTAATGGAAATAGTGTGTTGAGTGGGTTTGATGTTGTAGACATAACCGTGATATGTACCACAATTCAATACACATTCTCTGGAAATCTAACTGGACTAGCAACTGGTAATAGTCTTGTCATACAAAACAATCTGCTAGATGATTTAATCCTATCAGTCAATGGTAACTTTATTTTCACTACAGCTCTTGATGATGAATCAGTTTATAGTGTAACGGTTCTAACCCAGCCATCAAGCCCAAATCAATCTTGCCAAATTACAGATGGTAGTGGTATATTAGCAGGTGTAGACATCAGCAATATTACAATTGAATGTACTACACTAACCTATAGTGTAGGAGGTGTTTTATCTGGTTTATCTATGAACAACACCTTAGTACTTCAAAACAATTTAACTGATAATTTGGTCTTAACCTCCAATGGGGTTTTTACTTTTCCAACGTTGTTAGATGATGGCACTAATTATGCAGTCACAGTATTAACACAACCTTCAACGCCAAATCAAACCTGCTTGATTACAGGTGGTAATAGTGGAAGCAATAATGGAGCTGGTGCTATGGCCGGCACTAATGAAAGTAGTGTTATTATCGTATGCAATTCTGAACCTGTTGTTGTTATTGATAATTATACAATTAATGAAGATACGTTACTAACAGCCAATGATGCAAATGGAACCAATAATAATCAGGATGGAGTGCTTGCCAATGATTCAGATGCAGAAACAGATCCATTATCAGTAGTTTCTCCAGGAACTTTTACGGCAGATGGAGTGGGAGGCCTAATTACAATAAATGCCGATGGTACCTTTGTCTTTATCCCTCCAACAGACATCTCAGGTCAAGCAACATTTAGTTTTATAGTTACCGATGGATTGCATCAAGTTGCTTCAACACTAAACGTTGATGTATTACCTGTGAATGATACACCTAGTTTTGAAATTGAAGGTAATATTGATACAGTGCCATTGGTATCGTCTTCTAGTAATAGTATAAGTATTCCAGATTTTGCCCATGCATTTAATTTCGGAGCTCCTGATGAAAGCATGCAAAATATTTTACAGTTCAATTTAATCGTTTTTTCTGATTTTGATAATATACTCAACGGAATTTCAATGACAAATGATGGGACATTGATTATTGACTTAACCCGCAATGATGGAATTGCCAACATTGGGATAAGCATGCAAGATGATGGGGGAACAGCTAATAATGGTGATGATACTTCTGCAGTCGTACAATTTACAGTGTCTTATATTGACTCAGTTTTTTCAGATGGGTATGAAGAGCTAACTAGCCTAAAATTATTCGATTATATTCAAGCCATTCAATCGAACACCTCAAAAGATTTTATAGTGTATGATTTTGAAACAAATGCTATAAGTTTCTATAACCAGAATTTTGAATTAACTAATGATGAGTATAGTCTCATGCAACTGTATTCATTTAAAAAGTGGTTACAAGAAACCTTGCAGCAACAGAATCCATTCGGCGACTATGATAAAGATGGCATTAAAAATCTCAATGACAATAAACCGTTTTGGGTATCAGAAATCACACAATAATGGGTCAGAAGGACTAGTAGGAAACAGGGGGTCAATTATTGATAATAACAAATCTCATAACAATACTGGAGATGGCATAATCGGTTCAAAAGGACGCAACATCGTTAATAACATATCATACCAATATGGAGATGACGGCATCTCGATTACATCATTTGATGGAGGTAGGGTTTGCAACAAAAGAGTTCACAGTAACACAGGTTTTGGGGTAAGATTTGCCGCCGCTATTAACCCGTGTAGCCAAAATAATATCATCAACAACACTGCTGGGACAGTTAATCAAGGGTTTAATATGGGTGACAATTTTGGCGAAACCAATAAAACTTGTCCGCAAGGGGGGGGTATGTTAACTAGATAGTTTTGAATAATTGCTAAACATACAAATAGAGAGTTGCTTAGGCTCTCAAATAGTTCTTATCACTTGAAATAATTAATTTATGATAAGAATGGGATACAACTATTAGGATATAAGGCATTAGCTTATATCCTAATAGTTGAAAAAGACCCATCAATTAAAAATGGTTGGTCATTTTCGCGTGCTTGATGTATTATTTAGCATTAGTCAAAATTTAATAATACACTTAACGAATGATATATCAGTTTGAAAATTTTTCTTATGATTATGATAAAGGCCTAATTCAGGCAAATAGTGAGGAACATAAGCTCACTAAAACACAAAAAAAATTACTTAATTTTTTTATAAATAACCCAAAAAAAATTCATACCAAACATACATTAATGGAGCAAGTTTGGGGGCGAATAATTACAGAAAACTCAGTGGATCAAGTACTATCTATCCTTCGAAGTTATATTGAGGAAAACCCCAAAGAACCGAAATTAATTGTTACCCATTATGGCCATGGCATCAGTTTTGAATCAGATGTTGTCGATGCAAAAGCAGAAGAAAATATACAAGAAACTTCATTTCAATTACCAAATATATTAAAGAAAATTAGTGTCTTTATACTGGCTATTATTATTGTTTTGTGGATAAAAAACATTTACTATAGTGAAAAAATAGAAGAGTTTTCGAAATTTAGTAAAAAACAAAAAATCTTAGTCTTTCCGACAACATTTGCCATTACAGGGTTTAGTGATATTGAACAACAAGGGGTAAAATCTTTACTAAAATCAACCTTTAACTCTTTAGATTCAGAAGGGCAGATGATATTTGATCAAAGCAGCTTAACCACCCAACAAGCCATAGAAAAACATTGGCAACGGTCGGACGACTTACTTTATTTACAGACAACAATTGTTAAAAATGGTGAGTTATATGAGAGCTCAATTGAACTTACCGACGGTCAAAACATACTCAACGAAACAACAATTTCTGCAAACAGTGTGGGACATTTATTAAATAAGCAAATGTTAATAATAACTGATTTTAATCAAATCATTTCAAAGGAAAAAATAAACACTTTAATTGAACCAACACTGGGTGAATCATTTATCCAGGCACTTGGCTTTAAAAATAAAAGAAATTTAACCCAAGCTAAAAAAATATTAACTGAATTATTATCCAAAAAGGAAGACCATTATTTAGCACGGTTTACTTTGTCAGAAATATTTTTTGAAGAAAAAAAGTACGAGAAATGTCAATCTCAGTTAAACACCTTGAAAGCCACCAAAGCTTATGAGTTGATGGGAACTGAAATAGAATTGGCTTTAGCTGAAATTCTCTATACCAAACATGAATACAGCAAAATAATTGAAAACCTTAAAAATTATCAAGCGCATCACTTAACTATTAGTACGATTAAAAAAGCCAAGGTTAAATTATTAATGGCAAAAGCATATACGGCATTAGCAGATCATAAAAGTGCCTTAGATTTCTACAAACAAGCATTGTACTCTATTGATGAGCAACTTAATCCATTAATCTATGCGCAGAGTTATTTAGGCCAAGCAAAAGTTCTGAGTACCCAGTCTATTGGGAAAAATGTTTACACTCTTTATCAAAAGGCGCTCACCTATGCTGAGTCTGCTGGAAACATACATCATCAGATATTGGCTTTAAACAGCATGGCACTTGTTGCCCTTTCAACATATGATTGGGAGAACTCAATACTATTACAAAAAAAAGCCATTGAGCTAATGGAATTGGATAACAATAAGGAACAAGTGGCGGTAGGGCTGGGCACCTTGGTTACTACTTTAAACTTACGTGGGCAATTTAGTGAAGCAAGGTCTGTAAACAAAAGACTAGGAGATATTGCAGAAGAGTTAAATTCAGATACATTAAGACTACATTATATGCATTTTGATGCCATCTTATCCATGAATACTTTTGATTGGGCTCATGCGCAAAAACAGATAAATAAAACATTGGAACTGGCAATAAAAATAGGCGATTATGGCATGCAACTAAATAATGCTTTTACTGCTTTAGAGTTGATCTTGTTGCAGAAAGATACCGATAACTTTATGCTAGAATGGAATAAACGTGAATCATTAATTCAACAAAAGGGCTTTGAAAGATTCCAAGTCTATATGGATTTATATTTAGCTAGGTATTACAAACAAATTGGAAAAAATCGAGATGCCATAAGTCTTCTTGAAAATATTTCAGAAAAATTAACGGTTGGAAAAGATTTTAAAATGCTGGTTGATGCTCAAAATCAACTTGCAATGGTCTATTTGAGATCTGATGCAAATAAAGCCTTGGCAATATTAAATAACCTTGAACAATATAACCCGCATCCTAATCCCTATCTCGATCTAAAGGCTCAAGCATTGAACAAGCAAGGGAAAAAGATCGAAGCACTAAACATTCTTAATCAAGCCAAACAGGCTTATCATGAAAGCTGGACCACGGAAAATCAGATTCTACTTGAAACTATTAAAGAATCTCTCTGAATTACTCAAAACTACTAGTAAAAACAAAATCAGAAGTTGGTATCAATACAAAATCAATACCAGTTTTATTTTGTTGGTTAGCTAGTATAATTGGCTTAGCATCTAAAGGGTTACACGAGCCAACGTAGCAAGGAGTGTTACCGTATTTCATATCAATCAATACTTCAAAACTGGAGGTGGTTAAGTAATAGGTATCCGCTGGCAATCCAGCAGTTTGATAGCGGCCTGTTTCATCCGTTGTATAACTGCCAAAATATTCATCATTTTGATTGTATACATTGATTTTTATTTCTGGGATAGGTGAATTAAGTACGTCATCAGTGATTTTTCCGCTGATGCTGGCTCCTTGAATCATTGTAATCGTTAAGTTTACTCCTGTACCTCTAGTAGAGGAAATAACTATGGGTGTACCTGTGATAATATCACAACCAGCTGCTGGACAAGGCATGCCATCATATAAAATATCTAACCAACCATCACCATTGGCAGGCCTTATTCCAGGAAAAGGTAGGTTGGACCCATTATTCGTAACTGCATAAAAAGTGCCAGCAGGTAATCCAGCTACTTCGAAACTACCAATAGCAGCATTACTCCCATCACTTGTTGTTGCCCAATTTGCAAACTTCACTGTACCATCACCCATATCTTGATAAACTAAAACATGCACATCTGGAATTGGGTTTCCAGTAGCTAATTCTGTCATTGTTCCTGAGAATGAATAGCCAGAGTCTAAAATAAAATCAATTGCAGGTGTAATGGTGTTTGCCACAACACTAACATCTGCTGTGGTTAAATCACATGCCAATCCAGAGCACTCTACATCATTATATTTTTCATTGATATAAGGTCGTGTTAACGCGCCAGCATATAAATTTCCTGTTCTCACTGCATAATTACCGGGTGGTAATCCTCGAGCAGATATATACGTACCATCACTTTTTGTTCTTGCTCCACCCACTACATTTCCTGTTGAATTAAAGAATTGTACTTGAACATTTGCATCTGTAATTGGCATTCCTGTAGCCGTACTAGTGATGCTTCCAGAAATTTTGCCACCTTTTTCTAATAAAAAATCAATTCCAGTTACTGCCTGCCTAACACCTAATACCAATGGGTCACCAGTGGACCTATCGCAACCAGACCAATAACAAGGTTTGTTGTTATAAACTTCTCGTTGATAAAAATCAAATCCTAAATCCCCGCCTTGCAGATAATAACTGCCTGGTAATAATCCACCAATGAAATAATCACCTGTTGCACTGGGTACTGAATTAGTCCCCAAAATAAAGTGATTGGTGATTAGATTATTTAACTCATCAAAGATTAAAAATAAAGAGGGAACTGTCAGCGCATCACCTGATAGTGCATCAACTATTTTACCTGAAATAGAGGCGCCCTTATTAAGTTCAAAATCTACGTTGCTGATTGTATTTAATCCGGTAATTACTAGATCACTGCCTTGATTATCGAAAGCTAATTCAGCACATGCGTTACATTGAGAGCCCCCTAATAATTGAGGAATGTATTCATTGTTTTCAGCAACTTTTCCTTCCAGAAATAATTTGTAGCTGCCATTTGGAACACCGGTAATCTGGTATTCTCCTGTTAACATATCTGTGTTTGAAAACTGAAATTTTAAATTGTAGGAGTTATCAGAAATATTCACGGCAATGGCAGACAGCGTATTGACTGCATCTAGGTTTGTTGCATCTTTCATAAAGCCGGTTATCACACCGCCTAATTGTGTTGATACATCTATATTATTTACTGTTGCTCCAACAGCAACATTAATAAAACTATCAGAAGTTACACTACTATTGCATTGATGACAAAGTCTGGGGCCTCCAAAAACAACATCTTGCCAAACATAATGTAGATAGCCATCACCATTAGTACCGGTAAAAAGAACATAATCACCCGCATCTAGTCCGGGAAAATTAAAGTTTCCAAGAGCATCAGTTTGTGTATTTGCAGTTGGATTATTTAATGTTGTCGCATTATAAAGTGTAACTGCATGCATACTTAATGGATTAGAGTTTTCGTCAATAATCTTGCCGTTAATACTTGCTGTTCCGCCCTTTGTGTTTTTACCTTTTATAGCCAGAATCTGTTGTTTGTTTATAGAGTAGTATTTTTTTGAAATTAAGCCTTCATTATATAATTCAGTTGAAACTTTAGACTGCATCTTATTAAACTTTGATATGACAACTGATGTAGTTGCACTATTGACGTTTAAGCTATAACTAACCAGCACAAAAAAAACCACATGTTCGACTCGTAATATTCTTAGGATTTTTAACATACATTTCCCCTTGTTCGTTAAGTATTGAGTTTTATGAACCTCATTAGGTTTATCCGTCTTAAATAGAAAGTTGTTTGACGCATTTGTCTCTCTTTTCATCTCTTGATTTAGAGAAGTGAGAAAAACTCTAATAGAGATTTTAGCCTAAGTTTAGCCTGATATTTCTGAAATTTTCCTGATATTTTCCTGATTTATTTCAGTTTTATTAAAGATAAGTCAGTTTAGCCCCCATTTTTGTTACATGTAAATTTTTAATGAAGTCTATTTAATCGATAAGCGATACAATTTAATGATTTTAATAAAATCGGCTATAAAATTTTAAAAAAAACACCATGAACTGATATTTTCTATTGTTTATCACCTACAAAAAAAGTATTATCTTAAGTGTGACAACACAATATACAATAGAACATTTAATTATTGATTTTGATGATTATAAAGTCAAATCGAATGGTGTAGATGTAAATATAGACCTCAAGGCTGTTAAAGTTTTAGAGATTCTTGTGAATAATACTGGAAAAACTGTAGATGTTGATTCATTTATGGATCAGGTTTGGGCAAACAAACCCAGCTCACCAGAAGTAGTCACTTCCGCAATTGCAAGACTACGAAAATTATTTAAAATGACAGGAGTGGATGGTGATTTGATCGTCACAGTTCATAAAATTGGTTACCGTTACGAGGAGCCAAAGAGCCACCCAACTAAAAATATAAGTCCATCAAAATACAAATTGTTGGCAATTATTTTATCTGCTTTATTCCTAATTAGCCTTATTGTTTATATTAAACACTACATTGGTTCCCCTGCTAAATTAGATCTTGAGTCTTCTGAAATTACTTTGCTAAAATCAGAGAAAGAATCAAAAGTCACACAAATCTATATATTAAGGCATACAGAAAAGAGTATTAAAAACCCTGAAAACCCTAACTTGTCAGATATAGGAATTAGGCATGCAAAATATTGGAAAAAGACACTTAAGCATATTGAGTTTGATCGGGTATTTACTACAAAATTCAAAAGAAATAAAAAAACTGCTGAAATATTAAGTCAAGAGTTAAAGATAAAACCTGAATTATATTACCCTATGTCCTTTGAAGTATTAAAATTTGTTGAAGAAATTAAAGGGGAAAAAGTATTAATAATTGGTCACTCAAACACGATTCCAGATATGGTCAATCGATTAATTGGTGAAACGAAATACCCTCCAATGAGTCATAAAAACTATGATCAATTGTACATTATAATCATTAATGAAAATGGTGATGCCAGTTCAAGTTTACTTCATATAGAACAACCAGAAAAATTTTAGTATTATGCTGCAGGGTAAATAATATACAAAAGTAATAACCCAATATTTAGTTATGCCCATGTCAATTGTGTTATAATTTACTCCTTATTACCTATTTTAAATCCATGAAAAAACTACTTATTTTTATACTTTTAATTACCTCAATAACCCAAGCAAAACAAGACGTTCAAGACGTTCAAGACGCAGTAGTGAAAATATTTACGGCCAAACAATCACACAACTTTAATGAACCGTGGAAAAGCCATGGTATTCAACGTGTTTCAGCCACAGGATTCATAATTGATAACAACCGTATATTAACTAATGCTCATGCAGTTTCAAATTCTCGCTACATTCAAGTTCGATTTGGTAACAACCCGAAAAAAAGAGATGTAGAATTAGAGTTTATTTCTGATGATTATGATTTAGCTCTACTTAAGTTCAAAGATAACACCGATTTGCCCAAAATAAAACCTTTAAAATTTACCACAGCATTAAAGCTTAAAGAAAAAGTAGTGGTCTATGGATATCCAGTAGGTGGCGATAAAATAAGTATAACCGAAGGTATAATTTCACGGGTGCAAATGCAAAAACATGCTTTTTCACAGAAATCATTTAGTACCATTCAAACAGATGCAGCAATTAACCCTGGCAATAGCGGCGGACCTGTTTTACTAAACGGCAAGGTTATTGGCGTCGCCTTTCAAGGAATAAGAGGAGCAAACAATATTGGTTATGTTATTCCTTCACATATTGTTAAACATTTCTTGGATGACATTCAAGACAATCACTATGACGGTATCCCCACATTTGGAATCCAGTGGATGTCATTGGAAAGTAGTATTCATCGAAATATGCTTGGAATGAAGGAGAATGAAACAGGTGTGTTGATTAAAAAAGTTAATGAGCATTCTGTCACCAATGAAATATTGAAAAAGAACGACGTAATCTTAAAAATACAGGATTTTATTGTTGGTATTGATGGCAGTATTCAGTTCAATGGAAATGGTCGTATCGGTATGGGTTATATTTTGGAGCAAAAAATTTTTGGTGATAAACTATCAATAGAAATACTTAGAGAGGGTATGAGGCAGACAAAAACTTTCACCTTAGCACCACCGAGAAAAGAAGCAATAATTGATGTTTATAAAAGTCATGTGCCTCCAAGTTATTATATTACCTCAGGCTTTGTCTTTGAAAAACTTAGCATCAATTACCTGAATCAGTATACAAAATCATACATGAACTCACGTTATACGCCTTATAACTTGATAACTATGCAGGATAACCCGCCTGATGATGTTGATGAAATTATATTTATTGTTTCGGTACTACCAGATGTTTCTAATGAAGGTTATCAAAACTTAAGAAATATTGCCATTCTGGAAATCAATAGCGATAAGGTAAAAAACTTTAATGATTTTATCGAAAAATTAAATAAGCAACGTTATGCCGTTTTAAAGGATGTTGATGAAAATGAAATTGTTATAGATAACCAATTATCAAAACAAAGAAACGAAAAAATTAAACAAATTTATAATATTTCTTCATTGTCTTCAAAAGATTTAAACGCTATACACTAAGCTGTATAATCTTGACCTTAGTTAAAATCAGGCAAAAGCTAAAACTATGAATACAAATTACCGCAAATCCTTAACCACTACAAAATTTGATTATTTTGATGCACAAGAAGCAATTGAAACCATCGAACCGGGTGTCTATTCTAAACTGCCTTATACATCAAAAATTTTGGCAGAAAATTTGGTACGCCGCTGCCCACCAAATGATTTAAGTGCCGCACTAAAGCAACTAATACAAAGCAAAAGTGATTTAGATTTCCCATGGTATCCTGCTCGTGTGGTTTGCCATGATATATTGGGGCAAACAGCTTTTGTAGATTTAGCCGGGTTGCGTGATGCAATCGCCGATAAAGGCGGAGATCCAGCACAAATAAATCCTGTTGTACCTACCCAATTAATAGTAGATCATTCTTTAGCGGTTGAACATGCAGGTTTTGAAAAAGATGCTTTTGAAAAAAATCGAGCCATTGAAGACAGACGAAATGAAGACCGTTTCCATTTTATTGATTGGTGTAAAACAGCTTTTAAAAATGTTAATGTTGTCCCTCCAGGAAATGGCATTATGCATCAAATAAATTTAGAACGAATGTCACCTGTGATTCAGAAACAAGATGGCGTTGCATTCCCAGACACCTTAGTTGGAACAGATAGTCATACACCTATGGTTGATGCTTTGGGTGTTATTTCTGTGGGCGTGGGAGGATTGGAAGCAGAAAGTGTTATGCTTGGTCGTCCCTCTTATATGCGTCTTCCTGATATTGTTGGGGTTGAACTTACTGGTGTTGCTAAAGAAGGCATCACTAGCACTGATATAGTTTTAGCAATTACTGAGTTTTTGCGCCAAGAAAAAGTTGTTTCAGCTTACCTAGAGTTTTATGGCGAGGGTGCAAATGCCATGACATTAGGCGAACGTGCTACCATCTCCAACATGACACCCGAATTTGGCGCGACAGCGGCAATGTTTTATATCGATCAACAAACCATTGATTATTTAACTCTTACAGGTCGTGATGCCGAGCAAGTTAAATTAGTTGAAAACTATGCACGACAAACAGGTTTGTGGGCAGATGATATGATTAATGCAGAATACCAGCGTGTACTCACTTTTGATATGTCCTCAGTTGGTCGTAATATTGCTGGGCCATCCAACCCACATGCACGTGTTGCAGTAAAAGATTTGCAAAGCAAAGGCATAACCGGAGATTATTCAACTCAAAACAATGAAATGCCAGATGGGGCATGCATAATAGCAGCGATAACATCTTGTACTAATACCAGTAATCCACGTAACATGATTGCAGCAGGGCTTATCGCACGTAACGCCAATAAATTAGGTTTAACTAGAAAACCATGGGTAAAAACCTCGCTAGCACCCGGTTCAAAAGCCGTTACATTGTATTTGAAAGAGTCAAATTTACTCCCCGAACTTGAAGAGTTAGGTTTTGGTGTAGTTGGTTATGCCTGCACCTCATGTAACGGTATGAGTGGTGCATTAGATCCAATACTTAAACACGAAATAATTGACAGAGACTTATACACAACCGCCGTATTATCCGGCAATCGTAATTTTGATGGCCGCATCCATCCACACGCATCTCAAGCTTTTCTTGCATCTCCGCCATTGGTCGTTGCTTATGCTATCGCTGGGTCAATTCGTTTTGACATTGAAAAAGATGCATTAGGATTAGATGAAAAAGGCAATAAAATCACCTTAAAAGACATTTGGCCAAGTGATTCTGAAATTGATCAAATAATCAAAGAGAGTGTAAAACCTGAACATTTTACTAAGGTCTATGAACCAATGTTCAAAATTAACGTTACCTCAGATAATGATACAAAACCCTTATATAATTGGCGTGAGCAAAGTACATACATTCGCCGTCCACCTTATTGGGAAGGGGCATTAGCCGCCAAAAGAACCATGCAAGGTATGCGACCACTTGCCGTTTTAGGTGATAATATCACCACTGACCATTTATCACCGTCCAATGCTATCCAATTGTCCAGTGCTGCAGGCGCATACCTAGATAAAATGGGTTTGCCTGAAGTGGACTTTAATTCCTATGCAACACATCGTGGCGATCACCTCACCGCACAACGTGCAACATTTGCTAACCCAAAACTATTTAATGAAATGGTGAAAGATGAAAATGGTAATACTATCCAAGGTTCACTAGCAAGACTAGAGCCCGAAGGCACACAAATGCGCATGTGGGAAACTATCGAAACCTACATGGATAGAAAACAACCTTTGATTATTGTTGCAGGCAAGGATTATGGACAAGGTTCATCACGTGATTGGGCGGCTAAAGGTGTTAGGTTAGCAGGCGTTGAAGTATTACTCGCCGAAGGTTTTGAAAGAATCCACCGGACTAACTTGCTCGGTATGGGTATTTTGCCCCTTGAATTCACCAATAACGAAACCCGTAAAATCTATGCTATTAATGGTACAGAAACTTTTGATGTTCAAGGTGAAATCGCACCAAACTCAGAGTTGTCAGTGATAATGAATCGAGCCAATGGAGAGCAAGAAATCATTCCAGTTAAATGCAGACTAGACACTGCTGATGAAGTGTTGGTTTATCAAGCAGGTGGGGTATTACAAAGGTTTGCAAATGAATTTTTAAAGTCTAACTCATAATTATATATATTTAATTATGAAACAACTTCATATTTTAAAATAATTAGGTGCTTTTTTCTTGATTTTCATTAGCGTCTTCGTGTCATTGAGAGAGTATATTTTTTTAAATTTGCTTTCATGTACTGCATGGTAAACAATACTTGATTTTAACTACTTCATTCAAGCGTCTTAGCAAACTCAGCTACTTTTTTTGTAAGAGGGATCCATTCTTTATTGTGTTCACTCATATTAATGGTTTTTAAAATCCCGTTTTCCACAATAATTTTACCATTTACAATCGTATGAGTAACATTTTGTGGGTAGGCTGAAAAAGCAATTGTTGCGTAAGGGTCGTAGTTAGGTTGAGTGTTAGCTGCATCTGTATCGACGATTATAATGTCGGCTTTTTTGCCGACTTCTAAGGAACCTATTTCACTTTCCATGTCTAAAGCACGTGCACCTCCCATGGTTGACATATCGACCAGTTCAAAAGGTGTAAAACGAGATTCGTCTTTACTTGGTAACCGTGCAACAGAGGCAGCATAACCCATCACATTAAAAATATCCATTTGGTTAGAACTCATTGGTCCGTCGGTACCTAAACCTATGTCTAAATCCATTTTGTACATGTCATAGGCGGGTGATATTCCAGTACCGGCACGGCTATTGGCTTTAGGGTTGTGGGAAATGCCAACTCCGTATTTTTTTAAAATTTTCATGTCATTTTTATCTAAAAAAATGACATGAGCAGCTAACAGTTTATCAGATAAAAAATTAATATCTTCTAGGTACTTTATAATAGATTGATTTTCAGGTATCGGATTTATGCGTTCGCTAATTAGCTTTTTTTCTCCTGCCGATTCTGCCACATGGACCAACATGGGAACATTTTCTTTTTCAGCAAGTTCTTTGGATTTTAATAACCACTCAGGAGTTACAGTGTATGTTGCATGCGGTGCTATTGCTGGAGTAACTAAGGGATGGTTTTTCCAATCGATTATGTATTTTTTGGCATATTCAAAACCGCCATATGGTTTTGGAGCATCAACCACAGGAAATTGCATGACAGTTTCACCTAAAACCCCTCGAATACCTACCTCAGCAACTGATTTTGCCACTTCATCTTCATGGTAATACATGTCTGTTACTAGTGTGACACCTGATAAAGCAAGTTCTATTGCTGCTTGGCGTGAGGCAATACGGATAAGATTGCGTGATAAAAGTTCTTTTTCCAATGGAAAGAAAAATTTAAATAAACGATTGTTTACACCATTCTCTCCAAGTCCACGAAAGGCAATCATAGGAATGTGGTTGTGTAAGTTAACCATGCCTGGCATAGCAATATCACCATTAGCATTGATAGTCTTTTTAGCCATGTATTGTGAGGCGATTGTGTTTTCGCCAATGGCGATTATTCGATTATTTTGAATAACAATAACTCCATTTTCATAGAGGGTCTTATTCTTATCCATAGTTAAAATTTGCGCATGACTTATTATCAAATCAACAGCAGTTTGAGGCGGTTGGACTTGGGCATGACATAATCCTGTAAATAGTACATTAATTAGCACTAATGACTCTATCAAACAAAGTCTCTTATTATTTATTTTCATTTTTGCCTCATGTTACTAATTCTGAATATGCTGTAGCTATTGTATCGTTTGAAGCGTTAAAAGGGTGGGTTTTTACGAAATGACACAGTGAAAAAACTCTGTCCACAACTTCGAGTAAAATCTAATTTAGGGATGCCTCACCAAATTGGCTGTAACTAGGATGACGTTTTTAACTAGATTATTACCTAATCAATAAAAAATTAGTATCACTTTGTTGTATCATTTTGGTTGTGAAGCTGCCAAAGAAAAAGCCATGTAACTTTCCATGCGAAAAAGCGCCCATTGCGGTTATATCAATTTTATTTTTTTCCTGATAATTAGTTAGCTGTTGCAAGGTGTCACCTTTAAGTGTTTTTTTAATAACTGTTGCACTTGAATTAGCTAGAATATTTTCTGCTTCAGTGACTAAGTTTTTAGTAAGTTCTTGATCATTTGAAACACTTACAATGTGAATTTCCAAGGGTTCTTTGTAGATGGTGTCTTGTGAAATCATCTCTAAGGCACGCTTGGAAGTTGGGCTACCATTGTAGGCAAACATTACTTTTTTTGGTTGGGTAAACTCTTTTTTTGCTATAAATACAGGTGTGGTGGTGGATTTGATTGCGTTTTCTAGATGAAAACCTAAACCTGATTCATTGTTTTGATGGTCTTTACCCTTGGATCCAAGCATAACTAAAGCGATTTCGTCGCTTAAATCTTCAATGGCTTCTGGCAATGTACCGTGTCGAAGTTTGGCAACAACATCAGTAAGACCTGCTTCAATGATGGATTGTTTTGCACTGTTTAAAATTTCTTTGCCTTTGGCTAATAGTTTTTTGCTTTTTTCGCGTTCTTCATTGGACAGTTCCTTTAGCAGTTCGCGTCGAATGTTTGGTGTTAGATTACCTTCATGGTGAAGGTTTTCGGTGTTATGGGAATGTTCTATGGTATGCAATAATTTAATTGTCATTCCATTACTTTTCGCTAACCAAATTGCGTACTGTAGTAAAGAGTCACTAATGGAAGAACCATCGATTCCAACTAGGATATATTTATTAATCATATTAATGCCCACCCATTATCTTATCAATTTCATCTGGATTATCATGCACAGCAAATTTATCTAGCATGGTCTCGCTTGCGCTATTTAATCCAACTATTGTTACATCGGTTCCTTCACGGCGTAATTTTATCACAACTTTATCCAATGCTGCTACAGCAGTTATGTCATAAAAGTGTGCGCGTTTAACATTTATCACAATTTTATCGACAGCTTCTTTAAAGTCAAAATAAGAAATAAATTTGTCAGAAGAATTGAAAAACACTTGACCTACAACGTGATAAGTTCTGGTATCATTTTCATCAGTGTAATTAGATTTTACGTACATAAATTGGCTAAGTTTTTGCGCCAAAAATAGTGAACCGATTAAAATACCAGTAAAGACACCAAAAGCTAAATTGTGGGTATAAACAACAACAATTACAGTAGCAATCATGACAATGCTAGAGTTTTTTGGGTTGGTTTTCAGTTCTTTAATTGATGACCAACTGAATGTACCAATTGAGACCATGATCATGACAGCAACTAATGCCGCCATGGGTACGATTTTGAGAATATCGCTTAGAAAAACAACCAATACCAGTAAAAACACGCCAGCTACTAGGGTGGATAAGCGTCCACGCCCTCCTGACTTTACATTGATAATGGATTGGCCAATCATGGCACAGCCGGCCATGCCTCCAATAAGACCAGAACCGATATTGGCAATCCCTTGGCCTTTACATTCGCGCTTTTTATCGCTCTCAGTATCGGTTAATTCATCAATAACACTTGCTGTCATTAACGATTCTAACAAACCGACAATTGCAATTGATGCAGAATAAGGAAAAATAATTTTGAGTGTTTCCCATGTAAATGGAATATCAGGCCATAAGAATATAGGTAATGTGTCAGGTAAATCCCCCATATCATTAATGGTTCTTACATCAATTTTTAGATAATAAGCAAGAATTGTTAAGGAGATAATGTTAACCAACGGAGAAGGTAATATTTTACCAATATAAGGAACGTATGGGAAAAGGTAAATTATTCCTAGTCCTAACGCAACAAGAGCATATACTTGCCATGTAACGTCCGTTAATTCGGGTAATTGTGCCATGAAAATTAGTATGGCGAGAGCATTTAAAAAACCTGTCATGACAGATTTTGAAACAAAGCTCATGAATTTATGTAGATTTAGATAACCAGCAACAATTTGTAAAACACCTGCTAAGACTGATGCTGCAAGCAGATATTGTAAGCCAAATTGTTTGACCAGGGTAACCATTAAGAGAGCTGTTGCAGCTGTTGCTGCAGAAATCATGCCTGCCCGGCCGCCAACAAATGCTATCATAACGGCTATGGCGAAAGAGGCATACAATCCAACTTTGGGGTCAACTCCTGCAATGACAGAAAAAGCTATAGCTTCAGGTATTAAGGCGAGTGCAACGACAATGCCAGCAAGAATATCGCCTTTGATGTTCCCTAACCAGTCTGTTTTCGGTGATAATAACATGATTATTAGAATTGTAAAAATAAGGCGCGGTTTATACCACATCCATTTCAAGAAAAGAAACTTTAACCAGACATTATTTAAAATAGGGTTAATATGCATAAAACAAAGTTTGTAAACTTGTAACTAAGAAATGGTCGCTCTTCGTTATTGATTTCAAGAAGTTAACAAAACGCGGTGTTACAGATTACGATTAAATGGGAGGTAGAGATTTGTGTGTTAACTTTCTATTTCAGTGTAGGTTATCTAATTTTTATCTGGATTTAGAAAGACTCTAAACCCAGATATTTGATAGTGTTTATTTCAAGATTGTATTGATTGTATTAATGTCTTTTTCAGCTAAGTTTCCAGCAGAACGTTTCAGCTGTAAATACTGTATAAAATAATCATACTTTGCTTTTGAGTAATCTCTTTGTGCTTGGTATAAACTACGTTGTGAATTAAGAACATCAACAATAGTACGTGTGCCCACTTCATAGCCTGCCTCAGTAGCCTCTAAACCACTTTCTGCTGAGACCATGGCTAGTTTTCTTGCTTGAACACTACTGTTTGCTGCAAGTGTGCCATGATAGGCATTTCTTACTTTACGAACAGTGCCACGCCTTGATTGCTCATATCTGTCCATAGCTGCCTTATGATTGTGAATGGATTGTTTAACCTGAGAAGATGTCCTGCCACCCGAATATATTGGCACATTAACACTTAAGGTTGCAGTATTAGACTCGGATCGACGATCTGTTTCAAAGACATCGACGATAAATTGGCCAGGATTGTTTGGATCTGGTCTTGATTGAGAAAATGTTGCATTTGGGTTTAGGGAGTTATTCCTAGAAAGGTTCAAAGATAAAGTGGGATAATGCCCTGCTTTATTAAGTGATATTTGCCTATCTGAGATATCAGCGTTAAGTTTTGCTGCTGCAAGATCAGGATTTTGTGCTATTGCGATTTCTTGATAAGCATCCATCGGTTGCAATTTTAAAATATCAAAATCGACATCATCTGGAACTGGGGTGATTTTTTCATAGTATTTTTGTGATATTTCAAATAAAGCCTCTTTAGCATCTTCTAGTTGGTTGTTAGCTATGATCACTGAAGCCCTTGCCCCATCAAATCGCGCACGTGCTTCATGAACATCAGTAATTGCTGCCAGACCAACTTCAAACCTTTGTTCTGCTTGGTCAAGTTGCCTTTGAATGGCTTTTTCTTCCGCTTTTGAAAAAACCAAGCTATCTTTAGCGCCTAATACATTAAAGTAACTTTGGGCAACACGCAGAATAAAGTCTTGGTAAGCCATGTCATAATCTGCTATGGATTTTAGTATTTGAATTTTTGAAATTTTATAATTCTCATAATTTTTATGATCATATAAGGATTGTGAGACACCAATGTTCCAACTTTTTGTATCTATATCAAAAGTGTCTTGAGGTATTAAACTCCCACCATTTTCATTTTCACCTTGGTTTTTATTCCAACCGCCATTGATTTGAGGTAAGAAAGCTGAAAAAGCTTGTTTCTTTCCTTCAGCACTAGCGTCGAGTGTGTGTTTGGCAGCGGATAAAAGTGGGTCATGTAACTCACTTTGTTTAAAAATTTCAGTTAAGTCAGCACAGTTGGCAGAAAAGCTGAAGGCAATAGCAATACTTAGAATGTTTTTTTTCATATTAAATTGTATGTTTTATAGTTCAAATAGAGTTGAGTCGTCATTTGTTTGTAAGGGTTGGACAACAGTTTCAAATAAAGTTTCAATTTGTGCTTGTCCTTCTGTATTTTTTGTAATTAAACAAGCAGACATAACAGGACCTTTACCAATAATGGCAAAAATCTTACCATCTTGTTTAATGTTTTTGAGTAAAAAATTTGGAGTTTCTGTAAATGAACCTGTGGCAACAATACAATCAAATTTATAAGTAGAGTTGTAATTATAGATATTGTTACAACTACACTTGGTATTTTTAATGTCAGATTCTTTAAGTTTGTAGATAGCATCATCAATAAAATCTTGATAAATATCTATGCTGGTAACATGGTCACTTGTTAACGCTAATAATGCCGTCATGTATGCACTTCCAGTACCAATTTCTAACACTTTTTCTTTACCGGTTAACTCTAATGTTTGAAGAATTCGCCCTTCTAAAATAGGTTTCATCATAAACTCATCATGAGCAAGTGGTATTTCGAAATCTGTAAAAGCGAGTTTACGATGTTCGACAGGAACAAACTCTTCGCGTTGTAATTTACGCATTAAGTTGATATTTTCTGGACTCACAAAATCCCAAGTACGGATTTGATTAAGTAACATATTTTGTCTGGCAGTATTAAAATTCATTATAATTTCCTAAATTCTTGGTTCTTTGTGTGCAGAGTTATTATAATTGCACACTTTATCTCGTTTCTATTAATAACACAATGTGCTAAAAGTCATCATGTCAACTGAAAATTTCGTAAAATTATTATCTCAAGGGTTAAGTCAGCTCACTATAGATCAAAGTCATGTTGAAAGGCTTTTGACCTTTTTAAGATTGCTGGAAAAATGGAATAAAACGTATAATATTACAGCGATTCGTGACTTTGAAAAAATGATAATTTTACATGTTCTTGATAGTGCAGCAGTTTACCGTTATTTGACTGGAAACTCAATCATTGATGTAGGAACAGGTGGTGGAATACCTGGAATAATCTTTGCAATCATCAATCCACAACTAAAAGTGACATTGTTAGATAGTAGTCAAAAGAAAATGCGCTTTTTAAGATTTGTTCAAAGGCAGATGAAATTAGATAATATAGAGATTGTTTGCATGAGAGTTGAGAAATATCAAGCCAAAACTCCTTATGATGTGGTAATATCTCGAGCCTTTACAGAAGTCGGTAATTTTCTAAAGTTAGCGGGTCATCTATGTGCATCGGATGGGTACATTTATGCTATGAAGGGCCCTAGAAAAGAATCCGAGCAAAATTCAGAACAATTTGGTTTCAAATTACATCAGGAAATTGATGTTAAAGTACCATTTCTGGATGCACAACGACGATTATTGGTATTTAATAAATATGAAAAAAAATAAAATTATTGCTATAGCCAATCAAAAAGGCGGTGTTGGAAAGACAACAACCAGTGTCAACCTAGCTGTGGGATTGTCAGCCCTTGGGCATAAGGTGCTATTAGTTGATTTAGATCCGCAAGGAAATGCAACCATGGCCTGCGGTATTAATTCCAGAGAAACCACACCAAATGCTTGTGAATTATTATTGGGCGAAGAGACAATTAATAATGTGATTATAACATCCGAAAGTTCAGGTATCGATGTAATTACTTCAAATACGGATTTAACAGCAGCTGAATTAGAATTAATGGATTTTGCTAATCCTGAAAAAAAATTAAAGAAAAAACTCAAGCACCTAAGAAAGTTTGGCATTAGTTATGATTATATCATTATTGATTGCCCTCCTTCATTAAGCATATTAACAATCAACGCTTTGGTTGCTGCTAAAGGTGTTATTATCCCAATGCAATGTGAATACTATGCACTTGAAGGATTGGCCTCATTACTCGAAACAATCGAAAGGATACAAACCACCATAAATTCAAAGCTTAAAATAGAAGGAATAATACGCACCATGTATGATGGACGTAATAATTTAGCCAATGATGTTTCTGCGCAATTGGTTCAACACTTTGATGATAAATTATATATTACAGTAATACCCAGAAATGTGCGTGTAGCAGAAGCACCATCACATGGTATGTCAGTCATTGAATATGACAAAACATCGCGAGGTGCAGTTGCCTATTTAGGCTTAGCTGCAGAAGTTGCAAGAGGAAATAGTTAATGGCTACCAAGAAAAGAGGTTTGGGGCGTGGACTTGATGCTTTGTTAGGTGCATCAAAACCCGTGGCAACAAAAGAAGAGAAGAGCAATCTAACTGAGTTGGATGTTGATTTGATGAAACCAGGCAAATACCAACCACGTACAAAAATAGATATGATGAAGTTACGTGAATTGGCTGACTCCATAAAAGCACAAGGGATGATTCAACCTGTTATTGTACGTAAAAGCGGGGAAAAATATGAAATTATTGCCGGTGAGCGTCGATGGAGAGCTGCACAGATTGCTGAGATAAGAAAGGTTCCTGTTGTTGTTCGTGAAGTTGATGATAGGCAAACCATTGCCATGGCATTAATTGAAAATATTCAACGTGAAGATTTAAGCCCTTTGGAGGAAGCTACAGCTTTACAAAGGTTGATAGATAAATTTGAATTAACACACAAACAAGCTGCAGATGCCGTTGGTCGTTCGAGGGCTTCAGTTAGTAATTTATTACGTTTGCTGGAATTGCAAAAAGACGTTAAGAAAATGCTAGATGAAAAGCAGATTGAAATGGGGCATGCTCGTGCCTTATTGGCACTAGAGAAAAATCAGCAAATAAAAGCGGCAAATGAGATTGTTTCAAAAGCAATGAGTGTTAGAGTTGCTGAAAAATTTATAAAAAATTATAACCAAGAAAAACCACAAAAGCAAAAGCCACAAACCGATACAGATATTCAAAATTTAGAACAGAAATTAACTGAAAAACTTTGTTCAGAAGTTAAAATACAACACGGAAAAACAGGTAAAGGAAAATTAGTCATTAATTATCATTCTGTCGATGAACTGGATGGAATTTTAGCAAGAATTAAATAATAGGATCATGTCAACAACATTATTAGCATTAGAGAATTGGGTAAAGCAAGTAGTCGAACATACACAAGCAGACAAAGTTGTGTGGTGTACAGGTTCAGATACCGAGAAACAAGAAATAGATGAACTACTATTAGAAACAGGTGATTTTAAAAAACTCAATGAAGAAACCCATCCAAATTGTTTTCTCCATTTGTCGGACCCACAGGATGTTGCAAGAGTAGAGCATTTAACTTTTATTTGTACAGAACACAAAGACGATGTGGGGCCAAATAACCATTGGATGCATCCAGAAAAAGCTCATGCAAAAATTGATGATTTGTTTTCAGGTTGTATGCAAGGAAGAACCATGTATGTGATCCCATATTGCATGGGGCCGATTGATTCACCTATCTCTCGCTGTGGAGTTGAGATAACAGACAGTGCATATGTCGTTCAAAATATGCGTCTTATGACAAGAATGGGGACTCACGCACTAAATCGCATAGAAGCTGAAGGCCATTTTGTAAAAGGCCTACATTCAACTGGTGAATTAGACCCAGATAGGCGTTATATTATGCATTTTCCAGAAGAATTAACAATAAAAAGCTATGGCTCTGGCTATGGAGGCAACGCGCTATTGGGAAAAAAATGTCATGCATTGAGAATTGGTTCATACCAAGCAAAAACTGAAGGTTGGTTGGCTGAGCACATGCTTATTTTGGGGTTAGAAAACCCACAAGGTGATACGCATTATATTGCTGCTGCATTTCCATCTGCTTGTGGAAAAACCAATTTGGCTATGTTGATTCCACCTGAAGGGTATGTACAAGATGGTTGGAAAATTACAACAATTGGTGATGATATTTGTTGGATGCGGCCAGGTGAAGATGGACGTTTGTGGGCGATTAATCCTGAGGCTGGTTTTTTCGGAGTTGCCCCAGGAACAGCAAAAAACACAAACCCAAATGCTTTGGCGATGTTATATAAAGACACAATATTTACAAACGTTGGTGTAACAGAAGATAATCAGCCATGGTGGGAAGGGTTAGATGATAAAGTGCCTGCAATGGATTGGAAAGGTAACCCTTATGACCCTGAAGTAGGGCCTGCAGCACATCCAAACTCACGTTTTACCGTTGCATCAAAACGCTGTCCTACTTATTCTCCCAAAGCTGAAAATGCCAAAGGTGTTCCTATTTCTGCCATAGTTTTTGGAGGTAGAAGAGAGAACTTGGTACCTTTAGTGACCCAAGCCCGCAGTTGGGCACATGGAGTGTTAATGGGAGCGACAGTGGCATCAGAAACAACCGCAGCAGCAACGGGAGCTGTTGGTGTAGTACGCCATGATCCAATGGCTATGAAGCCGTTTTGCGGCTATCATTTTGCAGATTATTGGGCACACTGGTTAACATTTGATAAAGATGGCGCTAATTTGCCTGAAATTTTTACCGTTAACTGGTTTAGGAAGGATGAAAATAATAATTTTATGTGGCCAGGGTTTAGTGAAAATATGCGTGTTCTTGAATGGATTGTTAATCGTGTAAGTAATAATGTGGGCGCCCATTCTACTGCATTAGGAGATATGCCGAATGTTCAAGAATTCAATCTTAATGGGTTAGATGGATTTAGTCGTGATGATTTAAACAAACTCTTAACTGTAGATTTAAATGGCTGGAAAACAGAACTTGCGAATACCACTGAATATTTAAACGGATTTGGAGAAAGGGTACCAGATGCCTTGTACAAAGAACTGGATAATATAAAATCAAAATTAAACTGATCCTTCAAACTGTGTTTCGTAGGTTAAATTTATTTATCTGTAGTTTTTGTTGAAATTTACTTAAAAAGCCTATTAACGCTTTTATTTTTGGTTTATGCTAGAACTCAAGGGTTTGTATGGGGAAATAAAAAATTCGGAGAAATTTATGGATATTGCAAATTATGTATTTATTATAGCTGCCGCCTTTATGGCTTATTGTTTGTATTTGGTTTTGACACTTAAGAGTCAATTTTCAGGAGGTTTGGTTGGCCGATATTGGAAAATACTCACAATTTTAGTCATAATTTTTACGTTAGGCTATTTTGCTTTGCCTTTTTTTGGCAATATACCAGAAGAAATACTACGCCTAACTGTTGCTGGAGTGTTTTTATTTGGCGCATTTTATGTGTTAATTACAATAAAACTAATCAAAAGTATCATCGAAGCATTTGTCGAGTAACTTGATAATATATTGATGAGTATCGTTTATAGAAGAACCGCAAAAGGAGATGAGGAGGTTGGTAAAAGAACTTTCAAGCTTGCCTCACAATACCGTTTTGTATTAATTATGATCAATGGCAAGGTTGATGTTGATAATATTGTCTCCCGTTCATCTGAACAATGGAACCCAGTTCAATGTTTAAAAGACCTTGAATTACAAGGTTTTATCGAAAATATTGATATAGATAGTTCTTCACCAAATGGTGTTGGATTAACTAAACAAAAACTTATTACTTGTGTACAAGAATATTTGCCAAAGAAAAACACTAAAATAATTAATAAAATTCTCAATTCAGAAAATTCAAAACAAGCACTTAGTAAAGCCATTGATGGTGGTTGCATGTTTATCAAACTCACTATTTCAGAACAAGTTTCAAATAAGCTCAAAGTAGCACTTCACAACGTATTAGATAACTCAACAGAACATTAAATAATGTCAATATGATTGATTTATTCCTCTGCCTAATGTTATATTAGCTAGTGTTAATTTAGCAACAGCTAAATCATTCACTATTTTTGAGGAGAAAATATATGAGTAGTTCATGGGGCTGGCTTAAAAGCGGCACAATTCTAGGCCTGTCTTTTTTATTGGCAGTAGCATTGGTTAAGCCGATTGGTGTGTCTACGCAGTATGTTATTGCAGATTGCTTTATTTTTTGTAAGTTAAAACCTGATTTGGCACAAGAACATGTTGATGCAGATGGCAATAAATCGTATTCAAGTTCAAATGCTTATCTAAATAAAAACAATGGTAAATATGCAAAGAGCACATTAAATATAGCAAATTATGGTTTTATTTTTGTTTTAGCCATGTTTGCAGGTGGCTTTCTGGCTTCTAAGCTAGGTGGTCCAAAAGTAGGGAAGGAAGAAACATGGATTCCTCAAGTATGGAAAGATAATCTGGGTTCATCATGGATAAAAAGAATGATTGGTGCTTTTGCATCAGGGTTCTTTATTTTGTTTGGCGCTAGAATGGCAGGTGGCTGTACATCTGGCCACATGATGAGTGGAATGATGCAAACATCTTTAAGTGGTTATATTTTCGCAGCAGGCGTATTTGCAATTGCTGTCCCATTAGCCATTATTTTATTTAAGAAGTAGGAGGATTATCATGGAAAAAATTATTTTAGCAATACTGGTCGGTGGTTCTTTTGGTTTTATCCTTCATAAAGTTGGAGCAACTAACCCAAATAAAATTGTCGGTTTTCTTAGGTTGACTGATTTACACTTAGCAAAAGTTATTTTGTTTGCTATAGGTTTTTCAAGTCTATTATTGTTTATTTTGATGGCTGTTGGTGTAATTTCACCGATGCATATCAGTGTAAAAGCTTCTTATGCAGGCGTTATCGTTGGTGGTGCAATATTTGGTATAGGTTTCGGTTTAGGCGGTTACTGCCCTGGGACAACCTTGGCCGCTCTTGGTTCTGGCCGTAAAGACTCTATATTTATGATTTTAGGTGGATTGGTTGGTGCATGGGCTTATGTTTTGGCTTATGGCTGGTTAACAGAATCAATGCCATGGCTATTTGATAAAATTGCTGGTGGCAATGTTTCTCTTGCTGTAACAGGAAATGAGAGTTATCCGGCTTTAATTGATGGCATGCCTGGGATAGTTGTTGCTGGTGTCATAGCATTGCTATTTATGGGAGGAGCTTTTTTGTTACCGAATAAATTTCGTAGTAACTAAATTCTAATTTATACTTGTACTAAAAGCCTAATTTCATTTTTTGTTATTGGGCTTTTTTTAGTGATAAGATATTTGTTTTATTTAAATAATTTAAAAAAATCTTCAAACCACATTCTTGGATAATACAAAATTGCTCCTGTTTTTGACTTTAAATGAAATCGATTTTTGACATAACTACGGCTCTGAAATAAATATTCTGATAGAAATAACAATTTATTCTTATAGCCATTGATATTTTTTAACCTTGTTGCTATATCGTGATATTTTCGCCTATCTATTTGTAAGTAGCTTTCAGTGTTTTCTTGGGAAATACAAGTTAAATTGACATCGATTTCAAGGCAATTATTAAACGTGTTGCTTACGTGAATTAAGGTGTTTATGACAATGCTGGATTGCTGTACGAATTTTGATTTCTCAAGGCAGCTAATTTTTGAAACCTTATCCATAGAGTTCCAGAGCAATGCTAAATCATAAAGCCAAATATGTTTACGGTCACTGGGTTTATGAGCTTGATAATGAAAGCAAGCGATGATGAAAGTATTAATGTTATTAGGCGTTTTAAAGTTTTGTAAACCTACTCGTAAATTTTGGGCGCTGTGGTATAAATCACTAAAAGGAAAGTGTTGATGAAACTCTATTCGGTTGTTTACTTGCCAATGCAGATCAATTACTGCTTGAGGGTTACCGTTATCAAAAAAACTGTTCTGAAAACTTACAAATTTCCCTTGCCTAGAACTGTAAACTTGGTAACCAAGTTTGGTGAGAATGGTTTCTACTATTGAATAATCTTTAGGGTCAATGACTACGTCGATATCACTATAAGGCCTAATGTTGCTTTTTCGGTATAGTAAAAACGTATAGGCGAAACCTTTTATTACGACAAAACGTATGTGATTTTTATTAAGCTCTGAAAAGAAAGCCTCAGCCTTTTTTTGCCAATTTAATAACTTAGCTTGTTCGAATAAGTTGGCTTTTGCTAGAGTGGTTGATTGGTTTATTTGGGCAACAAGTGGTGCAAGTCCTTGTTGTATTATTTGTTGATGAGTATCATAGCTGTGTAATTTCGAATCATGTTCAATTAGTTTGTGAACAGAATTAAACATGGTAATATTGAAGGTACCAATCGATAAATTGATTAATGCCTTCTTGTACACTTGTTTCAGGTTTAAAAGCTACATCTGTTATCAGTTTATCTACATCAGCTTGAGTATCAGGAACATCACCAGGTTGTAGGGGTAATAATTCCATTTTTGCTTTTATGTTTAACGCATTTTCAATTGCTTTGATATAGTCCATTAATTTAACTGGATTGTTATTGCCAATATTATACAAGCGATAAGGCGCAGCACTTTCAGCTGGTGTTGCATGAGAGAAATCATAATTGGGTTGTTCTGTAGGTGTGTTATCTAATACACGAATTATGCCCTCGACAATATCGTCGATAAAAGTAAAATCTCTTGTGTGATTTCCATAGTTAAATACCTTAATGGTTTTACCAGCTAATATGTTTTTGGTAAATAAGAATAGAGCCATATCTGGTCTGCCCCAAGGTCCGTAAACTGTAAAAAATCGTAATCCTGTTGTAGGTAACTTGTATAAGTTAGAGTAACTGTGTGCAATTAATTCGTTGGATTTTTTTGTGGCAGCATATAAAGATAAGGGGTGGTCAACATTATCATCTACACTAAAGGGTAGCTTGGTATTTGCACCATAAACTGAACTTGAAGAGGCATAAACAAGATGTTTTACCTGATTGTGTCTACAGGCTTCAATAATGCTAAGGAATCCTGTTAGATTGCTGTTTAAGTAAGACCATGGGTTTTCTATTGAATACCTAACTCCTGCTTGAGCTGCGAGGTTAACAACTTTTTCTATTTTGTATTGTTTGAAAATACCATCTATAGCTTCTTTTTCTGATATATCAACCTTTATAAAAGTAAAATTGTTGTTTTCTAGTTTTTTTAACCTTGATAATTTTAAATTGACATCATAATAATCATTGAGATTATCAATTCCTATGACACTCTCACCACGTTTTAATAAGTATTGGCAGACGTGAGAACCAATAAATCCAGCAGCACCTGTAACTAATATGCTCATAATCGTTCGTCAACCTTATGTGAAGGCAATATGCCTTTAATATCGAAGAGTAAGCCTTCAGGTTTTAATAATTTTCGAATTCCTTGAGCGCTAAGCTCAGTAAATTGATAGTGTGAGACAGCTAATAGTACAGCGTCATAGTAGTGGCTCTTTAATTTCTCTTGTAGTTGGATGGAAAAAAAATCTTTAGCTTGTTTCTTATCAGCCCAAGGGTCATAGACATCGATAGTTGCATGGCATTTTTCTAACTCGTCGATAATTTCAGTAACGCGTGTATTACGTAAATCAGGGCAGTTTTCTTTGAAAGTAAGCCCCAATACTAATATTTTAGCATTAACGATGTGTATTTTACTTAATGCCAATTTCTTAAGAAATCGATCTACTACATATTGACTCATATTTTCATTTATCCTCCTGGCTGTTGTAATTAATTGAGGATAATAACCACTTTCTTGAGATTTATGTATTAGGTAATAGGGGTCAACACCGATACAATGTCCACCAACGAGTCCCGGTTTGAAGGGTAAGAAATTCCATTTTGTGGATGCGGTTTCAATTACATCAAGTGTGTCAATTCCCATGTGATTAAACATGACGGATAGTTCATTCATAAAAGCAATGTTCATGTCTCTTTGGGTGTTTTCTACGGCTTTTGAGGCCTCTGCAACTTTAATTGAAGTTGCAATAAAAATACCAGCATCGATTATCTTACTGTATAATTTATCTAAAATAATTTCTGTTTTTTTATCTGATGCAGCTACAACTTTAGTGATGGTTTTTAAAGTGTGGACTTTATCACCTGGATTGATTCGTTCTGGCGAGTAACCTAAAGAAAAATCTTTGCCTAATTTTAACTGACTTCTCTTTTCTAAAATTTTTGCACAATATTCTTCTGTGGCACCAGGGAAAACAGTTGATTCATACACAACAATATCACCTTGTTTTAGAATACTTCCAATGGCTTGAGATGCTTTCTCAAGAGGTGTTAGTTCTGGTAAGTTGTTTGCATCGACAGGCGTTGGAACTGTAATGATATAGATATTTGCTGAAGAAATCTTATTTAAGTCGGTAGTGAAATCTAAATTTTTTGCTTGTTTTAGTTCTTCTTTTGTCGTTTCTAAAGTCACATCATCAAATTGTTTGAGTTCAGAGACTCTAAAGGTATTTATATCATATCCGATAGTATTATAGTGTTCAGCAAAGGCGACAGCTAACGGTAAACCAACATAACCTAAACCGACTACAGCTATTGTGTGTTTTTTATCTTTCATTGTTCTATTCTATCAAAAAAAAAGGTGAGAACATCAAGTTATCACCTTTTGTTACTATTATACAGTAATCAGTTAATTGGGGCTAGCTAACTCACCACCATCATCACCATCTCTGGGGTCATCGTCTGGTAGTGGGCCATCACCTGGATCGCGATGAGGAGTAAGTATGTAGGTAATTTCGTTAATATCATTTTTTATCCAGTTGGCAATGTCAGCATAACATGCTTGGTATGCTGGCATAACGACCTTCTTTAAAACAACTGCACGCGCTTTGTCTAATTTTAGTTCACCAGTTACCTGTTGAGATTTATCTTTAAGGGCGTCATCAGCATCATCATTAGATAATAAAAACACACCATTACTATCTATCTGGCCTTTCAAATAAATTTTTTGTTCAGGGTCAGCATCATCATCATTGTAAATTTCTAATATATACCTTTCGGTATTAAAGTCTATTGGCCTTTGTGTTCCATTGAATAATTCGATAGAATTATTGTTACCTGTTCCTTCTATGTATTCAGTAATTAACAAGTCTTTTCTTGTGGCAAAACAATCTTGTGTTGCGAAGCGACCAGAATCTTCAATGTTATCAACGGGAAAACTTGACCATTGATTTGGGGCAGAAAATTCATCCATTTCAATTCTGTCACCTTTACAGGTATTGACAAACCTTCTAAGGGTTTTATCGACAACGATAGGGTGGTCTTGGTTTGAATTTCCATCTTCTTCGTTGGTGAGTATTTGTCCTACACTGTCAATAATTGTTGTTTGTAGGTTGGTGTTTTCATAATGTTGTTCTATACGTTGGATAAAGTCTTTTTTACTTTTTGATATAACATCATTATTATTACTCTCTTTATCCATGCCATTTATTGCTGATGCTACTGTGGAGACAGCGCATTCGCACGGACTTGTATTGAATCCTGATTTAAGTACAACAGCATCTGCACCTTTAAAGATAAGTCCGTTAACTTTTTGATTAGTTACTGATAAAATGTCACCAGCAGCATTGGCATCAGCCACAACAAAGGTAGACTGAGGTTCAATCAGTCCTTTAAGTTGTATGACTTCGCCAGGGAATTCATAACCATGGAAGTAAACCTCGACTTGGTAATTATCTTTTAATAAGTCAATGGGTTCGTTACTTGAATTGAAGAGCTCTAATGCCTGGTTGCTTCCATGCCCTTCTATGTATTGTGTGATAATTAAGCTATTTTCATACTCAGCTTGTTTTTCTTCCTGTTTTTCTTTTTCACATAAAACTTTGTGGTTACCTAGTTTTTTATTGAAATTAAAAACAGCTAAATTACTTTCATCCCCTTGATTAGACCAAGTTTCTTCGGGAGAAAATTCATCTTGCTCATTGTAATCGCCATTACATACCTCGGTGTTCCGTATAAGGTTAGTATCTTTAGTGACTATTTGATTATCGCCCCAATATTTTTTCTCAGGGATATTGCCAATTTGCCCAATTGAATCTGCTGTTCTATGTGCTCTATTTTTTGCCATGATAACGGCATCAATCATGTCTTCTGTTTTGTTTGGTACAAGTTCAATTGCGGCTTCAATTCCAGCTGAGGCGCAACTACAAGTATCGCTGATTTGAACTAAGGCCCTCCGGATGCGTGGTCTTAATCTTTGTTCTAGACGTGAACGTGCCCAAAAACTTTGTGCATTACAACTACAGCCGCGCATTGTTGCTATGGCGGCAACAATTTCATCTGCTCTTTCAGGGGATATTTGAACTGCTTTTCTAACAGACGAATACGTGTCTTCACATGAAGACCATTCTTTTGCTACGGTTTGTACAGCTTTGACGACATCGACATTTGCATCCACAAGATCTTGAACTGCATTTTCTGAAAGTTCATCATTATCATGAGAATGCTTTGCAGCCTCAACTGGTAACAGCCCATTTCCTATATCAGTACTTATATTTTTATAGTCATAAGCACTTACATTCAACGTAAACAACGCAGTAAAAAGACCAATAAACATCTGTTTTTTCATATTAAAATTCCTATCTCCACACACATGCTTCCAAATTCGGTTGCACCCAATTCTTATGATATTATATTTTATAGTCTTATTTCAAGAAAACCACATTAAAATAGATGTTATGTAACAATATTTTACAATGTTTACAGTATTATGGCTTAAGGTTGATTAATGAACGTTTCTACATGACAATAAGTTTTACATAAGTGGCCACACAACATTAAATTATGGGTAAATTATCAACATGGAATACAATTTTTTGTACTGACCCTACACCGGTTCAACAATTGATTCAGTATAATGGGGTATGTATTTCTATTAAAAGAGATGACTTAAACCATAAAATCATTCAAGGAAATAAATTAAGGAAGCTTAAATATAATGTGAAATACATGATTGATGAAGGTTATAGTCAATTAATCACTTTTGGCGGTGCTTGGTCCAATCATATCGTAGCAACTGCACAGGCTGCACATTTATTGGGTTTTAAAAGTATAGGGGTTATTAGAGGAAATGAGTTAGAACAACATAAGGAAAACTGGAGTACTACCTTAAAGCAAGCCCAAAATTATGGCATGCAATTTATTTTTGTTTCTCGACAGCAATACCGATTAAAACAGCGTGCAAAAGCTGTACAAGAGCAACTAACCCACGATTCATATGTTATTCCAGAAGGTGGAAGCAATTCATTGGCATTACATGGTGTAAGTGAAATAATTGAAGAATTAACTACACAAATAAAGCCCCCAACACATATCATAACTGCCTGTGGTACAGGTGGTACGTTAGCTGGCTTGATAGATGGGATTGGACATGTCGGTTGGCACGCAAAAGTTATAGGTATCCCTGTTCTAAAAGGGGCTTCTTTTATCCATGATGAAATAAATACTATGTCTTTAAATTACTCACATGTTGATTGGCAATTATACTTGGATTATCACGCAGGTGGTTATGCTAAAATGAATGATCAAACGTTATATTTCGCTAAAAAATTTAGTTCAGATACAGGTATTTATTTAGATAAGATTTATACAGCAAAGTCCTTTTTTGCTGCGTTTAACTTGATTGACAAAGGAGAAATACCGAAAGGCAGTAGGGTAATTATTTTGCACACTGGTGGTCTTCAAGGTGGTAAAATCTAAAGGGTATTTTTTATTATACTGCAGCCTGTTAGAGTTAGGTTGCTTTTATAACGCTAAAATATCAATAGGCGAGTTAAGAAGTCTATTGGCACACCAACTTTTAGGGTCATCTTGTTGCCCTAAATAACCCCAAAGTGCTACAGCTGAGTTCATGTTAGCAGCATTAGCAGCCTGCATATCACTCTGAGCATCACCGATATACCAACTTTCTTCGGGAGTGATTTTCATTGCCTGTATAGCATAATTTATGGGTTGGGGATGTGGTTTAGAGTTTTGAGTACAACCGCCACCAACAATTATTTCGCAGTTCTTTAATTGTGGTAGTGAAGCGAGTAAAGGTTTAGCTAAATAAGTCGGTTTATTGGTCACAATTCCCCACGGTATTTTCTTTTGGTCCAATGTTTTTATAACGTTTTTAACTTCAGGAAACAACTTGGAATCATTGGCTAATATATTGGCATAAATTGCTAAATAACGATTTTGTAAAATTTTAAATTTAGAGTCTTCTAATTCTCCAAAAATTGAGTGAACTATGGCACGAGAGCCATAGGTAATTAATTCTTTGTATTTATGGTATTCAGGTTCAGCCATAATGCCGTTTTCATGTGCAAGCATTTTTAATGCTAATAACATGTCAACAGCTGTATCGACCAATGTTCCATCAAGATCAAATAGAATGCCTTTCATCCGAATCTTATGTTTTTTGTGCTGCCAATAAATAATTTATTGACACATCATGCTGGGTCAGCGAAGCTTTTTCTGTAATAGGGTTGTATTGCATACCACAAATATCAACAACTTTCATTGGTGTTTTTTCTAATTTATTGACTAATTCTGAAGGTTTAATAAATTGGTTATAATGATGTGTTCCTTTTGGAACTAAGCCCATTACGTACTCTGCTAGATAGATCCCCAGTATTTTGGCTTTTGGTGTACGGTTAAGTGTTGATAAAAATAGCCACCCACCCGGTTTAAGGGTTTTAACACAGGCATCAATAATAGATTGAGGTGAGGGAACGTGTTCTAACATTTCCATGCAAACAATAACATCAAAACTTTCGGGGTGTTTGTCTGCAAAGTCCTCTATGCTTTGTTTTTTATAGTCAATTTCATAATCATTTTCATATAAATGCAATTTGGCAACTTCTAAGGATTCTTCTGCTAAATCAATAGCGGTAACTTGGGCTTTTTTTGCCGCCATGGCTTCAGAAAAAACGCCTCCTCCACACCCTACGTCTAATACTGTTTTACCTTCCAAATTTACAAAATTAGTGACGTATTGCGTACGAGCAGGATTTATGTGATGTAACGTCTTAAAAGGGCCGTTTTCATCCCACCAAAATGATGCTTGTTGATTAAAATGTTCTATTTCACTTGCTTTTACATTAGTCATTATAACCACCTTCTGACATTGTTTCTGTAGTCTATGTATTCTTTTCCAAAGAGTTTATTAAGGTAGTCTTCTTCAGGTTTTATGACCCAATAGATTAAAAGCCAGATTACAAATGGTAAGGATAAAAGTACATAAAGATTGTTTAGTTTTACAGCCACAACAATTTGTGCAACTAAAAACCCTAAATAAATTGGATTACGCGTTAACTTGAATATCCCACCTGTATACAATGCGTTTGTTGGGGTATGTGGTTCAGGATTTTGTTTTGATTTGAAGAAAAAATATAAACTAAAGGTAAATAATAGTGTCGCAAATGGTATAAGAATATAGGCAACTATCATTTGTATGTTTGCTGGGATTGGAATTGGTAATGTGTAAATATACTTATCTATTAACCAAGATAAGATAATGAAGGTCAATGGTATTAGCGGAGGTATTGTTTTAACGTTAGCGTGGTCTTTTTTCATGTGGTAAATAGTACAATTTTCCAAAAAAAAAGGCAATACAATATTGCCTTTGGATATTATCTAGCTAGGTTAAGAAAACCTATTGAGATTATTTCAGTACAAATGTTACTTTCATAATAACTCGGTATTGTTTAATTTCACCATCTTTAACGGTAACTTTTTGGCTTTCGACCCAAGCTCCTGTTATGTTTTGTAAACTATCATTAGCATTGTTAATACCATTTTTCATGGCTTTTTCAAAGCTTTTTGAAGACGATGCAGAAATTTCTATTACTTTTGCTACGCTCATTGTAATCTCCTAATTTAATATAAATGTTATTTTCATGGCAACACGATAGTTATTTATTTTACCATCACTTACTGTTACTTTTTGTGATTCTACCCAAGCACCTGTGATACCTTGAATGGTTTGTGATGCACGTGCAACACCTTGTTTAACGGCATCTTCAAAACTTATTTCTGATGATGCAATAATTTCAGCGACTTTAGCTACGCTCATAATTGTTCTCCATATAATTAATAAATAAATGCTAACTTTTTAGCATGTACTTTGATTATACAAAAGATTGTGGCTGAATTGTAAAATCAATTGTAAAAAATTATAGCGTGATTACAAACATGTTTACCTCTGAATTGGCTTAGAATTAACATGAGGATTTACATATTTAAACTACGACCACCATCAACATTAAGGATTTGACCTGTAATATAATCGTTCTCAATTAAAAAAGTAAGTGTTTGCTGGATGTTTTTCATTTCCCCTTTTTTGTTAAGTGCAATGCGCTTTACGACTTTTGATTTAAGTTTTTTGCCATCAACTGGATCTTGAATATATCCAGGAGATATTCCGTTTACTCGCACTTCAGGGGCAAACTCTTTTGCCAGTGCCATTACCATCATTTTATTGGCTGCTTTAGCCATGGAATAGACAGGGTAATTTTTTAAGGGTTTATTGGCATGAATATCGACTAAGTTAATAATTGTGCCATTTGAAATTTTTAGTAGAGGGTAGCAAGCTTTGGATAGAAATAAGGGGCCTTTTACATTACTGTTGAATAATTGATCATAGTCTGTTGTGTTGAGTTGTGAAATTTTGGTAGTGAAAAATTCAGAGGCATTATTAACGAGTACATCAAGCCTGCCATAAGTGTCATCGATGGTTTTTATGATGTCATCAAATTGATGTTGGTTGTCAAAGTCGGCTTGCACGCTAATGCAAGAGTTTGGGCGAATAATGTTTAATTGAGATTGCAATACTTGCGTTTTTTTGACGGAATGTCGATAATGCAAAATTATAGTATAACCGTCGTTGTGTGCAGCTTTGGCTAGAAATGCTCCTATGCGATGTGCTGCTCCAGTAATTAACATCACTTTATTAGACATGAAAATTGATTCATCATTAAAACAACACAGTTTATCATTGACAGATATTATTCGGCAGCGTATCACAGAAGAAAACAGTATTAGTTTTGCTGATTTTATGCAAATGGCTTTGTATCACCCTGGTTATGGTTATTATTCTTCAGGCACTCATAAATTTGGCAAAGATGGCGATTTTATAACCTCTCCAGAACTTGGAGAATTATTTGCTAAATGTATGGCTAAACAGTTTTCTCAAGTTGTCAATCACATAGATGATGCTGTTATTGTTGAGTTAGGTGCAGGAACTGGTAAGTTTTGTTTTGATTGTTTAGTGGAATTAGAGCGATTAAATAGCCTGCCAAATCATTATTATATATTAGAAGTTAGTGCTGATTTACAACAAAGGCAGCAGGAACTAATGAAAAATTTGCCTGAAAATTTACACCAGTTGGTCACATGGATTCAACAACCTTTGGCCCATGAGTTTAATGGGGTTATATTTGCCAATGAAGTTATTGATGCATTGGCGGTTGAGGTTTTTAAGATGGAAGGTAATTATCAACAAATGTGTGTTATGTGGGAAGATGGTTTCCAACCTTCTTGGAAAGAAATGCCTAATGAGCTGGCAGAGCAATTAAAATCTAAAGACTTAGTTATTGCTGACGGTTACGTTTCTGAATTTGTTCCGAATTTGACTGCTTGGCTTGCTGCCATCAGCGAAAAGTTAAATCATGGTATCACGATGTTTGTTGATTATGGATATGAGAGAAATGCCTATTATCACCCACAAAGAAATCAAGGTACATTGGTTTGTCATTTTCAGCACCAAGCCAATTTTGATTATCTTGAGAATGTGGGTATTCAGGATATTACTGCTTTTGTGGATTTTACTGCTGTGGCAGAGGCAGGTGATGAATGCGGTTTTGAAATTGATGGTTATTGCACACAAGCTCACTTTTTGTTGTCTATGGGAATTGAACAGATGCTAGGTGACAGTGAAGATAATTACACAAACTATTATAAGAATATTACAGAAATGAAAAAATTAACGATGCCAAATGAAATGGGTGAAAAATTTAAAGTTATCGCCTTGTCTAAGAATTTTGAAGAAGAGTTATTGGGATTTTCATTTTCTAATCAACTACATTTGTTATGAATAGAAAAACACTTGTTACCATTGGTTGGCTGCTTGTTGGAGTTGTTGTTTTTTTATCTTTAATTAATATTAACTCTGCCATGCCTGATGTTAAACATGGTGACAAAATTGGACATTTTCTTGCTTATTTTTCATTGATGACATGGTTCGCTTGGTTGTATAGGAAACCATGGGTGCGTAATTTATATGCGATTGGATTTATTATACTTGGAGGTGTTATGGAAATTTTACAGTCGATGACAGCCCATCGTATGGGAGATATTGAAGACTTCCATGTCAATACCATAGGTGTGATTATAGGTTTTGTGTTCTCAGCCATAACTTCGCAGCTTCCTTTAGTGAAGAAAATTTTCAAGCTTTAATTTTTTCTAAAGATTAATGTATCAAAACCTGGGTAATACTTCTATTTCAAATTTGTATTCATCTGTTTCATCATCAAGAACTATAGTGGCTCTGGTGCCATTTAACACCATTAATGAAGGCGTTTCTGTAATTTCTTTGCCACTAATCGTGTATTTTAATTTGAAATCTATTAAAACTTTTTCATCATCCACACGTTTTGGCGTGGCTTTAAATCCATATATTCTATCCTCGCCACCTGTATTTATGCCTTGTATAAAATCATATTCCTCTTCATATTTAATATTGGATCTATGTTCAAAAAGATTTGTAGTAGACATAGTAGTAGAGATTTCTTTTTTGTATTCTAATGCGTTAAATTTTATCGTTAAATCTACTTCGTTTTCGGCTCGTTCACCTTGTTTATTTTCAATTCTTATATTGGTTTTATCAGATGATATAGATGTTGTACTCACAAAAAGCATCAGTACAAATGGTATCAATGCTGTTGAAAATATAAGTGCTTTATGTTTTTTATTCATTTTGAACTCCTTTGATAATTGTTTAATTCTAAAAATATTTTGATTTGATTTGCCAAAAAAATTACTAGCAAGAGGGTCTGATTCTTGATATGTTTGGATAAGTATTTGTGCAAGGTCTTCTTGGTATTGATTATCAGTAGATTGTTCTTTACATGCTTGATCACAACTTAATTCAATTAATTCTCTACTTTTCTGGGCAAGGAGATTAACTATAGGGTTCCACCATAAAAGCCGTTGTACCAGGGTGATTAGTAATAGCCATAATTGATCGTTAGATTCTATGTGTTGAATTTCATGCTTAATAATGCTATCAATAAACAATGAGCCTAGGTATTTTTCACCTATGTATACTTTGGGTTTTATAACCCCAATTGAAAAAATATCATGATTATTGGTTATATGCACGTTTTTACCTTTTATAATTTTATATAAATTTGCCTCTTTACTTAGGTTTTGTAACTTTATATTTAGTGATACCACATCTTTTATAAACCAGATAAAACCAATAAATGTCATGATGGAAATACAATTCAATAAAGTTAAATAAGTTTCACTATCTATTTGTGAAACAATGACGTGTTTAATGCCGGTATTAAAACTTGAAATAGTTGAAGGAAGAACCGCAGTATTATCTTGAATGAATATAGTAGTAACCAAATCATAAGGAACCAACCAACTAAATAATGTAATCAAAACCATTCTAAATCGAACCCTAAAAGGTGCAGTTTTCAATAAGTATAAATAGGCAAAGACCAAACAACTCAAAAGAATGTTGAAACCAAAATATTGATACATGCTACTTCCTCTTATCTAATACAGACTGTAAATATTTAATATCTTCATCTGACAACTTTTCATCTTCTAATAAATGATTAAGGAGTAAACGGGGGTTTCCCGCGCAAACTTTTTCAATAAATTTATTGATCATTGGTTTCTGTAATGACTCTTGCTCTATTGCAGGGGAGTAAATAATGGTGCGGCCTTGGTTTTTCATGCGTTCTATTGCTTTCTTTTTTTCAAGCCTGTCGATTATTGTTTTAACAGTTGAGTAAGTTACTTTTTTTGTTTTGCTGATTTCTTTATGAAGTTCGGGAGCAGATGATTCTTGTGATTTCCACAAGAGGTTGATAACTTCTAATTCAAATTCTGATAATTTCATATCTCTACGTTTGTAGTGTTTAATATCTACAATTGTAGAGATGTGCGTAAAAATGTCAAGAATTGTTTTTAATTTTTGTTATAATAACGTCCATGAATAGACTACAAATTATCGTACCCGTATTTAATGAGCAAGAAGTGGTTGATTTGTTTTATGAAAAAATGAAACAAATATTGACTAATTGTGATGTCAATTGGACGTTATTGTTTGTTGATGATGGGTCAACTGATGGTACAGTACAACACATCGAGTTTTTACGGCACAAAGATAACCGGGTGGGCTATGTAACTTTGAGTCGAAATTTTGGCAAAGAATATGCATTGACCGCAGGACTTGACCATGCAGATGCAGATGTTGTTGTGGTAATTGATGCAGATTTACAGGACCCACCAGAACTCATTCCACAGATGCTGGATGAATGGCATAATGGTTATGATGTAGTTTATGCTACACGCAAGGTACGTGAAGGCGAAACTTTTATGAAAAAAGCCACTGCTTCGTGGTTTTATAAAGTTATTAACAAAATGAGCAAGATTTCTATTCCAAAAGATACGGGCGATTACCGTTTGATGGACATAAAAGCGGTTCGTGCCATTAATAAATTGCGAGAAAGTAATCGCTTTATGAAGGGTATCTTTGCATGGGTTGGATATAAACAAAAGGCTATTTATTTTGATCGTAAGGAGCGTATTGCTGGAACCACTAAGTTTAATTTCCGAAAACTCTTTTCATTTGCTGTTGATGGTATTACATCATTTTCTTATGTGCCGTTAAGGTTTGCAACGTGGTTAGGTACAATTGTGGCATTGTTTTCATTTTTATATGGTTTAAAAGTTATTGCCAAGGCTTTAATATTTGGTGGCGACCCTCAGGGCTATCCAACGATGATGGTGGTCATTCTATTTTTGGGCGGTATACAATTGTTAGCATTGGGCATTATTGGCGAATACTTAGGCCGTTTATTCGAAGAAAATAAACAACGCCCATTGTATTTGATTGATAAGTATCAACCGCCTACAAATAATGAGGAAACCCATAAATTGAATACAGTTAGTCATAAGGAAAACGCTGAATAATATTAACTCTTGTATATTATCAGCAATCCAAAGAGGAGAGAACTAGGCTGTATTATTTGAAATACCCATGCTTATCAGTTTAGTGCCACTTTGTTCATGTGTTGGTACTAAAGCTAAAAAGGCAGCAAGTCCTTTGGCACTTGAAAATTGCTTGGCATCACCGATAGCAGAAACCAAAGCCGATGCATTGATTAAACAAATGCCAGGCATATCTATGAGATTTGTAATGTTTTTTTGCTTTGATAAATTTTTTTTATTTTGTCTTCAATATTGCCATTTTTATTACCATTGACGAATGGCTTAACATGTTGAGCGGGTATTAATCTAACTTTGAAACTCTGGGATTTATAAAGTCGGCCCCAATAGGTAGATGAGTAACATGATTCCATAATTATCATATCTGCTTTGCAATTGAGAAACTCAATTAACAACTTGGTTCTACTGGTTCCTCGATTGAACAGTGTTTTATTGTTGCTATTTATTTCGCATATTTGAAATATACCTTTTGCCAAATCTATATTTAATCGTTTTGGGGCGTTCTTCTCATCAGGCATCTATATAGAACAACCATAAAGAAAATTAATTCCTCTAAAATAGAGGTATATTGTTGTGATATGTAAATTTTTGACTTATTTAAAAAACGTAGTTATCCGTTACGTTAAAATAACGTGACAATAAACTTTGTAAATTTATACTATTCAAAAGCAGGGTTTAGTTGAGTTCCAGTTTGCCATTTTTTCTTTACGGGTTGACAGAAACCCTTGAGTTGTTGAACAGTTCCAACAGCCGTATGGCCTTTAGTTTTGAATAGATTTAAATGTATCAGAATTCAAAAATAATCCCTGTAAAAAAGGTGGTAAATCTTCAGGAATAAATCTTCTTTATTGACAAAAGAGGCAAAAGAGAACAACCTCCGGAGCAGAAAAAAACAGTTAAACACACACAAAGAGTCAACAATAATTTAATTTTTTAGAACTGAAAATTGCCTTCGAACTGAAATCTGACAGCGTACTCGATATCATGGAATTGGCAAAATACATTATTAGCAGTTTCGAACTCAGCGCCTTTTTACGCAAGAAAATCCACTGTCACTACCGTATCTGCAAAGGCAAAATCCTGCATAAATTGATGAAGTGCTAACAGTTAAAGCAGAGAACATAAAAGTACTGTGGGAGCAGGGGCGGTTGTTAATTTAAAGAAGGTTCAGTTTTTATAGTATTTTTTTTAACTGGTGTAAATTTTTTTCTCTTACCATTTTCTGAAATACTTTCAATATAATAATAGTAGTCTTTGCCTTTTTTAACATCCTTATCAATAAACTTATAGGAACTAATCAGGTCTGTCGTACCAGCACCAATGATAGGGGTTTTGGTGACTTTATCAAAAGGACCTTCAGAACTCTCAGAGCGATAGACATCATAACCATAGTTTTGGTTTTCACTTGCGGTCCTCCATTTTATGGTATGGCTGTTTTTAATAGAGCAGGCTGTTTGCGTAAAGAGAGCAATAATCAAAAAAAAATATTTCATGGGTATTTATTTATAAGAGTTTTAACCAGATATAAAGATAGCAAACAAAATATAAAACCGATGCCAAACAATAATATCCAAGGTTGTTTTTGTGTTAATGAAAAAACTTTAATGGCATAAATTTGACTATTTTCGGGGAAATAACCACCAGGTTCCGATAATATATGATGCCACCAAGTTTTTTTGACTTTATTCGATGGTATTTTTTCATTAATATTAAACACCACATAGCCATCATCTTCCCTTAGTTGAATATTATTTGATTGCCATTCTACTTGCCACTGATTATGTTCACTTGCTTTTATGGTGTCTAAAATTTCACCAGTATCAAGATACCAATTTAATTCTGGTAATTGTGTTGATTCTTCTGGAATTGCTTGGATTGAGATAAGGTCACCTGGCTTAATTAACCTGTTAGAAAATTGTTCATATGTAGTTATTAACAAAACTATGACGATTATTACAACTATTAGCAGTCTGGTTATTTTTCCGAAATATTTAATTTTACTAATTGGATTGCTAATTTTTATTAATATTATAAATATTAACGCACTAAAAAAACCTGCAATAAAAATAGTCACCTTGCTGGGCAGTAACTTATCAATAAATTGTAAAGAAGTTGAAACACCTATTCGAATTAAGTCGAGCGCTCCAACATTATAAGAACCTTTACTCCCAACCCTGTGATCAAGTGTAGAAAGCGTGAGTTGCCCAATCTGGCTAATTTTATGTACTGGTTGTTGAGGTTTAAAATTGCTTAGAAATATCCCAGGTACAAATGAGGGGTCTATACAATGATCTCCACTCCATTTATCATTGTTTTGAATTAAAAATTCTTTAGGCGCAGCTCCTAAAACAGTTTGCCATGATGCTCTATAACCTTTTGCATAACCAATAATCAAATCGGCTGAATTATGGCTTTGATTTCCGTGATAAATTTCATCACGTCGATAGGTTTCTCTAATAATATTATTTGGTTTGCTGTCAATGCGGTCACTTTGTAGTTGTTTAAGTTTAATTTCTAATTCACTTGTTATTTGATTAGCTTGATTTTGATCTACCCAACCATGCAATTCTCGGCCAGCTAAGTTGACAAAAACACCATTTAAACCCATTGCATATGCCGTTGTTTTTGTCCAATCAATGTCTTGCAAATTAAAATTATCTGAACTACTATTTTGTTTTAGAGCTATATAACCTTCGTCATATAACCAGCGATTTAAGTTTACATGTTGATAATACGGTGCAAAACCATGATCGCTTATCACCATTAATTTGTCATTTTTATTTATTTTATTTATGGTTTTACCTAAAATCCTATCAGCTTCTTTATAAATCCAGAGTATCGCATTTCGTGCAACATCAGAAGATTGTTCGTATCCAGGATGATTTTCATCAAAACCGCGCCAAAACATATGACTCACTCTATCTGTTTGCACAAAAACATTGATCAATAATTCAGCTTGATCATTGTCCAATTGATTAAAAAACATGGCTTCTCTTTCCGCTAAAACGGTTTTTACCATAGATAAATAAGTTTTATCATCAATCAATCCATCGTTAAGTGACCATGTTTCTTCAGGCATTCCAAGTGTGTGAAAAAGGCCAATGTCTTGGCTTAATTCATTGGCAAAATTTGCAGGATGAGATATCGGTAGTATAGGGTTTCTAGGGTCAATATTAATGGGTGAAACATATAGTTTAAACCTAGGAAAAGCTTCCTCTAAATATAATCTAACCATCCCTTTAATGCTAAATACACCGCCATAGGAGAATGACACAGGAACCCAATTGCTCCATTGTTTTTGTCCGAGGCTAAAAGTTTCTCCATTTAAGTTAATATTTACAGATTTTTTATTGTTTTTTCTGATAGCCATTGGGACAAAAAGCTCTTTTTGGCTAAATGGGTTTGGAGGCCCTGCTAATTGTGTAGAAATTTTATTATTTGATATATTAACCCTAACAATTTTACCACCACTAGAGTTTGGGTCTACGTACTTAGTACTGAAATAGCTGAAAGTTCCTTGAGTGCCAAGCAAATCTGGTACCCCCATTCCCGAAATCATACGATGGATATTGTCTGGAGGATAAGTGACAGGTACTCTGAGAACCGAACTCAAGTTTCCTCGTTGTTCAGCACTTAGCCAAAAGGGCTTGCCTATTCTTTTGTTGTAAATAATTTCTTCAGAATAAGGAACATTAAGGCCAAAAGCATCAAAATATTTTGGTGGCTTTATTCCTGATATTGAATATTCAGGGTTATAAGTATCACGGTCTCGATGAATAAAATCAAAAACACCATGTACTCCTGGGTTTAATCCAGTGGCAAATGATGACCATGCAACAGGAGATTGTGCAGGGTTACTGGTATCTAATGCTTGAAAGTGTCCATTGTCTTTAAGTTGTTTAAAATGTGGTAAGTGGCCTTCGTTAATCCATGTTTCTAACAATACTGGATCCATTCCGTCAAATCCTAAAATGATTGTTCTGCCTGAGCAATTGTTTGAAAAGAGTATAATAGAGAAAAAAAGCACAATAAAACAGTCGATAAAGGAGCACGTTTTGTTAAGTAAGCTTTTCATAATATGAATATTAGAATTTGACTTTTAAAACCACAATAAAAATCAGAGAAAAAACAAAAGTAAAAAGAAAATATGGCCACATCCATCCATCTACATAGTTGTCTAAGTATGTGTTTGGTTTTTGTTTTTTGAATTTAAATGCAATATGATCTATTATGTTGTCTTCTGATATGTAGCCAGCTGGATTACCAAAAAAAACATTCCACCATTGTTTTTTGTGGATTATGGGGACAGGGGCAGATGGAAATGCCATTATTTTAGTTCCATCTGGCTGTAACAAAATATGCTTTTGACCTGTCTTTGGCCATAAAAAAGTGTCTTTTATAAATTCTATAGGTTGGTTATTTTGGTCTTTCCATATTATTTCTCCTATAGAATCAGAATCTTCCCAAAAAACCTGATAATTAACTCTTTCGCCTGCTTTTGGGGTTTGATAATCATAACTTGCAGATAAAAAAACCAATAAAAATATAATAGGTACCATTGCTAGAATTGCAGGAAAGAATGTTATCAACATACGTTGGAATGATAGTTTAAGGCTTTTTCCAGCAATGTTTTTAAGCTCTTTGAAATCGCCTTCATGTGAACTAAGTTTTTTTTGTATGGTTTTTATTTGTGTTTTGAGAAAGGAAATTTTTTGTTGATTAATAAATAAACGAAAAATCAAAGTGCTGCTCAGCGCACTTATAAATGCCCAAAAAGCCAATCTCAAGTTCAATGTAAGAAATTGGCTTAGCCAAGATTCGATGATGTTAAATGTAGGAGTAGTTAGATCAAACAAGCCCATTTTTATTCAGAATCTTTGTCATTTTTTCTTTTTAACAGCAATTTTTTTATGGGCCAAAAAAGTATAGCTGAGAGTACTAAAAGAACAGTCACAATAATGCCTATTATACTGCCCAGTATAGGTATCCCCGCACCAGGACCTATGTATGCATGTACCGGATTAATAATAATCAAGGCCAACAGTATACTTGAAACAATTCTATGTTTTAATTTCATTAATTCTACTCTTAATGGTGATTTTCAATAGTATAACCAAAGGTTTTAGCTATTGGTTTGGTAATTCCCATAATATCATTTTTTTGAACATCACTAAAGGAAAGTGAGTAATATTCAGGCAGTGATAATTTTTCATTGTATTCTGCCTTAATTTTTGAAAAAAGGGAATCATCCAATTCACAATGTTGCAAAATAGATTCTATGCCTTGATTAGAGTTTCTACATAAATCTTCATATTTGATTAACTTCACGGCTTTTTTGATGCGGTGTGACTTTTCTAGTAAATTAGTGACAGATTGAAAAATTGACAACCAATAATATGCCCAACCTTCTATTTCTTTGCCCTGCTCCCAGTTTTTTTTTATATTAGATGCTAGTTCAAGGTTTTCAAAGACGATAATTTCACGGTGTTTACCAAATTCAAAATGCGCAGATGCTATGAGCTGCTGATCTACTTTTCTATTGGCTTTACCTACTTGATTAAATAATCGGTGTTGCTTCATTAGAGAAGCAATGTGATTAATAGGGTGCCTAATAGGGATTATGAATTTAGCATCAGGAAATATTGATAATATTTGTTCTATTCTATTGATATTATAATTGCCTTTAGCTAGATACCTACTTTTATTTTTTATCAATAAATGTTTTTTTATGTGATCTTGATAATAACTAACAAATGGATGTTTTTGATCAAGTGTTAAAGTATTGGCAAATCCATTTTTATGTGCGTTTTTAAAAAAATATTTCCAGATTACCTCTTCGAAAGCTTCTATACTTTGATTATTAATTAAAACCCTGTCATTGTGACTACGCTCAATTTTTTTTTGCTCAAATTTGATTTGCCTTTGAGATATCCAGTTTTTCCAATAGGGAGTAAAAACCATTGGGAAATCATTGTATCGATGATAAGCGCAACTTTCATGGTTGCTTAATATTTCACTGATTATTGTGGTACCAGATCTAGCAAGAGAACTGATGTAGATGGGTTTATTAATTTTGACCTCGTTAAGTTCAGCTTTCAAAACCCAAGATTCAAAATCACTTAAGCTTTTATATACATGCTCAAATTTTTGCATGAAGCGAGTACGCCAAAATAGTGAAAATGGAACTGAAACTGGTTTATTTTTGCTATTTGCCATGCAATAAGACTTATTTACAATATGTTTGGATGGTAATGCAATCACTATTAAATAGCCATATTTTCCATGAGAATACTCTAATAGGTATTATTAATACAGAGTTACAAAGTGAGTATTAGGCTAATTTAAATATAAATAAACTTTTAATCTCGGCATTAACACATGAAATTTTAATTAACATCTTAAAAATAGTAGCAATATATTAGAGTATTGATTAGAATCTTGTGTAATGCCAATTTTATACGAAAGTTGATAATATTTATTTAGGGGAAAATCTAGTGGCTATTAATAATCACCAAAATCTAATTAAAAAAGTGAACTATATCTTTTTGATACCTTTTTTATTCATTGCTAACTCAGTTAACGCTGGAGGTTCAAGCGCAGATCTTAGCATCTCAAAAACCGATGGTGTAACCTCTGCAATTCCTGGAAACTCTATTACGTATACAATTGTGGCAAGTAATATAGGACCTGATGACATAACAGATGCAACAATAAGTGATGTTTTTCCCGCAGATTTAACTTGTTCAACGTCTTGTGTAGCAACAGGTAGTTCAAGCTGTACTGCAGGTCCATTTGCAGGAGATATAAGCGATGTTGCTGCCACGATTAATGTTGGTGAAACACTAACCTATACCTCTTTATGTTCAATCAATAGTGCCGCAACAGGCACATTAAGTAACACTGCCACTGTGAATTCCGCAGCAACTGCTGATCCATTAGCTGGTAATAATACTGCAACGGATGCTGATACTGTATTAAACCCTTCGGCTGATTTATCTATCAGCAAAGTTGATGATGTAGATCCAGTAATAGCAGGAAACAATATCGTTTATACCATTCAAGTGGATAATGCGGGACCATCAGATGCTACATCTGTTACTGTTACCGAAACCTTGCCAGCCGGTGTTACTTTTGTATCAACTACTGGATGTGCAGAAGACCCAGCAGGTGTGCCAGCCTGCACTTTAGGTGATATAACCGCTTCAGGCATGGCAAGTTATACTGTTACGGTTGCAGTAGGTGTAGCCACAACAGGCATTTTAACCAATAGTGTTATAGTTGCCAGTGCTACTACTGACCCTGCTACTGGTAATAATACCACTACTGAAGATACCACTTCACATTTGATGACGGCGGCATCAATCACATCAGATTTACCAGACCCTTCAGTTTTTGGCGAAGCAGTTACGGTCAATTACACCGTAGTAGGTAATGCGCCAACCGGAAATGTTACAGTGACTGATGGAGTTGATAGTTGTGTTTCAACAGTCGCAGTAGGTAGCTGTGTAATTAACTTTTCATCAGTCGGCACCAAATCATTGGTAGCAAATTATGCAGGTGATATAAATAATCCTGCAGTAGCATCACCAGCTGAACCTCATGTTGTATCACAAGCTAATACAGTAGTATCTATAATATCATTTGACCCAATACCGCCATACCCAGGCCAGCCAATCGACATTATGTTTAACCTGACAGTAGTTGCTCCTGGTGCTGGAACACCTACAGGAACTGTCACTATATCAGATGGTATAATTAGTTGTGTTGCAACTCTGCCGATTACAAGCTGTGAGTTAATATTTCCAAATGTTGGCGATTTTGATTTAACGGCAACTTATTCAGGCGATGCCAATTTCACAGGATCCACCTCTCCCATTTTTGTATTAGGGGTCGTGCCTATTCCAATTATACCAATGTTAAGTATGGTGAATCTATTGTTATTAACATCTATGATTTTGATGTTGGCTTATTTTGGATTTTCCTCAAGACAACGTAAAAATTTAATGATGAAAAAATAATAAATAAAAAACAAGGTTTTATAAAAAGGAACAAAACGATAGCTTGTTCCTTTTTTTTGACATAAAACATTCAAGTGATTTTCAAACTTTTAATAATATATCTTATAACTATCAGTATGTGTAACAATGCTCATGCCGAGATATTCAATCCCCATTTCAACCTGTATCTAAATGAAGATGGTTTGTACCGCCTATCATATGAAGAACTCAATTTACCTGAAGATAATTGGCTGGCTTTAGATTTTGCAAAAATAAAATTGAGTTCTCAAGGTCATTCCGTTCCATTTTGGGTTAATGATAATGGAGATGGGCTTTGGCAAAAAGGAGACTATATTACATTTATAGGCAAACATTTACGTGGAGAAAACAGTTGGTTTGGAGAGACTTCAGATATCAATGTGTATCAACTGTGGCTTAATAATAGTCAATATGTGAACCTTGCAATGGTAGGGCAAGCCGACACGATAAATAGAGAGAAACAAAATGCAAAAAATACACTGATTACCAGAAAACTTCATTTAGAAAAAGAGTTATTAAAAGCGCCACTAACAAACAAGGATTTTACGATATCTCCAAATATATGGTACTGGAGTAAATTTCACGCCAACTCTCAAACTCCTTTTTCTGTTGATTTTAAATTAACTAACATGAAGAAAAAAAAGCATGACGTCATACTAGATATCCAGTTACGAGGAGCCAGTGAACAATTAATACAAAGTGATTTTGACCATATAGTTAATATTACTATCAATGGAAAAAAAATAGGGCACATTAAGTGGAATGGGAAAACAGAATACCAACAACAGTTTTTAGTTTCCTCAAATATACTTAACTCAACAAACAATCAACTATTATTAAGTGTCCCTAAACGAAAAAACAAAATATCTAAGCATGATGTAATCGATTCAGTTTATTTGGACTGGATAGAATTAAACTACAAGGTAAATGATATTTTAACACCTTCAAACATGTTTTTATCAAGTGATAATAAACAAATATTTACCATACAAAAACAAAATTCAGTTAGTGTTCTATATACAGAAAGAGGAATGAAGACAGTCTTTAATAAAAGTAAACTTAATCAAACATATGAAGTTAAATCTCAAAATTCAGATAAATCAGGTTTTTATTTAGTTAAAGAATCGCAATACAAACAAGTACAAAGTCATCAGTTTAGATCATCTAATATTGAAAAAAATGACAACGTTGATTATCTAATGATTACCCATCCTGCTTTTATCATCCAGATGCCTCCATTAATCCAGATGCATGAAAGACAAGGTAAAGCTGTACAGTTAATTGATACATTAAGTATCTATGATGAATACAATTATGGTGTTTTTTCATCGCAAGCTATTAAAGACGCGATTAATGATTTTTATATATTAGGTAATAAACAATTAAAGTATGTTCTTTTAATAGGAGATGCTAGTTGGTTTTCTCATGGTAAAAAAGACTTATATGATGTACCCATCGATGAATTAAGCCATAAGAATTTGTTACCGACATGGCAAACATATACTCCTTTTGGATCAGCGGCAAGTGATGCGCCTTTTGCATTGCCAATTAACAACATTCCCAACATTGCAGTAGGTCGATTTGCTGTTAGCTCAAAACAAGACTTAACTGCATTGATTGATAAAACCATTAGATACAGTGAAGAAATAGCTCCTGGATTTTGGAAATCACAATTAAACATGCTTTCCGAGAACGGTTCGCATTATATTTCCAGAAATAAACACTTATTATCTGGCGTGAAAAACATTAATAATTTCTCAGTTAAATCTATTTTAGATAATAGCCCTCAAGCTATGTGGCAACAAAATGTGGTGAACTCGTTTAATGAGGGTCAGCTGTTGCTGCATTTTTACGGACACGGTGGCCGATTCATGTGGGAACTGGGGAAAGATTCAACAGACCAATCTGCTATTTTATTTGATAAATCACAGGTAAAAAAATTACAAAATAAAACCTTACCGGTAGTTTTGAGTATGACTTGTTCTACAGGGCCATTCGATCACCCGAATGCAAATTCTTTGGTTGAAGAGCTTTTAAATAAACCTCACTATGGCGCCGTTGCCATCATTTCATCCTCAGCAAGAAACAATCCTGCCAAAAGATTTAGCCAGTTTTTACTCAACACATTATTAGGTGGAGAATCAATTGGAGAATCTTTATTACAAGCAAAAATTCAAAGCAAAAGAAACAGTTTTATTGAAGTTTATAATTTATTAGGAGATCCTGCAATTAAGTTAAATATGCCAGATTTGCCTATTCATATAGAAGCTATTAATCAATCTAACGAAGTTAGGATAACGATTCCTGCAGAAACCTTTGAGGGAGAATTATTAATTAAAGAAGAGAATGCAAAAAGGCAAATAACAAAATACCAAGAAGTAAAACTTTTATCTAAAACAACCATTATAAAATTACAACCTTCAACCAAATCAGTATTAGTTTATGCTTATGATAAAGGTCAAAAGATTGATGCATATGGACAATATTTAACACAGCCAATCTTAATAAAGTGACTATATTCCTGAGAAGTTAATGTCAAGATGTGGGCACAATTGTGATCTTAAGTTTATCTATAATTTCATTCGTGATTTGATTTTGTAAGTTTTTTAATAAGTTGTTACTCAGTTTGTCAAGGGCTTGTTTTTTAGCTTCTTTAAATGTGGCAGTTTGTTCTGGCAATTTTTTATCCAAACGAATGATGTACAGGTAGCCTTTATCCGATTCAACTAAATCGCTAACCTGATTGATTTTCATTTTCAGTATCTGTTTGTAGGCGTTGATGCCTAGTGAGCTAGCTATTTGTCGTGAGGATAAGTTTTGTGTTTGGCCATTAATTAATAAGTGGTTTAAAGTGGAATATTGGCTGATAGCAGAATCAAAATTCAATTTGTTATTGATCAAGCTGTCATATATTTCTTGAGCTTGCAAATAAACTTGACTCTTTGTATCATCATTAATTTCTAATGCCAAAACAGATACTTGAAATCGCTCAGGTTTTATAAATAGGTCTTTGTATTGTAAATAATATTTTTTTATAGATTCTTGACTAGGCTCTTTAAACCTATCTGAAACCAATGTAACAAGCACTTGATCAGAAACCATCTTTTTAAGTTTTTGTTGGCTGGTGTCGACAATATTAAATTGTTCATTCTTATTTAAAGACTGGAAGAATAATTTTTTAACTAGGAATTCTGACGTTATATTTTCGATAGTTTTTTTATTTATATCTACCATTGATTTTATTTCTTTGTCAGTATTTAATAACCACATAACTTCTTTCTTTTTTATTTGACCAATAGCTGTTGAAACAACAACTGCATTATCTTTTTCTTGCAGTAAAGCATCCCAAAAATAGAGAATATCCATTGATTCTTTTTTATCTTTTAAAATTTTCTGCCAATCTAAATTTGACTGATGCTTAAATACTTTATCATAAGCTTGTTGATAGAGTTGTTTATCGGTTTTATATTGTGCTTGAATGTGCTTTTCGCAATAAAATAATAGCAATCCGGTTGACCCTTTTAATACTTCGCTTAGCTCTCCTTTTTTCATATTCATGACCATTTTGTCTAATGCTGGTGGAAACAACCCACTTTTTACATTGCCAATTAAACCGTTTTGCAACCTTGATTGAGAATTGGATTCAAGTGATGCTAGTTTTTTAAAACTATCTAGGCTGGTTATCTGAGAATGGATGGCATTCATGGACTTCAATAGTTCGTTTTTTTGCTTATCACTAGCATTGAGAGGATAACGTTTAAAAATTTGATATAATCTAACTTTATGCTTCTTATTCGTGTTAGTTTTTTTAGACTGTTCAAAAAGTTGGTCAACCTGTGATTGCTTTACAGTTGCTTGACTTTTAACTCGTTTTTTAATTAAATTACTGGCTTGTTGATAATCGGTATGATTAGTGAAAAATTTCATTTTTTCCACAACTTCTTTTTTTAATATATCTTGCTTATTGAATAATGCTTCATATAAAAAATAAGCATTGATTTTTTCCTCATGTGATAAAAAACTAAGTGATTTGTTTATTACTAACCATTTTTGTAAATCTTGCTCGCTTAATAAAATGGTTTTTTTTAAATCATATGCAATAGTATTAGGTTTAATAGATTGATTGTTATAACTGCATGCACTGATGATTAATAAATAAAAAATGGTCAAATAAAATGATCTCATAGCTGTGTATATTCTTTTAGTTGTTGGATTGATTGCACTAATTTTTGATCAGCTTGATTGCCTAAATCAATCCTTTTTTCAATAACCTCAATAAGGCTAGCGATTTTGTTTAATGCGTTTCTATTATGAGACTGATTAATTTTTAATGCGTTAAATAATTCATAAATACTGGCAATTGCATGGTAATATTTTTTTAGTTTCAAACTCACTTTATACCTATTCAATAAAAGGTAAATTTGTTTCTTATTGGCTATACTAGAATCAATCAATATCATTGCTAATCTTAAATCATGTTCATTATTGCTCAATGATCGCCAACCCATTTTTAATCTTGTGGCAAGATAATATCCAGGGTGTTCTCTATGAATACTCTCCAAGAAAGGCTCCATTGATTTTAATTCTTGGACTTTGTTTTGTGTTAATAAATTCCATCCCAGAAGTAATTTCTTTGCAGTTGGGTTATTTTTTAAAAGTTTTCTCAATTGTGGTGGAATATTATTTGGAGTTAAACGGTTAATATTTTTACTAATAAGATAATAAAGAATTGCGTCATTTGTATAATCTAAGTTTAATAATCGCATTAATTTACTCCTTGATTCATTGGTTTTTTGCACTGTGTCGATAATCATAGAAGTGAGAACTACCTTATGATTTCTGTCCTTTATTTTATCGACTAGGAAACGGGCTCGATTGAAATTTTTTGTTCGAATAAGATCGTTAACTACGGTTAAGATTTCATTAGAGTCCAACAGGCCAATCATTGGATCATAATCATTAATCAATTCAGCTAATGATTTTGAATTTAAAGGGTTGCTTAATACCTTAGGAGAAAGAATTTTTAATATATTTTTATAATCCGTGCTTACAGCGCTATTCATTGAAAGATGCTTACTTGCTTGACTATCTAAGAGTTTAGCCAATCTGAAATCTAACCAAGAGTTGATTCCTAATTTTGACCATTGTTTACGATTTTCTATTTCATTAAAACTTTTCTTGGTTATCACTATGGGTGTTTTTGAAGCCAAAAATACCAGCCCTCCATTAGCCTTAGGTTGATATAGTTCTACGTAATTAAACTCTGAATTTAACGTTGCAAGCAAAGTTTTTAATAAATCAATATCAACAAAACGCATTCCTATCCATTGAATAAATTTACCATCTTTATATAAATGATTTTTTACTAATGAAAAAAACTCTTGTGTATATAGATTGGCGGCTCCAGCAGTCCAAGGATGAGAAGGCTGGGAAACAATGATATCAAACTTTTTTGGTGTGTTGTTTAAGGCATTTCTAGCATCGTTATGGTAGATTTTTACTCTTGGATTATTTAAAGGGTCTGCCCTCCTATAATTAGCCATCTTTTTATTTGCATCGATGACAGCGGGTTCTAATTCAACAACATTAATATCTTCAACAGATTCGGGAGTGGCATTGACTGTCAGCCCAGCACCAAAGCCAATGATCAACATATCTTTTGCTTTAGGGTGGGCTACAACGGGTAGCATTGAGAGCCAATTTGCAAGCCTAAATTTACTTTCTATAGATCCTTGCATTTGGATCGATGATTCTGGCAAGCCATTTGACAACAATATCTTCTCAGGCCCTTTATCTAACAACATGACTGAAGAAGTCTCGCCAATTTTGTAAAAATCTACTTTACCCAATTGTACATGTTTTCCCAGTGCAGTGTATCTAAGTAATTTAAAAGGTGGAGTTAAAGGTATGAATAAAAGGGAAGTCAAAAGAAGAACTGAAAAACCAGTAAGAATGAATGCTCTTTTAGATTTTAATGCACTAGCCAATGCTATTGATAGGCTTAGGAAAAAGAGCAACTGTACACTATATACAAGCCCTAATTTAGGCAGTAAATAAAACCCAGCAGCAATAGCTCCAAAAATGGCACCAACAGTATTCCATGCATATACTTTTGCAGCAACCAAGCCAGAGTGTTGAAAATTAATTGCGCAAATTTGTATCGCCAACGGAAATGTTAGACCAAGAAACAAAGCACCAGGAAAGAGACTTAACATACCAATACCAAGCCCCTCAAGTATAAATGAAAGACTTCCAAATTCATGTTTTATTGGAAAAGAGGTCAGGAAATCCGCAAAATAGAAACTAACAAAAAAACTAATTCCTATACTTATTTGGGCAATAGAAAACACTTTAACGGCATGAAACTTTTTACACAGCCATGAGCCTATTGCTGAACCTAGTGAAATACCAAATAAAAACACAAAAAGCATCACCCCAAATGAATAAACACTACCACCTAAAACCTGGCTAAGCAACCGAGTCCAAATGACTTCGTAAGCAAGGGAAACAAAACCTGAAATCAACATCAGTGGTAATAACCATTTATTTCTCAAATTCATATTGTGATCGGGCTTATTAACAAAAACCTCAACTTCTGCATTGCGAAAGAGAACAACCCCAATAACAAAAATAATAAAGTTGATAGCCACAGCTATATAGATTGTTGAATTTAAACCAAAATTGGGTAGAAAGATAAATGCGCTTAATAAGGCTCCCAGGCAAGCCCCAGTGGTATTGATAGTATATAATATCCCAATCTTGCTCCCAATATTTTTATTACTACTTACAATAAATTTAGATAACAAGGGTAAAGTTGCTCCCATTAACGTCGTCGGAATAAAGAGCACTAAAAAGGAGCCAAGAACATATATAATTGCATAACTGAAGGAAATATTGCTTAATTCAGAACCAGTATAAAAGTAACTGTAAGCGAGCTTTGCAATGTCAAGCAGCCATGGAATGGACAAAGCAGAAAGTGCAATTAAAACTTCAAAAATAGCATACAATAAAGCTGGTTTCCTGATTCGGTTTATATATTTACTGATTAAGTAGGCGCCAAAAGCTAGACCTGCCATATACGATGAAAGCACTGCCGCTATGGCCAATTCTGTACTGCCAAATACTAATGAAAGTTGTTGCGACCATGACGATTGATAAATTAATCCAGCAATTCCAGAGAGTAAAAACAACAATAATATAATAATATAGATACTGCGATCTTTTAAAGAGTGTTTGTTGCGCATTAAATTAATGATATAAATTAAGTCATATATCATAATCTAATAATTCTTATATTTACAGCTAATTGGAATTGATGAATAAAATTAAAGAAATGAAGTGTCACAAAACCTATAATTATAGTACTGTAAAAATTTACAAGTCATTAAATTTCAATCAATTTTTACCCTTAATCATACCAATGCAAAGGTCTATATTTAGGTTTAGTGAAAAAAAAGTATTTTTCTAAAGCGAACTATAATATAATTAAAACTGAAAATCGTGTTAATTTAGGGGGAAGTCATGTTCAAAATAAAACCATTAATAATTACAATCTCGTTAACTTTAGCGATGGCAGCATCCGCACAAGATGGTTTGAGTGAGTTGGAAAAAAAAGTCATTTCTGATTATAAGTCTATGGAATCAAAGACAGCTGATCAAAGAAGGGATTTTCGCAAACAAATATTTGGAAATCCAGATAAAAAAATTCAACGTCCATACAACCAAGCTTATAAAAGAATGATGGAAGCTGGTTTAATGCCTAAATTATCCGATGTTGGCAAAGCAAGTATTTTGCCAAAAAATACTACTTTAAGAATACCCGGGACCAGTATAACCTATGATAACGGTCTACCTACAGGAACATTTGTTGGACAAAGCAGCTTTATGCTTGGCAATCTTTTTAATACTGACGAAGGGCAAGCAGTAGAACCATCAGGCTCTGTCACCATGGTTACTTTTGATATGCAAGCCGTTGGTGGTGGTAATGTCTTTTTATCTATGTACAGTAATATCATGGGGGCATCGGCTAACCAGGTTACAAGTATGGGTACGCCTGCAGTGCCCGGGTTAAATACAATTACTCTCCCAACTGCACTTAGCTATTCAAATGGTGCGTTTTTAGCAGGTATTTGGCAGTTTACAGCTGGAAGTGACACATTAGCTGCATCTACTGGCAGTATCAATGGACAAGGCTTTCATGGCGTTTCAATTAATGATGGAGGTGTAGGAATGAGTTATAATTCAATGGCAACTTCTGGAGGAATGGGGGTCAATGCGATATTTAGAGTACAAGGAGATGTCACTACTCCGGTAGAACTGATGAATTTTGATATTGAATAACAAAACTACTTATACTTATGAATTCTAGTACTATAACGGATCCAAGGATCCGTTTTTTTTTCATACTGCAAATCACCTTGATTTTGTTTTTGTTGAGCGCATGTGCAGATAAAAATAAATTTAATGTAGTCATTGTAAGCTTTGACACAACACGTGCCGACCATATAGGCACTTATGGCAAATTGGGTGCTCAGACACCTACAATTGATGCTTTGGCAGGGAACGGTGTCGTTTATGAAAAATCCTTAGCGCCGGTTCCAATTACTCTTCCTTCACATAGCACGATTATGACAGGAAAAGTACCCTTTACTCATGGAGTACGTGATAATGGTTTATTTGTACTCAACTCAGAAAATTTAACGCTTGCTGAAATCCTCAAACAAAATGGATATAAAACAGCAGCAGCTATTGGTTCCTTTCCATTAACCTCGCAATTTGGCATCAATCAAGGATTCGATTATTTCAATGAGCACATAACACAAAAACAAGAAGACATGTATGGTGACAAAACTATCCCTAAAGACGCCTTGTTTTTTGATGAAAGGACCTCAACTCAAGTAAATCAAGCAATAATGCCTTGGATCGAAGAAAACCATAAATCTCCTTTTTTTGTATGGCTACATTATTTTGACCCGCATCATCCACATGAACCGCCGACTCCTTATGATCAAGAGTTTGCCCATGATCTTTATCAAGGTGAAATTGCTTTCTCAGATGAAAATCTAGGAAAAATTATCGAGCAACTAAAACGCTTGAATGTTTATGATAATAGCATTATCGTCTTTACCTCAGATCATGGCGAAGGCAATGATGAGCACAATGAATCAACTCATTCAATGTTAATTTATAATACAACACTGCATGTTCCATTAGTAATAAAATACCCGAATCAAAAATTTGCAAATCGTAGAATTAAAAGCCAAGTGGCCTCTGTAGATATTTTACCAACAATTCTTTCAGTATTAAATATTCAAATTCCAGATAATATTCAAGGGAGTTTACTTCCGGTAAATGAATCTACAGTTGATTCAAATAGGGAAATTTATATTGAAACATTATCGCCAAAATTGGCCAGAGGATGGGGAGAACAAAGGGGGCTTGTAAGAGATGGTTATAAATATATTTTTGGCCCTAAAAAAGAGTTATACAACTTAGAGCTTGATCCTAATGAAGTTGACAATGTTATTGATGTTGAACCTGAGAAGGCAAAAAAAATGAAGGGCTATTTGGAAGAATACATACAGGAAAACATGTTGTCGAGTAGCGTCAGTAGCACGGTAAACATGTCCGAAAAAACAAAAAACATACTAAAGGGCTTAGGTTATATTCAATCATCAGGCAGTGGACTTAATCAAATTGTTGAAAAATTAGATGATTCAGGAGATGCTCCACAAAGCCATGTAAGTTCTATAAGTAGCCATAGTGTTGTAAAACACAAATTGTTTAAAGGGGATTATACTGGAGCGATTCGATATATCGACTCTTTATTAACATCTGACCCTGGGAATATAGAGTTTATTGAATTAAAAATCCAAGCAAACTTAATGCTAGGAAATTTTATACAAGCAAAAAAACTATTAGAAAGTTTTCCAGATACCAGCTATGGTACATTGACCCCACATAAAAAATTGTCTAGCTTAGCAAGAGTCAATTTGTTATTGGGCAATCAAAAAACTGCCAAACAATTGTACAAAGAATCTGAAGAAATAGAAATGACAATTTCTGGACAGTACAAACTTTCTCAAATTTTTGCGCATGAAAAAAAATTAACTCAACAACAAATTCACTTGATTAATTTACTTAAATTAGACAAAGAAAACATAAGGGCCTTAAATGACTTGGCGATTAATTATGCACTAAGTGGTGAATTCGCTATCGCAGAAGAATCATTTATAAAAGCGATCACCATTAACCCATTGAATCCAGGGAGTTTCTACAACTATGGTGTTTACCTTAATTCAGTAGCAGATTATCAATCAGCTATTGTTCAGTTGGAAAAAGCCATGGAATTAGACTACAAAGAAAATAATTTGTATTATGCTTTAATAGAAATTTATTTAAAACTTGGAAAAACAAACAAGGCGAATAAAACATATCAACTCCTTTCAAAACTAGCTCCCAATAGCGTACACTTTAAAAAAGCAAAAAAACTAATAGAGTCACAAGAAAATGAATCATAAAATATTATTTTTACTTGTTGTTTTTATTGCAAGTTGTAATCAGGGCTCATCAGATAAAAGTCAAGCAAATAATCAATCGAACCCAAGTTCAGCACAGAGCCAAGTGATTGCAAAGTTTAAAGATGGAGTTATAACAACAGCAGAGTTAAAAAAACATATTTTAAAATTACCAGCTAAGGATAGGTGGTCAAGTGTAGATAGTAAGGGTTTATTTATACAACATGTTGAAAACGCAATGATTAATAAAGCTCTGATAACAGAAGCAAAATTAATTGGTCTTGACAATACATTTGAATATAAATCCAAACAAAGGAAAATATTAAGACAAGCCCATGTATCAGAATATTTAAACACCCTCGAAACTAAAAGATTTCAAGAAGGCGATTTGATTGAGTTTTACAAGAATAATATCTCTGACTATCAACTACCAGAGAAAAGATATGTCCATCATATTTTTAAATCTATAAGCAACCCCAATGCAGAAGATGAAATTTCATCTCTTAGAAAGAGGGTTATTAAGGGTGAAAATTTTAAAATTTTGGCAACTAAAAATTCTGATTCAGAAACAAGGCACAATGAAGGGTATTTAGGGCTGGTTAAGAAAGGAGATTTCCCCGAAAGTTTTGATAAGGTGGTGTTTTCTTTGCCTCAAAACACACTCAGCCAAATAATTAAAACAAAAGATGGTTTTCATTTGTTTTTGGTGACAGAAATTCTCAGTTCTAAAACTTTTGGTTTTGACGAAATCAAGCAAAAGGTCCGACAAGATTTACTTAATGAAAACGAAATTAATCGCCTGAAAGATCATGCCATAGCCTTGGGTTTACCAAATTCTGAATCCTACAACATTCCTAAACAAGAGGAAATTAAGAAAAAGTTATTAGAAAGAGATATAAACAGTCCACTATTAGAAATAGGAGATTACAAGCTGAATATTTCAGAATACTTCTCACTATTACAAGAATATAAACCCCAGGCGGGTGTTAATTATGAGCCCTATCAATTAATTGAAAAAGTGGCATACGATGAAATAATTTATCAAAACAGAAGAAGCCATGGTGTTGAGTTAAGTCAAAATATTGATGGGCTATTATCTGATTTGATCATTGAAGAATTCATCCGAATCAAATTCAAATCCTATATTAATAAACATCCAAAAATAATAAAAGAGTATTATAAAAAAAATCAAAAGCGATTTACCAATCCTATTCAGTTAAATTTAAGAATGCTGTTAATCCCAATAGATAGTAGTAACAACCTAATGCCCGAACTTGAGATAGCTATTGTGGATTTAAATAACGAACAAATACAAATTGAAGATTTGGCGGAAAAATATGAGGGTAAAGTTCTATCATTAGGGTTTAAAAATCATGATGAATTAAAAAGAATTAATCCATCAATAGTTAAATTTGCCTATCAAATAGACGTCAATGACCACGCGCCTCCATTCACAAACAATGGCTTTTACAACATTATTAAGTTATTGGGTAAAACCAAACCTGAAATTCAACCATTAGCTATAATTAGAGACAAAGTTGTTGAGGATTATATTAATAATAATATGCAACTTTTATACACTAATGTGACACAAGAATTAATAAATGGCTATGAAATAAAAGAACCTTTATTAAGCAATTTTATCAATGAATTTCAGAAACTAAATTAACAAAGGCTTTACTAGGGCAATACTATTTAATGTACTAATTTTTTAGTAAGAATTAATTGAAATACTCCCTTCAATAATTTTAATTCTCTGGTTAATCACCATGTTTTCAAATAATGAGACTTTTCCACTGGGCCAATTAATAATCAATTTTTCTATCTGACGGGCTTGTCCTAAACCTATTTCAAGCTGCAAACTGTTGGCACCAAAACTTCCTCCAGTACCTACGATACGATGTACCTCTCTATAATCACCCTTTTCAATGATATTTATTTGTACACGTGTACCTATAGCTGAACGATTGGAATCTGTTCCAATGAGTTTAATGGTTATCCAGTTATTGTTGTGCCCAGGGTTTTCAAAATGAGCATTTTGGAAAAAATCTCCTGAGTAAGCACCACCCATTACTGCATAGATGTCTTGATCTCCATCATTATCTAGATCTGCAAATGAAATGGCATGGCCTTTTTGTAAATGGCCTACGCCTGTTGTTGTGGTCACATCTTGAAAGAATTGACCCTTATAATTTCTAAACATTCGATTTGGAATTAAGGAAGAAAAATTAGGCGCACCAGTACCTACATATAAATCAAGGTAACCATCGTTATCTATATCTCCGTAATTGGCGCCCATCGCTAAAAGAGAATAATCCAATTTAGATTGTTTAGTAACATCTATAAAAGCCCCTTTTTTGTTGTTTAAATACAATCGACTCGTGTGTTTGTTAGGTTTGTGTGAAATATAGTCTTCAATAATTTCAGTCAATTGCAAATTGCTATTACTATTTGATGCATAGGGTTTCATATCGTAATCAGCGACAAATAAATCCAACCATCCATCATTGTTATAATCCCAAAACCACGTGGCAAAACTATAAATCGGTTTTGCTATATTCGCCTCTGTGGAAACATCGATAAAGTTGGGCTTTTTGTTTATTAAATTATTGCGGTATAATTGATTGGCCTGATCTAATTTTGAAACATATAAATCGATGAGGCCATCGTTGTTATAATCACCCCAAGTGACGCCTTTAATATATCCACTTACATTCAAATTGGCACTTTGGGAAATTTCAGTAAAGCTGCCATCATGGTTATTATGGAACAACTCTAATTTATGTTGTTGATTACCAATAGATTCATTGCCAACAACCAAATCTAACCATCCATCATTATCAAAATCTCCCCAGGCTGCGGTTTGTGCTGGGTGGTAACTTAAAAGACCAGAGGACTCTGTAATATCAACAAAATAGCCAGTACCATCATTTTGCAAAAGTGAGTTAGGAATTGTACCGTTTTGTGCCATCCAACCACCGCGAAGAATTAACACATCCGTATCACCATCATTGTCGTAATCTGCAGAAATTAAATTTAAACCTCCAGGTAAATTAGAAATTCCAGAATCAATGGTTTTATCAATAAACGAGCCATGGTGATCATTAATGAACAATCTCAATCGGCCATTAAGGCTCCAGGAAGAGGTAAAAATATCAATATACCCATCATTGTTAAAATCTTCGGTAATACTACCACCGGCAACATCGTTAAAATTGGTTTTTGTGATTGGTCCAATGTTAGGGAAATTGGGCATTTCTAAATCAGATTTAAAATATTTATTTGAAATAACCCAATCATTAGATAAAGTGTTTAAATTTAAACCTAGAGTTTGAACGGCTAAAGTGTACAGCCACTTATTAGATAAGCTGTTAGGGTCTTTTTCTAATAAAATGGTTAAATGCTCTAATGCTTTTTCAGAACCTTGTTTGTTTAAATGAATTGCCTCTTGGTTAATTGGAAACAAACAACTACTGCTATTATGCAGAGCTATACAATTAGATTGTTCTCCAAAGCGAAGATAAGAAATCGCTAGTTTCTTTCTGATATTTGATACCAGTGATTCACTGTATAAATTCTGATTATTCAGCACGAAAGTCAATATTTCTTCATATGATTGACTAGATCCAATAGTATCGCCAGCTTTGAGTTGCTCAGCTGCCAACTTTAAGTAAGCATTTATATTGATTGAAGTTAATTCAGGGTTCATTGAGCTTTTAAGAATCAGCAACCTTTCATTGTTCATGAATCGAAAACTCATTGGATCTATGTTTTGAAAAATGCTATCAAGTCGATGAATCATTCTTTGTGTTTCGCTTGATATTTTTAATTCTTGTTGATTGTTTTGCTGTGTATCACAGCCTGAAAAAACAAACAAAACAGGTGTAATAAATACAAATAATAATAAATTGTAGGTATACTTGATATTTAACATAAAAGAAATTCTTTAAAATTATAAAAACCAATACATTGAAAAAACTAACATTAATAATTTTAGTAGTATTGACCCTATTAATTATATCAATTCCATCATTCAAATCTAATCAATTAATAGAAAATAATGATATCAACTTGATAAGAGGAAATAATGCGTTATTTGATGAAAAATATAATTTAGCAAGGCATTACTATTTAGAAGATTTGAAGACCAATCCAAATAGAACCAAATCGCTAAGTAATTTAGCAACAACTTTTTTAAAAGGTGACAACCAAAGTATTGATGAATCGATAAAGCATTATAAAAAATTCATCATGCAAAGTGATATTGACTCTATAGTTTCACTTGATTTAATTGATGAGATCAATTTAATGGGGATGACTCAAGAGTTAGGGTACTTGAAAGATCATACAACACTTGCTAAATTTAAGGCGTATGCTGCACATTTTTTAGACCATGAAGATTCTTTAGAATTGTTAAATGCCGTTAAAAACAATGCTAAAGATGTAGATTATTTTGAAATTTCGGCAAAAATAAATTTTGCAAAAGAAAATTATGCGAGGGCCGTATCAGATATCGATCAAGCAATCAGCCTTGGAAATATTCACCATCGTTTGTTTTATTTGAAAAGTCAGGCCCTCTTAAGAGATAATAAAATTGCGCTGATGCAAAAAGCAGTTGATGCCTATAAACTCGTTAACTCCTTATACAAAGAAACAGATACAACTTTAAGGCTTGCGATAACTACACAAATATTGGAAAATCATCCGGAATTGTATGATAATTATAGTTTTAAGGCACTATACATTTCACAACTGTTGCGAAAAGGGGAGTTAGAAAAAGCAAAATTGGAACTTAAAAAACTTGATTTATATAAATTTAGTTCTTTAAATGTGGTAGCACTACTAAATGCTGCTTTTGACTCAAAAGCAGCCGAGGTTATTAATCTTTTGTACAACAACCAAGCAAATGAAAAACCTTCAACAGGTGAAGCGGTATTATATTGTCAGGGTTTAATTGGTATTGTTGATTTAAATGAAGTCGTTCAGTATTGTAAAAAAGCAACCATAAAATTTACAGAAAACGCCCCTTTAAACTTTTGGTATGGCATTGCGTTATTAAATGCTGGAGAAATTACACAGGCGCAAAAACAAATTATTATGGCTTTAAATTATGCACCCTGGGTTGATACTTGGCGAATTGACTTAGCAAATATATATTTAAGTGAAGGAGAGTTGGAATTGGCTATAAAGGTACTCGATGAGTCCATCTATAAAGACAATCAAATGATAAAACGATTCAAACTAAACAATGGCTTAGAATACAATGGAAAATAAAGCCATATCAAAGATCATCATGATCTTGCTTTTTTATACTTTAAATGGGCAATGTGCAGCTATATTTAGTGAAAAATCCAAAACACTGGGCATTACATTCAAGCATGAAGATGGCAGTACTGGGCTATACCACATGACCGAAACAGCAGGTGGTGGGATTGGATGGATGGATTATAACAATGATGGCTTGCTTGATTTATTTATCATAGGCGGAGTTAATGGAAAAAATAAGCTTTATAAAAACACCAACAACCATTTTGAAGATGTTTCCCAAGCAATGAATGTAGAAAATTCTGATGGAAACAGTATGGGAATATGCAGTGCAGATGTCAATCAAGATGGTTGGATTGATTTTTTAGTGACCAGTTTTGGCAGCGATTGGCTATATATCAACCAACAGGGCCAGTCATTTAAACAGTCTAAACTTGATACTGGAGACAACAAATATCAATGGTCTTCAAGTTGTGCTTTTGCTGATTTAGATAACGATGGTGATATTGATCTATATGTAGCTAGATATGGCGTATTTGAATTAGATGGAAATAAAAGTTGTATAATTGGTAAAGGAGTCGGTGAGAATAAAGGCTATTGTAACCCTAAACATTATGTTGGGGTTCCTGACGGAATGTATCTCAATAATAGCAAGGGTAAATTTTCAAAAATAAACAACAAAGAAAGAGGCTTGGGAACTGGAACAGACGACCGTGGATTTGGGGTCGTTATAAGTGATTTAGATAATGATAATGATATGGACATATATGTTGCAAATGATACGACTAATAATCGCTTGTATAGGAATAATGGCAAGGGGTTTTTTACTGATATAAGTTTGATTTCAGGAGTGTCAATAAACTTTAATGGAGTAGCAGAGTCAAGTATGGGTATTGCTATCGGAGATTTAGATCATAATGGGTATCAAGATTTGATACTAAGCCATTTTTCCATGGAAACAAACACTGTTTATCTAAATTATAAAAACAACAATTTTGCAGATATGACTCAATCAAAAGGCTTAAATAGAACCAGTTTTATGAGTTTAGGCTGGGGGATGTCGTTAGTTGATATCGATAATGATGGCTATGATGATTTGATTGTGGCAAATGGGCACATCAATGATTTTATTGCAGAGGTTGATTCAAGACAGACATACAATCAAGCGAACCAAATATTTCTTTATGATTACAAGAAGAAAAAATTGAATTTAATTGATTTTGAACAATCTTTTTCATCACCATCAACAAATAAATCAAGCAGAGGGCTTGCTACAGCTGATTGGAACAATGATGGAAAAATTGATTTTGCAGTCAGTAATACCAATGATCATGTTGATGTTTTTGAAAACAGGAACAACAATTCTAATAATTGGATTGGTATAAAGCTTATTGGCAACAAAATTAACAGATCAGCAATTGGTGCTGTGGTCACAGTTAAGTCTGAAAATTTAATCCAAAGAAAAGAAGTGATTAGTGGTGGGAGTTTTATGAGCCAGTCTGACCCTAGGTTGATTTTTGGATTGGATGAAAATGATAGCCCTGCTTCAGTATCTATTGTATGGCCTGATGGCAAGAAAACGCATCTAAAAGTGGAAAAATTAAATCAGTACCATTCAATCAATTATTAAAGATCGTGTAACCAAACTGTGTAAAAGAGCATTAGGCATTTCAAACCGAAAAATCACCTAGGGCCTAAAATTTGACACCTTTCTCGATATCACGAGGCTGGCAAAATACAAGATTCAACCAAAGAATCAACGACTATGGGCAGAAAGCCCTATTCCAATATCATATTACCCGTTTCAACATTTGATGGATACCTATGATGTTCTAAAAATCTCTGTACTAACTCTTCTGTAAGGTCTCTTGTAGACCAAGAACCATAGCCAATAGCCCAAAAGTCTCGCCCACAATATCGTTTCTTTAATTTTGAAAGTTCATTATGCTATCTTCTCGAAGACATTCCTTTCAAACGTTTTACTCTATTGTTAATTTTATATCACCTTCAAAACAGAATATCTGTATTGAGTTATCCATACAATATGAAACAATAAAGGGCTAACTGTATGACTTGAGATTCTTTGTTGAATCATGCTTACATTTAGCACAGCTAAAATATGTACCAGCTAAAGCCTTGCACTAAAGTGCATAGTTTTAACTAGCGTATTGGAACAATAAAATAATATACGAGGGCATATATGAAATCTACACTAAAACGTGCTTATCACCCATGTAATTCGTATTGGTTATAATTTTTGCTAGTGATTATAGGGCTATACCATACTGATGATAGTTATTTTTTTTTGGCGGTATTAAATCATTGACATGGGTGCATTCTGTGAATACATAGGGCGTTTGTTTTGAGGAAACAAATAACGCCCTATGTATTAATAGATAAGTATCAACCACCGACTATCAAGCAGAGAATTGAAAATAACATTCCCTGAGTGAGCGATGCTGACAGGGTTTAACCTTTATTTTTTAACTTTTTTGAACTTCATGGTAAATCTGTCGGTGTTACCAGTTACAGTTTTTCTTCCAACTTCATAGCGCAGTTCATCATCAGGACGGTAATGTAAATCTGTGTAATCCACTAAGATAAAACCTGCATCTTGAATTTCTTTAATGGCTAATACTGGATCAATACGTCTACGGTTTTCATTATCATCTCCTTGCATGTGACGACGTGTGTGATCTACTACGCCATAGATTCCACCTTTTTTTAAGGCTTTATAGGCTGCGTCATTCATGGCTTTGCGGCCTTCAAAATCAAAATTATGGTAATTTCTAAACGTTAGAACCATGTCCATTTTCTTTAATCCTAAGTCAGCATTTTCTAACGAATAAAATTTTGCGCCATCTTTGCGGTAAAGTTTGGCTTCTTTTGCAGTGATTGAGACATGATCTAAGTCTTTATTGTTGAGTAATTTTTTTTCAACTCGGCCTGTTCCATAGGCTAGGTATAGTTCGCCATTATCTTTTAAAGTTGGTGCTAACAATTTGCTGTACCAACCACCACCAGGTATGAGTTCAACAACTTTCATGTTGTCACGTAGTCCCATGAACTTAAGTGTTGAAATGGGTCTTCTGTTACGGTCGCGCTCTTTTTCCTTCTCTGTTCTTGATTCTGATTTTAGAGCAGAGGTTAATTTGTCTTCAACGGTTTTAAAGTCTTGAGCATGGATTGAAAAACTCAATAGGGTTATTAGTAAAAGTTTCATGTGTTTTCTCGCAATTATTATTAGAATTGAATAGTGTAACAGAATGAGTTATTATTCATGTCATTGAAATGGAATTAATTTATAAATTTAATAAGGAGTAAATCGATGAATTTAATCAATCAACTACAACAAACATTCGGCTTTGATTCATTTAGAAAGGGTCAACAACAAACCATCAGTAAGGTATTGGCTGGAAAATCTGCATGCGCTATTTTTCCAACAGGGTCTGGCAAATCGTTATGTTACCAATTACCTGCATTACAACTTTCAGGAATTACATTGGTTGTGTCACCTTTATTATCATTGATGAAAGATCAATTAGATTTTTTAATAAAACACAATATTGCAGCAGCACGTTTGGATTCTTCATTGGAACGAAACGAATATAACCGTGTACTCGAACAAGCGAGAACAAATCAACTTAAGGTTTTAATGATTTCAGTAGAGAGGTTTAAAAATGAGAGGTTTCGTAACCAATTACAACGCATGAAAATATCTTTGCTGGTTATCGATGAAGCCCACTGTATTTCAGAGTGGGGACATAATTTTAGACCTGATTATTTGAAATTGCCTCTGTATAAAGAGCAATTTAACATACCGCAAATATTACTTTTGACTGCAACAGCGACCAAGCAAGTTATCTTAGATATGCAAAAGAAATTTTCTATTGACGCTGATGATGTGGTGGTCACAGGTTTTTACCGTAAAAATTTGTTTTTACAAATGAGTCCTTGCTCTTATGAAAATCGCAAAAGTAACGTTTTAAAACGTATCCAAGAAGATGTTAATGCACCAACCATTATTTATGTTACTCTACAAAAAACAGCATTTGTTGTCTCTAATTTTCTTAATGAAAATGGCATCAAGTGTCATCATTTTCATGCAGGTATGAAAACTGAAGAAAAAGAGTTGATTCAAAACCAGTTTATGCAAGGTCAAATTTCTTGTATTGTTGCGACAATTGCTTTTGGAATGGGTGTTGATAAAAGTGATGTACGTAGAGTGTTTCATTTTGATTTACCAAAATCGATAGAAAATTATTCTCAAGAAATTGGGCGATCAGGTCGAGATGGAGAAAATGCACTATGTGAAATTTTAGCTAATAGTGACAGCTTGAATATTCAGGAGAACTTTGTCTATGGTGATACACCTGAAAAAAGTGCGATTAGACAGTTGCTTGATCAAATCCAAAATACTTATGAGCCTTATTGGGAAATAAAAGTGCTTTCATTATCGAATGAAACCAATATTAGAGTTTTACCTTTGAAAACACTGCTGGTCTATTTGGAAATGGCTGGAGTTATAACACCTCAATTTACTTATTTTGAAGAATATTCGTTTAAGAATATAGATAATACACAGGACATAATCAATAGGTTTCAAGGCGAAAGAAAACAGTTTATTTCAGCACTTTTTGAGAATTGTATCGTAAAACAAAAATACACCTATGTGGATATTCAAGCCATTTCGAATGATTACCAAACTGATAGAAACAGAATAATAGTGGCTTTAGAATATTTTGATGAAAAAGGAATTCTTGAGTTACAAGCAAAACAAGCAGTTGAACGGTTTTCTATAGTCAATAAGAAATTTAATTGTAAAGACTTGGCCAATACAATGTTTGATAAGTTTAACCAGAAAGAAATAATTGAAATTAACCGGATACATGCTATGTTAAATTTCTTTTCTGCTGATACGTGTTTAAGTGTTCAATTAGCTGGTTACTTTGATGAACAGCTTGACATAATTAAATGTGGGCACTGTTCTCACTGTACATCAGGAAAAGCAGATTTTTCTAGGAAAAATAATCTTCTTGCACTTGATGAGCTGAATTTTCGAGAGTTAACACATGAGTTTATTGAAAGGATTCAGGATGATTTTAGTGTAAATAACTTAACAAAGTTTTTATGTGGAATAAGTACTCCAATATTTAGGAAGTATAAAACTCGGCAATTAGATAATTTTGCACGTTTGGAGCACTATCCATACGCACAAGTCAGGTCATGGGTTATACATTCTATAAAATAGAGGCAAAAAAAACCCAACAACAAAAGTTGTTGGGTGAAATATTAAAAATTGATTGGGGAAAACCAATTTTCCAATTCATTCAAAAAGGGGGAGAATGAATCTAGGTCAATAAGTGTATCAACCATTAATCGTATAAAAACATTTTTTAAATTGTATTGCAAGCCTTATTTTAGCAAATGCTAATATAAGGCTAAAAAACCATTGTTTTTAACAATGTTTAACATTTGCGACGTTATTTCACACTAAATTCAGTAGTGGCTTCATTATGGTCACTTTTGATAGATAACTTATATTTTCCTTTTTGAATATATATTTCATGTCCTAAACGGATGCCCTCGCTAATTGGTATCATTGATTTATTTAATGGCTTTTCTGCTTCATTGTTTTTGTTCAGTTCCGCATCTAATGCTAGTTTTTGATCTAATTTATTATTCCAGGGCCATATGTTTAACCCTTGATGCACTTTTTTCTTTGTTTTGAAGAGCGCTTGGTCTTTATCATCTGTCAGGGTAATGCTGATATCTTGATCGCTATTTGACCAAATTTTGAAATCAGTTGTGGATTTATTGCTATTAATAGTAAACCAACGAGACGGTTTTTTGTTCCAACTGCTTTTAAATTGAATATCTTTGGGTTGCAGGATGCTCAAGGGTTTCTGCTGATATTCCCTATGGTTTTGAAGGGCGCTTATATCGGTAACCCACATACTGCGACCATGAGTCGCTGCTACCAATTCATTTTCCCTTTCATGGATAGCTAAATCGTGCACAGGAACTGTGGGTAAATTAGAACCTAAAGTTGTCCAAGTGTTTCCAGAGTTAAGTGAGACATACAACCCTTTGTCTGCTCCTACATAAATTATTTCTGCATTTTTTGGGTCTTCTTTTATTACATTTACAGCTTCACTTGGTAAATTTTTACTTATTGACTTCCAGCTTTTACCAAAATCTTTGGAGTGATAAACATAACTTTGAATGTCATCATTACGGTAGTTGTTTAAAGTAAGCCATAAAACATTTTTATCATGCTTTGAAGCGATTACCCGTGAAACCCATAATTTTTTTGGTAATTTTTTGCTAACATTGTTCCAACTGTTTCCATCATCGCTTGTTACCCAAACCATGCCGTCATCAGTACCGACAATAATGCGGCCAAAATCAAGTGGTGATTCACTGATACTTGTAATTGTTGCATATGGAACATCGCCACTTTTAAAAGACTGTGTTAAGTTCTTGCTTGTGGCTTTCCATGTATCACCACGGTCAAAACTCCTAAATAACTTGTTGGCACCAAAATAGACAATATCTTTGTTGTGTGAAGATAATATCAGTGGTGTATTCCAGTTATAACGTAATGGTGCCTCATTAACAAAGTTTGGTGGTTTAATTTGTTTAGGTTTGCCATTCTCAATACGAAAGTTGTTGCCAAATTGAAAGCCAACATAGACTGTTTTATCATCTACAGCAATGTGCATGCCATCTCCACCAAATATTCTTTCCCACGATTCACCATCGTGCCAGTTTGTTTGGCTAGAGCCTTTATACGTACCGTTATCTTGCAAGCCACCATAAACATTGTATGGGTTGGCATTATCAAGGGCAACGGTATAAAACTGCCCTACTGGTTGATAATCCAATTTGCGCCAATGGTGACCACCATCATATGATTCATCCGCACCTCCATCATTGGCCGCAATAATATGTTGTGAATTTTTTGGGTCTATCCAAACTTCATGATAATCCACATGAACTTTTGGGTTAAAGAGCGATTCCCATGTTTTGCCACCATCTTGGGATTTAATAAGTGGAACACCCATCGTATAAATTGTGTCTGCGTTATTAGGGTCTACATGGATTTTTCCAAAATAATACCCATAGGTAAATACAACACCACTTAATGGCAGGTCGTGAGTTTTATGAAAACTAGCGCCCGCATCATTGGAACGGTAAATTTCAAGTCCTTTGATATCGGTATTAAATAAATTCGTATTGGCATCTTTAAGTGACTTAACCAAGTCCTGGACTTCCATGGTCTTATCTTTAATTTTTTTGATGATGGAATCTGCCGTGTCTGTTGGTGGGAAGTTATTATTCTTTAAAAAGTTTTCAATGTTTTTTTTGTCTTGCAATAAAAATTCTTCACGGCTCATTGTCTTGAGTCGTTTTGCATTGACGGCAGTGTCACCAAGGTCCCACTGTTGTTCTGGTAAGTTTTCTTGGTTATCGACCACTACATATACGATATTGCTGTCAGATTGGGCGGCATCTACACCCATTCGCCCGATATATTTTCCTGTGGGTAAACCGTTATTAAGAGTGATCCATGTTTTACCATTATCTGAACTTTTGTATATTTTACTTCCTTCGCCACTTTCTATGAAGTCCCAGGCCTTACGTTCCCGATGCCATGCGCTGGCATAAACATCACCATTACTTGCGATTGATAAATCAATAAATCCTGTAACCTTATCTCCTTTTAGTGATTTTTCCCATGTGTTTCCTGCATCTTCACTAATGAAAACACCGCGATCAGAGCCTTTTGAATACAGTGCACCCAGTGCGGCAACGTATATTCTGTTAGAGTTATTTGGGTCGACAAGCACATCTCCAATGCGGCTTGTGTCGCCTAATCCGATATATTTCCAGCTGTTTCCAGCATCGATAGACTTGTAAATGCCCATACCAGCATAGGACGAACGTGATGAATTGTTTTCACCCGTCCCTAAATATAAAATTTGATCATTGTTGGGGTCAATAGCTAAGCTGCCGACAATTTGTGTGGGTAATGTGTCGGTAATTGGTTTGAAGGTGATGCCTTTATCGATTGATTTCCATACTCCACCTGATGCATAAGCGATATAGATAATATTATCATTTTGGTTGGAAACACGAACAGCTACAACTCGGCCGCCTTGTTCTACAGGGCCAATATTCCGCCATGGTAAATCTCTGTAGTCAGAAGAGTTGACTAAATTTTGGTGTTTTTGCCACGAAGATTCGAGGTTTTTGTAGTTATCGGCAGTCATTGCGAAACTCAAACTACTAAACAATACAAGAATTGATGCTATTTTCATATTTCTGGCCATTGATTCAAAGGCTAGAGATTATAACTTAAAATTTAATTAATATCAGTAGGACGTTCAATGGTTTGAATTTTTTTTACAAATGCCTTGCCTTGATTAAAGCCAGATATTTCTATTGTTTCACCAGGTTGTGTTCGTGCAATGAGTTCATAATAGTGTTGTTCATCAGTTACTACTATATCATTAATATGAGTAATTATATCATTATGTTGTAGGCCAGAATCAAGAGCGGGTGTTTTTTTGAAAGTTGTGTAAACAACGACACCATTTTCTGGTTTTGAAATACGTGCACGATAAAACAATTGAGGTGTATAAAGATAAACACCAAGCCAGCCACGTAAAACTTTTCCGTTATCCAAAATCTGCTGCATGATCAATTTTGTTGCATTCGATGGTATGGCAAAATTAATGCCTTGTGCGCCATTCCGTTTAAAAGTTGCAGTGTTTATTCCAACGACGTTGCCCATCGTGTTAATTAATGCGCCACCAGAATTACCCTCGTTTATGGCTGCGTCGGTTTGAATGAAGTTTTCTATGGTGCTTACACTTAGTCCACTTCTGCCTTTTGCACTGACAATACCTAATGAAACGCTTTGACTTAAGCCATAAGGGTTGCCAATGGCTAAAACAATATCGCCAGTTTGAGTGCTATCAGAATCAGCAAAGATGGCCGGTGTTAAATTAATAGCTTCAATTTTTAAAACGGCAATATCGGTAACGCTGTCTGAACCAATTAAATTTGCTTCAAGTAAACTGTTATCCCATAATGAGACAATAATTTTTGTGGCATTTTTTATTACATGAAAATTGGTAACAATATAACCGTCACTTGTCATAACAACACCTGATCCCAAGTATTGCTGGGTAACGGTTTGTGGTATTAAGGTACTAAAGCCCCTGACATCAGGTTTGCTCCGCATGTTTCTGGAAATTTCTCCATTGGCATAAATACTAACAACCGAAGGAGATATTTTATGAACAGCATTGGCATAGCTTGTTGTTGTAGGCGGGATAGATAATATATTTTGCTTATTATTGAGTATTTCGGGCTTTATAAAAACAATTAAAAAGCCTATGGCTAGCCCAACTATGATGGATTGAATGATAAATTTAATAGTTGGGTACAGCTGTTTCATAGAGTAAAAATTATTAGAAAATAAAAATGAATTGTACAGGATTAATAAAGAAAATACAGTTTTTAGGAGGCTTTGTATACATTAGCAGTATTGAATACATGTTTAACTGTAAAAATAAAACATTTTAGAGTAAACTCCCACTGTTAATGAGTATTAAAAAAATAGGAGTGAGTAATAATGACTGATAAAGTCAATGAAAGCCGTAGAAATTTGCTAGTTGGTACCTCAGTTGTAGGGGTGGTTGGCGCAGTATTTGCAGCGGTTCCTTTTATTAAATCTTGGATGCCGTCAGAGCGAGCCAAGTCAGCAGGTGGGCCTGTTGAAGCCAATATTTCTAAACTTGAATTAGGTCAAAAAATTCAAGTAATGTGGAGAGGGCAACCCATATTTTTGGTTAAAAGAGATAAAAATCAATTGAATACATTAGAGGGTTTAGCCTCTAAACTTAAAGACCCTAGTTCTGAAAGTAGTATTCAACCTGAGTTTGCCAAAAACTTACATCGTTCGAAGAAAGAAGAACTGTTGGTTTTAGTTGGTATTTGTACACATTTAGGATGCTCGCCAAAATTTTATCCTGAAATTGTCCCACAAGCTTTTGATGCAGATTGGAAAAGTGGTTTTTATTGCCCTTGTCACAATTCAAAGTTTGATATTTCTGGACGTGTTTTCAGTGGTTCACCTGCGGGAACTAACCTTGTGGTCCCACCTTATGTATTTGTTGATGATGAAAATCTTATTATTGGCATGGATAAACTAGAAGGAGAGGCATAATGGCTAATACAAGAGAAGTTAAAACGACAGGTTTTATGGGTTGGATAGATAAGCGTTTACCTGTTACTCAAATGTGGGAAGATCATTTGTCCAAATATTATGCGCCAAATAATTTCAATTTTTGGTACTTTTTTGGCTCACTTGCCATGTTGGTGTTGGTTAATCAACTGTTAACTGGTATTTGGTTGACTATGCATTATAAATCTGATGCAGCCCAAGCTTTTGGAGTTGTTGAATACATTATGCGTGACGTGCCTTGGGGTTGGTTGATTAGGTACTTACACACTACTGGTGCATCAGCTTTCTTTATTGTTGTATATTTACATATGTATCGTGGCTTAATGTACGGGTCTTATAAAAAGCCAAGAGAACTCATTTGGGTCTTTGGTATGTTGATTTATGTTGCACTCATGGCAGAAGCTTTCATGGGTTACGTACTACCTTGGGGTAATATGTCTTATTGGGGTGCTAAAGTAATCACTCAACTATTTGGCGTAATTCCAGTTATTGGCGATACCTTGTTAGAGTGGATTCGTGGTGATTATGTGGTCTCTGATGCGACTTTGAATCGCTTCTTTGCTTTACATGTTGTTGCTGTACCACTTGTATTATTGGTGTTGGTATTAATGCATATTGCTGCTTTACATCAAGTGGGCTCAAATAATCCAGATGGCATCGAAATAAAAGAAAATAAAGATGAAAATGGCATCCCCAAAGACGGCATTCCATTCCACCCTTATTATTCGGTTAAAGATATCTTTGGTGTTGCTGTATTCTTACTTATATTTTTAGGAGTAGTTTTTCTCAATCCACAATTCGGCGGATTGTTTTTAGAGCATGATAATTATACTATTGCCAATCCAGGTGTAACACCTGAGCACATTAAACCGGTTTGGTATTTTACTCCGTTCTACGCAATGCTTAAAGCTGTTCCAGATCCATTGGGTGGAATGATTTTGATGTTTGGAGCAATTATAATGTTATTTACGTTACCATGGGTTGATAGAAGTGAAGTTAAATCTATTCGTTACCGTTTGTTGCCATTCAAACTTGCACTTGCTGCATTTGTAATTTCATTTTTGGTATTAGGTTGGCTAGGTATGCAATCAGGGAGTACGGTGCAAAAGTATATGGCAATAGTTTGTACTGCAGTTTATTTTTTATATTTCCCATTCTTGTTCTTCTATACAAAGAATGAAAAACATAAGCCAATACCAAAGAGGTTGACACACTAATGAAAAATTTAATTAAAATATTAATCTTATTGGTTTCATCTCAGGTTTTGGCATCAGGCGAAGGGGCTCATTTAGAAAAAGCTGAAACTAATATCCGTTCTAAGGAATCATTACGAAACGGCGCTAAGAATTATATGAACTATTGTTCAGGTTGCCACTCTTTACAGTACCAACGTTATAAACGCATGGCAGAAGACTTAGGTTTGTCAAAGGAAGAAGTTGAGCAAAATCTTATCTTTACGGGTGCTAAGTATACCGATCATATGACAATGAATATGTCATCAGAAGATTCTGAAGTATGGTTTGGTAAGGCACCACCAGATCTTAGTGTGATTGCACGAGCACGCGGTAATGACTGGTTGTTTTCATATTTGAAAGGGTTCTATAAAGATCCAAGTAGGCCATCAGGTTGGAACAATACTGTATTTAAAAATGCTTCAATGCCGAATGTATTTTGGAAACAACAAGGAATTCAAGAAGCTCATTTTGATGAACATAAACTTGACAGTGGTGTTGTCACTCATACTTTCGACAAGTTTAGTAAATTGACTGATGGTACCATGTCAGATGAGGAATTTGATCATACTGTACGTGATATTGTTAATTTTTTAGATTACACATCGGAACCCGCTAAGCTTATCCGATTAGCCTATGCACCTTGGGTATTACTATTCATGGTGTTGTTGGTGTTAATGACATTTTTATTGAAAAAAGAATTCTTTAAAGATATTCATTAAATATCAGTAAGTTACAACTTTAAAATAGCAACTTGCTCATGAGGTTAAGTTGCTATTTTTTTTTGAAAATCGTATAATGCTGCGCTTTGTCTAATTTTGGCATGCAATTTTATTTTAAAGGAGATTTATTTTGATTATACCAGCTAGAGGCCGTTCAGTTATCTCAATCTATTCTGTATCAGATTCCTATGACAGTCATAGAATCAGGTTCTTGTTAAAAACTAAAAATATCAGTAGTATTGATGTGATTGAAGTAGACCCCCTTAATCCTCCTGAAGATTTAATCCATATCAATCCCTATTTAAGTACACCAACAGTAGTTGATAGAGATTTGGCACTTTATGGAACGACAGTTATTACTGAATACCTTGATGAAAGGTATCCACATCCGCCGTTAATGCCACCAGATCCTGTAACGAGAGCTAAGTTACGTTTATATACTTACCGTATGGAAAAAGATTGGTTAAAGTATATCCCTATCCTTGAAGGCAGTGATCAAGAAAAGAAAAAACAAGCACGAACAGAAGTTTTTGAAAAATTATCATCATCTGTAGAATTATTTTCAGAAACAAAGTTTTTCTTAAGTGATGATATGACATTGGTTGATACTTGTTTAGCACCATTTTTATGGCGTTTAGAGCATTATGGAATTGATTGGGAAGAATTGCCAAAGCCTATCAGGACATACGCACATATGATTTTTAGAAAAGAAGCATTTAAACAAAGTGTTTCAGAGCAAGAACGTGAAATGCGTTTTGACTTTTAAAGGTAGATACTAACTTTATGAACTCATCAAAGCCCTATATTATCCGTGCGCTTCATGAATGGATAAGTGATAATAATTGCACACCACTGGTTTTGGTGAGTGCTCAACATCCGGATGTGCAAATTCCAGCTGGTATTGAAGAAGATGGAAAAGTTGTTTTAAATGTATCTTATGGAGCAACTAAGAATTTAGAACTGGCGGATGAAGGCATATTATTTGATGCACGATTTTCAGGTGTGAGCCAAAATTTGTTTATCCCAATAGAAAGTGTTATGGCTATCTATGCACGTGAAAATGGGCAAGGCATGATGTTTGGGGAAAATGATAAGGAGGATGAACAACCAACAAATCCCCCTAAAGGCAGTAAACCAGTACCTACAAACAAAAAAGAAAATAAAAAATCAGCTGACAAAAGTTTTTTAAAAGTTGTAAAATAGCTGCATGAGCAGCAAAAAATACAACAGTTTTAAAGAGTTTTACCCTTTCTATTTAGCTGAACACAGCAATAAAATTTGCCGTTTATTACATGTGGTCGGTTCATCACTTGTCATTCTTGTGTTAATTTCCTCTTTAGTTACTCAATCCTATCTTATGCTATTGAGTTTACCAATCATTGGTTATGGGTTTGCCTGGGTTGGTCACTATTTTTTTGAAAAAAATATACCAGCAACATTCACCTACCCACTTTATAGTTTTATTGGTGACTGGGTAATGTGGTGGCAATTTTTCACGGGAAAATTAAATAAGTAGGGGAATCTCAACTCTCTAATATCAAATTGTTTTATGGAAAAAGATACAATTAACCTGTGAAAATTTTCTATTTTCTTTTAGTAGTTGCACAGAAATAGTATTACCTATTCCGCTTTTACGGTATCATCATCGATACCATTTTTAGGTAAATAACGTAACCATATTAACCATACGATTAACGCATCAATAATGATAAGCGCCTGCCATAAATAAAGGTGAAACCATTCAAACCATGTTCTGTCCCATTGCAATAAGTAGAAAAGTGAAATAATTCTTACAAGGTTTAATAATTGAATGGCAAAAAATCCTGCAACAAACCCATAAAGTTTATGCTTAAAACTTGAAGGAAAAGCAAAAATAGCGGCAAACAATACGATGACAGCTTCAACACCATTACAACCCGCCGCTATTTTAACGGCTGATCCGGTGCTACTACTACGAATTACATCGGCTTGTGACACAACATCACCATCAAAAAAGTGCATTATCATAGCACTGATACTAGCCAGCACCCCAGTAAAAGGGAGAATAATAGCTTGGCGAATTGGCTCATATAACTCCAATGCAAACAAGGTAACAACTATAAGGATAAAAAGTAGTGTAAAACGAGCCATATTAAAATGTAATAGTTCAAAAGGACACAATATTTTATAGAAGGTTAGGTGACATAACTAGTATGTGGGGTAAAAATTTGATTAAATTCAGTGTTTTTATCTTATTAGTTGAAGGTTGTTTGTCTCTTGAAAGTATTTTATTGAAATAAAAAATCTTGTGAATTTGTTAAGATTTCATTAGATTTAGTTCTAAATTAAGGGCTTAACATAATTTTTAATCTATTTTAACGAAACCATAACAGTAATGTTAGTAGAATGGGAACCAAGTTAAGTTAGATACAGGTGCTTACCTTATTAGGGGATTACGAAACAAATTTATAGCATCTACTTTAGCCCAAAATTAGCATTAGCTGATTTTGGGTTTTTTTTTAATACAAAAGAGTATTGCTGCATATATAGGTGCAATACAATCAAACATGGAGAATGAATGAAAATTCTAGTAATCGAAGATAATACTGATATTGCTGCTAACATTGTAGATTATTTTGAAGATAAAGGGCATATCGTTGACTATGCTGCAGATGGAATTACGGGGTTACATTTTGCAGTAACAAATGACTTTGATGTTATTGTTTTAGATTTAATGCTGCCAGGCATGGACGGATTAGATGTCTGTAAAAAGCTCCGAAAAGAAGCAGAAAAACATACACCAGTTTTAATGCTAACTGCTCGTGATAGTTTAGAGCAAAAACTGCAGGGATTTGAGTATGGTGCTGATGATTACATGGTTAAACCATTTGCATTACAAGAGCTTGAGGCGAGAATAACTGTGTTATCTAATCGCCGTAGTAACAATACAGAAAAAGTACTCAAAGTGGCTGATCTGGAGTTTGATACCAATACCTTAACCGTTAAAAGAGCTGGAAAATCGTTAGATATGAATCCAACAGGGTTAAAGTTGCTTAAAAGATTAATGCAAGCTTCACCATGGGTTGTACCAAGGCATGAACTAGAATTAAAAGTTTGGGGTGAAGAAATGCCAGATAGCGATTCATTAAGAGTGCATATTCATGGCTTAAGAACTATAATCGATAAACCGTTTGAAAAAAAATTAATTCATACCAGGCATGGTATTGGTTATCGAATAGCAGATTTGGATGAAGTTTCGGAATAAATTAAAATATAGAATAATCGTTGCATTTTTAGCACTGAGCGCACTTCTTGGTGCTTTGTTTGCTGTTACGGCTTTAACTATCCGTGAGCATCTAAGTACCAATTTAATTGGCGAATCCATAAAGAGCAATCTTGACGAATACATGGAAAAATTCTCAAAGGACCCAAAAGGTACTCAGGGAGAACCTATAGCCTCAAATATTTCAGCAACCTTAACTACGCCTGAAAAATTACCTTTATCATTACCGGTAAGCTATGGTGATTTACCTGATGGAATTCATGATTTAGTTGAAGGTGGTAAGCAATTGAAGGTTGCTGTAAATAAACGCCATATTATTGAAGGCCAAGAAGTATGGGGTTTTGTGATTTTCGATGTAAGCACCCCAGAAAATGAAAGTAAACTGGTTTACTCCGCATTGGCAGGTGTCTTCCTATTGTTTTCAATAATTGCTTATTTTTTAGCCATTTATGCCTCAAAAAAAATACTTAAACCCTTGAGAAGTTTGTCTTCGATGGTAATACATCAAGGTAATAAGCCAAAACATTTGGCGGTGAATTTTGCCGATGATGAAGTAGGACAATTGGCTCAAGCACTTGATGATTACTCAGATAGATTGGCAAATATTGTCAATCGAGATAAGGAGTTTAATGCGGATGTGAGTCACGAGTTAAGGACTCCTTTAGCTGTTATAGCCAGTACAACAGAGCTTATCTTGGGGCAGCCAGATATTAGTAATAAAATAAAATTAAGATTAGCTAGAATTGAACGTGCAGTTAAGCAGTCTACTGAATTAACAGAAACGTTATTGTTGCTTGCAAGAGAAGAACAAAAATCAGATAAAGATTTACAAAGAACTCAAGTAGGGAATTTAATCACAAGCATCATGGAAAATTTTTCAGCTACAATAAAATTAAAAAAACTCAACGTTGAGGTAATAGAGGATGATTGGCTACAAGTAAAAGCACCTGCAGCTGTAGTTTCTGTTGCATTGAGCAATTTAATTGGCAACGCTATTAAATATACACCAACAGGGACAATTAAGATAATATTGAAATCGGATAGGGTTTTAGTTATTGACCAGGGAACCGGCGTCAGTGAAGAAGAGCTACCAAAATTATTTGACAGGCATTATCGAGGTGATTCAGTAACAGTAAAAGGCTCAGGATTGGGTTTGGCTATAGTCAAACGCCTATGTGAACTGTATAATTGGAGCGTTTCAATTCATAAGAATAACAACACCGGCTTAACAGCAGAATTGGTGTTTATCAATTAAAATATAAAAAATCAAAAAACATGAAATTTAAAATTTTTCTCATTCTGTTAATCAACATAAACTTAGTAATTGCACAAACGATTAACACCCCAAATCCTCCAACTTTGGATGCCAGTAGTTATTTGTTGATGGATTTTAATTCTGAAACACTGTTGGTTCAAAGAGATGTCAATAAAAAAGTAGAACCAGCTAGTATTACTAAAATGATGACAGCATATGTGGTGTTTACTGAACTTAAATCAGGCAATCTAAATATGCAGGATTTGGTGAGTGTCAGCGAAAAGGCGTGGCGAACAGGTGGATCCAAAATGTTTATTGAAGTCAATAAAAAAATTAAGGTTGAAGACTTAATAAAAGGAATGGTAATACAGTCTGGTAATGATGCATGCGTCGCTTTAGCTGAACACATAGCAGGAAGTGAAGAAACATTTGCAAGTTTAATGAATCAACATGCTAAAAAGATAGGCATGGAAAATTCAAACTTTATTAATGCTACAGGTTTACCAGCTGATGGTCATTTTATTACAGCTCTTGATGCAGCTAAATTAGCTAAAGCAATAATAGTAAAATTCCCAAATCAATTTTCTGTATTTTCTGAAAAAGAGTTTACTTTTAACAATATTACTCAACATAATCGTAATTCTTTGTTGTGGCGAGATCCTTCTGTTGATGGTTTTAAAACAGGTCATACCGAAGCAGCAGGGTATTGTTTAGTTGCCTCTGCAAAAAGGAATAATATGCGATTAATATCTGTGGTAATGGGAACTAAATCTAAAAAATCCCGAGCTGATGAAAGCCAGAAGCTTATTAACTATGGTTTTAGATTTTTTGAGACAAATCTTTTATACAAGGCCAATGAAAAAAGAGTTAATTTAGAGATTTGGAAAGGTTCACAAGAGGAAGTTGATTTGGGTCTTGCTCAGGATTTATACATCACTATACCACGCGGACAATACAAAAATCTTCAAGCAAAAGTTGATATGCCAAGTTATAGTTTAGCTCCAGTTACACTAGGAAAAACACTAGGAAAACTGAACATCAGCCTTAATGGTAATCTGGTAACTTCAAGAAATTTAGTGGCATTAAAACCTGTTTCCGAAGGCGGATGGTGGACTCGTTCAACTGATAGTATAGGTTTATGGTTTAAATCATTTGGAGACGATGATGACGAATAGAATAATTACCAATATAGTTAAAGATAACTTAGACAAAGAACCAGAAGGATTAAGTTTTCCATGTGACTATCCTGTTAAAGCTATGGGGACTAATACAGATAAATTCAGGCAAGAAATACTGTTTATTGTACAAAAACACTTCCATGAGATTAAAGCATCTGATATGCGTACAAATCAAAGTAAAACGGGCAAGTACCAATCGGTTACAATCACCGTTCATGCAAAATCACGATTGCAATTAGAAGCACTTTATCGCGAAATTAAAGTTCATAAAGATGTCAAATGGACGCTGTAGAGGAGGCGCAAATAAAGCTAAAATACCATGGGTTAAGTGATTACCAACCTGTATGGCATGCCATGCAAAAATTCACCGATGAACGTAATAATAGTACCATTGATGAACTGTGGATAGTTGAACACCCAGCAGTGTTTACACAAGGGCAAGCAGGTAAACCTGAACATGTTTTAAATGCTGGAGAGATTCCGGTTGTTCAAGTCGATAGGGGAGGGCAAGTTACTTATCATGGGCCTGGGCAAATTGTTATGTATCCACTAATTGATTTAAAACGACATAAGGTGGGAATAAAATGGTTGGTTAATGGCATTGAAGAAGCGCTCATTCAAACCATGAAGGCTTACGCTATTGAAGCTAATCGTAAAGAAAAAGCACCTGGAGTTTATGTAGAAGGTGAAAAGATTGCCTCACTAGGCCTTAGAGTAAGAAAAGGATGTACATTTCATGGATTAGCCTTTAATATTCGCATGGATTTAGAACCTTTTTCACGTATTAATCCATGTGGGTTTGCAGGATTGGAAGTGACACAACTCAGCGAATTAGTTCCTTCAATAAACTTTGATGATGCACAAGAGAAGTTAATAACAAACTTATGTAAATCCTTAAATTTTTCACCAATACAATAAGGTGGCATAAACCACCCTTTTTTAAAAATGACAAAATCAATACCCTTAGAAATAATAGCAGGAAAAAAGCAACTAGGCGAAGATAAAACCAAACGTAGTCGAGCGGGTTTTGATACCTCAGTCCCTACATTAAGAAAACCTGATTGGATACGGGTTAGATTGCCCATTGGTAATGCCGTCGCTAAATTAAAAAAGAAGATCAGTAACAATGCTTTGGTTACTGTTTGTGAAGAAGCAAGTTGCCCAAACATACATGAATGTTTTAACAAAGGCACAGCCACTTTTATGATATTGGGTGAAGTCTGCACACGTCGATGCTCATTCTGTGACGTTGCTCATGGCAGGCCCTTGCCAATTGATATAAACGAACCTGCAAACCTCGCCAAAACCATTGCCGAAATGAACTTACGTTATGTAGTCATAACCTCGGTTGATAGAGATGATTTAAAAGATGGTGGAGCACAACACTATGTTGATTGTATTAAAGCAGTAAGAGAAGCCTGTCCAAATATAAAACTAGAAATTCTCACTCCTGATTACCGTGGAAAAGGACGCATGGATGTTGCCTTGGATATATTGGCAAAAGAGCTACCAGATGTTTTTAATCACAACCTTGAGACAGTAGTTGACTTGTATAAAACTGTGCGTCCAGGGGCAGATTACCAATGGTCATTGACCTTGCTTAAGCGATTCAAGGAAAACCATCCTGAAGTTTTAACAAAGTCAGGCATCATGGTTGGCTTGGGAGAAACCTACCAGCAAGTACAAAAAACATTGCGTGATTTAGCTGAACACAATGTGGATATGATTACTATGGGTCAATACCTACAACCGACCAAGCATCATCATCCAGTGATGTATTATTGGACACCACAAGAGTTTAAAGACATTGAAGAATATGGTTATTCTTTGGGTTTTACTCACATTGCCAGCGGACCACTTGTGAGATCTAGCTACTTTGCAGATCAATCGGCAGAAGAAGCTGGAGTGGAATAGTTGCTTATTCATAGAAAATTCCTATGATTATCTTTTTTGAGAGGCACTTGATATTGATTAAAAGCATGAATGGTAATTAATATGCTTGTGAGCCATATTCATAACTAAAAAATCGACCTGATTTATTTACCAAATATAGCATAAAAAAAAATGTGTCTGATGAAAGTTCGATATAATAGTAAAG
>JADGEI010000026.1 GCA_016744455.1 Alcanivoracaceae bacterium
TAGGTCTTGGTTTATTTGTGGTTTATTAATTGTCATGTGTTGATTATAACAAGCCTGAAGTGTTCAGGTATCTAATATTTTAAGGAAATTTTGAAAAAGTCAAACAATGACTTTTGAAACCTTGCTGAGGAAAAAGAAAAAATTGTAATTATTTCAATATTATTTAGAATAGAAACAACCTGCTAACTTGTTAAAACCATGAACTCCAAACAAGCCAAACAAATACCCATTGAGAATTTCTTGGATAGACTCAATCACAAACCAGTGAAATCCTCAGGGGATGATTTATGGTATAAAAGTCCATTACATGAGGATAATACACCGTCTTTTAAGGTGAATAAAATCCTCAACTCTTGGTATGATTTTGGAATTGGTGAAGGTGGATCATTAATTGATTTAGTTTGTACCATGTTTAATGACAATGTTTCACAAGCTCTAAAGCGTTTATCTTCAGATTATGTATCTCACTCACCAACAAAGCTTTATCAACCAGTCAGGGTTAAGTCAGCGCCTAAAAAAAGCAAGTTAGAACTAAAGGAAGTCGGAAAAATTTCCGAAAAGGCTTTGTATTGTTTACTTCGTGATAGATGTATTGATATAGATATTGCTAAAAAATATCTATATCAGATTTATTTTTCAGTTAATGAAAATGAAAAACTCAATTATGCATTGGCATTAAAAAATGATGTTGGTGGTTATGAATTTAAAAATGCCTTGATGAAAGGCTGTATTGGCTCTAAAGCAATAACCAGTATTGATTTAGAAGGTGGTAAAGATGTGGCGATATTTGAAGGGATGATGGATTTTTTAGCTTATTTGACCCATCATAAAATTACGGATTTTCATAGTTCTGTCATTATATTAAATTCTACTTCAATGAAAGATGAAGGATTAAAAGCATTGAACTCTAAACAATTTAAAAAGGCTTATTTCTTCCTTGATAATGATGATATGGGTAAACAGGCTTTTGAGTATTTATCACAAAATATAGATTGTGATTTTGTGGATAAATCAAACAGCTATAAAAAATTTAATGACTATAATGATTATTTGATAGAGCAAAAATCATTTCACTCTAAATTTATCAAGAACTAAATAATATTTGATTTAGTTTAATCATTAGGCCTTTCTAATAGTTTTACCATATCATAAAATTCATCTTGTCGCCCTTTAATAGCTTGGAATAATGAACAGTTATAGGGCTTTTTGTTAAGCTTGAATCCTGTTCTCATTGATTCTTCATTTGCAGGAGTACACTTGGAAATATTTTTGTATACTTTTTGTATAATAGCTGTTTTCCGTTGGTCAAGAACAATTGATAAATTATTCTTTTCTATTCTAATCTCATTTATTTTTTCTTCTGTGTCTACACCGTCCATATCTTGCACCCTTGCTTTACAGTTTAATTTGAGGGTTTTGTCTTTTTTATCTTTTTTATTTTTTTCATTTATTTTTATTCGGTCTATATTAGTTGAAAACTCATCAAATATTGAGGGCTCGTCAATTTTTGTATAATTAGCATGTTTTAATAACTCTAAACAGATCAAATCATCACCTTTACCTTGATAAACTTTCTCAATTCCTACATAGGTTTCAATATCTTTTGCTAGCATCACTGCTTTTAAATTTAAGTTGTTTGCATCTGTGTTTTCAGGGTTTGATACACTTGAGATTTTATTTAGTTTTTTACAATTTTCTAACACATCACTTTTAGAATCTACTTTATCACCATTAGTATCTACTTTGTTTTGATCTTTCTGACATGTCAATAATTCTTCAAATAAATCATTTTTTACTGCACTTAGATATTCTTTAAGTTGTGAATAATCAGAGTATTGGTTAATAGCATCAGTTCCTATTGACGGTGCTTGAGAGATTTCAACTGGAATTTCATTTACAGAAAAAGAAATGAAACCAGGAGCATTGTCTTCAAATTTAAAATCCTTAAGTTTTATTTTTGCTAATGTATTTATTTGGGGACATTGTTTTTTTTCTATGATATCGAGAACTCTTTTATCTGTATTTTTCTTGTATATACCACCATCATTTTTTTGAATGTCAGTTACAATACAGCCAGAAGGGTCGTTCCAAAACAAATTTATATTTGGGCTGTTAAAAGCATTTGGAAAATTTATAAAAGCAGGTTGATCGGCACTGCGAAAACCATCAACTAAATAGTACTCTTTTGAATGGAAAAGTGTATCGTTATGAAATTTAATGAATTGTTCATCCTCTCGCAAGATGATCATCTCTCCTACAAACTCTACGGTAGCACCTAATGACAATAAGAATCGTTGAAAAGCGGTATCATTTTGTAAAATTGGATCTATCTTACTGTTAATATATTCTTTACCAACTGCAGTATTCAAAAGTTCGACTAGTGTAGTTACGCCAACTTGAAGGAAGTTTAGAAACCCGCTCTGATTACGTAAAATAGCCAATTCTTTTTTTACAGCTAAAGCATCAACTTCCATCAGTTGAAAGCGAACCCGGTAACTTGTATCAGATTCATGTGTGAAGACAACTTTTTCATTTTTGTCTAAAGGCACTAATAAGTGACTGCCAGAATCCCACTTTACTTGTGTTGATTTAACATAAACTTTACTATTAGCTTCTAGTGGATCTGCGACATTCTGAGATTTTATTGTTGTTAAAAGCCATAATTCTTTATTTCGTATGTTTCCTTCTACAACTGAATTCGAGTAAGGGCCATATTTTTTGAATGTGTAGTCTCTTGCTCTATCTAAATCATCTTTAGCTCGGCCTAAAAGTTTTCTATAGCTTAATGCTGGAGGTTTTATTTCGTTAATTTCTATTGAGAACTTGGTATCCTCTGCGATGAAAACAGGATTGCTTCCATATATTGGTGCGGAGTTAAATAATCTATTGGGATGGGATGAATCTTTTAAGTGAGAATAATTATCATACCTTGGCATTCTTTGAATTAAACATTTTTCCCTGTTCTTGTTACTTGCAACTGGGTTCCCCAAATTTTTGTTAGAAATATTTTCACAGTCTTCAACATCAAACAAGTGAGCTCTTGATGCATTGATTTGATATGGAGTACAAGATATACATAATAGAACTGTCGCAATTAAAATGAGAAATTTCATGGCATATTTTTCCTTTATATTATTAGATTCTGTTTTTTTATTAAAGTGGGAATGTTCAAATACAGATCACTTTTCCTATTCATTTATAAATTTATCATAATTTCCAACATTATTCAACATCTAAAAACCTGAGATTTGAAAACTTAAATACTATTACATAACTCTTTTTTTTTCCTCCGCAATTCATTTATTTATAAGTAATAGTAAAATCATATTTTATTTCAAATGCAATACATCTTGTTTCGCATCACTTTTACCTTTCACCTGATTTTATACCACCTCATAAAACCATAGAGTTAATATATAAATAATAGAGTTAAAGATAAAGATAGCACTAAATATTTGTTCATTAGTTCCCTGTATGATCTTTTTGCTTGGATTTAGAATAAACACAAAACTGACTAAATCAGCACTTGGAATTAACTCAGAACTGACTAAATGAAGCCTTGCCTTTTTTAAGCCAACACAGAACTGACTATTTTATTAACAATAGTGGTTTAGTTTTTATCGAAACTCACACAGAGCTGACTATGTTTTTCACATTACCCCGAAGCCAACACAAAGCTGACTATTTAAACATTGTGCATTGTTCTCTAATCAACACAGAACTTACTAATTATCAGCTTTGTGTGTGAAATAAACACAGAACTAACTAATTAAGTCCTTAGAATTTACACAGAACTGACTAGATTAATTACTTTTGACTGGTTCTTTGGCATTTTCAAAGGTATCACAGTCTTTTACATATCTGTCATAATCGTGTCCAGTTTTATATTGATCACGAAGTGGTTTGATCACTGGTTTTCACTTTTGGTCAATTCTATGGTTTTTGATGTTCTTTTGATGGGTGTTAATTCTCCATTGTTCCATTTGAAATTCATTGGTTGGAAAGATGGTGATTAGGTAATCACTTGCTACTTTTCTGTTGGTCTTTGGGTTAATTGTGTATTTCTTTTCACAAGTGTAATGGTCAATAATAAAGGAACAATCTTTTAAACCTGTATTCACATCACGAATATTGGTTAGTAATCATTCTTGTTGTAGGTCTCAATCAGCAATTAGGGTTGATAACAATATATGATAACCTTTGATTGCATCCACTTGTTTAAATTTGTGAGACAGTCGCATAAATAAACGCCTTCAAAAACTAGTTTTAACTTTCATGTATTCATCATAATTAAATCCACGCCAATCAAGTGCCAGTATCTTTTTTGAAATAAGTTTATTAAAGGTTATGTATAGTTCTGAATGTAACGGATTTTTCTTGTCATTTTTAATGATGAGATCAATCGGTGAAAAGAAACTGTCTATTCAATAAGATTTAGAAATATCTCAGGACAGTTCATAACGCAATCACGCAAGTATTGATATACCGTCCTTTATTTGCTCGTAGCTGTAGTTTTTTCCTATTCGTTTAAGTTCGTCACGAATTTTATAAAAAGTCGTTATCAGCCCAAATTCTTCGGTTTTAACCTTATCCTTTTTCAAGAAAAATCATTCTTCAATTGAAAGTTTGTGTAATGCTTGTTCAATGAAATCAGCTATCACAGTTTTATAATAGGCTTTCTTTCTCTTTTTACCATCATCCTGAACAGTTAATTGTGCAGGTGATATATCAAGAATATATGGAACATCATTGTATTTACCCTGACGTGATAATGCAGGTAATGAACCATCGGGATTTCTTAGCTTGGTTTGTTTTCAGCTAAAAACATCAGGTAAAGTTTGGTACAACTCAACACTGTTTGAATACTTCTCAGAAACAAGCATTTGTAATAAGTCCAATTGAACTGGTTGATTGTCACTATTGGCTTTTGCCAAACGCATGTCTTTATCTTTGTGTAATAGGATTTCTTCAGTCATAGGTTTTTACTTAGAAATTATACATTGTCTCAATTATAAAGATTAATTCAAAAATGCAAATATGCTATACTCGAATTTTATCCTTACTAAAACCGTTACATTTGGAATTACCTGAAAACATTCAAAACCTGATACCCATAGCCGATTCTATGGGCGTGGCTTTGTATCAGCGATTTTCAGAAGATGAAGCGGTGGATTTTCTCAATATTCCAGTTCAATCACTTAAACTGCTTAGAGGGCAGGGTAAAATTTCATTTATTGGTTTACCTGACAAAGTTGAATACTTTGGTTATCAACTTTTAGAATATTTGATTGGTGCTGTAAATTCGGCTACAACTTCAAATAAACAATCAGTTTCAAATGATAGAATCATTCGAGCTAAAGAAGTGGTTGAAATGACTGGTTTATCTCGAACCACTATTTGGAGAATGGAGAGATACAAAAGCTTTCCTGCTCGTGTATCTCTAGGTAAAAATAGTGTAGGTTGGAAATTGAGTGAAATTAAGAAATGGCTATCTACTCGTGACCAACTTTAAAAATGGATATTAAAAACCTGCCTTACCCCATTTTGTTCTATTCCCATGTAAATGTATTTCACCTGATTTTATATCTTTCAATAAAGCATCTGCTGCTAAATTTCCTTCAAATTTAGTAATCATACTTGTACAAAATACGTCATATTTAAATTCTATATATTTCACTTTAAGCCTAGGATATGGACAATTTGGCCATGTCAAATATTTATCATTAAATTCATATTTATAGATTAATCCTGTTTGATCCTCCTTTGTATTAGTAGGGCGTGGTAAGTCATTTTCTAAGTCTAAAAACGTTTTAATAGTATTTCCTTTAGAATTTACAATTAATATATCACAATTATATGCAGCAACTTTAAATGGGTCTCCTTCTTTCATGTTTGTATTTTGCAATAACCAATCAAAATCAAATTTAATGTCTGGATATGTATTTGCAATATAGTAAATATCACCACTAATGTTGATGGTATCTATCATACCCATGCTTTTCAAATCTTCAGTTGTTGGATTTGTAAGTAATTTTAATTGAATCCCCTTGTGTTCCGCAAATTTTATTGCGCCAGATTGGAAGTGTGTTTTAGTTATAAAAATGCCTTGAATATTGCCTATATCATCAAGAACACTACTAAAGTCTCTAATTTTTCCTATTGAAACTGGTGTAGTGAAATTTTTACATTCAATTGCAACTCTATGTTTAACTTTTGCCATATTAAATTCCCAATAAACGTCAATTTGATGTTTTTGGCCAGAGTCACCTTTTATTTTCACATTGTGTTGAACTTTAATTGTATCAATCCCATCCTCTTTTAAAATTTGTTGGTATACTTCTTGTGCTAAAATTTCATAATCAGTGTTTTTATTAGTCATATTTTTACCTAGTTTTAAATTTATCTTTCTCTTCATCCAAATAATCAGCCCACCATTGCATCATTTCTGTGCGTTCTTCCATGTATCTTGCGTGATGAATATAAGCAGCTCTTACGCTGTTTCTTTCCATATGGGATAATTGACGTTCAATTGCATCGGGATTAAAACCTTTTTCATTGAGTATTGATGAAGCATTAGCACGGAAACCGTGTGGAGTGGTTTTTGTTTTACCTTCGGTTTTTCCATCATAGCCCATACGCCGAACTGCACACCTCATGGTATTGTCTGATATTGGTTTTTTCTTATCTGTTTTTGATGGGAATAATAAACCTTTACCACCTGTAATCTTTTGAAGGTTAACAAGCACGTCTAAAACTTGGGTTGATAGTGGTACAAGGTGTTCTGTGCCCATTTTCATGCGTTCGGGTTTGATACGCCATATTGATTTGGCAAAATCGAATTCATCCCAAGTAGCACCACGAATTTCACCTGATCTAGTAAATGTGTAAAGCAGAAGTTGTAAGGCATATTGAGTTAAGAAAGATGCTCGCTTGCCATAGTTTTCTATTTCAGACATGAATTGACCAAGTTCTGAATTGTTCATTGAAGCTTGGTGTTTTCGTTTGTAGGTTTTTACCACGCCCACTAAATCAGAAGCAGGGTTGTTTTTTAGCATACCTCTTTGAATGGCATATGAAAATACACGGCGTATATCTTGTAATACCCTGCTGGCAACATCCAATGAACCACGTTTTTCAATGTTTTTAATAATCACTAAAATGTCTCTTGCAAGAATCTTATCAACTGGTTTTCTATCTAGGATTTTGAAACTATTGTTTTCTAGTCTTCGCCATAACCTTTCTGCATGATCTTGTTTCCATACTCCTTTTTCATGTTTCCACCATTGCTTAGCAATAATTGAAAAGGTGTTTGATTCATTTAATAGTAGACTAAACTTTCTATCTCGGTTTAATTCTATTGGATCAATGCCCTTTTTTATGTTTCTTCGGGCTTCATCTCGTGCATCCCTCGCCATTTTTAAAGTTGTTTCGGGATAAACTCCCAACGCTAAAGTTTTCTGTTTACCTGCGTATCTGTACTTTAAACGCCAGTATTTTGCACCAGTTGGCTTGATCAAAAGGCGTAAACCTTTCTCATCTGATAACCAAATGTCCTTTAAGCATGGCTTTGTACGCCTTATTTTTAGGTCAGTTAGAGCCATTTTGGTGCTCCCAACGTAAATTGAATTGAAAAGTAGCACCAAATATAGCACTGTTTTTTATGAAATTCCATGAAAAAACATGAAACACCCTGAAACAGCTATATGGTGTATAGCTTATATTATTAAAGGGTTTTGATGTCTGTTGAAACGCCCTGAAACAGGGAATTGGTGCCGGCACGCGGAGTCGAACTGCGGACCTACTGATTACAAGTCAGTTGCTCTACCATCTGAGCTATGCCGGCTTTGAGGTTGTGCAGTATAGTTAAAACTAAAATCAAATTCAACAGGTTTTTAATTTTATTTGCAATTTTTGAGTTTTTTTTTAAATTAGTTATTACCAATTACATTCAACCAAGTTGGTTTTGACATCTGGGTTTAAATCGTTGATATTAATAATATTATCTAACTTATCTGATGCTATCGCATAATCGAGCCAAAACTCGGGCCATTGCTCTATTTTTATTTCTTTTTTTGCATTAAACCCACGTGAAATTAGTTCTTGTAATCGCGTGTCTGCGTTTATACTGTCTCGGTAAAGACCTAATGATATGGTATTGATGTTTTTTCCGCCAGTGACTACATAGTAATCTTTAATGCTGTTATTAGATAACTGTCTGCCGATATTGAGGGCTTCTTCACGAGATTTTTTTGCTGGTATATAGACCCAATACCCAGCTTCTTGTGTTGATATAACTTTTCTGCTACGTATTTTAATAACATCGTTTTTTAGAACATCGAGGATTGGATTAATTTCTGATTTGGAATTAAAAGCTCCAACGGTATAACATTCTTGATTAAAGGCTTCATCATTATTTTGATTTTCTTCCTTATTAGCTTCCCAGATAGTGTTTTCTACATCAATTTCATTTAGTAGAACTAGCTTTTTTACACCATTATCAACGGTTGTAAATTGAATTTGTTTTATAGTATTTTGACGTGAATACATGTAGAGTCCAATATTCGCGAACACAGCCATAACAAACAATAGTCGTATGAATAACATTTATATATAAAAAACTTAAGGGTAGTTTTGAATGTTAAACTATTTAAATAAATAGTCAATTTTAAAACAACAATTTAGGTATATTGTTAAATTAAATAAGGTTTATTAAATCCGCGGTATTATGCCTTGGAGCCGCTATTTTTTCTGGCTAATTTACAGGTTTACAAATACTAATATCGGCACTATAAATGGTTTGTGCACCCTCTTTGGTTTCAATGACTAGTTGGCCATGATTATTAACATGGAGATACTTAGCAGTGTAGGATGATTGGTTAATGTTAACATCAATTATTTTATTAACAAAAATATCATTTTGGTGCCAATCATGGATAAGATTTTTAAGTTTGTTGCGTGTAAATTCAATTAATATTAGATTGATTTCTTTAATTAAACAAACAATGAAATCATTTCTAGTTACTCCTCTAATACCAACATTCATAGATCTTTGGTCAATTTTTTTATGATGGTTTTTACTTAAGTCCCAGTTTATACCTATTCCGATAATACCTTTACAAGCTTGCGAATTCCCTGATGCTTCGATGAGTATACCTGCAACTTTACCTAGTTCTCCAAGTACATCATTAGGCCATTTTAATTTAAAGCTATGCCTGTTAAAGTGTTTAAAAGTGTTAATAACAGCGACACCGATGGCAATATTTAATCCAGACAATTGATTCAACCCGAAATTGAATTTATGTGATATGCTTATGGCTATGGATTGGCCAAGTGGAGATAGCCAATATTTTTCTTGGCGGCCCTTTCCTTTACTCTGATAATCACAAAAATATATTGATTCTCCTTTGTGAGTTTTTGCCAATGTATTTGTTGATTGAGTTGAGAATACATAGTAAATAGGTGTATGAATATTGGATTTTAACAAATTATCTTTTATGTAATCAATATCATAAACTGATAGAGTTTTTCTGAGGTGTAACTTATTAGTTTTTATGCTAATGTCTAGACCCATATCATTTAACTTAGCAACATATAGGTCAATGTTCTTAAGATTTATATTTAATGACGAGGACACATATTTAATTGATATTATGTTTGTCTTAGCCAGTAATAAGAACAGTTGTTCTATTTTTTGATTTTGTTTATTATCCATTGATTAATATCTGACAATTCTTCCATTGAGACTCCATGTTGTATTGGGTATTGGTGCCATGAAATAGTGTAACCTGCTTTAATCATAGTCTCAGAACTGGTTTTCCCTAATTGATAAGGTACGACAGGGTCTTGTGTTCCATGACCCATAAAATAAGGTGTATTGTGATTACTCGAATTGGCATTGTCGATTATCTGTTCGGGGACTGGCAAATAACCAGAAAGTGCAATGACACCTGCAAAATTATGAGGAGATTGTGTGCTTATGTGTAAGCTCATGGCAGCTCCTTGTGAAAAACCCGCTAATATTATTTGGTCATAATTGAATCCTTGTGATATTTGTTCATCTATTAGTTTGTTGATTAAGTTAACAGAACCATTAATGCCATTCTCATCAATATGCCTATCAATGTCCATAGCTAAAATATCATACCAAGCCCTCATAACCATTCCGCCATTTATGGTGACTGGAATCTTAGGAGCATGAGGAAAAACAAATTTAACAGGAAAATCTTTTATAGAAAATTCAGGTACAACTGGTACAAAATCATTGCCATCTGCTCCAAGTCCATGCAGCCAAATAATGACGGCTTTTGGGTTGTCTCCAGTTTGTCGTACTACCGTATCTAAGTTCATTTGATGTCTTCTAAAAAATTTAATGTTTCTATAGATATCATTGACAATATTAAGGTGTCAGGCTCAATTGCTGGTTTTTTATCATAAGGATAAAAATAGTGTGATTTTTTACTAGAAATATTTAAAAATGCATCTGAGTATAATTGGAATTTAACATCAAAATCCTGCCAATAAAGAACTTTATACTTAAAGTCTATTTTGGGGACTTTTAAGAAATTTTTTATATTGTTTTGAATGAATGAAATGTCTTGGTCATTAAGTTTTGCGATAGCAACCAAGTCAATTTGGGCAACCTTCCCCCCAACATAACTGAAGACAAGGTCTGAATTTTGAGTAAAAGGTTTTTTGCAAGTAACAACTTGGTGATTAGCAATTTTCTTGGTTTTAAAACAAATTTCTTTGAGTCCTTGTGTGTGTAGCATTTGGTCTTGTAATCGTTGTTTTGCAAATTGAAAGGCATGAATGCCAATTAATTTATTGGTATAGCCGTCAGATAACAACCAATTTTCTATTAAGTTTTGTTTATTTCTATTTTCAACGATTGTTGCTAATATTGTTTGTTTATTTCGAGAAGTGTAAATATCAATTTTTTCAATAACTGTTTGGAAGTCTTGGTTATTTTGGTATTTTTCTATAGATAGTGTAATTTCAAGGTAAAGATTATTATTGTAATTTTGACTAGAATTCTTCCAATAGTTTAGAAAATGTTGGAAACGAGATGTATTAATTTTTATGTTTTTTAATAGGTCGGTGTTGGATATTAATAGTAAAAAATAATTTGGCATAAATGTTAATTGATCACTGTTACGATAAACACTCATTAGATCACCATCTATTGTATTGCTTATATCCATGATTGAATTGGCTTCATTATAAGAATCATACTTAAACAATTTTTTATAGACAAATTTTTGTTTATTAGGTACATTCTTAAGTGATTTAGTAAGAATTTTTTTCTCACGTTCAATTAGCCCCTTTACTTTTGTCTTGTCTTTAAATACTTTGAAATATTCTTTTATTTTATTTGTTTTGAGTATATGAAAAGCATACTCTTCAACAACTTCTTCGGAACTATTTTTTAGAGCAAGTAGGGTAAGATCTTCAACATTTAACTCAGGCAGCTCATCGACCGAATAAACAGTTTGGCAAACGAGCAATAGACAAACAACAAAAAGTGATTTCATAATAGGTTTATATTTATATTAATCCGTAATTTTAATGTATATTATTCCATTTTAAAAACAATTCCTCGTTGATTAATAGATGAATCGGTGTTATTTTCACTATTTTTAATAATTATAAAAATGAAAATTACTTTTAAAATACTATTTTTTGCTGTTTTATCCATCTTGGCGTCATCGTGTGGCAATAAAGGAGATTTGTATTTACCAGAGAAAAATAACGATAAAACTGAACAAGTAGATAAGTGAGACAAGAAATTCACTTTGCAAAAATGCATGGGATTGGTAATGATTTCATACTTGTTGATAATCGAGAACAAAATATTATATTTAGTGATGGATTAATAACCAATTTAGCCAATCGACACACAGGGATTGGTTTTGACCAGCTCATAGTGCTTGATGATTCAACAGAGGAAAAGTGTGATGCCGCTTATCGTTTTTTTAACCCTGATGGTTCGCCAGCAGAGCAGTGTGGAAATGGCCAACGATGTATTGCTTTATACTTAAATAGCCAAAACTCCAAACAAGAAAAGTTTTGTGTTTCAGGTATGGCAGGAAAGATACGATCTATACTTGTTGATAGAGAATGTGTAAAAGTCAACATGGGAAAAGTTACTTCTATTAGAAAGTACATATCTGGACAAAGGGAAATGTTTCATGTCTTGTTTGGTAACCCGCATCTTGTAGTAGATTACAATGGTATAGATACATGTGATTTAACTAGAGTAAATGAAAAATATACTACTGAGTATCCAGAGGGAATAAATTTAGAAATTGCTGAAATTATAACAAAGAACACAATAAAAATCCGTGTACATGAAAGAGGAACGGGAGAAACCAATGCGTGTGGTAGTGGTGCATGTGCTGCAGTTGCTGCCTTACAAAATAACGGGCAATTAGACAATAAAGTTAAAGTCATACTTCCTGGCGGCACTCTAATGGTAGAATACAATAAACAAAATCGAAATTTTTATTTAACAGGGCCTGCAAAACATGTCTTTAGTGGAGAAATAACTGTATGACAAAGCAAAATATTACTGATATTGATGTTATTAACTTTTTAACTGAGAATACTGATTTTTTTGTCAAACACCCTGAGCAACTTCTAGCACTCAAGGTTAATAATAAAAACGGTAAGGTGGCTAGTTTAATAAATCATCAGGTTAATGTTTTAAAAGAACGAAATAATGATTTAAAGAAAAAATTATCTGAATTGATAAGCTATGCAGCAGAGAATGAAAAAACAATGTCTCAAGTGTTCGAGTTGACCTTGCAGTTGTGTCAAATTTCTCATGTAGCAAATGTAACAAAACATTTTGGAAGGTTTGTTAAACAATCATTTGACTCTGATTTGTTTAAAATCGTCATGCCTGCTTATGAAGGTTTAGAATCTTCTGCTATGGTAATGAGCTTAGATGAAGAGTCGGAAAACCAGTTTAATACTGTGTTTAAAGAGTTTATAAACAATGGTACACCAGTGTGTGGTCGCTTAAAAAAGGAAAAATTAATTTTTATTTTTGGAAAAAAAGCCGAAAAAATTGGATCGAGTGTTATTTTGCCAATTGGCAAGAAAGCCAGTAAAGGGCTTTTGGTGTTTGCCAGCCACGATGAAAACCGTTTTAATCCAGAGATGTCCACAGATATTCTTTCAAGATTATCACAAATATTGGATAGAAAATTTAGTAAAACTTTCAACCAGAAGGTAAACTCACAAAGTAATGAACTTAAATGATTGGAAAATTCAATACCTAGAATACTGTACTTTGCAGCGAAACCTTGCTGCGTTGACTATTAAAGCTTACACCCGTGATCTTGATGCTTTTATAATGTTTCACCAAAAATCAATGCCTAAATTACAGGCGGATGAGGTTGCTGATTCACATATCAGTGAGTTTTTAATCCATGAATTTCAAAATAAGATTAGTGCAAAATCTATAGCCAGATACCGTTCTTCAATTAGTAATTTGTTTAACTATATCATGAAGAAGAAAGGCATTAAAAGCAATCCTGTTGCATTGGTAAATACTCCAAAAGTTCACAATAAATTACCTGAAGTATTAGATGTTGATACCATGTTACGCCTTGTCACTATTCCACTAGAAACAGAAATAGCTTTTCGTGATAAAGCAATCATAGAACTATTCTATTCTTCTGGTTTACGGTTGTCTGAACTATCAAGTTTACATTGGTCAGATGTAGACTTTGATCAATCATTAGTAACTGTTAGTGGTAAAGGCAACAAACAAAGAGTTATACCTGTAGGTTTGCAGGCATTGAAAGCCCTGAAAAAATGGCATCCGATTGCTATGATTTGGGATATAGGAAAATTGAAGTTCATCTTTATGTCCAAACGGAGTGGACAGCTTAAGCCTAGAAGCATTCAGGCTCGTATAAAATACTGGGCGCAACAACAAGGGCTGTGGGAACGAGTCTATCCACATCTGTTACGCCATTCTTTTGCCTCACATATCCTTGAATCCAGCGGAGATCTTCGTTCGGTTCAAGAAATGCTTGGTCATGCGGATATTTCAACCACCCAAATTTACACTCACCTAAACTTTCAACATCTTGCTAAAGTTTATGATAAAGCACACCCAAGAGCGCGTAAGAAATAATTTAATAATTTTAAAATGACACCCATTGATTGTTAGGTTTCTCAAATGTTTTTTAAATGCTTTGTGTTGGTCAAGCTTTTATAAGTGCAGTTATAATTGGCCTATCTGCTTCAGGCATGCCTAATGTATCAAGCTTGGATTTATCAACCCATTTGAGTGGTTGATTTTCGTTGGCATGGATTTTTGGGTTATTGCTTTTATGATACCAAACATCAAGGGTAAGTGTAAAGTTATCGTATTTGTGGGTGGTGATGATTAAAGGTGTGGCGTGCGGTAAATCGAAGTCGATTTCTTCTTTGATTTCTCTTTTTAAGGCTTGTAGTTGGGTTTCGCCATCTTCAACTTTACCACCAGGAAATTCCCACATCCCTCCTAGATGCTTGTGATCAGCCCGTTTGGCAACAAGAATTTCGCCTTGGTTGTTTTCAAGTACCAAGGCTACTACATTTAAAGGGTTGTTGTTAATTTTGGATCTTTTTATGTTAGTTTTCCGTGGCATTGTTTGTATTTTTTACCAGACCCACAAGGGCAAGGTTCGTTTCTGCCAACTTTTTTACCATCTCGAACGTAAGTTTCAGCTTTTACAGACTCAGTTTGATTAGGTTGAGTGGCATTGTTTGCTGAATCGTGCTGGTACTCCATTTGCTGCTGTTCGTGATGACCTAATTCTTCAACATCATCTTGTTGAACCTTAACACGAGCAATAATTTTAGTGACTTCACCTTTAATTCTATCAAGGAAGTCAGTAAACATTTCAAAGGATTCTTTTTTGTATTCTTGAATGGGTTGTTTTTGAGCATAACCGCGTAAACCAATGCCTTGGCGTAGATGATCCATGCCTAATAAGTGCTCTTTCCAAAGTTGGTCAAAAACATTTAAGTATACCGCTTTTTCGAATTGACGCATGGTGTCGGAACCTGTCAGGGCTTCCTTTTCGCGGAAAAAACGTTCAATGTTTTTATGAATTTTTTCAACGAGTTCATCTTCACCCATATCTTCATTGTTGTCTAGCCAACGCTGAATATTTAATTCGATTCCATAGTCTGATTTTAAGGCAAACTCTAAGTCATTAATATGCCATTGTTCTTCTATGCTTTCCATTGGTATGTGTTGATGAATTATGTCATCAAAAACTTCTTCACGGGTACCAGCAACAAAATCTTTTATTTCTTCTGACTGGATTAGATCAGTACGTTGTTGATATATCACCAATCTTTGATCGTTCGCAACATCATCATATTCAAGCAAGCTTTTACGAATATCGAAGTTATGAGATTCTACTTTTCTTTGTGCACCCTCAATGGTGCGAGTAATCCATTTATGCTCTATGGCCTCATCTTCACCCATGCCAAATTTACGCATGGTTGTTGCAATATTGCCACCAAAAATGCGCATTAGATTATCTTCAAGTGAAATATAAAAACGAGAAGAACCTGGATCTCCTTGTCGCCCCGATCGCCCACGTAATTGGTTGTCTATGCGGCGAGATTCATGACGTTCAGTTCCAATGATTCTTAGCCCTCCATTGGCTAAAACACCATCATGTATAGATTGCCAGTTATCACGAGCTTGCTGTTTTTTATCTTCTGATATCTTGTCTCCAAGCGTTGCGAGTTCAATTTCTAAATTACCACCAAGAACTATATCAGTTCCGCGGCCAGCCATGTTGGTGGCAATGGTAATAGAGCCGGGTTTTCCTGCTGTGGCGACGATAAGAGCTTCTTTTTCGTGTTGTTTGGCGTTTAGAACGTTATGTACAATTTTCTTGGCTTTTAGCTGCTTGGAAATCAATTCAGAAACTTCGATTGAAGCGGTACCAACAAGAACGGGTTGTTGTCGTTCGTGACTGTCAATAATGTCTTCAACAATAGCATTAAACTTGCCTTCCATGGTGAGGAAAACTAGATCACCTTGATCATCACGTACCATGGGTTTGTGAGTAGGAATAACAACGACTTCTAAGCCATAAATGGTGTGGAATTCATAGGCTTCAGTATCTGCTGTTCCAGTCATTCCTGATAAGGTAGGATAAAGCCTGAAATAATTTTGGAAAGTAACCGATGCTAAGGTCTGATTTTCTTTTTGTACAGGTACGTTTTCTTTGGCTTCTACTGCTTGGTGTAGTCCTTCGCCCCAACGTCGTCCTGATAAGGTTCTACCGGTAAATTCATCAACAATGACAACTTCGCCATTATCTAAAATATAGTCGACATCTTTTTGGTAAAGGTTTTGTGCACGTAAAGCAGCATTGATATGGTGCATAAGTTGTAAATGCTTGGAATCGTATAAAGATTCGCCTTCTTTAATCAAACCATCTTTAACACAAAGAGCTTCAACATTTTCCATTCCTTGTTCTGTAAGATGAATTTGCTTACCTTTTTCATCAATGGTAAAATCGCCGTCTGGTTCTTTAGAAGCTTCTTCTTTTTGCGCTGCAATCATAGCTTTCATACCACCTTCGGTCGCTTCTGATTTTTGTGTTGATGCAACTAAACTAGGTGTTAGGCGATTAATGCGGTGGTATAATTCTGGAGAATCATCTGTTTGACCTGAAATAATTAAAGGTGTACGTGCTTCATCAATTAATATAGAGTCAACTTCATCGACTATGGCAAAGTTGGGCTCTCTTTGCACTTTTTCTTCCATAGAAAAAGCCATGTTGTCACGTAGGTAGTCAAAGCCGTATTCGTTATTGGTTCCATAAGTTATGTCGGCAGCGTAGGCCGCACGCTTGTCTTCCTGATTCATATCTGGAACAACAATTCCAACAGACATTCCTAAAAAATTATACAGTGGTTCCATCCATTTAGCATCACGACTGGCAAGATAGTCATTGACAGTAACAATATGAACGCCTTTTCCAGACAAGGCATTTAAATAAGCTGGTAACGTGGCAACCAGTGTCTTGCCTTCACCAGTTCGCATTTCGGCAATATTGCCATTGTGTAAAATCATTCCACCTATCATTTGCTCGCGGTAATGACGCATTTTCATCACTCGAACGGATGCTTCTCTCACCACTGCAAAGGCTTCATTTAAAATGTCTTTTAATGTTTCACCAGCTGCAAGTCTTTCTTTAAATAATTCAGTCTGATGTTGTAAATCGCCATCACGCATTTCTTGAAACTTTGGTTCAAGTGCATCAATTTGATCGACTGTTTTTAGAAGTTGTTTGATTAATCGTTGATTACGTGAGCCAAACACTTTGGTAAATAATGAATTTAGAATCATGGTGATTATTTCTCTGGGGCTCTATGGCCTATTTGTCTGTTAATTTTGACCTGTAAGTGGTTGCTTTTGTGTCTTTTTCAAGCCAAGTGATGTTATTTTTTTGTCAAAAATGGCCAAGGGTTTATTTTCTTGCCATTCTTTAATACTTCAAAGTGCAGATGTTCTGAAGTTGATCGTCCGGTTTTGCCCATGACACCAATTTCTTGTGATCTAATGATTTTTTCACCAACACTTACAGATGTTTTGCTTAAATGAGCATAACGGGTAACGAAACCAGCTCCATGGTCAATCTCTACTAATTTGCCATACCCTCCTCTTTCACCAGACCAAATAATCACGCCATCTGCCACAGACTGAATAATGGCACCGTGTTTCCCTCCAAAATCTATACCAGAATGAAAGGCTTGTTTTCCAGTAAAAGGGTCAGGACGACCACCAAAATTTGAAGAAATCCAACCATTTCTAATGGGTTTTCCTGAAGGTTTGATTTGTTGATCAAGGTTTTGTTCGGTTAATAAGGTATTGAGCAGGTTAAGTTGTTGTTCTTGCTGTAAGAAATTAGCCTTGATTGAAAAAAGACTATTAAACAAATATTCTGGTGTATTTTCTTCATGGGTCAAATCAAGTTCGGATCCACCCACACCTGGGTCTATGCTAAAATCAAATTCATCATTACTTAATTGCGTAACTTCAGTTAAACGTTCTCCAAGTGCATTGATACGCATGCTTTGTGCATATAATCCACCAATTTGTAATGCTAAGGCATCTAAGTCTCGATTGACATCAGATTTAAATAATTGTATGTCGTTTTCTCTTTCTTTAACCAAGTGTTGAAAACCCTTCATATCAAAATTTTCAGGTACTTTGCTGTTAAAGAACAAGTAACCTGTGCCAATACCTAATAATAATATCGTTACAACCGCAAGAGAAAGTGCTGCTATTAATTTATAGCGCAATACTTCATCAGCAAAATTATAACTTTTTGAGCCTGTTTTATTTTGTTTTAGTACAATAATATTTTTCATAATTTTTTTCTTGCATTCTTGCTTGCCGAAATAGACAATAAAACCATGCACAACAAATCTGGATTAACACCAATTAATTATTGTTTTAACTCTGGGGATAATCTTCCCAGAATATTAAAACACGCAGCTTACCTAAGAGAGTTAGATAGAAAGTTTCTTTCTAAACTCCCGCTTGCTCTAAGGGGTTTGTGCTCTATTGCAAATATTAGAGCAAACACCGTTGTTCTTATTTGCTCATCACAATTAGAAGCGAGTAAAGTGCGTATGCATAGCCGAGTGATTTTACAGATTTTTAACCAGGATTTCAAAATTCCAGCTAAAAAACTGAAAATTATTATTGAGTCTAGCCTGAATAAGTAGAGAACTTCATGGAACACAGCTATCTAAAAATGCAATTATAGGTGTAAAAACCGCATTGTTGGGTATTAAGTTATGACTAAACCATGGCGAAATTAAGCTCCACAAGCCGATAATAACGATAAAAATTCCTGCGGCACTACGTAAAGATTGTTTTTGCAATTTTTGTTGCCATTTGTTTATTAAACCAGCTGCAATCAACATGGACGGCATAGTACCTAGCCCAAAGGTAAACATAAACAAAGCGCCGTTAACCATATTTTGAGTGGTTGCAGCTGCAATCAATACGCCATAGAGTAGACCACATGGGATAAGCCCCCATAATAATCCCTTACTAAAATGAGCTAAAGTTGAGTGCTTATTATTCAGTGCGTGTAATTTGTGTTTTGCTTTATTCCACAAAAAGTTATTCGTAAATACACTATGTAAACTGTTGTTATTCCTTATAATGTTTATGCCAAGATAAATGAGTGTTAATCCTAATAGGCTTCTTATCCAAAAGCCAAATTCTGCAACAGGAACTCTAATCGCCAAACCTTGTATAACTCCTGAAAAAACTAGGCCCAAAATAGTATAAGTTGTTATACGACCCAGATTTATAATGATTATAGTTTTTTGACTCGGATTGTTTTGACAAAAAATACCACATAAACCACCGCACATGGCAAGGCAATGAACACTAGAAAAAAAACCAATTAAAAGAGGTGTAATTAAAGTCATTCTTCTTCAGACTCGCCACATTTATCATCGTCATTTAAAATTGAATAGGCGGGAGTATCTAGATCATCAAATTGATTGTTTTTGACAGCCCAAAAGAATGCCCATAAGGCAAAGCCAACAAGGATTAGGCTCATAATAACCAAAACAAAGATCATGCTCATGTGTTGTTTTCCTCGGGCTCAGCAATATTTTTAAAAACATATTTTCGTGCTTGCATGTCCTTGTTTAAGGGTTTATTTGACAAAACATTGGCTATAAGTTTCATGGTAAGTGATACAGCTCCGCGGTTTTCTTCAACTAATTTAAAAGCGGCATTTCCCATGTATGTTCTAGTTTTTGGGTTTTTAATTAATTCTTCCATGCTGATGATGACATCATCTGCATTTTTAACTAGCCTAGAGCCATTACAATTATGCAGTAATTGTGTTATTTCTGCAAAATTATGAGTATTTGGCCCGACTAAAACAGGGAGTTTGAATACCGCAGCTTCTAATACATTGTGGCCACCAATATTTGCGATGGATCCACCTACAAAGGCAATATCTGAAGCAGCATAGAATTCTAGCATTTCACCCATGGAGTCAACAATAAATACATCTGCATCAATATCATAGAGTCCTATTTTACTTCTTAGTTGAGTATTAAACCCGAGATGTACGCAGGCTTGTGCTGTTGATTGGAATCTTTCTGGGTGTCTTGGTACGATAATCAGAAGGAGTTCAGGGTATTTTTTCTTAAGGTATTGGTAGGCTTCAAGCACAACTTTTTCATCTTCTTGATGAGTACTTGCAGCAATCCAAATAAGGTTGTTGGCACAATGTTGGTGGATCTCTTTGCCTTTCACTAATATTTCATCTTCAATTATTATGTCAAATTTCAGGCTGCCAACTACGTAAATTTTATCGGCATCGCAACCTAATCTTATCATTCTTTCAGCATCTGTTTGTGTTTGAGCGGCAACAAACTTTGTATTGTTAACGGCCATTGTTGCTAAAGACTGAACCCATTTATACCCTTTTAGCGATAACTCTGATAATCTTGCATTTGCCACTACGATAGGTATATTTCTTTTTTTGCAAAACCTAAATAAATTAGGCCATATTTCTGTTTCCATCACAACTGCTAATGATGGGTTGATTTTTTTTAAAAATCTTTTAACTGCTCCTGGTAAATCATAGGGTAAGTAAAGGTGAAATACTTGGTTGCTAAAAATTTGTTGTACCCGATCAGAACCAGTAGGTGTAACGGTGGTAATAACAAAGTCATAATCACTGTATTGTTCCATTAGTGCTTTTATTAAGGGTATTGCTGCATTAACCTCTCCTACAGATACGGCATGAATCAATATCGCTTTTTTAAAATTTGGGTTTGGGAAAATGCCAAACCGTTCTTTCCAACGACGAAAATAAGCTGGAGCTTTTAATCCTCGCATGGCAAGACGGAAAAGCACTACCGGTGTTAAGATTGCAGTTGCCAGAGAATACAAGCGGCTTTTAAATTCTAAATTCATCGAATGGATATATTTGTATGTGCATTACGGATAGTGCTTGCAGATTTTTTATTACCCAATGGGGCATCAAAATAATATATTACTTCATTATTAAATTGAGTTTTAATTTCCTTGATTGAATTCAAGGTACCCTCATTTGAGATGTTTGCGCTTGTGGATACTATTGGGTAGTTTAATCTATCACATAATTTTTTTACAAACGGGTGTGAACTTACTCTAATAGCAATGGTATTGTGTTTGCCAGAAACCCATTTTGGGACTAGTTTAGATTTTGGAAAAACCCATGTAGTATGTCCTGGCCACGTTTTTAATGCACGTGCCAAATCGTCGGCTTCATTTGGTTTGATAAGTTGTACTATTTGCTGGACATGAGAAGCGATTAATATAAGGCCTTTATTAACATCTCTCTTTTTTAATTTCAGAAGTCTTAATACTGCTTTTTTATTAAATGGGTCACAACCTAAGCCGTAAACTGCTTCAGTTGGGTAAGCAATTATTCCACCATTTTTTACTGCCTCAATTGCTTGATTTAGCTGTGATGAGTCCGTCATTTTTTTGCAACTTTCTTTTTCTTAGCCCTTTTCTTTTTAGTTACTTTCTTTTTGCTGGTTTTTTTCTTAGTAGTTTTTTTCTTAGTAGTTTTTTTCTTAGTAGTTTTTTTCTTAGCAACTTTCTTTTTGGTTTTTTTCTTGAATCTAGATTTTTTGTCTGGTGTTTTAGCTAAGATTTCAAGGCAATCTTCATGGCTTAACGATTTTGGATCTGTACCTTTAACAATTTTTCCATTTTTCTTGCCATCAGTGACATATGGTCCCCAACGACCATTAAGTATTTGTACACCGTCATCAAATGTTTGAATGATTTTATTAGCATCGGCTATTTTCTTTTCTTTAATCAGCACAAGTGCTTGCTCTAAAGAGATGTCATAGGGTGTTGCGTCAACATCTTTTTTTATTGAAACAAATTTATTATCGTATCGAACATATGGGCCAAATCGACCTATATTGGTACTAACTTTTTCACCCTCAGCTGTTTCGCCAAGAGTTCGTGGCAGTTTGAAGAGTTCCATGGCTTCTTCATAAGTAATTTTATCTAATTTCTGCCCAGGTAACAATCCTGCAAATTGTGGTTTCTCATCGTCATCTCGGTGACCAATTTGAACAAAGGAGCCATATTTCCCAACACGGGCGGTGACAGGCTTTCCTGTTTTTGGATCAGTACCTAAAACTCTTTGGTACTGAGCTTCTTCTCGGCTAACAGACTCTTCTTTTTCTTCTAATAATTTGATGAAAGGGTCCCAGAATTTGCGCATGAGAGGCACCCAATTTTTTTCTCCTCTAGAGACAGCGTCTAAAGAGTCTTCTAAACGTGCGGTGAACTCATAGTCGACATAATTCTCAAAATGTTTCTGTAAAAATCGTGCTACGACCTTACCAATATCTGTTGGCATAAATCTTTTTTGATCAAGTTCAACATAGTCACGATTAAGTAAGGTGCTGATAATAGAGGCATATGTCGATGGTCTACCAATACCATATTCTTCAAGGGCCTTAACTAAACTTGCTTCAGAAAATCGTGGAGGAGGTTCTGTGAAATGTTGCTTACCTGCAATTTCTACCACCTCTGATTTATCGCCTTCTTTTAATCTAGGTAAGACATTTTTAATTTGTTTTTTCTGGTCATCTTTACCTTCTTCGTAAACAGTTAAAAACCCTTTCTTTATGACGGTTGATCCTGTGGCTCTAAAAATATGTGCATTGCCAAATTCATAGTCGGCAGAAACGGTACCAATTAAAGCATTAACCATTTGACAAGCAAGTGCACGTTTCCAAATTAAATCATAAAGACGAAATTGATCTTTGTCTAATGAAGAGCTAATCTTCTTAGGTGTTAATGTGGCATCTACTGGGCGTATTGCCTCATGTGCTTCTTGTGCGTTCTTGGATTTCCCTTTGTAATAATTTGGTTTTTCAGGTACTAATTCGCTACCAAAAGTTTGTGAAATAGTTTGGCGAATATTTGTTAATGCATCTTGTGACAGTTGCACTGAATCGGTTCGCATATAAGTAATTAAACCTTGAGCGGGACCATCTACAGCAATTCCCTCATATAATTGTTGAGCAATTTGCATGGTTTTTCTAGTAGAAAAACCGAGTTTTCTAGCAGCTTCTTGTTGTAAAGTTGAAGTTATAAATGGTGGTGCTGGGCGGCGTTTCCTTTGTTTTTCGGTTAATTTGGTAACAGTTAAGCTGCTACCAGCCTGTGTTTTGAGTTCGTTTAAAACCTTATCAACCTGGTCTCCATTATTTAAATCAAACTTTTTGAGTTTTTCCCCATTGTATTGAATGAGGTTTGAAACAAACTCAAAGCTATCTTTTTTAAGTGGAGTTGAAATTGTCCAGTATTCTTTAGGGTTAAAGGCATCAATTTCTGCCTCGCGATTAACAATCATACTAAGAGCAGGAGATTGAACCCTTCCTGCAGATAGCCCTCTGCGAACTTTTTTCCATAATAATGGTGATAAGTTAAACCCAACTAAATAATCAAGAGCTCTTCGAGCCTGTTGTGCATCAACTAAATCATTTGATAGTTCTCTAGGGTTGGCTACAGCTGATTTGATTGCAGATTCTGTTATTTCGCTAAATACTACACGGAAAATATTTTTGTCTTTAGCAATTTTTCTTTCTTTTAATATTTCCAATACATGCCAAGAAATAGCTTCACCCTCTCTATCTAAATCAGTTGCGAGGTAAATTGAATCGGCTTTCTTTGCTTCTCTAACAATGGCGTCAATGTGTTTTTTATTTCTATCAACTTCGATATATGTCATTTCAAAGTTGTTATCAGTATCGATTGCACCTGTCTTTGGAAGTAAATCTCTTATGTGCCCATAGGATGCAAGGACTTTATAGTCTTTACCTAGGTATTTTTCAATCGTTTTTGATTTTGCCGGCGATTCGACAATTAATAAATTTTTTGCCATATTTATTTACTGGTATTTGTTGCGTAAAATGTTGATATACGTGAAATATTTGCGAGGATAATACCTATTAATGTCATGCATTGCAAATAAATAGTTGTATTCTCTAGCTATTCGGTCAACGTATGGGGTTGTGTTGGTTGTTGCTTAAAACCCGCAACTTAAGATTTAATATGTAATTTCGGCAACATTAAAGGCCTAGTGGTCAGGGCAACGAATAGTTACTATATTCTAATATATTGAGCACCTGGCAATGCTTTAATTTTATTCTCTAATTCAAGCAATAAAAGAATAGATGTAACCTCTTGAGCACTACGTTGGCTATTACTAATGATTTCATCGATAGGCGTTGCTTCATACATTATGTGTTCTAAAATGGCTAAGTGGGTATTATCAAGGTTTTCTGTGGTTTGTTTGTTTTCTAGAGCTGAGAGCTTTTCATTGATTTGGTACGATAAGGAGTGAGCAAGTGGTGTGAGTTCTTCCAAAATTTCTTGTGCTGACTCGATTAATTTTGCCCCTTGTTTAATCAGTAAGTGGCAACCTTTAGCCATTGGGCTATGTATGGACCCAGGTATAGCCATAACAGGTCGATTAATCTCCATGGTTTGTCTCGCTGTAATCAAGGTACCGCTTTGTATGGCAGCTTCAACAACCAGTGTTCCTAAAGACAAACCGCATATTATACGGTTTCTTCTAGGAAAATTGTATGCGTTGGGTTTTGTATTCGTAGGAAATTCAGACACTAATGCTCCATTTTTAGATATTTCATGGGCAAGCTCTTTATGCCGAGCTGGGTAAACTGAATCTAAACCTGTTCCCATAACAGCAATTGTTTTGCCGTTAACAGAGATTGCTGCATTGTGTGCTGCCCCATCTATTCCAAGGGCCATACCACTGGTAATCACTAAACCATTATTGGCGAGATTTTTACAAAATAATGTTGTGTTATTGAGTCCTACAGGTGTAGCATTTCTACTACCTACTACTGCTAGTTGAGGTTGCAATAATATGTTTTTATCTCCCGTTATAAATAACATTGGTGGAGGTGAGTCGGTATTTTTTAATAGAGGAGGATATAGGTCGTCTTCGATTGTTAGTATGTGGTTGTTGTTTTTTTCTAACCACCTTAAATCTGATTCTATACTCTTAAAATTTGGTTTTATAAAAGATTGTTTTATGGATTGGGGCAAACTTAATTCTGAGGGGAACCTTTGATTAAGGTAGATATTTTCAGCGGTATCAAAATAAGATAAAAGTTTTTGGATTGTTGCAATACCAAGTCCTTTTGTTCGGTTCATTAAAAGCCAAGCGTTTGTATTATCCATAATCACTTATTTACAGGTGGGAAGTTTGAAAAGGCTTGCTAAATAAAACAAGCCTTATGAATTATTGTGCCCTATGGAGCTCTGACCAAATCAAATAATTTAACAGGTCTGTTTCCTTCAACAATAATGGCATATGAAATATTATCAAATGTTTTGAAAACCATTATGTTTGCTAAAAATTCCTCAGGTAGTGTAACCTTAGCCTTTGAAGGTTTAAATAATGTTTTCAGGTCATTTTTAGGATGCATAATTTCATCTCTAATTTCACGGGCTGGTCGATAGACATCAAAAACATCTCCAGTGTGTATGTTATTTGAAGAACCTCTACTTATTGCTACAATTTGCCACTTACCACTTCTAAAAATAGCATTATTTAGAGCAACAATTCGGATGTTATTATCAGATGAGGTGGCGCCCTTTGGTTGAAAAAATGCATTAAATTTAACGCTGTTTATCGGTAAAATCAAATCACCTTTGTGCACTTCAATAATGCTGCCATTAACTTTCATTGTGGTGATGTCACCAGTCCCTGCTCTTGTAACTACAGCTGTACCTATATCTTCAACTTCGTATCCTAGTACATCAACATTGTTCCAATATGTTCTATCCATATAACTTTTCCAAAAGCGGGTTAGAATAGCCATACCAGTATCTGGACTAGTTTTTTCCCATTCGATTGACTCAGTCTTTCTATCTTTATGTGGAGAACTACCCCATGGATAGTGTACAGGTACATCACGGTAGATAACTGTTGGTCTTACAATGGCAAACTTATCACCTTGTTTTGCCTCTAAGTTTCTAACATATAGGAGGTTGGGATTAGTAGCTATTAAGTGATCCTCTTCCATTGATACAATGTAAGGAGCTTTATCGATTTCTTCCTTTGTTAATATTCTTAATTTTTTTAAAAAAGGTTTTATGTCACGTAATGGAATAGTAGGTATAGCGTCATTGTGGTTTACGACTCTTCCTTTTGGACTGAGTTTTACAGTTGGGTGGCTCCTATTAACTTGTAATGTTGGTTTACCATCAACATAAATTAATGAAATTACATCACCAGGGTAGATTAAATGAGGGTTCTCAATTTGAGGATTTGCATGCCAAACTTCTGGCCATACCCAAGGTGATTTTAAAAATCGAGCAGATATATCCCATAATGTATCTCCTTTAACAACTGTGTAGGTGTCTGGGTGAGTTGGGTTGAGCTCAATTTCGGCTTGAACTGATGATACCATTACTAAAATGGCAATTATAAGTAAATGTAGTTTTTTAAGCATTTCCGACAAATCCTTGATTTTATTAGTGTTTAGTTTAGCCAAACTATGACAGAATTTATACTAAAATTTGTGATAAAGGCATCATTTTTTAAAAAAACACTGGTATTTTATCTACAAAATACCTCTTTTTTTGCTATTGTGATTAAAAAAACACCCCCAATATTATATGATAATAAAAAAACAAGACTAAACTAAAGATGAAACTAGACATATTAACACTACCAGATAAGCGTTTAAAAACCGTTGCACAGCCGGTTGAAATTTTTGATAATGAGTTGAAGTCATTAGTAAAGAATATGTTGGAAACTATGTATGATGCACCAGGTATTGGTTTAGCGGCCACTCAAGTTGATGTCCATAAACAGGTTGTAGTCATTGATGTTTCGGAAGAAAAAAATCAACCACTTTGTTTAATTAATGCTAAAATTATAAAAAAAGGAGGCCAACAAATCAGCGAAGAAGGCTGTTTGTCTGTACCTGAAATTTATGCAAAAGTTAAAAGAGCTGAATTTATAGAAGTTGAAGCTCAAAATGAACAGGGAGAATATTTTACTCTTGAAGCAGATGAATTATTGGCTATTTGTATTCAACATGAATTGGATCATTTAATCGGTATTGTTTTTTTAGACCATTTATCTCCTCTAAAAAGAAAAATGGCGTTAAAAAAATTAGAAAAAGATGCAAGGTAATTTATAAAAAACAGGAATCAAAATGATAGAACTCTATACTGCAGCAACCCCAAATGGCTGGAAGATTTCAATAATGTTAGAAGAAATTGGGATAGATTATAAGGTCACTCCTGTCAATCTTTCAGATAGTCAACAAAAAACGCCGGAGTTTCTAGCGTTAAATCCAAACGGAAAGATTCCAGTCATAAGAGATACAGATAATGGCATGGTTATTTTTGAAAGCGGAGCAATTTTGCAATATTTGGCTGAAAAAACGGGTAAGTTTTTACCAGCTGAGCACCAAGGAAAATACAAAGTATTACAGTGGTTAATGTTTCAAATGGGGGGTGTTGGACCCATGATGGGGCAAGCTAATGTGTTTTATCGCTATTTCCATGAAAAAATACAAACAGTAATTGATCGTTATCATAATGAGGTAAAAAGGTTGTTTAATGTTTTAGATAAACAATTGGAAAACCAAGATTATCTAGCGGGAGAATATTCAATTGCAGACATTGCCAATTGGAGTTGGGTACACATTGCTTATTGGGCTGGTGTGGAATTATCGGATTTTAAACATTTAAATAATTGGGTTGACCGAATAGCCTCTCGACCAGCTGTCCAAACAGGGGTTAATATTCCCCAAAAACCAGATGCTGAAGCAATAAAAAAAGCAGGTCAAAAACTAATCAAATAATAAGTGAGAGCTATGCAAAACTCTCTAAGCTACTAGTTGGCTATGGTAATCTTGATAGGAATACCAAAAAGCTAGATGTTGTTATTATTTACCTTATACCAATTTAATATGTATTGCCACGCCTCAGTAGCCGAATCTACTGTTTTGAATAAATCTAAGTCCTCAGGATTAATTACACCTTCCTCGGCTAAAAACTCAAAATTTACTGCATTCTCCCAATAGTTTTTACCAACTAAAACCACAGGTATGGGTTTGATTGTTTTAGTTTGAATAACGGTTAGCGCTTCGAACAATTCATCAAAAGTACCAAATCCACCAGGGTAGGCAACAAGAGCTCGTGCCCGATGCATGAAGTGTAACTTCCTTAAGGCAAAATAACGAAAGCTAAAACATAATTCAGGAGAAATATAAGGGTTTGGGAATTGTTCAAAAGGTAAGTCTATATTTAATCCAATGCTATCTTCTCCTTCATTAAAAGCACCTTTGTTTGCAGCTTCCATAACACCAGGCCCGCCACCTGTCATGATGTGTACGGGATCATCTGCATTAAGTTTGCTATACTTCGCAACTAAAGAGGCAAACTGACAAGCATCATCGTAATATTTGACTTTGTTTAATACGCGTTGAGCAACTTTGAATTTAAATTTCAGTTTTTTGTTTCCTTTATCTTCTTCAAAAGCCTTTTGGGCTTTCTTAAATTTTAAAGCAGCTCTTTTTTCTTGAATAACACGAGTCCCACCAAAAACCACTATAGTTTTTTTTATATTTTTTTCTTCTAATACACTTTGAACCTTTAAGTACTCTAACTGTAACCTCATGGGCCTTGCAATGTCACTGTTGATAAAATCGTAATCTCGATCAGTGCGTTTGTAATTTTTGGCATTTAAAATGGCTATGATTTGTTTGGCCTCAGCATCAGTTGCATCGTAGTATTGTTTTATTGTATCAGATAAATTGGTCATTCTTTTCATCGGTGTTTGAGTCATAAAACAGCTATTTTAAATTAAAAATCTAAATTTAGGTATTTAACTCTAATTCTTATTACTAAAATTCAATTAATTCACCAAGGTACTATTTTATGTGTTTATCAGTAGAGCAATTATTTGAGAGTTTGTGGCAACAATATATCCAGATAAACCCACAAGCAAATAAAATTCAATGTTTATTAAAAGAGAGAGGTGAAAATGTAATTAATGACCATATCGCTTTACGTACTTTTAATACCGAAAAATTAGGAATCATGAAAATAGCAAATACCTTTATTGATAAAGGTTACAGAATTGTTGAGGAGTATGATTTTGCTAAGAAAAAACTTAATGCCGTACACTTAGAACATAAAAGTGAATCTAATCACCCCAAAGTTTTCATCTCTGAATTAAGAATTCAAGAATTCTCAAGTGATTTTCAAAAAATCATACATGATATTGACGATCAAATAGATCCTGGCCATGTAATGGATGAGTTGTTTGTTACCTCAGGTAGAACTTGGAAGCTTACATTTGAGCAGTATATTCAACTTTTACGTGAGAGTGAATACGCAGCATGGACAGCAGCATTGGGGTATAGAGCTAACCATTTTACGGTTTCAATGAATCATTTAACAACCTTCTTCAATTTGGAAGAGTTAAATGGATTTTTACTAGATCAAGGGTTTACTTTAAATGAATCGGCAGGTTTGATTAAGGGAAGCCCTGGAGAATTCTTAGAACAATCTTCAACTATGGCAGCCCCAGTAAATATTGAATTTGACTTTACTACTCAGCCAATACCAGGTTGTTTTTATGAATTTGCCAAGCGCTACCCAATGCCTAAAACAGGGAGGTTATACCAAGGATTTATTGCTGCATCAGCCGATAAAATATTTGAAAGTACGAACACTTGATTTTGGTTTATGCTTTGATTACCTTTTCAGAAAAAAAATAGATAAAAACCTGTGAAGTTTTCACTTGCACAGGCTTTTTATCATCCTTGATAGGCATTGAGTTTATTTATTGGTTAACTCAATAGACTCACGGTTTTTTTCAACTGTTTTTAAACCAATCCCTTTGACCTCAGTTAAGCTTTCAATTGTTTTAAACTTCCCATTTGCTTCACGATATTCTACGATTGCTTGTGCTTTTTTTGCCCCAATTCCTTTTAGTTCTTCGGCAATTGTACCAGCATCTGCAGTATTGACATTGACTGCAAATAAAGATTGGCTAAATAATACAAGGCTAGTTATTGCGGTTAATAATAAATTTTTCATTAGTGTACTCCATTTAAATTTTTAAGAAGTTATTGCGTCATTGCGATAACTTGGTACCCATTGTAATGACTTTAAATAAGATGAATATCGGCAAAAGACTTTACGTTTGTAAGAATTTATTTAGATAGCTTAGTAGAATTCCTACAAATTGGTTAACATGGCTATGCACTATTTTCTACTTCCATATCAACCCTGCGACATAATACCGTAATTCAGGACGGTAAGAATTTCTCATATCAAACAATATTATTGTAGGGTTGGTTACTCCATCTCAAAATAATATGATGCTGAGATGGGGGTTTCTTGCAGTCCCAACAGGGTGAGACTGAATTTACGGTATTATGCCGCAGGGTTGATATTATAAATAGAGTAAATAAGCTTCTAATACAAGGTGTAGTGTTTAATATTTCAAATGGTTAAAGCTAACTACACTGAACATTTCAATAAAATTAATCACATAATAAAAAGTGAAACAGGATTAAAGATCAGAGTCATGTTGGTTAATATAATTGCCTATCAAACCTATAAAGCAAGAATGCTTATTGAGGCTAACTCAGCTTGACTTGTTACATCTGAGCCTGCGATAATTCATTGTTGAATTTATTGTGGGCGTTAAGCTATGTCAAAAAAACACATTGTTATTGTAGAAGATGAACCAAGCATCTTAGCTAATTATCAAGCTGCTTTGCAGCGTCAGGGTTACAAGGTTTCAGGTTACATGGAATTACAACAAGCAAAAGCGGCATTAAACCAAAGGCTTCCAGATTTAGTTATCATTGATGTGGGACTTGGTGATGACGTTGATGGTGGATTTGAACTGTGTCGTTTTATTCGAAAACAATCAGAATCCATTCCTCTGTTGTTTTTAACAGCGAGAGATAGTGAGATTGATATGGTTTCGGGTTTACGTTTGGGTGCTGATGATTATCTCAGTAAGGATATTTCAATTCCTCATTTATTAGCTCGTATTGCTGCTTTGTTTCGTCGCCAAGATTTATCCGTGACAGAAAAACAAGGAGCTAGTATGCAACAGGGCGATTTAAAAATCCTTAAAGAAAATTTACAGATTTACTGGCAAGAACAACCAATAGATTTTACAGTTACAGAGTTTTGGATGGTAGTATCGTTGGCTCGCCATAAAGGTCATGTAAAAACACGTGAGCAGCTTATGAGTGATGCGAATGTATATGTTGATGCATCAACTATTACTTCTCATATTAAACGAATTCGAAAAAAATTTGTCAAGTTTGATGAAAATTTTGATTGCATAGATACCGTTCATGGAATGGGTTATCGCTGGAAAAATTAGTGCGTTTAAAATACCAATTATTATTTTTGAGTTTTTTGAGTTTTTTGTTGCCTATTACGGGTTGGTATGCCCTAAAAACAGTAGATATTGAATTTAGAAAAAGTATTGAATTGGCGGCCAAAAACACACTTACTTCATTACAAGCTTCAGTGCAACAATTGCTAAAGCACAATAAAGAATATCAATTAAAAGGCGTGGTACAAGGTTCATTGCTTGAAATAAGTGTTGATGGTGATGGCAGTGAATGGAGTGCTATTAAAGCGTATAATTATCAAAATCACAAACAGCAACTAAGTGTTAAAGTGGCTAATACCAATCACAATTTGTCCTTATTTATTCACAGTAATGACAAATCGGTTGCGGTTAATAATTTACAGTTAAATGATCATATTATAATTGGGCTAGCAAACAATCAGGGTTTGTATAAATATACCATTAAAAGGCAAGCCGCTGGCATGGTTTTTGATAAGCCGCTCTCTGAAGACAAACCACGATATAAAGCTTATTGGCATGAAGTGGCAAATGGTTATAATCTGGAAATTCAATTTTATCAGAATGATTTTCACCATGTTGGAGTGGTGAGTATTGATGAAAGTTTGAAAAACAAATTGATAGTTGGCACCTTGGCCTCAAATGATTTAAAACTATTACCTATAATTAACAATAACATTGAATTTCAATCGGCGATTTCCAGTATTACTCCAAAAAACAACCATTTTATTATTGTAGATAAACAAAACCGAATTATTTATCAAAGCGATAAACTAACAATTCTGCAACCCGATTCATCTTGGCAATGGCTTATCACACCAATTTATCAATGGTTATTTGGCATTGACGATAACATTAGTAGTTTTTATCAAACTGATGAAGGTATGGTTGGTCTTTTACAGACTATGACCGTTGATGAAATAACCTATAACCTTAAAAGCATAATGCCAAAAGGCCAACAAAATATGATACAAACCTTGTTAAAGGCGAGTATACTCATGATAGCTGTGGTGCTATTAATTATGATGGCATATTTACTTTATGCTCTTATTTTGGCATGGCGTATTCGTAATCTCAACAAGGCTATGCAAACAGTGTTAGATGACACGGGGAAAGTGCGTACTCAAATGCCATCACATGATTCACTGGATGAAGTTGGACAACTTTCTCGAGGTATTGAGTCCATGTTAGTTGAGCTACAAGAATATACTCACTATTTAAAAGACTTAGGCTCACGACTTTCCCATGAAATGAAAACACCCATAGCAATTGTTCAAACCTCGCTGGACAATATTGAACCAAATAAAGATGCAGAGTTTTTACAGCGGGCTAAAGATGGCACTAATCGTTTAAAATTTATTTTGAGCCAACTAAGTGAACTAAGTCAATTAAAAAACATACTAGAAAGCACTCCCAAACAACGGTTTAACTTAACAGAGTTGTGCTTACAACTTGGAAAATCCTACCAAAGTTATATGAATAATTTGCAAACAGATATTACTAAAAGCCAAATATTTGTTTTTGGATCAGCAGAGTTAATGGCACAACTAATCGACAAGCTTATGGATAATGCACGAGATTTTACGCCCAAAGATGGAAATGTAAAAATTGTACTTATAAAAAATCAAAAGCATACTATATTGAAGGTTATAAACTCGGGTTCACAATTACCTAAAAATAAACAGCTTAATATTTTTGAATCTTTAGTGTCACAACGACATGCTAGTTTCGGCAAAGAAGCTCACCTAGGTTTAGGTTTGTATATGGTACAACTTATAACAAGGTATCATAATGCCTCAATATATGCGGCGAACACATCTAATCCAACAGGAGTGGAGTTTGTATTTACAATTGTTAACAAATAAAATGGATATTTATGGGTAAAATGCACCTTCAAAAATTGGAGAGTTATACAATGAATACAAAAATATTAATTACAAGTGCAATAGCTTTAACTTTAGGGTTAAGCGGTTGTAAAACAACAACACGTGAATCAGTTTCTTCTGATCATTCAAATGAGGTTAAACAATTAAGAGCTAAACTTGAAACACAAGATAGGGAGTTGATGCGTGTTAAGAATGAATTAGCAAAAAATTCAGTTGCAACAACGAATACATTGGTTGAAGATACAATGTTACCACCTAATGCAAAAGCTGGAGAATGTTATGCGCGTGTGCTTATACCATCAACGTATAGAACTGTTTCTAAAAAAGTTATAAAAAGTAAGGCGTCTAAAAAAATAGATGTTGTACCTGCTACTTATAAAACGGCAACAGATCAAGTAATAGTTAAAGAAGCCGGAGAAACCATAAAAACAATTCCTGCAAAATATGAATGGACTGAAGAGCAAGTTTTGGTAACTGCTGAGACATCTAAAATGGTGAGCTACCCTGCAGAATATGGTACTGAATCGGAACAAATTTTAGTTAAGCCTGCTTATACTACTTGGAAAAAAGGCAGAGGACCTATTGAAAAAGTAGATGGCTCAACTGGAGAAATTATGTGTTTAGTAGAGGTTCCTGCAGAGTATAGAACGGTAACAAGTCAAGTTGTAACTAAACCTGCTCATACAGAAACAATTATTGTGCCAGCAGTTTATAAAACAATTAAGAAAAAAATTATGGCAAAACCACCGCAAGTGGTTAGAACAAAGATTCCTGCAGAATATAAAACGATTGAAATAACTAAAGTAGCAACTCCTCCACGTGAAATTGTCACTGAAATCCCAGCAGTTTATGATACTGTTGTTCAACAAGAAAAGGTTACAGATGCAGAAATGCAATGGCGTCCGATTTTATGTGAAACAAATACAACTTCAGATATCATTTACCGCATTCAAAAATCATTGGAAAAGGCAGGGTATAATCCTGGAAATATCGATGGAGTACTTGGGTCGGAAACTATGTCTGCATTAAGTTCTTTTCAAAAAGACAACGGTATGGCTTCTGGACAACTAACAATGGCTGTACTAAAAAAACTTAGTGTTTTATAATTCGGAATAATCTAAGTTAGAAAAAAAGGGTTGTAAAGCAACCCTTTTTTTATTGTGTTCTTTTGATTTAGTTCATTTTGCTCGGAATAAATTTAGCTATTGAATTTATTTATTTAAGCCATTACAATTCATTATTAAATATTTTAATGAGAATGAATATGTCAAAGTTATCAAAAGAAGAAATTTCAGAAATAAGAGATCATTTTGAATTTTTTGATAGAAACCATAATGATTTACTTGAAGAAAAAGAATTCATTCAGTTATTTAAAATACTCGCACCAACGGCTAGCCGAGAAATGGCAGTTAGAGGGTTTAATACGATAGACCTTGATGGTAATGGCGGTATTGATTTTGATGAATTTTTAGATTGGTGGCAAATGAATTGGACTGTTTTTTAAATTTTTTCAATAACTTGAGTTACCACGTCAGTCATAACTTTTAAGGGTTGTGTTTTTTCTGTTTGTTGTGAAAAATCTGTTAACCTATTCTCAACTGAACTTAAAAACCGTGTATGCTTTTTAGAGACATAATCCTGACCTATAGCAACAACAGTTTTATCAGTTGCGCAAGCCTCAGATAGCATGTTGACACTATCCGCTGTTACAATAATCACTTCACTACATGCCAATAATTTCAAATAGGGATTTTCTCCATCTTGTTCAGTTAGCCAAACCAAATTAGCTGACTTAAAAGATTGCCTAATGTTCTTCGCTTGATTTTTTGGTGTTCTTCTTGAACCACAAATGCTGATTATGTGGTTTGGATATGTGTTTTTGATTTTTATAACTAATTTATCCAGATTATTAAAGAATTTTGTGCCAGGATTGCCCATGAAAATAGCAATGTTTTTATTTGTAGGGGCAGAGCATTTGATTTTTGCCAATGATGTGATGGAGATAGTATGTAAGCTGCCTTTAGTTGTAATAACGTTATTACCTGATATACCGTCATGTTCTGGGCAAATAACAAGGTCGTATTTATTAAGATTGTCACCTGGGTTGAGAATTTGTATGTGTTTCGTTTTCAATTGCCTTTTATAGTATTTACCTATTGCAGCCATACGCCTACCACAAGTTATGATTATACTTGGAGGCATGGAAATACTAGGTTTATCATTTTTCCAAATAATGTTTCGACCAAATCGTGGTAGAATTCGAGGAGTAAAACTAAGCCAAGGTTGCCTGATTGCACAATGGAATAATTTAACATTATTAGATAATCGATTTGCCAGTGCTTGTGATTGAACTTCGTGACCTTTGATACTATCACTAAAAATCCAAATGCATTTTAACTTTTTCATACTAATCATTGTTATACAAGGTCTCTATTGTTGCTATAATACCCTAAAAATTTTCTGAGATTATTAATGAAGCAAAAAACTTATAAAGTTAGTGAAAAAGATTTACCTCTTTCTTGTCCACTTAAGGGTTCTCAAACTAACGGTTCTCACCCAAAAGTATTCTTAAAATTTAACGATAAAGGCGAGGCAACTTGTTATTATTGTGGCACTCATTATAGCTTGGATGAAGCATGAGATACATGAATGACTAAACAACTGGTTGTTGTTCAGTTGTTGCCTGAATTAAATAATGGAGGGGTTGAACGTGGAACTATTGAAGTGGCTAATTATTTAGCTAACAACAATATCACTTCTATTATTGTGTCTGCTGGTGGCTCGTTGTTGGATAAATTGGTTGATGGGGTCGAGCATATTGAACTCAATGTTGGTAAAAAATCACTTTTCACCATTAGGTTAATTAGTACATTAAAAAGAGTGTTCAAAGAAAAGCAGGTTGATATCGTTCATGCACGTTCACGATTACCTGCATGGATTGCCCATAAAGCCATTGCAAAAATAAAAACAAATAAACCAAAATTTATTACTACTGTACATGGATTGTATTCGATAAAAAAATATTCCTCAATTATGGCACGAGGCGACCGTGTTATTGCTGTATCGCAAACGGCACTTGATTATTGCCAAGATAATTATTCATCTTATCTTCAATCGCCACCTAAGTTAATTTACCGTGGAATTAATCCCAAAGAGTTTCCTTTTGGTTTTGAAGCTGATGTCATGTGGCTACAGAATTGGTATGAAAAAAACCATCAACTTGTTGGGCATAAAATAGTCTTATTGCCAGGCCGATTAACAGCATTAAAAGGTGTGAAGGACATGTTAACCTGGCTTAAAACTACAGAAAACGACGCTAAACTTGTTCTTACTGCTGACCCAGAATCGGATATGTATGCAGCAAGACTCTATCATTGGTTTAAAAAACAAGGCGTTGAAAGGCGTATTCATTGGGTAGGATTACACTCTTCAATGGCTGAATTGTACGCAATTGCTGATGTGGTGGTGTCAACTTCAGTACGACCTGAATCATTTGGTAGAACAGTGTTAGAATCATTGTCAATTGGCACGCCTGTAGTTGCCTATAACCATGGTGGTGTTGGTGAAATTTTATCAAAGATGTTTCCTCAAGGAAAAATAGAGTTAGGGAATGGTCAACAATTAGCAGATGGTATTAACCAGATGTTAGCAGATGGAGTACAAGTCAAACAACAACAACCTTTTTTGTTAGAAGACATGCTTGCTCAAACTGTAAACTTATACCACGAGGTATATAATGACAATTAATCGGTCTAAACTCGTTGTTGCCTTGTATTTATCTGTCTTGCTATTATTGCCTTTTTCACGGTATGCAGAATTACCTATTTTAATCCTTTCATTAATGGGAATCGATGGAGTCATTCGTCAATGGCATAAATTAAAATCCAATAGGCAATTTAAAATATTATTTTTTGTATTCGTTAGTTATTTGGCAATGATTTTGATATCAGCTCCTGATTCTTATTGGCAAGATAAAACATTATTAGTTGGTGTGGCGAGTTCCCGTTTTTTCTTTGCTACAATTGTTATGCTTTTGTACGTAGAAAAAAAACATTTTGCATGGATTTTTAAACTTATAGCAAGTCTTATACTATTTTGGACGATAGATGCTCTTTTTCAATATTTGTATGGTATAGATTTAATTGGAAGAGCCAGCTATGAAGGTCGGTTGAATGGAATATTTGGCGAACATCATGTAAAACTCGGCCCTGTTTTAGCCTTGTTTTTACCTGTAGTGATGATTGCTTTACGTCATCAAAAGTCTTTTTTAAGGTGGTTAAGTATTGTCTTGATGGTGATTACTATTATATTATCTGGCACGCGTTCGGCATGGATTATGATGCTATTTACTCTGATTGCTTACTGGTTTCACCATGTTAAATATCGGCGTTTTCAATTGTTTGTAAAAGCCCTTATTATCGCTTCTGTTTTAATTTCGAGCCTTTGGTTTGTTTCTCCTGACTTTCAACAACGTATTGAACGGTCTATGGCGATGTTTGATGGTTCACATTCTGCCATTGATCATGCCTTGGCAAATCGATTGCCAATTTGGAAAACCTCATGGAACATGATACAACAACACCCTATAAATGGCATAGGAGCCCATGGGTTTCGAAAAGCCTACGCAAACTTTGCTGAATCTGATGATATTTGGCAACAAAAAGGGGATGTGGGGATGCATGCTCACCACTGGATATTAGAAGTGTTGGCGGAAACAGGGATAATTGGTTTGATTATTTTTATTTATGCTTTGTATAAATTAGTTTGTTTTGTTAAGAGTAACTATCATCAACATTTTTCATGGGCATTTTCAATTGCACTAGTGAGTGCTTTTTTGCCCTTAGTCAGTACCTATTCGATATTTGCATCATTCTGGTCGATATGTATTTGGTATTGTGGAAGTGGATTAATCCTAATGAGTCAAAAAAATGACTAAATTATCTGCAGTTGTAACGTGTTTTAATAATGAGGCAACTATTGAAAAATGCATTAGTAGTTTGAGTATGGCCGATGAAATAATCGTATTAGACTCTTTTAGTTCTGATAAAACTCTACAAATACTCGAAGGATTAAACTGTACAATTAGGCAGCAAGAATTTAAAGGTTTTTGGCAACAAAAACAAGATGCCATAAACCTTTGCAATTATGACTGGGTGATATTGCTGGATTCGGATGAGTGGTTAAACACAAAAGCACAGCAACAGATAAAGACATGGATGAAACAATACCCTCAAGAAGACGCATATACTTTGCCACGACGCGAATGGGTCTTTTGGCAGTGGTCACACAAATGGGTTCATATGAACAAGTTTGTAAGATTGTTTAATAAAACCAAGGCAAAAGTCTCACAAGACTTGGTTCACGAATCTATCAAGAGTGAGGGTAAAAAAAGCCATTTAAATGCAGTGATTAAACACTATGGTGAAACGTCGATTTCTCTCAAGTTAGAGAAAATAAACAAATATTCACAACTTTCAGCAGAACAAAAATTTCAACAAGGGAAAAGAGTCACGCCATTAAAATTAGTATTTTACCCACCTTGGTATTTCTTAAGACAATACATCATCCGTCGACAGATATTTAATGGTTGGGCAGGCTTCATAAATGCTAAACTAAATACCAAATATGCTTTTCTAAAGTATGCAAAATTGTATGAGTTACAGAAAAAAATTAACTCAGATTAATCGGATCCAAGTCCAAACTCCATATGACATTATTGCACATTTTATTGTTAGCTAAATTTTCAATGATTTGTTTTAAAGTTTGATGCAAAGATTTTCGTTCATTACCATTGAAGATTAATTGCATTTGGTACTGCCCCATCTTCTTATACATTGGTGCAGGTATAGGACCAAGTATGCTGACAGTTGGGTTTTCTGTAGTGTTTTCAAGGATGTGCTCAAAGAAATCATTTAGTGTTTTCTCATTCCGGCTACGTCCTCGGATTATTGCCATAAAACTGCCTGGCGGAAAACCAACTTCACGGCGTAATTGAATTTCATGAAGTGCATAACTTTCATAACTTTTTCCCAGTAATAATTTAAAAAACTCATGTTGTGGACATTGGGTTTGAATGACAACCTTACCTTCTTTGTCTTTTCGTCCAGCACGTCCAGAGACTTGGACCATTAATTGTGATAAATGCTCAGTAGCACGAAAGTCAATGGAGAAAAAACTGTTATCGACATTAACAATAACCACTAAAGTTAAGTTAGGGAAATCATGCCCCTTGGACAACATTTGCGTCCCTATCATGACACAAGGAATGCCAGTTTTTATCTCATCAACGGTTCTTTGCCATTGATTGGGAGTTTTAACAGTATCTCGATCCACACGAATGATCTTTGTATCTTTTAAAGAGTTGGACAAGCCTTGGTGAATTTTTTCTGTGCCTACACCCATGGTTTCAATTTTTTGTGAGCCACATTCTGGGCAGAACTCTGGTAAACCATAGAGGCGTTCACAATGATGACAACGTAATCGATGTATATGTTTATGGTAGGTTAAATAGGTATCACACTCATCACATTCAGCAACCCAACCACAGTCTTGACAACTTAATTTTGGTGACCAGCCTCGACGATTAAGGAAAACCAATGCTTGATTGTCTTTTTCTATTTCGTCTTTTATTAGCTGTAATACCTGTTTAGATAAACCTTTGTGCATTTTGTGCTGGCGAACATCCATAAGGCTTATAGTGGGTAAGGCTTGTTTATTGGTTCTACTACGGAGTTTCAACCAGGTGTATTTGTTATTTACTGCATTATTAAGTGTTTCGAGACAAGGAGTGGCAGAGCCAAGGACCACAGGAATTTTTTCTAAATTCCCTCGTAATACAGCAAGATCACGGGCAGAATATCGAAAACCATCTTGTTGTTTAAAGCTTAAATCATGTTCTTCGTCGACAATTATCATGCCAAGTTTTTTAAACGGTGTAAAGATTCCTGAACGGGTGGCAACAATTACGTCAATGTCACCAGATTTAGCTTTACTCCAGGCTCGAGCTCGGGCAATGTCGGTTAACCCAGAATGAAAAACAGCCACACGCCCGTGAATTCGTTTAGCAAATTCGTGAAACAATTGCGGTGTTAGTCCAATTTCGGGAACCAAAACTAAGGCTTGTTTTTTTACAGCAATAAGTTGTTTAACTAAACGAATGTAAATTTCAGTTTTTCCTGACCCGGTTATACCATCTAATAAAAAACTTGAGAAACCTGTGGAATCATTGATTGTTTTAAAAGCTTTAGATTGATCACTGGTTAAAGTAAAGTCGGGGTCAGGTGGAGGGTGTGCATCAACAAAACATAAGTCTGATTTAATTAACATACCTTTTTTTTCTAATGCTTTGCAATGTGCCGAAGCATTGGTTTCGATATGAGTCATTGATTTGCTTTGCAATGGGCCATTGTCTAAAAGGTAATGATAAATATTTTCTTGTTTTCTACTTTTAAGCTGTATTGCAATATCTTTAGAAGTAAGTCTGTTTTTAACTTGCCACCAAAGTTCTTTGGGTAAAGCTGGATTTTTTATATTCTTGTACCATTTAGGAACTGCACAAAATATTACCTCTCCTAATGGAGTTAAATAATAAGTGTGTACTTGATGTAAAAAACCAAGTAAGGATTTAGGTAAAAAACTAGAATCATCAACGCAGTGAGATATATATTTTAAATTTTTAGTGTAGCCACTAGCTTTTATACTTAGTACGATTGCGACCATCTGCTTGTTTCTGAAGGGAACAATAACACGTGTGCCAATTAGATTTTCGTCTCTTGTAATAGTATCAGGTAAAAGATAGGTAAGGCTATTGGCGAATGGAATTGGCAAGGCAACTTGAATTGTGTTCTGCTTATCGGTAGTCATGGTTATATGTTAAATTATTGCATGAATAACACAAGAATTAATTGAAAATAATTTATCACCATAACTTAGAGTGATAAGCTATATTAGATTCTATAAACACTCTATAACTTATTGTTTTGTAATCACTATTAGAGTTATCCACAGTACCTGTGGATAACTCTGTTAATAACCACATAGTGGTAGGGCGTAAATGTAGATAAATAAAGGGCTCTTAACAAAACGGTTAAAAATTAACCGCTAATAAAAATACGTTATTATTCAATAAGTTATAATAAAGGCGTGATGGTGTTGTAAAGTAATGGTATAAAAAAAGTTAAATTAATTCTTGACACTCGGGTTCTGTGAATAAATCAATGACTTAGCGTGATATCTTGATAAAAGTCGCTTTATTTTTTTACTAAGTAAACCAAACAACACCATCTACGTTAGAAGATTAAATATGAATAAATAAAATGCTATGATAGCAACAACTATTACTCAATCACGTGTTGAACCTATGGATTTGACTGCACAACTTAATCAGTTCTTTATGGAACATGAAAAGAAGGCTTATACCATTGCGTTTATGTCATTAAAGCATCAAGAAGATGCTATGGATGTGGTGCAAGATGTGATGATAAAATTCGTACAAAAGTATAAAAGTAAAAATACTAATTTATGGGCACCACTATTTTTTAGAATGATACAAAATAGAATAACAGATTTTCATAGGCAAAATAGTCGAAAAAATAAATATTTTAGTTTTTTTAGTCAAGAGGATAAAAATGAAGTTGATAATGTTGTGGATGATAGCTACGTTTCTGCTATTAAAGAAATAGAAAATGAAATTCAAATAAACCATTTAAAAGATGCATTAGAAAAATTACCTACACGGCAACTACAAGCATTTATGTGCCGAATATGGGAAGGTTTATCTGTAGCGGAAACTGCACGATCAATGAAATGTTCGCAAGGCAGTGTCAAAACACATTTATTTAGGGCGTTGAGGTATATTAGAACACAGGTACAAGACAATGGATAAGAAAAACCTAACAACTATTAGTAAAGAAATTGTAAACAATAAATGTAGCTCTGTATCAAGTGAGGTTTGCTCAAAACTTAACCAAGCACGACAAAAAGCACTCACAGAGAGTACAAAGAAGCCTTTATTGTTGTCGGCTAGTTGGTATTTGCCAGCAACTGCCGTAGCTGCATTAACCTTCTATTTAGCACTACCTAGTTTGACTACAATTAAAACAACTGACATGGTTGCAATTGAGGAGACAGTGTCTATTGATGAGATTGAACTCGCTGAGCAAATTGACTTAGTTGAAGATTTAGAATTTTATCAGTGGTTGAGTGATGAAGACAACTTAACATCTATATAAACTACTATGAATATTACACAAAACTTTAACCAAGAGAAATGTTTGATTACATATTTCACGAGTTATGAAAAGCTCTTATCAAGATTGCTAAGAAAGTTTTTTAATGCAATTAACAACAAGTGCTTGTTTGTTTTGTTTTTGTTAAACAGTAGCATAGGGCTTTCGCAAATTTCATGGAACGAATTAACTCATGATCAACAAAAATTACTATTACCATTTGAGTCAAAATGGCAAGTTATGGATAGTGACTCAAGGCAAAAACTACTAGAAAACACTAATAAATGGCTGCAGATGTCACCATTGGAGAAGAAGGAAGCAGGTCAAAAATTAAGGCGTTTTAAGCAAAAACCACTTGCTGAACAGAAGCGAATACAGGAAAAAATTACCCGATTTAAACAAATGCCTCCACAACAGAGAAAACAGTTGAGAAATACGCACAAACGTTTTCAAAAACTTAGTCCTGAACAAAAACGGAAGATAAGAACAAGGTATAAAAACTTACCAGTTGAAAAACGATATAAGGCGATTAAAAGAGACATAAGGAAGTATAACAATAGAAATTTTATTAACGAATTTGATATTTCTAAAAGGCAGCCAATGATAAATATGTTTCAAGAGTTTCCAAAAGGAATGAGAGCAAAGCTAAGAAGATATTATGCTCAACTTTCAGCAAAGCAACGACATAATATTTCTTTGAAACTATTAGAGATGATGCCAAATGAACGTATTGAATACATTAAAACTTTAACTGTGGAAAATAAAACTAAGTAAAGGCAATAATAATTTTATGTTATAATTCCATTTTCAATGGTCTGTTTGGTCAACTATGTACAGAATTAATCCAAAAGTTTTACAAACCCCTGTTACTGATGGCAATATCCTTCTCTTGGAACCAGAAAAAGGATTGTATTATGAACTAAATGATACGTCTGTAATGATTTTTCAAGCCATAGAAAATGGCATGGATAGAGATGGTATTGTTCGATTAATTGTTAGTAACTATGAAATAGATGAAAAAACAGCACAGACAGATATAGATATCCTTATTAGTTTATTGAAGGATAATAATATAATTTATTATTAATACAGCTATACAACTTATTATTTTAAGCCCTTTAGAGCCATATTCATAACTAATTTTTAACTCGATTGTGATTTTGACATTTTCAGCCATTAGTGATTTTTTTTCAATAATCCAGCTTTAAAAATCGTCAA
>JADGEI010000043.1 GCA_016744455.1 Alcanivoracaceae bacterium
GATAATTGTGCAAAATTAACACGATGCACTCTTTAAAATGACTAATCCACATTATCTATACGCGTAAACGCGCATCAAATACTTTCATTTATTTTAAAACTTTTCTGATATTTGTATTATTGAGGTGCAAGATTGTTGTTTTTATTGACTTCTTGCTTGTTGACATAACAGGTTAATTTTATTTTTTTCATGGACATCATTAATGGAGATGCAATCTTTCCATAAAAACAAATATTTTTCAAATATTTCTTCAATGATTTAGTGCTTTTTTATAAATACTTTAATTTTGATTTGCAATCCCATGGGGTACATGTCCTGAGGTAAGTTTTTGTTGGCTTGCAGATTTGATATGGATTAATTGATCATCAAAGAAAATATCAGCTTGAAAGGCTTTGAGAAATTCTGCTTTATCTAATCCACCGAGAAATAGGGCCTCATCAATACGAATTCCCCATTGGCGTAATGTTAGTATGACGCGCTTATGTGATGGTGCAGACCGTGCGGTTACTAAAGCAGTTCGTATGGGTGTTTCATCAACTTTAAAAAGAGACTGTAAATGATGCAATGCTTGTAAAAAAGGTTTAAAAGGGCCACCTGATAGTGGTATTTCAGCTTTCATGTGTTCGTTGGCTTTAAAAGCTTCTAACCCATCTTTTTTATAAATTTTTTCAGAATCATCAGAAAACAATACCGCATCACCATCAAAGGCTATACGTACTTGTGAATTTTTAGTGTTGTTTGGGCTTTTCTCGATTCTTGGCGTTAATAAATGTGCTGAAGCAAATCCTGCTTGTAAGGATAACTCTACATCTTTATTGTGAGCAGATAAAAACAAATGTGCTCCAAAAGCTTTAAGGTATGCAAAGGGTGATTTACCATTGGAAAATGCTGCACGCTGGATATTAAGTCCGTAATGTTCAATAGAATTGAAAATACGTAAACCCGTGTCACCATTGTTTCGTGAAACTAACACTACTTCAACTAATGGAACATGAGTTTTGGGGTGCTTTATAGACAACAATTTTTCAACTAATCCAAAAGCTATACCTGGATTTAGTAAGTCTTTTTCATGAGCCAATTGATGGGCTCTATAGTCATCTACGCCTTTTTCTAGGTATATTTCATGCTCTTGGGTTAAATCAAAAAGAGTCCTTGATGAAACAGCGATAACCAGTACTGGGTCGTATAAATTAGATGATGAATTGCTCATTAATTATCCTGTCTTCTAAACGATGTTCTGGATCAAAGAGTAAACGTAATTCAACGGACTTGTCTTCAAAAACTTCGACACAATCAACATCACGGACTTCAAAATTATCGGCAGTAGCGCTAACTGGTCGCTTATCACAGTCTTGAACATTAAATTTTACATAGGCATTAGAAGGAATAATGGCCCCTTTCCATCGACGAGGGCGAAATGGACTAATTGGTGTCAAGGCTAAAATATCAGCACCAAGAGGTAAAACTGGTCCATGGGCTGATAAATTGTAAGCAGTAGAGCCACCAGGAGTGGCTAGGATGATACCATCGCCTATCAATTGTTCAATCTTGTTTTGCCCGTTGATAGAAATGCCGATTCTTGAGGATTGTCTTGTTTGTCGTAATAATGAAACTTCATTGATTGCCAATGCTTCATGGTGTTCGCCATTTGTAGTTGTTGCGAGCATTTTCAGCGGGTGTAAGGTAGTTATTTGTGATTTTTCAAGTCGTTGAATTAAGCCATCAGAAGAATAACGGTTCATCAGAAAGCCGACTGTCCCTCTACGCATTCCAAAAACAGGTTTTGCTTCTTTGATAAAATAATGCAAAGTATGCAGCATAAAGCCATCACCACCTAGAGCAATAATGACATCTGCCTCTTTTTCATTGGTCATATAATCAGCATATCTTTTCTTTAGCTCGTATAAAGATTGTTGTGATTTATTTGATTGACTGGCTACTATGGCTATTTTCATAAGACAATGATACCTTATTCTCGATTAACAATCATCTGTTGCTTAGGATTTTTTTACTGGAACTTGAGTTTATTCCGACTCAAATATAAAAACCGCATTCCTATCAAAAACAGTTTCAAAGCCTTTATAGGGTAGGGGGTCAGCCTTCATTATGGCTGCAATAATTGAATTTTTTACCAATGTACTAGCATTACAGGGTGTTACAACTGTGGCACTAACCACAGCACCACCAGGAATTTGTTTGACTTTTACATGACATTTCATGTTTTTTTGCGATGAAGCAGGTTTGTTCCATTTTTTATAAACCGCAGTTCTTACAGCTGTTTGCCATAGGACCAATAATTGTGCCTTTTTATTCGCTTCAGATTCACCTTTTGTATTGCCAACATTAGTCACTTGCTGTTTGTTGTCGAGTTCTTCTTGAGTTTTCATTGCTAAGTCTTCAAGGTCTTTTTTTGCTTGAACTAATTTTCTTCTATTCTCTTCTTTCTTACGTGCGATGTCCTTCTTTTTTCGTTCAATTTCTTCTTGTAGTTTTCGTTCACGATCACGTTTTTTTATGTCAATTTTGGGTTGAGTTTTTTTAATAATGGGTTTAGTCACAGGCTTTTCTTTAATGACTTCTTTAGGTTTTGGCGGAATCTTTTTTTCGACCTTTTTTTCGACCTTTTTTACAGTTTTCTCATTATTTTTAGGTTGTATTTTTTTTGATGGGTTTTTTTTTGTCGGTTTTGATTGTATCTGTGAAATATCAACCATCATCGCTTGAATCACTTTACCTTTAACTACTGGGGACTTGAACTCATAACCGCCATAAATCAACAAAGAGATAACAGCAGCAGCCAATAGAGTCGTATATAAACTAGCTAAGATTTTTATTTGTGTATCTAACATCAGATCTAAGTTATTTATCCATTGAAACAGGGTCAGATATTAAACCAACTTTCAAAGCACCTGCCTGTTGGGCAACCACCATGGCTTCATAGGCACGTCCATAATCTACTCTTCTATCAGCACCAATGAGAACAGGGAGTTCTTTATTAGCACGTAAAAATGCAGCAAGTTTAATGCCAAGTTGTTTTTCATCAATTGGCTCAAAATCACCCCCTTTGCTGAGAAAAAAATCACCATTCTCATCTATATTAATAATGACTGGCTCTGTTTCAATTGAAACAGTATTGGCGTTAGATTCAGGAAGGCTAACCTCAACACCTAAGTTTAATAAAGGTGTGGTAATCATAAAGATAATTAATAGAACTAAGGTGACATCAATATAAGGAACTACATTAATTTCAGCCATCATTTTTTTACGGCGTCTCATGCTTATCCTCCAGCTTGACGGTGTAGGATTGTTGAAAACTCTTCTTTGAAAATATCATATGAATTGTAAATGCGTTCGACTTTGGCATTAAAGTTATTGTAAAAAATTACAGCAGGAATAGCCGCAAATAAACCCATAGCAGTAGCGATTAATGCCTCAGAAATACCAGGCGCGACAAGAGCGATGGTCGCTTGGGTGACATTGGACAATGCATGGAATGAAATCATGATGCCAATAACCGTACCAAGTAAACCGATATAAGGGCTAATTGAGCCAATTGTTGCCAGAAAAGGCAAGTGCCGCTCTAATTGATCGACTTCTTTATTGAGAGCAATTCGCATTGCTCGATCAGCTGATTCAGTTGATTTCACGCTATCTTGTGAGGCCTTGCGCGATCGTAAAAATTCTCTAAAGCCCGATTCAAATATTTGTTCCATTCCCATGGCTTTCTTTTTGCGTTTCACCAGTGTGTCATACAATCTATTTAAATCGACTCCTGACCAAAAGGTTTCTTCAAATTTTTTGGCACGTGTGTTTGCGCTTTTTAAACTCATCCATTTGGCAAATATAATCCACCAAGAAACAAGTGATGCCAATACCAATAAAAGCATAACGCCTTTGACCGGTATACTTGCATTCATGATTAGTTCTATAAAATTAAAATCTGTACTCATAGTGTGAAACTCTCTTTTAGTATCGATGGAAAAGCAATAACCTTAAAGGTATCTGCTTGCAAACATGCTGCCTTTATTGTCACAGTAGCTAATAGCTCGTCATTTTGATTAAACATCTCCTGGACGAAATCAACACTTGCGCGTCTAAGTTTAATCATATTACAACTAACCTTTAACGTATCATCCATGCGTGCGGGTTTTTTAAAGTGCAAATTAGCACGAGTAACTACATAAATAATATTCAGTTTTTTATGTAAATCCGACTGAATTATTTTTCTTTCCCTTAACCAATCAGTCCGCGCACGTTCAAAAAAGTTCAAATACCTAGAATGATAAACAACACCACCTGCATCGGTATGCTCGTAATAGACACGGTAATTGAATTGACTTATTGGCTGATCTTGCATTGGCAGTTCTCTATTTTTGGCACTATTCTAACCGATTAGAATATCAATGTAACAAATTTATCAACAAGATTGTAAGTTGGTGTAAAATGTGGTCATTTTTAAAATTTTAGCATCAATGCCAGACAAACTTAATATCATCATTTTAGCTGCAGGTAAGGGCACGAGAATGAAATCAACTACGCTCAAGGTGTTACATCCTTTAGCAGAAAGTACTATTATTGAACACGTTTTACAAACAGCGAAAAGCCTATCACCTGAAAAAATCATCATGGTTTTTGGACATCAAGGTGAACAGTTACAAAAGCATTTGTACAATGAAGAGTTAATATGGGTAGAACAAAAAAACCCCAATGGAACAGGTCATGCAGTGCAAATGGCTTTACCGTTTATTGATACTGATGCCAAAGTATTGGTTCTTGTTGGCGATGCACCTTTAATAGATAAAACAGATTTATTGAATCTATTGCAACACCCACAAGCTGTATTAACAGCCATCATGGACAAGCCTTTTGGTTATGGTCGAATTATCAAAAACCAACAAGGACTGGTTGAGGCTATTATAGAAGAGAAAGATGCAAGTGATGAGCAAAGACAAGTAGATGAAATCAACTCAGGCATCATAATGGTTCAAGCCAATGATTTAAAGCAATGGCTACAAAAAATCAACACCAACAACGCGCAAGGCGAATTATACTTGACTGATATACTGGCACTAGCACATACCGATGGTAAGAGCCTTAATGCCGTAAATGTAGCAGATTGCCGGAGCATCCAAGGCATAAATGATAGAATGCAACTGGCAGAATGCGAGTCAATAAAGCAACAGCAATTAAGAAAAGAATTAATGTTGCAAGGCGTTTATATGCCAGTGCCAAACACGGTGCAAATACGTGGAAACATCAATTGTGGACAAGATATTACCATAGACACAGGAGTGATAATTGAAGGCGAAAACACGCTAGCCGATGGCGTTTCAATTGGAGCTTATTCTGTCATTAAAAATTGCACACTTGGAGTAGGGACGCGCATCGCACCACATTCGATGCTAGAGGATGTAGTCACCCAAGGGGATTGTGATATTGGCCCTTTTGCTCGATTGCGTCCTGGTACAAAAATCGCGGCAAAAGCCAAAGTAGGAAACTTTGTTGAAACTAAAAAAACCACTATTGGTCATAATTCTAAAGCTTCCCATTTAACCTATCTGGGTGATTGTGAAATAGGTGATGATTGCAATATTGGCGCAGGGACAATTACTTGTAATTATGATGGGGTTAATAAATTTAAAACCGTGATTGAAAATGAAGTTTTTGTGGGTTCTGATAGCCAACTAATAGCTCCAGTTACTATTGGCAAAGGTGCTACTATTGGTGCAGGAAGCACCATAACCAAAGATGTCGAAGCCGATAAATTAACACTTTCAAGAGCAAAACAAAGAACAATAGCAAGCTGGCATAAGCCAGTAAAGAAATAGAGATAATACATGTGCGGAATAGTTGCAGCAACAGCAAATAGAAATATCACTGATATAATAGTCAATGGTTTAAAAACTTTGGAGTACCGAGGGTATGATTCAGCAGGTATTGCGATTAATCATAATGGACACTTAAGTATTCGAAAGCAAGCAGGAAAGTTAGTCAATTTAATAACTCAATTGGAATCATCTCCAGTATCAGGAATTTCAGGAATAGGTCATACCCGATGGGCAACTCATGGAGAACCAACCAGTAGTAACGCACATCCACATGACTCAGATCAAAAAATTGCCGTAGTACACAATGGTATTATTGAAAATTATTTGCCCTTGAAAAACATGCTAATTACTCATGGTTATGAGTTTAAATCTGATACAGATACTGAAACTCTAGTGCATCTTATTCATTATTACATGGGAAAATATGATTTCTCAGCTGCTTGCCATAAAGCATTACGTGAACTTGATGGAGCCTATGCTGTTGCCATTACTTACAGTGCTGAACCTGATAAAATTATTGCAGCCCGCAAAGGCAGCCCATTAATAGTTGGAAGAGGAAAAGATGAAAATTTTATAGCTTCTGATGTTCAGGCCCTCATCAGTGAAACCAACCAATTTCATTATTTGGAAGATGGCGATATTGTTGAAATCACAACCGATAGTTGTGTCATTTATGATGAGGACAATAAACAGGTCAAACGTGAGTTAAAAACGGTAGAACTTTCAGCCGAAGACTTAACCAAAGAAGGTTATGATCACTACATGTTAAAAGAAATTCATGAACAACCAACTGCTGTTGCCAACACGCTTGAAGATAGATTGTTTGATGGCAAAGTTTCTCCTCATTTTATCTCAGATGAGCTAGAAGAGATTTTAAAACAAGTTTTACAAGTGCGTATTATTGCTTGTGGAACATCATTTCATGCAGGATTAATTGCGAAATATTGGTTCGAATCCATTGCCAGAGTTCCAACACAGGTAGAGATAGCTAGCGAGTTTCGTTACAGAGAGCCAGTAGTACCAGAAAAAACTTTATTTTTAACCATCTCCCAATCAGGAGAAACTGCAGACTCACTAGCAGCGCTCCGTTATGCCAAAGAACTACCCGAATTCTTAACAACTCTAGGTATTTGTAATGTAGAAAATTCCACCTTAGATCGCGAAAGTGATTATTGCTTAATGACCCGAGCAGGACCTGAAATTGGTGTAGCCTCCACAAAAGCACTGACAACACAAATGACTGTCTTAGCTCTATTGACTTTAAAGTTTGCAGAGATAAATAATTGTGATAAATCAACCTGTCTAGATTTAGCCAAGCAGTTAAGAACCTTGCCAGGGATCATAAATCAAGCACTACTTCTAGACAGCAAAATCCAAAAAATGGCTAAAAAAATAGTGGTTCGAGACAACGCTTTATTTCTCGGGCGCGGCGTTCATTACCCAATTGCATTAGAAGGCGCTTTAAAACTTAAAGAAATATCCTATATTCATGCTGAAGGTTATCCAGCAGGTGAGCTTAAGCACGGCCCATTGGCATTGGTTGATGAAACCATGCCGGTTATTGCAGTTTGCCCTAATGACAAGTTATTAGAAAAACTCAAATCCAACATCGAAGAAGTTCGAGCTCGTGGCGGAGAATTATTTGTTTTTGTTGATCACACTGGCGATCACGGCTTAGATGAAGCCGACACTCACCTAATTGAATTTGAAGCCACTGGTAAATTCACCTCACCCATCGTTTTTAATATACCACTGCAACTATTAGCCTATCACGTTGCACTGTTAAGAGGAACCGACGTCGATCAACCACGAAATCTGGCAAAATCAGTAACTGTCGAATAGGATACATTGTTCTTAGCTAAATTTATGCATGACCTAGTTTGATTTCCTATTTTGATCTGCTATTTACATTGGCGATTAAAAACCTAAAAAGATTAATTCACCATGAAGTACATGGAGAACATGAAGGTAAAAAGAAAAGAATACATAATGATTAATACCTCTTTAACTTTGTTCTAATTTAATCAACATATCTAACCCTTCACTATCTCCACGCCCTTCATGGTGATTAGTTCTTGATCATAATCTTAAACTGTCAATTTCCTCATGTACTTTATGGTGAATTCCAGTGTTCTTGATTTTTGTCAAAGTTTCTTGTAAATCAACAAAAAATATGTAGAATAGGCATTCCGCTAAAAAGACCGGGTATTTATCTGATCAATATATTTGACTAATATCTTTAAACGTAAACTAGATTGCGTGAACCCATAACACACATTAATAAAAAATCAGTTTGCACACTTCCCCAAGTTCATAATATTAGTAATGGATTAGATTAAATTTTAGGTTTTAATTGCTAATTATTACATCTGTTCGTATGCGCCATAATTTTGCAATTTATTGTCTTAAATTTAAAAACTAAAAGCTTGTTTTAGCGCAACTGTACGCATGTAATATTTTAATTAATGAGACCTTTGCTTGAATCTTAAATTTCTCTGATTTTATTGATTTTCTGCAAAAATCACATTATTTATCTATTTTTCCCTATTCCGATTAGCTTATTTTA
>JADGEI010000006.1 GCA_016744455.1 Alcanivoracaceae bacterium
GACTGAATTCAGCCATTGATTATAAAACTCCAAATCAGAAATTTAATGAGTTACAAAAATGTGGCTAAAAATGTCTCCGGAAATACTTGACCATTACAATCAAATCACTGTATGAGAGGCGATTTCAAAGAAGTATTGCTGATTTAAAAGATGTGTTTAGTATTTTTTTTGTTAAATTTATAGAGAGCAGGTATTAAAAATGATTTATCCTTCAAAATATGGTAATGACCCAATGTATCCACAACAAAAAGATTTTAAAATTGAATATAAGAATCATATTGTTGGCAGAGGGATTATAACCCTCAAACCTTTTAAAAAAGGGGAAACTATAGCTAAACTAGCCGGCGATGTGGTGCAAGCTATCAAACCACATACTTTTCAGGTCAACAATGAGAAGCATTTAAATGATAACCACTTTCTCGGTTTTTTTATTCATTCTTGTGTCCCAAATACAAAGATTAATACTCGAAAACTTATAGCTACGGCAATGAAAGACATTGAGCCTGGTACATACATCAGTATTAATTATAGCGCTACAGAGGATTACTTGTTTCGCCAATTCAAATGCAACTGTGGTAATAAGAAATGCCGTCGTGTGATTGCAGGAAAAAAAGAAAAAAAACGTACAGACTTAGTACTGATGAGCTATTATGAAGATAACTATTGGCAACGATAAATGCTGGATTTGTTAAGATTGTAAGCCATAAATGCCAAGGAAGTAATACGTACCCAAAAATATCACATAGTATAGAATATGTTAGATAAAGTTAAAATACGCACATAAAATAAGAATTCTTTTCGGAGGCGTTGATACGAAATTGGATATGTTTAATAAAATTAAATTGAAGAAGGCATTTGAAGTTGAATTTTAAAAATAGGTTCACAGCGTGAGTAGAAGGTATGATATTTGAAAATATAAAGCTGTTAACAAATAACTTTGAAAAGAGTACACTGGTAATAAGTTAATAATTCGGTTGTTTAAGCAATATTCTTGTGTCACAATAATTAATTAATTTTAGGGGAGTGTTATGAAATCAAACTTCATGTTGATTTGTTTGGGCTTATCTTTTGTTCTTAATGCAGAAATTGTAGAAGATATTGAAAATATTGAATCAAAAGTAATCGAATGGCGTCGAGACTTTCATCAAAATCCTGAACTCAGTAATCGAGAGTTTAGAACAGGAAAAATAGTTGCTGATCATTTGAAGTCTTTAGGAATGGAAGTAAAAACAGGAGTTGCACATACTGGTGTTATTGGATTTCTTAAAGGTGATTTGCCTGGCCCAATAATAGCTTTACGCGCTGACATGGATGCATTACCTGTGACTGAACAAGTCGATGTTCCCTTTGCTTCAAAAGCAACAACCCAATACCGTGGTGAAACAGTAGGTGTGATGCACGCTTGCGGCCATGATACACATGTTGCCATGTTAATGGGAGCTGCAGAAGTTTTTTCAAAAAACAAAGCTACCTTAAAAGGTTCGATATTATTTATATTTCAACCAGCAGAAGAAGGTGCGCCAACTGGAGAACAAGGCGGTGCTGAAATGATGTTGTCTGAAGGAATTTTCAAAGATTATAAGCCTGACGTTGCATTCGGTATTCATGTGACATCAAATATTCCAAGTGGTGTTTTGGGATATCATTCAGGACCTGCAATGGCAGCTGTTGATACATTCGATTTAACAGTTCATGGCAAACAAACACATGGTTCACGCCCTTGGGGTGGTGTTGATCCAATTGTTGCAACAGCACAAATTATCAATGGCGTACAAACCATTGTGAGTCGAAAAGTTGATGTCACTAAAGCAGCGGCAGTGGTTTCATTTGGTGCCATTAAAGGTGGGATTCGCAGTAATATTATTCCTGATAAAGTAGAAATGGTTGGAACCATCCGGAATTTTGATATGGGAATTCGTGATATTGTTCATGATAATTTAAAACAGGTGGTAGAAAATACCGCAAAAGCCAGTGGCGCAACAGCGGATTTAGTGATTCATTCCGGCTATCCTGTAACGGTTAACAACCCTGAATTAGTACAGCAGATGTTACCAAGTTTAAGAAAAGTATTTGGCGATAAACGAGTTGTGGACATGGGACAAATTACGGGTGCTGAAGATTTTTCATTTTTTGCCCAAGAGGTTCCTGGATTTTTCTTTTTTATGGGCGTAACACCACATGATATTGATGCAAGCACAGCGCCAACTAACCATTCTCCTTTATTTTATGTAGAAGAATCAAATTTAATTAACGGCGTAAAAGCCTTTGTCCAATTGGTAAATGACTATGAGTAACAAACTATTTTTAATATTATTATTTCTTGGACTAAATGCTCAAGCGGAAATCACCATTATTTATGCTGGTGAATTATTAGCCGTTCCAGGTGAAAAAGCGCTTAAACAACAAACCATTGTTATTGAAGGCAAATCTATCAAACAAGTGCTAAATGGTTATAAGGATGTCGCAGACATTGATAAAAATGCCACAGTCATTGATTTAAAAAATAGCTTTGTTTTACCAGGGTTAATGGATATGCATGTTCACCTCCAAGGAGAATTAGGTCCAGATAATGTTAAAGACAGTTTGAAAATGTCTGAACAATTAATGGGTATGCGCAGTACACATTATGGCATGAAAACTTTATTGGCTGGATTTACAACTGTTAGAGATGTCGGTTCAAATTCGCAATACATGTATGCCTATAGAGATGCGGTGAATAATGGTTGGGTTGATGGGCCACGTATAATTGCTGCTGGTGGTGTAGGAATCACCGGAGGTCATGCAGATGTCAGTGGTGTAAAACCTGATTTAATGGAATTTTATACAAATAAATCTATTTGCGATGGCCCTTATGATTGCCGTAGAGCTGCACGTGATGCGATTAAATACGGTGCAGATTGGATCAAGATAACCTCAACTGGTGGTGTAATGACACAACGAGCAACAGGAACCGGACAACAAATGGAATCTGATGAATTGGAAGAAGTGGTATTAGCAGCCAAGCGTATGGGCAGAAAAGTTGCCTCACACGCACATCACGAAGATGGAATTATTGCTGCTCTAGAAGCCGGAGTGGCAAGTATAGAACATGGAACTTATACAGGTCCTAAAGCCATAAAATTATTTAAAAAGACTGGCGCTTATCTTGTTCCAACATTATTAGCAGGCGATACTGTCGTGAAGATGGCAAAAAACACCGATATTTTAAGCACTGCAGTGAAAGAAAAGGCACTAAAAGTGGGAGCGGATATGAAAGGTAATTTTATTAAAGCCTATGATGCAGGAGTTAAGATTGCTTTTGGTACTGATAGCGGCGTATCAATTCATGGAACCAATGCACAAGAAGCTGTATTAATGCATGCGGCTGGCATGCCAACTATGGACGTGATTAAATCAGCTACTGTAAATACTGCAGACCTGCTGGGTATGTCTGACTCTATTGGCTCTATTGAAGTTGGAAAATATGCAGATATTATTGCAGTGGACAAGTCGCCATTAGATGATATTAAAGAATTATTGAATGTGGAATTTGTAATGAAAGAAGGGAAGGTTTACAAAGACTAATGGAAAAACCATTTTCTGCATCATGCGAACGAAACCAAGGCGCTATACTTGATGTTTTAAAAAAGATAATTAAACCATCAGACAGGCATCTATTAGAAATCGGATCAGGAACAGGCCAACATGCTGTTTTTATGTCTCCTAATTTCCCAAAAATGGAATGGCATACAGCAGATTTATTAGAAAACCACGCAGGAATTAATAGGTGGTTAGATGGTGTAAATTCAAAATGCATTACAAGGCCAATTCATTATGAAGCTGGACTGACAGGGTTTCCTAGCCTTATGGTAGATATAGTTTTCACTGCTAATACGTTACATATTATGTCTTGGGAAAATGCAAAGACACTAATGCGACAGCTTGGAAATAATCTTAAAAAAAATGCCCAAGTTGTTATTTATGGGCCTTTTAATTACGGTGGGGAGTTTACTTCAGGGTCCAATGCAAAATTTGATGAATGGTTAAAGAGGCAAGAGCCGCATAGAGGAATTCGTGATTTCGAACTCGTTGTTACACGTATGACAAAAGCAGGCTTTAATTTACTCGATGATTGTGTGATGCCATCAAATAATCGAATATTACATTTTATAAAGCAATAAAAATTCTGTTGCACTTCGTTGTTGATTCTAGGTTATTTAATTAGTGGGAAAATTGACAACAATTAATTATTACATAAGATTGATTAATGTTTTCTAACATATCTATGTGAGAACTGTGTATAAAAATAGTAATGAATAAAATGACTAATTTCTATTTTTTTTTATTAAAGTTATACAACTGTTTACGGTTCTATTCATAACTAATGCTAGATGCGAAGCTCAAGTCGATTCTATCAATAACTATACACTTAAGTGTTACAGTGTAGATGATGGACTACCTCAAAACTCCATAACAGATATAGCCTTAAATTCAGATGGACAATTATTAATTGGCACATACTCAGGTGTGGTTATGTTTGATGGTAGTCGTTTTACTAATGTTATTGCCGACAGTATTAAAAAATTTCCTGATGTTGAAGCCTTTACATTGGCTATAGGAGATGATGATTCAATTTGGATTGGAACAACATCAAGTGGGTTGTACCGTTTAGATGGGGAAAAACAACAACATTGGGATAGGACAAATGGTTTAAATAGCCATATGATTCGTAAAATCAATAAATTAGACAATGGCATTTTGGTAAATAATAATGGGAAACTATTCTATTTTAAATATGGTGATGAAAATAACTTTGTAGAGCTGCCTGTAAATAACGATTTCTTTTTGTCCTTGTTTCAAAATATAGAAACTAGGATAATTAAATCGACCAACACTATGTGGGTTGATGAAAATGAAGAGGCATATTATACAAAGAATGGCCAAGTATTTAAATATACAAATGGTAGACCAGAACTTATCATTGCTGAATTTATAAAAGATTCTGAAGTTTCGATACGGAAATTAATGTTAGATAAGGATAAAAATTTATGGATAGCAACAGCTGCAAATGGTTTGTTTAAGTTTAATAAAAGAGGGCTTCAACGATTTAATAATCTACCAAATAATAGGTTGTCATCACTCGTAGAAGACGAAGATGGTGCTATCTGGGTTGGTACATCAGGTGGATTGTGCTCTATTTCAAATGGCGCTTTTACTAACTATTCTAAGATGCAAGGTTTAATAAACGAAAATATTCATTTAGTTGCTGTTGATTCATTAGACAGGGTTTTTGCCATCCCTTATGGTAAAACTAATCACATTTCATATATCGTTGACTCTAAAGCGATGAATAAAAAATTAATCTCTGATAGCGTTGAAGGGGTTACTATTAATGCTATTATAGAAGATGAGAGTGGGCAATTATGGATTGCTACAAACAAATATATTGGGGAATTATTTGAGAATGATAAAGAGTTTTTTATAGAAATTAGAGTGGATTTATCTAACCCGATTAAAAGTTTTATTGTCAATGATAATACAATTTGGTATCAAGAAGGAAAGTACTTGATCAAATTGGCCGAAGGAATAGAATCTAAATACTTGATTAATGAAAATGATTCAGAAATACAATCAATGACTATTGACTTAAATGGAGATTTGTTAATTGCTGATAAATCAGGGGCTTATGAATTAAAGAACAATAATATTGAAAATTTATCAATATTAAACGGTACAGCATCTTGTATTCATGAATTTAAAAAGGATGAATTATGGGTTTGTGGCGATGGTTTATGGTTGAAAGTAAAGGGTCAAAAAATTTATTTTGATTACGAAAATGGGTTAACAAATGTAGTAAATGGGCATATTCATAGTGTTAAAAATGATAACTATGGTAACATTTGGGCGACATCTAACTCTGGGATTTTCAAATTATCAAGGCAAGGGTTAGATAAAGCAATTTCAGGCATTGACAAAAATAAAAAATTTATAAAGTTCTCTGAAAAAGATGGGATGAAGAGTAGTGAATTCAATGGTAATAGTACTGGAATTGTAGAAACTAGTGATGGTAATCTATGGTTTGCAAGCCAAGGTGGTGTGGTAATGGTTGACCCTGAACGTGCACAATTTAAATCAGAAAAAGAATTAAAACCATTTGTAGAGCATTTATATATTGGAAATGATTTAATAAAGCAAAGTGAATGGAAAAATATTTCTCCAGGTGCTAAAAGTGTACATATGCATTTTTCATCGGTCTATTTATCTGATAGTAAAAATCTACATTATCGATATAAATTAGATCCAATACAACAACAATGGAAAACTACTGATGTTGCTGATTTTTCTGAATGGAAAGCTGGTCATTATAAATTATTTGTACAGGTAAAATACCATGAAAACAAATGGTCAGAGAGTTGGTTAAAGAAATATATGTACATCCATATTGGTATCAGGCATTTTGGTTTAGGCTTATCGCTCCAATAATAATTATATTAGTTATATTTGGCTTGCCTTTTTGGAGAATTCAATGGTTAAAACATAAGAGAAATGAGTTAAATCAACTTGTTGAAAAACAAACTGCCTCATTGTTGTTAGCTAATAGAAGATTAGATAAACTGTCAAGGTTAGATGAACTTACGGATATTGCTAATAGACGCGAATTCATTTCTAAAATAGAAAAATTATGTGATAAAGCTAATCATCGGTTATGTTTAGCTTTATTGGATGTAGATGATTTTAAAGCTTATAACGATTACTATGGGCATGTAGCAGGAGATGAGTGTTTAATTAATGTTGCAAAAATATTAGATTCGTTTGAAAGCGATGACTGCTTAGTTGCTAGGCTTGGTGGTGAGGAATTTGTTATGTTATTTGACTCATATAATTTAGGTGATGCTAAAATAGTTGTAAATAATATGATCGCTAGTCTTGAGTTACAAAAAATACCTCATAAAAAATCTTCGATCAAAGACATAATTTCTATAAGTGTAGGCTTGGTGTGTCGTAATCCTAGTGAAAAAGCTGAAAGTTTAATTAATCGTGCAGATATGGCAATGTATCAAGCGAAAGCCGAAGGTAAAGATTGTCTTAAAGTAATTAAAAGTGAGACATAGGTCACATTTTATTTTTAATTTATAAATATATGTGTATATAGTGTTGCAATGTCATATACTTAGCTATGGGGAAACCAGTAATAGGGGATAATGCATTAATAGTTTTGCGGCAACACACATAGGACAAAGAAAAACTAACGAAGATAGTTACCTTGTTGATGAAGAGCTGGGCCTTTATATCGTAGCTGATGGTGTAGGTGGACTTGCGAAAGGTGAAATAGCTAGCAAGCTTGTTTGTAAAATTGTGTTGCAAGAAATAAAGTTAGGTGCCTCATTAACTCAAGCTATTGAAGCAGCACATCATGCCATTGTTTCAGAAATTAAAGGTGATGAAAAAAAGAGGGGAATGGCTACAACCATTGTAGTTGCACTGTTTTCGGGTAGTGATTATGATTTAGCATGGGTTGGTGACTCAAGAGCTTATTTATGGAATGATTCGCTGAAACTAATTACACGTGACGATTCATACGTTGAATTACTGTTAGAAGGTGGTCATATTGGTCTCAAAGAACTAGAAACACATCCAGATAGAAATGTTATATCACAAGCATTAGGTATTGAAAGAAAGAAGTTAAGTGTTCATCGTAATAGCGGGACTCTACTTCCTAAGCAAATCTTACTTATATGTAGTGATGGTCTGTATGGAGTAGTTAAAGAACATGGAATTATTCAATCCATTGCTAACTCGAATGAAATTTCACAACTCACTCAAAAATTAGTGGATTCTGCGGTAGAAAATCAAGGAAAAGACAATATTACTTTGATCTCGATTAAAAATGAAGAATCTAACCCTACAGACGATATTAAATATCCAACCATTTACCGTGAGTTTGATGTGTTGACAGGTAATGTAATCGGGCTTGAAATAAGTGATGTTAAAATTGAAGAATCAAATAAAAAAATTGAAGAAAAAGATCCTGAGTTAGTTGATCAAACAACGTACAAAGAATTGACAGAAGACGAATATAATTTAATTGAAAATGCTGCTATTCAAGCCACACAAAAAAAACAAACGACTAGTGGCTACCTCGTTCCCGTGATGATGGTGGCGATTTTGGCCTTGCTTTTTATCTTGTTGTATTTAAAGTAAATTTTATCGTATCATTGGTTTTAAAACGTTACACTCTGCTATACAGTTCAACTATAGTGTACATCTGTTAATGGAGCTATCTTACAAGTTGTTTACAATATTTATATATTTATTTGCCGCACACTTAATGCGGTTGAAAGCATCAATATCATAAGGTTTTGCGTTTAATTCTGCTAAAAATCTATCCAATTCTTCTGCTCCACATGTTCGACATGAGCCTCTGATTTTGTGAATTAACTCTCTACTAGCTGAGTTATCTTTATTATTTACCATTGGTTCTAATTGTGCCAGACTTTTGGGTAATTCATTTATAAACAAGGTAATGAGTTTTTGCATTATTTGTTTATCATTATAAGCATATTTAAGCGCATTTTCTAGATTAAAAGCGACTATAGTTTTGATACATGTTGGACAATGTTTTTCAATGTTATTTTGTAGCTGTCTTGGGCTAATTGGTTTTAATAGAAAATCATTGAACAGGTTTTGGTTTTCGGGAGATATATATTCTGCCGAAGTTGCAATAATAGGAGTAAATTCATGGTATTTTAATTGCCTGATTTGTTTAGCTGCTTCATAACCATCCATTCCCGGCATTCTTATATCCATTAGAATGATATCAAATTTTTCGGTATTAGAGATGCTAATGGCATCAATTCCACTTTCTACTGTACTAACTGTATAGCCTGATTTTTTTAAAGACATTGAGAAATATTGACGATTTATTGCATTATCATCGACAATAAGAATTTGATTGTTCAACATGTTTACCATCCTTTGTATGTTTAATAGTCAAAGTTTATCTATTTTTAAGGTAAAATTCAAGTATGAAAATTATTATTATGATTGTGGCATTACTGTTTATTGGTTGTACCAAAGCAAATAAATGGCAGCTCAGTGGATTAGAAATAAATAACTTGAATAATAATTTGCAAGTGACGGCAGACACAATAAGTATTCCATTTTTTGAAAATAAACTGTCTACATTGGTATATCAATGTAAATCTTCTTCACGAGTATACCCTTACCATAAATGCAATAATGGAGTGTTTAAAATAAGTTATCAAGGTCGTCTATATGAATTTAAATTAACTGGGTGGTTTGATTTTATTAATAACAGTTGGGATATAACTGTTCGTAACTCAAGTGATACTGTTTTACTATCTACTAATTCAATAAATCAGAATCATGTAAAAGTGAAGATCACACAAATGCCAATTATTGAATTGAAACAATTTCTGCAACAGTATATTGATTTTGACTATGAAGAAACTTCAACAGTTCTAACAGCAACCCTAGAAATTAGTTTTATTGACAACTTGCTCATTACAGCTGATTATTTAATCGATAACATTACCTGGGAATCAAAAACGGCAGAATATATTTTTGTAGATAATCAGGTTCAAGGCACTATCACAGTTAATGATATAGATGGTCCTATAGAAGTAGAGTTAGATGCAAATATACCTAAGGGAGAAGCCTTGTTAAAGGAGGTTTATTTAAATTTTGGTGAATATCCCATCAACATCAAAAATCAATTTCTAGTAGGTAACAACTTTCATCCCGTCAAATCATCATTTATATTACAGTCAACGGAAAAACTAAATGTACAACTAGAAGTTTTAGATTGGACAAATAATAATTATTTGATTGCCTTTGAGGTGCTCGATTTAGATGTGTTGTATCGTGGGTTTCTCGCCTCTTATTTGGAGATAAATGGAATTGAAGAACTTGGTGTATCAGGTTTCTCTAAAGGCCAAATTACTATTGAAAATAATAGAATAAAAAGAATTCATACTGAACTAGAGAACATTGATATAGAAATCCCAGAAAAAAAGATAGATGTTAATAACTTAAATGCAAAGTTAAATTGGCAAAATCAAGGTGAATGGCTTAAATCTGAAATAACTTGGGATGATTTATTATTAGCAGGCATGCCTATATCCCGCTCTTCATTGGTTTTACAAACATTAGGGCAGCAACTGCAATTGCAAGAAAAAACTCAACTCCCAATTTTTGATGGTAGTTTACTCATTAATAAATTGGAATTACGAGATTTATTAAAAGAGCAAAATTCCATCGACTTTGAAGGTGAATTGCAACCAATCTCAATTAGGTTAATAACTGAAAAACTTGGTTGGGCCGCAATGAACGGTAGTATTTCAGGTAAAATCCCTGGGATGAAAAAAAGTGGTAACCGCATAATTTTTGATGGTTTCTTAGATTTAAAAGTGTTCGATGGAGAAATGAAAATTAAGAATCTATCAATTGAACGGCTATTTGGTATAGCACCAGTTATTGCTGCTGACATTAGTTTTGATAGGATGAACCTACAACAAATCACCAGTACTTTTGATTTTGGTGAAATTACTGGGTTAGTGAATGGAGAAGTTAATGGATTAAGGATCACTAATTGGAAGGCAGATAGATTAGAAGCTCAAATATACTCTAGCAATAACAAAAATGTAAAACAGACGATAAGTCAAAGAGCTCTTGACAATATTTCTAGTATTGGTGGTATCCAAGGCGCCATATCACGAAGCTTTCTGAGATTTTTTGACTCTTTTCAATATAAAAATATTGGAATAGGTTGTAAATTAAGAAATGCCATATGTGAAATGAGTGGCATACAAAATGGTTTGGAAAACAAAATTAACACGTACAAACTAATTGAAGGGAAAGGCATTCCAAGTATTAATATTATCGGTTTTAGAAAATTCATAGATTGGGAAGTGTTTTTAGATCGCCTTCTAAATGCTGGTTATTAATATTTTATGTTATGATGATTTTTAAGTCGTTATCCAAATAGAAATACCATGTCAGAAATTAAAACGCACTACAGAGCCTGTAATATCTGTGAAGCTACCTGTGGTCTTGAAATAAAATACCAAAAAAGCAAGATTTTGTCTATTAAAGGTGATAAGAATGACCCTCTAAGTAAAGGTCATATTTGCCCTAAAGGCGTTGCCTTGCAGGATGTTTACTATGATAAAGATCGATTAAAGCAACCTGTAAAAAAAGAAAAAAGCGGATGGAAAGAAATAAGTTGGAAACAGGCTTATAATGAAGTTGCAGCAAAAATAAAAGATACACAAAAAAATTATGGTAATGATTCTGTGGCCTTTTATTCGGGTAATCCTACTGTTCATAACATGGGAGCCATGATGTTTATGCCGATGTTTTCACGTGCATTGAACACTAAAAACCGTTACAGCGCCACCTCAGTTGACCAGCTCCCAGATCAATTGGCTGCGTATCTTTTGTTTGGTCATCAATTGTTGGTGCCTGTGCCTGATATTGATAGAACTGATTGTTTGCTCATTATAGGCGCGAACCCAATTGTTTCAAATGGCAGCATGATGACGGCCCCAAAGGTTCATCAAAGGTTAAAAGATATACGTAAACGTGGCGGGAAAGTTATAAACATTGATCCTCGTTTCACTGAAACCTCTAAAATTTCAGATCAACATATTTATATTAATCCAGCAACAGATGTTTATTTATTATTGGCTCTATTAAATTGTGTTTTTGCAAACAAATACGATAATTTAAGGCACGTCGTTGAAATTGTTTCTGGGTTAGATGAACTTAAGAATCTAGTTAAAAACTATACGCCGAAATCAGTGGCTGGTATTACTGGCATAGATGATAATGTTATAGAACAATTGGCTACTGCCTTTTGTCAATCTAAAAGTGCTTGTTGTTATACCCGATTTGGTGCCTCAACACAAAAATTTGGAACATTAACTCAATGGTTAGGGAATATCATTAATATTGTTACTGGAAACTTTGATAGAGTAGGAGGTGCTATGTTTGCTAATCCTGCGGTTGATATTTTAGCTGCAGCTCGTAAACACAAAAATAAAAAAATCTTTGCAAAAAATCATTCACGCTTAAAAAAATTACCTAGTTTTGCTGGGGAACTACCTGTATCGACATTAGCTGATGAGATACTTACAGGTGGTGAAGGCCAAATTAAAATGCTGATAACCAATTCTGGTAATCCGGTTCTTAGTGCTCCCAATGGAGATAAAATGGACGGTGCATTAGAGAGCCTAGATTTTATGGTTGCGGTTGATTTTTATATCAATGAATCGACAAGACATGCCAATATAATCCTTCCACCGACATCCTCTCTAGAAAGACCTCATTATAACTTGGCGTTTCATACTTTAGCTGTACAAAATACAGCCAAGTACAGTGATGTACTATTTCATCCGAAGAATAATCAGCGCAGTGATATGCAAATATATGTTGAGTTGTGGGCTCGATTACAACCATCTGGATTAATCAATCGAATCAAAACATGGTTAACAAAACAGTTTATTTTTAAAAAAGGAGAAGCTGGTATTATCAATGATGGTTTAAAAAAAGGCTCCTATAAAAATCTTGATTTACAACAAGTTATTGCATCAAAACATGGGATAGATTTGGGAGCATTAAAGCCCTGTATGCCTGAACGATTATTTACATCAGATAAACAGATTAACCTGTTGCCAGACGAGGTAAAAATACAAATGTCACGTTTTTCTGGAGGTGATGCTCATGAACATATAGGAAAATCATATGATCTACTATTAATTGGAAGGCGTGACCCACGAACTAATAATTCTTGGATGCATAATTCATATCGCATGGTTAAAGGAAAAGAACGGTGCACAGTCTTAATTAATCCTATTAATGCTAAAGCATATGAACTGAGTGATGGTGATATGGTCGAAGTTAAGTCGAAAGTTGGGAGTATCATTCTGCCAGTGAAATTAACTGAGGATATCAAGGTTAACATTATTAGTATCCCTCATGGTTGGGGACATGTTTTTCCAGATTCCAAATTGACAATAGCCAATCAACATCCTGGTGCTAACATTAATGTCTTAATGGATGAATCAGAAATCGATGATTTTTCTGGTAACGCTGTGTTATCGGGAGTTCCAGTAAGAATTATTAAAATTACTAGTGCTCGATAATAAAAGGCCATTGCGGATAATAACATGATGTAACGAAGGAATTGGGCTCTGTGTAGTATTACGATTATCGCTTTAAGCTATTTTAGGATTTCTGTGATTTTATGGGGATGTGATAAATAATAGCCTTGGAAAAAATCTACTCCCATAGATTTAATTTGATTAAACAAAAATTTATCTTCTATGTATTCAGCTATAGTTGGTTTTTTCATGACTTCAGCAATATGTATTATTGACTCAATTATAGCTTTATTGATTTTATCGTTATTAATTCCTTTTATGAAATTTCCATCTATTTTAATGTAATCAAATGGTATTTCTTTTAAATAGGACAAACCTGACTGGCCTTTACCGAAATCATCTAGAGATATTTTACAGCCATAGTTTCTGACTACATTAATAAAAATTAATGCCATTTCTAGGTTATTGATAATTTCACTCTCTGTAATTTCAAAACAAATATTATTATAATTTATAGCATACTCTTCTAGGTAATCTAAAATGAATGGAAGTAATTCTATGTAACTTAAGGAATGACCAGACAGATTAATTGAAAACTTTATATCATTGATTTTGGTGTGGTTATCTTTATAAAATTGACAAAATAATTCTATAACTTTTTTATCGATTTCATAAATTAGCCCATACTTGTATGCTGCACCCATAAAAAGACTTGGGGAAATGGCGTTTTTGGAGTCGTCAATCAGGCGTAGTAGAATTTCATAATGAGAGATTTCTTTACTACTATTATATATTGGTTGACACCATAGCTCAAATTGGTCGTTTTTTAGAGCTTTATTAAGTATGTTATACCACTTTAAATCTTCTTTTGATTTGATAGTATCATTACTATTTGGATTGTAAATGGCAATATTGTTTTGTCCTGATTTTTTAGCGTTATAACAGGCCTCACTTGCATGGGTTAATATAGAATTAAAGTCATCATTTTCTTCTACTAATGCGAGGCCAATACTCATGCTAATAGTATATATCTTATATTGCCACTTAAACGAATGCTCTGATAGTGATTCTGATATTTCTTGAGCTTTATGAATCGCATCACCATTATTTTGAGTCTTTAAAATCAAACCAAATTCATCTCCACTTAAACGTGATAAATGGCTGTTTTTTCCAATTATCTTTAAAAGAAGTTTGCTAATGTATCTTAATGCTCTATCACCAACACTATGACCATGGAAGCCATTTATGGCTTTGAAGTTATCTATGTTGAAAAATAGAAATGAAATTTTACTTTTCTGCTTTTTATATAAAAGTTTATTGAGTTTTTTTTCGCACCATCTACGATTGTATAGTTTTGTTAATGGGTCAATATAAGCCAGTTTTTTTATTTGTTTTAGGGTGATGTGTGAGTTTTCAACCAATGATGTCATTGAACAGACACCATAATAGCCTAATAGGGTGTTTTCTATATAATTTGCTCTTCCAGAGATGGAGTACGTATTTATTTGATGTTTTTTTTGGTTACAAGTTAGTTCCAGTTTATTAATGTTTTTGCTGGGTTTAGTGTTACTTTGCAATTTTGATTGTAATAGTAAATGTTTCTTTAATTCTTTTCCAATTTGATCCTTTGGATAATTGTTATCTATCGTTTTATTCAAAAATGTAACAGCAAAATCACTGTCAGTTTCCCAAAATAGTATATCATTGCAAGAATTTGCAAGGTTATAAAAGGACTTCAATGATTTTTTATTTTTAATGGTTTTAGAGTAGTTAAATAACCGTTATAATATAATTGAGTATTGGTTAAATTGCAAATATGTTATTACGTTTAATGGATTACTTGCAACCTTTTTGGCGTTTTGATTTGTTACTACGTTAACTATTGTTTTGCCCTTACTATTTTTAGCAATATTCTTACAAGTTCCACGAGATGGTCAAAGCTTTCTATATACTAATTCCGGCTTTATACTATTTGATTTTTAATATTATGACATAATCTAAGTTTTTAAGTAATTTACATGTTTTGCTGTAAAGGACCAAAAGCTTACAAAGTTTTTAAGCTTAAGTAACTAATTTCAGTATTTCATAGATAAATTACAAATATCAATTTATCATTATTATACGAAGTTTTATTTGACAATTAAGTTATTGTAAGTTAATTTGTGATAAGAATTTATTTAATATAATCTTTAGAGAAGAGGGTAAACACAATGAGTAAGAAAATTTTTCTTTTATTAATGGTGGTTTCATCATTAGCAATAGCAGAAACAAAACCAACAGTTTCAGCACCAATGGCTGCACGTGGTGGTGCAATAGCGATACCAGATGATGCCTATGATGGTACAACTGGTACTATGGCTTGTGATACTGTAGCTGGTCCTGGTGGGTCAATTATAGACTTGAGTGTTGAAATTGATTTGGAGCATACATGGGCTGGTGATTTGGTTATTAAAGTTGTTGCTCCTGATACAACTGTTTTAACAGTTCAAAATAGAGCAGGTTTAGCTGAACCTGCAGATGATGGCTCAGATTGTTGTGGTGATAGCAGTGATTATCAAGCTGGCAACATAATCACATTTATAAATGGTGGTGCAACTTCTGCAGAAGATGCAGGGTCAACAATAGCAGGTGGAGACTTTATTTGTGCAACTGATGGTTTTTGTGAATACGCTCCATCACCAGGTGCAGGACCAGGAACTGATTTTAATGATTTTGTAGGTATGGAATCTGCTGGAGATTGGATGGTTTGTATTGGCGATGCTGGAGCTGGTGATACTGGTAACTTTATTTCATCGAATATTAATTTTAATGTTGCAGCTGTTATTCCTCCACCTACAGCTGTGCCAAGTTTGTCTTTATATGGTATCTTATTGTTAGTTGGTCTATTCATGCTAATGATGTATAACAGACAAAAACATAGAGTATAAGAAAAATTAAGTTTTAATTGACTTAAATTGTATTCAAATTAAACCTGCTTTTACAGCAGGTTTTTTTTATGTTTATAGGTATTAGTAATTGAAGGTTGATAGATTTATCCATAACACATGTTAGCAAAAGTAATGCATTGTTTCCTGTAAACTATAGTGTGATTGACGGTATATGTGTTTCCATTCAATGTTTTAAAAATAACTCTGGTATTCCAACAGAGTCTTAACGAGAGAAAGAACCCATTAATTGATAAATATAAAACCGATTTCAATTATTAAGATATGGATTTCTATACTCATTTACATCATACTTTTCGTTTTGCAATGTAATATTTTGTAATTGTGATTTAGCTTTCATTAAGATTTGTTACAGATTTTTTGCGTTCTGTAATGATTTCTGATACTTAAAAAAGCTATGGGCTTTCAGTCTGTGCTGAATTAATTAAAATAGCTGTTCAATCAAACTATGACATATTTCTATTTATTATTTTCTGAGCATTTTACTATGTTGTAAGCATTTTTATTTAAATCATCAATCAAGTACTCGACTGAGATTTGTGAGCGGCTCCACTTAACTGTAAATGTATCGTATTCATTGATATTATATATTAATACCCTAGGATCTATAGATGATGCGTAACTACCGTCAGTATGCACAGTCCTATACAGTTTTTTAGTATTTGAGCGATGATTCGAAAACTTGATTTTGGCACCATAATCAACTCTCTTATGGCAACGAAGTGTTAAGCCAATCCATTCGGTTGGGTTGTATTGATTAAGGATAACATTCAATTTTTGATTATTGTTGTTGATAACAAAATCGTAATCGCCATCGTTATCTAAATCTATTGAGCTTAAGCCCCTTCCCACTCTTAGTGCATGTGTTGCATCAATTGTAGTATCAAAATTGAATTTCAACTCTCCATCATTTTTCCAAAACTGTACGGGTTCACCAATCAATCTATTGTTGTTAGGTAATAACTTTTTGTATTGTGTTGAGCCATTTACAGTAATGATGTCGGCTAAATTATCTGTATTATAATCTATTAATAAGGTGCCAAACCCTGTGACTGGCCTAGCATTTTTAATTAATTTGAGGATTGCAGTACTATCAGAAAATACACCATTATTATTGAGATAAAAGGTATTAGTCTCACCTTTAAAATGTGTAATATACAAGTCTGGATAGCTGTTGTTGTCAACGTCAGCGATTGCAATCCCCATGCTTGCTTCAGAATTTCCCATCAAGTTAAATGCGACACCATTGAGTTTTGCACTATCACTGGTGAACTTTCCATCAAAATTATAAAATAATTGGTTGGCAACCCCATCGTTGGCAACATATAAATCAGCCCATCCATTGTTATCAAAATCATCACTTACTGCTCCAAGTCCTGGTGATACAATGCCCAAATCATTGGGAATATTTTGCCTTTTAAATGATTGACCATTTGTATTAATAAATAGGGCGTCAGCTAATGATGGATAAGATTTTGGTGGGCAATAATCTCTATCACCATTTGCAGATTTACAAAAAGCCTCACTGCTATCATCAACATAATTAGTAACCCAAACATCTAAATAGCCATTTCGGTTCATGTCAAACCAACTCGCACTGGTGTAAAACTGTTGGCCCTTTTCAGAATTAATTAAATTGGTAGGTTTAAATGACAAACCTTTATTATTAACCCATAATGATAGTTTGTTGTTACCACCTATTAATAAATCAACAAATCCATCATTATTGAAATCTGCAGTAGATGCGAAAACTAATTGATCAAGCCCATCTAAACCAGAACTGGTTGTCACATCGCTAAATTGGCCATTATCATTTTTATACAGTTTGGAATACTCCTTTTTAGAATCAAATTGCGGGATAAATAAGTCCATATCACCGTCATTATCATAATCTAATACTGCAATTCCTGAACCTAATGGCTCGTAAATTGAATAATTTTCAGAAAAACTAGCATCGTGTTCAAAATTCAAACCCAACTCTGAGCCTGTAATAATTTCTAAATAGTTTGCCGGTATATTCTTGATTTCTCTCTTGTTTTCTAACTCAATTGATTCATCGTGAGTGCAAGAAAATAGAATAAAAACAACAGTAGTAAAAAGTAATAATGATTTAAACTGTGTTGAATTCTGAGCAATGTTGTAGTTTGTTTTATTCATTAAAAATTTCTATACCTAAATAACCGTTAGTATTTAATTCCACTATTTCTGATTTCATCTTGTTTCTTTCTTCTGGAAACATTTTGTGCCTAGTAAGGGTTCCATATAAATCAATAGCTTGTTTATAGGTCGATACCTTATTAAGTTTTACATTTAACAATACGTATAAGATAATTAAAGGTTTATTGTTTTTAACGGTATTAATTAATTGATTCTTTATCGTATCTAAATTTATTGAATCAAATGAGAAATTCTGTAAAAATAGCTTAAGTTTTAATTGTAAAATGACTTCTGAAGTTGGTTCTTCAACTAACCATTTGTTAATTTGCACAAGTGCTAGCTCAAATTTATTTTGCATTATTAAGCTAATTATCAAAGCCTTTTTTGCAGAGAGATTTGACGGATGCTCATCCAATAATCCAACAAGCAGTATCTCCGCTTCATTTGGTCTGTTATTTTGAATGCTAATGCTAGCTAAATTCAGTGTTGATTTTAAATGAAAAGGTTGGATATCGTTAATTTTTTTTGAAATATTTTTCAGCATCTTTATAATTTCTTTTAATTACATTAACAGTTCCAAGATTGCTTAAAGCTTTTATATTTTTCGGATTGATCCGTAGAGCCTGTGTATAAGCACTTTCTGCTTTTATATAGTTTTTTGTTTGAAAGTACATGCTGCCTAAATTGACATAAGTGCTGTCATTATTCGGTTGCAACTTTATTAGATGTAACAATAGTTTAGTTGCACTCATGAATTCTTTCTGGCTAATCAACGCCTTAATGTCATTCTTCAAAAATGACACAGGGTTGCCGATATTTTCTTTTCTATTGCTGAAGTGATTTGGGAATGCTAATAACCCTTCGGTATGATGTTGAGTAAATCTTTTAGCCATTTCAGGCTTGCCACACATTCTATATGCGCTGGCAAGGGGCGAAAAAAATTGTGTATAACTGGGTAGTTTTTTTATAAGCTTTTCAAATCCATTAATGGCATTAGTGCAATCTCTGTTAAATAAATGTAGTTGAGCTTGTAGGTATTGGGCATGTATGTTACTTTTATCAATTACAGCTATTTTTTTCAATGTGATTTGTGCTTTGTTAAATTCACCTAATGAAATTAACATTTGAACTCTTAGTAAATAAAATAATGTTTTATCTTTTTTTGATGCTTTGGCTAATCCATTGATAATTAAACCATGAGCTACTTCGTAACGTTCTTGTATTAATGCAATTTCCGCCAAATAATAATAGTAGTCAGCAATGGAAGTTTTCTTTGATAACTGTGATAGTAGCTGTTGACTGGCATCAAGCTCGCCATGTGTTAAGCAAATTAAAGCCATTTTTTCATATTGACTTTGGTTGTAACCATTTTCTTCACTTTGAGTTAATGATTGTTTGAATTCTGTTTGTGAATAATTATCCCATGAACTTATGTCAACTTTTCTAACTTGGTTCATAAGTGAAATATGTTGGTTATCATTTCCACATCCCGAAATTATTATGAGAAATGAAAAGACAAGTATATTTAAAATGAGTTGTTGTTTTATTGGTTTCTTCATGATTGTAGTTAAGAAGTTCGTGATTCTGGAATTTCACCAAATTTTGCCATAGTATAAATATCTGATTCAAGTTCTTTACCATTTTTAGTTAATTCATATTCGTTATTGGTACAGTTGAATAGAATAGACGTGCAATCTATTATCCCAAAAACGGATACAGAAATTATAGTAGTTGGGCTATCCACGTTTTTGTGCGTTTCTGTGGACACCAAATTTGCTCTCATCGTTTGACTTTTAAATGCCTCATGACTGATACTCCCTTGGTGTTGATGTCTGCTAGCTCTAGTATAAAAGACCTCATTATAATCGAATAAGCCACAATTATTAATGAATCTATAGCAATCTCTTTTGTTAAGGTTGTAAAAGGGCGTTAATGGTTTTTTTAACGATAGTTTTTATGGGATTAAATATGCATTGAAATATAGTTTAGGATTATCACATTTGCAAAATTGTTTTAAACGGTTAATAGCATCATTTTTTTATTGTGATTAATTTCTACCTTGCTTATTGTTTTGCCCTCGCTATTTTCTATTGGGTTAATTGAAAGAATTGGCAATTTGATGATGTTTATAAAATTTATCTTAGTAATTATTCATAAATACTAATCTCTGCTTTATAATATTTAATTTTTAATACAATTTAATATATGCATTTTTTGATCAGCAACGATGATGGGATTCATGCCACAGGAATTAAGGCATTGGAGCATGCTCTTCAGGGCTTTGGTGAAACAACAACTTATGCTCCTAGCAGTGATCGTTCAGGTGCCAGTAATTCACTTACCTTAGATAGGCCTGTGAGAATTCATAAAGTAGCCGAAAATCGATATTCAGTAGATGGAACACCTACTGATTGTGTGCATATGGCGTTAACAGGTTTAATGCGCAACTTACCTGACATGGTTGTTTCTGGGATAAATAATGCTGCAAATTTAGGGGATGATGTGTTGTATTCTGGAACAGTTGCAGCAGCGATAGAAGGGCGTTATTTGGGATTACCAGCCATTGCATTTTCATTGGCAACCAATCGGGGTGATTATAAAAATCGTTATTTTGAAACAGCACAATATTACATTAAAAAAATCATACATAACTTACTTCAAAGCCCATTGCCACAAGATACTATCTTAAATATTAATTTCCCAAACTTACCTATTGGCGAAGTTCAAGGAATACAGGTCACTAGATTTGGTCACAGACATAAGGCTGAAAACACGATAAAAGATTTAGACCCAAGAGGGCGAAAGATTTATTGGATTGGTCCGGCTGGTCCTGAAGCAGATGCTGGTGAAGGAACAGATTTTCATGCTATTAAAAATGGGTTTGTTTCCATAACTCCAATGCAAGTGGATATGACCAAACATTCTGTTTTGGCTGATATTACAAAATGGAGTGCTAAAATTTAATGAATTCGGCACTTGGCATAGGTATGACATCTCAACGCACAAGAAATCGCATGATTACTCGTTTGCAAGAAAAGGGTATTCAAGATCAACAAGTATTAGCGGCGATGTCAATTGTACCTAGGCATTTGTTTATGGACGAAGCCATGGCACATCGAGCTTACGAAGATACGGCATTACCGATTAAATTTGGGCAAACCATATCTCAACCTTGGGTGGTTGCACGGATGACAGAAATTGTCATGCAACAAACCCCAAAAAAAGTACTGGAAATAGGGACTGGTTCAGGTTATCAGGCTGCTATTTTAGGGCAATTGATCGAGAAAGTTTTTAGTGTTGAACGTATTGACAACCTAACTAAGATAGCGAGGAGAAGATTTATTCAACTTGGCTATATGAATGTACGTACTAAAACGGGCGATGGTTTCTTAGGCTGGGAGAGTGAGTCGCCATTTGATTTAATCATTGCTACAGCTGCACCAGAGCACGTTCCGATTAAATTGTTAGATCAATTGAAAGTAGGCGGAATGATGCTTTTGCCTCTCGGTGACAATAAACAACAAAGTTTAGTCAAAATTATTAAGACAGAAACTGGATTTGAGAAAAAAATATTGGACTCAGTAATGTTTGTTCCATTTTTGCCAGGAGTTATTAGAAAGTGAAGTTAATTTGGCTTTGTTCACTACTATTGATGGCCTCCTGTTCAAGGCATAAACCAGCCCCTGTAATCGATGCTCGCTATAAAAACAATAATTCTGCACAACCACTTTCAAAACAAAATAAATACGATGCAAGATATTTAACTGTTAATAAAGGCGATACATTATACTCCATTGGTTTTAGCCATAATTTGGATTATAAATACCTTGCGAGAATAAATAATATACCTGTTCCCTATACCATATATCCTGGGCAAAAATTAAGGTTAAAAGCTAACAAAGCATCTTTTAAAAATTCTACAGTTCAAACACATCCTGTTAGCCCTAAAAAAGTACATAAAAATAGGAACCTAAAAACTAAAAACAACATAACAAAGAAACACCTTCCTGTAAAAAAACAAGTTCAAATAGCCACAGTTAACCCTAAGCCAACTAATAAGCCCGAGGTTAAAACTAAACCCGTCCTTAGCCCAACTGTTACACCAAATGCCAACTCTAAGTGGGTTTGGCCAGTAAAAGGCAAAATAATTAGCACTTTTTCTGCGTCAGATGAGTTAAGAAAGGGGATAAATATTTCAACTAATATTGGCAAGCCAGTCCATGCAAGTAACCATGGTGTTGTGGTCTACAGTGGCGATGGTTTATTGGGTTATGGTGAGTTAGTTATCATAAAACACAGTAATAATTTACTGAGTGCTTATGCACATAATTCTAGTCGATTGGTAAAAGAAGGAGTAAAGGTTGCACAAGGGCAAGTTATTGCTAAATCCGGGAAGGGTAGTAATGGAGTTGGATTGTTACATTTTGAAATAAGAAAAAATGGTAAGCCAGTTAACCCGCTTAATTACCTGTCTAAGAAATAACACAAATGATTTCTTAGCTTTAATTAGCCGTTAAAACGAGTTTAGCATTGCTTTATTTTATTCCAATTACTCTTATACCATTCAGACATAAAATTGTAGTTTGAAAAAAATCTACTATTTTGTTTACTGGTAACTCTGATGAAAAGTCCTCAATGTAATTTTATTTTAGAGACCTGTATTTATTAATTTAATAGCAGGATCTCCTAATAAATTCCAGCCCATGATGATATCACGATACTCTCCTTGCTTTGCTAGAGCAGATTTGGCTTTTAACATTGAGATTCCTATAGGTTGGTTCTCTTTAACCATTTCTGGAATTATTAATTCTGCGAACAGTTTTTCTGATGTGACAGTTGTTAATGCGGATGCGCCAAAAACTGCAACTGCACCATTATCATTGTCAAATAAGAATCTGTGTGCCATTGTGTTTGCATCGGGTTCTACATAATAACTGTTCCAGCAGCCCCATTGCATAACTATTGATGGAGCTTCATTGTTGTCAAGGTGTATGATATCGTTATAAGTAAATGCAGGAGGGAAAGAAAACCAATTTCTAGGGCCTGAATGGCCAAGGTAAGTGGTTAATCTTGGGTTGTAGGTAAAATTATCTAAGATTTGTGTTTTGGTAGCTTCGGCTGTCGCATAATCATCCCTGTTAGTTACAAGTTTATTCCACGTATCCGGAATTAGATCATTTAATTCGCTACTAATTTGGGCATAGGAATAAATATCATCCTGTGCATCTGCTATAAAGTGACTTGAAACAGTTTGATTGGTTTGATTAACATAAGTCATTTGTTTGTCGATTAGGAGTTGTAATTCATCAATGCTTCTTACTGGTAATCTACCAATTGCAATATCAGGTATATCATCATTGTTTACATCGGCATATATGTTATCAGACGGGGCATACCTGACAATATCATCTATAGTAGTGTAGATTGAAGGAATATGGCTAAAATGTTGATTTGATAAATATCCTTTGTAATCATAATTATCTGAGCCAACTAATAAAATATATTTTAGGGGGTTTTGCTTTGCGACTACTGCGATATATTCTTTGATTGCGTATGGATCAATAATCGATGCAGAGTACTTCTTGTATATATCATCTACATTGACTAAAGCAACATTTAATCCATTACTCTGGTGATACTCTTTAATTTGGGATGCACTCGTAATAAAACTTGGGTGAGATATAATGATATATTCAATATTTGAAACTTCAGTCGTTTCGCTCTGAGACCATGCTGATAAGCTAGGCACAATGAGTTCATCCTCTGTTGAAACCCAATATTTTCCTGAGTTTGCAATAGCAGGAATACTAATAGAGAAATCAAGACCACTGCTAATAATTTTTGTATTCTGAATTCGAGTTGGCTTGCCACTATCTAACGCATAGGCAATTAAGTTACCTTGGCTAAATCCTTCAAGTAATAACGCTGGTAAATTAGTAGTTATTTGATTAAGGTTGTCGTATTGATTGGATTCTTCAAAACCTAATTCATTAATCAGTTCATGGTGAACATTAGAGTTTTTAGCTAATTGAAATTCAAGTTTATTGTCGATTGCTGTAAGTTTTCTTGGGTACTTGATTCCAATGCTTTCAATATGAATGATATCGTGAGGGTAGCCAGTTTCACCAGGTAAGTTTATGTCGATACTTAGCACACCGGTTGTTGAAACATTTTGATCTAATTGATAACTTTTTTTATAATTGCTTAAACCATCAAACACAACATCATCATAGTGTTGGTTGTTTATTGTTAACTCAATGCAATGGTCATTAGGTATACCAGGGTATAAGTCGGGATAATTCACACCACATCTATTAGTATCACTAGGATAGATATCAGGTTCGAGTTCATAATTAATAGCACCAGAAATTTGTAACGCCAATTGTATTTTTTGATCTGAGATGGTCGATAATTCATCTAATGGGAATTGTATGGATTTATTGTTACTTGCAAATGTTGCTAATTTTTCAGCGCGCCATGGATCATTTGTGGGCGAACTGAAATCATAGGTTAAATTTGGGTTGTAGATTTCAGTGTGCCAATACCATGATTTTAATGCGGTAGATTGTGAAACTGTATTAAGTTTGATTCTTGGCGATTTACTACCATTACTGGCTAACTTATAAATTCTTGCGTCAGTATATATTGAATCGTAGTTGTTACCATAAAAGTCTATGCTTGTTGAGTTGTCAAAAATTTCAGCATTACCATTGATGTAGAGTGGAACAGGAGAATTATTTAGTGTGATTGAAAGGTCATTGGGACTGATATTATCAAGATTCATGCCTGTTTGTATCAAATCAGAAAAAGCTATTCTTTGCATTCCGGTTTTCTTAACAGCAATTTTAAGGCTATTTGAGTTATGTGCCGAATTTGTATTGCGATCTAAATTTGCTGATTGCCAATCTATCTTAGAATCGACTATTTTTGCACCAAGGCTTGATTCGTGAGTGATAGGACCATACCATTTTTTAGTACCTTTATTATTAATTTCAGCTAACCATAAAGGGCTGCTAGAGTCAGAATTGATGCTAGTAGAGTAGAATTTAAGTGATTGACCTACAGTTGATTTGGCTTCATGGATAATGCCAGATTGCTTTTGTTTTTCACCCGTGTTGTTTTCTTGGAACACTTGAAATCCAATGTGGTCATATTCAATATCGGTTTGCCACTCAATAATTATAACATTATTAGTGGTGTCATAACTCGTTTCAATGTAATTTAATGATACAGGGAGTGTCGTGGTGTTTAGATTGCTTGGTGTTGACTCGTCAGGGTTGTTGTCTCCATCAGCTCCATCTGCATCAGCTCCATCAGTAGAATTGTCATTGGTAGTTGCGGATTGCGGAGTCGTTCCAGTTAATGTCACCGTGTTAGTATACGAATCATAGTTGTTAACATTAAGTGTGACACGAATTGAGGCTGTTTCACCTGGTAATAATGATGAACTTGACCCAATTAACTCTGTAGTGCTACTACCGTCAAAAGAAGCATTTGCTGTAAAACTTGCGGGTCCCGATGTTTTAGTAATTGCTGTTACAGAATAGTTGCTTGTGTTTGGAAAAACATTGAAAACAGCATCTAAATCTTCTGGTGCAGTTAAATTTGATAAGGTAACATCTCCAAAATTTTCAAAAGAAAAATCAATGTCGACAATATAAGGTGAAACACCATTAGCCTGTCCTGCACGTCGTGTCATTGTCTTAGAAACACCTACAATTGCACAGTCGTAGGTGAGTTCTGTTATTGAAATAAATTGAGTTGTGGAAGTTGGCACAGTATGATTGTGGTATTGTATGGTTACTGAATCCAGTGCTCCGGAGATGGTATAATCGGCTCGACCTGCTGCGGAAGTAAATCCAGTACTTGTTGTACCTGCATTGATTGTAGCTGTGGTTGTTCCTGAACCTGTGCAGACCACGCCAGCTGCCGGAGGGCATGTGCTAATTGTGACTGGCACAGCAGCTCCAGATAGGGATGAAGTAACAATTAGTCTATCTTGCCAATTCCCACTAGCTCCATCAATATCAAAAATACTGAAAGTTAAATTCTCTACTGGGTAACCAAAAGAAAAAGTTTGCGAAATACCATTGGCATTAGGAATAGACGATATTCCATGTATGATTGAGTTGTTGTTGAATGTCGTATTGGATGGTTGTCCCGCAACTATAATAAACCCTGAAGGGTTAAGTACAGTAGATGTAAATGTCCCACGAGAATGGCACTGTGTTGCATTAGAATGAGGGCCGAGAGATCCACTAGGCCATCCTCCACTTGGAATATCATTAGTCCAATTCAATGTTTCTTGAGAGTAAAGTATTACAGGGCTAAATGTGGCCAACAGTAAAAAAACGAACTTAAAATTTCGTAAAACAATCATGTTAACGTCTTCAAAATCAATGGGTAGGTAAAGAAGTTAACAGTAAAAACATATTGTGTCAAATCTACATGTCTTAGAGTGTGTAAATTGTGACGAATTTAACAATAATTTACATTGGAGTGTGTTTTCTTACCTGGTTTTGTGTTTTAGGGTGTGTTTTTTGAGGCAAAAGTAGTGCGTTTTTTTACACTCAAACTCTAGTGCCATGAGTTGAGTGTTAATTATTAAGTAATAATTTTTTTATATTTAATAATCAGGCAAATCCCTCTTAGGTATAACACGTCAGAGGGAAGTTTGATTTTTCTGATGAAGAAAGAGTCTTATTTTGGAATAATAGCTTTGATTGATTTGCTTTCAGGAAACAACTCAATGGCTTTATTTAATACTTCTTGTGCTTTTTTTAGTTTGTTAAGCTTAATCAAAGTTTTATACATGTGAAAATATAATTCAGGATCATTTATGCTTGTATTAAGGGCTTTATCAAAACTAATTTCTGCTTCATTGTACTTTTTGAGTTTGTATTGTGCCCAGCCTAATGAATCCAAAATTGCCGGGTTATCTGGTGCTAATTCTATGGCTTTTAAGATGTATTGATAAGCTTCTTGAAGCTTCAAGTCATGATCTGCTAAGCTATAGCCCAGTGCATTAAGTGCTTCATAATTTTTTGGATCATCTTCAATAATTTGTAATAAATCCATTTCCATTTTTTCCAGTTTATCCTGTGTTTCTAGTAACATGGCCCGGTCGTATAATAGGATTGGATTTCTTGGCAATAATTCTAAGCTACGTGTTAAGGTTTCAATGGCTTTTGGAATGTTGTCTTGATCTCTAAAAATTTGACTTTCCATGCGGTATGCTTTAACCGCATATTTTTCTTCCGCATTTTGCAACTGGTGTAATATTTCGATAGACTCAGAATAACGCTTATCTTCGAATAGAATTAAGCTTAACATGTCACGTGCATCTAAATAATGTTTCCCACCTGAGACTCTTCTGTAATGGTCTTCACTTTCTTTAGTGTTTTTAAGCCAGTATGCTGCTTCAGCAGTTAAGAAAGTTTTATGGTTGATTTTATCATTAGTTACGTTTAATTTTTTTAGAGCTTGGTAAAGGTCTTTGGCATTTGACTTGTCGTCACTTTGTAATGAAAATATTATGCGTTTAAATAGGCTGTCCGGTGTCGTGTTTTGTTTGCCCAACATTTCCTGTGCTTTATCATATTGTTTAGTTTCTTGAAGGTAACTGGCATATTGTCCTAAATATTCTTGGTTTTCAGGAGCTTTTTTTGTTATGTAATTAAAGTCAATTTCAGCTTTTTGGTAGTCTTTCATAATGGTTAAAAGACGAGCACGCCAATAAATAGCTTCTAAATTTTTTTTATCTAAGGAAATTGCCTGATTAATGACATTTAGTGCTTTGTCTGTTTGTTTTTGAGAAATATAAATTTTGGCAATAGAAAATAACTGAGTTGAAGACTGTTTTACCGAATCAAGAGTAAGAGCTGATTCCATTATTTTTGTTGCTACATTATTTGGCAAACTAATGATTGCTGATTGTAGAAAATCCCAAGAATTATTGTCATTGCTCAGTATTATAGCATTGATAGTCCGTGCAGCAAGTTGTATGTCATTATCCTTTAATGCATCAATTGTGATATTGGTTAGAATTGCATTTATATCTTGTTGCTTTGAAATAGCTCTTGTGTTTTGCTGGCAGGCAAGAATGTTTATTAATAAAGTGATTATAATTAATACTTTCATTTATTTGCTCTCTAATAGTAAGTCTGCTTGATTTTGGACAATTAAGGGTTCGATAACCTGATCTAAGTCGCCATCCATAATTTCTGATAATTTATATAGTGTTAAGTTTATTCTATGGTCAGTTATTCGACCCTGAGAATAGTTGTAAGTTCGGATTCTTTGTGAGCGATCACCAGAACCTACTTGCAGCTTACGTGTTTCACTTTGCTCTGCAGCTAGCTTATCTTTCTCTATGTTATTGAGTCTAGATTGTAAAACAGTCATAGCACGGGCTTTGTTTTTGTGTTGCGATCTTTGATCTTGACACTCTACTACTATTCCACTTGGAAGGTGAGTTAAGCGTATAGCTGAATCTGTTTTGTTTACATGTTGACCACCTGAACCAGAGGCTCTAAATGTATCAACCCTTAAGTCAGAAGAGACTATGGTTATTTCTTCTTGTTCTCCAGCAACTGGTAAGATTGCTACGGTACAAGCAGAAGTATGTACCCGGCCTTGAGACTCTGTTGCAGGAACACGTTGTACACGATGCGTACCAGATTCAAATTTAAAGCGGGAAAAAGCGCCATTACCTTCAATTTGTGCAATGATTTCTTTATAACCGCCATGGTCACCTTCACTCACACTAACAAGACTAACATTCCATTTGTTGTTTTCAGCATATCGTGAATACATTCTAAATAAATCACCTGAAAATATCGATGCTTCATCGCCACCAGTTCCAGCTCTAATTTCTAAGAAAATGTCTTTGTCGTCATCTGGGTCTTTTGGGATAAGCAGTATATTCAGCTCGTCTTCAAACTTGTTTAAATTTAATTTAGCATCATTTAATGTTTCTAGTGCCAAGCTTTTCATTTCAGGGTCAGATAACATTTCGTTGGCATCTTTAATTTCTTCTTCAGAGGCAATGAAATCAGCAAAAGTTTTCACCAAGCTCTCTAGTGATGCGTACTCTTTAGATAAATCCCTAAACTGATTTTGATTAGACATGATCTCAGGGTCTGACATAAGATGTCCAATTTCTTCATGCCTCTCAGTGGCAGATTGAAGCTTTGCTTTAATTTCAGGGGTCATAAATTTTTATCTCGAGGGTTATCTAAATCCAATAGTTCTATTATAGTATCTATCTTACTCATGTCACCTGATTGTATCGCTTTTCTTATTGCATTTACAGGCTCATGATTTAATTTTTTTGTAATAGTGTTAGCTAAAAAATATAAGACTTCCTGTACATCTCTTCCATTGTTTAATTGTTTGAGAGCTTTATTTAAACTATTTTGACGAATTCTTGCTGTTTCTTTTTGAAAGTTATGAATTAACTGCGTATGAACCTGTCCTTTGAGCCAATATTGGAATGATAATGCTTCTGCTTTGATGATTTCTTTGGCGCTTACAGCAGAATCTTCGCGGTTTTTCAAGTTTTGACTTATGACTTTTTGTAAATCATCGACAGAGTAATAAAAAATATCATTAAGTTTTTTAACTAATACATCCACATCTCGAGGTATTGCTAAATCGATTATAACCATAGGGCGATGTTTTCGATGATTTAATGCCGATTTAATCATCTCTCTTGTAATTATGATGGACTCGCTTGCAGTTGCAGTAAATATCAAATCGTATTTTGATAAATGATGACTTAAGTGTTCTAACTCGAAAGTGTCTGCTTTAAACTGTTTCGCTAAATTTATCGCATTTTCATGACTACGGTTGCAGATGGATAGGTAATTGTAGTCAAGTTTATCTATGTATCGTAATAGTAATTCAGTTGTTTCACCAGCTCCAACCATTAGTATGTTCTGCTGTGATAACTCCCCGAATATTTGTTTGGACAATTGTACTGCGCTGTTGGCTACTGAAACGGGGTTTTTGCCAATGTCAGTGTTACTTCTGACTGATTTCGCAACGCGGAATGTTGTTTGAAACAAACGTTCTAATGGTTTGTCTAAAAGACCTTGAGCTTTAGATATGTCATAAGCACTTTTAACTTGTCCAAGGATTTGAGGTTCTCCTAGTACCATAGAATCCAAGCCAGAGGCTACAGCAAAGAGGTGTTCAATACATTTGATTTTTTCTTTATTATAAAAGTATTTTTCAATTGCTTGTTTAGTTAAATTACACCATGTAAAAAAAACCTTAATGGCGATACCTGTATTATTACAGGAAAGATAAAACTCTGTTCGATTACAAGTGGATAGTATTATGCAAGAATTAATGTTGCTGTCTGCACAAAATTCTGCCACTACTGTTGCAACTTTATTTTGGGGTATTGATAACTTTTCTCGAATATCAATACTTGCAGTTTTATGATTTAGTCCAATGACTAGTAAAGGCATGAAAATTTAACAAAATACTAAAAGGAAACGGATTTTATCATGCTACTGCTGAAAAACATAATTTTGATGTGTTTTCAAAACGTATTGTTAAATACTAAACAAAAATAATAATAGTGATTACTCGTCTTTAAACTAATTAGATACTGTGACTTTTGATTATTTATCATATTCTCAGTATTATTTAATGGTCTAATTACACTAATATAATTTCGCAAACTCTTCTGAAGTTAAATTTTTGATTCTTTTTTCTAAGGCTTACAATTTACCAATTATTTGTTTGGAAACTTCTTCAAGTATTCTGAATTTTGCTCGTGCTAATTTTCTTTCTTCATCAGTGACTGAATTTGATTTTCCAATGAGTTTACTAAAGAATGAAAGTTTCTTCTTGCCAAATAGTATTTTAAATATTCCCATATAGATATTATGGAGTTGTGTGTGAGGTTCCTCAATTTCTCTAAATTCTTCTAGACTTGATAAATCTTGCCCTTCATCATAGTACCAACAACCAAAAACACAATCAGTATAATTGATAGGAACTTGGTCTTTGTTGACAGGAATGCCTTCAATCATTGCTGAAGCGTGACTAACCCATCTTTTGTGAGACATTTTGGCAGTTCTAATTTTTTAAAAATATCTTTCATTGTAATTTTGTTGGTAGTAAAATTGCGATGCATTATAAATAAATATGAAAGTATGTAAATTAATTCGCAAAATCACGTTGACAAAATTAAATTTCAGGTAAAAGAGACAATTAAATGATTCGAAATTAATAATCTTAACTCATTTTAAATTATTCAGATTTTTCGATAACCAAAAATCTAATTTAGAATACAAATCAGTTATATCAAACGGTTTAGCTAGGTAATCATTCATCCCAGAATTTATACACTTTTCTTCCTCACCTAACATAGCATTAGCAGTCATAGCAATAATAGGTGTTTTATTGGAATTGTTTCTGATTTGCCTTGTTGCTGTATACCCATCCATATTTGGCATTTGACAATCCATTAAAATCAAGTCAAAAATGTGGTCTTGTATTATATTTAATGCTTGGATACCGTCAGTTGCAATCATGGTTTTAGCGCCAAAACTTTTCACCATGCCTGCGGCTACAGTTTGATTTATTTCATTATCATCGACTATTAGTATATTGGCATTAAATTTAGTTAACTTGTTAGTAAATGTGTGTTTTTTTACATCAATATTTGTAACGCGATCCAGCTTAATAGTTAATCTGAAGTTTGACCCTTTATGTTCTCTACTTTTAACTCGGATTTTGCCCCCCATTAATTCAGCTAGTTGCTGGCAAATGCTCAACCCCAAACCAGTTCCCCCATAGAGCCTAGTAGTTGAGCTATCACCTTGGATAAAACGGTTAAATATCCTCTCAATTTGTAGTTCTGTAAGGCCGATCCCTGAATCTGTCACATCAAACTGTATAATGTTGCTGGTGTTTGAAGATTCTATAACCTTACAATAAAAAATAATATGACCGTGTTCGGTAAATTTAATCGCATTATCTATTAGATTAACTAAAATTTGCCGGATACGATCAGCATCGCCTAAATACCATAAATTGAAACTCTTAGAATGGTGAGGATAAATAAATCTCAAGTTTTTTTTCTTAACAAGGTTGGTTGTAGAAGAAATGATTTCATCAATTAACTGATATAAGTTGAATTTTTTATTAATTATTTGGAGTTTTCCAGCCTCTATTTTAGAAAAGTCAAGGATGTCATTTAGGATGAAATGCATTGAGGCTGCACTTTGTTTTATGATTTTTGCAAGCTTTAGTTGCTTAGGGCTTGGCTTTTGCTTAATTAATAGATCTGTGGCTCCTATAATGCCATTCATTGGTGTTCTAATTTCGTGGCTCATGTTAGCTACAAATTCTGATTTTGAATCATTAGCCTGTTCAGCTTTTTTCTTGGCTGTCTCTAAATCGTGTTCAATTTGTTTGATTGCAAGTAAATCTCGAATGATAATGTATGTGGCTTTTTTCCCTTCATAAGGAATTACTGTCGATGATACGTCTGCGGGAACTTTTTCACCGTTAAGCCGTTTAAAGGTCCAATCAAATCGATAATGGCCATCATTTGCTAATTTTTTATTGATATGTTCTACTTTTTTGAGTGAAGAGAGGCCATCAGGCTGTCTTGTGGGAGATAAACTACTAGAAGGTATTGATAGAATGTGCTCAAGAGAATCATAGCCGAAAAAATTAATGGCGGCATGATTGGCCATAATAAATTGCATTTTCGAAAACACTATCATTGGGTCTTCCGATTTTTCAAATAAAAATCGGTATTTTTCTTCATTTTCTTTAGCAATAAACGCATTTTTTTCGGCTATATTTTTTAAATAAATGTATTCATTTGATTTTTTGTGGACTTTGGTGGTGTTAATAAACGTCACAATGAACATAATACAGATAAAACTAATAACTGGCATAGTATAAATGAATTCATATTGAACTGATTGGTAGATGATTGGTATTATTGATAAGGGGAAAAAAATAGCTAAGGCGTAAGTCCCTCTTTTTATTGTGTTTATAGATACAATATTAATCCCAATAATTATAAGGATAAGAAACAGTTGGTGATATAAAGAATCATTTGGAAACAAAAAAAACCCAACAAATGACCAAGATAAAGCCGAGACTACTACACTTAGGTGGTAATAATTAAGCCATTTTTTATATACTAACTTGTTGCTTTTTAGGCTGGTATTAAAAAGTTTCACAAGAGTTACTCTCGCAGCAAAGAATAAAACTGCACTGATTAACCAGGCTGCTAATAAGGTTTGGTCAACATGATTGTATAAATTTAAAAATGTAATGAGGACGACAAAAAGCATGCCAATTTGTGATGATATAATTGAGTCAAAAAGTAATTTAAGTTTATTTCTTTCTAGCGTATTATTGTAGCTGATTTCTGCAAAATTTTGTGTGGGCATACAAACTTCTTATTATAAGTCTAAAATGATTTTAAGTCAGATTTGCGGTTCTAACAACGAATTTTTCGAATTAATACTATTTATCATTTTTTTATCCGCTATCCCAGATCTAAGAAACTCTCTATATGATGGCTCACAAGATTATTAAATGAGTGTTGCTAACTATTCGAATTAGCTATAGCTATTGCAACCAGTTTGATTCGCACGGGTTGAGAAATTGAGTTTACTAGCATTGTAGGTGTATAAACTTAAGTAGCGGTGATGTTGCTATTTTAACAATAGTTAATAATTCTAGAATAAAATTCAGTTAATGTTTATCTGCTTTTGCTATAATAAGTTTTTCACTCTGAGATGAACCATGAAAAAAATCAAAAGTTTAGTACTAGCCTCAATTATAATGTTTGTTACGGCATGTGTTACCATAAATGTGTATTTTCCTGCTGCTGAAGCTGAGGACGCTGCTGCAAAAATTGTTGATAAAATTATTGGAGAAGATGGAGAGCCTCAAGGAGTTGATACTAACCCACAAGGATTCAACTTAAGTCCATTAAGTTTTTTTATTTCGTCCGCCCATGCAGAAATAAATATAAATATTTCTTCACCTGCAATTGTTGAAATAACTAATCGTATGAAGAGCCGCTATGATACTAGTTTAATGAGTTATTTGGATAAGTCTGTTGTCGGATTTTCTAATCAAGGTTTTGTTGAAATAGTAGAGGCTAAATCATTGGGTTTAAGAGATCGACAAAAAGTAAAAAAACTGGTAGCTGATGATAATCGTGATAGAAAAGCTTTATATCGTGAACTTGCTGTTGCCAACGGTCATGCTGATTGGGAGCAAGACATTCAAAATGTGTTTGTTAAAACTTGGCGAGACCGTGCTCATAAAGGTTGGAAATATCAGGATGCCCAAGGAGTTTGGCAAACTAAATAGACTTACTCCATAAATTTATTCAACATAAAGCGGTATTTACTATAAAATATCGCTTTTTTGTTGGCATAGTAAAATGGCAAGACATCGTAGAAGAAAGTTAATTGAACAACCTTTTGAAGCAGTTATAGAAGACTTAAGTCATGACGGTCGTGGAATTACACGAATCAATGGTAAAGTTATGTTTGTTAATGGGGCTTTGCCTGGTGAATCAGTTTTGGTTAAACATACTGGTGGAAATAAAAACTTTGAAGAGGGTGTTGTTACCGAAGTCTTGAAAGCTTCAGTTGATAGGGTTGAGGCTAAATGTAAGTTCTATCAAATTTGTAATGGTTGTACCATGATGCATTTATCGCCATCTAAACAAATAGAATTCAAGCAGAATACCCTGAAGCAAAATCTATTGAAAATGGCAAGGTTACAACCAGATTCTTGGTTGCTGCCCTTGACAGATAGTGCTTGGCATTACCGTCGTAGAGCACGGTTGTCAGTTCGCTGGGTTATTGCTAAAGATAAGATTCTAGTTGGTTTTCGTGAAAAAAATGGCCGTTATGTTGCAGATATGGACTATTGTGAAATATTACAAAAGCCATTAGATGATTTATTAATGCCTTTAGCAAAAATGATTGAGGCATTAAAAATACGACAACACATTGCACAAATAGAAGCATCTATTGCTGATGATGATGTGGCTTTAATTGTTCGCCACCTCAAGCCAATTAACTTAGTTGATGAAAAAATATTACTGGAATTTGCTCAAAAACATAATGTTAGAATGTTTTCGCAATCCAAAGGGCCTAAAACTATCTTTGAACTAACTAAAAGTACCAAACCACTTTATTTTGATATGCTAGATGGTATTCGAATGGAGTTTTTGCCAAGTGACTTTATTCAGGTTAATGCTGGCATGAATGAAAAAATGATTGCACAGGCCATGGATCTACTGGATTTGCAAAAAGAAGATGTGGTTTTGGATTTATTCTGTGGATTAGGGAATTTCACTTTACCATTTTCTAAGAAAGTAAAACAAATTGTAGGAATTGAAGGTGAAAAATCATTAGTCGAGAGGGCTATTCATAACGCTAAGTTGAACAAATTGGATAACGTAAAATTTGAAGTGGCGGATTTACGAAGAAACCATGAAAACTCTGAATGGTTTAAAGTCAATTATAACAAAGTATTAATAGATCCACCTAGAAGCGGTGCATGGGAAGTCTTGCCTTTAATAGCAAAAACTAAGGCAAAGTATTTATTGTATGTATCTTGCCATCCAGCAAGCTTAGCACGAGACACTGACAGATTAGTCAATCATTTGGGTTTTAAACTAATTAAAGCAGGTGTTATGGATATGTTCCCACATACCTCACATGTTGAGTCCATTGCTTTATTTGGGAGATAGTCACTCTCATTCAGTTTTATTTCAGAATTTTTATGTTAAAATTTGCATGAATTTAAAGTTGAAGAACATAATATGAAACTATTGGCACTAATTATAGCATTTGCAATTAGCCATTTCGTTAATGAACCTGAGAAATACCGGAAATTTAGTTGGTTTAACTTGTGGTCTAATTGGCTTGTTAAGTGTTTAAATACTATCACTTCAGAATTGTTGGTAGTTCTTATTGTTGCAATACCTGTTAGTTTTATTAGCGTGATTTTGTATGGTTTGATAGATTCGCAACTTGGTTTGTTATTGGTAGGTATTGTGATTTTAAGTTATTGCATAGGCCCTAAAAGCTTTGAAGAAGATGTTGATAGTGGTGACGTTCGAAAAAGGTTAGGAGTAAGATCAAATGCAAAAGCTGTAACATTAATAAAAAAAATGACACAGGTATCTTTGACACGCTGGTTTGGCGTTTTCTTTTGGTATGTTGTGCTAGGTATCGTTGGTGCACTTATCTATCGTTTCAGTGAAAGATTGAGTAATGAAATGAATAACTCAACAAATTTACAATTAACTGTTGATAAGTTGATGAAAATATTGAATTACCCAGTTGCATGGATGATGGTTGTATCACTTGCCATTGCTAGCGATTTTGAACGAATAGTAAAAAAGTGTAAACCCTACATGAACATAGAAAATATTAAATCTATGGATACCTCGTTTTTATATGAAGCGGCAGATTTTGCAGTTGAAATATGTGAAGTAGAACCCGATAATAAAGAGGCTATCGAAATAGTAACTATAAGTGTTTTAAAAAGAATGTTAGTTGTTTGGTTGGTAGTTGTTTCGTTTCTTGTTATTTTAGCTGTTTGAGGAAGTTATATATGAATAAATTTGTTATGTGTTTAGTTTTAGTGCTCAGTTTTTTAGTGACAGATGTTGTAGCTAAAAAGAAAATGTATAAGTGGGTAGATGAAAACGGTAATGTTACCTATAGTGATCGCGTTCCGCCAAAATTAATTAAAAACAAACACGAAGAATTAAGCAATCAAGGCGTGGTATTAGAAAAAGTGGGTAATGCCATCACTGAGGATGAAGTTAAAGCTCAAAGAGAGGCTGCGAAACGCAAAAAAAAGGCGGACAAATTAGCTGCTGAAAAGGAAATAGTTAGGTTGAATATTATTAAGGCCTACACCAATGAGTCTGAAATTATCCGTTTGAAGGAAGAGCGATTAGATGCCTTGAAAAGAAATATAGAATTAGCCAATCAAAGTTTGGTTTTTCAAGAAGCAAGCAAAGAAGAGTTATTGTCACGGGCCGCTGATAATGAGAGAAATGGCATCGAAATATCTACAGCTCTAAAGTCAAGGATTAAAATTATAGAAGATAAAATTAAATACCAGAAAAAATTTATAGTTATAAAACAAAATGAAATTGAAAATGTTGAAAAACGTTTTGCGAAAGATTTGGCTACTTATCGAGAGGCAAAGAGTGGAAAATAGTGATTGAGTGTAACAAAATTGGGGTTATTGTTAGTTTTAATAGAATAATCGCAATTTAAAGCTGGATTATTATTTTATCATTGCATAAAATACCTCGGATTTTTTAATATTCACCGTAGGGGTACAAAACAACATGAGCGATTATGAACAACGCGTAAAAGATATAATAGTAGAGCAATTAGACTTAGATGTTGAAGCATCAGAGTTAAACAATAGTTCTTCTTTTGTTGATGATTTAGGAGCAGATTCTTTGGATACTGTTGAATTGGTAATGGCATTAGAAGAAGAGTTTGATTGTGAAATTCCTGAATCTGATGCAGATAAAATTACTACAGTTCAAGGTGCAATTGATTATGTTTCTGCAAACGCATAACTTTATTCGTAGTTAGTTTTATAACTGAGAATAAAATAGAGTAAAATAAAAAGCCACGTTCTAATACGTGGTTTTTTTTTAATTGGAATAAGAATAAAATGAAAAGAAGAGTAGTTGTAACAGGTATGGGGATAGTGTCTCCTGTTGGAAATTCGCTTGATAGTGCATGGAACAATATAAAGCAAGGAAAAAGTGGAATTGATTTATTAACTCATTTTGATACAAGTAATTTCACCTGTAAAATTGCAGGTGAAGTGCGTAATTTAGATGTGGGGAAATACATTGCAAAAAAAGATGCCCGTAAAATGGATCCTTTTATGCACTATGGAATTGCCGCTGGTGTAGATGCGATTAACGATGCAAATTTAACAATCGACGATTCGAATGCTGAAAGAGTCGGTGTTTATTTGGCTGCTGGAATTGGTGGTATTTATGGAATACAAAAAACCACAGAGACATGGATGGCAAAAGGTCCTAGAAGAATATCTCCATTCTTTGTTCCAAGTACAATTATCAATATGGCAGGTGGGCATTTATCTATAATGTATGGAATAAAAGGACCAAGTTTATCAGCTGTTACAGCTTGTTCTACTGCTACACATAATATCGGATTAGCTATGCGGTCAATTTCATATGGAGATGCAGATGTTATGATTTGTGGTGGGTGTGAATATGCAACAACGCCATTGGCAATTGGTGGGTTCTCTTCCGCTAAAGCTGTTTCTACAAGAAATGATGACCCTCAAGCTGCTTCAAGGCCATGGGATAAAGACCGCGATGGTTTTGTTTTAGGTGATGGGGCAGGCGTATTGGTCTTAGAAGAGTTAGAATATGCCAAAGCAAGAGGTGCTAAAATTTATGGTGAAATAGTTGGTTTTGGTATGAGTTCAGATGCTTACCACATGACTTCCCCTTCACCAGGTGGTGAAGGGGCTGCTCGATGTATGGTAAACGCAATGAAAGATGCTAAGATTAATCCAGAGCAAATCGACTACATAAATGCTCATGGAACGTCCACTCCATTAGGCGATAAAGGTGAAACTGATGCAATTAAAACAGCGATGGGTGAACATGCCTACAACGTAGCAGTTGGATCAACCAAATCAATGACGGGTCATTTATTAGGAGCTGCTGGAGGTGTAGAAGCAATATTTAGCCTTATGGCAATGAAAGACAGTATTTTACCAGGCACTATTAATCTTGATAATCCCAGCGCAGATTGCGATTTAGACTATATTGCGAATACTTCAAGAGATTCTGTAGTTGATGTTTCTATGTCAAATTCTTTTGGCTTTGGTGGAACCAATGCTACTGTTATTTTTCGAAAAATATAAACTTTTCCTACTTGAGATCTTAGTAGAATCCATGGAAAGTGTTAAAAAATTGCATAAAACTCCTTTTAGCGTTAAAAACCATACTAATAGCAGGCTATTAGACGTTTTATTGTTCTTTTTTTCAATGTTCCAGGGTTTTTAAAAGCCTCAATTAAATAATTAACCTCATGGCTAAATCAATTCGATTGAAATTAAAAACTAAACCAGATTTAATTGGTTTAACTAGGTGTTACCCAAAGAAGTTTCCTGCATTGCTGGCCAGTAATACCAAAAATAAAAAAACTGGTAGGTATAGTATACTGTTTGCTAAAAGTAAAACAACAATAATGGCTTTTGATAAATGCCAATTATCTGAATTACTTAATAAAACCAATAAAAAAGTGGAAAAATGCATCACGGATGATTTGCCTTTTTATTCAGGATGGTTTTTATACCTATCATATGCCAGTATTGGTGCCTGGGAAGAGACTTTATCGGGTATTCAGCATGACAACAAACAACCCTTAGCCTTGGCAATTAGGTGTAAGTCAGCAGTTATTATTGACCATGTAAAGGATAAGTATTGGTTGGTGGCTAATTCAAAAAGGCGAATAAAAAAACTTAAAAAATTAATTAACAAGCAAAGATGTAAGACAGTAGGTTTTAAAAACCATCTGAAGTTAAAAAATGACAAGGTTAGTAAATACATCGCCAATGTTGAAAAAGCCAAGAAATATATTCAACAAGGGGATGTATATCAAGTCAATTTAGCACGTAATTGGCAGGTAAAATCTGACGCTAAAATAGATGCATTGGAACTTTATACCACCTTGTCCCTTCATAACCCCGCTCCATTTGCAGGGTTCGTAGAAATCAAAGGTTTTTCAGTGATTAGTTCTTCTCCAGAGCGTTTAGTTAAAGTTGAAAAACATGTCATAGAATCTAGACCAATCGCAGGAACGCGGCCTAGGCATAGTGATAAGCAAAAAGACCAAGCATTAATTGATGAATTAATTAATCATCCGAAAGAACAAGCCGAACACATTATGTTAATTGACCTAGAGCGTAATGATTTAGGTAGGGTCAGTAAAGTTGGCACCGTTAAAGTAGATGAGCTTATGGCGGTAGAATCTTATGCAAAAGTACATCATATAGTTTCGAATGTTAAGGGAGAATTGGAGGAAAATACAACTTTCTATGATATTATTAAAGCGGTATTCCCTGGAGGTACTATAACAGGTTGCCCTAAAATTCGCTGTATGCAAATCATAGATGAACTTGAAAATCAACCTCGTGGCGCTTATACAGGTTCGATGGGGTATATTACTGATGACGGCAGAATGGACCTGAATATTCTTATTCGTACATTCACTTTATCACACAATAAGCTCACTTTTCATGCAGGTGCAGGAATTGTTTATGATTCAATAGCTGAAAATGAAGCCCAAGAATCTATGCATAAAGCTGAGGCATTAATTAATAGCTTGTAATAAGTGAAGATTTCAGTGTATTGCAGAGATAGTTTTTAAGTTTTTTACTTTTGGCTACAAGTCAATCTTAAACTAGTAACTGTACTAAGAAAACAGTAGAATAAAACAATGAAATACTACGCATCTTTTCCAGTGACAGCAAAAGCCTTTTTTAGCAACCGTGCCATAAACTATGGTGATGGTTTATTCGAAACCATGTTGGTAACAAACGGTAAAATTCCTTTGTGGGATTTACACTTTAAACGTTTACAAGAAGGTTTAAAGAGAATGGGTATATCTGTTGTTTCTAATCAGTTGATTTATTCTAAAATAATGTCATTGATTGAAAGCAATCAGGCATATGTGGCTAAATTGGTAGTATTCAGAGATGACGAGAAACGGGGATATGCCAGTCAATCGTGTCAGCCTCATTTTTTTATCACGATACATGCCTATGAAAATGTTCCCATGGACACATATCTAACAGTAAGTAGTGTAACGTTATCAAAACAAAAGGCGTTAGCTGGTATAAAACATTTAAACCGATTGGAGCAAGTTATGGCTGGACATGAACTAAGTAGCACTGCTTATTCTGACGCGATTATGTTAGACAGTAAAAACCATGTTGTCGAAACAATCAATAAAAATATCGTGTTGATTAAAGGCAAGAAGTTATATACGCCGAAGCTTAATCATTGTGGTGTATATGGCGTTGCTCTTAGGTGGTTAGAATCCCAGGGTTATAAATTAAAGTGGAAAAAAATTGAATTTGACAGCATGCAAAAGTATGATGGTATGATGGTTTGCAATAGTGTACAAGGTTTCAATGCTATTAGAAACATTGATGATAAAATAAAGTTTAACCATCATTTGCCAATTATTAAAGAGATTAAACGAAAATGGGAAATAGGTAAATAAACGAAATGAAAAAACTATTTATTTTGATTGTTATTCTAGGTGCAATTGCTACAGTTTTTGGTGGTTATTATTATCAGCAATACCAAAATTTTGTTTCCAGCAAAGTGTTTGAACAAGACACTATTGTCACTATTCCAAAGGGCCAGTCATATAAAAAACTTGTTGAATCACTAGTAAAACGAAAAGCAAATGGAGAAAACTGGCAATGGAGAATGTTTGCTCGATTAGAAAAAGTTGGTCAATGGTTGACAGTTGGAGAATTTAATATCACTGCAGATTTGACTCCTTTAAAAATGATGCGGAAAATTAAGTCAAATGATGTTATCACTTATAAGTTTACTATTGTCGAAGGCATGAATTGGCGTGAGTTAAAACTAAAGACACAAGATAACAAAGTATTAGTACATAAATTAAGTGATTTATCTGATGAGCAGTTACAGGCTCAATTTGGTGATAATCGACAATCTCTAGAGGGCCTGTTTTTGCCCGAAACATATCAATTTATTCGTGGTGATAGTGATGTTGATGTTTTGAAACGTGCGCATAGTGCTCTAAAAGAAGGTCTACAACAACATTGGAAAAATCGTAAACCCAATTTACCCCTAAAAAACCCTTATGAATTACTTACATTGGCATCTATTGTTGAAAAAGAAACAGCGCTTCCAAGTGAACGTGAAACAATAGCTGGTGTATTTGTCAGAAGATTACAAAAAAACATGCGTTTACAAACTGATCCAACTGTTATCTATGGCCTAGGTGAAAATTATGATGGAGATATTAAAAGTAAAGATTTAAAAACGGATACTCCTTATAATACTTACACGAGAAAAGGTTTGACACCAACTCCAATTGCTATGGCAAGCATTGAATCAATTGAAGCAAGTGCTAATCCAGAAGATGGAAATTCTCTTTATTTTGTTGCCAACAATCGAGGTGGGCATTATTTTTCAGAGACTTATGAACAACATCAAAAAGCCGTAAGGGGCTATTTAAAAGGTGAACAATTGTGAGTAAATCCCGGTTAATAACTTTAGAAGGCTCTGAAGGGGCTGGTAAAACAACTGCGTTAAAGGCCATATGTAAAATACTGGATAAATGGCAAATCGAATATATTTGTACTCGAGAACCAGGTGGGGAGCCAACAGCAGAAAAAATTCGAGAGATATTACTGAATTCTGATCATCTACATGCTAAAACAGAGTTGTTGCTCATGTTTGCTTCACGAAACGAACACATTGAAAATGTTATTAAACCCGCCTTAGAATCAGGTAAGTGGGTCGTTTCAGATCGTTACGTCGATGCAAGCTATGCTTACCAAGGTGGGGGAAGGGAACTGGGTTTTGAAACAGTAAAATGGATGGATGAGTTTATTGTAGGAAAAACTCAAGCAGACTACACCATTTTAATGGATATTGACCCACAAGTTGGTCTTGAAAGAATTAAAATACGTGGACAAGCTGATAGGATAGAACAAGAGAGCCTTCCTTTTTTTTACAGAATAGCTAAGGCCTATAGGCGTAAAGCGAAAATTGATGCTCATAAATATACGGTTATTGATGCATCAAAATCTATTTTAAAGGTGAGCCAAGCTATTGAACAAGCTATGGATGAGCAGAAGGAAAAATTGTTATGAGTAATTACCCATGGTTACAAGATAATATTGAACAATGGCACCATATGATTCAAACACAACAAATCCCACATGCAATATTGTTATCAGGAATTAATGGTGTAGGGAAGTTTGAGTTGGCTAAACAAATGGCGCATTTGGGTTTGTGTGAAAATTTGTCTGATGCAGGTGTGTGTGATCAGTGCAGTGCTTGTGAATTGATTAAAGCTGGAAATCATACTGATTTATCAATTATCTCAGCTGAAAAATCAATTATTAAAGTTGATCAAATCAGAAAGTTATCAAAAGATGTTACTTTAACAACAACAAGGAATCAATATAGAATTGTTATTATTGAAAATGCGGAAAAAATGAATAAAGCATCTGCAAATGCCTTATTAAAAACCTTAGAGGAACCACCTAAAAAAGTTGTTATTATTTTAACAACGAGTGAAATAGGTAAGTTATTACCAACGATAAAAAGTCGTTGCATTAAACTGGCAATAAAAACACCAGATTATCAACAAGCTTACGATTGGCTTTCTAATACAATGCAATCTGAACCTGGAGAAATTGATTTAAGTCTATCGCTTTCCAATTTAGCGCCTATTTCTGCCAAGGAAATATTGGAAAATAAAATATTGCCAGAAGTAATTACAATGTTTGATGATTTGCAGCAATTGTTAGAGCAGAATAAAACAGTTCTAGAAATCAGTAAACAGTGGGCTAAAAATAATTGGTTTTCACATTTGAAATACGTGGCAGCGTATTTATTTGAGCAAATTAGATTCAACCAACGTTTGTCTTCTAAGCATAATCATAATATTTTAACCATAGATATTAGTAATGTTAATGTATTGCTGTTTTCTAAAAAAATATTTGATTTTCTGCGCTATTTACATACTCCGCTTAAAGCTGAGTTGATGTTAGAAGAGCTATTAGTACAATGGAAACAGATGGCTAAATAAAGTTTTGTTCAGTTATACTTTAGTGTTAATAAGGAATTTATGTATAATAGTATTTTATAAGGCATAAAACATGCCTTTTGGTGATAATAATTAGAGGTTTGGCATAATGGCGTTTATGGGTGCAGGAATGGGTAAAAAAGGCATTTTATCCTGTGAAATTAAAGATGTTACTGAATTGCATAAAGTTTATATGCCATTCATAGAAAAAGGAGGCATCTTCGTGAAAACTAAAAACTCTTATGAATTAGGTGAAGAAGTGTTTTTGTTGCTGTCACTACTTGAAGAAGAAAAATTTCCAATTACAGGCAAGGTTATATGGATAACTCCTAGTACTGCTGTAGGATTGAAACATGCAGGCATAGGTGTGGAGTTGTCAGATAATAGCGATATGGAAATGGCTAGAACAAAGATAGAAACAATTTTGGCGCCATTTAAAGGAGATGGCGTGGCAACAGAAACGATGTAAATTATGTCAAGTTTACCGCTGTCAATTATTAATACCATAGAAAAACAGATTAGAACGGCCAGTTCTTTCCAATACATTTCTAGTGATAAAACTGATGAAATTGTTGATGCACTCACTCAAATTTCTGTTCGATCAGGTATGGCTGTATACATATGGCTATCAAACTCAGGGTTGGTTAATATTAAATCCAGGCAAACCCCTCTACCCGGAACAAAATCAGTCTTAGAAGCACTAAAATACGCAAAGAACAATCATTATTTTGCAGTTTATGTCTTTCCAGGGGTTGGTATGAAAGAATTGTTGGAAATAAAGTCCACTTTGCCACAAGCTGGGAACTTGCTAGTCATTAATGATAATTTCCGTTTGTTATTTCTTATTAATGAAAATGTCAATTTTAATTATTTGACAAAAAATGCCGAAGAAATAGAACTTCTAAATAAAAACATAAAAAAATACAAATTAAGAAATGCACAATGGATATTGTCTGATGGGTAAGGATATGCAAGAAATACTTCCATATGCGATCAATAGTATTTGTTTTTGGGTGTACACATGCCTTCAAGAGTTTTGTTATGATTGACTTTAAAGATTCTGAAGTAATTACTCAAATGTTGGATTTGTGTTTCTACGAATCTTCCTATGCAAAGCTAATTGTTAGTGCTAAGGGTCAACAGGTGTTACAAGTCAATGAAATGTATTTAGAGGTTTTTGAGCAAACTGAACAAACAGCGCTTGGTAAACTATGGAACGCTATTGATTCAGTAAAAAACTATCAGCATTACAGTAATTATATAAAAGAAATTAACTCGAATGATAAAGTAGAATTTATTATTAATTGTGAAATAAATAAGAAGAAAAAATGCTTTCATGTAGAATATTACTTGGGTGTATTAGCAGGTGAGGTTGTATATTTCGGTACAATACAACCAGAAAACACAAAGGGGTTATCAAATAATACTTTTAAAGTTTTAACAAAAATTTACAATACTGATACTCTGGATTTAACTTTTCCATCAAACCTTAATGAAGTTAGAGAGGAGTTGGGACTTGAATTTTTGTCTTTAATTGAAATCCACAATAGCAACTTCAATACATCAATTTCTGTTGGTGATAAGAATCTTGTTAAATCTATAATGCAAAACTATTCCGAACAATTGTTGCTAGTTGTAAATACAAAAAATGAACTAGTTATATCTATAGATAATACACCATCAGCTGAAATGCTATCTATAATGAAAGAAGTCAATTTACATACGTTATGCATTTATCCAATATATAGTCGAGATTCAATATTTGGTGTTATTTTAGGAGGTGCAAAATCAAATGTTGATAGTTTGCAAACGCTATCATTATTATTGCAAGCCTTATGTAATCAAAGTAAGTTTTGTTTGTTTTCTAAAACTATAGTTAATCAAAGGAAAATTGAAGGTCAAATTGATAGGTTAACTAAGCTTCCCAATAGAAACTCAATGACAACTAAGTTTTCGGAAATTATGATAGACGGAATAAGTTCTGAAAAATATTTATCATTAATGATAGTAGATATTCATAAAATAAACTTTTATAATAAAAAGTTAGGGTCAGCATTAACTGATGAAATAATAATCAATGTATCAAGGCTTATAGTTCGTAGTATTGGTACTCAAGGTCAGGTATATCGGTTATCTGCTGATGAATTTACGGTGCTTTTACATCCTCATATGGAAAAAAGTTTAGTTGATGTGACAGCTCGCAGGATTATTAAAAATATTAGTAGGCCCTTTGTATTGAGTAACGGAGAAGATATACATGTAAATTTTAATATTGGGGTATCTGTTTTTCCTGATGATGGGCAAACTATATCCAGTATGATGAAGAACGCAGATTTAGCCTTGTATGATGCAAATTTAGCAGGAAGAAATAATTATTTGATTTTTAAATATTCTGAGACGGGACAGGCACTTAAGCAAAAAACTGAAATGGAAGAAAATTTAAAGATCGCCATAGAAAAAGGACATATCCATGCGTTTTATCAACCAAAAATACATGCGGTTTCAGAAGATATTATTGGTTTTGAAGCACTTGTTCGCTGGATAGATCCCGATATTGGAATGATAAATCCAGGACAGTTTATTCCTATTGCTGAAGAAACAGGGTTGATTAAAGATATTGGTGAAATTGTTGCAAAACAATCTTGTGGTCAATTAATTAAATGGCAAAAAAAATTTGGAATGAACTTGACATGTTCCATCAATTTGTCTGTTGTGCAATTGATGGATAATAAATTGCCAAAGAAACTTGAAAAAATTATAAACACATCTGGTATTCACCCGCATTTTATAGATTTTGAAATCACTGAAACAATTAGTTTGGATAATGTTCCTAATCTTATGGAGGTTTTAAATCAAATTGTTGAAATTGGTTGTACACTATCAATAGATGATTTTGGAACAGGTCATTCAAGTTTAGATTATGTTAAAAGAATTCCAGCAAACTACATAAAAATTGATCAATCCTTTGTTAAAAATATTGGTTTAAATCCTGAAGATGAAGCAATATTAGATGCAACCATAAATATAGCAAAACGTTTGAATAGAAAACTAGTTGCAGAAGGAGTAGAAACTGAGCTTCAACGTGAATATTTGCTAGATAAAGATTGTGATTATTTTCAAGGCTTTCTATTTTCTCGTCCGTTACCAGTTGCTGAAGTTGATATACTATTAGCCACAAGGATAAAATTGATGGGTTCAGGATAAATTGAGTTTCTAATATATAACTTCTAACAATTTATCTATGTGGGATAGAAGGAGCGCAATTCAATATATGTCATTATAATTATTCAATTTCATATTGACAGTAAAGTCTTAAGATGACTTTACTAAAATTTATATAAAATATTTTTTAAATTTACTAAACTTTTTGCAACATGTAAGGTCATAACAGGCATCAATGAAAAAAACACAGGAAAAGAGTAAAGATATGTCCGATAAAGCGATAGATTCAGCACTCGTAAAACAAGCACAAAATGGGGATATTAAAGCCTTTGAGTTACTTGTTCAGCGCTATCAACAAAAAGTTGGTGGTGTAGTATCCAAACTTATTAAAGATTATCATGAAATCCAAGACGTTACACAGGATGTATTTGTTAAAGTATACAATTCATTAGCAAAGTTTAGAGGTGACTCTGCATTTTATACATGGATTTATCGTATAGCAATAAACACAGCAAAAAATTATTTAGTAGCTAAAAGTCGAAGAATCCAGAATTCTGATATTGAGCCTATTGAAGCAGAAAATTATGCTGGTGCTTTTGAAAATCAAAATTTTGATACACCTGATGCGGAATATGAAAGGCAAGAAATTGAGCAAGTAGTTCATGCTAGTATCTCGGAATTGCCAGACGATTTGAAACAAGCCATCACCTTAAGAGAAGTTGAAGGTATGAGCTATGAAGAAATAGCACAAGCAATGGATTGTCCTATTGGAACGGTTAGATCAAGAATATTTAGGGCAAGAGATGCCGTAGAAAACGCACTTAAGCCACTTAGAAAGAAAGAATACAAGAGAGCAAATTATGTCAGATAAATCAAACCAACAAATATCAAACTTAATGGATGGCGAATTAGAATTTAATGCCAGTAAGTTTCTGTTAAAGCGTATGGCTGCTGATGAGTCTTTATCAAAAACATGGGAAAACTACCATTTAATAAAGTCTTGTTTACAAAAAAAACCGCATGAGCCTTTAGTTGTTGATATTGCAAGCAAGGTGAGTCAAAAATTACAGGGTCAAAATATAACTGTAGGAAAAATTGAACCTAAGTTAAATCGTTGGTTAAAGCCTGTTCTGGGAGTTGGAATTGCGGCAAGTGTTGCCTTTTTGTCTGTTTTTATGTTGCAAAATCAACAAGTTAATACACCGACTGCAACTATTCTAGCAAATAATGCCGTTCCAAACCCAATTATTAAGCCTATGATTCAACCAAGTCTTGCGTCTGCAGGAAAAACATTTGTACCACCACCTTCTTTAAGCCGATACCCATCACTTTCTACTAAAAACAACTACTCAAGTAATCAAGTGTTATCTCAATCAATGGGAATGCCGTATTTGATCATAATTAACCAGAAGGCAAAGCAACACAACTTGAGTCCAATGAAAATAAAGGATTTAAGTGATTGATTAAGCTTGCAAAAATTTCACACATTGATAATGCGACTGTCACTTTAAGGTTACAAGAAAACAACCAATGTTTAGATTGTGAAAGCCATTGTAATGATGGCTTTTTAAGTTTTTTATTTCATAAATCTAAAACAAGAGAGTTAAAAGTTGCTCGTAACAATATAGGCACAGGCTTCCATTTAATGGATGGCAATAATTTTTTCGATCAAAGTTGCCAAGTAAATGACGTTATTGGAATTAATTTTGATGAATCAAAACTATTACGCTTAACTACTATTCTCTACGGTCTACCTATTATACTAATTTTTTTCTTGTTAATTATGGGGAGTTTTACTTTTGATGCACTAGGCTTAAATGTTGATGTAGGAGGATGTGTGGGTTTTTTAACCGGTCTAATTCTCGCAAAATATTTGATTAGTACAAATCAAGAAAAAATGAAGCCACATGTGAAATTTTTTAAATAATTAATTGTCAAAAGAGTGTATGAGCTATACATGCCATTCCAAAGATGGAATAATGAAAAATAGTTTATTTTTCATTATTCCTCTTCATACTAGCTCTTAATTAATATTACTTTTGGAGGAACATTGAAATGTTTAGAAATATGTATAAAAAAACCACCTGTGTATTGTTGATAACACTATCACAATTATCTTTTGCTAATTCAATTGTATTGCCCGACTTTACCTCACTTGTTGAGAAAACAGGAGCCGCAGTTGTTAATATTACTGCAAGGCAAAACGCTGAAGAATCCCTTAATCGTAACCAAACACCTCAAACACCACACCCTTTGGAAAGATTTTTTGGTATCCCACATGGTCAATCACCACAAGAAAGAGATAGCGTGTCAGGTGGGTCTGGTTTTATTATTTCTTCGGATGGTTATATTTTGACTAATCGGCATGTGATACATGATGCAGACGAAATTACAGTTAGGTTGGTAGATAGACGTGAATACGAAGCAGAATTGATAGGCGAAGATGAAGCCAGTGATATCGCCTTATTAAAAGTTGATGCCAATGACTTGCCTGTGCTTAATGTTGGAGACACCAGAAATTTAAAGATTGGCGAGTGGGTAATGGCAATTGGATCGCCATTAAGTTTCGAGCATTCGGTTACAAAAGGCATTATTTCTGCGAAAGGGCGATCATTAGGGCGTCAACAGTATATCCCTTATATTCAAACGGACGTGCCTATTAATCGTGGTAATTCAGGCGGGCCATTAATTAATATGGATGCTGAAGTCATTGGTATAAATACCATTATTATTTCCAATACTGGCGGTTATATGGGTTTATCCTTTTCAATTCCTATTGATGTTGCCATGTCTGTTGTTGAGCAATTGAAAACATCTGGGATTGTGAAAAGAGGTTTGCTTGGCGTAAATATTCAGCCTATTAATCAGCAAATGGCAGACTATTTAGGTTTAGAAAAGCCTCAAGGTGCTTTAGTAACAAATATTAATAAGGGTTCAGCAGCTGAAAAAGCTGGCTTTGAAGTTCAGGATGTTATTGTGAAATTTAATGGGTTGGATGTTGCAACATCGAGTTCCTTGCCTCCTATGGTTGGAACTATCCAACCTGGAACATCAGTTAGTGTTGAAATTGTAAGAGATGGAGATTACAAAACAATACAAGCTGTACTAGGCGGCTTGGATAATGATGAATTGGCTGATGAAAATGATCCAACTACTAGCAAAAATTTAGAAATAGGCTTTGAAATAGCTAGCTTATCTGATAATTTAAAACAGCAATTGGGTGTTGAATCTGGAGTTATTGTAAAAAGCGTTAGTAGTAGAAAAGTTCAAAGAGCTGGATTAAGAGTTGAAGATATTATCTTACAAATCAATAAAGTGTCGGTTGAAAGTGTTAAACAGTTTAAGAAACAATTAAAAAACGTGAAAGATAATAGCCCAATAGTACTTTTAGTCAAGCAAGCTGGTGCAAATCGCTTTATTGTTATTGAACAAGATTAAGCATTTAGGTACAATGTGTCCTCTTTAAATCCCGTATATTACGGGATTTTTGTTTATTGGACTAATGAAACTAATGCATCATATTCGTAACTTCTCAATTATTGCTCATATCGACCATGGTAAATCCACATTGGCAGACAGGTTTATACAGCACTGTGGTGGACTATCAGAACGTGAAATGGATAAACAGGTGCTCGATAGTATGGATATTGAACGAGAACGTGGTATTACAATTAAGTCTCAAGCAGTTAGTTTAGAATACAAAGCTAAAGATGGATTGGTTTATCATCTCAATTTAATTGACACTCCGGGACATGTGGATTTTTCATATGAGGTATCACGCTCATTGGCTGCTTGTGAAGGAGCGTTATTAGTTGTAGATGCAGCTCAAGGAGTTGAGGCTCAAAGTGTAGCAAACTGTTACACGGCAATTGAACAGGGCCTTGAAGTATTGCCAGTAATTAATAAAATTGATTTACCTTCCGCAGACGTTGAAAAAGTAAAACAAGAAATAGAGGATGTCATTGGCATTGATGCCAGTGAGGCGAGTTTGACAAGCGCTAAAACAGGAGAAGGAATCGTTGATGTATTGGAAGCGATTATTAAGCACATTCCTGCTCCTAATGGTGATGAAAATATGCCATTACAAGCGTCAATTATTGATTCATGGTTTGATAATTATTTAGGTGTTGTCTCTCTAATTAGGTTGTTCAATGGGAAATTAAGTAAAAAAGATAAAATTAGAATTATGTCGCTTGATACTGACCATGTGGCGGATAATATTGGCATATTTACTCCCAAAAGAGTAGAAAAAGACTTGCTTAACTGTGGAGAAGTTGGCTTTGTATCTGCTTCGATTAAAGATGTACATGGTGCACCAGTAGGTGACACGATAACATTGACTAAGAATTTAGCGAGTGAGCCATTGCCAGGATTTATGGAATCACAACCTAGAGTATTTGCAGGCCTGTTTCCTACATCAGCAGACGATTATCAGGGACTGCGTGAAGCACTTGAAAAGCTTCGTTTAAATGATGCTGCTTTAAATTTTGAACCCGAATCATCTACGGCTCTTGGGTTTGGGTTTCGCTGTGGGTTTTTAGGTTTGTTGCACATGGAGGTTATTCAAGAACGAATTGAACGAGAGTTTGATATTGATTTAGTGACGACCGCTCCTACAGTGATCTATGAACTGGTTGATAAAAAAGGTGTTACACACAAATTAGATAACCCAGCAGATTTACCTGAGTTTTTTGAAGAGATTAGAGAGCCTATTATCACAGCAAATATTTTGTTGCCTAATGATTATGTAGGTTCAGTTATTGGTTTATGTATTGAAAAACGAGGGGTTCAAAAAAATATCACCTATTTAGGAAAGCAAGTTTCAATAGTATTTGAATTACCATTGAGTGAAGTGGTTCTTGACTTTTTTGATCGTTTAAAATCTGTTTCAAGAGGATATGCGTCTTTTGATTATGAGTTTAGTCATTTTGAGCCAAGTAACTTGATACGCTTAGATATTTTGTTGAATGGTGAACTTGTAGATGCTTTGTCAGTCTTAACACATAGGGATAATGCAAGAAAACGCGGTAAGGAGTTGGCAGATAAGCTTAAAGAGTTGATTCCAAGACAAATGTTTGATGTTGCTATTCAGGCAGCAATTGGTTCACATATTATTGCTAGAACTACTGTAAAAGCGTTACGCAAAAATGTAACAGCTAAATGTTATGGCGGGGATGCAAGTCGTAAAAGAAAATTATTAGAAAAACAAAAACGCGGAAAAAAACGCATGAAACAAATTGGTAGGGTTGAAGTCCCTCAATCAGCGTTTTTAGCCATCTTAAAAGTAGAATAGAGATTTATATATGAATGAGATACATTTTGATTTTGAAGCATTTTTAACTATAGCAAGTTTGGTAACAGGGTTGTTATGGTTGTTAGCCATATATTTTAAAAAAAGCAATACTACAATGGGATTTGCTAAGAATACAGTTGACCAAATAGGTTCGTTTTTTCCTGTATTACTTTTTGTATTGGTAATACGGACTTTTGTATTTGAACCATTTAGAATTCCCTCATCTTCTATGATGCCTACCTTGTTAACAGGTGATTTTATCTATGTAAATAAATTTTCTTATGGTTTAAAAATGCCTGTTTTACATGACACAATCATCGAAATAGGTAAGCCTAAACGAGGAGATATAATAGTTTTCCGTTTCCCAGGAGACCAATCTGTAGACTATATAAAACGCGTTATTGGGTTACCTGGTGATAAAATACATTATGATAAAAGGAAAAAAGAATTATACATAAATGGAAAGCTTATGGAGCAAGAATTTATTGGCTTGTATGATGGACTAATGGATAATCCAAAAACAGATAGGCAGGAAGTTGCTAAATACGAAACATTGGATGATGTAAAACATAAGATGTTTACAACAAATCACAGATACAACCCTTTTGAATTTACTGATGTAGTTGTTCCTGAAGGTGAGTACTTTGCAATGGGTGATAACCGAGATCACAGTTCAGATTCACGTGTTTGGGGCTTTGTTCCTGAGAGAAATCTTGTAGGCCGAGCAGTTTTTATATGGATGCATTGGCGAACATCAGATTTTTTTCAAGGATTAAAAAGAATTGGTACAAAATTAATCTAAATACATGTTAATATGGCTTTAAATTACAAAACAATAAAGAGAAATTATGAAAGTTAAAAATAAACAACAAGGCATGTCAATGATAGGGTTAGTTCTATTTATGAGTCTACTCGCATTTGTTATTTATGCAGGCATAAGGCTTGGCCCAATATATAGTGAATATTATTCTGTTGTAAAGGCAATGAAGTTAGTTGCAAATAAATCAGGAGCTGCAAATAAATCTCCCAGTGCTATTAAAGAAGAAATGATGAAAAATTTCTATACCAGTTATGTAGAAAGGGTTAAGAAAAAAGACATCAAAGTCATAAGAAGTCGTGGTAAGCAACTTCAGGTTAAATATGATGTACAGGAACCATTTATTGGAAACTTGGACTTTTTAGTTCACTTTGATAAAACTTTACCTCTTAAATAAATTAGATTCTTTTAAATGGATATTATATTAGGCCAACATGTTGAGTTTAATAATCAAAAGATCTTAAAACAAGCGTTAACACATCGAAGTGCTGCAAAAGAAAATAATGAGCGGCTTGAATTTCTTGGAGACAGTATATTAGGGTTTGTTATAACTAAGTGGTTGTATGCTAATTACAGCGATTTACCTGAAGGGAAGCTATCACGAATACGCTCAAACCTTGTAAAAGGAACTACTTTAGCTGAAATTGCTAAGTATTATAATGTTGGGGAACTTTTAATATTAGGCATTGGTGAGTTAAAATCAGGTGGTCATAAACGCGCTAGTGTACTTGCTGATGTAGTTGAAGCGATATTTGCAGCTGTATTTATTGATAAGGGTATTGAAATAGCAGAGCAATTTATTCTTGCTGTAATGAAACGTTGGTTACAGAAAATTGACCCCAACATTAGTGATAAAGATGCCAAAACTAGATTACAAGAATTTTTACAAAAACAAGGACTTAATATCCCTGCATATTCTATAATATCAAAACAAGGAAAAGATCATTTGCAAACTTTTAAAATGGAATGTCATATTGTTGAATTAAACAAGAAAGCAACAGCGGTGCATAGAAGTAGAAAAAGAGCAGAACAACAAGCAGCACAGAATGTCCTAGATCTAATTGGTGTTAACCAATGAATAAATGTGGTTATGTTGCAGTTATAGGTAAGCCAAATGTAGGCAAATCTACATTGATCAATCACATCATCGGCGAAAAAGTTAGTATTGTAACCGCTAAGCCACAGACGACAAGACATCAAATACTTGCAATTCATACCAATAAAAAAGGACAAATATTGTTTATTGATACACCAGGTATGCATCAAGGGCATAAAAAAGCATTAAATAAATACATGAATAAAACAGCAGCATCAGCAGTTCTTGATGTTGATTTAATCTTGTTCTTGGTGGAATCACTGAAGTGGTCAAATGATGATGAAAAGGCATTAGAGTCACTTAAACATTGCGAGACTCCAGTTGTTTTGGTAATCAACAAAGCCGACTTGGTTAAGAACAAGGAAAAGTTAATTCCATTTGCAAGCCAAATTATGCAAGATTTTGATTTTAAAGAAATATTTTACATTTCTGCATCAAAAGGTAAGGGAACACAAGAGTTAGAAAACAAAATTTTTCACTACTTGCCAGAATCTGAAAATTACTATTCTCAAGACCAATTAACAGACAAATCAACTAAATACTTGATCTCTGAGTTGATTCGTGAGCAATTAATGTTACGCTTACATCAAGAGCTGCCTTACAGTCTAACTGTCGAAGTTGAATCATATAAAGACTTGGGGCATATTGTACATATTCATGCCTTAATCTGGGTAGAAAGAAATATTCAAAAAAACATGGTCATAGGTAAACAAGGTGAAACCTTAAAACAAGTAGGAATCAACGCAAGAAAAGAAGTTCAGGGTTTGATTGGAAAGAAAGTTCATTTAAAATTGTGGGTAAAGGTAAAGTCATCATGGGCGGACAATGATAGGTTGTTACAAGAACTTGGTTATAAAGATGACTATTGATGGGGCTTTATAAAGAAACGAAAGGCTATATTATTCATAGTAGAGCCTACAAGGATTCAAGTTTACTATTGGAATTATTTAGTTGCAATTATGGAATGATGCATTTCATTGCTAAAGGCATAAAAAAAAATAAAAAATTCAAATCTCAACTCGGTTACTTTAACCTTGTAAAAATACAATATTATGGTAAATCAAACCTAAAAACCATAAGCTCAATTAATATATTGGAAAGTATAAATCTAAGTAGCTTGGTAGATAAAACGGTAGCATTGTATTTAAATGAGCTGCTTCATTATAGTTTAGCAGAAAATGAAAAAGCCGAATCACTTTACCATTGTTATCAGCATTCAATCAAAAACATAGGTAAGCAAAAATTAACACCTTTATTGCGAAAATTTGAAGAAGAAATATTGAAATATAATGGATTCGAGCTATCTTATAGTCATTTTGATAATGTTGATGATTGGTTATTTGTCAGTAAACAAGATGGGTTAATCGTTGCTAAAGGTCATCAAGATAAAATTTGCCAAGTTGCTGATTTAAAACAATATATGTTGGGTGGGCAACTATCTAAAGATGGGCGAAAAAGAATAAATAAATTAATGCAAGGCTTAATTGATTTAAGCCTGTCCTACAGAAAAATATACAGTAGGGATTTATTAAAGTCACTTTTCCATAGCAAATAAGTAATTTTTTATCCGAAGTATTTGCTGTAAACTTTTGATTGCTATGGAAATAATTTGGTTTTTTATGTATGATTATATGATATTTTTGCATAATCTGAAAAAATCTATAGTGTAAGCTTAGTTATAGGTTTTCTTGATAATTTTTTTTAAATATTTGTTTTTATTGGCAATCTTTGAATATGCAATTTAAAACATTAATGATGATTAAGGGTTAAAATAATTGATTCTAGATAAACAACAAAAAAATACACAAACAAAATTGATGCTTGTTTTGTCTGCTGTATGCGGTCTTGGTATATTGCCTTTTGTATTTTATAGAGCCACACAAAACGACTGGTTCATGGTGTCACTAGATTTATTCATTGTTGTTGGAATGTCAATGGTTTTTATCTATGTCTATAAGACGCATAATACTAAATACCCAAGTTTCGGTTTCGTTATAATTGCACTTGTAGGTAGTGCGATTTCATTTTATCTTAATGGTGGAAATGTTATTAACTGGATTTATCCTGCCATGTTGTCTACTTTTTTTGTAGTAAAACCTAAATTAGCCTTGTTGATTAATACAATAGATTTGTTGATTTATGTTCCCAAGATGATTTCTATTTTCGCAGTTTCCGATAATGCTATTATTCTCATAAGTGTAACCATATCAAATATCATTGCTTTTAGTTTCGCACAAGGGTTGAGAAGTCAAGAAAAAGAATTAAAAAAACTAGCAGTAGAAGATTGTTTAACACTAACTGGTAATCGACGCGCTTTAGATATTGAACTGGATAAAGTGCATGGTTTATTAAAAAACCCTGCCAAAACCGCATCTTTAATTATTTTAGATATTGATTATTTCAAAATAATTAATGATTCCTATGGGCATATTAAAGGCGATGAAGTATTGGTTGCATTGTCGCAACTGTTAAAAGAATTTTTTAAAGAAAATAACTATTCTTTATTCCGTTATGGTGGAGAGGAATTTGTTGTGGTTTGTTTTGGAATGAAGGAAACTAATGTTTATAAACTTGCAAATGTCTTTAGAGAGCTTGTGCGTGAAAATATACATGTATCCGATAATACTATAACAATTTCATTGGGCGTAGCAGAATACATTAAAGGCGAATCAGTAGAAGATTGGATGCAACGAGTTGATAAAGCTTTGTATGCAGCAAAAAATCAAGGCAGGGATAAGGTGATGCAATTAAAAATGACTTGATAACTGGTTTAATTAATATTTTAAAATTATAATACCCAAACACAAATTAAACAAAAACCAAATGAGTTCAGAATATAATCCGCAAACCCTAGAAAACGCCATTCAAAAAACATGGGATGAAAACAACACTTTTGTTGTAACCGAAGATCCAAATAAAGAAAAATTTTATTGCTTAAGTATGTTTGCATATCCAAGTGGAAATCTACACATGGGGCATGTACGTAACTATACTATTGGTGATGTGATATCACGCTACCAGCGTATGTTAGGAAAAAATGTCATGCAACCCATGGGGTATGATGCCTTTGGCTTACCAGCTGAAAATGCGGCCATAAAGAATAAAACAGCACCAGCTGCATGGACCTATTCAAATATGGATTATATGACTAATCAATTTAAACAATTGGGTTTAGCCTACGATTGGTCTCGTAAACTAGCCACTTGTGACCCCAAATACTATAAATGGGAACAGTATATATTTACAAAGCTATTAGAAAAAGATCTAGTTTATCGTAAAGATGCCACTGTAAATTGGGACCCCGTTGACCAAACTGTATTGGCAAATGAGCAAGTTATTGATGGTAGAGGATGGCGAAGTGGCGCATTAGTTGAAAAGAAAACCATTCCACAATGGTCAATGAAAATTACTGCCTATGCTGAAGAATTGTTATCAGAAATTGATAGCCTAGACGGTTGGCCTGAATCGGTTAAAACCATGCAGCGCAATTGGATTGGTAAATCAAAAGGCATCGAACTAGATTTTGAAGTTGAAAATTATAATGAGAAATTATCCGTTTACACAACGCGTCCAGACACATTGTATGGTGTGAGTTATTTGGCTGTCGCACCTGAACATCCGTTGGCATCAAAAGCAGTTAATCAAAATCCTAATTTACAAGATTTTCTAAATGATTGTAAAAAAGAACAAAGCAATGAAGCTGCCATGGCTACCATGGAAAAGAAAGGTATGTTTAGTGGATTTCATGCAGTTCATCCATTTACGGGGAAGAAAGTTCCTATTTGGATTGCGAATTTTGTTTTGTTCAGTTATGGAACAGGCGCCGTCATGGCCGTTCCTGCTCATGATGAACGAGATTTCGAATTTGCAAAAAAATACAATTTAGATATTCAACAGGTCATTGAAAGTCATGATGGTACTGAAATTGATTTAACTCAGCAAGCTTATACTGAAAAAGGTAAGTTGATTAACTCAGGTGAATTTGATGGCATGAATTTCTCTCAATCATTCAAAGCCATTAAATATAAATTAGAGCAAGAAGGCATTGGTAGGCAACAAATCAATTACAGATTGCGTGATTGGGGTGTATCAAGACAGCGATATTGGGGCTGCCCAATACCTATCATTTATTGCGATGATTGTGGAACTGTGCCAGTGCCTGAAAAAGATTTACCAGTGGTTTTACCAGAAGAGGTCACTTTTGATTCCGATGGTGGGTCACCGATAAAAAAAATGTCAGAGTTTTATAATGTTCTTTGCCCAACATGTGGTAAAAAAGCAAAACGTGAAACCGATACCTTTGATACATTTATGGACTCATCGTGGTATTTTGCGCGTTTTGCCAATCCCAATAATGATGAACAAGTTTTAGATGAAACAGCCAATTATTGGTTACCAGTAGATCAATATGTGGGCGGTATTGAACATGCGATATTACATCTGTTGTATGCTCGTTTTTATCATAAATTATTACGTGATTTAGGCTATGTGACTTCTGATGAACCCTTTACAAATTTATTGACACAAGGAATGGTGCTTAAAGATGGTGCAAAAATGTCCAAAAATAAAGGCAATACTGTCGATCCACGGGCGTTAATAGATGAGTATGGTGCAGATACTGTAAGATTATTTTCCATGTTTGCAGCGCCTCCAGAACATTCGTTAGAATGGTCAGACGAAGGCGTAGATGGTTCGTTCCGTTATTTAAAAAGGATTTGGACCAATATTGAGAATTTCACGCAAAACAATAAAATTATTGCCAAAATAGTACAAGATGATTTAACAGCAGATCAAAAAGCCATGCGTCTCAAAACTCATGAAACAATCAAAAAAGTTTCTGATGATTTTGGTGTAAGAAAGATTTTCAATACAGCTATAGCAGCCTGTATGGAGTTAACTAATGCTTTGGTTAAATTTAATGACGACAGTAACAATGGCAAATCCATTATCCATGAAGGTTGGGAAGCTATTGTGAAAATGTTATCACCCATTGTTCCTCATATTACTCAAGAATTATGGCATAAATTGGGTAATGAAGGTTTGATAGTTGATGTCAAATGGCCAACATTTAATGAAAAAGCATTGGTAAAAGATGAATTGCAAATAATGGTTCAAGTCAATGGTAAATTAAGAGCAAAAATAAATGTTTCCGCAAATGCGGATAAAGAAATTGTGGAAAAAACAGCACTTGGTGATGAAAATGTACAAAAATTTACTACAGGAAAACAGATTAGAAAAGTGATTGTGGTTCCGGGTCGTCTAGTTAATATAGTGGTTGTTTAACAATGAAAAAAATACTAATTCTTGTACTAATTATAATGCAATTGTCATGTGGTTATCATCTGCGGTCTAATAATAACTTAGCAGAAAACTACCCTGTAATATATTTAGAGCTATCAAGCCGGTCTTTATTAAAACGTAGTTTGTCAAATGCATTAATTTCATCTGGTGTAGAGTTAAAAAATACTCCTTTAAGCGAAACGACTGCTTTGGTAGTAAATATGGATAAACTTCGTAAAGTTATTCAATCTATAGGGGTTAATAACCAAGTTCAAGAATACCGTTTAGAATATGATGTAGAATATAGAATTGGTAATGAAAACAATAAAACAGTCCACTTGGAAAAAGATTATTCATTTGACGTTCAACAAATTGGTGGAGGTCAACAAGAAGAATTAACTTTAAGAAAACAATTGGCAGAAGATATGGCATGGGCGATTATACGACAGCTTAATGTTACAGTTTCAAACAAATGAAGATTTACGTCAATCAGCTAAAAAAACATTTAAATCAAGAATTACAATCTTGCTATCTTGTTGTTGGTGATGAACCTTTGCAATTACAAGAATCAATTGATGAAATTCGCACTACAGCACAATTACATGGTTTTAGTGAGCGCGAAATATTGCATGTTGATGCAAAGTTTAAATGGGAAACTTTAACTGCTTGTATGGGAACCATGTCATTGTTTGCTGAAAAAAAAATTATAGAGTTGCATTTACCAACAGGTAAACCCGGTGCAACAGGGTCAAAAGCTATTGTTCAATTTATAGAAAATATTCCTAATGACATCTGTCTTCTAATACAGTGCCAAGAATGGACAGTTGCAAACGAAAGAACCAAATGGGTAAAAACTATAGAAAAAATGGGTATATTTATGCGTGTCTATATGCCGAAGCCTAGTGAGCTAAGTGGTTGGATACGAAACCGTTGTCAACAAATAGGATTAAATGTTGAAACTGATACCATAACTTTGCTCTCAATACGATTAGAAGGCAACCTTCTTGCTGCGGCACAAGAATTAGAAAAACTAAAAATGCGTTTTTCCAACCAAATGATAACTGCCAAAGATGTAGCAGGTTTGGTGGCAGATAATGCGCGTTTTGATGTGTTTAGGTTAACTGATGCTTTGCTGGATAATCAGCTGGCTCGTGTGATTCGTATGCTACGTGCCTTGAAACAAGATAATACTGCAATTGTTGTCATCCATTGGGCAATAGAAAGACAGGTTAGGTTATTATTACATTTTGCCTATTTTAGAGAAAAGGGGCAAAGAATTGGACCTGGTGACTACAGGCAACAAGGTGTATGGCAGAATCAACAAGCCGCTATCCAATCGTGTTTGAATAGACTGTCTGCTAACCAGTTAGAAATTCTGTTAATAGCAATGGCTCAATTAGATAGAGTTATTAAAGGCCAAGCATCAGGTGATGCTTGGCTAGAAATGGAGAAATGGCTAATTAGTTTTTGCCGTTAAATTTGGTTATTTTAAATTTTTCCATAAATGGGTATAAGACAAGGCTACCCTGTGAGCAAGCTGCTCGTTGGTACTAAAGCCATGATGCCCACCTTCAATATTCTCATAATATTCAACTTTATTACCCAAACTTAGCATTTTTGCTGCCATTTTACGAGCATGCCCTGGATGAACTCGATCATCTCTTGTTGATGTGTAGAAGAAAATTGGCGGGTACTTTGTATCAGGTTTAACATTCTGATAAGGGGAATATGTTTTAATGTAATTCCACATATCAGGTTCATCTGGGTTTCCATACTCACCAACCCAACTGGCACCAGCTAAAAGCTTGTTATAACGTTTCATATCAATTAATGGTGCACCACATATTACAGCACCATACAAATCAGGCCGCCTTGTCATCGTCGCTGTAACTAAAAGCCCTCCATTGGAACGGCCTTCAATTCCAAGATGTTTAGAAGATGTGATTTTTTTATCTATTAGGCTTTGAGCAACAGCTTCAAAATCTTCATAGGCTTTATGGCGATTTTTTAATAAAGCCGCTGCATGCCAAGCGGGCCCATATTCACCGCCACCGCGAATGTTGGCTAATACAAAAACTCCACCACGTTCCAGCCAAAGTTTTCCATAAGCGCCAGACAAAGCTTCATAACTACCTGAATATGAAGGTGTGAGGCTGTTTCTAAAGCCTCCGTATGAAAAGATATGTGTTGGGTTTTTAGCATCGAAAACAGTTTGTTTGTCCATCACAGCAAAATAAGGTATACGCGTACCATCAAGAGATTTTGTAAAATATTGTTCAACTTTAAACTTTGAGCTATCAAACGCTTCATCTTGTTGCTTAAGCAACTGAGGTTTCAAAGTTTTATTATTAATGTGGTATAAACTAGGTGGTGTTATAAATGATTCATACTGCACAAAGAAATCACCTGATTCTTCGTCAACACTAGTGACACTAAGTGCTCCATTTTCTGGAAAAGGAATTTCCTGAATATCCCATTTTCCATCATCTTTCTTTTGGAATAAACATAATTTTGCTTTGACATCCTCTAATAGGGTGATTAGTAAACCATGTTTTGATGTGTCAACATTGTTAATAATTGTTGTCTTGTTTGGTTTAATAACACTTTCTATTTCACCCTTGCCTTCAGTTAAAAGACCAATGTCAATAAGTAATACTTCTCCTTGCATGTATTTACTGCCATTAAATTCCCATTCTTTTTTAAGAGAAACAACTAATTTGTCTTGGTAGGTTCCAGATAAATTCGCACTATCTGGCAACTGGATTGGAATGATTTTATCCTCTTTTAAAAGGAATTTTTTATTAGACCAAAAACTAGTAGTTTCATTAATTATATCAATAGAATAACTGTCTTGGTTAAGTCTATAAGCGCTAGCAGCCATAGACTTTTCACTGGCTGTATATAGGGTTTGTGCTTCAGAAAGAGCTGTTCCTCGTTTCCATTTTTTTATAATTCGAGGGTAACCTGATTCGGTCATTGAGTTTTCCCCGAAATCCGTGCCTATAAAAATGGTATCTTTGTCAATCCAAGAAACCCTGGTTTTTGCCACTGGGATATTGAACCCATTTTCAATGAACTCACCTTTTTTTAAGTTAAATTCCTTTATTTCAACAGCATCTGAACCACCAGGAGAGAGCTGAGCAAGGCAAATAATGTTCTCAGGAGCCAAACATGTCATTCCATGATAATCATAGTTTTTTCCATGTTTTTTCGAATAGGCATCCATATCAAGTACAGTTGACCATTTAGGATTCTTTTTTCTAAACTGTTTTAAACTGGTTTTTCGGTAGATTCCTCTTGGGTGTTTTTTATCTTGCCAAAAATTATATAACCACTTACCCTTTTGATTGACGACGGGTAGGCGGCTTTCGTTGTTGAGAACAGTAAGTGCTTGCTGGTAAAGGTCGTTGTATAGTTTAGTTGAAGCTAGTTTCTCTTGAGTAATTTGATTAGTTTCCTTAACCCATTGCATGGATTTATCCCCATCAATATCTTCTAGCCATAAATGTTGATCTATGGCAATTGATGTTATTGAGTAAGAAACTAAAAGAAATGCAAGATAGTATTTTGGGTAGTGCATAGGAAGCTCTCTAGATGTAAATGTAAGTTATTGATTTTTTATTAAATATAAAACTATAGCGGTTAAGATGACAATTGCTAAGAGTGATATCCACCAAAGGTTGTTTTTAATAAAACTATTAGAAGTGCTTTGCTTGGAATTGTCATTGATTAAATACTCTTCAGAAAGTTGAATATTTTTAGGATGTGATGGACTGTATTTGGAGAAAGATGAAGTGCCTGGGGATTCTACTCCGTATTTGGAAAACCCTGTAGTGATGTAATCGCCATTTCTTAAAATAGCATAATTGGCTTTATTCCCGTTAATGAATATGCTTTTGTCTTTTTTGCATAGCACCGTTAATTCATCATCAATGTAGGACACTGAAAATGGTATATCATTGTCATTAAAGGGTTTATGAGTGTAACTGTTTTTACTACCAATTATAGCCAATTGACCAAAACTGTTTTTATTAAAACTTCTTAAGCCTGATACTGATGTACTTAGGTGATTGTCGAGATTTTCTTTCTTTACCATTTTAAAGGCACTGGAACATGACTTTGGTAAGCTATTTTCATCAATTAATTTTAATTTTTGCGAGCCGATAGAAATAACATCGCCAGGATGTAACAATGCCATTTCATGAACTTCCAAGTTGTTGATGAAGACTTGTTCTTGATTGAATACTTCTAGAATGCAAGAAACTTTGTCACTGATGATTGAAAATGCTTTTTTTGGGGTGTCTGTAATAAAGTCAAGAACAACATCACATTTTTCATCTGTACCAAATAACATATGGCCTAACGATGGCAAATGTATAGCGTCTTGATTGTCAATCTCAATTTGCATAATTTTGTAAATTCCCAGTTATCTTAAGATTAATAGTTTATAGATGTTGTAAAACTATTTACTATTTTTATACATTCTATCTATTTTTTAATACTAAAGCCATAAAAGTTAATGTAATTTGTTTATTTATTTAACTGGATAATGCAGTTATTAAAACACTAAACCCTTCTGTGTCAGCGTTTGCGTTATGTTTTATGATGAATGTCAATTTATTATAATAAGTCTAAAGTGGTTTATTGACAAATGGAACGAATTCAATAAAATGATAGCCTAATCTATAAATTACGGATGGGTAATAAAAATGAAAATAATAATAATATGTTTGTCAATACTGGTAAGTTTTTCAGTATCTGCAATTGGAGTAAATGAAGAGTTTGATTTAAACGAGATAAATTCTAATCCAGTTGTCATTGTAAGTGATTTTCAAACACCAACGGGTAGTGGTGTTTTGTATGACAATGGTTCACTTGTTAATGGTACAGGAACTGGTGCTGGTGGGCTCGATGAAAGTATACTGCAAACTGCGAGTTTAGGCATGGATACAATTGGTGCCGGTCATCAATTAAGTGCAGGCAATAGGATAGCTGACGATTTTACTGTTACTGGATCTGATTGGACTATTGATAACATTATTTTTTATGCTTATCAAACCGGTGAAACTGCCTCAACTATCACTGCAGTAAATTTACAAATTTGGGATGGTGTACCAGGTGCTATGGGTAGTTCAGTAGTGTTTGGAGATGATACAACAAATCGCATGAGCTCAACTGCTAACTCTAATATTTTACGAGTAACAGAGGCCACTACTGGAACAAATACCGATAGACAAATAGCTGCAAGCACAGTTGATGTAAATATTACATTACCTGCTGGAACTTATTGGCTAGATTGGCAGTCTGATGGATCAGGTGGGTCAGGCCCTTGGGCTCCTCCTATTACTATTTCAGGGCAAACTGTTACAGGTAATGCCTTGCAATCAATAGGAGGTGTTTGGAGTGATTTATTAGATGGAGGAACAAATACTCAACAAGGTTTTCCATTTATTATTCAAGGGACAAATATAGTATTAGCACCGCCAGTACCAGTACCATTTTTGAATAGCTGGACATTGATATTGCTGGCTTTAGTTTTAATTGCATTAAGTTTTAGAATGTTCAAAGCAAAAAACTAATCTTGTAATCTTGATATGTTAAAGTGAAAAAAGCCGTCAATGTGACGGCTTTTTTTGTTTCCATAAATCAATTTAACATGTTAATTCTGTATTTTAATGCCGTTTTTACTAGCAATTAGAGTTACATAGGCTTTTTGGTAAGCAAAAATACCATTGCATACGACGCCTGCAATATCGTTAATTTGGCTTTCAATTTTTAACGGGTCTATTATCTTTAAATTATGAACGTCGATAATAATATTGCCATTGTCAGTGATAAAGCCCTGACGCAACTCAGGTTGTCCCCCAAGCTTAACTAATGCTCTCGCAACATGGGATTGGGCCATAGGGATTACCTCTACGGGTAAAGGGAAGCTGCCTAAAATTTTAATCATTTTGCTTTCATCAACAATACATACAAATTTATCACTGGCGGCTGCTATTATTTTTTCACGTGTTAATGCTCCACCTCCACCTTTAATTAAACGGTTGTGAGTATCACATTCGTCTGCTCCATCAATGTATAATGACAATGGGCCAGTTTGATTTAGTTCTTTAACATGGAAGCCGTGTTCCTTTAAGCGTCTAGTTGTTTCAATTGAACTGGAAACACAAGAGTCTATTCGACTTTTTACTTGTGGTAATACATCAATTAAACAATTAACTGTCGATCCTGTTCCAATGCCAACCACCATGTCATAGTCATCAAAATACTCTAAGGCTGCTAATGCTACTTGATGTTTAAGTTGCTCTTGTTTGTTCATGGTTTTATAATCTCTTTGTTGGTGATAATCATGTCCATGGGTATATCCCAAGGTTGAGATTGAATTGTATCATCTTCTTGAAAATCATAGGCGATACCTACAAGAATTGTTGGTTTTTGTTGGCACCTGTTAAATTCAAAATAGCGGTCATAAAACCCACCTCCCATTCCAACCCTTGATCCTTTTCGGTCAAAAGCAACTAAAGGTACAAAACATAACTCTAGTTCTTGTAGTTTTATTGAAGGTGTGTTTTGTGGTTCTAGAATTCCATACTTGTTTTTAGTAAGATCATGGAAAGATCTAAACTGGTTAAATTGCATAGTGTTTTTTGTTTTAACAACAGGTAAATATAAGCGTGAAGATTGTTGGATGAGTCTTGATAAGTCGACTTCTTTACCTATCGCATGATAAGTTGCAATACTGGAAAAATCTGATAAGGTAAAGTATGACAAAATTTGCTTACAAACCTGATCACTTAAGAAGTTTTTTTGTGGAGTGTTGAGCTGCTTTCTTTGTAAGAGAAGTTCTGAACGAATGCTGCTGTTGTTTTTCAATTTTTAATTAGTTTATTAATAAAATACGGTGTAAACCACACAAGCCGGTATATTACTGGCGACCTTGGAACCAAAGGTTCAAGGCGGAAGACTCTCAAAACATTAGGCTTTCTGTTCAATGACAGATCTGCACACAGAAGTTGATTATGCCTTCCTAAATTATAAAATTAAGGACCAAGGGATATGCAATAACATTGTCGCACATGGTAGTCTACACCTTAAAATTTATTATAAAACTTTTAAAAATCCAGAACAAGATTTATTTGTATGAAATATAAATTTAAGAAGTTTTTGCATAATACTGGAGTGATAGAAAAAGTGATACAAGCAGCAATTGTAAGATAAAAATGAGCCAAATAGCCCGCTATTTACAGTTTTTTTCGCATTCCATGGGTTTGCTAAGGTCTCTTACATATGTGCGAGTTGTAATATTATTACTTAGAAATCACAAAATAACTGAGAATTATGTTAATCGTTAAGGTGTTTTTGTAGATTGTTATTTAGTTGAGTTATTTTATTGTGAGCATGCTTTAGTTGCATCATTTCGTGACTAATATTTAAAGCAGCCATTATGGCTACCTTGTCAGCTGAAAGTGTGCTGTTATTACCCTTAATACTTCTCATGGTTGCATCAAGTTGATCGGCAGCTGATAAGAGTGAAGAACGTTCTTCATCAGTTGCAGCAAATTGATACTCTCTTTCTAAAATTCTTACAGTGACTTTTTGTTGGCTCATGCGGATTGCTGCTCAAGTGATTTAAGGCGTGAAATCATTGATTCAAGCCTGTTTTTTGCTTGATCATTTTTTTGTAACAGCAGCGTTTTTTCTGAAGATAATGATTCCATTTTGTGTTTTAAAGCGGTGTTCTCAATTTTATATTGGCTAATTAACTCAATTGCTTCGTTAATAGTCTCTTCTAAGGATGAAATTTCCTCTAAATATGTATTTCTGCTATTGTCCATAAGGTAAATAATATCGTCCAAAGGTGAAAAGGTCAACTAACTTGTGAGATTTTTCTTCCAAGATTATGAAAAATCAGGGAAAATACGCTTTTCTTATTTGAATACAGATAAATTATGATTCCATACAAGCCATTTGCGCAACACTTAAAGGATAATAATATCATAGCTACTCCTGCGGAATTACATGCGCATGCTAGTGGTATGCTGACAGTTAATAAAGAAACAAAAGTGACTCATTGGATAGATGTTATTCTAGAAGATTACAGTTTTGAAGGCAGTGATACTCAAAAATTAATTCCGGTGTTAAATGCATTATTTGAATTTGCTAAAGATAAACTTAGTGCTGATAACTATACCTTTTCTCCACTATTGCCATCTGATAATAACGGGTTAAGTTATAGACTTGATGCACTAGCAACTTGGTGCGGTGCATTTTTAACAGGGTTGGCTTTTGCTGGATTAAAGTCAGATCAAAATATGCACGATGACGTCCATGAATTTATTATGGATTTAGAGAAAATTTCTAAAGTAGATACGCAGAGTGATGAAACTCAAGGTGAAGAAGCTGATTTTATTGAATTAGTCGAATACGTGAAGGCGGGTTCAATCCTACTGTATCAAGAGTTTGAAGAGGGAGAAGAGGCTTCTTCTCTAGTACAATAGTGTTCTTTCTTTAAATATACCTATAAAAGGTTGATTCTACTTGCATCAAGCTATGTTTTTAAGTAATATCCACGCTCTTAAATTTTGTACGACTTTTTATGCGAGTAAATATCCGACAAGATTTATTTAAAACTAGTAATATAAATAAGTGTACAAATAAAATTCCACCAAAGGAATTTAGTTGCTACACGTTGAACTAATGCTTAAGGAGCATACTTATAATGAAAACTTTTAGTGCAAAGGCAGATGAAATCAAACGTGAATGGTTTGTTATCGATGCTGAAGACGTAATTTTGGGCCGTATGGCTACAGAAATTGCTCGACGTTTACGTGGTAAACATAAACCTGAATATACCCCTCATGTTGATACTGGTGATTACATTGTAGTTATCAATGCTGAAAAATTAGCAGTAACTGGTAACAAAATGAAAGACAAGATTTATTATAAACATACAGGGTATGTTGGTAATTTAAAATCTATTACATTAGAAAAGCAATTACAGAAACATCCTGAAGTTGTTATCGAAACTGCTGTAAAAGGCATGTTACCAAAAAATTCATTAGGACGTACCATGTACCGCAAACTTAAAGTTTATGCTGGTAGTGAGCACCCTCATGAAGCACAGCAACCAACAACTTTAGAAATAGGTAGGAAATAATCATGGCAAATCAACAATTTTATGGAACAGGAAGACGTAAATCATCTGTAGCTCGTGTATTTTTAACACCAGGTTCTGGAAAGATTACCATTAACTCAAAACCAATTGATGTGTATTTCGGTAGAGAAACTTCTAAAATGGTTCTTAGGCAACCTTTCGAAAAACTAGAAATGGTAGATCAGTGGGATGTTAATTGCACAGTTGTTGGCGGTGGTAACACAGGACAAGCTGGAGCAATCAGATTAGGAATTTCACGTGCACTTTTAGAAAGTGACGAAGAATTAAGAAAGGCACTACGTGCAGAAGGTTTCTTAACTCGAGATTCAAGAAAAGTGGAAAGAAAGAAAGTGGGTCTTCGCAAAGCAAGACGTGCTGTTCAATTCTCAAAACGTTAAAACTTTATTTCTATTGGTTGAAATTTCAATCATGGTTAAAGATTTTATGGAAAAGCAGATGTTATCATCTGCTTTTTTTTATTAAATTTTCCTGAGTTAATTTCTAATTACTTTTTATCCATTGAAGTAATTGTGGAAGTTGTAGGGCACCAGACATTCTGTTAATTTCTTTTCCGTTTTTATAGGCCATAAGAGTAGGGATAGAGCGAATGCCTAATGAACCCGACAATTGTTGTTCTTGTTCAGTGTTTACCTTGATTAAGATATATTCACCATTTAACTGACTTGCAGCTTGATTAAATATGGGTGTCATCATTTTACATGGGCCACACCAAGGAGCCCAAAAGTCAATGATTATTGGCAGAGTGGTTTTACGAACAATTTTAGTGAAAGTTTTACTATCAACCTCAAGGGCTTTATTTCTAAATAAACTACCATGGCATTTGCCGCAGTTTGGATTGTTTTTTAATTTGTTATCAGGGATTCTGTTAATTGCCAAGCATGTTGGACATACGATGTGTTTGCTCATAGTGTATTATTTGTTTGTGTCTTCAATGATTCCATGTTTTATTGCCATATGGGCAAGTTCAATGATGTTCTTAAGTTCTAGTTTTTCGAGTATCCTGTATTTATAAGTAGCAATGGTTTTGTGGCTAAGCAACATAATACCTCCGATCTCTTTAGGTTTTTTTCCGCGAGCCAGTAACATCATCACTTCCATCTCTCTAGAAGTTAGTACATCAAATGGAGACGATTTGTTTCCAGGTAACATCGATAAAGCCATCTGCTGAGCTATATCATTACCAATATATCGACCATTTACAGCAACTTCTCTAATGGCTTTTTCAAGTTCTTCAGATGCACAGCCCTTGGTTAAATAACCACTTGCCCCAGCTTCTAATAATTGAGCAGGGAAAGGATTTTCTGCATGAACAGTTAAAATAATTACTTTGGTTGCTGATAAGTGTTGGGATATTCTTCTTGTTGCTTCAACACCACTTAATATAGGCATATTGACATCCATAAGTACAACATCAGGATTTAACTCTCTAACAGCAGATATGGCTTGCTCGCCATTTTCTGCTTCGGCAATGATTTTTATTCCAGGCATTTTGTCAATTATCATTTTCAAACCAGTCCTTACAATTTCGTGATCATCAACTAATACAACATTAATCATAGGTAATTTCCTTAAGTAGAATAACTTACTTTAACTAATATACCAGTGAAATACAATTATCTTTGTATTATTTATCCAATGCGTTTATTAGAGTGTGCTAATATAACAGGCTTTTAATGTGTCATATTAGTAATTGGTATATTATTCATAAGTATTTCTTATTGAAATGTAGTAAAAACAAATATTATTTAATGTTAAAATGAGCCTGTTTTATAGAGTTTACAAATTTAATAATCAACAATCGAGGATGTAATGAGTGTAAAAAAGAGACCCGTTCCTAAAGAATTTTTCGCAGATTGGAAAGAACGTGAAGCCTTAGCCGAAGCGATGATACCATTAATCGGGCGACTATATCGAAAGAGCAATGTTTCATTGTATATGTATGGGAAACGCATGATTAATCAAAGCGTAACAGATTTAATGAAGGCACACAGATTTGTACGTAAAGTTGAAGGAAATGAAGTTAGTCTATTTGAAACCTATCCTTTTGTTAACGCCATTTCACAACTTTCTCTTGGCCCTGCGCATATTGATGTAGGGAAAATGGTTACTCGTTATTTGAAAAATGGCAACAATGAAGATATTTTTGAATATGTTAAAAAACAATTAGCTGACTTAATTGGGTCGAAACACAAACCTCTGCCTAAGCCTCAGCATGTTGTATTATATGGCTTTGGTAGAATAGGGCGATTGGTTGCTAGATTGTTGATTGATAAGACAGGTGGCGGTGATGTTTTAGTTCTAAAAGCCATTGTACTACGAGATTCTAAGCACGCTGAGGATATTGTTAAGCGTGCACACTTATTACGACATGATTCTGTTCACAGTGATTTTCAGGGTACTATACGCGTAGTTAAAGAAGACAACATGATGGTTATTAATGGTAATCCTGTTCAGGTCATTTATGCCAATTCACCTGCAGAGATTGACTACACCAAATATGGAATCAAAGACGCTATGATTGTTGATAATACAGGTGTATGGAAAGATAAAAAAGGCCTTGGTGCTCATTTACGTCCTGGTGCATCTAAGGTATTGTTAACAGCACCTGCTAAAGATGGTATCAAAAATATTGTTTACGGAATTAACCATAATGACATAAAAAAATCTGATAAAATTATATGTGCTGCCTCATGTACAACCAATGCAATTGTGCCCGTATTAAAATGCATTAATGAAGAATATGGCATTCATAATGGGCACGTTGAAACGATTCATGCTTATACCAATGATCAAAACTTGATTGATAACTTTCATAAAGGTGACAGACGTGGTCGTAGTGCGGCACTTAATATGGTGCTAACTTCTACTGGTGCAGCTAAAGCTGTTGCAAGAGTGCTTCCAGAATTGGAAGGTAAATTAACAGGTAATGCTATTCGTGTTCCTACGCCAAATGTTTCCATGGCAATATTAAAAATTCAATTGGAAAAAGAAACGACAGTAGACAATGTTAAAGAGTTTTTACGTCAGAAATCCTTGCACTCAAGGTTGCAACAGCAAATTGGTTATACAGTTTCCACAGAGGTTGTTTCATCAGACTTTGTAGGTTCAAGGCAAGCTTGTATAATTGATTCAACTGCTACTATTGTAGAAGGTAAATCATTGATACTTTATTGCTGGTATGACAACGAGTTTGGTTACTCTTGTCAAGTTATGCGTTGTCTTGAAAAATTTGCAGGAGTTGAGTGGAGATTTTTCCCATACGAAAAGTAAAATAACGCTGATTGTAATGCAAAAAAATGCTTTATTTTTATAGAGCATTTTTTTTGTTAAGAGTATAATGCTTTTATGATAACAATTAAGTCAGCATCAGATCCTGTAAAAAGTAATCTTAAAACAGGTTTAGCACTGGCCGGTGGAGGACCACTAGGCGGTTTTTATGAATTAGGTGCACTTTGTGCCTTAAAAGATAGTGTAAATTTATTGAATCTCAATAATTTAGACGTGTATGTAGGAGTTTCTTCAGGTTCCTTTTTGGTATCAGCATTAGCCAATGGTATTAGTACTGAAGAAATTGCTGATATTTTTGCTTTCAATAAAAAAACTGAAACTCCTTTTAATCCAGATAATTTTTTAAAACCAGCTTATAGGTTATTTTTCAAAAAAATTACGGATATACCTTTTGTTACTTTTGATGCTTTTTACGATTGGTTAAAAAAACCATTACATACAAGTGTAGTGGATATTCTTGAAAAAATTGGTAGCCTATTGCCAAATGGTGCATTTAATAATGACAGTTTGGAAAAATTTATTCGTAAAGTATTAAAATCCAAATATTCTAGTAACGATTTTAGAAAGTTAAAAAACAAGTTATATATTATTGCCTGTGATATCAATACCGGTAAAATAGCTACATTCAGTACCGATGAAAATTCGGATGTGCCTATATCAAAAGCAGTGCAGGCATCATCGGCTTTGCCAGGACTTTATGCTCCAGTAAAAATTAAAAATCATTTCTACGTAGATGGTGCACTCAGGAGAACCATGAATGCTTCCGCTGCTTTAAATAACGATGTACAATTATTGTTTGCTGTCAATCCAATTGTTCCATTTGAGAACGAACAAGCAACGCATGAAAAATCAAAGCTATTAAAAGCAGGTCTGCCAATGATATTGTCACAGACTTTTCGTTCGATTGTGCAATCTCGATTGAAATCAGGGTTAGATAAATATAAGTCAGATTATCCTAAAGCGGATATAATATTAATAGAACCCAATAATGATGATGAAATGTTGTTTAACACTAATTTGTTTAGTTATTCACGCCGTGATGAATTGTGTGAATATGCATATCAACAAACCCGAAAACAAATACAACAAAAATTTGAAGAGATTCAGGGGATATTAAAAAGGCATAATTTCAGCATCAATAAAAACAACTTATTTGCAAAAAAACGCACCTTGAATGATTTTTTAAAACAAGAAAAACGCAGTCACTCAAAGGTTAGTCATCGTTTGGATGAAACGTTGAATAAATTGGAGAGAAACCTTAATCAAATCTAATGGTATACTAAATGAATAGGTTTTAGCTATCTTTTGTATGCTCAACAGTCACATCGGTGTAGATTCCACCACGGACCATAAATTCTACACGAACTTTCATCCAGCGTGGGTTTGTGGCATTAACTAGATCATCCAGTATCTCATTAGTTACGGCTTCATGAAAAGCTCCTGTTTCGCGAAAAGACCAAACATATAATTTTAATGATTTCAATTCAACGCATAGTTCATCTGGTGTGTAATCCAAGTAAATGGTAGCAAAATCTGGTTGACCTGTTTTGGGGCATAAGCAGGTAAATTCAGGAATTCTGATAGATATTTTGTAGTCTCTGTCTTTTTGTGGGTTAACAAATGTTTCTAGTTCTTTGCTTGGAGCTGTAGTCATGGCATAATGTAACGTTTAAAAAAATGCACCTTATACAATTAAAAAAGGAATAGCAAGTCAATATGCGATTAACGAAGATAAAACTAGCAGGATTTAAGTCATTTGTAGACTCAACTGAATTTTTGATGCCATCCAACTTAATAGGTGTGGTAGGCCCAAATGGTTGTGGAAAATCAAATATTATTGATGCTGTTCGTTGGGTCATGGGGGAGACTTCAGCTAAGATGCTTCGTGGTGCCTCAATGACAGATGTGATATTCAGTGGTTCCAGTGCTAGAAAACCAGTGGGTACGGCAATGGTTGAGTTGATCTTTGATAACTCTGATGGTCAAGTAAAAGGTGAATTTGCAAAATACACTGAAATATCAGTAAAACGCCAAGTTTCACGTGACGGCCAATCAAAATATTACCTTAATCGTACAAAATGCAGAAAAAAAGACATTACTGATTTATTTCTTGGTACCGGTCTTGGCCCTAGAAGTTATGCCATAATAGAGCAAGGCATGATTTCACGAATAGTCGAATCTAAACCTGAGGAGTTACGCAGTTATATAGAAGAAGCTGCAGGTATATCCAAGTACCGCGAACGACGCAGAGAAACTGAACGCCGAATCAAGCATACACGAGAAAACCTAGAACGATTAGATGATTTAAGAGCCGAAGTTGGTAAGCACATCAATAAGCTCAAACGGCAAGCAAAAAATGCAGAAAAATATACAGGATTAAAAGATCAATATCGTGTCATAGAAGTAGAGTTGCTCAGTTTGCAATGGCAACAATGGCAAAATCAAACAATTAAAAGTAATAAAATTGTTACTGAATTTGATTTGGCTTTAGAAGAAATCAAAACAGGATTAATAGGCAGTGAGACACAAATTGACAAACAACGTATTACCCATCATTTGTTGCAAGACAAAGGCAATAAGGTTCAAGAACAACTCTACGTTATAAACACAGAGATCGGTAAAATTGAACAATTTATCAGTCACACAAAATCACTTTCTGAACGCTTACAACAAGAATTGGCAGATGCAGAAGAGACACTAAAAGTGAATCAACAGCAATTAAGCGTTGACCAAAAAGATTTGTTAAATAATCAGCAAGAATTGGAAAAAATAATACCAGAATTGGATAGAGCTGAAGAACAAGTTAAAGATAAGCAATTGGCTTTTTCCTCACTTGAAGATGAGTTACTTGAATGGCAGACGAATTGGAATAATTTGGTGTCACACATTTCTGAAAAAAACCGGATAGTAGAAGTAGAACAAACAAAAATTTCTAGCCTAGATAATCAATTAATTCGCCAGAGTGATCGTTTAAAAGCACTAAAAGAAGAAAGTTCAACAGTTATAGCTAAGCCTATTAGCGAAGAGTTAGAAGAATTAAGGCTTAAACAAGAAGAGCAAAATCTTATACAAGAAGAAAAGTTGGTCAAATTAGAAGAAACCAAAGAAAGACAAGAGTTACAGAAACAAAAGTCAAGAATAGGACAAGAAAAGCTTAATCAAATACAAAGTGAATTACATCAAGCTAAGGGAAGGAGAGGGTCTTTACAAGCCCTGCAACAAGCGGCAATGGCAGATGATAATGAAGAAATACAAGAGTGGTTTCAAAATAACAACTTGAATAATGCAGGTAAATTATCTCAATTAATTGAAGTTGAAACAGGTTGGGAAAAAGCTGTTGAAACAGCACTAGGTGACCAGTTACAAGCATTAGTTCCTAATGAGAAAGTGTCATTAGAAAATTGTTTACTTGAATGGAAGTATGGAAACTTAAGTATGGTTGAAAACAATAAGGGTACAATTAAACCTGCTAAAGGGACTTTAAGTGAAATGGTGAATGGCCCTGATGTTATTTATGAGTGGTTTAATTCTATTTTTATAACAGAAAGTATGGCAACAGCATTAAAAAATCGCAATAAATTAGCTCTAGGCCAATCAAGTGTGACTAGTGAAGGTATCCTTATTGGCAAGAATTGGAGTAAAACCATTGCAGGAGAAAATGAAGGCGGCTTCTTGTTACGCCAAAAAGAATTAAAGGAGTTGGAATCTAAAATAGGGCATTTTGATTTACTAATTGAGTCAACAATAAATGAAATAGAAACCTGCCGGACCGAAGTAAACAACTTGGAAATGCAAAAAGAACAATTGCAACTAGATGTAAACATGGGTCACCGTCGTGTATCAGAACTCAACGCAACAATTTCTTCTAAGAAGCATAAAATTGAACAAATTGAATTGAGAAATATTCAAATCAATACAGAAAGCGAACAATTACAGGTTCAAATTGAGATTGATGAAGCAAGTGTTAAAAAAGCTCGTGGTGAACTCGAAGAAGCCATCGAGATTGCTAAAGAACTAGAGGATCAAAAACACCAGCAAGAACGTAGCCAACAGGACATGGTTGCGAGTAAAGAATTAGCTAAGCAGAATCTATCCCAATCTTCTAGTTTCTATTACCAACAAAAATTATTGATTCAGAGTTTAGAAAGTAAAACAAATTCAGCTAAACATGGAATACAGCGCCTAGAACAACAATGCCAACGGTTAGAGCAGCGTAAAGAAAACCTTTTAAAACAATTAAGTCAAGATTCGAGTCCTCTAGAAGATAAACAAAATGAACTAGATGTGTTATTAAATAAACGTATAGAAACTGAAAAATATCGAGATCAATTGCGACAAGAGACTCAAGCATGTCAAGTTGAGTTAGAGCAGCTTGATAGGCAGCGTAGCGATCATAATGCCACCATTGAACATGCAAGAAACAAGCTTGAAAATGCTAAACTAGAACAGCAAAGTAACAACATGAAAGCTGAAAGTTATGAAGAGCAAATTAGCGATAAAGGCTTTGTGGCTAAAGAAGTTATTGCTTCCATACAAGAAGGGCAAAACACTGATTATAAACAAAATGAATTAGAAAGACTGGAGCGTGGTATAACACGATTAGAACCGGTAAACTTAGCAGCAATATCTGAATTTGAAGAAGAAAGTGAACGAAAAGAATATTTGGATTCACAAAATGATGACTTGGTTGAAGCGTTAGAAACTTTAGAGAAAGCAATTAATAAAATTGATAAAGAAACACGCACTCTTTTTAAAGATACCTTTGAGGCTATTAATACTAATATTAAGATATTGTTCCCTAAATTATTTGGTGGTGGACATTGCTTTTTAGAATTAACAAGTGATGACTTACTTACTACCGGCGTTTCAATAATGGCTCGCCCACCTGGAAAACGTATTTCAAATATCCAATTACTCTCAGGTGGTGAAAAAGCATTAACAGCTGTTGCGATGGTTTTTTCTATATTCAACTTAAATCCAGCACCTTTTTGTATGTTAGATGAAGTTGATGCACCACTTGATGATGCCAATGTAGGAAGGTTTTCGAAAATGGTTGCAGAAATGTCAGAAAAGGTTCAGTTTTTATTCGTTACTCATAATAAAGTTACCATGGAAATTGCGAACCAATTGAATGGGGTGACTATGCGTGAACCTGGTGTTTCTCGCCTTGTAAGTGTCGATTTGGCAGAAGCTACATCCATGATAGACTGATGAATGAATTAGAATGGCAGGAATTTCAAAAAGTCGTATTAAGAGTTGGAACAATTGTTGCAGTTAAAGATTTCCCAAAGGCTAGAAACCCTCCTAATCTTTTGATGGTTGATTTTGGAAATAGATTTGGCATAAAAAAATCAAGCGCACAAATAACGGACCTTTATTTAAAAGAAGAATTGCTCGGAAAACAGATTGTAGCCGTTACTAATTTCCCCGCTAAGCAAATAGGGCCTCTTATGTCAGAGTGTTTGGTTACGGGTTTTCATCGTGAAGGCGGAAGTGTTGTTTTAACAACTCCTGATCTCGATGTTCCAAATGGAACGAGATTAGCATAAGGGTACCTCTTTTAATTGAAGCTATCCCAGGTTATAGCTACTCCAGGTTTAATGTTTTTTTTTTAGTTATGTACTATCTAGTGTGTGGGAATTGATATTGTTTTTTTTATGTCTCGTAATTGTCATTTAGACAAAATATAATTAAAAAAAAAGAGCAACTAAAAAGTTGCTCTCTTTTATTTACAAATTGATAACTGTTTTATAAAACAATTACGTTTGCAGCTTGTGGGCCTTTAGCGCCATCTTCTACGTCAAACTCTACAGCTTGTCCATCAGATAAAGTTTTGAAACCTTCGCTTTGAATAGCTTTGAAATGAACAAATACGTCACTTCCACCTTCACGCTCGATAAATCCGAAACCTTTCTTCTCATCAAACCATTTTACTGAACCAGTAGTCTTACTCATTGGGATATCTCCAAATTAATTTTAAAATTGTATCTTACATATTGTATGTTAGATAGTTGTGCTGTATATCAGGAATTACTTACGATGAACTTAATGAGAATGTAACTAGTGGACATAAAAATTGCGTAAACATAAATATTAGCTGTTGTATTACCAGCGCGAGCTATTCTAACTTAATTACTAGTAAAAAATGAGTTTGTAACAAGAAAAAAGAGCAAAAACATGCAAAAAAGTACTAAATTTTAGTGTTTTACCCTTTTTTTACAATTTATTAAAAGGTAAAACTTAACTTGACCGACCGGTCAGTCAGTGTATAATGCGATTTTACATTAGACTATAACTGACATGTCAGCTTCGCAAGTACTGAAAACTTATCCACCAAATGAAGAAAGAATAAACATCCTATCACACGCTATTGGGCTAATATTAGGGATTATTGCTCTTGTATTTTTAATCATAAAAGCTGTTAACTACGGCAATTCTTGGCACATCGTAAGTTTTAGCATTTATGGGGCGAGTATGGTTTTATTGTTTGCAGCTTCAACTTTTTATCATTCAGCTAAAGAAAAGCATCTAAGATTACGGCTTAAGGTTTTTGATCACAGTGCAATATATTTACTTATAGCAGGAACGTATACCCCATATTGTTTAGTGACATTAAATGGTGTTGTTGGATGGACATTGTTTGGCATCGCATGGGGGTTAGCAATTATTGGCATTGTTCTGAAATTATTTTTCACAGGAAAGTATAATTTGATTTCAACCCTAGCTTATGTGGTGATGGGATGGTTAATTATTTTTGCCATAAATCCATTAATTGAAAATTTATCAAGAGATGGGTTACATTGGTTAATTGCAGGTGGGGTTTCTTATACAGTAGGTGCATTGTTATATGCAGTTCACAAGATCAAATATAACCATGCAATTTTTCATGTTTTTGTATTAATCGGTAGTATTTGTCATTTTATATCGGTGTATTATTATGTTATCTAATAAAGAAAAAATTTTACAGGCAGCTTTTGATTTGTTTTCATCAAAGGGATTCAGCCAGGTTTCAATAGCACAAATAGCTAACCAAGCAGAAGTGGCAAAAAGCTTAATTTTTCACCATTTCTCCAGTAAAAAAGATTTATGGGATGAAATTAAAGAAACATCTTTTGCTCACTTTGCAAATGTTCAATTAGATTTATTTCAAAATGCCGCAACACCAGAGGAATTAATATCGGAATCAATAAGAAAATATTTTGAATTCTTAAAAAATAACCCTAGTGTTTTGCGTTTATATTCATGGAGTCATTTAGAAAATGACGGCAGTTGTGGAAAATACGATAAGCCTTTAATACAACAAGGAACAGCCTTAATCAAACAAGCACAAGATAAAGGTATTTTTAGAAATGATTTTGAGCCTATTAATTTAATTGTGTCTTTTATCTCTACTATTAATGCCTATATGAATGCTAAACCACATTTTTGCCAATGGTCTAAAGATTTATATGCCGATGATTCAACTTTTATTGATGATTTTATTGGTTTTATCATTAAAGGAGTTAAATTATGAAAAAGATATTGTTTATTTTTGCTTTTTTATCTGCTTGTAGTGAGCAATCAAATACTAGTCAAGATTTTAACGCATTAACACAGGTAGAAACTACGGTGATGACAACTAATGATTTAATTCGTTATCATGAAGTTCCTGCGGTGTTAATTGCTACAAACAGAGCAAATTTAGCTTTTCAATTAACTGGAACCATAGATAAAGTTCTAGTTAAGATTGGAGAGCAAGTTGAGGCTGATCAAGTTTTAATGGGTTTATATAACCCTAACCTCAATCCTACAGTTTTAACAAATTTAGCAAATATGGATTCAATTAAAGCACAAATCGCTCAAACAAAGCGCGATGTGGCAGATATCAAGGAGCTGAGAAAGAATAATAGTGCTAGTAAAACAGCGTATGAATTGAAAAGAACAGAACTGAAAAATTTGTTAGCTCAAAAAAAATCCACCCAAGCACAGATCGATTTGGCAAAAGCTAATCAACAGGAGTCATTCATACATGCCCCATATGATAGTACAATTGTGAGTGTTAACAAACAAGTCGGTGAATTTGTTGTGGCAGGACAAGTTGTTATTGAGGTAAATCAAACGGATAAGCAAGAAGTTGAAGTTGAATTAACCAAAAACCTGTGGAAAGGGCTAGAAATTAATGATAGTGTAAATGGCATATATGAAGAACAGAATGTAGAGTTTGAAGTAGTTGAAATTTCTAAAGTAGCTAATAAGCAATCACATTTATACAAAGTTATTTTACAATTGAAAAGCAATCTTGATACAAGTTTAGGGCAACAGGTGATATTAAAGTTTGCTGAGAAGTATGATAACGTTTATAAAATGCCTCTTGAAATTGTAGTAGATGATGGTATTAATGAACCTTATATTTTTATAAATGAAAATAATATAGCCCAAAAAATCACAATTGAACCAATTTACATTGATGGTAACAGCATTGTCTTCAAACTATTGCAAAAAATCACTGACCCAGTTGTTAGCAAAGGCCAAAGTAAAATATCAGTTGGCATGAAAATCAGTACAGTGCAATGAATTTAGTTAAATTATTAGTTAATCAAAAAAGACTAATTTTAACAACAGCTATCTTGTTGGCTTTAGCAGGTATTGCAGCATGGTTTAATATGAATCGTCAAGAAGATCCATTTTTTCCTTACCGCAATGGATTTGTGTTAACGCAATATCCTGGTGCTAGCGTGGAAGATATTGAGAACTTAGTACTTGAGCCGTTAGAGGAGGAAATATCTCAAGTAGAAGAAGTTGATGAGATAAAAAGTGTCGCAAGAGCTGGCTTTTGTCAAATTATAGTACGCATGAAACCCTATGTCTATGACACTAACACAGGTTGGAAAAATGTTCGTGATGCCATAGAGCGAGCAAAAATTAAATTTCCAAATGGTGTTATGGAGCCAGTCTTGAATGACAGAGTAATTGATACACCATTAATGGTCTATGCTATAACAGGCTCAAATAATATCATGGAAATGCACGATGTAGCAGAGAGTCTAAAAACAAGGTTGTTACGTGTGCCTGAATTAACAAAAGTAAGATTGTATTCTCAAATTGATGATGAAATTGCGATTGAACCGAAAAACGGCTTACTCAAACAGTTAGGGATTAATGCAAATTTTATTGTTGATCAAATCAATAATAAAACTCAAGTTGTCCCACTGCAGCCTCTTCAAGTTGATAGCCGCCAATTTATTTTAAATGCGCATACTGACTACCAGAGCATTGATGAAATTAAAAATACTTTGATAACCTTGCCTGATGGATCAAGTTTACCATTGTCTACCTTGGCAGTTGTAAACTATGGAGCAAAGCAAGATGCTGCTTCTACATTCTGGCTAGATGGACAACGAGCTATTGCGATAGGTATGTTTGTACAAGTTAACCAATTAAATGTGGTTGAATTTGGTGAACGTATGCGACTTCAAATGGTGGACATTGCTAAAGATTATCCTGCAGTTACAATAAAACCCATATTTTTTCAGCCAGATAGGGTATCTAAGCGCATATCTGAATTAGGTGAATCATTATTAATGGGTATGTTATTAGTGAGTATAGTCTTAACCTTTTTCTTAGGTTTGCGTCCTGGGTTGGTGGTAGCTAGTATTATCCCATTGGTAACATTTACAGCATTAGCAATCTATAATTTTTCAGGAAATGTTTTACATCAGATGGCGATATCAGGCTTGGTAATTGCTTTGGGAATGTTGGTAGATAATGCTATAGTGATGGTAGAAAATATCCAATACCATATAGATCAAGGCATGCGAAAATCAGAGGCATCAATAATTGCTGTTAAACAACTGTCTTTTTCACTTTTTTCGGCAACAGGCACAACATTAGCAGCATTTATACCTATGTTACTGGCTAAAGGTCCGACAGGCGACTTTACTGGTGCTATCCCTGTGGTTATCATGTTGTCCATTACGGTAAGTTATATATACTCAATATTTGTGACACCAGCCTTTAGTCATATATTCTTACAACCCAGTCATCACTCAAAACAATCGAAAATTATGGTAATGGGTGAAAAATTTGGCAAAATGGCCACAACAAACCCAAAAAGCGTTTTAGTTCTTGCGATGATAGCAATGATTGTTTCCATGTTTTTATTTAAATTTGTTCAGAAAGATTTTTTTCCAAGCACTGATAGAAATCAATTGATTGTTGATATAACTTTTGCTGAAGGCACAAATTTGAGACATAATAATTCCATAGCAAAAAGAATTTCGAAGGATATTCTTGAACAACCACATGTTTTACATAGTTATGCCTTTAGTGGTAATTCTGGACCAAATTTTTACTATAACCTGATAGAAAAACCCAGGTCGCCGAATATTTCACGTATTGATGTCGAGCTTGAGTCATCAAAAAATCTTAATCAATTAATTAATTGGATAAATACTGAGGTTAAACCTAAGTACCCAAATGTTGAAATAATTGCTAGTAAACTAGGGCAGGGCCCACCAATTACAGCCCCAATAGAGATAAGAGTTTACGCTCAAGATAGACAAGTTTTAAGTAAATCAGTTAATAAAATTCAACAAGTAATCTCGACAACAAAAGGCACTCGAGATGTCAGGAATAATCTCGGAATTGGAGTGCCAAGCTACCAATTGAGTTTTAAAGATGAAATTCTTAATCAGTATAATATTACTCGAAAACAAGTAACTCAAGCTATAGGTTTATCGACTAGTGGTCTAATAATTGGGCAATACAGGCGCGCTGATGACCCTATTAATATTGTGTTACGTGATTCGAAAGGTATTGATTTTCCAATAGAACAAATTGAAAACATTGAGTTACAATTAAACAAGCAAAGTATACCGATAAGAGAGTTGGTTAATTTTAAGATGTCTTGGTTGCCAGCTTCTTTGAATCATTATCAATTACAACGATACGCAGCTATATTTTCAGAGGTTCAAACAGGAACAACCTATGCAACTGTCCTTAATGAATTAATTCCAAAGCTAAAAGCTATGGACTTACCAAGAGGTGTCAATTTTGAAGTGGCAGGATCGAGTAAAGAATCTGGAAAAGCTAACAAATCATTAGGAGGTTCTGTACCACTAGGAATTATTTTGTTGTTAATGTTTCTATTGGTGGAATTCAATTCATTTTTAAAGGTAAGTATAATCTTGATTACTATACCTTTAGCATTTGCAGGGGTTCCCTTAGGTTTGCTTTTAACTAATACAACATTTGGCTTCACAGCGATTCTCGGTGTATTGGCATTGGTGGGTATAGTGGTCAACAACGCCATAGTATTGTTGGATTTAATTAGCAAAAATTTAGATAAAGCCCTCGAATTTGATCAAGCCATTATCGATGCAGTTACACGACGTGCTCGACCCATTATGTTAACAACAATTACAACAGTGGCAGGATTGTTTCCCTTAGTCATTACCAAAAGTACATTATGGCCACCTTTAGCATGGACGATTATTTCTGGTTTACTAGTATCAACTTTTATGTCTTTATTGGTTGTTCCGGCATTGTATAGGTTGTTACTAAAAAATAAAGAATGTAATTTTTAAATTGATAATAATGGATAAAACCTATAATATACGCTGTCAATTTCAACTAGGATAAAAATAATGATAACAAAAAATGAAATTGTCTCAAATTGGTTGCCTCGCTACACAGGAACGGCTTTAGAAGATTTTAGCCAGTACGTATTACTAACCAACTTTTCAGATTATGTCAATCGCTTCTGTGAAGCAACAGGTGCTGAACTAAAAGGTGCTGATAGACCAATGAGTAATGCAACACATGATGGTGTCACTATCATAAACTTTGGTATGGGCTCAGCTAATGCAGCAACAATTATGGATTTACTCGGTTCAATAAACCCTAAAGCGGTTTTGTTCTTGGGTAAATGTGGTGGCTTAAAAAAGAAAAACAACCTGGGTGATTTTATCTTACCTATTGCAGGTATTCGTGGTGAAGGAACATCGAATGATTATTTGCCGTCAGAAGTTCCAGCTTTACCAGCCTTTAAGTTGCAACGCGCCGTATCTTCAACCATTGCAGCCTACGATAAAGATTATTGGACAGGGACGGTTTATACCACTAACCGCCGTGTATGGGAACACGATGAGGAGTTTAAAGAGTATTTGCGAAAGTGTCGTGCTATGGCGATTGATATGGAAACAGCAACTATCTTTTCTTGTGGGTTTGCCAATGAAATACCAGTTGGTGCATTGCTGTTAGTAACTGATCAGCCAATGATTCCAGAAGGCGTAAAAACAGAAGCAAGTGACACAAGTGTCTCAGCTAATTATGTGACTGACCATATCAAAATTGGTATCGATGCTTTACATGAAATCAAAAATGAAGGTTCATCAGTCCGCCACTTACGTTTTGAAGGTTGGGAGTAACGACATAATTAATTTTTCTGCATAATTTATGTCGAGTTGTTCGATTGAAGAAATACCTAGGCTTAATTTTTTAAGAATATCAGCTTGTATCAATCCACGGGCTTGTGCTTGTGCGTAAGGGATGTGATGAAACATCACCATGGAATATCGGGGGATAAATTGATTTGGGAATTTATTTTCTAGTTCAAACGCGATGGCTTTTTTTAGATGAAATTTAGGCTCTCTGACTGAATCACGCATTTCGATGTAATTTTCCAATGCCATATCAGCGATGGCATTGGCGTTGTCCTTTCTGACATCGGTATAAAGTGACATGACTTCTGGCCAGTCGTCATTGTGTTCATCTAATAGCGCATTTAAGTCGAAACAATCTTCAAAGCCACAATTCATGCCTTGGCCATGAAAGGGTACAACAGCATGTGCTGCATCACCAATTAACAGTGCATTTTTATGGTTCCAGTTTTTACAGCGAATGGTACCGAGCATACCTGTTGGGTTTTCGAAAAACACCTCTGCAAGGTTCGGGATTAATTCTAATGTATCTTTAAATTTTTCTTTAAAAAATTGATAAACCGACTCTTTTGTTGTTAAGGACTCAAATGATAAATCTCCATCATTTGGTAAGAATAAAGTGACTGTAAAGGATCCATCTAAATTAGGTAAGGCTATCAACATGTATTCGCCACGAGGCCAAATGTGTAAAGAATTTTTATTGATTTTAAAACGATTGGAACCATTGCTATCGGCTTTAATTGTAAGTTCCTTGTAACTATGGCTTAATATATCAAATGTGACACCTTTGACGCCTCCTTTCTCAAATGATTTGCGCACCTTTGAGGGAGCACCATCGGCTCCCAATAAAATATCAAAGGAATGTTGTTGTGAGTTTCCTGCTTTATCAATGGTTGTGATGCTATTGTTCGTGTAATCTACTGAATCAAGTCCTTGTTTAAAATGAAATGTTACATTTCCTGTGGCTTCTGCTTCATCACGTAATATGCTCACCAATCCGCCACGTGATACAGAATAAATCACTTCTTCTGGTTTTTGTCCATAGGATTGAAACTGCAACCCACCTTCTTTGTCGTGCAACATTCTTCCTTTCATAGGAATTAACAATGTTTCAACCTTATCCATAATGCCCAATTGTTGCATGGGTCTGATACCGCGATTTGCCAGTGCTAAATTAATCGAACGACCTGCAGAAATATTTTCTTTACGAATATCAGGTAATTTTTCATAAACATTAACCTTGTAACCACGCTTGCCTAAAAATATGGCCATCATGGAACCAACCAAGCCAGCACCAATCATTGTGATTTTATGTTTAATCTTTGCTGTCATTGCATTGCCTCTTTTAAAATTGTTACAAAATTAAATGCATCTGAGTAAGTGTTGTATAAAGGAACCGGTGCTACGCGAATCACATTTGGATGGCGGAAATCGCAGGTCACGCCTTTGGCTTCAATGGCATCAAAAATGGTTTTGCCATCACCCGTGTTAACAATAAGAGAGAGTTGTGCGCCAGATGCTTTGCGTGATGATGGTGTGATAATGTTTAATTGTTCGCCTAATTCCTGTTGTACTAACTCACGCATATAGGCCGATAATTGTATTGATTTATTTCGTAATATTTCAATGCCGCCAGCCATTTTAATGGTGTCCAATGAGGCACGTATTGCAGCTAATGATAAAATGGGTGGATTGGATAATTGCCATGCCTCCGTACTCTGCATAGGAATAAAGGTGTTATCCATTTCAAAACGTGTTTCTTTATCATGCCCCCACCACCCTGCAAATCGTGGCAACTCTTTGTTGTGATGATGGCTTTCATGCACAAAACAACCCGCCACGGAACCTGGACCAGAATTAAGGTATTTATAATTGCACCATGCTGCAAAATCGACTTGCCAGCCGTGCAAATCCATGACTAAATTACCTGCTGCATGAGCGAGGTCAAAACCCACTTTGCAACCTTTGGAGTGGCCAGCTTGTGTAATCACTTCCATATCAAGCACTTCACCTGTGTAATACTGAACACCCGGCAGCATAATCAATGCAATCTCATCACCCTGATCTTCAATTGTTTGCAAGATGTCCTCTGTACATAGTGTTTCTTCGCCTTTACGTGGTTTTATCAGCACCAATGCGTCTTGTGGATTATAACCATGAAATTTGATTTGTGACTCCACTGCATAATGATCAGATGGAAAGGCGTGGTCCTCAATCAGGATTTTATTGCGTTTGTTTGTTGGTTGATAAAAACTCACCATCATAAAGTGTAAATTTGCAGTCAGTGAATTCATGCAAACCACTTCAGAAGGTTTAGCACCTACCAATTTGGCAGACTCTTCTGCTAAAAATTCATGGTAGGGCATCCATGGGAAATCACCAGAAAAATGACCCTTAACACCTAGTTTCTGCCATTGGGTTAACTCATAATTCAAATAGCTTGATGTTTTTTTGGGTTGTAGTCCTAATGAATTGCCACAAAGGTAAATTTCATCATCTCCATTGTCTTGTTTAGGAATGTGGAACTCATTTCGCATAGGAGCTATTGGATCTAGATTATCTAGTTTTTGTGCATATTCTAAAGTAAATTTATTCATAGTTTTTTGTTGGGTGAGAAATGCTCACCAGCAGTGATAAAATATCACTTTTCTTATGTTAATATTAATAATGGGCAGGGCCCACATTACTTGTTTGCTTTTACTAATGGGTAAAGCACTGGGCGACTCGGTGCAGCATCCAATTCGAATGCTGGGAATTGTAGGTTTAAGCAATATAAACCATCACTAACCGTATCACCTAAATAAACCATTTCCGTTATTGTGCGTTCTATTTTTGAATCATCATTTAATAACCGTGAATTAGGTTCAACGTGCCAATAAATATGATGATTGCTTAGTTGGCCATCATCGTACATTTTATCAACCGATGGCATATCCACTAACAGGTGTTGTATAGTTGACTGTGCTAACCAACTCATGGCTTGATGTGTGAAAAAAGGAGGTTGATGATTTTTATCATATTGACAAGATGTTTTGTCTTTAGTATTGGGTAAAGTGCGAATAATCAAGGCATTTATTGATTGTAATTGTTGATTGGTCAATTGTGATTTTAAGCAACTCAGATCTATCACTTTATCATTTTTTTCTAGTTCAGGTAAGTAGCAATCCTTAGTTTTTCTTGATTGGATTGGAGTAACAGAAATTAAATAACATAAAGATAAGCTTTGCTTTAAATTGTCACCAATAGCAACACTTTGATGGACGATATGAGCAACTGACTCGGTATGTGTGCCATTACAGTGAGGTACTAAGGTGATGCTATCTACATTACAACTTCCACCTCGTTTGGTGTCCCCAATAAATCCTCCACCTTGTAAGGTTTCTTTGCTTGCAATATCTGCACCAAAATGATTGGGTTGCTCTCCATTAAATTTAAGGGGAATGGCGATGTTAATAGCATTTTCAATATCGATTTGATATTCCACATGGTTAAAGTGACATGTTAATTGCATTAGATATATGCCTCTTTGTTAAGGTTTAACCATTCCAAGGCGCTTCCATGTAAGAGTCGTGCTGTGGTTTTTTCAGAATAATCCATTGATTTTATTAACTTTCCTGGTTCTAATTCTCCCAGTGGAAAAGGATAGTCCGTGCCTAATGCTAACTTATCTTCGCCCATTAAATTGATTAAATAATTAAGCATATGTGGGTCATGAACCAAAGTATCCAAATAGATTTGTTTTAAATAATTACGAGGGTTGTGAGGGTTATCTATGGCGACCAAATCAGGACGAACATTAAAACCATGTTCAATACGACCAATTGAAGCTGGAAATCCACCACCACCATGAGCAAAGGCAATACGTAGATTGGGTAGTCGTTCCAGAACGCCACCAAAAATCATCGAGCAGATTGCAAGGGAAGTTTCCGCTGGCATTCCAACCAACCAGGGCAACCAATATTTTTCCATTTTGTCTTTTCCTACCATATCCCAGGGATGAACAAATATAGCTGCGCCTAACTCTTGCGCAGCTGCAAAAATATCAAACAGGTGTGGGTCATCTAAATTCCAGTTATTGATGTGAGATCCAATTTGCACTCCAGCCATTCCCAAATCATTGACACAGCGTTCTAGTTCCTTTATTGCTAATTTACTGTCTTGCATCGGCAAAGTACCCAAACCAATAAACCGTTTGGGGTATTTGACAACAATATCGGCAATATGATCATTTAAGATTTGTGATAAATCATAGGTGTGTTCTGCCTTGGCCCAGTAATTAAACATCACAGGGACGGTGGATAACACTTGGACATTAACATTTTGCTGGTCACATTCCTGTATGCGTACTTCTGGAGACCAACAATTCTCTTCAATTTCTCGAAAAAACTTACCGTCAATTAACATTCGTGCACAGCCACATTTGTGGTGATCAAGATTTAAAAAGCCACCATAACCGTATTTCTTTTTTAAATCAGGCCAAGTTTCAGGAAGAATGTGTGTATGAATATCAATGGTCAGGTGCTTACACATCGAGTTTGTTTTCCTTGGGCATGATGGTGCCACATTTTGTACAGGTACGATTTTCTTCATTGTTGAGGAAACGCTCAAATACAGGAAAGAAGTCTTTCTCAATATTGGTTAACCGAAAATACTCTTCATACAGTTTATTGTCACATTTTTCGCAAAACCACATTAAACCATCTTTTTCATCTTTAGTCCGTTTTCGTTCAACTACCAAACCTATGGAGTTGGCAAATCGAACTGGTGAATGAGGCACTTCTGGAGGCAATAAAAACACATCACCTGCTTTGAGAGGATAATCGACTTTTTCACCATCTTGAATGGTTTTTAAAAGCATTTCACCTTCCAGTTGGTAGAAAAACTCTGGCCCTTCTTCCCAATGATAATCTCTACGCCCATTTGGACCACCAACAACCATTACAATAAAATCGCCTTGATGAAAGACTTCTTTATTACACACAGGTGGTTTTAAAACATCGCGGTGTTCGTCTATCCATTGGTTGAAATTAAAGGGAGCGATTGGTTTTTTCATGGTTGTTCCTCTGGCGTTACCGTAGCGATACACTTTAGTTCTATTGCAATGGGTGTTGGCAAACAATTGATTTCTACCGTGGTTCTACAGGGTTGGTTGCTAGCAAAATATTCAGCATAAACTTGATTGTATATTTTAAAATCATCTTTCATGTTAGTCAAAAATACTTGGACATCAACCAATTGTTCCCAGCTGGAACCCGATGCTTCTAGGATGTTTCTAACATTTGCAAAAACGCTGTGGCACTGGGTTTCGATACAATACTCTTCGATATTTCCATGAGTATCAAGAGTAACACCAGGAATTTTTTTACTGTTTTTTTTTCTGGGGCCGACCCCTGATAAAAAAAGTAAATTGCCAACCAAGCGTGCATGCGGATAAGAACCAACAGGTTCTGGGGCGGATGATGAGGTAATTTTTTTACTCATTATTTATGATCCATTTGTAGGTGTTAAAAAAATGATGAAATAAAGATGTTAATATGGGTTGAAACCCGAAAAGAAATTGTTCTGTTAGTTTAATGTCCATTTGCAACCAGTACTACTGGCAAATATTGAACCGGATGATTTTTCTATTGAAATAAAATGCATTGTTTATTCTATACTGATGTTGAAGATATTTTCAAGTAGTATTCAGACTTTATTAGTTGTTATAATACCAATTATAGAGATAATAGAAAACTTTGCATAAACATTGGGGCATGTAAAAAAGTTGCTAAAATCTTAATTCGGTTTTAAAAATTTGCAAATAGTTGCTTATTTGATTTGATTTATACCTTAATTTGGAATTTGTTCTTCTTTTTTTATCATCCTAGAGCCATACAAAAGCCTTTTATAAAATTTAATTTTGAGAAGTATTATGACAACAAATGTAGGAATAAACTCAATTGGACAAATAGCAATTGCTATAACTGATATAAGAAAGTCAGTAGCATTCTATCAAGATATACTGGGATTAGAGTTATTGTTCGAAGTCCCATCTGGTATGGCAATGTTTAACTGTGGAGGAGTACGATTGATGTTGACTACTCTACAAGGCAGCGAAATGGATCATCATACTTCTGTCATTTACTACCGTGTAAAAAATATTGAGGAATCTGCTAAAACACTTAAAAATAATGGTGCAAAATTTATACAGGAACCACAATTAGTGGCCAAAATGGTTGATCATGATTTATGGATGGGATTTATTCGTGATCCTGACGATAATCTAGTTGGCATCATGGCAGAATTACCATTAACTAATAAAGAGGGTTAAAAATCAATACATGTGATTCATAAATACTCCTAGATTTTGTCTTGAAAATCAGTACTTAATGCAAACATTCTTCGGTTCAGTAAAAAACCTTAAGGCTTCCAAGCCGCCTTCGCGGCCAACACCTGAACTTTTGACGCCACCAAATGGTGTACGTAGGTCACGTAATAACCAGCAATTGACCCATACAATGCCGGCTTCAATATTTTTAGCCATGCGATGGGCTCGTTTGAGGTCGTTGGTCCAGATACTTGATGCAAGCCCATATTGTGTACCATTGGCTAATTCTAACGCTTCTTGTTCGGTGTCAAACGGCATGAGAGTGCAAACTGGCCCAAATATTTCTTCTTGATTGGTGCGACAATTATTCCCTAAGTTCTCGATGACTGTTGGTTCGACAAAATAACCGTTTGCACAACGCCCGGCCATGTGAAATTGCTTGCCTCCTGTTAATATTCTACCACCTTCTTCTTGAGCTATTTTAATATAAGATAAAACCTTATCCATGTGGTCTTTAGAAACTAAAGCCCCGTGTTGAGTTTCTTTATCTAAAGGGTCTCCTATTTTGATCTTAGATACTTTTTCCACAAAAGCTTGCCTGAATTTATCATATAGTGTGTGTTCTATATAGATACGTGAGCCGCACAGGCAAATTTGGCCTTGATTAGAAAAAGCTGCACGAACAACTGTGTTAACAGTCTCTTCAAAGTCACAATCAGAAAAAATAACCGTAGGATTTTTGCCACCAAGCTCCAAGGAAAGTTTTTTAAACATGCCTGCCGTTGATTGAGTAATGTGCGCTCCTGTTGAGGATCCTCCAGTAAAGCTAATGGCTTTGATTTTTGGGTGTTTAACTAAAGGAGCTCCAATAGTTGGACCAGTACCATGTAATATATTCAAAACACCTCTTGGTAAACCTGCCTCAATACACAGTTTTGAAAATAAATAACTGGTCATTGGCGTTATTTCAGATGGTTTGGCAATAACCGTATTACCTGATGCCAGTGCCGGTGCTATTTTCCAAGTAAATAAATACAATGGTAAATTCCAAGGTGAAATACATCCAACAATACCAATAGGGTCACGTAATGTATAATTAATAGCGGTATTTTCCATGCTGTGTGATTCACTGGAAAACTGAGTACAAGCATGGGCAAAGAAACGGATATTGGCAGCAGAACGATAGGTGTCTACACTTTTAGCTAAGCTTAGTGGCTTGCCATTATCAATGGCTTCTGCTTTGGCTAATTGGTCGGAGTTGGCATCTATAATATCAGCTAATTTGCACAATATAGCTGCTCTTTGTTCAGCAGAGGTATTGGCCCAATCGTCTTTTGCGGACTCTGCTGCATTCACAGCCAATTCTAAATCTATTTTATTAGAATTTGGGATTAAGCTGTAAACTTCTCCTGTTGCTGGAATACTATTGTCGATATAGCTACCATTGCTCGGAGTAACTAGTTCACCATTGATATAGTTTTTTATTTTTTGTAAACTCATAAACTAGTAGTTCTTCCACCATCAACGGGTAAATTGATACCTGTGATGTAACTAGCAGCTGGAGATGCTAGGAAACCTACCGCATCAGCAAATTCTTTTGCCTCGCCAAACCTCCGCATGGGAATGATTGACTTTTCTTCAGCAGCCATTTCATCAATACTGATGCCTTTTTTGTTTGCTTTGTTTTTAATAATTGCCTCTAAACGTAAGGTATTGGTTGCACCCGGTAAAACATTATTAACAGTAATGTTAAACTGGCCTAATTCATTGGCCAAAGTTTTTGCCCAATTGGCAACAGCACCGCGCACCGTATTTGAAACGCCCAAACCGATTAATGGTTGTTTAACCGATGTTGATATAACATTGATAATGCGGCCATAATGTGCAGCTTTCATGCTTGGTAATACTAGTTTCATTATTTCATGATTGACCACTAGGTGTTGATTAAATGCAGCAACAAAGTCTTGACTCTCAGCGATATTGGCAGGGCCCGGTGCTGGTCCACCTGTATTGTTGATAAGAATTTCAATGAAATTACCCTCATTAATAAAGCTAGCTAATACTTTTTTGACTTGCTCCGGTATTGAAAAATCAGCAATTAATACCTTATGTTCTTGTCCTTGAGAAGTATCTAATTGCTTTTTTACTTTTTCAAGTGATTGTTGATTGCGAGCAAATAAAACAATATTCGCCCCTTGTTTTGCTAGTTGTATGGCAATAGCTTTCCCCATGCCTTGAGAAGAGCCGCAAACTAAAGCTAGCTTATTTTTTAGGTTTAAATTCATTTTTATAAAAATTATTAAGTGAAATGTGATTATACATCAATTAAAATATTAATCTTCAATAAGGAATAATTTAATGAGTGCAGACGAAAATTATAGAAAGATAGAGAAATCCATCAAAACAAATGTTAGCTTAAAAGACAATTATGGTGGTTATTTACGTTTAGACCAAGTTTTATCCGCTCAAGTACCTATGAGCTCACCACCACATCACGATGAAATGTTGTTTATTATTCAACATCAAGTCTCAGAATTGTGGCTTAAATTAATTATTCACGAAATAAAAGCTGCGATAAAACACATTGAGGCAGAAGAGTTGGATATTGCATCCAAAAAATTTGCTCGTGTAAAACAAATCCAACGACAATTATTTGAACAATGGGCAGTTTTAGAAACTTTAACGCCTAGTGAGTATGTCCAATTTCGCGATGTTTTTGGTAGTGCATCTGGATTTCAGTCCGTTCAATACCGCATGGTTGAATTTTTACTTGGCAATAAAAATAAGAGCATGCTGAAAATGTTCCCTAAAGACAGTGAGTCGCATAAAGAATTAGAAAATATCTTAAATAGCCCATCTGTATATGATGTTTTTTTAAGTTATTTATTTAAGCAAGGTTATCGTGTTCCCAAAGAATGTATTAACCGTGACAAAAGCACACCTCATGTCTTTAATGAAGATTTGGTTATAATGTTTACAGCTATTTACCAAGATACCAATAAGCATTGGGATGCTTATGCATTGAGCGAACAGTTGGTTGATGTCGAACAATCCTTTCAAATGTGGCGTTTCAGACACATGAAAACTGTCGAACGTATTATTGGATTTAAAAAAGGTTCAGGTGGGTCCAGTGGTGTCTCATTTCTGAAAAAAGCCTTAGATTTAACTTTTTTCCCTGAGTTGTTAGATGTAAGAACGCATTTGTGATCATTTACTAAATTATGTTAGGAATTTTTCAAATATAGATTGGTTTTGTATAAAATGAGCGAATTATTTATAAATTAACGACTATTTTGAATCAAAATGAAACACCATAAAGCTTAAGTGGTAGAATTCGAATATATTTATACACAGAGATAACTTTGCAAGAATCACAGAAACTACAGGAAGCTACTAAAGATTTACAATCAATCAAGTTAAGAGATATCATCATAGAAGCATTAGAAGATGCAAAAGGTGTTGATATAGCTCTTATTGATGTGGCTCATTTAACTGAAATGACTGATTACATGATTATTGTGTCAGGTACTTCCAATCGTCATATCCAAACTTTGGCCGAATCTGCTTATAAAAAAGCACAAGAACAGGGATTTGATAAATCTGGTGTAGAAGGATTGGGCAAATCTGAATGGGTTGTAGTTGATTTTTCTGATGTGGTTTTACATGTCATGTCTCCAACTGCTCGGGCGCACTACAATATAGAAGGACTCTGGGAAATCGCTACTGAAAAATGAAAATCCGACTACTTGCAGTTGGACATAAAATGCCTAAATGGGTTCAAGATACCTTCAACGATTACAATCAGCGATTGCAAAAAAATCAACAAATAGAATTGATTGAAATTGCACCTATTCATCGTAGTAAAACCATAAGTATTGAAAAGGCAAAACAACAGGAAGGGCAATTAATCCTTTCTGCACTCAAACCAGGTGAAAAAATCCTTGTTTTGGATGAAAAAGGTAAAGCCTTATCAACAAAGTTTTTGGCTCAGTCAATTAAAAACTGGCAAATGGATGGTGATAATGTTGCCATAGTTATTGGTGGAGCGGATGGCGTTTCTGTTGAAGTCAAACAAAGGGCACAAATAACTTGGTCTTTAAGTTTGTTAACCTTTCCTCACCCATTGGTAAGAGTGATTTTAATAGAGCAAATTTACCGTGCCTTTAGTATAATAGCAAATCACCCTTATCATCGAGAATAAAATGATTGAGTTAATTCTCGCATCACAATCGCCTAGGCGTAAGCAACTTTTAAAACAAATTGGTATCGAACCATTATGCCAACCTGTTGATATTGATGAAAGCTTGAATAAAGGGGAGCACCCTCTGGAATATTGCCAAAGATTAGCAGATGAAAAAGCTAATGCTGCTTGGAAAAAAACAAATAAAAATATTGCCGTATTGGGTTCTGATACTATTGTTGTGTTAAATAATGAAACATTAGGAAAACCCAAAGATAGAAATGATGCTATCTCTATGCTTATCAAATTATCAGGCACAACACATCAAGTGATTACTGCAGTTACGGTACTATCTCCAAAAGGTAAAAAATCCAACCATTCAATCAGTCATGTTTCATTTGCTAATTTAACTGAAAGTGAGATAATGACATATGTCGATAGTCAAGAACCAATGGACAAGGCAGGTAGTTATGGTATTCAGGGTTATGCAGCTCGTTGGATTAAATCCATTTCTGGTAGTTATTCAGGAATTATGGGGTTGCCATTATATGAAACAGCGGAATTATTAAAATGAGTGAAGAAATATTAATAAATTCAACTCCTAATGAAACTAGAGTTGCATTGGTTGAAAGTGGGATGTTGCAAGAAATATTGATTGAACGGAATATTAAGTCATCAAATATTGGCAATATCTATATTGGCCGAGTTGAAAAAGTTCTACCTGGTTTGCAGGCTGCTTTTGTTGATATTGGTTTAAACCGAGCAGCATTTATGCATATTAGTGACGTTTGTTCCATGCAAAAACTTGTGCGCCTTGAGGGGCAAGGTAGTGACGAACTTGAAGCAGAACCAAAATATCAATCCATTTCCAAAATGGTACATGAAGGCCAAAAAATAATAGTCCAAGTCTATAAAGATGCATTTGGCTCCAAAGGTGCGCGCGTCACCTGTAAACTGAGTATACCAAGTCGATTTTTAGTTTTACTTCCTAATGAACCAGAGATCTGTAATTTGTCTATAAGAATCACGGATGAAAAGGAAAGAGAAAGATTGATAGACAACCTGGAGAATATACAAAAACAGTGTTATCAACATGGTTTGATTGCAAGAACTAATGCTGAAAATAGCAGTTTAGATGAATTGGAACGTGACTTTAATTTCCTTCATAAATTATGGACTAAAGTCGAGTTGAGAATTAAGTATGGTAAGTTTAAACAACTAGTTTACCAAGAGTTTAATTTACCTAGAAGAACTGTAAGAGACTATATTTCATCTGAAATCCATACAATTCGTACCGATTCGTTTGAAGTATATATCAAACTACAAAAATTTATTAATGATTTTGTTCCAGAATGGGAAGGCCAGTTAAAATTTTACAAAGGTGCAAGGCCTATATTTGATTTCCACAGTATTGATGAAGAAATAAGTCGTGCATTAAAAAAATTTGTACCATTAAAATCTGGAGGGAACCTGGTTATAGACCAAAATGAAGCAATGACAACAATAGATGTTAATACTGGAAAATTTGTTGGCTTTAAAAATCAAGAAGAAACAATCTTCCGAACTAACCTTGAAGCCGCTCAAATTATTGCAAAGCAATTACGTTTACGGAATATAGGCGGGATTATCATAGCAGACTTTATTGATATGGATGAAATAGAACATCGCCAACAAGTACTTATTACCTTAGAGAACAATTTAGGGAAAGACCCAACAAGGACCTATGTACATGGGATAACTCAGTTAGGATTGGTTGAAATCACCCGTAAGAGAACCACAAAAAATTTACAACAAATGTTAACAGAAAAATGTAAGGATTGTGATGGATTAGGTATTATTAAAACAGTTGAGTCCGTTTGTTTTGAACTGTTTAGAGAAATAATAAGAACCGTTCGACAATTTCAAACAGGGCAGATAATGGTACTTGCATCGACGTTGTTAGTTGATTATATTTATGATGAGCAAACAGATTCTTTAGCAGAGCTTGAAGAAGAGCTTGGTAAAAGAATAACCTTACAACCAGAAAGTTCATATTCTCAAGAACAATACGATGTAGTTATTTTATAAAATGACAAAAACGGCACAACATTCATTTCTCTTTAGGCTTTGGATAAAGTTTCGGGGATTGTTGGCTATTTTAATTGTTTTATTTGGCGTCATTGTTGGTTTAATATCGTTAATCTTACCAAATGAAGAATTGTACAAAGACTATGTGGTTGAGTTTCTTAGTAAGCAATGGCAGAAAAAAGTTGAAATTCAACGTATTTCGGGAAAATGGAAGGGGTTTGGCCCCAAATTTATCATTGATGGGTTAACGATTAAGGGTGATGATGAGGTTGTTGTTCAACAGGCAACATTAAATATTAATGTATTTAAGTACTTTATTCCTAAAGGAGCGACAGGTATCAGTTTAGGAGTGAGTGATGTTGAAGTTGATTTTGAGCGAAAATCAACAGGTAAAATAGTTCTTAAAAATAAAAATTCAAAAAAACAAAGCTTTTCAAAAAACCTTGAGAAACTTTTATCATCTGGTTCAATTTCTGTAAATAATCTTACGCTTAATTTGAATGACTCTTTGAGTCAAACACAACACCATATCTCCTCCAAAATCATGGTTCAACAAAATGATGAGAGCAGAGCTTTTGTTTTAGAAGTTGATTCAAAAGATTTAGCAGAAAAAATCGTATTTAAATCAATTACCTCCAAACAATATGATTTTATGCAACAAGCTAACTGGTATATCGAAGCAGATAACTTGTCATTATTCAATTTGAAAAAACTGATAAACAATGACTACATTCCTAATGCATTTGTTGATATAAATGTTTGGGCTGATACCAAAAATGGTAATATTTCAAAGTTGATTGCACAAGGAAACCTTAAAAATAAACTTTTTACTGATGATGCTGATATTACCGGGTTTGCAGAATTAATCTATAAGGGTGAAAAACGTAATTGGAATGCTGTTTTAAACATTAAAGACATTGAAACCAACACTTTTTCTCAAGATGAAGTAACTATTCATCTATCTCGTCACAATGATACTATAAAGCTAAAGGCAGACACTTTAGACATACCTTTGCTTAAATCATTTACAGAAATTTTAGGTATAGCCAATAAGGATTTTTATAACCTTGATTTAAAAGGAAAACTCAGTAATGTTGTCATTGAATACGACGTAAAATTACGAAGGATTATCGTAGCGGACCTCCAGTTTCAGGAACTTGACTACACTTCTGATGACGTGAATTTAACTAATCTAGATGGAGAGATTGGTTTTCACAATGAACAAATAAGATTGTTAGTAGATTCAATTAATGGTTCGGCAGTAATACCAGCTATTATGCGAGGAAAAATAGAATGGAAGGATTTACTGTTAACAGCACAAACATCAATGCATGATGAGGACTTAGATGTAAAAATCAATTCTCTTTGGTGTGACTGTAATGACTTTACAATCGATGGTGCTGCACGAATAGGTTATGACGAAGGATTGTTATTGGATTTAACATTTGCGATATATAATGCTAAAGTTGATCAGCTCTATAAATATTGGCCAAGTGTTGTTTGGAAGCCTAAAGTTTTGGATTTCTTAGATAAATCATTAGTCTCTGGAGTGGTAAAAAGGGGAATGATCATCTATCATGGTTTTAAAAGCGAATACCCGTTTCTTGGAAATGAAGGGGTGTTTTTGACCCAGTCAAGTTTACAATCTGCGACAGTTAAATACCATAAAGACTGGCCAGCTATTAATGATTTCAAAGCCTTGGTCTCTACCATTAACACGAGTCTTTTTGTAGATTCAAAACAAGGTAAGGTGTTAGGTGCAGAAATTAACAATGTTAAAGCTGTTATCAACAACTTTAAAAAACCCTTTTTAAGTTTAACAGCTTATTCACAAGGCCGTGACAATTTTTTGCTCGATATATTGAAGAAGTCGCCTCTCAAAAAAGGACTTGAAATACTTAAACAAGACATTTCTTTAACTGGATTTCAAAAAGTTAAACTAAATTTAGATTTTCCATTAAATAAACCAAACGTAAAAGTAGATCTCAAAGGTGATGTAAGGTTTTATGATACCGATTTTACTATGGGTAGATTTCAATTAAATCAATTAAACGGTGTATTAGATTTTCAAGATTTTTCATTAAAGCTTAATAACATTAAATCTAAGTTTCTTAATAAAAATGTAACCGTATCAGGTGCGATAATCAATCATCCTGATAGAAAAACGTCTATTGATGTTCGTATTAAAGGTGATTATGATATTATCGATTTTGAACCTCTTCTTGGTATTGAATTACCAGCATTTGGTAACTCTACTTGGGATTTTGAAATCTCCAATGTGGGTTCTTCTGATGATACTAAGTTTCAAGCATTTTCTAACCTAAAGGGTACACATCTAAATATACCAGAACCCTTTGCAAAGCCTATGGAGAAGCAAACGCCTTTTACAATTTCCTGTGTTTTACCATGTATAAATAGTAACTGGGATATGAACTATGATAATAAGTTAACTACAAAATTTCAATTTAACAATGAGTCAAATGAATTTCAATTGAATAAACTCGTTTTTGACCATTCGGATAAAGATTTTGGAGGTCAAATAGATGTCCTAGATGTTGATAAATGGATTAGCATATTAGCGAAAAACCACACAGTAAGTGATAAAAACAGTCTTCCTTTTAAACAAATGTCTTTGCACATTAATACCTTAATATTTATGGCAAGAGAGTTAAAAGATGTAGAGTTGAATGTTGAAAAAAGCAAAGATGGAATAGAACTATCATTAATAGCTGACGATATAAAAGGCAGTGTAACAATTGCTAATAAACTTGCTAGGAAAGGTGTTATTGTCCAACTTGAAAAACTTCATTGGCAGGCTCCAGATATTGATAAAGTCCAGCAATCCAGTTCCCAAGTAACGAATAATTACCCACCATTACATATTTGGATAGGCGATTTTGTTTATGATGGAATTCCTTTAGGAGAAGCAAGTATTGAGGTGCGCCCGATTGCTAATGGTGTCAGAATTGAGAAGTTTGTTACTGCATCAGAGTTGCTCACACTAAACATTAATGGTTCTTGGGATCGCAACCAAGGGAAAAATGGTTTATCTCAATTTAATATTATTATGACATCAAAGGATATTGCGAAATTTTTAGTTAACTTAGGGTTTCAAGCTCCAATTAGTAAAGCGGACACACTAGTTAATATGCAAGCTCAATGGAATGACTTTCCGAGCCAGTTTGAAATTAAAAATATAAGTGGAAAAATGCGCATAGAAATTGGGCAAGGTGATGTTGTTGATGCCAATCCAGGCATGGGACGGGTTTTGGGATTGTTTAGCTTAACAAATTTACCAAGAAGGTTGATTTTAGATTTTCGTGATGTTGTAGGAAAAGGCTTGCACTTTAGTTCTATGCAAGGGGACTTTGTACTGGATAACGGAGATGCTTTCACTAAGTCTTTTAATATCGATTCATCGAGTGCTAAAATAATCATTTCCGGGAAAACTGGGTTGTCAAATCAAGATTATGATCAAATAATAACGGTAGAACCTCGTGTAGGAAGAGTTCTGCCAACTATTGGTGCTATTGCTGGTGGTGCTGTTGGTGCCGCTGCAGGGTTTTTTGTTCAAGGTATTTTCCATAAAGGATTGAAAGATGTTGGAAAGATAATATATAAAGTGACTGGTAGTTGGGATAACCCTGTAATTGAAGTATTGGAGACAAAGAAGTTAAATGAAAAATAAAATTGTAGGAATGTTATATGTTGTAGTCCTGTGTAGTGCTGCTAGTTTAATTGCTTATGAAGCTTGGGGTAACTCTGTTGGATATTCCCACACGGTAGAAAAAATTACGACAAATTTACAGTTAGAAAATAATCTAAAGACATCAGGGAAAAAAATACTAGAAAAGATTACATTTAGTTTATATGACGGCTATTCTGAATCAATGGAAGAATTAAAAGAGCTTAAGGTAAAGGCGCAACAATACAATAAGAATGCATTTAGATTAACCAAGGCCTTTATTGGCATTGTGTTGTTATCAGTAGTCATTTTTTTTATAGGGAGGCAAAAAGCCTTGCTTGGCGGAATGATTGGCCTCTCAATTATAGCTTTAGTTACTGGGTGGTTTGCGACTATACTTGAAATAACGGCGTATCAAGAATTACCCATGTTGGGGAATACCATATTTCAATATGAATCAAAAAGTATTGTAACAGCGCTTATACAAATGTTCGATAAACAACAATTTATGATTGCAGGCATTATTGTATTATTTACTGTTGTTACACCGATATTGAAAACAATTTTGCTGATACTAATAAATATGCAACAAAAATTACACCTTTCAAAAAAGAGGATTAAATTTTTGTCAACGATAGGAAAATGGTCAATGTTAGATGTCTTTGTAGTGGCGATTGTTGTTACTTATTTTTCAATGAAAGCTTCAGGGAAAACAGATGCTGATCTACAAATAGGTGTGTATTACTTTAGTATTTATGTCATTCTTTCTATGGTTTGTACTTATGTTGTTTCTTTTAAAAGGAATTAAAGTAGCCCCTTAATCAAGAAACAAACTAGTATTATCAATGCCCTAATGTTTGTTTAACTAAGCTTTCAAGATTGAAAGGGTTACAACTAATAAAGCTTATCAGGGTTCTTTTTGTGATAAAATCTAGTTTCTATAAATAGTAATTCGATCAAACACTTATTGTCTTACCGTATCAATGACTAGTTCTACAATTTTTTCACTTGGTAATTCTATGATTAATTCTTCACTTTGTAAATCGCCAGTTTGAGCGGTTGCGTTACCTGTAAAACTTATACGGACACCTATTTTTACTTTGTTGAAGCCGCTTAATTTGCGTTGTGGTTGAAGGCTGTGACCATCATTCATTATTACTTCAATAGGAAAGTTTTTGACAATTTGTTCGAGTGGTTGCCTTAAAACTGCAATAGGCATGGGCATACCTGCAACCTCTTTACTGTATACATAGAGTAGGGCAGGTTTGCCACTAAGATTCGATTTCAGGTGATCTGCTAACGTGATTTTTATTTGTAAACTTGATTGATCATCTGAAATGATTGGTGTTGGATTAACGGTTAGAGCTTCTAACCCTAGTTTGTTTCTGATCTCGTTTATTTGTTGTTCCAATTGCTTCTTAGCACCTTCATCAGACATCATTTCAAAAAGTTTGCTCCATAGCTCGTTAGTTTTGGCAAAGTCTTGATGTTCATAAAATGTCATACCAAGTAACCATACGGCCTTTTGATTGTCTGGATCAAGTTCAACCGCCTTAGCTAAAAGCTCTTCTGGCTCACCTAAAAAACTACGGTTGTTGTTTGCTAGTGCAATAGCTTCTGCTAATTCAGTTAAGATAACGGCTTCATTAGGTGCGAGTTGCATTGATTTTTTATAGGCTGTTACTGCTTCTTGATAACGTTTAAGTGACATTAAAGATCGAGCATAGAGCATTTGCCCATCGACATCATCAGGTGTTTTGGCTAGGCGTTCTTCAAGTTTTTGAATAGCATCTTGCATAGACATTTGAGATGCTTGTTCAGATTGTTGTGTGTTCAATTTTGAGGGTTGAGGATTATAATCAACAGCAGAAGGCGTGCCTAATTTGTGGTAAAACAGAAAACTTAAAGGGATAACAACAATAGCAACAAATATCAAGATTTTAAATGAAGCATGTGATTGAGAGCTGTTTTGTAAAATATCAGACAATTGGCTCTCATATGTAGTACGCTGTTCAGAGCTAATAGTTTTGTTTTTTAACCGGCTAATCAAATGTTTTTGTGTAAGTTTTTGACTGCTATTGGAGGTTCGGTAAAGTAACCAAAAGAGCAATAGGCCTAAAAAACTTATGGCAATTAATAGTAAATTAAAGTTCATTGGATTCCTCGGTGATTTTGGCGTTTTTCTTGATGGTTCTTATCACGATAAACGTGGCAATAAATAACACTAATAGCGGCATGACCCATAAGACTATGGTATCAATTCGAATGGGTGGAGAATAACGGACAAAATCACCGTAACGATCGACCATGTAACTGGTAATTTGTTGTTGATCTTGTCCTTGTGAGATTAATTTTGCAACTTCTCTTCGTAAATCTTTCGCCAAACCGGCATCTGAATCAGCAATATTTTGGTTTTGACAAACAAGACATCGTAGTTCTTCGGTTAACTGCTGGTAATCGAGGCGTTGCTGCTCGGTTTCGAACTCGTGAATGTCGATGGCAAACAGTGTATTTGCAAAGAGTAAAAATATAATTGTTAGTTTCTTCATAAGTGTAAGATAGACTTGGCCCATCATGTGTTTGATTATTTATTTTGATTAAATGTTATTTATACTTATCAATCATTGGTAGTATTTCATTTTTTAAGTTTTGTGGATTAAGTTCACCGACAATTTTATGACGGATAATGCCCTTTGCATCAATCAAAAATGTCTCAGGTGCTCCATATACACCAAAATCTATCCCGACCAATCCATCAATATCTACCAATATATCATTGTATGGGTTGCCAAATTGTTGCAACCAACGCTTAGCTTCTGCATCAGTATCTTTATAATTTAAACCGTAGACTGGAATGATGTTTTGCCTAGCAAATTCGGTGATCATCGGATGTTCTATACGGCAATTTGGACACCAACTGGCCCACACATTAAGTAAGTACATATGGCCGTTGAGGGTTTTATTACTAATGTTTTTATCCGTCATCAATGATGGTAAGCTGAATTTAGGGATGGATTTGCCAATCAATGCCGAAGGCAATAATCGGGTATTCTTCCCTAAGCCGTTGTACAGTAGAACAACTAGTAATAAAAATATCGCCAATGGGATCAAAGCTTTGATAATGGTTTTGTTCATGAGTGTAAATAAGCTTCAATGTTTTGTTGTTTGAGTTTTTTTGCGTGCCTAAAATAACGCCTATCGGTTGAGGCAAAAAAGGCACCTAACATCATTAATATGCCACCACCCCACATCCACCTGATAAAAGGTTTAATATAAATTCGTACGGCCCACCCGCCTTGGTTATTGATTTGCTCACCAAGTGAAATATATATATCTCGTGTAAAACCTGCATCAATTGCAGCTTCTGTCATGGGGTTCCCACGGCGAGGGTAAATACGTTTTTGGGGGTTCATTTCGGCTACTTGGCTATTACCCTCTGAAACAACAAAATGCCCAACAAAAGCATCATAGTTTTCAATTTTTTCTTTTTTAACTCCTTTAAATTCAACCGAATAAGCTTTAACAACTTTAATTTCACCGGGGTGCATTAATGCGTCTATTTCAAAATCGGTGTGTTCGGTCATAGAGACTCCAAACAAATAAAAAGCAACACCAATATGGGCTATCTGCATGCCCCATAAACCGCGAGTTAACTTTTTGCTTTGTTTAATGAAAGTAACGGCTGCTATAAAAACCCAATACGCAGCAAATAAACCTAAAGTTGCCTTAATGTTTAGTTTGTCAAAGTAAAACCATGAAGCAATGGTTAGAGCTGTTGCAATAATAAGGGGCATTAATAATTGTGATAACACTCGGTTAATGTCATCTTTCTGCCATTTATAGAAGACACCAAGGGGTAGGAGTACCACCATTGGAACCATCATAGTAAAGAACATAGTGCCAAAATAGGGAGGTCCAATGGATATTTTCTTGCCCATAGATTCAAATATTAATGGAAATAATGTGCCTAACAAAACCATAAAGCAGGCAGTAATGAATATGATTGAATTGGCTAATAACAACGTTTCTCGCGAACTTAATTGAAAGCCCCCAACAGAGCGCAACTTGTTGGCTCTCAGCCCATAAAGAAATAGGGCTCCACCTGCATAGATTGCCAATAAGATCAGTACAAAGACGCCTCGAGTTGGATCAGCAGCAAAAGCGTGAACCGATGTTAAAATGCCAGAGCGTACTAAAAATGTACCAAGAACACTTAAACTAAAAGCGATGATTGCCAATAAAACTGTCCAACCACGAAAAGCATTGCGCCTTTCGCTGACTGCTTGCACATGAATCAAAGCTATAGCTGCAAGCCATGGTAAGAATGATGCATTTTCAACAGGGTCCCAAAACCACCAGCCACCCCAGCCAAGTTCATAATAGGCCCACCAACTACCCAATACTATACCTAGAGTCAAAAACGCCCAGGCGGCATTAGTCCAAGGTCGTGACCAACGAATCCATGTTTCATTAATATTGCCACCAATGAGTGCTGCAATTGAAATAGCAAAAGGCACAGATAGACCGACATACCCCATGTATAAAATTGGAGGGTGAAATATTAATCCAATATCCTGCAACAATGGGTTTAGGTCATTACCATCCATAGGCATTGGAATGGTACGTAAAAATGGGTTTGACATAAAAAACACAAATGTTGCAAAACCCAAAGAAATAATCCCTAATACGGACAAAACGCGAGCAATTTGTGCTTGTTTTAATGATTTCGAAAAATAAGCTACCATAGCTGTCCATACCGCTTGAATCGTTATCCATAATAACATGGAACCTTCATGTGCACCCCAAGTCGCAGAAACTCGATAACGTATAGGTAATACGCTATTTGAATTACGCCAAACATAAGTCACTGAAAAATCTTGTATGACAAATAAAGCCACCAAAATCAGAAAAGAGGTCAACATAAAGATAACTTGTAGATAAGCCAAAGGTCTAGCTGTTAACATTAAACTATCATTTTTTGTGTAATAGCCATAAAGTGGTATAAGTGTCAAAAGCAATGACACTACCATACTAAAAGCTAAAGTGAATTGGCCAATTTCTGCTAGCATTATTTATAATCCTTTTTGTCTTTTAGTGAAGCAGCGACTTCAGGAGGCATGTAATTTTCGTCATGTTTGGCTAAAATTTCTTCAGCCATAAATACACCAGAATCAGCTAGTTTACCAATGGCAATAACTCCTTGGTCATCACGAAATAAATCAGGTAATAACCCAGTATAATGTATTTCAATGTCTTTGCCATAGTCAGTAACCATAAACTTGACTTCTAATGATGAAGTCGATTTGATAATACTGCCTTTTTTAACCATGCCACCCACACGAAAATTTCGTGCTTTTGGGTAATCTCCAGAGGCAATTTCGCTAGGTGATTTATAGAAGAGTATGTTTTCTTTAAAGGCAGTCAAAAATATTGCTGAAGCAATACCAACGCCAATAAGTATTAAAACTACGGCTAACAAGCGTTTTTTTCGAGTTGGTGTCATAATTTATTACACAACAGTAAACAAAGGCTGAGTATTATATAATGAAACGCTAATATTGGGAACTATTACTGTACTTGATTGCAAATTGTCAAATAATCCTTAATAACACTTGGTATACCTCGTTCGATACATTCTATCGTGAGCACATGACCTATTGAGACTTCTAGGATGTTTTTGATGCTTAAAAAAGTTGCTAAATTTTGTGAATCTAAGTCGTGCCCAGCATTAACACCAAGGCCAAATTGTTGTGCTAATTCGGCGGCTTGTTTATATTTCGCTAATATTTTAATTTGTTTTTGTGTATTGTAATTTGAAGCAAATTCTTCAGTGTATAATTCAATCCTATCTACACCTGTTTTTGCAACGTGTTTAACTTGCTCAAGTTCTGGATCTAAAAAGACAGCACTGCGTACGCCATAATCTTTAATTTCAATGGCTAATTTTGAAATCCATTGCTTATGTTTGAATAAATCCCAGCCATGATCAGAAGTCACTTGGTTAACACCATCTGGAACTAAAGTACATTGGTCGGGTTTGGTCTCACGGACGATTTTCATAAAATCTTGAGATGGATAACCTTCAATATTGTATTCAACATGAGGGAAGTCTTGTAGAAATTCAGCTAGTTCATAGGCATCTTTAATAGTAATATGTCGTTCATCTTGGCGTGGATGTACGGTGATTCCATCTACGCCTAAATCAATAAATTTTTGTGCAAAATTAATCACATTAGGGAAATCTCGACCACGTGAATTACGTAGCAAGGCAATTTTGTTTACATTTACGCTGAGTTTTGTCATCAACATATTTTAATTGTTATTATGCTAAATGTCATAAAGTTTTATGAAAATTCGTATAGATATAAGAACAAACAACAATATCGAGCAAAATCATGAAAACAAAAAATGTTAAACAGATTTTTTTATTTATAATTATAAGCATTATAGGTGCACCTCAAAGCATGGCAGGCCTTGGTTTTTGGAGCTCTCATGGCCCTGATGGAGGGCAGGTCTATGATATCGTTGCAGACCCTATAACACCGAATAGCTTTTATGTAACCACACGTGGAGGTGTTTATAAATCTATTGATGGTGGAATTAATTGGCAAATCGTCAATAATGGGATTACTGCAAATTTTGTTTTAAGGATTGCTCACCATCCTTCAGTTTCTGGAGTTGTGTATGTTATTAGCAATAGCTCGGTATTTAAAACGACTGATGCAGGTTTAAATTGGAGCGTTTCAAATACTGGATTACCGGCAAATGATCGATTTAGCAGTATCGAAATTGCGCCTTTAACATCAGATATATTGTATTTAGGAACCGCTAATAATGGAGTTTTTAAATCGACAAATGCTGGATTGTCCTGGTCACCTGCTAACATTGGATTAATGACAACAGTTGAAGCCCTAAAAATTAGCCCACTTGATAGCAATAGAGTGTATGCTGCTGTTAGTGGTGCATTGAGTGGTTTATATGAAAGTACAGATGGAGGAGTGACATGGACAGATGTTAGTCCATCGATACCCGCTCCCTTCACACTTGGTGATCCAGTGACAAATATTGAATTTGCGGGCTTTGCTGGAGAGCTCTATTTAACTACTTACTCTGGTGTGTATAAAAGCAGCGATAATGGAACAACTTGGACACATTCCAGTAGTTTTTTTGGCAATGAAATTGCAGTGAACCCTAGTAATAGCAATGAAGTTATAATTAGCGGTTCCGTAGGTGTATGGTTGACAACAGATGGCGGTATCAATTGGTCGCAAGCTCTAGTAGACTTTATTGGTAATAATAATGAAGTCTCAGAATCTTCTGTAGTGATTTATAATCCATTTAACCCTACCATAAAACTTGCAGGTACGACCAGTAATGGTGTTTACCGGCAATCGAGTTCTAGCCCTCAGTGGGTTGCTCAAGTTGCTGGCATGAACGCTGAAAATATACGTGGGTTAGCTGTTGCAAATTATCCAGATACGAGTAGTAGAGTTTTTGCCGGGGTTGGAGATGTGTTTTCGCCATCGCATGTTAGCTTTATAAGTGATGATCAAGGATTGTCTTGGTCACAAAATAACTCGGGTTTAAATGCATTAAATTTTAGAGAAATTGAAGTTGACCCTTTTACTACAACCGATAGGGTTAACACTCACGTATACGCAGTGGGTAGAGATACCGTAACAACAACTATCACAGGTGGTTTATCTGATGCAGATGGAGGCATTTATAAAAGTATAAATGGTGGAACAACTTGGATGACTATTGACAATGGTATCCCATTAAGTATGGGTCCTCCTGTGTTATCCTTATTTGGAACAGTTAGAGACATAAGCCTTGATTTGTCGAGTAGTGTAGGTGGAGGGCCTGCACAGGTATTATATGCTGCCGGATCGGGTAAGTTTACAAGTGGTGGTATGGGGCCTGCAAGCACATTAGCATCAAGAATTTATAAATCTATTGATGCAGGTGCGACTTGGTTTGCCTCAGATGCTGGGATTGCAATTCCTGAAAGTACAGAAATTTTTCCTTTTCCAGCAGCAGTTAAAATTGTTGTTGATCAAAGTAATTCTCTTAACCTGTATGCTGCAACCTTTCTTTTTGGCTACAACTCAGCTTCACCATCTCCGACAATAGAAAATGGTGTATGGAAATCTACGGATGCTGGTACAACTTGGAAGCATGCAAGTGTAGGTTTACCCGTGGTTGGCGTATCTGGTACAAGTAACCACAGTGTTTTATCGTTAGCAATTGATCCGACAAATTCTTCACGGTTATATGCATCGGTTCATGACCCAGATACAACAGAATCGCAAATTTATAAGTCAGAAGACTCAGCTTTAACATGGTCTGTTGCTAACACTGGGATTGCAACATCGGATGTTCGAGATATTTTAGTGGCTTCAAATGGCGATGTTTATGCTGCGGCAGCTGGAAACTCAGGAAATCCAGGAGGAGTGTACCGTAGTCAAGATTTTGGTGCTACTTGGCAGTCAATGAATGTGGGATTGGATAGTATTGTCAGTGTTACACAACTTGATATCGATGAAACGACTAGCAATACGTTGGTCTATGCTGGTACAGAGCAATCTGTGCATTCTTTTGAGATTGTTCCTGATGGAGATACTGATGGTGTGCCAGATATAACTGAAAGTAATGCTCCAAACTCTGGAGATGGTAATAATGATGGAACAAATGACAGCGCGCAAAATCATGTTTCATCTTTGCCCGTTATTCCAATAGATACCGATCAAATACGTAGCCCATCTGGTGTTAGTGATTACGTTACAATTGATGTGGCTTCAATTTCTGGTGTATGTAATACCTTAGAGGATGTGCAAGCCTTAACTGGTACAGATATCCCTGATGACTTAAATAGATCTTTTGATTTCGGTGTTGTTCGTTTCGAACTAGTAGATTGTGAACAGGCGGTTGTGACGATTACCTATCATGGAGCTCCTGAATTTTTAAATCCTTCATGGGGTTATCGAACTTTTGCCCCGTTAGTTAGTGGTGACACTGAATTTTTTTGGCAAGACATGTCTGCAAATGTGAACGGAAACAGTTGGACACTTAATCTTCTGGATGGACAATTTGGAGACATTAGGCCCAATAATGGTCGTATCTTATTTCAAGGTGGCCCTGGTAATTATGATAATTCAATTTTTTTAGATAGTTTTGAGTGATTTATTTCTTTATCAAATAAGCTAGTCTAAATAGGGGGTATTATACCGCAGGGTTAGTATTATAGGGTTGTTAGATTGCATAATTCCCTTTTGACTTTCTGATGCTTACAGCAACTACTTTGTATTCAGGGCATTTTGCATCAGCATCATGTTCATCCGAGGTGATTGTGTTAACCATGATTTCAGGAAAATGAAAAGTTGTGCTCATCACTCCAGCATTAACTTCATCTGAAATATGAGCCTTTATATCAACCTTTCCTCGGTCTGATGAGACGCATACTAAGTCTCCTTGATTAATAAAATTATCCTTCGCATCTTGTGGGTTAATCAAAATTACGTCTTCCGTTAATAATTCTATATTTGAGGTTCTTCGTGTCATGGCTCCACAATTGTAATGTTCCAATTTACGGTTAGTGGTTAATATATAAGGGTGTGTTTTTCCATGCTTAATGATTTCATTGGATTCAGTAAAACCATGAAAGGAAAATTGCCCTTTACCAATTTTAAATTCATTTTGGTGAATTAATGGGCTTTGAGTACCATCTATTGCTACCGGCCATTGCATGCCATTTAAACCAAGTTTACTCCATGAAACGCCTGCAAAAAATGGCACAACTTGTGAGATTTCATCCAATAGCCAATCAGGATGATAATCTTTTTGTTTGGCTCCCATTTTATTCATTATGTCTATAATGATTTGACCATCGGGTTTAGTGCCTGGCAATGGGTCAACTACTTGGTTAACGGCTTGAATTCGTCGCTCACCATTAGTAAAAGTACCAGATTTTTCAAAAAAAGAACTGGCAGGCAAGACCACGTCTGCTTGCTTTGCGGTTTCAGTCATAAATAACTCTTGCACTACAAGTAAATCTAGTTGCTCTAATGCTTTAACGACTTTTTTGGTGTTAGGGTCTGTTTGTACGATATCTTCTCCAATAACCCATAAGGCTTTTAAATCACCTGCGATGGCTGCATCAAACATTTCAGGGATTTTATAGCCTTCTGAGATAGGAGTTTCAACTCCATAATGTTGCGTGTAGATTTTTTGTGCACTTTCATCATAAGCAGATAAATAGCCTGCACCTTGATGTGGTTGAGCACCCATGTCTGCAGCACCTTGTACATTATTTTGTCCGCGCAATGGGTTGACACCAACTCCTTTTCGACCGATATTACCTGTTATCATTGCCAGTTCTGAAATTTGCATCACAGCAATTGTGCCTTGGGAATGTTCTGTAACACCAAGTCCATGAAAACTCATAGCGTTATTCGCATTCGCATAAGCCATAGCTGCTGCCTCTACTTTTTTACGGTTAACACCGGTAATTTTTTCAAGAGCACCAATATTGAGTTGTTCAATGTTCTCTTTAAAATCGGTAAAACCCTCGGTCCGAAGGTTAATAAAATCTTCGTTAACTGCCTCGTTTTTGATAATGTAATAAAACATCATGTTTAAAATTGCTACATTAGTACCAGGACGAGGTGCTAAGTGATGTGAAGCATAACTAGCTAATTCTGTTTTGCGGGGGTCAATAACAATTGTTTCCCCACCTTTGATGGCAAATTGCTTTAGTTTAGCGCCCGTTACTGGATGAGATTCTGTTGGGTTTGCACCAATGACTAAAATACAGTTTGTATGTGCTATATCAGCAATTGAATTGGTTGCTGCTCCAGTACCAAAGGTGTTTTGCATTCCTAATGCTGTTGGCGAATGGCAAACGCGAGCACAGCAATCGACATTATTAGTACCAATTTGTGTTCTAATAAACTTTTGCATCAAGTAATTTTCTTCATTTGTACAACGCGCAGAGCTGATAGCTGCTATAGAGTCTGAACCGCACTTTATCTTTAATTGATTTAACTTGGAGGCAATAAAATCATAGGCTTCACCCCAACTACATTCAATCAGTTCAGCGTTTTTACGAATCAGTGGCTTACGTAATCTATCTTGATGGTTATAAAAACCAAAAGCATAGCGTCCTTTAAGGCACGTATGTCCTTGATTTACATCTGCATCAGTATTAGCTTGGATACTCAGTATCTTATTATTTCTTGTGGCAACTTCTAGATTACAGCCTACACCACAGTAGGTACATATGGTTTGAGTTTTCTTTGTAGCCTTTACTGATTTGGATTGAAATATATCTGAAATTGCAGAAGTTGGACAGGCTTGTGCGCAAGCTCCACAACTAACGCAATTAGAATCCATGAAGTTCTGTTCATCGCCCATTATTATATGACTGTTAAACCCACGTCCTGCCATATTTAAGACAAATTGTCCTTGCACTTCATCACATGCGCGCACGCAACGGTAGCAGTTGATGCATTTGGATAATTCAGAAGTCATATAAGGATGGCTTAAATCTTTTTCATAATGCCTGTGGTTTTCACCTGACGGGTAACGAACTTCAGTTATACCAACACTTGCTGCTACCGATTGTAATTCACAGTTGTTATTGACTTCACATGTGAGGCATTCTAATGGGTGGTCGGTTAATACCAACTCGATAATGTTTTTGCGCAACTTTTGTATATTCTCACTATCTGTGTATATGTACATACCATCACTTACAGGTGTATGGCATGATGCCATTGCACGAGTAGAACCATTTTTCTCAAGAGCGACATCGACACTACAGACTCTACAAGATCCAAAGGCTTTAAGTTGAGGAGCATCACATAAAGTTGGTATTTCTGTTTTATTGCGGCGAGAAAATTCAAGCAGGCTTTCGCCTTGATTGATTTCATAGGGGTGGTTGTTTAAATAAGCTATCATTACAGAAGCATTGGTTAAAGAAGCTAATTATTGTAATAAATTTTAGAATAGTAATCTTGTAATTACATAAATTATGTTGAAATAATTAGCTTCTGATGAGTGGTTTTTGGTAAGTTTAATATGCTATTTAACCATTAATTATGACATTTTTAGTTTAATTAACAATGTGTCTGCGCTGATCACATCATTCTTTGCCACAAATATTTCTACGATTTTAACATTGTCAGGGGCTTTTAGTGATAATTCCATTTTCATGGCTTCCATAATAAGAATGGTTTGATTCTTTTTAACTAAATCGCCTACTTTAATCTTTACATCCAATATTTTTCCAGGCATTGGAGAAATAATATCGCTTTTGTTTTGCCTTTCACCCAAACTTTGATGGTTAATTTTGTCAACTATGTAACGTTGGTGGTTACAGACAAGTTGGATTTCGTTACTGGTTTCGATAAAGCTAATTAATGGATCTATTTCGATGAATTTATTATCTATTAAAACTTTCTCATCGCTTATTATTGCTTTGCATTCTATTTCTTGTCCGAAATATTTCCATTTATAGGTGCTACTGTACGTGCCCGAATTACTCCATCCGCTGTTACCAGACCAAGCAGATGTTGCCGTATTTTTATTGGTTGTGTAAATTAAATTAGCAATAATGGCAGTATTAACTTTGGGCAATCCAATTTTTATACTTTTATTGTCCAGTGAGTTGGTAAAAATGCAGTTGTTTTTAAATTCTTCTTTTGCTATTAAACCTGTTAAAAAACCAAGGTTAGTTTTGACACCAACAATAAAAGTATGATTCAAATTGTGTAATACTTTTTCAATACATTTTTGACGGTTCTCAGCCCAACATACGGTTTTCGCTATCATGGGGTCAAAATGGATACTAATAATGTTGCTTTTTTCAATTCCAGTGTCAATGATGGAATTTATATCTCTACAAAATACGACTTCTTCGAGCAAACCTGTCGCTGGTAGGAAGTCGTTAAAGCTATCTTCTGCATATATCCGTGCTTGAATAGCATGGCCTTTGCATTGTATGTCTTCTTGTCTTAAGGGCAGTTTTTCGCCTGCGGCTACACGTATTTGCCACTCGACTAAATCAGTATTAGTTATCATCTCAGTGACACGGTGTTCAACTTGTAGGCGTGTATTCATTTCCATAAAGAAAAATTCATTACCTTCTACAATAAACTCAATGGTGCCAGCACCTTGATAGTTTACAGCCTGTGTGGCTGCAATAGCTGCGGCATACATTTTGTCTTTACTTTCTTGATTAATACAGGTGGCTGGTGCTTCTTCTATAATCTTTTGGTAACGTCGCTGGCTAGAACAGTCACGTTCAAATAAATGAACTACATTGCCTTGACTATCAGCAAATACTTGTACTTCAATATGTTTTGGTTTTGTAATAAAACGCTCAAGAATAACATGGTCGTCACCAAAGCTCTTTAGTGCTTCACGCTTTGCAGAATGCAGGGCGTCGTAAAACTCAGAAGGTTTGTTGACAATTTTCATGCCTTTACCACCGCCACCAGCACTGGCCTTTATAAGTAATGGGTAACCGATTTCATCTGCTTTATTTTGTAATAAGTCACTGTTTTGTTGCTCACCATGAAAACCTGGTACACAAGGGACTCCAGCTTCAATCATGGTTTTTTTTGCAGCAGCTTTTGAACCCATTAAATCTAATGCTGCGATTGGGGCTCCGATAAATATAAGGCCAGCTGTTGCAATTTTCTTAGCAAATTCACTACGCTCAGACAAAAATCCATAGCCAGGGTGTATAGCATCCACTTCGTTTTCTATTGCAATTCTAATTATGGAATCTGCATCTAAATAAGAAGCAATTGGTGTCTTTGCCTTGATTAAAAAGGCGCTATTAGCCATCTGTACATGCATAGCATTACGTTCAATCTCAGTATATATAGCAACAGACTCGATGCCAAGTGTGTTACAACTTTGTATGATCCTGCATGCAATCTCGCCTCTATTGGCTATTAATATTTTTTTTATTTTCATCAATTTAAAATTTTGCTTTTAATCGAGAGGCGGGAATTGATTTAAAACGATTAAGAATTGCTTTCTCTTTAAGTTGTATAACCTGATACAAGTTATCAAATTCGTGTTCTTTTATACTGTCAACTTCTTTACCACTTAATAGTTTGGTTAATTCGGGTGTGGTATTACTGTGGCCAACTACTACTATTTTTCCACCTGAATCTAATAGTTGTTTAGAAAATTCTTTTAGGTTTTTTGGATCGTATTTTTTTATCTTCAATTTCATTAATCGAGCAAGTGGTTTCGCTGTTTGTATAGTGCGTTTATAATCAGTCGCATAAATGTCAGTAATACCTATTTTGGCTAATTGCTCTGCTATATTGTTTGCACGAAATTGACCGATTTGAGTCAATCCAGGGTCTTTTATTCCATCAGCAATCACTTTTTCTGCATGCCTAACAAGATAAATGGTTGTTTCAGCGGAGGAAAATGAAGTGGTTAATAAAAGTAAAAGAATGAATAATACATGCGTGTAAATGTTTCTCATGATAAGTAAAATAATCCCCAAAAGTGAATTGATGATTATAGTACAAGTAAATAATATGTCTAGGAAATAGACAAACACTATGTTAATGCAATAAAAAACATTAATAATTTACTTGAAAAATAATTGACTAACCATACATTAGTAGCAACTTAAAATGACAGGCATAAACAGCTTGTTAAAATTTACTAAAATATACTAGAGGTCAATTAAAATGGCAAAAATTATAGGAATAGACTTAGGAACAACTAACTCTTGCGTTGCAGTAATGGAAGGAGATGATGTTAAAGTTATCGAGAACTCAGAAGGCGATAGAACTACGCCATCGATTATTGCATATGCAGATGATAAAGAAGTTTTAGTTGGTAAATCAGCTAAACGTCAAGCGGTTACTAACCCTGAAAATACATTATTCGCAATTAAACGATTAATTGGTCGTAAATTCAGCGAAAAAGAAGTGAAAAAAGATATTGATTTGGTGCCTTATAAAATTATCGCAGCAGATAATGGTGATGCATGGGTTGATGTTAAAGGTAAAAAATTAGCTCCACAAGAAGTCTCAGCACAAATTTTGATGAAAATGAAGAAAACGGCTGAAGAATATTTGGGTGAAAAAGTTGCTGCTGCTGTAATTACAGTGCCAGCTTATTTTAATGATTCTCAACGCCAAGCAACTAAAGATGCAGGCAGAATTGCTGGTTTAGAAGTCAAACGTATCATCAATGAACCAACTGCAGCGGCATTAGCTTATGGCATGGATAAAAAAGGCGGTGACAAAACTGTAGCAGTCTTTGATTTGGGTGGCGGTACATTTGATGTATCTATCATCGAAATCGCTGATATTGATGGTGAACAACAATTTGAAGTTTTAGCCACTAATGGTGATACATTCTTAGGTGGTGAAGATTTTGATGCACGTGTAATTGATTATATAGTAGAAGAATTCAAAAAGGATCAAGGTGTTGACCTTAAAAATGATCCGATGGCACTACAGCGTTTAAAAGAAGCTGCAGAAAATGCAAAAATCGAATTATCATCAAGTGAACAAACGGAAATTAATTTGCCGTACGTAACTGCTGATGCATCTGGCCCAAAACATTTAAATATGAAAATTACTCGATCAAAACTTGAGTCATTGGTTGCTGATTTAGTAGAGCGTACTATTGCCCCTTGTAAAATAGCGGTTAAAGATTCGGGCTTAAGCTTATCTGAGATTGATGATGTAATTTTAGTTGGTGGTCAAACACGTATGCCTAAAGTCCAATCAGTGGTTGAAGATTATTTCGGTAAGAAGCCACGTAAAGATGTTAACCCAGATGAAGCAGTTGCTATGGGTGCTGCCATTCAAGGTGGTGTTTTATCCGGTGATGTAAAAGATGTTTTATTATTGGATGTTACTCCTTTATCTCTGGGCATTGAGACAATGGGTGGAGTGATGACTAAATTAATTGATAAAAATACAACGATTCCAACTAAGGCATCACAAGTATTTTCAACAGCAGAAGATAACCAAGCTGCAGTGACTGTACATGTATTGCAAGGAGAGCGTGAAATTGCTTCAGCAAATAAATCATTAGGTCGTTTTGATTTAACAGGTATTAATGCTGCACCACGTGGAATGCCACAAATTGAAGTGGAATTTGATATTGATTCTAATGGCATCTTACATGTCTCTGCAAAAGATAAAGCCACAGGTAAAGAACAACGTATTGAAATCAAAGCAGGTTCTGGATTGTCGGATGAAGAAGTTGAACAAATGGTAAAAGATGCTGAATTGCACGCTGAGGAAGATAAAAAATTCCAAGAAGTGGTTAAATCACGTAATGCAGCAGATGCGATGGTTCATCAAGCTAAAAGCTTAATCGAAGAAAGTAAAGACATGATTGAAGATGGTGAACGTGCAGATATAGAAGAAGCCATTACTAAAGTTGATGAAGCTATGAAAGGTGATGATAAAGAAGCCATTGATAAATCAGCAGAAGCATTGCAAACAACGTTAGCTCCAGTTATGCAAAAAGCACAAGCTGCTGCTCAAGCTGCCGGTGCTCAAGGTGAAGAAGTCCCAGCAGAAGAAGCTGAAGATGATGATATCGTGGATGCTGAGTTTGAAGATGTAAGTGATGATAAATAATAATTTTTTTTAAATTATTAAGTACAACTAAAGCCCTTGGTTTCGACTAAGGGCTTTTGTGTTTTAAAACTCTATAGCGTTGGATTTAGTCAACTATACAATAGAGGACTAAAAAGTAACCACCATACTGTGTGGAATTAGAAAGACAGGAATCAAGGGTAAAAAATGTCAGAAAGAGATTATTACGAATTATTGGGTGTTAGTAAGTCAGCTACCAAACCTGAGTTAAAAAAAGCCTTTAAGCGAAAAGCAATGAAATACCATCCAGATCGGAATGATGCGGCTGATGCTCAAGATAAGTTTAAAGAAGTTAATCGAGCTTATGATACCTTAAGAGATGACAATAAACGTGCACGTTACGATCAATTTGGTCCAGAAGGTGTGAACCAAGGACCTGGTGGAGGTGGATTTCATGGTGCGGATGTTGGTGATATTTTTGGAGATATTTTTGGAGATATATTTGGCGGTGGTGGTCGTAGACAGCAACAACAACGCGGTCATGATATTCAAATAGAAATAACTGTAGATCTAGAAGAAGCTGTTGCTGGAGTTTCTAAAGAAATTAAGATTCCAACCATGAGCGCTTGTAATATCTGTGATGGCAGTGGCTCCAAAGACGGTGAAAGTTCTACCTGTACTACCTGTCAAGGTCAGGGGCAAGTACGTATGCAACAAGGAATATTTTCTGTGCAACAAGCCTGCCCTACTTGCCAAGGTAAAGGCAAGGTGATTAAAAATCCTTGTAATCATTGTGATGGACAAGGTAGAACTAAGGAAAATAAAACACTTAATGTTAAGGTTCCTGCAGGAGTTGATAACGGTGATAGAATCCGTTTGTCAGGAGAGGGTGAAGCTGCTCCAGCAGGTGGCGTTCCTGGAGATCTATATGTTGATCTGGTGGTTAAACCACATGAGATTTTTCAACGGGAAAGTGATGAGTTATTCACTGAAATGCCAATAGATTTTGCGACGGCTGTCTTAGGTGGTGAGCTTGAGATACCAACACTTGATGGGAAAGTAAACCTTAAGATACCAGCAGAAACACAGTCTGGTAAAATTTTTAAATTAAGAGGTAAAGGTGTTAAATCTGTGCGTTCACATCGAACGGGTGATTTGCATTGTCGTGTTGATGTAGAAACACCAGTTAATTTAACTAATTTTCAAAAGAAATTAATTAAACAGTTGTCGGAGTCGATTGAGAAAGGTGGTAACAAACACAATCCCAATCAACAAGGTTGGTTTAACAGTGTAAAAAGTTTTATGGATAAGCTTAAAAGCTAAAGCTAAGTTTATTAAGATGATAAAGAATATATGATGTTGAAAGTTGGTATAGCAGGAATTAGCGGCAGAATAGGGCAGAGAATCATAGACATTTCAGCTTTTGATGACTCTTTGACTATTCAAACTGGTTTAGTTTCCAAACATAGTAATTACTTACACGATACGATAAATGTCAGTGATAAATGTATAAAATCAGATGTTTGGATAGATTTTTCTACACCAGAAGCCTTCGAACTTGTGTTGAATCATTGTTTAGAAACAAATACTCCACTGGTTTCTGGAACTACTGGATTAAGTAAAAAACATTTTAAAGAAATTGAGAATGCAGCATTAGTTATTCCAGTCTTTTGGGCATCAAATTTCGCTATATCGGTGAATCTCATACAACAGTTATTGTCACACTATACTCAATTGAGGGCATCTGATGTTGAAATTAGAGAAACTCACCATGTTAACAAAGTAGACAAGCCTTCAGGTACTGCCATTTCATTAGCAAGAAGCATCAAACCTCATGGTATATTAAAAACAACTGCTGTTGATGAATTCAAATTAGATGATGTGGTTATTAAATCTACTCGAGACGCTCAGGTTGCAGGTATTCATCAGATCGAGTTATCTAATAAATCTGAAGTGATTTCGATTACACATACTGCTAAAACCCCTGAGATTTTTGCTCAAGGTGCAGTTAATGTAGCTAAATGGTTAGTAAATCAAAAAGTAGGTATTCATACAATGAAGAGCTATATAGACACATTATCCTGAATTATGATCGAATGCCAACCTATGGTATTATAAGAAAACTTCTTAAAAGTAAATATTTAATTGAAGAAGATAATGATGAAGCTATTTTTAAATTTAGGCATACAAAAAATAGGAGCAAATGGGTAATGGTCATGTACTTTGTGAATAAAATCAACTACCCATTTTAAGTGCTCAAACATCTCACTTTGTATTAGAAGACTTGTTATATGGAATAGAAATAAAGTGAAAAAACGATGTAAAACTATCTAAAGCCCATGATGTTTATCATAGGCTTTGCTGTAGTTGATTTTGTTATTTGGCTTGTAACCTGATGGCTCCATCAAGGCGAATCACAGAGCCGTTTAGGTAAGTGTTTTGTATAATATGTGCCATGGTATAGGCGAATTCAGCTGGGTTTCCTAACCGAGATGGGAAAGGGACAGCAGCTCCCAAAGCTTCTTTAACTGGTTCAGGCATACCTGAAACCATTGGTGTCATAAATACACCTGGTGCAATTGTCATGACACGAACACCAATTCTGGTGAACTCTCTTGCCATTGGCAATGTCATTCCAACAATGCCAGCTTTAGATGCTGAATAAGCCGCTTGCCCAATTTGGCCTTCATATGCAGCAATTGATGCGGTATTTATGATGACACCTCGTTGTTTATCATTGTCAGCTTTATTTTTTTGCATGATTTCAGCAGCGAATTTAGAAGCATTAAAACTACCAATAAGATTTATCATGATCGCTTTAGAAAAATAATCAGTTGCCATAGGGGCTTCACGACCTAACACCCTGCCAGCAGATAATACGCCAGCACAGTTAATAGCAACATTGATTCCGGCCATGTTTTTTTCGGCTTCTTGACAGGCATTTTTGACGTTTTCTTCATTACTTACATCCGTTTTAACGAAACTAGCTCTCGAGCCAAGTTCGTTTAAAATTGTATCAGCTGATTCTTGGTTAATGTCTAAAAGTACTACTTGACCTCCGTCAGAAATAATTTTTCTAGCACAAGCAAGACCAAGACCAGAAACACCACCAGTTATGATGGCCTTTACGTTACTTAATTTCATTAAATTCTCCTACCCAATTAATTGTTAATGGGTGTTAAATTGGTTGCATAATGTAGCATAAACAATCGTCACGGATTGCTTTGATACTTTGGGTTATCATTGATGGTACAAAACTTTTGTTACAAATGATCTTATCGCCATCAAGTTTAAAATAATCAGTGTCGATTGGTTGATTATTTTCATCTAATACTACAAATGGCATTGTATTTAAGTCAGCTAATTGTTTGCTTAATCGGCCAAACTGCTCACCAGAAGGTATTTGCTGAAAATTCAATACATCTAAATCTTTGACTAACATAAAGCCATGGTGGTGTTGTTCAAAACTGATGTCAATTTCCTCTTTTACCTTCACTGAAGCAAATATTTTGTAGACCTTTTGGTGTTCTAGTATGCCTGGAACGTGTAGTAAATTAGATTGACTGTGCAATAACTCTAAAAATGTATGTGTTTGTTCCGTGCCATCTGAAGCACCTGATAATCCGCATTCTATTGTTACTGAAGGACAAAATTTTGAAAATGCAGTAGATTGAATACCTGCAGGAGAGGTGAAATATATCATGGTGTCAGAAAACAATGAGGCAAGATTAATAAATTCTGCATTTAAAGAATTTATTCCAGAGTAATGGGGGTTTCTACCTGAATTGTTATGAATGTCAACACTTGCAAAAGGCTCTCGCTTCTCCATAATGTCTGTTATTTCTTGCATCGTTTTTGCATAAGGGCTATCAAAAGTTAAATGACATGGCCAGATGCGATTAAAGTCAGGTTGGTTTTCTAAATGCCTAACATTATGCCTTGCCGCATCAACATTGCCAAAAAGGATACTTATAGAACGAGGTAAAACATGTTGGTGATTGTTAAGATAGTCTTTTAACGCATCCCAACCTGTGTATTCGTCACCATGTTGTAGAACAGAGATAAAAACAGGCCGCTTTATTTTACCTTTTAAGTGAACCAGTGTATGGTTGTCTATTTTGGTATATAATTTGTTTGCAGGTAAATCGAGCAAACCTTGAGGCAAATGATCTAATTGTTTTATCATATAAATTGAACTTTCTTTAATGCTATTATTCTAAAATGCGAGTTGTTAGGAAACTTGTTAAATTACGCTTGATTTTTTAGATAAAATTGGTAAAAATATCGGTCGTTAATTCTAACATAAAAAATTCAAAGAACAATAAAAACTATTAAACGAGGGAAACATGATTGAGTGTAATAATTTAAGCAAACATTTTAGCCAGTTTGTTGCTGTTGACAATTTGTCATTTACTGCAAACAAGGGTGAAGTTCTAGGTTTTCTAGGCCCCAATGGGGCGGGTAAATCAACAACCATGAAAATGATAACAGGCTTTTTGCAACCCACATCTGGAGATGTTAAAGTATGTGGTATTGATTTATTTGATAACCCAATTGGATTAAAAGCAAAAATTGGTTATCTACCAGAAGGCGCACCTAGCTATGATGAAATGCGTGTTTGTGATTTTTTAAAATTTATTGCTCAAATGCGCTGTATTGATTCTAATTTAATTGATACAAAAGTAGATGAAATAGTTGATAGGATTAACTTGTCGCAAGTTTATTACCAACGCATAGAAACTCTATCAAAAGGTTTTAAGCGGCGTGTAGGGTTAGCACAAGCCATAATTCATGATCCAGAGGTTTTAGTTTTGGATGAACCAACCGATGGCCTGGATCCAAATCAAAAGCATGATGTTAGAGAGTTAATTACATCAATGGCAATAGATAAAACCATAATTATATCAACACACATATTAGAAGAAGTTCATGCGGTTTGTGATCGAGCAATTATAATCGCAGATGGGAAAATAGTTGCTGACAATACGCCGGCAGAACTAGAAAACATGTCTAAGTATCATAATGCTGTAACTTTTAGTGCAGACATAGATTTTTCTTTATTGGATGAGTTTAAAAAAATGAGTTGTGTTCGTGATGTTAAGTACAATAAAAAATTCAAAAAAACCACAATTTTTCCATCACAGGGTGTGTATATTTTTGATGAAGTTAGTGACTTCCTAAAACAGCATAAAATCTCAGTGACAAGATTAACCATGGAAGCTGGACGTTTGGATGAAGTGTTTAGGAATATTACCCTAGAAAATGATGTCATGGAGGTGGCGAAATGAGTCCTAAGTTGGCAGTAATAAAGCGTGAGTTACAAGGGTATTTTTCTACACCAATTGCCTATGTTTTTATTGTGATATTTTTGATTTTAAGTGGTGTTTTTGCTTTTTACCTTGGTGGTTTATATGAGAGAGGGCAAGCAGATTTGTCTCCATTCTTTAATTTTCACCCATGGCTTTATTTATTTTTAGTCCCAGCTGTTTCTATGCGAATGTGGTCAGAAGAAAGGCGTAGTGGTAATATAGAACTATTGATGACTCTTCCTGTTAAACAAAGTGACTTAGTTTTAGGTAAATTTCTCGCTGCTTGGGTATTTGTTACTATCGCTTTAACTTTTACATTTCCTATTTGGATTTCTGTTAATTATCTTGGTAACCCTGACAATGGGCTGATATTAGCGAGTTATATAGGTAGTTTGCTACTAGCTGGATCCTTCTTAGCTATTGGATCATGTATCTCTGTAGCCAGTAAAAACCAAGTTATTGCTTTTATCATTACTGCGGTGATATGTTTTATCTTTTTATTGGCTGGTTTACCAATGGTGCTTGATTTCTTTAACTCTTGGTTGCCACAAGTGTTAGTGGATTCAATTGCTTCAACTAGCTTCTTAACTCATTATGCGAGTATCAATAAAGGTGTTTTAGATCTAGGCGATATTGTATATTTTGCCATGGTTATTGCTGTTTGGCTGTATGCTACATCAGTTGTTTTAGATATGAAGAAAGCAGATTAAGGAGAATAAAATGAAATCAAACACAACAAAATTACTTGTACTTATAGCAATATTTCTTTTTGGTTCAGTAATAATTAGCCAATCTGGAATTTTCTCCTATACGCGTTTAGATTTGACGGAGAACAAACTGTTTACTCTAAATGAAGGTACTAAAAATATACTTAAATCCATAGATGAGAAAGTGCATATAAAGCTTTATTACTCTGACGAAGCAACACACAGTATTCCTGTGTTAAGAACCTACAAAAATACAGTCATGGATTTGCTTAATGAAATGCAAAGGTATGCAGGCTCAAAATTAAAAATTAGTTTAATAGACCCAAAAATATTTTCACCAGAAGAAGATGAAGCTGCTCAATTTGGTTTACAAGCATTGCCAGTTGGTGATGGTGGTGAAAATGTATTTTTTGGTTTGGTGGGCGAAAATAGTTTAGATGGCTTAGAGACAATTGCATTTATGCAGCCAGATAGGGAGTCTTTTTTAGAGTATGATATAGCTCAGCTTGTCAATAGCCTTAATCATCCAGAGAAAAAGACTATTGCTATTATGAGTTCAATAAATGTACAATCTAAATATGACGAAAGCACTGGAGAAATGAAGCAAGCTCAGGTCTTTGTAACTCAATTACAAAAAGATTACACAATTAAACATTTAGAAACAACAAGTGAAACTATAGATAATGATATTGATGTTTTAATGTTGATTCACCCAAAAGAACTCTCAAATAAAAGCCTATTTGCAATTGATCAATTCGTCATGAAGGGTGGTAGATTGTTAGTTTTTGTTGATCCACATGCACAGGCTGAAGAAGTTGTTCCTGACCCTCAAAACCCGATGGCTGCCTATCAAGCTAACAAAAGTTCTAATTTGAATGAATTATTTTTATCTTGGAATGTTAATTATGATGCTAATAAAGTTTTACTCGATGACAAATATGCTTTAAATATACAGCGTCATCAAGGAGCTAGGCCACAAAGACACCTGGCTTATTTAGCTCTTGAAGATGAGGCTTTTAATAAAAAAGATATCGTGGCCAGAGAACTAACCACTGTGAATTTAGCTTCAAGTGGGTATTTTGTTTCTGATAGTTTACAGGCCATATTAAAAAGTTCTAAAGCGGCCAGTACAACAAGTTCTGAGGCCTTGAAATTTTTGGTAGACCCAAATACATTATTTAAAAATTATAATGCCGATGATAAAAACTACACCATAGCTGGCCGAGTAACGGGAACTATCAACTCTGCTTTTCCAGAGTCAATTGAGGGGGTTGATAAAGCTAATTTGACCCTGGTTAATAGTGACCCTAAGGTTGTGTTGTTTGCAGATGTAGATATATTGTTTGATCAGATGTGGGTTAAAAGTCAAAATTTCTTTGGCCGTAATGTGAATAATGCATTTGCAGATAATGGCAACATGATTACTAATTTATTAGATAATATGGCCGGTAGTCCTGATTTGATTAATATTCGTGGACGTAAGAACTCAGCAAGGCCATTTATAAAAGTGCAGGAGTTGCAAAAAGCATCAGATAAAAAGTTTCGAGAACAAGAAAACGTATTAAAACAACGTTTACGTGAGACGGAACAAAAACTCAATCAAATTCAACGTGATAAAGGCCAACAAGATAGGTTGATAATGAGTCAAGAGCAAGAACAGGAAATTCAGAAATTCCAAAAGGAAAAATTAGAAGTTCGTAAAAAATTACGAGAAGTAAGGAGGAGTTTGGATAAAGATATTCAAGATTTAGGTAGCAATCTCAAGATGATAAATATTGCTTTTGTCCCTATACTGGTCAGTTTATTTGGTGTGTTTATATTGTGGTTTAGACCAAAGCAAAATGGAGGTAAATATGCAAAATAATAAAGCATTATTTTTGATTTTGGTATTATTAGCTATTTCTAGTTACTTTGTTATAAAAAACAATAAATCAACTGAAGCTTCAACCCAGTTAAACTATTTAATACCTGAGCTTCAAAATAAAATAAACGATGTCACGACTGTAAACCTAAGTAATGATAAGCAAAAGGTCACTTTAACTAAGGAAAATGGGGTCTGGCAAATTGCAGAACATGATAGTTATTTTGCTGATGCGAATAAAGTTGCGGCTTTATTGATGGAGTTACGTACATTAAAACTTAAGCAAATGAAAACCAATAACCCGGATAACTATAGCAAATTAGGTTTGGGTACTGGTGCTTCTCAGGTTGTTTTGAAGAATGATCATGGTGAATTTGCAAATGTATCAATTGGTAATACTGCTCATCATGGACAAGGAACCTATGTGCGAAGAAGTGAAGAAAAACAGTCGTGGTTAGTTGATGGTGAAACAAACATAATCATTGATAATAAAGAATGGATAGTCACTACAATTATCAACGTTGATAGCAGTCAAATTAAATCAATTAATTACACTCCTGCAAATTCACCAACTTTTGAGATTAATAAAGCCACACCTGCTGATCAAAACTTCCTATTAAAAAACATCCCTGAAAATATGCAGTTAAAAGCTGACACAGACTTAGCTTTGATAGCCAATGGTTTACAGAAATTTACCATTGATTCTGCTGAAGTCAAAACCGAGTTGCCACCTGAAACTAAAACCATGACTGTAAACTATCAATTGTTTTCGGGAATGAACTACCAGTTGGATTTATATAATTATAATGAAAAGAATAGGTTGACAATTACAATTGATAACGAAGATAGTGATTCAGGTTTTGTAAAAAAATTAGAAAATTGGCACTACATTATTCCAAAATTCAAATACGATGCGTTGAATAAGAGTTTTTTTGATTTAATAGAAGAAATTCCAGTTAAAACCGATAAAGAGAATAACAATTAAGGTTCAAAAATATTATTTTGTTATTGCTGCTATATATGGCATGACAGCTGTCATATTAGCAGCAATTGGCAGCCATCTATTTCATATTGAACGTGGATCAGTAAGTTATCAGCTCTATAATAATGCAGTGACTTACCAATTACTGCATGCGATACTAGTCTTATGGTTAAGCACTATAAAACAATCAGATTTTTGGGTAAAATCAGCAATGTTCAGTATGGTATTAGGCATATTGCTATTTTGTGGTGGTTTATATGTGTTGGTAATATATGGAAAGACATCAATTTCATGGGTTACACCTTTAGGTGGTAGTTTGTTGATTTTGGGTTGGTTAAACCTTTCTATTTCAGGGTTTCAAAAATTGATTAAACCAGAATAGTTGGTTTAGAGTTTTCTCTCTATAAACCTTGATTAATTCAGTGAAAAACAGCATACTTAATTTTTATTAAATGACAATTGTAATTTATGAGTTATCAGGCATTAGCACGGCAATTTAGACCACAGAATTTTACCGAACTCGTAGGGCAAGAACATGTTTCACAAGCTTTAATTAATGGTTTAGAGCAAGAGCGTGTACACCATGCTTTTTTGTTTACAGGTACCAGAGGTGTTGGTAAAACAACAGTTGCGCGTATATTGGCAAAAGCATTAAATTGTGAAAAGGGTGTTACAGGGTCTCCATGTGGGGTTTGTACTGCTTGTAGAGAGATATCAGAAGGACGATTTGTTGACTTGGTTGAGGTTGATGCAGCATCAAGAACTGGTGTTGATGATACACGTGAACTATTAGAAAATGTACAGTATGCCCCAACAAGTGGTCGATATAAGATTTACCTTATTGATGAAGTTCACATGTTTTCAAAAAGTAGTTTTAATGCCTTACTTAAAACATTAGAAGAACCTCCTCCACATGTAAAATTTTTACTAGCAACAACTGAGCCTAAAAAATTACCAATAACAGTATTATCTCGGTGCTTACAATTTAATTTAAAACGTTTGAGTTTAACACAAATTAAAGACCACTTAATCAAGCTGTTATCTCTGCAAAATATTGCATATGATATTAATGCAGTCGAACTTATTGCACGAGCAGCTGATGGTTCAATGCGAGATGGATTAAGCTTATTAGACCAATCAATCGCTTTTGGTGCTGGTAATGTAAAAGATAAAGACGTTAAACTAATGCTTGGGACAATGGATCAGAACAGTATTGTGGGTTTGTTAAAGAGTATTATTCTTAAAGAACCTGAACAAATAAGCCAGCAACTGCAATCAATTTTTTCTATGTCTCCAGATTTTTCGCGATTTTTAGATGATTTGGCTTTGCTAATACATGAAGTTTCTCTTTATCAGATTTTAAATAGCTACGTAGAAAATTCTCAATTTGATAAGCAAACAATTACTTCTATCTCAGAGAGTGCTTCACCTGAACAAATACAACTTTACTATCAAATTGTTATTAAAGGCCAAGATGAAATAAACCTTGCTCCTGATAGTAAGACTGGATTTGAAATGACTATCATACGCCTGTTTGCTTTTAAAGTAGGAAAGATGGATGTGGGGCAAAAAAAAACTAAAAAATCTGTAGATACGTACTTGCCTCAAGAAAAACCAAAGGCTTCAGTACAGTTGTCATCAATTGTCAATAAGGCTCAAGACGTTAATAGCGAGAAATTATCAAAAAGCACACATTCTATATCACCTGTCAATTCTCATTCGAAAGTACCATCAAATGAAATAACAAGAGAAAATTGGGAACATACGTTTAATCAGATGCCATTGAAAGGGTTGGCAAGAGAATTAGCGCGGCATTCACATGTGCTTAGTAATAAAAATAATATTTTAGTGCTATCAATAGATTCTCAAGCACAAGCTTTTATGACAGATAGAGCCTGTGATAATTTGAAGAAAGCTATTGAAAATATTTCAAATGAACCAATATCTGTACAATTACAACTAGGTGATGAGTCTAATAAAGCTTCAGTTGAAACCATTGCACAAAAGGAACGAGATATACAAGATGAAAATGTGCGAGAAACCAAAGAAAAAGTAGCTCAGAATCCTTTTGTGAAACACATGCAAGAAAACTTCGATGCAGAAGTCATACAAATTAAACAAGGCGAAGATTTTATATGAAAAATAAATTAGGTGGCTTGATGCAACAAGCACAAAAAATGCAGGAACAAATGCAAAAACAGCAAGAAGAAATGGCGAACAAAATTATTCAGGGCCAGGCTGGAGCCGGTATTGTTAAAGTGACAATAAGTGGTAAAAACCAATTGAAAAGCCTCGATATTGATTATGAAATGATTGATGGCGACATGGAGATGATGGAAGACTTAATAATTGCTGCTTTCACTGATGCGCAAAATAAGATTGCACAAGAACAACAAGGTTCAATGGCTGATATGATGGGAGGTTTTGAGATGCCTCCTGGCTTTAAAATGCCATTTTAAATCGTAATAAATTTTATGTCTCTCTTATCACAATTAATGAGTTCATTCCAAATACTCCCTGGTGTTGGACCTAAATCTGCACAAAGAATATGCTTCAATTTATTGCAAAAGAATAAAACTAAGGCTTTAGAATTAGCTGACATTCTTAAACAAGCTTGTGAAAAAATTGGTGAGTGTAACCGTTGCAGAACATTAACAGAGAATGAGTTATGCCGTATATGCTTGAGCGACAAAAGAAATGCAGAACAATTATGTATTGTGGAATCACCAGCTGATTTAATGCAAATTGAACAATCTACTGACTTTTCAGGGACTTACTTTGTTTTACATGGTAATTTGAGCCCATTAGATGGAGTGGGGCCAGCAGAACTTGGTTTTCCTAACTTGGTAGATTTATTGGCGAAAGAACCAATTAATGAAGTAATTATTGCCACTAGTTCAACCTTAGAAGGGCAAACGACTGCACAGTTTATAGCACAAATGTGTAATCAAACGGATATTGAATGTAGTGTATTAGCGCGTGGCGTTCCACTTGGAGGGGAATTGGAGTATGTTGATTCTAGCACGATTGCACATGCTTTTGGTAGCAGAGAAAAAATATGAATAACACAACAACAATTTTTGACAAAATACTTTCCAAAGAAATTCCTGCAGAAATTGTTTTTGAAAATGACACTGTTTTAGCATTTAAAGACATTAATCCGCAAGCACCGATTCATGTGCTTTTTATTCCAAAAATTAGAATTAATACGATTAATGAAATTAAAGATTCGCAATCAGAATTAGTGGGTCAATTGTTTCTAGCTGCAAGAGATTATGCAAAAGAGTTAAGTGTAGCAGAAGAGGGTTATCGAGTTGTAATGAACTGTAATGAGCATGGTCAGCAAACAGTATTTCATATACATTTACACTTTTTAGCAGGCCGGCAAATGAATTGGCCCCCAGGTTAATCTAGACTATTTGCAGATTTGTAAGATTTCAACATGATGTTTGTCAATAACAATAACCTGGTAAGCTAACATAACTACATGAAAAACTTGTAAAAGGAGAATGAGCAAAGTTCATGCGATTATAATTTATACTATTGTAACGAGGTGTTTTACGCCAAATATAGATTAAATTAGTTTTAATAACAGGGTATTCATAATTATATTCCCCAATTTTTTGCTCTGTATAGGCAACCAACTTACCTGTAATAGTCACCATACGTTTATTGAAAGCATGCGGTTCTAAGAAACCTTCTTTGCATGCTAAAAATCGACTACCGTTTTTAGGGACGACTCTTTTTGGTCTTAAATCTCGATAAGTTTCTGTTTCAACAACTTCAAAACATGTTTTATCCTTATGGTTAATAGTTTGGACAACAAATCCCGACCACCTAATATTTTCATTCAAAAGATGTTTGTTTTTTGACTGAAGTGGGGTAATACTAGAAAAATCGCCTTGTATCACTTTAGGGATGCTAGTACAGCCAGAAAGAAATATAAAAGAGAAAAAATATAGATTTAATGCTTTCATGGAAACCTCGGTTTCAATTTGTCACGGAATATTGTAAGTGAATCAATGTGAATTATAACTGAACAGTTTTATGAGTTTGTAGAATATTGGTGTAAATGTACAACCTTTTTAATGAAGAAGCTATTTTACAAGTCATGTACTAATCAGTCTTCAAATTCTTGCCTTGGGCCTCTGGACATTAGTTCTTTAACGGCATCTGTCGGTGACATTAAGCCATTTACGACTTTCCAAACATGTTCAGAAATGGGCATATCAACATTGAATTTTTTTGCTAATCGCATAACTTCATCAGCTGCCCCAATACCTTCTACAACTTGGCCAATGTCCCTTTTTGCGGCTTCAATAGACTGTCCTCGTCCTAAAGCCAAGCCCATGCGTCTGTTTCTGGAAAGGTCTCCAGTACAAGTTAATACTAAGTCCCCAAGCCCTGAAAGCCCCATTAGAGTTTCAGGTTTGCAATTCATGGCGTTACCTAAGCGCATCATTTCAGCCATGCCGCGGGTTAAAATTGCAGCACGTGTATTGTCACCTAATTGCATTCCATCACATATGCCAGTAGCGAGAGCTAACACGTTCTTGACAGCCCCTCCAAGTTCAGCACCTATTAAATCATCAGAAATATATACCCTGAATTTTTCATTGTGTAATGCATGTGCAACTTCATGGGCAAAGTCTTTATGTGAACTTGCAACAGTAACTAAAGTAGGTTTACCTTCAGCGACGTCTTGTGCGAAAGACGGGCCGGTAACCAATGCTATTGGTCTAATATCACCAACAATATCCTCGGCAACTTCATGAAGAAATCGACCTGAATTTGGTTCAAAACCTTTTGACGCCCATGCCAAAGGTCTGGATCCAAGAAATGGTTCAATTCTTTTTAAAATTTCAGCAAATGCATGAGAGGGCGAGACTACTAAAACTGCATCAGATTTTGTGATGGCAGCCTCTAAGTCAGCTTCTAAAACTAAATCATCGGGGAATCTAACACTTGGTAAATATGCTTCATTGCTTCTTGATTTTTGCATATCATCCATGTGTTGGGCATTTCTTCCCCATAAGTAAGTGGTGCCATTTCTAGCTAATTGCATAGCTAGGGCAGAGCCCCAAGATCCAGCACCAATTACAGAAAACTTCATCATATTGCGTTATTATTGCTTGGTAGCTGATTCAGCTTGTGCTTGTGCTTGTTGCATCTGTTGTGCATATAACTGATCAAAGTTAACGGGTTGTAATAATAAAGGTTGGAAGCCACCATTCATTACAATGTCTGAAATTACTTGGCGTGCATAAGGGAATAAAACATTTGGACAATAAGTACCAAGAGTTTGGTGCATTATTGCTTCATCAAAATTTTGTAAAACAAAAATACCAGCTTGTTGTACTTCAACCAAATAGGCTGTTTTCTCTAAAATTTTACAAGTAACAGTAACAGTTAAAACAATTTCATAGGTACCATCAGCAATTTGCTTAACCTTTTGGTTAAGGTTCATTTTGATTTCAGGTTGTCCCTTTTCATTAAAAATTTCTGGTGCATTAGGTGTTTCAAATGAAAGGTCTTTTACGTATAACTTTTGTATTGACATTGTTGGTGCATTTTCAGGGTTAGCAGCTTGTGGTGCTGCAGTTTTGTTTTCTTCAGTCATTGTTGACTCCTTTAGGTTTGTTTTTATTAAGTTAGATTATTTTTTTACAATCGGTAGTTTGTCATTTATCCAGCCATTAATGCCACCAGATAAGTTAAATACATTTTCAATTCCCGCATTTGTCATATGTTTACAAGCGGATTTTGAAGTTATTCCATTAGGGCAATAGGCGATTACAGTTTTACCTTTAAATTCTTGAAGCTTAGCTGTATTATTAGAAAAATCTGATAATGGTATGTTAAGGGCGTTAACTATATGCCCTTGCTTAAAAGCATCAACTGAACGTGTATCAACAACTACTGCGTTTTTATGATTAACTAACTGAGTTAATTCATTTGATGTCACATTCTTGAAAGCCTGCATTTTTTCATTCATTAATGTCATCATTAAAAAAAAGAACACAGACATAAAAGCAAGTGACAATATTAAGTGGTTGCCAATAAATTCGAATAATTGTGCCATAAAAGGATTCCCGTAAACTCTTGGCCACTGTTATGAGGTTAAAATAACCAATTTCAAGTGGCAACTAGAATAATTCTTGTTAAAAAAGCGAAAGGCATTTTATAATATTGCTTTCTTTATTGTCTATCAATTTGTGTTTCTATGTCAAAATTTGGGTTTAAAACTGCCTTATTGTTATTTTTAACATTAAGCCAGTCATCAATTGGACAGAATACAGAAGTAGATATTGAAAATAAAATCACTAAAATTCAACAAAAACTAAACTTACTTAAAACTAAGCTTAATAAAGCCTATGGTAAAGAACAACAACTTATTGGAAAGTTGGAGGAACAAGATAAAGAAATTAATAAGGTGGCAAAAAACGTATCGATTAGCAAAAGCCAACTAAAAATTATTCAAACTCAAATTTCACAATTAAATCAAAATATTTCAAATAAATCTAACAGCATTGAAGCTCAAAAAAATCAGGTTGTTGATCTATTAAAATTACAGCTCTATATGAATCATGACAAAACATTGAAAATGTTATTAGTCAATCCAAGTAACAAAAGTAATAATCAAGCTAAACACCAAATTAAGTATTTACAAAATAAATTATATAACTTGATTAAGGTTGTAGCTAATGAAATTAAGTTGCTTAAAGCATTAAAGCAAGAGCAATTGCTTCTACAAGATGAAGAAAATACAAAACAGCAACTACTATTATCCCAACAAGATAATTTGTTAGGTAAGCGTAATCAAAGATTGAATATTTTAAAAAGCTTAAAAGTTGAAATTGCTAAACACGAAACAGAAAGTGATGGTTTGAACAAAGATCAAAAACGTCTTAATCAACTGTTATTGGAAATCAAAAATTTGTTATCAGATTTGCCTGTAAATTTAGGTAGTAATGCTCCATTTAGTAAGCTAAGAAATAAAATGTTAAAACCTGTAAAAGGCAGTTATATTCGTTCATTTCATTCGCGACGTTCAGAAGATACTAGGTGGAATGGGGTTGTTATTAAAGCTAAAGTAGGTGACCCTGTCAATGCCATAGCTTATGGAAGGGTTGCTTTTGCTGATTGGTTACGAGGTTTTGGGATGTTGGTGATTGTAGATCACCAAGATGGTTATATGTCACTTTACGGTTTCAATGAATCTATTAACGTAGAAGTTGGTGATTGGGTAGACTCTCGACAGGAGATTGCAACCGTTGGTAATAGTGGTACATTAGTGACGTCTGCGGTTTATTTCGAAATTCGTAAAGATGCTAAACCACTTAACCCAAAGAGTTGGGTTAAGTAATAGGTTTTTTTTAAACAGTATTAGCTGTTTTTGTGCTCTTTGATTGTATTCTTTTGTTGTTTAAGTTCAGTCAAATCCCAGCCATACACTTTAGCAAGTTTGTATGCAATTTTGATTTTTTTATAGGCTTTTTTGTAGTTTTTTAATTTATCTTCGACCAAGGCACTAATCTGATACCATTGAATAGTTTTATATGCTTTCTTTGCATAGTTTTTTAGATAAAGTTTGGCAGTATCTAGTTCTTCATTTGTTGGGTTTTCCTTTTTAGATATAGCTTTGGAAAAATGTAATTGTGCAATTAACAACCCATTTTTTGCAGCTTGCTTTAACCAGTAAAGTGGTGGTTGATTTGATTGGTTTACTACAATTTGATTTGATAATAGAGTGTAAGCAAAAATTGAGCATCTTTATTACCAACTTGTGCTGAATGCATAACCCAGTCTATACCCTTTTGCTTTTCAACTTTACATGATTTACCAAAATAAATATTTTTACCAATTCGGTATTGAGCTTCAGGAATCCCTTCTTGGGCCGCATTGAAAAGCCATTTGTTAATAAGCTCTTTATCATTTTCTTCATTTTCAAAAAAACGATCTTGTACTAGAGCATATTGAAATTGCGCATCTTCATCTCCTGAGTTTGCCTTTTAAATAATTTTTTTATGTATTGGCCTTGTTTTTGGGTCAATGGAGATACATCAGCAGCAAGTGAAAAAGTTAATTTGAATGTTGCAGCTATAGGTTCTTTTATTTCTACTCTTTCACCATTTTTTTCATAGTGGTATCTGTATTTCTCAATAATTTTAATGGTTTCTTCAACAAAGGCTCTAACTGGCAGTTCTTCCACTACTTGAATGTCCCTAACCGATCCATCAGGATAAACGAAAAAACTGAGTTGAACCCAGCCCTGTACTTTATTGATGAGCATTGCTCTAGGGTATTTAGGGGGTAATCTAAAGTCAGCTACTAGTTTGTAACCTTGTTTAGAACTTTGCATATTTTTATTAATTTCAACTATTGGTCCCAAGATAACTTTGCTGTTTTTATACGCATAGCTATCATAATAGTTTTGGTATAATGATTTAGCAGTGGTTAAATCATTGGCACTTAAGTTGTTCACGATAAATTCAGTTAGTGCCGCATATTTATTATTCTTTTCTTCCGATATCTTCGCCCAAGCGTAGGCTTCAATTAGGTTTTGCTCGATGCCTTCGCCTTTACTTAGCATCACAGCAAGATTGTACTGTGATTTTGAATTGCCAAGTTTTGCTAATGTATAAAATTCGTTATAGGCTAGTTGAAATTTGCCTTCATTGTAACTTCTTTGTGCTTGGTAAAATCGGCAAATACAAGCGTGTTTAAAAGACATAGTGATAGCAAATAAATATTTTTCATAGTGGTTTCCATGTGGTATTTGAGGTTATTGTATGTTCAGTCAATTAAAAATGTAAATAGTTCATTGCTCTTTTATTTAAAACTAGATAATTTAGATAACCATAGTAAAATGCAATTAACATATTTACTTTATAAAAACTAATGACAGAAAAAAACGTTTCAGAAAATTTCATTACTCAAATTATTGATACTGATTTAGCTTCAGCTAAACACAATAAAATCCATACGCGTTTCCCCCCTGAACCCAATGGTTTTTTACATGTTGGCCATGTTAAGTCTATTTGTTTAAATTTTGGTATAGCAGAAGATTACCAAGGCTTATGTAATTTACGTTTTGATGATACAAACCCCGCAAAAGAAAGTATTGAATATGCACAATCAATACAAGAAGATGTTGAGTGGTTAGGGTTTAAATGGAATGATAAAGTGTTATATTCCTCTGATTATTTTGATCAACTGTATGTTTATGCAGAAGAGTTAATAAATAAAAACTTGGCATATGTTGACGAGCAATCGCCTGATGAAATTCGCCAAACACGGGGCGATTTTACAACACCAGGAACAAATAGTCCGTTCAGAAATAGAGCAAAGTTAGAATCACTAGACTTGTTTAGACGAATGAAATCGGGTGAGTTTAAAGACGGTCAAATGGTGTTACGGGCAAAGATTGATATGCAGTCAGGTAATCTTAATATGCGAGATCCTATATTGTATCGAATTAAACGCCAACACCATATTCGTACCGCTGACAAATGGTGTATTTATCCTATGTATGATTTCACTCATTGCATATCGGATGCTTTGGAGGGTATTACTCATTCGATTTGTACATTGGAATTTGCGGATCACAAGCCTTTATATGATTGGGTGTTGGATAATATTTCTATCGAATGCCATCCACAACAAATTGAATTTAATCGGCTGAATCAAACGTTCACAATTATGTCAAAACGCAAACTTAATGAATTGGTCGAGAGTGGCACTGTTGAAGGGTGGGACGATCCGCGTATGCCAACAGTTTCAGGTATGCGTAGAAGAGGTTATACGCCTAGTTCCATTCGAGAATATGCTAAGAAAAGCACAGTAACAAGAAAACCTTCTGTAGTTCCAATGAGCATGCTAGAAGACAGTGTTAGGCATGAACTAAATAATACAGCTCCACGAATTATGGGTATTTTGCATCCACTTAAAGTTGTCATAGAAAACTACCCCGAAGGCCAATGTGAAATGATTACTGCAAAAAACCACCCTATGGATGAATCTTTTGGAACTAGGGACTTACCATTCGGGCGCGAACTTTACATAGAAGCTGATGATTACAAAGAGGGAGCTAATCGTAAATTTTTTCGCTTCACTGAAGGCAGGGAAGTCCGAATGCGCTATGCTTATTACTTAACTTGTCAACGTGCTATTAAAAATGATAAAGGTGAGGTAATCGAATTGCGTTGTACTTATGACCCAGATACAAAAGGAGGTTCATCTCCTGATGGGCGTAAAGTAAAAGGCACAATACACTGGGTGAGTGCCGACCATGCTGATGATGTTGAATTGAGATTATATGACCGTCTGTACAATGTTGTTTCCCCAAAAGGCAAGGATGATTTAAACCCCGACTCATTGAAAATTTTGAAAAATGCTAAGTTAGAACCAGGTATAATTGCAGGTTCCGAAGGTAAACAATATCAATTTGAACGTACAGGTTATTTTTTTCGTGACCAAACGCATGAAAATGATAAGCCTGTTTTTAACCGCATCGTCACACTTAGAGATTCGTGGGCGAAGCTAGAACAAGAATAACATTACTAAATAAAGAAAATATTATGCAAAAAACAGAAACTATCTGGCACAACGGTATGCTAAAACCATGGGACGAAATGACAACTCATGCCTTAACACACACCTTACATTATGGAGGTGGTGCATTTGAAGGCATTCGCTTTTATAAAACCGATAAAGGGCCTGCTATATTCCGTTTAAAAGAACACACTAATCGGTGGATATATTCGTCAGAAGTGCTTGGTATGGAACTTGATTATAATTATCAAGAACTCTTTGATGCACAAGTAAAGGTTGTAAAAGAAAATAATTTAGAATCCGGTTACATAAGACCTCTTACTTATTATGGCTACAAAGAATTGGGAGTGGCGGCTAAAGGTAACCCTGTCGAAGTCCTAATTGCTAATTGGCCTTGGGGAAAGTATTTACCACATGATATGGTTGATATAAAAGTCAGTAAATACAAAAGAATAAGCCCGGAAACTACTGTAATAGATGCAAAAATTTGTGGGCATTATGTTGGTGGTATTCTTTCTGCTGTGGAATTAGATGGTACCCATTATCATGAAGCTCTTTTCCTAGACCATGATGAAAATATTGCTGAAGGTGGTGGTGAAAATTTCTTTATAGTTAAAGATAAAGTCATACACACACCATCACTTGGGCATATTTTACCGGGTATAACAAGAGCAACTATAATAGAGATTGCAAAGTTTTATGGTTATAAAGTAGTTGAAGAAAAAATCACACTTGAACAAGCACTTAATGCAGATGAAGCATTCTTTACAGGAACAGCAGTTGAAGTTACGCCAATAAAATCGATTAATGATCAAAACATTGGTACAGGTAACCTAGGTGAGGTAACGGCGTTTATAAAAGAAACATATGACGATGTAGTGCATGGAAGAAATAAAGATTTCATGAAGTACTTGACTTATGTTTAAACTCATTTAAGTTGAATTGTGCAATACTCGCGACTAACATTTGCTTTGGTATCTGAAAAAAATTAAGACGTGTGGCCAAAATAGTTAAAATTTTAATTTAAACCTTACTATTTTTATGATCATTACAATAATCATTATAGGGATGGCAATAAGTAATAAAGGCAAGGCAATAACTAGCAAGGCTATTAATTTGAATTTCGATAATGAAGAAATTTTAATAAGTTGATTCATTCCTGCAGGTATTTCAAAATTTGCACCATCTGCAAAGGGGTTTTGTTGTTTTTGTGGTTGGTCTTTATCGACGAATTCTCCTTCTATGACTTTATCGGCCTCACAAGCTTTTGATAATGCGTCGATGAGCATAAATGATTGACTAGGAATATCACCACTAATAGTGATTACCTCTTGAGAGACACTCATATTCGATTGTTTTTCATCATGGCTAAAGAGCTTATATTCCAAATCTGATGTATTTTCAAAACTACCAATTTGTTGCCATTCGTGAAGAAATTTTTCTATGTGTTTAGTTGGGTCCTGATAAATATTTATATTTAGAGTTTTATTCACTATATTGATTATTATTTAATCTATTAAAGATAGGGTTTGTATTATCAAAAATCAAGTAGTGAAATTGATTAGTATCAATAAGAGTTCTAATGATTGTGATAAAATGCAACAAGTAATTGGAGTTAATAACATGACAATATATGTAGAAACAATTGAGCAGTGCCTTGAGCAAGTTATCACTAAAAATGGCCAAAACCTTAAGGTGGGAACCCCTCTTGGTGTAGGTAAACCGAACCAGTTAATAAATGCAGTCTGGTCGAAAGCCAAAGAAGATTCAAGTTTGCAACTCGAAATATTTACCGCCTTATCTTTGCAAGTTCCTAAAGGTAAGTCGCTGTTAGAAAAGAAATTTCTTAAACCATTTACTGATCGGTTGTTTCCTGACTACCCCGATTTAGATTATATCGAAGATGTATTAAAAAATAAATTACCCAAAAATATGAAGCTCACAGAGTTTTATATACAATCGGGGAAAATGCTACGTACTCCAATGGCACAAAAAAATTATACCAGCAGCAACTATACTCATGCTATGCGTGATATGCTTGAAAGCGGTATGAATGTTTTAATGCAGATGGTAGCTATAAAACAGACGGATAGCGGCCCTATTTATAGTTTAAGTTGCAATACTGACTTGAGTTTAGACATGGATCCAATTTGTAAAAGAAAAGGATTTAAACGACCAATGGTAGTAGCTATGGTAAACCCTAATTTACCTTTTATGGGTGGCGATGCGCAAGTAAGTGCTGATTTTTTTGATGTCATATTAAATGATAAGGACTTGTATTTTAAACAATTTGCTACACCTAGAGCAGTTGTTAATGTCACGGATTATTCTATCGGTTTGTTAACAAGTAGTTTGATCAAGGATGGTGGTACTATGCAAATTGGTATTGGCTCATTAGGGGATGCCCTAATTTACTGCACTAAATTACGTCATGCAAACAATGATAAGTATTTGAATCTACTTAATAAACTGGCTATTACTGATAAATTTAAAGACATAATTAAGTCTGCGGGTGCTGTTGGTACATTTAAACATGGTTTATATGCAGCCAGTGAAATGTTTGTCGAGGGTTTTGCACATTTATTTGATGCTGGAATTCTTAAACGTAAAGTCTATCAAGATGCTGAAATTCAATCTTTACTAAACAACGGCATTATCAGTGAAAATGTGCCAAACAATATTATTGAATTATTGTTACAAGATGAAATTATTGATGAAGTTCTGACGCGCAAACAATTGCTACGACTACAACGCCTCGGGATTCTTAAACAAGATTTATACCTTAATAAAGGCAAACTGAAAAACACTAAAGGAAAAAAATATTCAGCTGATTTAACAAAGTATAAAAACATTAAAGCCATTCAGGAAAATTGTTTAGGTGATAAATTAAAACATGGAACGGTATTGCATGGAGGCTTCTTTTTGGGGTCACGTTGGTTTTATCAATGGTTACATAAATTAACAGATCAAGACAAAGAAATGTTCCAAATGACGGCTGTTAGCCAAGTTAATGAACTTTATGGAAACGAAGCGTTGGATAGAGTTCAGCGGGTTAAAGCCAGATTTATCAATACGTGTATGAAAGTTGATTTAATGGGTGCTGCCGCATCTGACACTTTAGATAATCATCAAGTGGTTAGTGGGGTTGGCGGCCAATACAATTTTGTTGCCATGGCTCATGCATTGGAAGATTCACGTTCGATTCTAATGTTACGAAGTTGTCATGCAGGAAAAAATGGAGCAGAGAGTAATATTGTTTGGAAGTACCCGTACTGTACTATTCCAAGGCATTTGCGTGATATTGTCGTCACAGAATATGGTATTGCAGATTTACGAGGACAAAGTGATGAAGAGTGTATTAAACGAATGATTTGTATTGCTGATTCACGATTTCAAGAAGAGTTGCGTAAAAAAGCAGTCACCTACAATAAACTCGATGAAAATTGGCAAGTGCCTGAAGCATTTAACAATAATAGTTGCGAATACTTGAAATCTCAATTCACTACTATTCAAGAAAGTGGATATTTCCCAAGGTTTCCTTTTGGCTGTGATTTTACTGAGGAAGAATTGCAGCTTATTACTGCTTTGACATATTTAAAAGGTAAAACTCAGTCAGTATTTGCGAAATTAAAGTTAATTGTAAAAGCTTTGTTAAAACAACCTAAGCAAGAATATCACCTTTTATTAAAACGTATGGATTTGTCAAATCCGAAAACAACAGAAGAAAAAATAACCCGTAAGCTCATCAAGTATGCCTTAAAAGTAACACTTGAAAAGCATTAAATTGACCAATGAAAATTCTCAATTGAAGCTTTAATGTTTAAGATAAATGAGTCTTCATTTTAATGGCTTTATTGTGTTATTTATTTATAATATAAAGCAGGAAAATAGTGCGTAGTGATGAAATTAAAAGTAAGGACCTTTACGGAAACCTGGGAGAGGGAAAAAAGAATGAGAAAAGTACCAATCAACATTATAGGTGAATTGGAGTTATTTGTTAGGCATTTAGTGCGTTTTTTTAGTTGTTTAAAAATGTCCTGTAAGCCAAAACCACTTAATAAAACATTAATGCTTGTTACTACGTTTATTGTAAGCTCATGTACAATAAATGATAAAACAACTCGCTCAACATTTACCTTAGCATTTGGTTCTTGTAATAATCAAAACGAAGAAAATTTAATGTGGTCAGAAATTAATAAGCATAACCCTGATGTGTGGGTTTGGGGTGGTGATATTGTTTATGCTGACCACAATAGCCAAGACATGAAGTTTTTAGCACAAACCTATAATAAACAAAAAGAATACCCTAGTTATAAAAAACTCATTAAATCAACAGAGGTTATAGGCACTTGGGATGATCATGATTATGGTGTTAATGATGGTGGTGTCGAGTACAGTCACAAGAAACAATCTCAACAACTGTTTCTTGATTTTATGGGTGTAGCTGATGATAGTCCAAGGCGTTCAAAACAGGGTGTGTATAATGCTCATGATTACCAGGTGGGTGATTATACAATAAAAATCATCGTGCTTGATACCCGTTTTTTTAGAACAGCTATAACAGACGACCCGGATCCTTCAAATGAAAAACGTTATATGCCTAACAAATATGGTAAAGGAACACTATTAGGAGAAAAACAGTGGCAGTGGTTGCAAATCCAGTTAAATAATTCAAAAGCTGATTTTAATGTTGTTACCAGTAGTATTCAATTTTTATCTCCATACCATGGTTTTGAAAAGTGGGCAAATATGCCTCATGAAGTCAATAAAATGGAACAGTTAATTAAAACATCACAAGCGAATAATGTCATTATTTTATCTGGTGATAGACATATTTCTGAATTCTCATTGAAAGAAATTGATGGATTGGGTTATCCTTTAATCGATTTTACCTCGAGCGGTCTAAATCGTGGATTAAACCGAGATAAACGAGAAAACAACCCTTATAGACTGGGAGGCATTGTTACCTTAGATAGTTTTGGGGTTATGGTTTTTGATTTCAAAAATAAAAAAGTTACCATGGAAATTCGTGGCAAAAACAACAGCTTAATCAGCAAACATATACAGTCATATTAACTAACAGAAAAGAAAAAAGCAAACGTCAATTACCATAGTTTATGAACTATAAAAAATTACTCTTTGGAACGCTAAACTGGAAAAGGTTTTTTATTTCAATAGTAGGAACATTTGTATTTATCTCAGTATTTGTCCATGTCTACGCAGAAAAACTTATTTTTCCCTACAATCAAAGCAGTTACGATAAATCTATATCGGGGTTAAAAATGTTAAAAGCCAGTGATGATATTTACATTGCGACCCGATATTGGCAAGCAAAAAATGAAAAAACACTACTAGTCTATTTCCATGGTAACTACATGGATATTGGGCACATGGATAATGTGGCTGAACTATTAAATCAACACCGTTTCTCGGTTTTGGCTATGGATTATCGTGGCTATGGCCAGTCCCAAGGTCATCCAAATGAAAAGAACACATATAGTGATGCACAAATGGTTTACAAGTATGCTCAAGAATTAGGCTAATTAGCTAAAAATATTGTGATACTTGGTCATTCAATTGGTTCTGGCATTGCGACAGAATTAGCTGTTACAAATCAAGCAAGAGCTTTGGTCTTAATTAGCCCTTTTACATCGGCTTATCGTGTGGTGACAAACTATAGAATATTCCCTTTGGATAAATTTAACAATTTAGCCAAAATTGATAACATAAAAACACCACTTTTTTATCGTTCACGGCGAAGATGATCAAATTATCCCTGCTTGGTACAGCGAAGAGCTAATCAATTCTCATACAGGTATACATACAAGAGTTCTTGTAAAAGGAACAGGTCATAACGATATTTGGAACTATGCTCTGACAAATTTCATTAAACAACTTGATTTGTTTTTAGATTAAAACATGTAGAGGTTTTTTGTTTTACAATCGAGGCGAATAAATGTAGCTTCAATTAACAAACAATTTGAGGCTTGTCTTTTCTTGATTGCTGAATTTAGCATGTTTTCAACCATTGTCATTGTGTTGTATAAAAAGCCGTAAAGTTATAGCATTTTTTATTGAGCAATCAGTAGGGAACTACCTGTTATTCTTCCTGCGGATAAAACTTTTAATGTTTCTTTTTACTGTTTTATCTTTTACCCTCAAACTAATAAAATCAACCAGCATTGTTATAAAAAACAAACCAACACTGCTCCATACATAAAAAGCATAACCACCCATATTTAGAAATTCGTTCATGATTTTTTCTCCTCTACAATATCATGTACCCAACGTTTTTGTTGTTCGGTTTCCAGTAAATAGGTTCTAGCTCGTTTAAGCATGGAATAACCATAATAAAACTTAGTCGCTACAGCCATCGTTAATAATGGCCTAAGCATTTCCCAAGTGATACGGGATTCACCCATTATAGATACAGTCGTCCCTTGGTGAATTGATGACCACCATTTGACGGAAAAATGAATAATAGGCAGATTAACCAATCCAACGACTGCAATTAGAGCAGCCATTCGTGCGGCTTTTCGAGAGTCATCGTTAAACGCAGTATAGGTTGCCATGACACCTATGTATAAAAAAAGTAAAATCAGCTCTGAAGTCATACGGGCATCCCATTCCCACCAGGTTCCCCACATCGGTTTGCCCCAAAGTGAGCCGGTGACTAGTGTGATAAGTGTAAACCATGCACCAATAGGTGCTGAAGCAATTAAGACGGCTTCTGCAACTTTCATACGCCAAATAATAGCTATTAAAGCCGCAATGCCCATAATGGCATAGACAAACATTGACATCCAGGCCATTGGTACATGAATGTAGATAATTCGAAAACTATCACCTTGTTGATAATCAGCAGGTGCCAATACTAAGCCATCATATAAGCCGATTCCGGTTAAAATAATAGCAATTAATAATAGCCACTTTAGGAAATAGCCGCTAATGCGATAAAAAGACGGCGGTGAACCCAATTGATGGTACAGTCGTACAATGACGTTTGTTCTTTGTTTTTTCATTATTGTATAGATTTATTCCAAATTTATTTTAATAGCCGCAGCTGCTGCAAAGGGTACTAAGGTAATGCATAAAACCAGCATGCCACTCAACAACAATATATGGGTGTTAGCGGAATTTCCAAGTGAGCTTTCTACAACAGCGCCAGCACCAAATATTAAAACAGGGGCGAGTAATGGCATAACTAATACGGTTAATAGTAGCCCGCCATGCTTTAAACTCATTGTTAATGCTGATCCTATTGAACCAATGAAACTAAAAATTGGCGTCCCAATGAGCAATGATAGCATTAAAACACCGTAAGAATGTGATGGTAAGTGCAGTAAAACCGCAATTACGGGCGCAAATACGACCAAGGGTAAGCCAGATAGCAACCAGTGAGCCAACACTTTTGCCAAAACCGAAGAGGATAATGGGTAAGAGGTTAAGACATAAGACTCAACACTGCCATCATCATAATCGTTTTTAAAAATTTGATCTAAAGTCAGTAAACTTGCCAACAAAGCCAAGATCCAAATAACTGCAGGAGCAATTAATGCTAATGTCTTTGCTCCACTTCCTAGCCCCAAAGGAAACATGGTAACGACCAATAACTGAAATACCAAGGGTTGATAAATTTGTGATTTTCGACGTAAGCCCAATGTTAAGTCACGCTTAACTAATGCAAAAAATGGTTTCATTAATCACACGCCTCTAAAACCAATTCACGAGTCACCTTTTCTCTGATAATTTTATTGTCATGGGCTGTAATGATTAAAATACCGTTCTTTTGTGTGTGTTTATCTAAAATAGACAACAACCACTGACAGCCTGCCACATCAAGATTAACAAAGGGTTCATCCAAAATCCAAATAGGATGTTTAACCATTATTAATCGTGCTAATGCTAAACGCTTTTTTTGTCCAGCTGATAATTTACCGGCCATTTGGTATTCAAAACCAGCCAGGCCAACCTTTTCTAAAGCTTCTACTGCTTGTGGTTCAGTGATTTCAATACCTTGAATTTGAAGAAAAGAAATCAAATTTTCCAAACAACTTAGTTCTTTCTTGTTTCCGGTCTTATGACCAATAAAAAAACTATCATCAAACCACTTATCTTTGTTTGTGTTTAACTCATTCTCCTTATAGAATATATAACCACTGCTAAAAGCACGAAATCCTGCAATTGACTCCAATAAGGTCGTTTTCCCAACTCCATTTTTACCACTTAATAGTAATGATTGGCCAGGACTCAATGCAAAATTCACAGGCTTAAACAAGGAATAATTTCCTCGTTGGCAACTTATGTCACTGGCTTTAATAATTGGCATGGTTTTTCTTTATTTCCATTAAGATAGGTTCTAGTCGATAAATTTGAAAACAAGGTATTTTTTCAAATAACTATTAAAAGAACAAGCAAAATTAATGATAAATGCTTATTCAATGATAAAGATCAATAAAGAGAGCTAAAATCAAAGTGGATAATGAGTTAGATGAAAAGTATCTGGGTTTTGTAACATCTAAAAAAAGTCTCTTATGCTAAAAGAGTATGTTTATGTATAATGATACACTTCATTGGATTTAGTCTAACATTGTTTGGCGATAGCAAGTAACGAAGTATGTCATTTAAAGCTGAATATGTATTTATTTTGGATAGGGTAACAAATGCAACTTAGCGTTGAGATTATTTTTTATTTTCTATTGTTAGGAACAATAGCCGGTTTTATGGCAGGATTACTTGGTATAGGAGGCGGTGGAATCATGGTACCTGTACTAACAGCATTGTTTTTGTCTCTAGGTGTGCAAATTGAGAAAGTTTTACACTTAGCCTTAGGGACTTCTATGGCTGCTATTGTCATAACATCAATTTCTAGTATGCACGCACATCATTTACGAGGAGCTGTTATTTGGACTTATGTTAGGGCAATGAGTCCTGGGGTTATCCTTGGGACATTTGCTGCCACCTATATTGTGTCATTAGTAGATGCTTTATCATTGGCCATATTCTTCTCCCTATTCATGGGGTTTATTGCTGTACGAATGTTTCTAAATTTAACACCTATAGGGCAAGGTTTATCAATAAGTAATAACCATTTGTTCTTTGTAGGTAGTGGTATAGGAACACTATCAGCGTTAGTATCTATTGGTGGCGGTTCTTTAACTGTGCCTTATTTGATACGTCATAACATAGAGATAAAAAAGGCAATAGGTATTTCCTCAGCTATTGGTGTACCTATATCAATCGTAGGAACTTTAGGATATGTGTTCAATGGTTGGGCTAATTCTTCATTTAATGATTACATATATGGTTTTGTCTACCTACCCGCTGTGGTCTTGATATCCCTTACCAGTTTTCTGTTTGCTCCACTTGGTGTGAAGATGGCATATTTATTGCCTGTTAACCTATTAAAAAAAATCTTTGCTTTTTTGTTAATTGTGCTTAGTCTTAAGATGCTAATGTCCATAGTACTATAAAACAAAGATTGAGCAGGGATATGAATTAACAATGAAGCAAATATATCGAGTTGTGTAAGTTTTAGAAATGAATAGTGCGTATTATTGTTTCGTGTATACGATTTAAGAAAAAACATTTAATATCAGGCATATAGAGTAAGAGTTGGAAATAAGGTAATTGCAGGATAAAAAAAATCAATAAAAAAACTATAAAAACTATAAAAAGTCTTTACATTAAAAGTAGCTTACCTATAATGCGCCTCTCGCTTGAGAAAGGGTTCTTTCACAAGCACTTTAAGACACCGAAAAGCGGTTATATTTTAGCTTGCCTACTG
>JADGEI010000044.1 GCA_016744455.1 Alcanivoracaceae bacterium
ATCACTAGCATTAGCAACTAAAGGATCACTAACTGGCATTCCAGCCGGTGGATATTCAACGCCATCATTAACGCCATCGCTATCAGAATCAACACTATTGATGTTTGTTCCTAATACCCTTTCTTGTCCATCTATGAGACCATCACCATCGCTATCTTGATTAAGGTAAACAAATCCAAGTAAAACTGAATTTGCTGGTACAGTGCTAGTTGCAATCAATTTATGATTTAGATTATCTGATTCATCACGGTATAATCTAATTGCACTCGGGCATGCTACAGGTATGCATTGTGATACTGGTAAAATATAACCCTCAATACCTGCAAGATTATAGCCGTCATCATGAAAACTTTGTATCTCAGTATCTGATACAGCATAGGTATCATTTCGGTTTCCATCAACAGTTTTCTCCATACGTCTTAATGGTGTCATATTTTTAACACCTGTAAATGGGTTGTTGTTTGTTGTAAAGACATAAAACTCCGCACGAGGTGGCGGAAAGGTCAAAGTGTCTGCATACCAAAATTCGTTGAACTCATTAACTAATGGCTTGCTTGTGTCAGACAAATAGGTTGATACGTTGGTAAATAAAAATCCAGCTGCAATTTGTGGAAAAGGTGTATAAATATTGTTATTTGCTCCAGTTGAAACCATATTAAACATGGGAGTTAATCGAGTTTTCACCTGTATACCATTTGATTTTCCTAATATTTTTTCTAAGGCCACTCTTGCATCAGGTAAACCATAACCATAAAAATCATTCTGCCCGGGGGCAATGGTAGCATCCGAATGTGTTGCACTTGCATTGAGAACATTAATTAAGCCTGTTGTTAGGTCTGGATCAAACGTACCATTAGGTAATAATGGATGCGTTGAACGCATCAGCTGCATAATTGATGCCACTTGCGGAGTTGACATTGATGTGCCTGTACAATTTCCATAGCCATCGATTGCGCCATCCTGAAAGTCTGTACAACCAATATCATCTGCCCACTCTTCTCCAAAATAAAATGTTGACCTCACTGTGCGAGCTTGAGTTGATACGTCAATTTTTCTGTTAATCGGTGATTGACTCCTATTGGAGCCACATTCATCAAGTCTTGGAAAACGCGGACAATCAGCAGTAAAAGAAGGGTCAAATATATCCCCATTATTTGGTGATTCATTCCAAAATTTTAGATCCTCACTTAATCCACCGACCGCTACAGTTCCTATCTCACTTGCAGGATAGGTTGATACGGTTCTACTGTTGCCAGCAGCAGCTACAAGCATTACATTTTGCTCCTTGATAAAGTCAACAGCTAAACATAATCCTGTTCCATCATTATCACAAAAATCACCATCTGGATTTGCTTTTCCTCCACTCAAATTTATTGTTCCATTTCCTACTTGTGCCGCTATTGTTAATGCGTTAGCAACACTAGAATCAGGGTTAGAAGGAAAAAGCATATTTACCCCATTGTAATTGATGCAAAATGGGAAATACGATGTCTTGAACATAGACATTCCACAGTTCTTACATATTCCTCCTATATTATTATTTTCTCCTGTCATGATTCCTGTTACATGTGTTCCATGACCGATAAACCCAATAGAGGCAAGGTCATCATTAACACCATCTTCTAAATCACAAGCCTCTAGGCTTGCATGAAAGGGGTTGGTACAACTTTCATTTTCTTCAACACAGGTATCTGTTGGCTCTTTAGCATCAACATTAAGATCGCCACTACCAAAATCAATTTGAGAAAATGCATCAAGCAAGTTTCCACCAGTATAAGCTCCTGCACCATTAAATGCCCGAATATCAGGGTGATCTGTTTGCACCCCTAAATCAAGAGCAACAATATAACCCATCCCTTCTGACAAATCCCAAGCAGAATTAATGTTCAAATCAGATAAAAAACTTGTGCCAGTACCTTGGTTTGTCTTAATAGGGCGGTTTAAAGATTTGGTTGTAGAGGTTACAGGTAATCCAGGTGTAAAGTCTTCATCGGTAACATAGGCCGCTTTATCAATATCCGTATCATTTGCGAAATTTGCCAATATAGTGTTTTCATCCACACTATCAGGATAAAAAACGATTAGCATTTGATAAAGTCTAGCTAAACTCCATGTTGGATTATTAGTTAATAAGGTATCAAGATTTCCATTAGCGGTTGGTCTGTCAGTTATCAAATAATCAACACTTGAGGGTGAATTTAGATTAAAGGAGCTTAATAACCATGCAGGTGGTGAGGGGGGATGTTGAGGCTTGATTGATAATATCTTGTGCTGTGGGCGTACCAATATCTGAAGATAAAATTAGGTGAAACTTTTTAGCAGGCAAACTTCCAGAGAAAAGCAATAAACAAACTATAGACAATAAAACAATTTTTGATTTTTTACGTAAATACAAGAATGAAAAGAATATAAGCATACCTCCAAGGGCAATAAGTGAGTAAAGGTTAAAAAGTGGGATAACAACAGGTGCTAGTACTTCAAACTGAATGTTTTCCCCAAGTGGCAATCTAGTATTTCCTGGTGGTGTAGGAAAAGGAATAGAAGGTCGTGTCCAATACATCTGAATATTGTAAGTACCAATTGGCAAGCTTCCTATACTATAAAATTGATAAAATTCTAAAAACATATCAAGGTCTAAACAAATGAATCCATCTGAACCAGAAACTGTAATATCGATATTATTGTTGCCATCCATCTGAATAAATTCAGTCTCCCCATCCAGATTAGGGGCATTTGTTAAGCAAGGGTTACGAGTTTGAGAATAACCAATAAACACCTCATCTCCCTCATAAACCGTATGAGCTTGAATAGATGTGACTGGATATAAGGGAAACCCTGGCGTATTGGGTGGTGTGGTTGGGAAATGATGCGCCATAATTTGCGTGTTTATAAATAAAGCTACTAACATCAGCATTAATTTCTTCATGGAAAATCCTCCAAAAAACCTATCTGTAACATAAACCCTCGTTTAATATACAGTTAATGTTTTATATTTAGTGTGGATAAGCTATGTATATTATCGCGTGAATTATACTTTGTCAAACAAAGATATTGCCATTTAGCTAATGTTATATCTCTTTAAATCCAACACCTTCAATAAGCTTTTCTATTTTGATTTCTAGGCTTTCTTACTAAAAAAATACTCACAATTTAAATTAATGTGTTGCCATGCAACTGAAGACAATTGAGAATTATAATATACCACGTCAGGCTTAGCATTTTCTTGGTTGGTTTTAAGAAAAACTGATAGCAATGAGCAGTTGTAATATATTATGCATTTTGAGATTAATCTGGCATAATCATTCCATTGAGGTACCTGATAATCATTTTCTACTCTAAATTTATTGCCGTTCACAGAAGCAATGGCTCTTTTTAGATGGTATTGCTAATCCCTTTTTAATTTCACCAGTAGAAAATCTTTTGCAGTTTCTTTAATTTTGCAAACTCAATAAACGTTGCATCAGATTTTAAAATCTTCAATAGAATTGATTTAATTTATTTTGGATTCTTTCACATAGATAAGAGCCTTTGAAATGAATTTTTGTAAGGCCCTATAACCAGCAAGAGCATTGTGTTTTTGGCCTATAAAAGCTAAAGATACATCAAACCCATAACTTGCTTCACTATTTATTCAGTAACACCATCAAGTCTTTCTAATAATGGTGACTTGTGCACGAAATCCCTTTATAAAATTTACTAATCAACTTGTTGTATTAAAGTTTTGCACCAAGCAAAACGCCTTGTTTAATAGCTCGTTTGGCATCCAGTTCTCCTGCAAATTCTGCACCACCTATTAAGTGACAAGACTGTTTGTCTTTGAGTTCTTCATATAATGCATTAACAGAAACTTGGCCAGCACAGATTATAACATTATCCACCGCTAATACTTCGTCCTGTTCTTTTCGGGTGATATGTAAGCCTTGATCATCAATTTTATTATAGCTGCATCCTGCCAGTGTTTTTACGCCACGTTTTTTTAAGGCCATCCGGTGAATCCAACCCGTTGTTTTACCTAGTCCTTTGCCAAGTTTACCTGTTTTTCTTTGCAGTAAAAATATTTCTCTAGGGCTTTTGGCATGGTTGGCTTTTATTAAACCACCTTCGGCTTTTATCTCCATATCGATTCCCCATTCGTGACAGAAGGCTTTGGGATCGGTATATACATCAGGTGCATTATTTGAGGTATCTTCTGATAGTAATTCCGCTATATCAAAACCTATTCCTCCGGCACCTATAATCGCAACACTCTTACCTGCCAATTTATTTTTTCTAATTAACTCGTTGTAAACGATGACTTTTTCATGCCCAATGCCGTCTAATTGTAACTCTCTAGGTTTGACTCCCGTGGCAATAATGACTTCATCGAAGGCAGATAGCTCTTCGGGCTTTATGTTACGGTTAAGTTGTAAATTGACATTATGTTTTTCAAACTGAGTCTTGAAATATCGAATGGTATGAAAGAAATCTTCTTTACCAGGGATATTGGCAGCCAAATTGAATTGTCCACCAAGTTTGTTACTAGCTTCGAAGAGTGTCACATTGTGACCACGTTCTGCTAATGTCTTGGCGCAAGCCATTCCTGCTGGCCCGCCACCAATAACAGCACATGACTTTACATATGTTGTTGCTTTTATAAGGTAATCGGTTTCATAACAGGCCAATGGATTTACCAAACAAGTCGCACGTTTGTTTTTGAAAACATGATCTAGGCAAGCTTGATTACATCCAATGCATGTATTGATTTCATCCGCTTTATTCTGTTGAGCCTTTTTAACAAAATTTTCATCAGCGAGTAGTGGTCTGGCCATAGAGACCATATCAATATCGGTTTTAGTTAATATTTCTTCAGCAATTTCTGGTGTGTTTATCCTATTAGTTGTGATTAATGGTAGTTCAACGTGGGGCCGCATTTTTTCAGTAACCCATGTAAATGCACCGTTAGGAACACAAGTCGCAATGGTGGGAATTCTGGCTTCATGCCAACCTATGCCTGTATTAATTATGCTAACGCCTAATCGTTCTAGTTCTTTAGCTAATTGAACTACTTCATCCCATGTACTACCTTGTGAAACAAGATCAAGCATTGACAAACGAAAGATGATGATAAAATCCTTACCTACGGCTGCACGAGTGCGCTCAACAATTTCTTTTGCAAAACGTGTTCTATTGTCATAACTATCGCCCCAATTATCTTTTCTCTTGTTAGTTTTTTTAACTAAAAATTGATTGATTAAATAACCTTCTGAACCCATTATCTCAACACCATCATAACCTGCTGCTTGAGCCAACTGAGCGGTATTAACAAAAGATTTTATTTGTTTCTCTACATCGTTAACAGTCATCAATTTAGGTTTGAATGGTGTTATTGGTGATTTTATTCCTGATGGAGAAACAATAAATGGATGGTAACCATAGCGACCTGTATGTAGAATCTGCATGCAGATTTTACCATCAGCTTGGTGTACGGCATCAGTAACAATTTTATGACGTTTGGTTTGAAATTTATATTTTAAAAACCCACCTAATGGTGCAGTCCAAGCGCGAATGTTGGGAGCTATTCCACCAGTTACAATTAACCCAACTTGCCCTTCAGCACGTTTAGCAAAATAAGTTGCTAATTTTTGGTAGTGTTTAGCCCTGTCTTCTAAGCCTGTGTGCATCGACCCCATTAAAACACGGTTTTTGATTGTGGTGAAACCAAGGTCGAGGGGCTTAAGTAGGTTTGGGTAATTGTTATTCATTTTTATCTCGAAATATTTCTGTCTGAATTCTCACCATACTCTTGCGTATGGTTTGCCAAACTCTATTTTGCCAAAAAGGTTGGTCGATGGGAAGTGTTGATTGACCTAATAACTGTTCAAAGCGTATTTTTTTACTGTTTAATGGCAATTTAGCTAATAATTCTTGGCTTAATTCAAAGGTGCATGCCAATGCAATGTCACAACCAGAGTCTACACAAGCTTGATAACGAGCATGTACATTGCCAACACAATCTGCCGCTTTCATGCCCAAATCATCTGAAATTATAATTCCCTTAAAGCCATATTTTTCACGTAAAATCTCCTGACACCAAAATTTTGAATAACCAGCAGCCTCTTTACAACAGCGAGAGTAAATAACATGAGACATCATTACGGCATCTATTGCATTATTCTTAATTAGCTGAATAAAAGGTTGCAAATCCATAGCTTCAATTTCGTTAAATGCACGTTCATCAATGGGTAAATCAAAATGCGAATCAGCTACTACTGTACCATGACCTGGAAAGTGTTTAGCCGTAGTTTTCATGCCTGCTGTATGCATTGATTGGCAATACAAGTTAGCATATTTTAATACGTGTTGGTGACTCTGTGAAAATGCACGATCACCGATAACATTACTGCCATTATCAATATCAACAACAGGAGCAAAACTCATATCAATGTTAATTGAGAGTAATTCACTCACCATCAACCATGCATGTGTATGTGCCAATGATTGGGCTAATTCAGGTTTAGAGTCATGGAGTTCACCAATAGTTCCTAATGGAGGTAATCGAGTAAAAGGTAGATCAAAGCGCCGTACGCGTCCGCCTTCTTGATCGACACAAATCAAAAAATCTTTACCAAATCGGTTTTTAATGTTTTGAACAAGGTTTTTTAATTGAAAATAATTCTCAAAATTGCGTTTAAACAAAATAATACCACAAACCAAAGGATGGTTTAATATTTCAATCTCATCTTTAGATAGTTGTGTTGATGATATCCCACAAATAAGTGCTGTCATAAGTTGTAAAGTATAAAGTATGAATTTATTTTAATTAACTAAGAGTACATAATCAAGAAGGTATAAGTTATTTATCTTTTTATTAAATTATAAGAAAATTAAATAATACGGGTATATGTAAGGGTTGTTTTGCCATTTATTTATACTGATATTAGTTGAGAGCTTTGTATAAGTCATGTGACGCGCTAAAAAGTTGTAAAAACCTCTACTCTGCAGTTCAATTTTTGCTAATAGCCAGCTATTAGCAAAAATTGTACCTTGATTGGAGCTTTTTCCATTCTCTTTCCCACTACCACAAAATTGTGCAAAACTCTCTAGTTTAATTATTGGGTTGATTTTTTTTTGAAGTGTAACGAATGTTTTAAAGTTAACAAAATGAGTAGTATGTTATAATGAACATTAACCTAAACTAAATACATCCATGAAATTATTATTACTACTATTTATCTGTTTTTCAACAACTTATGCTGAAGATTATATAGTTTATCATACTAAGATTAATAGTGATGCCTCAACTTCGCATTTTATCTCAAATCTTGATTTGTTGACAGGTAGTTTATCTAATTCTACTATTCTTGGTAATGCGGAAAACCAAACGCCTTTACTCTACATTGACAAAAAAAATAAATTATTATCCGCCTTAATAAAAACCAATGATAGAGAAGACGTAGCTATAATTCTTGATAAAAAATCTTTTCATGAAAAAGCTAGGATCAACATCCCAAAAGTTAAATGGCCAGATACCGATATGTATCAAGTCCCTCCAATTTTCATATCTGAAAATGACAAACAGTTAATTGTGATATCTAAAGGAAGAGAAGAGCAAGAAATTAATATCTATGAGATCAAAACAGGTCAACGTATTTATAATCGAAAATTGGGTAAACACGATTATAAAGTTTCAAGAACTAAGGATAAGAATTATTTGATTTTTGAAAATAAATCAGCAAGGAACCAAATGCTAATAGTCATTGATATTATAAACCATAAAACATCTGCAATTGCTAGTTTTGGAAATACCTCAATTAATACTCATGTTTTTCAAAATTCAATGTATGTCTCTACAGAACATTCACTTGTAAAAAATAAATATTATTCGTTAGAGCCATATTCATAACTAAAAAATCGACCTGATTTATTTACCAAATATAGCATAAAAAAAAATGTGTCTGATGAAAGTTCGATATAATAGTAAAGT
>JADGEI010000027.1 GCA_016744455.1 Alcanivoracaceae bacterium
CTTTTAGTTAGCTTATCATTATTGTTGACAAATAATCTTATAATAGATTCTTTTTTTCTTTGGTAAACAGTAGTAGCCATTCCTTGGTATATTGTAAGAAGCTTTTGATGATACTTTTCAATTTCTTGGTATTCATTGTAAATGGATAACCCCCATTGATCATCTTTATACCATTTGCTAAATGAGCATGAAGCATGGTTTTTTGGAACATTCATTTTACTTATGTGAATTTTATTCGTCATTTTTAATGCATGGCCAACCCATCGATTATGGGTGATTCTGGCTTTGTGAATACTATTAATGATTTCTTGCATAGGAAAGAGCGACTGTAGGAAAATAATCGTATTTTGCCTGATTTATATATCAAATATGAAAAGCAATTGTAAACAATTATTAATATGGCTTATTCTCGTATACAATGAAACTGAATTTATAATTTAACCATGAATAGTATGATTAAAAAAAGTGCAATATCAACCTTAATAATATTGCTTATAATGGGCTGTTCCCAAAAACAAAACAGTAAAAAACGTATAACAAATCATGGTAGATATGCCATAAAGAATGACCTTGCACCGAATTCACCAGATTTTGATATCAACACATTAGAACAATGGGATATTCAACCCGAAGAAAAAAGTCGTTACGGAAACCATTCTCCTTATGTTGTATTTGGCAAAACCTATTACCTGGCAGATACCAATATAAATTTTGAACAAACAGGTACGGCATCTTGGTATGGTAAAAAATTTCATGGGCACACCACTTCGAACATGGAAATTTTTGATATGTATAAACTCACTGCCGCACATAGAACCTTACCTCTACCTAGTTATGTAGAAGTGACAAACTTAGATAATCACAAAAAAGTAATTGTTCGAGTCAATGACCGCGGGCCATTTAAGAGTAAAAGAGTCATAGATCTATCATGGGCAGCTGCAAAGGCTTTAGATTACGATAAAAAAGGCCTAGCAAATGTTCATATTAAATTGGTTCAAGGCCCTGGTTATAATAATAAACCAAGCCAAGAAGTGGTTGAATATAAAACTAAGCAATTAGATGATGGCCTTAAATATTTACAACTCGGTGCATTTTCACAGCAATCAAAAGCCTTAGAAATTGCTAAAACAATGAGTAAGATAGTTTTATTACCTGTTCATGTTACCAACACCATTGCCGCAACACCTTTATACCGAGTCAGAATTGGACCATTATCTGAGAATGAAAATATTATCGATATTATCCAAAAAGTTCATTCAAATGGGTTTACTCAAACAAAAATGGTTGTAGAGTAAGTGCTAAGAGTCCAAAACTTCAAGGGCAAATTGTTATACCAGTGGTCAACTAATCTCAAATTAAGACAACCAACTTTTATTGTTCATAATGAAGAGTTGTTAGATTACTTCAAAGATGAATTAAGCATCACTCTTTTTTATGGGTTCTTGGACCAAGATACTCAAGGCATGTCAGCATCAGAGTACGCTACAAAAATATACAAGCAAGATGGCATTAAAGGCTTAAATAGATGTTACGGTTCTTTTATTTTCATGCATTACGATAATGGGAAAAACCACCTAACTATAGCTAACGATGCTCTGGGAGATTTTGCTGTACATTATATTGAAGACAGTAAAAACATAATGATCTCTGATTTACCAGCTACTTTGTTAACTCAAGACAATAACGTATTGAATCAAGAACGAATAATGGACTATTTTGCCTTATCACAACCTCAAAAAAATGGTAGCTTCTTTAAAAACGTCACACAATTAAACCCAGGTTGTTATGTAACTATAGGTGAAACAAGTATAAAAAAAGGCCAGTATTATCGCCCAGCAGAAAAGGTTGATTTTAATACTAAAAAATCACTATCAAAATCAACTCAACAGTACGTGAAAATAGTACAGGATGTAATTGCACAACAAACCCGCGGGCAATCTAGAGTAGGCATCATGATGAGTGGTGGTATGGACTCAACTTTTGTCGCTGCAAATTGTCTTGAAATAGGGAAAAAAGTGAGTACTTTTAGCTATGTATTTCCAACTATGCCAGAAGCCGATGAAACAAAATGGATTAATTCTATGCAGAACATGGGTTTTGATATTAACACTTTTCCGGGAGAATCAGATTGGCCACTTAAAGCACCATGGCAACAAAGTGCTCATTCACCTTTAGGTAACCCATATCGAGGTCTTAAAACAAAAATTTACCATCAAGTTCAAGAAAAAGGCATTAAAATTTTACTCAGTGGCGATTTTGCTGATCATATGTATACTGGATATTCCTATTGGTTGGTTGACCAGTTTAAACATCAACCCATTAGAGCAATTAAATCATTCTTCTCATCATTAGTAACCCAAGGAATAAAGACAACCTTAAAACAAATATCGCCAGCAAAATGGTCAAATACATTACAAAGACAAGCACCATGGTTAAACGAGAATTCATTAACTGCTTTTCAAGCACTACAAAAAAAACAACATAAATTTAACCACCCGCATCCTCGTCAATTCGCATTATCCTACGGAATTGGGACGGCTCAGTCCTATTGGTTGGAACACGAGTACATGTTTAAGAATCATGTGATTCTTCGACACCCTTTTAGAGACAGAAGAGTGGTTGAATTTTTAATGTCACTGCCTGCTTGGTTATTAGGAAAAGTCAACGAGCCTAAACGATTTGTTAGAAAGGCAGCGCAAAATTTATTACCAAATTCGATAACCGAAAGAGAAACCATTACCTCCTTAAAACCGCTTTTTATTAAAGGGTTAATTGAAAAAGAATTGGATTTTGTTATTCAGTTGTTAAACCAAAAAGAGGCACAATGGCAAAATTTTATACAACAAGATATCATACAAAAAATTCTTAACAACCCTCATCAAAAACATAAAGATGCTCATTACTTAATACTTTGGCAATGCATAAGTTTTGAATTGTGGCGAAAAACTAACAAATTCATCACAAAATCATAATAAAATCAGGTTTTTTTCAGATTATTTATGGTGTTTTCTGTTTAAATATAACGTATTAATTAAACAAATTCAGGGGAAAACCAATGTTTATAAAATATGTTATGGCATTTATTTTAGTGTCACTACCACTTTTATCAGAAGCTGCTAAACCAACCGACACAGAAGTTTTAAATCAAATTACACGACCTAACATGCAAGATGTTAAGTTAAGTAAAAGTGGAGGAACTTTCTCAACATACGATTTACAACATTGGTGGACAAGAGGTGTGACCTATCGAATTAATGCTGGAATCAAAGAATTTCCAAATGCAACTATAAAAGTGGGTGCTGAAGCACGGTACAGAATAGTTGGTGGTAATTATGATTTTGATAAATTAAAAACAGCTTGGAATGAATACGAAGGTATTCCTTTGCCATCTGATGATAAACTACTGAGTTTATTAAAAAAGAATATAGTTAAATTTGTTGTAGCTTATAACTGGAATCAAATGGTCAGCGAATTAAAAGGACCGATTTTATCAAAAGATCCAGCTGTAAGGAAAGTTGAATGGCATACGGCCAACTCCTTTACAATTCATGTTCAAGCTAAGTATTCCGTTATTAGTAGTTATACTGAAGTTCAAGATAAAATGGTAGATTATGCCGTTAGGTTCTATCGTGGTGGCATTAAGCAACCATGGAAAGAAGATTTCTACTCATCAAAATCGGAGGAAGAAGTTCTAGCAACCCACAAATACAGCAGTGATGAAATCAAAGCGATGCCAACTCAAGCCAGTCTGGCAGCGGAAAAACAAGCACAAGCAGCAACATCAAATTTACCTTCAATTAATGTTCCTGAATTTTCTAATGACAAAGAGGCTTTTGCCTACATATACAAAAACTTACGAACAGGTGATAAAAAACAAATAGAAGCCATGTTTAGAGCCATGGCTAGCCCTTTTTATTTTGTTGAAGGTTCAAAAATCAGGTTAAATAATCGTGGTGAAGAAACCTTGGCAAAAGTAATTAAACAGGTGTTTGATAACAAAATCACTTTTGCAAAAAGTTATTGCCCACAACTTTATGTTCAATCTTACCAAACCAATATGATTAATATTGTAGATGCCTTGAAAAAAAATAAGTCTCGCATCGCTCTAACTATGAATGGCGGCCGTTATGAGCGAGGAAAAAAAATAGGCCAAGAGTTTAAAATATCGGCATTAGAAATATGGACATTACGTACCGATGATGATGTTGAGCAGTTAAAATCATGGCCATTTGCTGAATTATGTACAAATACAGGTAAAACCTTCAACCAATTGAAAACAGGTGCCAGTTCAACAACACAATCTAACCCTAGACAAAAACCCACCACAACTCAATCGAGTGCATTGATTACTGCTCCTGTCAAAACATGGAATTGGACTCGCTTTAAATCCAACCATCTACCCGTTTCGATGAAAATAATTGGTCAAGCCACAGAATCCCAAAAAAGTTCAAAAACAGGTAATTTGGTCACCACCATGATATCCGATTCAAGTGAAGGATCATTTAGAATGGATGCAACAGATTATAAAAGAGAATTAACTGAAGACATTGCTAACCCCTTTCATATAAAAATGGCAAAAAATGTTGTGAAAGCCAATAACGCCTTAATCCACAAAAAACAAACCATGCAAATAGGCACAGGTACCGCTCAAATTTATATGATTGAACGTGGGAGTGGAGCTAACAAGGTGATGGTGAAATTTATAATATTCAGCCATGGTTCGGTTGCCTATCAAATGATGTATTCGCAATACAAAAGTAAGTTTGATAAAGCCCGAGCTGATGAATTTATTAACTCAATTAAACTATTATAAAAAGACTAGGGCTGCCGAATAATAAAAGCTGACAAGGCTCATGAAATGAGCCTTTTTTATATCCATGATTATTTGCGTGTTCAATTTAGAGTATAATTATGCCAAATAATAAAAAGGTATGGTCATGACACATCAAAAATATCCAGTTTCAAAACAAATGCAAGAATCAGCCAAAATGAATAAACAAGGCTATCAGCAATTTTATAGAGAATCAATTGAGAATAGTGAAGATTTTTGGCAACATCAAGCACAAACTCGACTGGATTGGATAGAGCCATTTAGCAAGGTAAAACATTCAATGTGGAGTGACGAACATGTCTCTATTCGTTGGTTCGAAGATGGAGTATTAAATGTTGTTTACAATTGCATAGACAGGCATTTAAAAGATAAAGCCGATCAAACTGCAATTATCTGGGAAGGTGATGACCCTAGTCAATCTCAAAATATAAGTTACCAACAATTGCATGATGAAGTTTGTCAATTTGCCAACACGTTGAAGGCATTGGGTGTGACAAAAGGGGATAGAATCACCTTGTATATGCCAATGATCCCAGAAGCAGCTTATGCCATGTTAGCCTGTGCGAGAATTGGGGCGATTCATTCGGTCGTTTTTGGTGGTTTTTCAGCAGAAGCTCTAGCGGGGCGTATGGACGATTGTGACTCTCAATATGTGATTACTGCAGACGAGGGTATACGTGGTGGAAAAACAATACCACTAAAACAAACCGTTGATAAGGCCATAGAATTGTGTTCTGTAGAAGTTAAACATTCTATTATTGTTAAATACACCAATGCCAATACACAGTGGAATGATAAGGTAGATGTTAATTATTTGTCTATCAAACAAGACATGGCAACCGAATGTGAATGCGAACCAATGAATGCCGAAGACCCTTTGTTTATTCTTTATACTTCAGGTTCAACAGGAAAACCCAAAGGTGTTTTACATACCACCGCTGGTTATTTATTGTACGCGGGCATTACTCATGAATACGTATTTGATTACCATCAAGGTGATATTTATTGGTGTACAGCTGATGTTGGTTGGATAACTGGACACTCTTATGTCATTTATGGCCCTTTAGCTAATGGAGCCTCAACGCTTATGTTCGAAGGCATCCCTAATTATCCAGATGCAAGTCGTATATGGCAAGTCTGTGATAAACACAACGTAACTATTTGCTATACTGCACCCACAGCCATTAGGGCGTTAATGCGAGAAGGTGATGAACCGGTTAAAAAGACCAGTCGTAAAAGCTTGCGAATTTTAGGTAGTGTAGGTGAACCAATAAACCCAGAAGCGTGGGAATGGTATTATCAAGTGGTAGGCGATTCCCGTTGTCCAATTGTTGATACGTGGTGGCAAACCGAAACTGGTGGCATTATGATTACACCTCTTCCAGGAGTAACGGGTTTAAAACCTGGTGCAGCAAGTTCGCCATTTTTTGGTGTGCAATTAGCCTTACTTGATACTGATGGTAATGAGTTAGAAGGCGATAACCAAAGTGGGTTTTTGGTGATTAAAGATTCTTGGCCTGGGCAAGCGCGTAGCTTATATGGTAATCATGAACGTTTTATTGAGACCTATTACTCACAATATTCTGGTTATTATTTTACAGGTGATGGTGCGCATCGAGATGATGATAGCTATTATTGGATCACTGGCCGTGTTGATGATGTTATCAATGTCTCCGGCCATCGCATGGGGACAGCAGAAGTTGAAAGTGCCTTGGTAGAGCACAGTTTAGTTGCAGAAGCTGCGGTTGTTGGCATTCCACATGAGATCAAAGGCCAAGGCATATATGCTTATGTTACGCTGATATCAGGCAGTGAACCCAGCAATCAATTACAAAGAGAATTGGTTCAAAAAGTTCGTGAAATAATTGGCCCTATTGCTAAGCCTGATGCCATTCATTTTACCCAGGTATTACCAAAAACTCGTTCTGGAAAAATTATGCGACGAATTTTACGTAAGATAGCTGTAGGTGATATCGATGATTTAGGCGATACTTCAACCCTGGCAGAACCTGCCGTTGTTGATTCATTAATTGAAGGCCGAATTATTGTTTAGAGGTATGCATGGTGTGGGCTTTAAGCTTATACGTTACAACCGGGCACTTAGTTGAAAAATCATGTTTTAAAAGCTTTTACTCTCTAGTATTACATTCTGTACTGAGAATAGTTCTAACTATTTTATACACATAAGAAAAATTTGATATAAGGCTGTAAATACAGTATATTTAGATAAATAATAAGACTGGGATAAATAAATGAAAAAGATATTAATGACAGGAGTTGTGGCAATACTATTGCTCTCTAATGGAGTGCAAGCAGTCGATGTAACTGGACTTTATGGAGATTGGTGCATGGTTGGTATGTCAGCTGAAAAAGAAGGAGATTTGATACCAGATAATCCTAATTATCAATTCACCAAGGATGGAATGCTGAATTACTCGACGGGGTTCTTTAAGCAATCAGGAAAGTATGAAATAGCGGGTGAAAAAATTAAAACAAAAGAAATGGGCAACTACAAAATCATCAATATTGGTACAGATGAAATGGTGTTATATTATGGCGGCTACATGAAGTTTACAAAAGGAAAGTGCAAATAGAGATAGATTGGATAACAAGACAGGGAAGCGGTAAACAGTTCGTAGGATCTCATTGTGATTCGCAGAGCATGGCGTTTGGGGTGGACTCAGTGATGTGATAAGCAATCACACCAAAAATTTTCAATAAATCGATTGGATTTAATATGGTACATATATTTCTTTGAATCGTAATATGGTTTTTTTTGATATCTTTATGTTTAATCACTTCTCAATAAAACTTGCTCCTTTTGTTAAAGCTAAATTAAAACTAGCGACTAAAACGAGAAAATTAGGAAATATAAAACTTGAATTTCAACATCTGGAAAATGCACATATATTAGGACAAGAATCTATCTATTGGCACGTAAAAGTGCATGTTTTAATGTTTTTCAAGGCTACACGTAATTTAAAATTAAAAGAAATATTTGGTCAAGTAATTCGTATTGTAGGTGCTATAACTAAAACTGTATTTTGGCTAGTACCACAGGGTAATACTGGCGTTACAAATGTTAGCCCATTCAAGGTGATGCCAATCAAATCCGAGCATCAACTTATACTTGATATTGCAAAGTCAACTAGATAATAAGTGACTGTTGTTGCGAAAACATACGCTGTTCATCAACTTTCGCCAAATTTATCTATAAATATTAAATCTTATAAACAATTTGAGGTATTATGAAAGCATTGGTATTAATCGCACACGGTAGTCGGCGTAAACAATCGAATGATGAGGTTATACTCTTAGCAGAGAAACTTAAAAACAATTGCTCAGAGTGTTACAAAATTGTGAATGTTGCATTTTTAGAATTTGCAGATATTTTAATTCCTGACGGTATTAATAAATGTGTTGTAGAAGGTGCAACTTCCATAGTTATATTGCCCTATTTTCTTAATTCTGGGAAACATGTAGTTGAAGATATCCCAAACATAGTAAGAACATGTCTAGCTCAATATCCTGATATTGAAATCAGTATAGCACCGCACATAGGCGCGTCTCCCTTAATGATGAATCTTTTGATTTCATCTGCGAATACAGAAAAATTCGCTTGATTGTTTTCCTAACTTTTTCATAAAATACAGGCATGTAAAAATGGGGCGCCAATTAATGGCTTTCAGCTACGTTTATTTGAAAAACACAAGGTAATATTATTTATGATGGTTTTTATTGCAGGCTTTTCTCTTGGTTTTTCACTTATCCTTGCCATTGGGTCTCAAAATGCTTTTGTTTTAAAACAAGGAATAAAAAAGCAACATGTTTTTTTGATTTGCACATTATGTGCTCTATCTGATGCTATTCTGATAGCACTTGGAGTTGCTGGTTTTGGCGTTATTGTTAAACAGTACCCTGCTATCGAAGAATATGCGCGTTATGGAGGTGCATTATTTCTTTTGGCTTATGCTATGTTAAGTTTTAAATCAGCCTTAAGTAAAAATCATGCATTAAAGCCAGAGGCAACTTTACAGCATTCGACTTTAAAAGTTGTAGCTATCTGTTTAGCTTTCACATGGTTGAATCCACATGTTTACCTTGATACAATGGTACTTTTAGGTAGTATTTCAACTCAGTACGAAGGTAAACAATTGTTATTTGCTCTTGGGGCGATATCAGCATCTTTTATTTTCTTTTTTAGTCTAGGTTATGGTGCTAGGTTATTAGCTCCTTTATTTCAAAATCCCAAAGCATGGAAAATTCTTGAGGTTATTGTTGGTTTTACGATGCTATTTATTGCGTTTATTTTGGTATTTGGATAGCGATAGCTAGTATTCTATCGTTTGCATATTATTTGGTTGATTGTTGGGTAGAAAATGCTGGTTCATCTTTTGCGTATTTTGCTAGGTTAATTATTTTACTGTCGTAACGATAAACACCGTGTAAAGTGCCAACCCAAATATTACCATAGGAATCTTCTGATATTCCGAATAGCATCCCTTTTTCTGTTTTAATTTCTATTGCTGTTGGATGATTAGACTTTAATGACGCTTGATTATAGCGAGACAATACCCAGCCGTTGGTTGTAACACTTTCAGAGCTGGTCCATATGTTACCTATTTTGTCTTCATAGATGTAGCCTGTAAATTGTTCACTGATAAGAGTAAATTTAGAATCGTAATATCGCCAAAACCCATCATTACCTGCGATCCAAATGGTGCCTTGTTTATCTTCGATGATATGGCGGACGTTTGTAAAGGCTATACCGCTATTGTTAGTTAATGTGTTAAATGTTTCACCAATATAAATACTGGCTTTGTCTTTGGTTCCGATCCAAATATTTCCAGTTTTATCTTCGAGAATGGTGTTAATCTCGTTGCTCATTAAATCTTGATTTGTTGTAAAATTTTGAAAATGATTGCCATTATAGCGACTTAATCCACCCTTGGTAGCAAACCAAATGTTGTTTTTTGTATCTTCATGTATGTAAATGACTTTATTGTCGGCAAGGCCATCTTTTGTTGTGAAATTTTGAAAAGACTTCCCATCGTAGTAATAAACACCCGATCCAACTGAAGCGAACCAAAAATTACCTTTACTGTCTTCTAAAACAGAAAAAAAACGAGCTAAACTGACTTCTCTGGTTATGTTTTTAAACGAATCTCCATCGTAGTTAATTATACCATCCCATGTTGCAAACCAAAGAGTCCCATTTTTATCTTGTATGATGGTACGAGTAATATGTTGTGGGGCATTGGATGTGGTAATAGTTTTAGACTCAGAAGAGTTGATTTCAAATAATCCATTAATACTTTGCCCTATGCATGCTGTTGTACTAAAAATAAGTATAAAGGCTAAAAGGTAATTTGGAGTATATTTCATTGGTTTCATAAAGGTATACATTTCAATATAGACACATTGGTAAAACCAAGGTTCCAAATTATACTTAAAAGACTCAAATGGCCATACATAGTTAAATGGTTACTCATACTTCAGGCCAGAAAGGTCACCCTTATTTTTTTCGATGGATTTGGTTTAAGTTCAGAAACATGTTTCAAATTTTTAGTCTTGATTGGAAGTTCTATTTTTGCTTTATTCATATAGTTTTACTAGTATTATTTGCAAATATTTTAACGCTGAGTGGAGTTTATAGCTGCTTTTTATACTCACCTACAAATTTTATTAAATTATCTATAATATCAATGATATTGTAGGCTTACTAATTAACGCCCAAATTAGACAATAACCTGATTTAGGCGTTAATATTGTCAAGGGAGTATTTAGAAACTTTTATTTGTTAGCATCCACTCAATTTCTTCTTTTGTTGATTTTCTCCCAAGGATTTTATTTCGATAAGGGTATCGCCCAAATTGATCGATGATGTTTTTATGTTTTAATTCAAAGTTGTAATTTCCACCTCCAATTTCAGCAAATATTTTTTCTGCTTCAATATGAACTTGTTTAGATTCAGAATGCATAAATGGCATAACCATAAATACACGTTTGGTGCTTTCAAGTTGGTGATAATCACCGGATTGTATGGCGGTTTGCGCCAGAGCGAGAGCCAACATGTCTGCTTGAAATGATTTGGCATTATTACGATACATGTTTCTAGAAAATTGATCCAATACTATTATTTCGGCTAAACGACCTTCTGCACATTTACGCCAATGTGATTTTTCACCTGCGATAATTTGTTGATAAAGTCTTTCAAAATTATTTCTGATTTTATCATCCAATACAGTAGACTTGATAAACCACTGTTTTGCCGTTAATTCGTTAAACCAGAAATTGATAACGCGATGATAGCTATTAGCAGGGTTTTTTATTTTTGTCATTCAATGTATTCCGCCAAATTTAATGCCTGTTAGATCTGCCATTTCTTTCTTCCAAGTAGTAATGTCGTGTTGGTTAAATTTATTTAGGTGATCATGCCCACAAGCTCTTGCCATGACTTTCATTAACTCAGTTGATGCTGTAAAAAAATTGTAGAATTGCATGGCTGACTTATCTATAGTTAATAATTTGCGTAGCTCTGGCTTTTGGGTAGCGATACCTGCAGGGCAATTGTTTGTGTTACACATTCTTGCGGCAACACAACCAATAGATTGTAGTGCTGAATTAGAAAGTGCAATGCCATCTGCACCTAATGCCATGGCTTTAATAAAGTCATCGGGTACTCGAATGCCCCCAGTAATGATGAGCGTGATGTCAGCTCGTTTTATTTTATCTAAATATTGCCTTGCTCTTGCCAGTGCAGGAATTGTAGGTACAGAAATATTGTTTCTAAAGATTAGTGGTGCTGCACCCGTGCCACCGCCTCTGCCATCAAGGATAATATAATCTGCGCTAGCATCTACAGCAAATTGTAAATCTTCTTCGATATGGTTGGCTGATAACTTAAAACCAATAGGGATTCCGCCTGTGATTTTTCGAACTTTTTCAGAGAAGTTCTTGAAATCTTGTGCTGTATGTAAATCATCAAATGTGGGTGGAGATACAGCTGGTGTGCCTTCTTCAAGGTTTCTTACTTCTGCAATTTTACCTACCACTTTATTACCAGATAAATGCCCTCCGGTCCCTGTTTTTGCACCTTGCCCACCTTTGAAATGAAAGGCTTGTACATGTTTTAATTTATCCCATTCAAAACCAAATTTAGCTGAAGCGTATTCGTAAAAATATTTGCTATTGGCTGCTTGTTCTTCATTTAACATGCCCCCTTCGCCAGAACAAATACCTGTGCCTGCTAATTCAGCACCTTTGGCTAAAGAGATTTTAGCTTCTTCTGATAGTGCACCAAAACTCATGTCTGAAACAAAAAGAGGAATGTCTAGTACCAATGGTTTTTTTGCATTTGGGCCAATCACTAATTCTGATCCTACTAGCCTATCTTCCATCAAAGGTTTGGTGGCCATCTGAGCCATTAACATTTGTATATCTTTCCAGAGTGGTAACTCAGGAATAGGTACACCCATTGCACCCATTTCTCCATGATGACCTGTTTTTGATAAGCCATTCTTGGCTAAGGCTTTAATATAGCCCAACGTTGGCTCTTCAACTGTAGAGTCAATGTTTAAGCTAATACTGGATGGTTTACTATCATCAGATTTTTGCTCTTTCAAAGTAGCATGGGTACCATCACAATATGGTAAGTTTTTACTTTGTTTACACATACATAGATAAGCCGTTTCAGTTTTTTATGGGGTAAATGCTAACGGCTTAAATGGTGTCGTTCTATGTGAGCCATCACAAAATTGTGGTGACTTGGATTCACCGCAGGCACAAAAATATTTTTCTTCGCCCTTTGTTAATTCTACTGCTATGGGTTTTCTACCCACTATTTTAGGTTTTTTCATTATTCTCTCTGTATATGATGCCAGTTTTAAGGATTATAGCATGTATTTATATAGTGTAATATTGTTACTAACTCATGTGATAATAAGCCCAAATACGTCCTATATTCATTGGCAACTATCTCTGCCAATTCAATAGCGAGTTCTGTCGCTGGCCATGACCTGGTATGACATAATCAAAATCCATCGCTTCGATTTGCTTTAGTGATCTTATCTATTCATCAGGCCAAAAATCAGGCATATTTCATAAGGTCAGTCTACGTGGCTTGACTAAATAACATAGTTAATCGGATTATCGATAACTTTATGAATTTCACTCAATAAGAGTTGTGATGTTTTCTGGCTTATAGGTTCAGATACTAAAACTCCTTTTTCTGTGATACCAAAAATAGTACGGTATACTCAACATTATAGTACATAGGCACCTTCACCTATATTTCCCGTAAGCCATGCGTTTGAGTAAGTTATCTTTTATAACCACATGACTTGTGTTGACCCATCGCTTGAAATTTTCATTAGCATAGGGCATTGAAACCATAATGTTTCAGGCTACAATTGAAAAAATAAGCATCATAAGAAGAAGCCAGTAAAAGCTTTTTGTCACCTTCCATATTGATTTTCATTATTTTTTAACATGTATTAAAAGCTTATTTGCTCAATTTATAAATACTCATCTATATCAACTGTCCGGCTTTCATCATTGGCCTTTTTTATGGCTTTTAACATGGCGTTTAAAGTTGTACGATTATAAAAATGACCATTGCGAATGACAGAGTCTATCGACTTGGTGTTTTCAATATTCTCTAAGGGGTTTTTATTGAGTAACAGTAAATCTGCTTTGTACCCTGCTTGGATTTTTCCCGAGTTTTCTTTCATCCAAGCAGCAGGCATTGAGGTGGCTGATATTAATGCTTGAGATGCTGACATACCAGATTGTGTGAGTGAAATAAGTTCATCATGCAAGGAAAAACCGGGCACAGCTACAGGGACATTGGCATCGGTTCCAGCTAGAATGGTTACTCTTTTATCGACCATGGACCTTAAGAGGATATGATGGGCTTTGGCATAGGTTTTCCAGTACACATTGTATTGCCATTTTTTTTCATTTGTTAAGTTAGGGCTCCAACGGTAAATATTGGAATCAGGTAACCATCCCATTGCTCGCGATGTAATGGGAGATTTTTCAATAATTCCCGGATTGACATAAGCCAATTGAACCTCATTGAGGGTTTTTTTAAGGTTCATTTTTTGTGGAGAAAAGCTTTCCATCAGCCATATTGTACTAACGACAGCAATTTTGTTATTAAATAAATTTAGAGCTATTTCGTCACTTCGACCCTTAACGTAGTATAGAAATTCATCAGCATTTTTATAGTTATAACCATCAAATTCTCTAATCAGTGCTTTGACTAGTTCTTCAATATGCGCAAGTTCTTTTTGATTAGATTTCCATACATCACTGAGTTCCATATTGATAGGAGTGTGTCCCAACAAGGGGATACCAACTTTTTGAGTTGCTTTGTTTAACGCCCAATAATCTTGGTTACTGATAAAAGTATATGTCTTTATTGCATCATAACCTTTTGCAGCAAACTCTTTGACTAAATTCTCTGCACTGTTGAGAGAATTGATGCTGGTTATTTTCATTGCCCATTTTTGAAACCAACTTTGAAATAAACTGTTACTGTTAAATCGGCTTGATGCGACAAACAAGTTTGGCCCAATACGTCCATTTATGATTTCTTGTTTCCATTTTAAATGTTCGTCACTGCCATTTAACTCACGTACATGAGTGACACCATTTGCGATATATAACAATAAGTCATTAGGGCTTTGCCACAAATGAACATGTGAATCAATTAAACCAGGAATTAAGTATTTGCCCTCACCGTTTATTAATTTGATATGAATGGGTAACTCTATATGGCTGGCAATTATAGAAATCTCACCCTGTTCAATCAAGACCGTTTGATCTGCAATCATGTGACTACCGTCTGCTGACAAAACATCAACATCGGTTATCACTATATCAACCTGAGGGCTATGGAATTGAGTATGGTCGACAACACGCGTGTGTTCTCCCCACAAATGATCAATGTGATAATCGACCCACATAAAAGAAATTACACTGATAAATAATATGGCTAGAATTGCCCGTTTAAACCACTTTTTGATTGTTGCTTTTTTCATTGTCACACTCATTGATTAAGAAGTGTTTAGTTTAAGTATTTAGTGGTTTTTAGGCTTATCAAAAGTGGGGAAATACTGAGCGATTATGGGAACTTAAATGCCTAAGTTAGATACTCGTGGGCTTGAACGGTGAAATGTATGGTTTATACGGAACTTCTGAAGGTTTAACTTTTGGTCTTACACTTAGCCAAATTTTAATTTTTTTAAAAAATCACACAAAAATGAAAATATTGCAAATTTTGTTTAAGGCAAATTACTATGGGTTATGTTTCAAAACCCGTATTAAATATAGCTACATTTATTTAATGGTTTTCTTCCAATTATACAACATTAGCCTTTTCCTGTTTTCAATATCGTTAATCCGTATGCAACTTATATCTTCTAATTTATACATTGAGAAACCTTCATCTTCTCCGAGACTCCCAATAAGTTGGATAACAACATTTTCACTGTCAATTTTATCTATAAATCCTGAGTAAGTGTTATCGTCCTTTACTGATATTCTAAGAATTCTGTCAGACAATCTCGTATGATTGTTCAAATATTCATATTGCCAATTATTTTCATTTGGAAGTATTTGTTTCAATTCTTTTTCAGCATCTAATTCAGCTGAGTTTTCAATTAAATACTTTAAGCATTTTGCGTAGTCATCTTCATAATCAATACTTTCAATATTTGAGATTTTCTCAATTATTGTTCCATCAGGTTTTCCGTATTTCGTATAATGACGTATTTGTACAAATTCATCATTATAATCTTTAACATATCCACTCCAGTATCCACTATCATCTGTGTATGTCCAAATTCCAATTAAATTTTTTGTGTTTTTTGAATCTTCAAATATTTCTTTTATTATCTCTGTGTTCATTTTTCTTTTTGCTTGTAGGAAACGTCGTAATATACACAATTGCATAGACTACGGGTTAAAAACATACATAATATTACAAAATACCCCTTTTAAGGCAGGTAAATTTTCCTAGGAACAGTTTCTCGAAATGTTGTATGTCTTTTCTACCCTATCAGTTTGAGAGGTTCTGAGCAATTGATTTTTAACCTTGAAATTAAACATGTAGTGAGCGAGTATTAGGTTTGCTAGAAATAGAAACTTTGTTTGAATGAGGTGTGACTACAGTTTTATGGTATATAGCTTCGTGTTTGAAGATTTTGAATCTTATTCCCGGTCAATCTCTAAGTGTTTTTCTGTATTCAGATGGTGTTTTTCCTTCTGTGGATTTAAAAGCCCTATTGAATGTGGATAATGAATTAAAACCATTTTTCAATGCAATGGTTATGATAGGAATGTGTGCTTTATCCGGATTTAGAAACTCTTGTTTTATGGACTCAATACGAAACCCATTGATATAGGTGCTAAAGTTATCATGGCCGAGTATTTGGTTAATAAATTCTCGTAAGCGGTAACTGCTTACACCAAGTCGTTTGGCAAGTGTTTGTATGGATATTCCATTTTCTAAATAGGCCTTGTTTTTCTTAATTTCAGTATTAAGGGTTTTTTGTAAAGCCGTGTCTTGAGAGTTTAGTGTGTGCTGTTTTTTACTATGTGGTGTATCAAAAGAAAAGGAGTTTTCTTTCATACTTAACAACCAATAATTCATCCAAACAATAATTGGCCAAATGGCAAGGATGGTTGTTGTCGGTTGTAGGTAACTGTATTCAGAGTGGTTAAGTAGAAAGAAACTTATGGAAACTAGTATGATGGATATTAGTGAAGTGATGTAAACTAAATGTACACGAGATTTCCTGCGTTTTTCAATTAAATCATCATTACGACCACCAATAACCACAAATAGTAGGTGAATGATAAAAGCAAGTGAAGATAAATTGACCACCCATGCCCACCACACTGGTAAGCCAGTGATAAATCTAAATTGGACTAGTCGTTCTGCTAATATAAAAAAACTATAACTAATACCAATCAGGAAGTGGAACTTGGTGAATTTGAAATTACTCTTAAATAAAGATAAAGAAAATAACCAAATAAAAACCAAAAATGGTATATCCAAAAAACGAAAAATCATTCGTAAATAATACGGTAGTTCTAGGGCTTGAGGTGTAAAGCCAAAAAAATGACTGATAATACTGGTTAATAACAATAAGAAATAGATGTAACTTGGCGTTCTTTTTAGATCTCGGATAGCAATGGTACTTGAAAATAACATTAAGCCAATGGCAGAGAAACGGAAGAAAGCATCTAGTACTAACATTGTGATAACGACATATAAGCCCCTCGATAATCTGGGTTTATGAGTAATACAGCTAAAGTATTTGAGAATAAGTCGATAACGTAGGCTAAAAATGAGTAATTAGCGGCACTTTTGACCACGTTGTCTGATACTTCAAGTGGATAGAGGCAAATCATTGATTAATAGTGTATTCCATAAAATGGTTTCTAGTATCGTATTAGTTAAATGAAGTTATATCAAGAATTATTAAAAGTATAACTCTCAACTTGTATTATTTCTAATTTATTGCAATTATGGTGTGATGAAATTTTGCCAATCACACTAATCACAAATGGTTAATTATGTTTAAAAAAATACGTCAATCAATATATACTGAAATAGAGAGCATTTTTCCTCTTGATAAACAGGAATCTGAAGATATACAAAAATGCCTTGAATGGGTTAATTCGGGTGTTGAGTTATGTAGAATTGAAAAACCAGCTAATCCCCCAAAACATTTGATTTCCTATTTTGTTGTTGTCGATGGTGATAATGTTTTATTGGTTGACCACATCAATGCAAAATTATGGTTACCAACGGGAGGTCACGTAGAACCTGGTGAGCACCCAAGAAAAACAGTTGAGCGTGAGGTTGAAGAGGAGCTCGGTATTAAAGCCAAATTCTTAATAAAAAAACCTTTGTTTATTACTGTGACAGAAACAGTAGGACTAACAGCGGGTCATACAGATGTGTCAATTTGGTATGTACTATCAAGCTCTATTCATACACAATTTAAGTATGATAAATCTGAGTTTAATAGCGTTAAATGGTTTGGCGTGTCAGATGTGCCTTTTGATAGGAGCGATCCAAATATGGGTCGATTTCTAGAGAAGTTAAAGGCAATATCGATTTAAGAATAATACTGTCTTTTAAAGTTTAGCGATTTTTTCACCGTTGGCCACTCTTCTTTGGTTATGGAAAAAACCACAGTATCTCGATATGAACCATCGACATCAAGCAAGTGGTTTCTCAAGATGCCATCTTGCTTAGCACCTAATCTAGCAATACCATTACGAGAAGCATGATTGTGCCAGTTGGTACGAAACTCTACGGCAATGCATTTTAGTTTTTCAAAGGCATGAGTTAGTAGTAAGTATTTACATTCGGTATTTACTCCTGTGCGTTGAAATGATTTCGCATACCAAGTGTATCCGATTTCGACACGGTTGTTATTAATGGCATTACAGTATCGAGTTGAACCAATAATTTTGTTAGTTTTTTTGTCAACAACTGCAAAGGCATGAGCTTTTTGATGTATGTTCTCATTTATGGCAAATTCTATGTATTCATCTACCGTTTTTTCAGAGGGAACATAGGTGTACCAAAGATTCCAAAGTTCCCCATCAGATGCGGCTTGGATTAGGCCATTACTGTGGTTTTGTTTTAGTGGAATTAGATTGACTAATTTTCCTGATAACTCTATATTCTCTAACCAGTGACTCATTTACAATAAAACCATGTTCTTCGAAAGCACTAGAATAAAGTTTTTGAGATTAATATGAAAGCATTATTTGCTAAAATGGTTCTTATTGAGATTATGGTAAGAATAAACACTTATGCGGTATCTATTATTAATTGTATTAATGGCATCAATAGTTGTCAAAGCTCAAGATAGAAAATTTGAAACAGACCTATTGACTGACTTCTTTCAAATTACTAAAGATTCACAATCGGATTACCCATTAAAAGACATAATGCAAGGGTGTTCTGCTGTGGATTGTATCCCGTCTATCGATTCACCGGTATTTATGTCTGCAAGTGATGTTAAATTTATCAACGATAATGATTTGATTATGGCAGTCACCATAGGTCAAGAAACTCGGATTTACCCTACAGTAACATTACAACGTCATGAAATTGTCAATGATCAAATTGGCACTATACCTTTTGCAGTAACTTACTGTCCACTGTGTGGAACAGGTGTAGTTTTCAACCGCAAGATAAATGATACTGTCGTAACATTTGGTGTATCAGGTGTTTTACATGGCAGTGACTTGGTTATGTATGACCGTAAAAATAAAAACTTGTGGCAACAAATTACCGGTAAATCTTTTGCAGGTCCTGACCGAGGTTATCAATTGGAAAGTCTTCCAGTAGTGATGACTGATTGGAAAACTTGGCTAAAACAACACCCTGATTCTATGGTGCTAGCTAATAGCAAGAATGAAGTGAGTGATCATTATAGTAAATACCGTAGCAGTGATAAGGTGATGTTTGGTGGTGTTACCGACCCACGACTAAGCCCTAAAAAAGTGGTTTATGGAATAACTATAGAAAAACAAGCCATTGCCATAGATTTTGTTTTGATTAAGTCGAAAAAACAACAACAATTAAAAACCGCTGTAGCTGATTTGATGATTGACTATAAAGAGGATGGATCAATAGTGATTAGCAATAAAGACAGTAAAGAAATTTATGAAAGCCATCGATCATATTGGTTTGCTTGGTTTACATTCAACCCCAATACATTATTATTTAAATAGAGAACCCATATGAAAACAATTTTTTCAATATTATTAGTTTTATCATTTAGCTTATATGCAGAAGTACCAACTGACGCAAATGAGGTCAAGCCACTCTTACCGGGAATGATTATTCCAAACATTAACGTTTTAAACATCAAAGGTGAAAAGGTTTCTATAACAGCTAAATCCGTTAAAAAGCCATTTGTAATAACATTTTATCGTGGTGGTTGGTGTCCTTATTGTAATGCACAATTAGCACAAATGCGTCACGCAGAAAAACAACTTTTAGAATTAGGGTTTGATGTCTATTTTATCTCGCCTGATCGCCCTGAGTTCTTAATAGAAAGCCTTAAAGACAATGACTTGAAAAAAGACATCAATTACACTTTATTATCTGATCCAACTATGCAAGTAGCACAAGATTTTGGCATTGCTTTCAAACTTGATGATAAATTAGTAATAAAATATAAATTATGGAATATAGATCTAGAAAAAGCCTCAGGTTATGATCATCATTATTTGCCTGTGCCAGCCACTTATATTGTTGGAAAAAAAGGTATTATTCAATTTCAATACACCAACCCAGATTACAAAGTAAGGCTCGACCCTGAGTTGTTGGTTGCAGCAGCTAAGAGCTATAAAAAAACTAAAGGGAAAAATGTTAAGTAGCTTTTATAAACAATATTCAATATTTGTTAATTGTGTATTTGGTGATCCAGATTTAGCTAATTGAATTAGATATGAAAAATTCCTTCCAACTAAATAAATTTGAACCAAAGGAGGAAAGTTGTTTTCAGCATACTCAATTAGCTCCTACTAAACCGGACAAAATAATACTTTAGTTCGATTGGAAAAATAAGATTGGGCGAGGAAAGAATATCACTAGCCTTTCAACAAGTTTATTACAGTTGATTTAATCATGTATTGCTGTCCTTTCTGAGATTATCTTGGTTAAGGAAATCACATGTGACAAGACCAATAGGGGCACAAACACAGTTGTAATAATAACCAATGGAAAAGCTGTCATTGGATCGACTACATTCATTTTATCTGCTGATATCCCATAACCTGAGGCACCTGTTAGAATGGCAAAAAATAAATCAATAAATCCTAATACATGGAATATAACGGCTGTTTTAATAGCCTGCTTCCATTTCATCCATAAGGCGACGGCAACAAAAGGTGCGGCGATTGCTATGGCAAAATCACCAAACCCAGCAGGAGCAGCAAAACCAGCGGGAAGGGTTTTATACGCCCAAAGAGTTAGAAAGGTGAAACCAACAGTTCGCCAAGCATGAGGTAATACCAACATAGCTAGTGATAAATTTTTAGTCCAAGTGCGTACTTTTGAATTAAAAATATATAATATCCCATAAATAATTGATGGTGTTATTACAGATATAATAATTGATAAGTGCGATTCAAACCGTAGGTATTCATATAATCCTAGAGTTCCAATTATGGCTGTTATTGCCATCCAAATGAGGCATAGAATTATGGCAATTATTGTACCTTTGTATTTTATAGATTGATTCATGGTGTTCTCCTATTTATCAGTATTTATGTATTGTTGTCGTTGTGTTAGTTGTTTTACCCAGTTATGAATATTGTTATAATTCTGAGTTAATTTCACTTTATCAACCCGAATTGCAAGTGAACCAACCATTAAATCAGCTGTACTGAATTGATTTTTTATAAGAATTTTTCGATTTTCTAAATGATCATTTAGATAGGTTAAAATATTACTCAATTGAGTAAAACCTGGCCCCATGCCAACGAATTCAATGTTTTGTTTGTTTTGTTTTTGTTCTCTAATTGTTTCAAATATTGCTGGCTCTAGTGTTGCTACTGCCAATAAAATCCATTGATAATATTTGTGTGTTTTAGATAACTCTGGAATCAAGTTGTTTTTCTGGTAGTTTTCAGCCAAATAGAGGCAGATAGCAAGTGACTCAATGATTGTTTTATTGCCAACTTTCAAAGCAGGGGCTTTGCCTAAGGGATGGATTTTTAGATGTTCTGTTGCCCTGTGTTCGGTATTAGGTAAGTCTACTTTTTGTAAGTGATATTTTAATCCTAGTTCTTCTAACATCCATCGTACCTTTGCGGCACGGGTATCTGGATAGTAATAAAGTGTTATTTCTTGGTTGTTTTTATTCATATTAATTCCTCTTATAGCCCCCATTGAAAACCGACAGTTAATCGGTCTTGATTGTTAAATTGCCCAAATAATCCCTGTTTATCACCATAAAAAATATCGGCTCCAACCCATAATTTCACTTGGCTATTTAATTCATAATCTAATTGTATTTGTACAGAGCCATCACCGTAGTCGATATTATGAAGCTCTAGAATATTTAGATTCCACGAATCATTTTTAAACGAACGTGTATAAAGAAATGAAAATGTCGTGTTGTTTTGTTCCCTAATAATACTATCTTCGTAATCAAATAAATGGCTTTGGAACCATTGAGCACTTATCATGGTGTCAGTTAATCCCATCCAATCAAGTCCAATAACCCATGACATATCAGCAGAATTTGCAATACCTGTTTGATTAGTGTCACTACTCAAATGATAAGAGTCTGTGCTGTATCCAAGTTCTGATCTAAAGGTGTAATCACCAAAAGAATTACTAGCGGATGCTCCAAATAAATGTTTGCGTTTATAGGTAGAGTTGATGCGGATACCTTCATCAGATAAACTCTGAAATAAAACAGGTGTATCTAAGTAATGGTATAAATAATTAAGGGTTAAATCCCAGCCAGCAGTAAAACTAGAGAATTGTAAGCCAACATCACTGTCCTTAAAAAAGCGTGATGGCTTGGCTTGATTAATGTCTAAAAATTCTACACCTTCTACAAGTTGTGGGACGAATAATGGACTGGTAAAAGCAAAAGGTGCATCGGCATGAGCCAGTTCATGATAAGTGCTGTCAGGAATCCACAACAACTGTAAAGTATTGTCATCATTTAGTGGAATTTCAGCATTGATCATCCATAAGGGTATTCGTGAATCGGCAAATTCATCTAATACAAATTCTCTAAAACTTTGTGGATTGATGACATCCAATACCTTTAAACCATCGGCTTGCCCCCAAACTACTTGCTGTTTACCTATTTTCCAAAACACATGTTCTGACTCCGTTTCGATATACCATTCTCGTATTGCAATATCACCATCAGAGCTAGTTCTAACCGCTCCATTTATGGATGAAAAATTATCGCCCTTTGGTGAATTAAACCCTAAGTTAGTACCACTATCAAAACGAGCTCTGACAATAAAGGTCATATCAATATTTTTTGATATTGAGAAAAACCATTCAGGTGCGATTATACTCTCAAATTTATGTTGCTTACCATTATCGTAAATGGCAGCCTCTTGCTCAAATGTTAAAGAAAACTCTGCATTTACACTGTAAGGAATAATGAACAGCATTAACAATGCTTTCAGTTTATTTCCCACGTTTCATCGCACGTTTACTAAATAAACTGTCTTCTACTGTCTGTTTATAATCAACATTAGAAAAAATAAAATCTGAATGGTGCCCTGTTCGGTGGTTATCTATACTAAATTTATGCCGAGTTATGATGCCATCAACTACTCTAACATCTAAGACCATTAGTGTTTTTAGCGGTTTTTCTTTAGGGTTCCAATATTTTGCTTGCCTAATTATCCACAAATTTGAGTCCACCCAAATTTCGGTATGTCCGTAACCTAATTCTTTAGCAATATCTGGTGTTTTGGGTGTGCCTTTTAAGACAATCGTTTCATTGCCGTTTAATTTTTCCACTCGTAAAGTTTCATAATTATAATCTTGAGGTGACAACTTTCCTTCGAGTTTTATATCCTCATAAGTAAAATCTGTACCTAGGAAATAATCACCCCGATCAGATACTGAGATTCTTCTAACCTTTCGCAGCGCAGGGAGATAAAGCCATTGATCGTCTTCTGTTGCAACATCAGAATAATCAAATGTTAAAAAGGATGTGCCTTTGATATTGCTGGGATTTTTATAAAAGATAATGGTTTTTTTATCTTCACCAAAATATTTTCTATAGGATCTTGTGCCCCTGATTCTTTTCTTGCCGCGTTTATCAACCAAAATCATTTCCAAATCTCGACTAACAAATTCACCATCATCTATGGAATTAACCTTGTTTACTACTTGGAATGCAGCTGGCAAATCTTGGGCAAATGATTGTTGAGAAATAAATACAGCAGAAATAATAACAATAAGCAAAACTAGAGATTGGGCTAGTTTATTATGGGGAGGGGTGTTTCTGCTGCTATTACGGGTTATAAATCGAGGGTTAATGACTTTTATCAAGGCAGGCAATAATGTCATACTTGCCAAGAAACTGGTGGTTACTGAAATAACCACAATTAAACCAAAGTTAGTTAGCGGTACTACCTTACTTGTAATTAATACTCCAAACCCAAAAGCAATGGCTAGGTAATTAAAAAATAAGGCACGTCCAGTTGAAGGATAGAGCTTTTCTAAGGCTGCATTCATATTCCCATCAAGTTGCTTATACAATGTTTGTAACCTATCTATGGTATGAATGGCAAAATCTATTCCCAACCCTATTGCAACTGATGCAAACATAGACGTTCCTATTCCCAAATCTATTTTCAAGATAACCATGGTGCTGTAAATTAGCAATATGGAACTGGCAACAGGTATTATTGCTAATAAACCTGCAACCATTGAACGGAACAACAAAGCTGAGACTAACCACACCAACAACATGGAAATGCCCATACCTACAAAATGACTTTCACCTAAATCTTTAATCCAATGGTAGTTAACAGTAACGCGTCCACTCAATGATGCTTTTATTCCTTCACCTTTAAAATTTTTATCAATATAGGTTTGTAAATTTATCACCACATCTTTGCTATCATGGTAACTGCCTTTATTTAATGTAAGGCGTATATTGGCAATGCGGTATTCATAATCCACTTCTTCTTCAAAGTCAGTTGGGTCAGATGATGCCGAGTAGATAACGAAATATTGTGCCACTAGATCTTTATCTGTAGGTAAGGTATATTTCCCTTTATGACCGCCATTAAGAGATCGATTCATTTGTTTCAAATAATCCACAATTGAAGTGGCGCCTTTAACATTATCAAGACTTAAAGCAAACTCTTGTAAAGCCTGCATTTTTTGTAGGTTTTCTATTTTAAACAAACCTTCTTCCTCTTGTGTTTCGATAACTATATCCAAGTTATTAGTACCATTGAAATGGTTATTAATGGCTTTATCAGCCTTAAATAATGACTCATTTGGGTGAAAGGTCTCAATGCGATCTTCATTAACGCTCAAATGGCTGGCTGCAAAGATACCACTAATGATAATGATTGCAAAAACCGCAATAACTATTTTTGGTTTATCACTTGTTACTTTTCCAATCTTTGCCATAATTGCAGAAAACATATCAAGTTTATTACTTTGACTCATTTTAATCATATATTTTGATGCCTTGGGTTTTATCCAAGCCATAGCTGCGGGTAAAAATACCAGTGAATACAACCAAGCAATTGCTACACCAATAGCTGTAAATAGGCCAAAATACTTAAATGGTGGCATATAAGCGGCAAAATATAACCCTAAAAAGCCAGCAACTGTAGTCAATGTTGTTAAGGTAATTGGTCGCCACATCTCCTCTAAGGTTTGTACAATTAACCTTTTAGAATCAGTCTCGGGATCTTTGGCATACAACTCAAAATAATGATTATAAATATGGATGGAGTCGGCAACAGAAATACCTATTAAAATTACAGGTAAAGCATTGGTAATAACATAAAAAGGGATGTCACTTAATGCCATGATAGCTAAGGTCATTAGCACAGATGCTGCTATAATTACATTTGATAACAATCCAGGACTAAAGCGCCTAAAGGCAAATAGAATAATTAATGTGATTACAATGCCTGCAATGGGGTTTAGTTTTTGCGCATCGGCATCGATATAACTACCTAAATATCCAGCAATTGCCCCTTCTCCTGCTACATGTATTTCGTTTTTATTATCAAAATTTGTCGAAGATTTAACTTTTCTTATGATGTCTAAAATGGCAAGATAAGAATCCTCTGTTTTTTTATCATTCAATAATTCAACAACTATTAATGTCGCTTTTTTATCATTTGCAACCATATTGCCCATGTATAAAGGAAAATCTGAAACCTTGTCCCAAACAGCATCAGCTTGATATTGAGTTTGCGGGCTTTCTTCAAAAAACAAATTAACTTCCATTCCCTCTTGTGACCCTGTAATATTCTTTTCTGTTGCTAGAGAAATCACATTATCGGCATTAACATTTTCTAAATTCGAAATTTGACTGGTTAATACATCAACTAATTGCAAAGATTTTGGGTTAAACACACCATTTTTCGAGTCATTAATTATTGCAATAACAATCGGGTCACTTAATCCAAATTGTGCCTTAACTTTTTCTCGATAAACCAAAGCAGGGTTGTCCGGTGCTAAAAAAGCATCTGAGCGAGTATCCTTGTAAAGCTTTGGCAGTGCCGAAAATAATGCAAGCATTAGTATTATGCTCAATACAGCTATCTTTTTAGGATGTGTGACAATGGTGTTTGCGAAATTGGTTATTAAAGTTTGTTTTTGTTTCATTTCAACCTCATGTATATACATGCATTGTGTTAAACATTAACATGTATATACATGTTAATGTTTAAAAAAAGCTAAATAGCTAATTCATTGATTATCATTTCAGAAAAATTTATAATATTTTTACTTTCCTTTGTTCCAATTTTATTTGATAAATCATTTTGAGCTTGTAGCCAAAGAGGGAACGCACGGTGGTACTTTTTAATGCCTTGTTTGGATAATGATATTATTTTAATACGTTTATCTTCACTATCAGTTGTTAACGTTAACAGTCCATCGCGAATCAGTGGTTTTAAATTTCGACTTAGAGTTGTTTGGTTTAATATCAGTAGTTTCTGAAGTTCTTTATTACTGGTTTGTTTTGTGATAAACACCGCTCGTAATATTGAAAATTGCCCAACTTTCAAATTCGCCGAAGCAAGTCTGTCTTCATAAAAGAGGTTAATTAAACGGCAAGTTTTTCTTAGAGCTAAGTTATAGCACATGTCAAAATGTTGTTCCATAAGTGAAAGTATATGCATATACATACAACATGTCAAGTTATATTTAATTAATAACATAAATCTCAATTGTTCAGTGTTTAACTAAGAACCAAAATACTATTACTCAATTTGTCTAAAATATGTACATCGTGGCTAACAATTATAATACACTTATCTTTTTTAGCCGTAATTAGCCAATTGTTGAAATGTTTAATGGAGTTTTTGTCTAAACCGTTAAAGGGCTCATCAAGTAGAACGACTTTTGGGTTGCCGATAAATAAGGTACAGAGGGTAAATTTTCTGCGGGTTCCAAAAGACATCTGATCAAACGTGGTATTCTTAAATGGGGTCAACTTTATTTTCTCCATAAAATCAAACAATTGATTAGTGAGCTTCACCCCTTTAATTTTTGCAATGAGCTCTAAGAATTGCATACCCTGCATAAAAGGGTAAACTTCAGGTTTATCTGGAACAAAACATAAGTTTGATTTGGCTTGGATGTCTTGAGTGCTGAGATCGTAGTCCATGATGCTAACAGTGTTTTCTGGAATTTCTATAATGCCACATAATGATTTAAGCAGTGAACTCTTACCTGAACCATTGTACCCTTGTAACCAATTAATTCCAATATCAAACTCAGCATGGAAATTTTTCATGACAACAAGGTCATCGTATTGGATGGTTAGATTGGTGATTGTTATATTCTTCATAGATTAAATAGTGTAATTACAGTGATAATGAATAAAATGACGAACGAGATAAAAGTTTGTCTTTTCTTAACAGTAGCCCTTATTGGGTAGATGATAATAAGTAGAAATAAATGATAAAGAAATACGTTTAATAAAATTGAAATGTCAAAATAATTGACAGACCAAAATGAAAACAATAAATGGGCACATAAGGTCAAAACAAAAACGACTAAAATATCTCTACTAGGCCAAAAAGTGGCTTTGACAGGTAGAGAAAGAAGTAGAGATTCCATTTGCAGTCGTTGGTCTTTAAATACGACAAAAAAACCGCTAAAATAGTAGGCGATTAACCCCTCCAAGCTAATAAAGTAAGGCAATAAACTGTCGCCACCTATACCCATTAAGTGTTGAGAAATTAAAGCAAAACCACACATTAGGAAACTTATGATTGAGAACCTGAAAAATGTACTTATTAGGTTAGAATTAGCTAAAAACTGCCAATAAAGACCTTTGTTGATTTTAAATGGCACGCGAATGGCTTTTTTATTTTTATCCGCTTTTCTATTAGGCTTCCTCATTGATAATGAGTGCATATATGCAATGAGCATAATCGATAGAGTTAGCACTCTTACCCACTCATAATTTGGTTTAATAGGCGTAATAAAGAATAATCCAATAAAGGTCAGTACGACGTAATTTTTAGTGTTGTTTTTATTTATCGATACAAATTGTAAGGTAAGTAAATAGACAGTTAAAAATAAATAACGAATTAATTCTTGGGTTCTGTTCTCTGAGCTTTCGTATAAAAAAAAGAGGCCCGCAGCAATAAATGCCCACAAAAAATGATTGGAAACTAGTAACATTAAGATTGAATTTTTAAGTTTATCCATATGTGTGATGGGTAAACTTTGCATGTACTGCATAAATTCACCGCCAGAAATTGCGAGGCTTTGTGCCCTGGTCCAAACTAAGAAAATCATGCAAACCACTAGTAACCACATAACGCAAGAAGTAAAAGTCGCTTCAGTTGAACTAATTATTAATAGAGGTTTGCTTATGGCTTCCAAAAAAATATAAAGATTTTCCCCTATGGCGACACTTGGCAAAAAGAAAACAAGAACTAATAATCCAGCTAAATACCTCTGCATAAATTCTTTAGCTTTAAGTTTAAACCATTGTTTTCTAAGTTCTAAGAGTTGATTTGATGACATGTTCTCAATTTAGCAATAATATAATTCAGGCTTTTGACAGTATAAAAGCAACAAGGTTTTGTCATCTTGAAAATTAGTTACTTTTGGCTAGTGAAAATAGTATGTTCAGTTTACATTCATTAAGATTACTATATTATGTCGTATACATTATAAATCCATATGGGTGATCCAAATGAAAAATTTAATATCAATCGGAGTTTTGATTCTTGTATTGCAAGGATGTGCAACAACACATCAGTATGGCCAATACGACGATGTTTATTATGAAGATGATTATTATGTTTATGATAATTATTACGATGATGACTATTATAATGATTATTATGGCAATGATTATTACGCAAGCAATTACTATCCTGATCGTTGGGGTGTAAATTACAGTAATGTTTATTATTCACCTTATCGTTACCCGCGTGTTGGTTTTTATAATCATTACTCTTATTACCCATCTAGTTATTGGGGCAGTTACTCGCCTTGGGGTTATGGTGGACTGAACTTTGGCATAGGCCTTTCATTTGGAAATAATTGGGGATATAACAACTACAACTATTACAGTAATAGTTATTCATACAACCCATATAGAAGTTATTATTACAGTAGCTATTGGAATAACTATTGGAACAATTATAATAACAATAGACATATTTCTGCTCGTTCAGAAGTAGCACGCTTAGCATCGAGAAATAGCAGATCTAACCGTTCAAAAAATTATACTAATTATTCTAATATTAGAAGCAATAGAAATTATTCTAATAGGAATATAAACCGTAACAATAGAGCAACACCTGACAGGTTAAGAGCAAGTCCTCGTGCTAGAACAGCAGGTACTTATAATCATGGAAATAGGGTGTCAAATACTACATCTACAACCCAAATTAATAGAAATGTCAATACCAGAAACAATAATCCCAGGTACACTACAAGGCCTAGGGAAACAACTAACCAGGAACGCGAAAATAGAAATCGTTATAGGGATGGGCTTATTACACCAAATCCGTCAAATAGACAGCCAGTATCAAGAAGCTATGTGAGTCAAAGAAGTTCTTCAACAACTGTTTCTGCAAATCAACAACAACGTGAAAGAAGGCAAGGAAGTAGTTATGTGAATCATAGTTACCATGTTAATCAATCTACACAACCTTCTAGAACCAATAATACAAGTACTAATAGAAGCACAAACCAACAAAGAGTTATTAACCGGTCTAATCACACACAGGCAAATAGACCAGTGGTGAGGCCCGCCTACAACTCACAGAATAATTCACAAAATTATTCGCGTCCAAGCTCACCCGGGAACAATAGCTCACCAAGACCAACATCTAGAACAAGTAACTCAAGTTCTGGTTCTAGTTCAAGTCGTTCTTCAAATGAGTCTAGTAAAAACCGATCTACCACGCGTTCGAGTTCGAGCAGTAGGTCAAATAGTAGTTCTAGTTCTCGGTCCAGGTCATCATCGTCTTCACGATCAGAAGCTAGACGCAGACGGTAGTCCTGACAAAAAATTGAGTTAAGGGTAAATATTGTATTTACCCTTTTTTTTGCTACAATGAAACCGATGAGTATAAGTAGCGAACAATTAATAATTTTCATAATAGCTTTTATTTTAGGTGTATTTGTCTATTGGTTAATCATGCGTTCGAAAATTAATCTAATTGTGGAAAATCGCCAATCAAAATTAGATACAGAGCTTAAGTTGTCACAACAAAAACTAAAAAAGTTAAAACACTACTATGTCAAGTTACACAAAGAAGGTAAAATGCTTGAACAGACGAATGCAACGCTTAATGAGAGTAATAAAGTACTGAATGCTGATGTAGCTGTTTCAAATCAACAATTAAATTTACTCACAGACACACAGCAACAACTTGCAAAAAAAACAGATCAATATATTCAGGCTTTGGCCTCCATTTCAGAGTTAAAAACGCTTAATGAGCAACTACAAAAATCTTCACAAGAAAAATTACAATTGTTGCAGTCGAATAAAGAGGAATTAAAGATTCAGTTTAAATCATTGGCTCATGATATTTTTGAGGAAAAAGACAAGAAATTTTCTGCTCAAAACAAAGAAAGATTGGATGCGATTCTTAACCCTTTCAATCAACAATTAACAGAATTCAAAAAAAAAGTAGAGGATAACTATCACAATGAAGGGAAACAGAGAGAATCGTTAATAACCGAGGTCAGGAACTTACGAGAATTGAATAATCAACTCAATATTGAAGCGCTTAACTTAACGCGTGCATTAAAGGGGGATAATAAACAACAAGGCAACTGGGGCGAGTTAATATTAGAGCGCATATTAGAACAATCTGGATTACGTAAAGGGCATGAGTACCAAGCCCAAGAAGGCCATAGGAATAGTGATAATAGTCTACTTAAGCCTGATGTTATTATTCATTTACCACAAAATAAAGACGTAATAGTTGATTCGAAAGTTTCCTTGGTGGCTTATGAAAAATATACTTCAGCTGAGACCGAAGGTAAAAAAAATCAAGCCCTTAAACAACACATGAGCGCAATGAAAAATCATATCAATAATTTAAGCGATAAAGATTATTCTAACCTTGCGGGTATAAACTCCTTAGATTTTGTCTTGATGTTTATACCCATCGAGCCAGCCTTCATGCTGGCTTTTCAACAAGATGACAGATTGTTTACAGATGCTTTTACTAAAAAAATAGTTGTGGTAACACCAACAACGCTTTTGGCCACTTTGAAAACCATAGAAAATTTATGGCGATATGAGAAACAGAACCAAAATGCACGAGACATTGCAAATCGTGCTGGAAATTTATACGATAAGTTCCGCGGTTTCATTGAGGATGTTGAAAAACTGGGTAAGCAACTGGATACTACTCAAGTAACTTACCATGATGCATTGAACAAACTAACAAAAGGTAAGGGAAACTTGGTTAATCAGGCGCAACAATTGTTAGATTTGGGCGTTAAAGTGAAAAAGGAAATTCCACAAACGGTGATAGAGAAAGCAGAGTTAGAAAACATCAATAAAAAGGCCGAATAAGAGATTTATTCGGCCTTTTTAAAATATTTAAATCATTAAACTTTGTTTCTAAATTTCCATGTTGCAAATACACCAATTAATAATATGAAACTAAGAATTGACCACATTGAACTAGATGGGACTAATGCTGGTGGCGCAAGAGGTGCTGCACATGTGGTTTGAGATGCTCCAGTAAACTCACCTGTTGGACTATCTACATTCAATACATTAATCGATCCATCAGCAATATTGACGCTGGCATAAGTGTTTGCACCACCGCCTGTGTAAATGTAAGCATAGAGCACATCGGCTTCATGGTCAATTGTCATACCTTGGGCAAAGTTAGCGTCTAACCCATGCGGTATACCTAATAGAGTAGCCGCACCAGTTGTAGGGTTAAGTGTATAAAAGCTATCTGTTCCGATATCATGCCCGTAAATTGTTCCATCACAAGAAACTTCAATATCAATAAGTAATGGAGTGGTATTTTGTGTACCAATAACAGTTAGGGTGCCAGTTGACAAATCACAGCTGTATAAAGTTGAATCAATAGAATCAGTACCACTAACGTAACAGCTTCCAGTTGATGAAATGGTGATGCCACTTACATTTTCACCAGCAAGAAGGTTTGTTAATGGTCCCACTGTGCTCGCTAATGTTCCATCAGTATTTAAAATAACTAAATTATTTGTTCCAAAATCAACAGCATATAATATTGTGCCAGTTGGATCATAATCCATTCCAAAATATTGGTCAGAAATTCCAGCATTTAGAATTGTTTGTGCAGATAAGTCTCCCATTGGGTGCGTGCCAAAATTATCACTAATAAAGCCCATATCATAAAATGTTGCATTATCAGTGATAGCATTATTAACAGTTGTAACGGTGTTTATATGTGGTGCGTTGCTTACCTTATTTTGTATAAAGTTAGCACATTCCACTGGTTCTGCAAGAGCCGATTGATTCGTATAAAGAGCCTGACAATCTACATCAGCACTTACGTTTGTAATTCCTATAGCTAAAAAAGCCATATAGCTTAATAATTTCATATGTTTCACCCTTTCTTAAAAAGATGTAATATATAGGTTTTTCATATAACTGTACAATTATTTTAAGAAATAAAACATTAAACTTGATAATTATTAAAAGACACTTGTAGATTCTGCTAATATACATAAAAATAAATAGAGGATTTTGGGTGGATATGAAGATAACTAATACGATAAAAAACTGGCATCATTTGTTAGATCAAAAAAACCCTGATTTGTTAAATGAAATTTTGGCAGAAGGCGTAGTATTTCACTCTCCGGTGTTACATACGCCACAAAAAGGTTTACCTCTAACCAAAATGTATTTAACGGCGGCATTATTTGTCATCGTGAACGAAAGTTTCAAATACACTAAACAGATATTACAAGACAATAATGCCATGCTTGAATTTGAAACAATTATTGATGGAATAATGGTTAATGGTGCGGATATTATTGAATGTAATGAGAATGGAAAGATAGTTGACTTTAAAGTTATGATTCGTCCTGTGAAAGGCTTAGAAATGATTCAGAAAAAAATGTTGGAGATGTTAAACAAATGAATAAAATTATCGTTATTGTCGTGGCTGTTCTGCTTACTACACCAGGCATTACAAAAACTCCGTATGAAATAGTTGACACTTCCCCAGATGCTCATTGGCGAGATATCAATCAAGAAAACACCCTGTATATAACCTTAGAAACGGGTGTGGTGATTGTCGAAATGGCCCCACAGTTTGCCCCTTTACATGTAAACAATACAAAGGAATTAGTGAGAGAAGGCATATTTAATGGCACAAGTTTTTATCGTGTTGTTGATGGATTTGTGGCTCAAGGAGGGCCAACTGAAATTGCAGAATCTGATAGGCCAAAAAAAGGCCAATTGACAGTTCCCGCTGAGTTTACGGTAATACCAAAAAAGCCATTTGAACTTGTTCCTTTAAATGCCATTGATGGGTATGCACCTGATGTAGGTTATGTTGAAGGCTTTGCAACTGCATGGAATAAAGACAAGAATGAATATTGGTTGACCCATTGTTATGGCTCTCTGGCTATGGGTAGAGCCAAAGAAGCAGGCAGTGGTGGAACAGAACTGTACATCGTAATAGGACAAGCTCAACGCTATTTAGATAAAAATACGACAGTATTTGGCCGCGTTATTACAGGAATGGAATATATTCAATCCTTAAAAAGAAGCTCAAACTTGAAAGGCGGGGTTAACATGAAGGGTAAAAATAAGATTGTTCGAATTCAAGTGGGCAGTGATTTAAAGCCTGAGGAGGTATTGCCTTTGCAAACAATGAAAACCAATTCGGTAAGTTTTAAAGCTTTGATAGAATCTAGAAAAAATAGAGATGGTGAATGGTTTGTATATCAACATAATTATATAGATGTTTGCTCCATCTCAATCCCAGTGAGATTAAAAGGTGCCAAGGTTAAATCATTTAATTAGTGTTTAAAGGCTTTAGAGTCAATCTTATGATTGACTCTATTAGCACTTCATTTCTAGTGGGGGTTTATATATTTTACTTTATTGCTGCCATTCAATTGTTAAATAACCTGAAGCACCTGCAGTATTATAACCATTGATAATTTGGTATTCTTCATCAGCTATATTTTCTAATTTTGCAGAAATTTTCCAGTGACTATTTATTTTGTAGGCCGCACGTAAATCAATAACAGTATAACCCTCTAAATCAACCCCAAAATCAGGATTTTCAGAAGCATAACGAATGCTAGAGCCAAAGGAAAATTGTTGAAAGAACTTATCAATACTTAAGTTAACTTTATTATCAGGGCGGCGTAATAAAGGAGTATTTGACTGGTCGTTATTGGCATCTTGAAAAGTGCCATTTGCATTAAAATTTAAGTTGTTATACCTATAGTTATAAGCAACTTCGATTCCTTTAATTGTAGCTTCGTTAACATTGAACGGTTTGAATGTGTGGCCTTGAAAATCTATGAGGTTATCGATTTCATAATAAAATGCATTAATTGCCAGTCTGTGATTATCCGCCAAATTAAATTTTAATCCAAGTTCATAATTGGTAGATTCTTCAGGTTTAAGTTCAGAGTTTCCTTCGATTGAGAAGAAGTTGATAAATTGACCAGCGTCAGGAGAAAAAACAATGGAATTAAAAACTGGCGAAAAAAGCTCGTCAAGTGAAGGAGCATGAAAAGCTGATCCTGCTGATAAGTTAACTCTAATCGTGTTGGTAATTTGATAAGCCCAACCTGCATCTGTAGAGAAATTGTTACCGTAGACACTGTTGTTATCATATCGGCCACTTAAGGAGATAATGTTTTTATTAATATCACTCTGCCAACTAGCAAAAATAGCTCGGTTATTTCTACTGTCATTGTAGTTTAATTGATTAACAACTGAGTGATTATACTCAGAATTTTCATTTCTATAGCTAAGACCCAAACCTATGTGGTTGTTTTTAATACTTTTGTTTAATAGTAAATCAAAGTTTAGACGATCAGAATTAAAATCATTAGAAAAAACCTTAGTTACATTTGTATTATTGTTATTACTTATAGCAACTTCAGAATCCCATGCGTTAAATAACTGCCCATTCCAAGAAAGTTTAATTATCCTCTCAGATGTCATTGAATTACCACGATTGAGAAAAGAATCAAAATCAATATCTGCCTTAGTATTAAAATAATTAAGAGAAAGTTTGCTATCAACAAATTGGTGACTTGCACTAATAGTTAAATTTTGGTTTTCATAGCCATCATTGTCTGGATTAAAACCAAATAAATTATTTTCGTTTGTGGCTGAAAAACCATCGGTTTGTTGATGACCAAGAACAATGCTGTATTGGTTGTTTTCAGTTGAACCTCCAAAGCCTGCATCAAAACTATGTGTTTCATAAGAGCCGGTTGTATAACGTGCATATAACTTGTCTTGTTTTCTTGTTATAATATTAATAACACCACCAATCGCATCAGAACCGTAATAGCTTACACGTGACCCTCTCACGATTTCAATTCTTTCAATTTGTGATACAGGTAAATTTTCCCAGGCAAAACTTCCAGTAAATGATGAGGCAGCACGCACACCATCTATTAATATTAGCGTATGATTAGAATTAGTTCCACGAACAAAAACACTGGTTTGGGAACCGTTTCCGCCTGTTCTTGCAACGTCTATACCTTGCTGCAATGATAGGATGTCTAGGATATTCAAGGCCTGTAAATTAAGAATATCTTCACGTTCAATGATTGAAATAGACGGAATAATATCATCTTTTGATTGTTGATAGCGCGAAGCTGTAACGATAGTTGTTTCTTGTTGGTAGTTTTCTTTACTCTCATCAGCATACGAGCATAAAGTGAATAAAGTAGATGCCACTAAAGGCACTAGGTTTTGTTTTTTCATTTTTTTCTCCATCGCCCACCGCGATTGTTTTATTTAAGATAAAAATAGGCAGGTCTCCGGACTTATAAAATTGCATTTAACCCTTCCCAGATGTTTAATCTAGTGGTTATGTTAAATGTATAATTAATTACCGTTACGGGGGTAGTTCTGGATTTTAACCAGATTCCCTTTTCACCGAAAATTATTTTCGACACCTATTTAATTAGTAGCTAAATAGTTTGTATTAGCTTGTGGTTATTGTAATTTAAGATAATAATTACAACAATAAAATGCCTAAAATAGACAATAAACAATGCATTTTATGGCATTTACTGTGACATTCTATGGTTTTTCTAGCAAAATCAGTATAATCCCCGCCTTATTTATTTAAAGAGACTTATTATGGGTTTAAGACATGTAACTGTAGGGAATGATGCACCAAATGATATCAATGTAGTGATTGAAATTCCTTTAAACGGTGAGGCTGTTAAATATGAAGTAGACAAAGACTCTGGTTTGATTTTTGTTGACCGAGTATTGAATACTTCAATGCGTTATCCGTGTAACTATGGTTTTGTCCCACATACGCTTTGTGGTGACGGTGATCCTGTCGATGTATTGGTCATCATGCCAACACCGTTATTACCTGGTTCTGTTATTCAGTGTCGCCCAGTTGGAGTGTTAAAAATGACAGATGAAGCTGGTGAAGATGCAAAAATAGTAGCAGTGCCTGTTGGTAAAATAACCAATTTATATCATGATATTGAATCAGTTAGAGACTTACCAAGTTTTATTACTGATCAAATATCCCATTTCTTCGAGCACTACAAAGATTTAGAAAAAGGAAAGTGGGTTAAAATTGAAGGATGGGGTGGACCTGATGAAGCTAAGCAAGAAATTTTAGACTCTGTTGCTTCTTTTGAAGCAAAAACAAACAAGCCAAGATTTTAAAACTATGAATTTACTTGCCATTGATACTGCAACTGAATGCTGCTCAGCCGCATTGTGGGTTGATGGCATGCTTTATCAACGTTCGGCTGTTAAGCCACGATTACATGCAGAGTTAATATTACCTTTTATTGATGAACTTTTAACACAGGCACATATTAAAAAGTCAAAGATTGATGGTATTATTGTTGGCCAGGGCCCAGGTGCTTTTACAGGTGTTCGTATAGGTGTTGGTGTTGTACAAGGGTTAGCTTTGGCTCTTAATATTAAAGTGGTGGCCGTTTCAAATTTGAAAACATTAGCCTATAGAGCATACAATAAGTTAAGCACTTGTGAGCGAAAAACTATTGTTGTTGCCACAGATGCACGTATGAATGAAGTTTATTCTGTACGGTATTCAATTAAAGGCAGTGTAATATCTCTCCTATCTAAGGAAAAAGTTAGCAATGCAAGTGAAGTAGATTTGACAGGTTGTGATGCATATATTGGTAGTGGGTTTCATGTCTATCCTGAACTTATTGAACATAAAAAAAAACATCCAATGATCTTTGAAACAAATACATATTCACAGGCAAAAGACATGCTGTTGATGGTAAAGGACGATTTCATTCGCTTGAAAACAGAAGTTGAAAAAATTGAACCAGTCTACTTGCGTGAACCTTAATAATTAATGCAATAAATCACTTAACTGGGTGGGTTCGCCAATGTAATTCCCTTGCAAATAGTCAAACCCCATTTCAATTAGTTTATCAGCAATTTCTTTACTTTCAACGTATTCTGCAACTGTCTTCAGTCCCATAACATGCCCGATTTTGTTGATTGATCTAACCATTTCTTCATCTATTGGATCATCTATTATGTCACGAATAAAAACGCCATCTACTTTAAGTGTATCAACATCTAGGTTTTTTAGATAACTTAATGAGGATAAACCGCTACCAAAATCATCAAGAGAGAACCCACATCCATAGGCCTTTATTTTTTTAATAAAACTATTGGCGAGTTGAAAATTTGCAATTGCCATTGTTTCGGTTACTTCAAAATGAATTTTATGAGCTATTTTTTTGTGTTTTTTTAGTAAACTTGTAATTAAGCTAAGTATGTTGTTATCGCCTAATGATTGCCCTGATAGATTTATGGTAAAGTGAGTTCTATCATAACAATTTTCAATGTGAGCTGAGATGCACTCAAAAGTTTTATTGATTACCCAAGAGTCAATTTTTGTAATGAGATTATAGCGTTCAGCTGGAGGCAAAAACACACCAGGAAGAATAATTTCTCCATCTATATTTAATCTTAATAAGAGCTCGTAATAAATATGGTTTATATCAGGATTGGCAGGCTTGATTGGCTGTACGTAAAGGCAAAAAAGGTCATTTTTTAGAGCATTTGTAAGGATAGGAATCCATAACATTTCTGCATTTTGTTGCAATTGTTCATCGTCTTTATTTTGAAAAATATGAAACTGATTTCTTCCTGAGTTCTTAGCTGCGTAGCAGGCGATATCTGCATTTTTCTGTGCATCAATATATGAATGGGTGTTTTTGTCAATAATTACAACACCTATACTAACAGTTACAGTAAATAATTTATCATCCCAAGAAAAGTGAAATTCATCAATAAGTTCCAATAAGTTGGTTGCAGTTTTTTGGACTTGTGCTTTACTGCAATTTTGTATCAAGATACCAAACTCATCACCACCAAGTCGCGCTAAAGTTTCTTGTGGGTTAAGTGCTTGTAATAATACTGTAGAAATTTGTTTTAGCATTTCATCACCAGCTAAATGGCCGGCTGTATCGTTGACCACTTTAAACTGATCTAAATCTAGAAAAAGAAGAGCGTGAGTTTCATTAGTTTCTTGAGCTGAATTTACCACATTTTTTAATTGGTCTTTCAACTCATTACGATTATAAAGGCCTGTTAATGAGTCATGTTTTGCCAGGTAGGAGTATTTTTGTGTAGCCTCGGCTTCTTGAATGAGCTTTCTTTTGGTTTTTCTAATTTGGTCTAATAACAAGGTATTATGTTCAAAAGTTTCATTGATGTTTACTTGGTACTTAAGGTTTTTTTTAACACGCTTTAATAAGGCTTTAGAAATTTTTTGTTGTTGATTCAGTTTATTTTGCACCTCAATAAGTTTAGATTCTAAGTTCTTTTTTGAATTAGTCATTTTTCTTTTTCCCCACAACAATGGCGACTAATGTTTGATTAAAATGTATACCATTATACTGTTCTCCGTAACCACTAAAGCCAATAAATTTTATCCTATTCAATAATTGTTCAATCAATTTGGTATAGCCTTTATCAATAATTTCTAATTTTCGTAAAATACAATCGCAACCGAGGGAAAAGTAGATGTCATCATACTTTTCTTCTATGGCAAGAATTTCTTGTTCTAAACGTTCGATTAAGTTTCTTCCTTCACCAATTCTTAAGGGAAGGCCAAAATCAATCGCACAATAGAGTCGCAAACTATCATCAGGTCTAGTTTCTGCAATTGATCTGATATACCATTCATTTCCTATATTTAGCATAAATGGGTACATCGAAAAATCATGTGAGTCCATGGTATTTTTATCTAAATTATTTATTTTGGCATACGCACTTGCTGCTGGTTCTCCATTTAACTCTTTAACTATATGGTTTTCAAAATCTACATCAGTGGTTATGAGTTCCTTTTCTGTGGGTTCAAAATGCTGTAATTTAAAAACATCAACATCAAAAAGCGTTTCAAAGAAAATTAACGTTGAAGCATTGGAGAAAAATTTGTGGCTATAAAATATATGTGTGTTTTTCCATTTAAGATCATCTCCAGCAGATCCTCCTATGATGTTAATGTCTCCCAAGGCCTGATTCATAAAAGATATGATCTTGTCTTCTTTTAAGGACAATCCATCCGTTAACAAAAATGCAAACATACTGTCACTAGCAAAATTATTCGACAACCTTAAATCGTGCTCAATATTTTGGGTTAATTTCATTGCTTCAGATAGATTGAACGAAGATACATCGTCAATCAAGGCAGTATGCATGGCAAAATATTTTGTATTAAATACTATCGCAATAATACTCTTCGTGTTGTATTTCCCTAAAATTTCCCCAGAGGTCGTGCAGCCAATCACAGGGCAGTTAAAAGGTTTGTTTATAGCATTTGATAGCTTGTCTAAATTGTAATGCGAAGAACAAAAGAAAAGGATGCCCTCAACATTAGTTATTGATATTTGTTGAGAAATATCGTTAATAGCTTTAGTTTCATCAATTTCATTTGATTTAACAAATTGTATTGGTAATGTTTCTTTCATTGAGATTAATTATTATTATTGAGCCATATTCATAACTAATTTTTAACTCGATTGTGATTTTGACATTTTCAGCCATTAGTGATTTTTTTTCAATAATCCAGCTTTAAAAATCGTC
>JADGEI010000007.1 GCA_016744455.1 Alcanivoracaceae bacterium
CACTTTACTATTATATCGAACTTTCATCAGACACATTTTTTTTTATGCTATATTTGGTAAATAAATCAGGTCGATTTTTTAGTTATGAATATGGCTCTATTATCAATTATTTTTTTGATGGTATCTTTTAATGCGTTTTCACAGAATCCTGAAGACCAATCACAAAGGCTTGTTAACTCACTTCCAACGACACCTTTTGGCGGAGCAATTCCAGATTTTTCAGGAACACTTTTTGTTGGAACAGCTACAAATTCCTCTGGAATAGGCGGTACAGCAAATGATGTGTTTTCAGTTGATACAAATGCCAATTCATCAAATTCAATTATAGCTGGAGAACAAGCATGGGGTGCCACAGCTGACCCAGCTAACTCTAGAGTATTGTATTCTCAATCAGATGGATCATGCTTTGGTTGCCGCTTAATGTCTGTGCCATATACAGGAGGGTCAACTTCCATACTTGGTAATATTACATTAGCAGGAGCCGACTTTAGGATTGATGGTTTAGCTATAAGTGGTGGCGTATTATATGGGAGTAATGCAGATGCTGCTAATAATGGCATTTACTCAATTGATATAAATACTTTAGCAGCTACATTGATTATTCCAACAGTTGATAGCATTAGTGGAATTGATGCCGACCCTGATACAGGCAATATTTATGGGGTGAATGATTCAACAGCTCAATTAGTTATTATTGACCCAGTTGGTTTAACTATTAATAATGTGGCGGCTTATCCAGCAGGCTTTCTAGATATAGATGGTCTAGCCATTGGTGGCGGAAATGCTTACCTAATTACTGATGAGTCACAAGATATAAATGTTTATAATTTCACAAGCGGTACTTATACAGGAGTATTAACATCGCCATTCTTAAATTCAGATACTTTTTCAGCAGGAGCTTTTGCTGCTTCTTCAGCTTTAGCACCACCAGTTCCGGTACCAACACTTAATGGTCTGAGTGTTATGTTTTTGATTCTGCTCATGTTAACTATGTTTGTGGGTAAATATAGAAAAGAACATTAATTAATGAGGAATAACTCAAGTAGTTTTTAATTAAAAAAGGGGCAGATAGCCCCTTTTTTTTGTTTAATAAAATAGTGATTTAATGAATGTTAAACCAGATTCCAAAGTCACCATCACCGATTCTCCAGCCACCTTGATAAGGATAGTTGCTGTAATAATCATTGTAATAAGCCGAATCATGATAATCATCACACCACATGTTTTCATGCCAGTGACCATACCCGTAATTATCTCTGTAGAAATAATGTCCTAAACCACGAGTTGGTTTGTAATAGTAACGACTGCTGTAATTATAAGGTCTATAATTGCTGTAATAACTATTGCCATAATAATTATTGTAATGGCGGTAGTTGTTATAATTGTTATAGTTATAATAACTGTGGTTATTATGGTTTTGTCTATGGCTACGATTGTTGTATCCACGATTGTTGTACCCATAGTTATTGTTACCATTGCGGTATGGTGAATTAAAGCCTCGCCCATTGTTGTTATAGCTATAGTGTTTATTGTGAGAACGGTTATATGTGTTGTCACGTTGTCTTTTGTTGTTCAAATGACGGTTATTGTAGCTATTACTGTAACGTCTGCTAGACGGCTTATTATGAGAGCGGTTATATTTGTTACCATGCTGTCTATTATTGTTACTTGAATGGCTGTTATTTTTGCTATTGCTGTAGTGGTTGCCAGATGATTTATTCTGAGAACGGTTATATTTGTTGCCATTCTGCCTGTTTTTATTAATTGAATGACGATTGTTTTGGCGATTGGCCTCATGTTTACTATGAGACTTATTCACGTTCCTCTGTTTAGAATTGTTATCTCGATGGTTTTCAAATCGATTACCAGCATGCGCTACTGAAACTAGAGCAGTTGCTGCAAGGACAAGAATAAAAAGGTTTAATTTTTTCATGGTTTTTCTCCAAATATTAATGTTACGCTTTCCATAATAATGAAATTGACTGAATTTATCCTGAATAAGAAAATCACGTTTATTTTGGGTTCAGTTTTGTGTTTTTGTTATGTACGTAACAATTATACCGCCGAGTTATTATGTTAAAATAATAAAGCCATTCTCATGTTTTGAGAATGGTAAGCTATAAACTAACCCACAACTCACTAAAAGAACCACAAAATGGACGCGATAACTGACCTAAAACACATACTGCATTCGAAGCGTGCCAATATCTATTATCTTGAGCATTGCCGTCTTATGCAAAAAGGTGGTCGAGTCGTATATTTAACCGATGAAAAGAAAAACAAACAATACTGGAACATTCCAATTGCTAACACCACAGTCATCTTACTTGGTACCGGCACATCAATCACTCAAGCCGCTGTACGAATGCTTTGTAGTGCAAGTGTATTGTTCGGATTCACAGGTGGTGGAGGAACACCGTTGCTCGCAGGCAATGAAATCGAATGGATGACACCTCAAAGTGAATACAGACCCACAGAATATATTCAAAACTGGATGCAATTTTGGTTTGATGCTAAGAAAAGATTAAATGTAGCCAAAAGCTTTCAAAAAAGCCGCATCACCTATTTAAAAACAATTTGGAAAAAAGACATAGACCTTAAAATAGAAGGATTTGATATAAACAACAAAGAATTAAATCAAGCATTAGATAAATTCGTCAACAAAATTGATGCTTGCAAAGACACAACCAATCTATTGCTAGCAGAAGCACAACTCACCAAATACCTCTACAAATATGCAGCCACACAAACCAAGCATAAAGATTTTAAACGTCAACACAACAGTATTGATGCAGCTAATGCATTTCTCAATCACGGCAACTATCTCGCCTATGGACTAGCTGCAACCACACTTTGGGTGTTAGGGATACCACATGGATTTGCTGTCATGCATGGCAAAACACGCCGCGGAGCCTTAGTTTTCGATATAGCCGATCTTATTAAAGACACCTTGATATTGCCATGGGCATTTATCTGTGCCAAAGAAGGAGCAAGTGAAAAAGAATTTCGAGCTCAATGCTTAGAAAATTTTACCAATCATAAAGCCTTAGATTTTATGTTTGATACAATAAAAGAGATAGGTAAGAAAGGTAAAATTCAATGATAGCCACCTTCATATTTCAAAACCAAACACCAGTCATTCCCGACCCCGATCGGGAATCTCGTATTTTATTTGGTACAAACCAATGATAACCACATTTATCTCCCAATGCGAAAAAAAATCACTCAATAAAACCCGCCGAGTACTTGATGCCTTTGCCAATCGCATTGGCAACAGAACATGGCAAACAGCGATTACAAATGAGGGATTATTGGCTGTAAAGACACTATTAAGAAAGACAGCTACAAAAAATACCGCTGTTAGTTGTCATAAAATCAAAACAAGACGATTAACAGAATTGGTATGGATAGTGGGTAATCGGGATAAATTTAATTTTGAGGGGCATGTGCCTGTTAATTATACTAATAAAGAGGATGTAATAAAGATGGATGATATAGAAATAAATATTAATGAATACTATGCAAACACCAAAAAACAATCATTAAGTCAACACTTATTTGCAGTTGGTTATGTGGCTCAACAAATCACCAATCATTTTATAGATGATAAAAAATTAGCACAAGTTGCATTTGTTTCGGGATGTTTACATGATGTTGGAAAAATTGATCCAGAATTTCAAAACTGGATTATTGAAAAAACAAAAAAGAATTCAATTGATGATATCCCCGATGAAGGTCAACATATTGATAAAAAGACAGGAAAGTTTTCATGGGAGAAACATCCAAGACACAATGAAATTTCTTTATTGTTTTATCACTTGTTAAATGATGAACAAAATAAAGACATAAATCTAAAATGTAAGGATTTTATTCGACATGCTGTCTATTGGCATCATGCAAAACCAATAAGGAAAGATGAAATATTGAAGCTTGATACTATTTATAAAAAACTAAAAAACAATATTGGTAATGAAAATTTTAAAACTATGTTGCAAGTATTTAATCAAACAGTTATAGAAATAAATGAAATAGCAAAAGTTTATAATGAAAAATTTAATTTAAAAATAGAAGGCCTGTTATCTAAATTTGAAGAAGAAACGGTTTATGAATTAAAAAAAGAATACCTTCCTGAATACAAAGAATATCCAGATCCCACAGATTATATAGATGAATACAAAACAAGTGTTAATGATAATGCGAAGAACAATTTAGTAAGAACAGCTTTAGTCACAGCTGACCGTTTGATCTCAGCATTAAGTAGCGAAGCATTAAATGACCATATTGAAGAATCAACACTTGATTTAATATTTGAAAATCATATTCTTAAACAGAGAGGATTAAAACAACATATTCAAAATTGCATAGATGGTTTTGAAGCTCGATATCCTAACAGTGAAAGAAATAAGCTACAGGCTAAAAAAGCCATTGAACTTTCAGAGTGCGAAGAAGATGATAGTGCAGTGAAAGTATTAAGTGGTGCGGCAGGTTGTGGCAAAACTAAAATAGCACTTGAATGGGCTTTAAATACCAATGCAAAGAAAATACTATGGATTTGTCCTCGTGTTCAAGTGTGTTTAGGTTTAATAAAAGATTTAACGGACAATGAATATTTACCCGATGCAAAAATAGAAATTAATACAGGTGAGTTCAAATCATTTTACCAATTTGGAAAAGAAGCAATTGAGACACTAGAAGGACAAGAGTTTTCAGGTGACATAATTATTACCACAATTGACCAAGTACTGAACTCAATCATTACACATAAAAGTGTCACAACATTGGTTGAGTATATGGATTCTCATGTGGTTTTTGATGAATTTCATGAATACATAACAATGCCAGCGTTTAATTTGCTATTTTCAGAACTTGTCCAATGCAAGATGTTGCAAAAAGAAAATGCCAAAGCATTGCTCGTATCTGCTACTCCAAACTATTATTTTGTAAAAGAATTCTTGAAAATCAGTGAAGAAAATATTATTGATGTTGAAAGCTTTAATCAAAGTTATTACCACATAGAGCAACACCCATTCGATGAAGATAAAAATGATGAAAACAATCCTTTGTATCAAACACAACCGAAAAACACTTTTGTTATTAGTAATACAGCAATAACAGCCCAACAAAGCTTTATAAAAAATCAAGGTAATGAAAATGCCATACTTATACACTCGAAGTACAAAAAATCAGATAAAGAACTGATTTTTGATAATGTTTTTGAAAGCTTCAAAAGAAATGGGAATAAAAAATATGATGTACTAAGAGCAGGACCAATTGTTCAAGCCTCCTTAAATATTAGCAGTGACAAAATGATAACAGAATTTACTAATGCCGAAAACTGGTTACAACGACTTGGCAGATTAGATAGGTTTGGAGAAAGTAAAGAAGCTAATATTTTCATCACAGCTATTCCAAAAACAATAGTAGAAAATGGCAAGCAAACAGGAGGATGTGCTCGATTTTTAAATCGTTTACATAGCTTCAATAGTGCAAAAGCATGGTATCACTATGTTTCTAAAAACTTGCAAAGTAAGCCAATTCAATTATCAGAAATATATAAAGGTTATAAAGATTTTTATGAGCAATCAAAAAACCAAGAATTATTAAAACAGGATTTCATTGCTTCATTAAAGAAAAGTGTAAAAGTTATTCATAGCAAATTGATTGACCCAATATCTTTTCCAAATAGGAAAAAACCAAAGCCAACCAAAATCAAGATAGCTAAAAGTTCACTTCGTGGTGATAATCGTTTTGTACAAATGGCTCAATGTAAAATAACCCAACAAGGCAAGTTGAATTTTACAAACAACTATACAAATGATGTTACAGAAAATGCAAATCTTACATTGTCAACCGATTTAATTCGTGGATATGACGATAGCAAACAGGACTTGCTTAGCTTTATGGTAAAAAAACACCATAACATTATTGGTGGTAAGAAATCATATAAAGATACATTTACTTTAAATGAAGCAAGGAATCCAGAAGCACCAATATATGTAAGCTATACACCTCATGATTTAAAGAAAGTGGAATCAAAACCACATGAATTCGCAATTTACTACGCCATAGGAAATAAGCAGCCTATCGGTGCAATTTCGCTTAACAAACTCACTCAAATTGGAGAAACAAAATGAATAAAATTACAGGAATTAAAAGTGTCGATTTTAAAATTAAAGCACTAGGACATGGTGTGGTTAATTGGAATGGTCCAACAACTTTGACAGGAGATGGAGGTAAAACAGTTGATAATCATACATTACCAAAACTAAGAGGATATACAAATTTAACAGGTAAGATAAAAGAAGATACAGGTTATCAATACAAAAAAGAAGCAACAGACATTGATTTCAAAAAAACACCACTCTATATCAGTCAAAATTGTATAAGGCACCATTTGTTTAGAGAACAAGCGTTTGATATTCATTTTGCTAATAAAAGTAAGATTGAAAATTTAACGAAAGTTATTGCATCAATGACAGGATTAATACGTGGTTATGTTGTACCAAAAAGTCAAAACAAACGAACTAGTCCTCTACTTATTGAAGATTTTGTTGATCAGCTTGGCAACGGCAATTATGAACAATTCGGTCAAGCAGGTGAACGTGATAACTCATCATTCTTCTCAAAAACCACATTCGGTGATACTGAATATATTTCTTATGGTTCAATTAGTATAGAGCAGTTGCAATTTATTTCATTAGATAAGAAGTTTGACCGTGAAGCAATGGGTATAAAAGAAGGACAAGGAGAAGAAGTGGCTCATGCGGTTCAAGATTATATTCAGTCCTTAAATCCAGAATTAAATCCCAAAGCAATTTTTCATTCAAACTATGTACGAAATGGTACGATTTTTGAAGAAGGAGAGACTGGTATACTTTTAAATGATGATGCCACCCAAGCTTTGGTTGAACAAACTTTATCAATGCTTTCAGAGTTGTCAATTCGACAAGCTAAATCTTATATGTATGTTGATAAAATCTTAGTTGATTATAATGACAGTAATAAAATGATGCGTATCAAAAGAGATGAAAGTGAAATTTCAGAAGAGCCAGATTCAGAATATGCTACTTATTTTTATGCTAAATAGAGGATGAATTATGAAAATAATAATTGATTATGAGTCCTCATGGCGAAACTCTTTTTTAGATGGATCAAATAATGAAGAGTTGCCTAAAGTAGGAAGAAAGTTTATCGGTTCAATGACAAGCTTGGGAAAAGAAGAAAACTATATTAACCGAGAAGTTACAATTGATACTGTTATGGGTATATTAAATAGACTAATTGGAGACCAAAGAAAACTTTATCAAGCAAGAAATGATGAAAATTATTTTTTTAAAAGTATTGAGCCATTAGTCAGCTTTAAAGATAACCCTGTTATTATTAACAATGAAATGACCTATATTAGGAATATTACAGGCAGCACTGACCAAAATTCTTATACCGGAATGATTAAAACAAATGATAAGATGTTTAAATCAGATTATTCAAATGAATTCTGGGGTGTTTTAGAACTTAATTTTGATGAACTATATGATTTTGTAATAAATGATAATAAAGTTCATAAAACAATTAACATGAATCCAGTTTCAATTATTAATAAATTAGAGTTAATTAAAAAAGAAAAGCCAATTATTAATGAAGGTAAAGCAGCAAAACTTTCAGGTGCATTGTTAGAATATTTTAGCAAGCCTGAATTATTAAATAATAAAGGTGAGATTAAATTAAAACCATATAACAACAAAGGTGATGTACTAATACTACCTCTATATTGTTCTGCATTATATGTACAGCTAGAAAGGTTGTCAGGACGCTTTGATATGACATCCGCAAAAGCTGCAAGAGGTGGTATAACAGGAATATCAAATAATGGTTTTACAGTTAAGAATATTATGGAGCGTTTTACAACTGGAAAGCAAAAAATTATTTGGGGTAACCCATACATTCGTAAAGAACGCATAAAAGGAATTGGAGAAGTAACTTCAATTATGAAAAAAGCAAGCGGAACTTTAAATATAGAAATAGACATACCTCGTGAAAAAGCTAAAGAAATATTCCAAATAATTCAAAATGCAGGGGTCTCCAGTTTTTATCTAGGAAAAAAAGGTTTGGCTTATGTAACTAAAATAAGTACAAAGGAGGTGGTCAAATGAGCAATTACTTCGATATTAAAATAAAGCCCGATGCAGAAATGCGAGAAAATGTTTTATTAAACAAAGTCTACACAAAATTCCATAAAGCATTACATGATTTACAAGCTACAGATATTGGAGTAAGTTTTCCAGAAGTTGATATTAAACTTGGCAAAACTTTACGAATACATGGAGCAACCCAAAGATTGCAAGAACTTCAAAATCTAAATTGGCTTGGAGGTTTAAGTGGTTATTGTGATGTGTCAGACATCAAGCTTATTCCTACAAGTGGAGTAACTTATCGAACTGTATCACGGGTTCAGCCTTTAATGACACAGGCAAAACTAAGAAGACTAATAAAGCGGAATAATTTATCAGTTGAAGACATAAAAGCCTATAAAGTTAAAATGTTTTCACAAAGTTTGAATTTGCCTTATGTTGAGTTATTTAGTGCAACAAAAAAGAAACTTTACAGAAGATATATAAAACACGGAGAAGCGAAAAGTAATCCGACTAATGGTGAATTTGATCAGTTTGGTTTAAGCAATAATGCTACAATAGCTTGGTTCTAAACCAAGCTATTGTCATTCAACCTTAATTAATCTTTTAACCATTATTTTTTATGCTCATTAACAAATTGAATAAAATCAACAACTTGCAGAATAACGGTTTTACAATGGTAAAAACCGTTATTTTTCTCCAACCTATTGTAATTTATACAAAAACAAGCCAAAATCCACTATTCACTGCCGCAAACGCAGCTTAGAAATGTATCAATGGGTAGAAAAGCCATCGGAATAGATTCACTGCCGCAAACGCAGCTTAGAAACATTTCTCGAGCATAAGCGGAAACAGAAATACATTCACTGCCGCAAACGCAGCTTAGAAAAATGTGAATATACCTTCAAAATCTGCACCGAAATTCACTGCCGCAAACGCAGCTTAGAAATTCATATATATAATGAGGGACTGTTTCAGTTAATTCACTGCCGCAAACGCAGCTTAGAAAGAGTGAGCCTTCTGTTTTGGTTGAATGTAATTATTCACTGCCGCAAACGCAGCTTAGAAAAGCGGTTAGCTAAAGTGCATGAGGCACTTGAGATTCACTGCCGCAAACGCAGCTTAGAAATGCATGGGAAATCCCGTACTGGAAAGTTTACTATTCACTGCCGCAAACGCAGCTTAGAAATCATTGTAAGTACGTCCTAGAACAGTTGAAATATTCACTGCCGCAAACGCAGCTTAGAAAATTTACATAGTCATATTCATTCACTATAATTGATTCACTGCCGCAAACGCAGCTTAGAAATCTACAAGAGCAACATCATATGTTAATACTTGATTCACTGCCGCAAACGCAGCTTAGAAAAAAGCACCGATAATAAGTATAGTTCTATATTTATTCACTGCCGCAAACGCAGCTTAGAAAAATCACAATTGGTTCTTGCAAGTCAATACCTCATTCACTGCCGCAAACGCAGCTTAGAAATGTAAACAGATTGTTCAAAATTAACTATATAAATTCACTGCCGCAAACGCAGCTTAGAAAGTCTTTAAGATATGATACAGAAGATAAATCAAATTCACTGCCGCAAACGCAGCTTAGAAAAATCACTTTTTTAAGTGGGCTAAGTAACGTTTATTCACTGCCGCAAACGCAGCTTAGAAAAAAATATTGGAGGATAAAAAATGAAGCACTACATTCACTGCCGCAAACGCAGCTTAGAAAAACGCTTCATAATAAAGGTCTTGAGTAGTTGTATTCACTGCCGCAAACGCAGCTTAGAAAAATGAAGATATGACAGATTGTAGAATATATGAATTCACTGCCGCAAACGCAGCTTAGAAATTACATTCAAAACAATATCAGCTGAAACCGAAATTCACTGCCGCAAACGCAGCTTAGAAATTGAAGCTGTAAAAGCAAATGGGTATTCCCTCATTCACTGCCGCAAACGCAGCTTAGAAAATTGATCTAATTCAATAACAGGCCACTTTAAAATTCACTGCCGCAAACGCAGCTTAGAAAAAAACAAGTGTGCAGCACTGCCATAGGGGTCGATTCACTGCCGCAAACGCAGCTTAGAAAGCTCAAGTTAGAACCGCTCAAGTCAGAATAGCATTCACTGCCGCAAACGCAGCTTAGAAAACTCATTCTATAAGTCGCTTCTCGTTTATATTATTCACTGCCGCAAACGCAGCTTAGAAAGCTCAAGTTAGAACCGCGCAAGTCAGAACCGCATTCACTGCCGCAAACGCAGCTTAGAAATTTAGATGTAGATAATCCTCCAACCGTAACATATTCACTGCCGCAAAACTGAGTGAACAGGTAGTGTATGTTTTTTAATTAAGCGGCATTTCGTGAGGCGTTGATGCTTCCAAAAAAGGCTCTAATGATGATTTTTTCGTAGATGGTTTTTAATGCTTTATCCTCTTTGGTTTTTTCGATTTCTTTAACTTTCATTAAGGCGTACTGCTGAATGGTGATTAGTGGCAGGATGATTTTTTCTCGCAGTTTTATTGAGGCTCGACTATTGGGTGCATTGTCTAATAATTGCTTTTGGCCTGAAATTTTTAGGAGTAATCGTTTGGTGTCTAGGTATTCATTGTGAATAATATGCCAAAATTCACCGAACTTATCATCATCTCCCAAATAAGCCGTTAGCGGGAAGTAGGTTTTACACAGGGCTTGCATGGAGTTGTCAATTAAAGTTCTGAAGAACAGAGATTGGCTGTAGAGTTCTTTGACTTCGTTGAGTCGGTTGTTCTGTTCATAATGTTTTAAGGCGTAACCAACACCAAAAAAACCAGGCACATTCTGCTTCATCTGTGTCCATGCTCCTACAAATGGGATGGCGCGTAAATCAGATAGGTTGAGTTTTTTGTTGGATTGTCTTTTTACGGGTCGTGATCCAACATTTGTTAAGCCGTAGTAGTTGAGTACCGAAACATCTTCGAGGTATTCAATAAAAAGAGGGTTGTTTTTAAAATCAGTGTAGGCAGTGAACCCTAATTCTGCCAAATTGTCGATTAACTCATGTTGCTTGGTAGTGAGTTCTGTAACATCTTTGCTGAATACGGTGTTTTCTAAACCAGCACAGAAAAACTGTTCTAGGTTATATTGTGATGAATTGAGGTTGCCAAAATTGGATGAGATGGTTTGCCCTTGTATAGTTAGTTCTATTTCGTGATTAGCTATGTTTTTTCCCAAAGATGAATAAAACTTATTTGTGTTGCCGCCACCTCTTGCTGGAGGGCCGCCACGGCCATCAAAAAATACCACATTTATTTGGTGGATACGGGAAATTTTAGTTAAACTTTGTTTGGCTTTGAAAATGCTCCAATTGGCTTTAAGGTAACCACCATCTTTGGTGCCATCAGAAAAACCTAGCATGATGTATTGACGATTGTCTCGTTTGTGAATATGTTGCTTGTAAACAGGGATTGAATACAAGGAGGTCAATATGTGTTCACCATTGGCTAAATCATCTATGGTTTCTAGTAAGGGAACGATATCAAGTGTCATGTTGTTTTTGTCCCACCCACATAATTGTGCTAATGCATAAACTTCTACTAAGTTAAGAGTTGATTGGGTGTTGGAGATTATGTACCTTTTACAGGCATCTTCTCCGTTTTCTTGTTGGATTTGTTTTATCGTATAAAAAGAACTAAGCGTTTCTCGGGTGATTGTTTTTTCAAATAATTCAGGTTTGATAGTGCCTTGCAGGTTTAATAATACCTTTATTTTGCTGCTGTCATCTAACTGAGCATAATCCTGCGGAATGGTGCCTTGTATACTGTCACCAAGAAGGTTGTTATGATAGGCCTGAATAACGTCATCAATAACGCTTGTGTGTATTCGAGAATCTTGCCTAATGTCGAGTCCAGTAAAATAAAAGCCGAACAAATTGACTTTGATTATAAAGTCTTCAATGACCTCAATGAATAGTCCTTTATGGTGCTTGTTGACATACTCTTTGATGGCGTTTAAATCATCAAGCAATTCTTGCTTGTTTTGGTAGCTTTCGCCATTGGTGTTGTAGATGGTTTCTGCAAGTTTGGTGTATATGTTTTCTGCAAGTTGATCAACACCTGAGAAGGTCATGCGTTGTTTGAGTTTTTTAGCGTCTTTAAAATAACAGATAAATATTTTATGCCGTAATTGCCTGGCAGTGTTGAGCGTTACTTCCGAGGTGACAAAAGGGTTGCCATCTCGATCACCACAAGGCCAAAACCCAATGTTAATGATGTCTTTTTGAAAATTATTTATAGAGAGGTTGCTTAATTCTTTTCTTAAGCGGTAATGAACTTTTGCTATGGAATGGTAAAAGACATTTTCTAAATACCACATTAACCGAATGGCCTCGATATAAGGTGTGGGTTTTTTATGGCTGACAAAGGCAGTTCTCCCTAGTTGTTGTAACAAGTCCATGATGGTATCTAAATCATTGTTTCGAATAGCTTGTTCGAGTTCACTGACTATGGATAAGACGCGTCCTTGATAAAATTGTGTTGGGTGGGCCGTTAAGACAATTTTGGCTTTAAATGAATCCAGTTTATTGAGTAAGGCATCGGTATTTTGGGTGTTTTTCGCACGATTGAATAAATGAGGAATGGTGCCTTTACCATCGAAGTCATGAATTTTCTCATAGGCTGCATCTTCAACAGCATCAAAAAGGACCACTTGCCTTTCTAGGTACTGGATAAATTTAAAGAGTAGGCTTATCTCATCTTTCTCTGTGTTAATTTTTGTGTATTGTTTAAAAAAAGACTCAATGATTTCTTTGGGGTTGAGTTTTGTTGAGAAGCCTTGGTGGCAATGCCTAGATAAAAGTGGTAATAGTTCAGCAACTTCGGTAATTTGTTCAAATGGCAAGGTTAAAAACAAGCTGTTATAAACCTGGTATTTTGTTGCAACTAATCGTTCAAAATTTTTATGGGTTTTCATTTGTCTGTACCCTACTGGATGTTCAACCCTTCGGTATTATACCACAGGGTTGATATTTAGTAAGATAGCACAAAGTGTTGAATCAAGTCTAGTATTTATTAAGGAGTGGTTTTAGGTAATATTAATACTTCACCAACTAGTATGGTGTTTGATGCTTTATTGTTAAGGCGTTTTAACTCGTTCATCGAAACTTGGTATGATTGTGCTATTTTTCCTAGCGTATCTCCACTTACAACGGTATGTTTAGCCGTAGTAATGTGATTGGCTATCCAAGTGTTAGGTGGAGGCGATTGATAAAAGTATTGTTTTATACCATCCTTGATTGAATTGGCTAATTTTTGTTGGAATTTTTTGGTTTTGAGTCTTTTTTCTTCCTTTGGGTTACTGATATAAGCGGTTTCAATCAGCATAGATGGCACATCAGGAGAACGCAATACTACAAAATTTGCACGCTCAACTCTTTTCTTGTGAGGTTTTTCGATGAGTTTGAGTGCGGCTAGTACTTTTTGTGCAGATTTTAGACTGGCTTCCATGGCTGCATTCTGTGATAAATCTAACAGCACTTTAGCAAGAATATTGTCTTTATCTTCGAGAACAACGCCACCGACTAAATCAGATGAGTTTTCTGATTGTGCTAGCCATTTTGCGGCTTCAGAAGTTGCTCCTTTTTTAGAAAGAATATAAACACTCATGCCATGTACTTTTGGGTCTGTGAAGGCATCTGCATGGATAGAAACAAATAAATCTGCTTGGTGTTCACGTGCTTGTTTGTATCGTTTTTCCAGAGCTAAATAATAATCTCCTTTACGGATTAATACAGCTTTCATGCCAGGCTCATCGTCAATGATTTTTGCTAGCATTTTTGCGATTTTTAAGGTGATGTTTTTTTCTCGCGTGCCTGAGGCACCACTGGCTCCTGGATCCTCTCCACCATGACCTGCATCTACTGCGATGATGATGTCACGGTCTTTATTAGCGTGTTTTTGTTTGACTGTTTTTTTCTTCTTGATTTTTTTCTCATCACTGAGCTGAATAACCAATCGATGACCATATTGCTTCGCAGGTTTTAATAAAAAACTTTTGGCTTGTTGTTGTGTTGCTAAATCAAATACCAGTCTCAATGTGGTTTTATCTTTTTTACCGTTTCGAATACTGTTGATAACAGAGTTTTTCTTAAGCTTAAGTTTTTTATTTAATTTTGTATTGGAAATATCAACAACAACTCGCGGTGGACTGTCAAGTTGAAACAGTTTGTAGTCTACTTGATCTGATAAGTCAATAACTGCTTTGGTGTTTTCTGGGCTGGTCCAAACACGTAAACTGTTTACCTGTGTGCTAGCAATAGCATACTGAGTAAGTAGTAGACACGCGACAGTGAAAATTTTGAACTTCATAATGTTAATTTTAGGTAGAATCTATAAAAATACAAGAAAAATGATAAAAAACAGTTAGATAGAGGATGTTTGTTACCTAATATCTACCTTTAAGTTGCGATTGTCAGCATTTTCTAATGTAAAGTAAAGTGTTTTTGTAGCCTTTGGTAATACACCTTTTCCTTTTTCTGGCCATTCGATTATAACCGCATTTTCTGAATCAAATATTTCATCAATGGCTAAATAGTAGAGTTCTTCTGGACTGCTTAGTCGATACAAGTCCATGTGAACTAGATTTGTCTTTATAAGGGTGTAAGTTTCATATATGGCGTAAGTAGGGCTTTTTACCCTCTTTTCATAACCTAGTTGTTTTAGTAATAATTGGGTGAAAGTTGTTTTACCACTGCCTAAATCCCCGTGTAAATACACCACGTCTCCTTTGCTAAGTTCTTTGGCAAAGTGGTTAGAAAAATCATCTAATTGTTTTAGGGTTGTTATATCAAATTTCATAAGCTAATTGATTAATGACATCTGTAGCAATTAAACAATTGCCTTTATTGCAATTTTCAGCCGCTAATGCATGCCAAACTACGGCAGTTTTTGCTGCTTTGATTGCACTAAATCCTTGTGCTAGTAGACTTGCAACCATTCCTGTGAGCACATCTCCCATACCTGCTGTCGCCATACCAGAATAACCAAAAGGGCAAATGTAACACGTACCATTTGGATTGGCTACTATAGTGCCTGAACCTTTTAATATTGTCACAGCATTGTATTTTTTACTTAGTTCTTTAGCAGCTTTGACTCTATCTGCTTGAATACTGTCAACATCAGTAGCAAGAAGCGTAGCAGCTTCTTTAGGGTGTGGAGTGATAATTACATCATGATTAAAATTATAGTTGCCGGCTACCAAAGTTAACGCATCGGCATCAATAACCATGGGTTTTTTATGTGACAGGCAATGTTCGAGAACATGTTTTGATTGTTGGTTTAAACCTAGTCCAGGTCCAATGGCAATTACATCTGCATTTTTTAATAATCTGGAAGCTTTAATATCTTGAGCTGTAATAAGTTCGGGACAGTGTATAGAAATCATGACAGCTTGTTTATTATTACTGACAACTTCTACCAAGCCACAACCACTTTGCAATGCGGCTTTTCCAGCCAGCAGTAATGCGCCCAGCATTCCGTCGTGACCTCCAACAATGACAGTTTGACCAAATGAGCCTTTGTGTGAATTGTGTTTATGGTTAAACTGACTATTAGATAATACAGATTGGTCCAGTAACTTGAGTTGTGATGGCACTTCTTGTATAAATGAGTAAGGGATGCCAAGGTCTTCTAGGGAAAGCTCCCCACATTGTTGTTTGCCATAATTGGTGACTTGACCGGCTTTATAACAAATAATGGAAACAGTGATATCAGCATTGACGGCACAACCACAAATAGCTCCTGTATCTGCATGCAACCCTGATGGGATATCTACGGCAACAACTGGTGAGTTTTGTGAATTTATCCAGTTGACTGTCTCAGCAAAAACTCCTTCTATATCTCTGCATAAACCTGTACCAAATAACGCATCTACAATGCAATCAAAAACACCTTGAGGTTTTTGATTAATAACTGTGCCACCATTTTTAAGGTAGTTTTGTGCCGCTTGGTAGGCATCCGTTGGTAGTTTTTCAATTGGCACTAGGTTCCAGACCATAACATTCTTACCTGATTGCATAAGTAAATCTGCACAGATAAAACCATCCCCTGCATTGTTGCCAGCGCCAGTTACAACTAGGGTAGAATTAAAGTGTTGTACATAATTAAAGAATGCTTTTCCTGCTTGTTTCATGAGTTCAAAACTTGAAATCTTTAAATATTGTGCAGCGAGTATATCTACCTGTTTTACTTGATGACTGGTATAAAGTGTTTTCATGGTGCTAATCGTTCTATTAACCAATTATCATTAGACTTTTTATAAACAAATCTATCATGTAGGCGAGAACTGCGGCCTTGCCAAAATTCGTATCTATGTGGGACTATGCGATAGCCTCCCCATGCGTTAGGTAAAGGTATTTTGCCAATAGCAAATTTTGATTTCATTTCAGCTAGTTTTTGCTTTAAAAAATCACGTGATTCGATTATTTGCGATTGTGGTGAAATCCATGCACCTAATTGAGATCCTTTAGGTCGAGAGGTAAAGTAGGAAAAAGACTCCTTTTTAGTGATTTTTTCAGCAGTGCCTGAGATTCTTACTTGTCTTTCAAGTGGTAACCAGGGAAATAACAAGGAAACATTTGAGTTGTTTTCTATATCTTGTGCTTTTTGAGAAGTGTAATTTGTAAAGAACACGAAACCACGCTCATCATAAATTTTGAGTAATACGGTTCTGATGGATGGTTCTGATGTGGAAGAAACAGTAGCAATACTCATTGCATTAACTTCGTGTAATTGGGCAATTTGCGCTTGTTTGAACCATTTATCAAATTGTAAATGTGGGCATGTATCAAGCTCATCTCTTGTTAAACCAGATTGAGTGTATTCGTTTCTAATATTGCTAATGTCCATGGGTTTTATTTGCCGATGAAATAGTTTAATTTTACCATGAGCCTAGTATTTAATGATAATTTATAATCTATTTTGCCTATTTATTGAAAAGCACAACGTAAAAGAATTTAAATTTTGAAAATATTTTTAGAATAGATTAAACTGTAATGGGAATATAGGAATTTTTAATTGGATACTAAGCGACTGCATAATATAAACAAAATTGACCTCAAAATACCTGGCTTAAAATTAATAAGCAAGATAGGCGAGGGCGGCATGTCTGTGGTTTATCTTGCGAAACAAATTTCATTGAATCGTGAAATTGCGGTTAAAGTAATGCGCTTAGAAATTACCGACAATGATGTCGATGTACAACGGTTTAAACACGAGGCGAAAACAATCGCGCATTTGGATCATCCCAATATTATCAACATTTATAACATTGGGCAAACTTCTAAAGGTGAAATATATTTCACCATGCCATACTTGAATCACGGTGATTTTTCCAGTTATATATTAGAAGATGAACAAGAGTTTATTTCTCTCCTTAAATCAATTTGTGATGGTTTGTCATTTGCACATGAACGCGGTATTGTGCATCGTGATATAAAACCTGAAAATTTGTTGTTTGACAAATTTGGAAATGTGCAAATTGCAGATTTTGGGATTGCAATTTCTAAAGATGGAAATCGCATGACTCAGGAGCATCAAATCGTAGGCTCAGCTCAATACATGAGCCCCGAACAGGCTAGATCAAAAAAAGTTGATGTTCATACAGATATTTATAGTTTGGGTGTTGTGATATATGAACGTTTAACAGGTAGTGTACCTTTTGATGCAAGTGATAGTATTTCAATTTTAGTTAATCACGTTAGTCAGGAAGCAGAGAAACTTCCCGTTATGATGCGTCATTGGCAAAAACTAATTGATAAGTGTCTGGCAAAATCACCTATAGATCGATTTCAGTCCATGGATGAATTAAAAAATGCATTGGAATTAGTTCCAACTAACACCTTTCAACGCACAGGGAATAAATTACAATCACTACTGTCAGATAAGACAGGTAGGCATTTACTGTGGTTTTTACCGCTTTTATTTCTGCTTATAATTTCTGCTTTCTTTGTTGGTGGCGATGATAATATAAACTCTAAAATGGTTGAAGACGATAACATAGTTTCTGCACAGGGGAAATCGGGTAAAATTAATATTTTACCAAATATTTCTTCAGATAATGACCAAGTTGAATCGAAAATAATATCAACCATGGCTAGTGAAACGGTTAATGAAAATAAGGCAAAAAACCAAGAGCTAAGTGTAAATAAGTCAGAAAATATTGAAGACTTGACTGGTCAAGATACCATTACAAATGTTTCCTTTGAAGGTGGGCAAAACACAACAGAAATCGATACAGATTTATTGTCCCTTGATCAATTTGAGAAAGTTGAAAAATTATTGTTAAGGGCTAATGAAAACATTGACAATTATCGTTTGTCAAAACCTAAGGATGATAATGCCACTAATCAGCTTATAGAGGTTCTTAAAATTAGCCCTGACAATCCTGCTGCAATTAGTGCCATAGAACGAATAGGGGGGATTTATTTTCAATTAATTAAATCCTCATTAGAAAAAATTGATTTGAGTGTCGCTTCAAGACACACAAGGTCTCTAAAGAAATTTAATGATAAAACAGAGTTTAGAAATAGAAACTTTGAAAAGCAAAAAACTCTATTATTATCAATTGTTTCAAAACTTGACATGGCAAACGAAAAATACTCTGCAGATAATGTTAAAACACTGGCGAGAATAGTTAAAGCCATTGACCCAGGCAACAAGTTAATAGAAAAATTAACTAGTCAAGCATTGGATAAATTAGGCCCACAAATTGGTGATCTCTTAATTGATGACCTAGGAGTTGAGTCTATTGTTCTGACAAAAAACCTAGCAGTTAATATAAAAGAAGTGTCAGTAGAATCATATGCTGATTTTGCAAGAGTCACAAATAGGGAGTCCAGCAAATGTAAACACCTCGGCGGAGGTGTCAATAGTTTCTTCAATACAAAAAAATGGGATGATCCGTATTTTAGTCAAAAACCAAGTCACCCAGTAGTCTGTGTAACTCAAGCAGATGCCAGTGCTTATGCTAAGTGGTTAAGTGTAGAGACAGAGAACACCTATCGGCTTCCCACCAAGCAAGACTGGTTAATACTTGCTTCAAAAGAAAGCAATGCCTATAGTGCTTGTAAAACAGCCAACTTAGCCGGCTTAGAAGGTGCTAAAATACGCAATAAAGAAGATAATTTCCCTTGCAACGATGATTTCAAATTTACTGCACCAGTGGCTAGTTATGCTAAAAATGATGAAGGTTTGTATGATGTTAGGGGAAATGTAAGTGAGTGGTTGGCTTGTAGTCAGTCGCCTTGCGATTCTCCAACTTCAATTGGTAGTTCATGGTTTCATGGCAAGCAATCCAATAAGTTAAGTCAAACAGAGGCTCATAAAATCAATTCAGCCTATTCTTATGTTGGCTTCAGGCTGGTGAGAGATTTATAAAGCTTTCGTACTAATTTTGTGCATGCTGCTGTTTTTAACTTCATGTATAAAGTCAGGGCTGAAATACATAAATTTTGTAGCAAAATCAGGTGATTATGAATCCTATCTTGATATTAGTTATGGCAGTAAGCCTGCAAACAAGCTTAATATTTATCTTCCAAAAAACCAGAAAATAACAGCAACCATTATATTCTATTATGGTGGATGCTGGGGTTATTGTAATAAACTTGACAAAAATGATTATTTGTTTGTTGCTGAGACATTGACAAAGAAAGGGTATGCGGTAGTTATTGCAGATTACCAGCAATATCCACAAGTTAAATTTGACGAGATTTTAACTGATGCAAAAAATGTAACACTATGGGTTTTAAGTCATTTACAACATTATGGCATAACACATCAGAATATATTTATAATGGGCCATTCATCAGGTGCCCATATAGGATCTATGTTGGTTGCTGATGAGCGATTATTAGAAGGTAATTTGCCCACTATCAATGGATTTATTGGTTTAGCAGGCCCTTATAATTTTTATCCATTTAATGCGGAATACATGTATGACTTATTCTCATCATCAGATGATTATTATCGTTCTCAACCTATTAATTATATCAACGGTAATGAGCCTGCGCATCTGCTAATGCAAGGGTCAAATGACCATAAAGTAAATGTTACTAATGCTAAAAGTCTCGCTAAAAAATTAGAAAAATATCAGGTTAATAACACACTGCTTTTGCAAGATAATATGAGCCATGGAAAAATTTTAGCTCAATTTGCAAAACCTTTCAGAGAGAATTCACAGGTTGTTGCAAGTTTATTTGAATTTATTGAATTGAATTCTCATTAATTATTCAAAATTATCCGAAAAAATTGAGATAAAATCGGCATATTTTATGGTGTGTAATTGATTGTTATTAAGTGAGTTTAAGTTTTGAGTGATGCCATTGGGCCAAATAATTTCCATTGTGGAAATAGTTGAAGATCCAAGGCCAAAATGTAAAGTCCTTTCATTACCTGCGCCACGTGATGAGCCGCTATTGACTTCTCGAATTTGACTAATATTATCATTTGTAAGTACAGTAACTCTAGAACCGATAGCATTGAGATTAATACCTAGACCTCCTATGAGTTTAATTTTTATCCAGTTGTTTGTATTGGTATCTGAGTTTTTATATATTTCATAGAAATTATCGAAATTAGCTAAAACAATATCAATCTTTCCATCGTTATTGAAATCACCATGGGCGGCTCCTTCAGACTTGAGTAAATTAGTCGCACCGCAGGTTAAATTCATGTTGTCAAAGGTGCCATCATGATTATTATTGAAAAGGGTGTCTGAAAGTTCTGCTGTATTATTATGTGTTGCTATATAGGCATCAATCCATGCATCATTATTGTAATCAAAAAACATGGTGGCCCAACCTATAGAACCCACGCCAAGGTTGAGTGCGGAGCCTACTGAGGCGTCGATAAAAGTGTTTGTGCCTTGACTGTTTTGGTTTATTAATAGTGTTTGTTCATCAATGCTTGAGAAAAACAAATCAAAATCACCGTCATTATCAATATCACCTGTTGCAACACCCATGCCAAAAACTAAAGAGTTAGCATTGCTGCTAACTGAAACATCCCTAAAACACCATTGGACTCCACAACCACTAACAGCAGGGCCGTCATTTTCCCATAGCACATTACCTCTAAGTTTATCTGTTATAACATATAAATCTTGGTCACCATCATTGTCATAGTCAAAGAATGTTACAGCTAAATTAGGCTTGTTAACCTGATTGATATCAAATTCAGCAATAATATCAGTAAATGTTCCATTACCATTACTTAAATAGAATGCATCAGCAACAAGGTCTCCTGAAGTTCCATGAGCTGGATTTCTAATGTCATAATTGATGACATAAAGATCAAGCCAGCCATCGTTGTTAATATCAGCCCAAGCTGAGGCCTGAGAATTGTAGGGGTTTATTATTCCTGCTTGAACCGTAACATCGGTAATAGAATTGCCGTTGTTGTTTTTAAAGAGATAGTCATCACCATTACAACTAAAATAGATGTCATCCCAACCATCGTTATCATAATCAGCCACTGAGACACCTTTGCACTTTTCTGAGGTTAGAGCTATGTTTTGGAAAGCTGTCGATTCACTGAAAGTTTCATTGCCTTGATTAATGAATAATTTATTGTCGCCAACTTGATTTGAGACAATAATGTCTTGAAGACCGTCGTTGTTGATATCAATAAATGATTGACCAGTACCAGGAATGCCACCTTCAAAAGGACCTTTTACGTTATGAGGAGCATTAAAACCTGATAGAGTGCTTATATCTGTATAAATGTCTTGTGAAAATAATGGAGTGCTTAAACTGGTCAAAAGGATCAATAATAGTGTTTTATTGGTATGCATAATGTTAAATTCAATAATAGTGTTAATTATAAAAAAGGGCATTACATGTAGTATGTAATACCCTTATTAATTTTTGAATGAACTATCTAAGTGATTAGTCCTTTCGTAAAACTTGGTTTTTATTATTGCTTTATAAGTTTTCTGCTAAAAAACATTAATGCTAACATCAATAATGCTAATGTAATCCAATTATTTGCTGGTACAGGAACTGGTGGGGCAAGAACTGCTGCTGCATAAGGGCAGGCAACAGGAACTAAATCAATTCCGTGAATTCCTACTGTTCCACTTGTAAACATTGAATCAACTGCATCTGCATTGTCATCAAAGGATTCAAAAAATTGAATTTGTAATATACCATCTCCAGCAGCTACAACATCAGGTAAAAGATTGTCCGTAAAGTCTACAATGCCACTAGAGTTATATGTCATAGTTCCAGGTGCGGAATCAGCAACACCTACATTTAAATTAATAGCATTTGGATCCGCTGACCCACTAGAGTCAGTAAATTGCATTGTAGCTTCAGACAACCAACTTGCACCAACCGACTCAAGGGTAACATCCCACTCAATACCAGTAATAGAGCCACCAGTAAAGCACATCGCAGTTACATTGTCAGGGTCATCTATAGCATCCCAAAATTCACCAGTTTGCAAGCTAAAATCTAATGTTACAGATGAATTAGGTGTGCTCGCAATTCCTGGGCCAGGATTTGCATTGTTTGTTGATAATATGTTTGTTGCAGCTTGATCAAATTTACCAGCATTGGCAAATGAAGCGACCATAACTAATATTGCTGTTGTTAAAATAAGTTTTATTTTGTTTTTCATATTTATGTTTTCACTCTCTCTTTTTTGTTAAATAATATATCGTACATTTAATTTCTATTGCGGATGTTATTATATTGTTAATTAAATCGCAAATAAATCGTTAATATTTCGTTTTATTTGTATTCAAAATTGTATAGTTTTGTCAAATTGCCTATTTACTTTATTTAATTAGGTTAATTCGGCACTAGAAATTCGTGGTTATTAAACTCTAACAATACGCCTGTTTTGACAATGTCTTTTATTAAAACTTGGTCATCAATCATATCATCAATAATAAATTTTGTGCCATTAATAATGACCAAACGGTTTTCTGGACTTTCATCAAACACATGGATATTTAATTTTATTTGAGGTAAATCCTTCCTGATTGAAAAGGGGAGTTGATAGATGAGCAAATAATCTTGTTTGCTTATTTCAGTTTCGTTTTTCTGTTTAGTGCTGATTTTTTCTTGGTTGCCTTTGGGTAACGATAGTTTTAAAGTGGATTGTGTTATTTGTTTTTGTTCTTTTATAGCTTCTTTTTTTACCTCTTGCTCATTATCATTCTCTTTATCGAAACTTATGCGATTATCATTGCTTTCAACAAAAGAAGAATTTTGACGGTTTAAATGAGCTAGGTTCTTATCTTTTTCCTGCTGGTCTTTAATAGCTCGTATACTTTTAATTTTATCTCGAACATCTGTGGTAGCAGGTCTTTGTATTTTTTCTGATGCGCTTATTGCATTACTGTGATTGCTATTTGTTTTTTTGTTTTTCGAAATTTTTTCTATTGGTTCAATTTCATTGGTGTCTCTTTTAGTTGTTACGTTAGAAACAATTGGATTTTTAGATTCATCATATAGGTAGGTATAGCCCCAATAGAGTAAGGCGGATGTTAAGACAATAAGTGTAAATGGAAGAATATACCGAGTTAATTTTGAAGGATTGTTGCGGTTAGAAAAGCTAAAACTACCCAATGAATTGTTAGTTGCTCCATCACGTTTATCCGATGATTTTTTTAATGAATCTAAAATTGTTGACATATATGTGTTTATTTTAATGTTGGACCATTGTAGGCCATTAAACTCAGAACCATTTGCGTTTCTGATCCGATTATACCATCTGCTTGTAGATGGTTGTTACTTTGAAAATCTTTTACCCATAATTCCAGTTGAGATTTTGGGACTTCACCCTGGGCGATTGTATTCGCCATTTCTAAAGCCCATGCATTTAATTGTGCGGTGCTTGGTTGTTCTAATAACTCAGCTGGCATTGGCCACAGAATATAATAAGTCCCTAACCATTGTTGGTCAAGCCAAGATTTTGTTACTTGTGTGAATTCATTTTGGTTATTGAGTAAAACTAGTTTATTGCCTTCAATGGATTTTAATAAAACTAAGTTTTGGTTGTTAAGTTGTAAAATTACTGGGTGATTACGTAATTCAATCTGTGCAAGATTGCCTTGATGTTGCATACAGGCCATGCCTGTATCAACACTGTTTGGGCATTGGTTTTTATGCCAATTTTTGTCGGTTTGTGTATCCCATAGATTGAAATAGTATTGCCATGAAATAGATGATTTTGCTGCAATGAAGGTAGGGTTTTTTGATGTTGTCTTAATTTCTGACTGGAGTTCTCCGGTGCCCATTTCTGTTTTATTGGTATTTTCTAGTTGGTATACTTGATAAAGTAGGGCGCCAATAATAAGTATAGCTGCATAGAGTGGCCATGCAGATTTCGTGGATAAGTAATTTGTTAAAGGTATTTGCGCTCCACGTTTTTCTGGTAAAACCTCATTCGCCGCTATGGTTAAATGCTTTTTAGCCACATGTTTAGAATCATCAGAATAAGCCGCTAAAAAAGCTCTATCTATTAATATATTGATTAACCTTGGTACGCCTTGTGTGAGCTGATAGGCTTTTTTGGAGGTGCTTGGAGAAAGGTAATTTGATTGACCACCTGCCATTTTTATTCGATACTGAATATAATCGTAGGTTTCATCGGAAGATAATGGCATTAAATGGTAACGTGCTGTGACACGTTGTGCTAATTGCCGTAAATCATTTCTGCGCATGGTGGAACGCAATTCAGGCTGGCCAATAAGTATTATTTGCAATAATTTATGCTTATCAGTTTCTAAATTTGTTAACAACCTTAACTGCTCAAGAGTATCTCTTGGTAAATTTTGTGCTTCATCAATAATAACGACTGTATTTTCGCCATCTGACCAAGATCTTAAAAGGTAATTGTTGAGTTTGTCTACTAGTGCATTAAGTTTTGTTTTTATGCCACGCATGGAAACCTTCAGCTCTTTACAAATGTTTTGAACCAGCTCCAATGGTGTAACAGTCGGGTTAAGTATTAACGCGATATTGGTTTTGTCAGGTATTTGTTCTAGTAACAACCGGCTAATAGTGGTTTTTCCAGTGCCGACTTCTCCTGTAAGTTGTACAAAACCAGCACCCCCTCCACGAGTGATTCCATAAACAAGGTGCGCTAATGATTCTTCATGTTTTTTACTTAAAAAAACAAATTTTGGATCAGGTGTTATGGAAAATGGAGACTCATCAAAGCCGAAGTAATCTAAGTACATGAATTTAGGACAGTTATTTCATTAAAAGTTCATTTAAATACTTGCTTAATTATCCAGGCAGGACCAATCAATAAAAACTGTAAATCTTTAAAGAACGATGGTTTTTTACCTTCTATATGATGACCAATAAATTGAAAAACCCATGCAATAACAAAGGTTACAATAGCTATTATTAATAAAGGCAGTAATTGGTTTTCCATAAAGTGGCATAGTAGCAAACACAATACACTAAAAACTATCATTTGCACGGCTATTTTAAGGTCTTTACTGATGTAGTAAAGGCTAATTAATGCAGTGGTTACTACAGCTAGGTTTTCAACATATGGGATCTTGACCACCCATAACATTGCAGTGATTGCCCAATAAATTGCAGGGACACATATATAATGGATAAGTTTGTTTGTTTTGTTTTGATGACTGCTAGCATACTCATCTAATAAACTCGTGATTGATTGGCTCATTTGAATTTTTCTCCTGTAATTAATTGATAAGCTTCGCGGTATTTTTCTGCAGTGGCTTTAATAATGCTATTAGGTATATGGGGGCCAGGTGCTTTTTTATCCCAGTCTAGAGTTTCTAAATAATCACGAATAAATTGTTTGTCATAACTTTCTGGGCTTGTACCCACTTGGTATTTATCTTTGTTCCAAAAACGTGACGAATCAGGTGATAAAATTTCATCCATTAGAACTAAATTATTATTAGCATCTAGACCAAATTCAAATTTGGTATCGGCGATTATAATGCCATTTTGTTCTGCATGAATGGACGCCATACAATAAAGCTCTAAAGAAACTTGTTTAATTTGGTTTGCTAAATCTTCACCGATTTTCTCAACCATTTGCTCAAAAGAAATGTTTTCATCATGATCACCGACATCAGCTTTGGAGGATGGAGTAAAAATTGGTTGTTTTAATTTTTCAGCTTGTTGTAAATTTTTGGGTAAATCTATCCCACAAATTTCCCCTGTATTTTGGTAATCTTTCCAACCAGAACCAATAATATAACCACGGACAATGGCTTCTACAGGCAGGGTTTTGAGCTTTTGAACAACAACGGCTCGTTTGACTAATTCTTCATCTGCTTCAGAAATGACTTCCTGCACTGGTGTTGAAGTTAGGTGATTTGCGATAATAGTGCTAGATTTGTCAAACCAGAAATTTGATATTTCGGTTAGGATTTGCCCTTTTTTAGGTATGGTATCAGGTAGAACAACATCAAATGCACTTAATCGGTCGCTTGCTACCATTAATAATGTGTCTTTATCTATTTGGTAGACATCTCGGACTTTTCCTTTATGAATTAGAGGTAATTTAATCATGCTTGCAGTAGAATGTAGCGTTTTATCAAAGCATCGAATTTTAACATTTAATATAATATAATGATAGGTTTACTAATAGGCAGTATAATTGGGTTCAAGTTTGGAGGCATGCTAGGTGCATTTATGCTGGGTTATGTTGGTTTTTCAGCAGAAGAATGGGTAGCTGAAAACATACTTGGACGACCCAACAAAAAAACTCAAATTCAACAGGCTTACTTTGAAGCATTATTTTCTTCTATTGGTAAACTTGCTAAAGTTGATGGTGTGGTTACTGCGAGTGAGATTAAAAAATGTGAAATTGTTATGCGCCGTATGAACCTAAGTCAACAACAAAGACGGCAAGCGATTAAGTTGTTCAATAATGGGAAGCAAGATAACTTTAATCTTAATACCATAATTGCTGATTTTGCTCGTAAATCAGGTCGTTCTTATAGTGTAAAACAGATGTTTTTAGAAATGCTAATAGAAGTGGCATCTGCAGAAGGACGTATTAATCATGCAGAGTGGCAAATGTTATTAGGAATTTGTAAACAGCTTAGTTTTCCACAGCAGTTATTTGTAGCTCTTGTACGTATGCGTGGTTTTAATGTGCATGGCCAATACAGTTCTTCAGGGCAAAGTAATCAATCAAGGCAACAATACCAACAGTGGAAGCCACCTAAACAACATAAGACGAACTCTTATGAAGTCTTGGGTGTTAATGCTAATGATTCTAAACAAGTTATCCGTCGTGCTTACAAAAAACTAATGAGTTCACACCATCCTGACAAGCTAATCGCTAAAGGTTTGCCACCAGAAATGGTCGAGATTGCTAAAAAGAAAACCCAAAACATTCAAGCTGCTTGGGAAGATGTTAAAGAACAAAGAGGCTTTTAATTAGGTTTAAATAGTGGGCTATTTGATGTAATTTTCACTCACTATTACTTCCTGCTAACCAATACCCTGCAATTTAGAATTTTTTATTAGTAAATTGCTGACTGTCGGTCAGAAATTATTTAACTTCTATTTTAGCAAATTTCCTTTTACCTACTTGGAAAACAGCCGTTGTGCCGGCTTTAATGAGTTGTTTGGGGTCTGCTATTTTTTCACCATTGACACTGACAGCATTTTGTTTAACCATGCGCATGGCATCAGATGTGCTAACGCACAGTCCAGCATTCTTCAACAATAAGGCTAAACCAATTTCACCATTTTCTGTGTTTAGCGTAATTTCTGGGATATCATCAGGGATGGCACCTTTTTGAAACTGGCTTTTAAATCCTGCTAATGCATCATCGGCAGCCTGTTTACCATGAAATCTTTCAACAATTTCTAAGCCTAATACAAATTTAACATCACGAGGGTTTTTGCCATCAGTCATTTCTTGTTTTAATTTGGCGATATCTGCATTGGATTTGAAACTTAATAAATCAAAATAACGCCACATTAATTCATCAGAAATAGACATGATTTTTCCAAACATATCTCTTGGTGCATCTTCGATGCCGATGTAATTTCCCAAAGATTTTGACATTTTTTGGACGCCATCAAGGCCTTCCAACAATGGCATGGTCATTACAACTTGTGGTTCTTGGCCGTATTGTCCTTGTAGGGTTCTACCCATTAGTAGATTAAAACGTTGATCTGTGCCACCCAATTCAACATCTGAATTCATAGCGACAGAATCATAACCTTGCACTAATGGGTACATGAATTCGTGAATGGCAATGGGTTGCTGGGAAGAAAAGCGTTTAGAAAAATCATCACGTTCTAACATGCGAGCAACGGTATAACGAGAGGCTAAAGAAATTATATCAGCAGAGGTCATTTTGTTCATCCAAGTAGAGTTGAAGCAGACCTTGGTTTTTTCTTTATCTAAAATCTTGAATATTTGTTGTTTATAAGTTAAGGCATTGGCATCAACTTGTTCACGCGTCAATATTTTCCGTGTAATATTTTTTCCTGTTGGGTCTCCTATCATCCCTGTAAAGTCACCAATTAAAAAGGAGACTTCGTGTCCTAACATTTGAAATTGTCGCATTTTATTTATTAAAACAGTGTGTCCAATGTGTAAATCAGGTGCAGTTGGATCAAAACCAGCTTTTATCTGTAAGGGTTTGCCTTTTTTGAGCTTTTTTTCTAGCTCTTCCAGTTTAATAACGTCTTCTGTGCCTCGCGTTAGCAAATCTAAAGATTCTTGTATTGACATTGAGTTTCCTGTTTGTAAATTGTTAAAAGACAGGTATTTTAACTGAATTTGAGCCTATATGGCTATTAATATGTAGGTAATCATTGACGAATTTATGCATCTACTATATCTTTGTGGGGTTCAAAAACCATGTTAAATTCTTTGAAAAAGAAAAGTTCACAAGCTGTATTTGTTAACAGAAATAATCAGATTCCTGCAATTCCTGCTATTAAACTTAATAAGTTGACGTTAGTACTTTTAGCTTGTTTTGCATCTTTACTCTTGTTGGCGTTTGCAATACCACCTTCAAAACCGATTCAAACCCATAAAAATATTCAATTACAAATGCCAGTTCAACCTCTATTAAGTCTAGTGGCATCAAACCCTGAAGATGAAACGATCTGGCAAAATTTAGTCATTAAGAAGGGGCAAACATTATCCAGTATTTTTGATGATTTAGATTTAAGCCAAACATTATTGTATAACATTATCCATATCAACAAAGATGCGAAACAATTAACCAAAATATATCCCGGCGCAACTATCGCTTTTGCTAGGGATAAAAAAGGGGGGTTTTCAAAATTAAAATACAGGGTATCTGAAACACAAGAGCTGGTTGTCAAGCAAATAGATAGTTCGCTTTCAACTGAAATGATTGTGCATGCTACTGAATCACAAGTACAAACGGCTAATGGGACAATTACTGGTTCGCTATTTAATGCGGGAAAGAAATCTGGTTTAACAGATGCCATGGTGATGAAATTAGCGAGTATTTTTGCTTGGGATATCGATTTTGTCCTAGATATACGCCAAGGTGATACCTTTAGTTTAATATACGAAAAAATATACCAAAATGGTGAATTCTTAAGAGATGGACGAGTTATTGCTGCTTCTTTTACCAATCGCGGTGATACCTACAAGGCTGTATCTTATGATGATGGAAATGGTTGGAGTTATTATAATCCAGATGGGCGGAATATGAAAAAAGCTTTTCTTCGTGCTCCATTGAATTTTTCATACATATCGTCAAATTTTAATCCAAAGAGGTTTCATCCCGTGCAAAAAAGGGTAAAAGCACACCGCGGTATAGATTATGCGGCCCCAAGAGGTACGCCTGTTTTCGCTGCGGGCAATGGAAAAGTTATTAAGGCAGGATACAACAAGTACAATGGAAACTATGTTTTTATCAAACACCCAAGTGGCATTGTGACAAAGTATTTACATCTTCATAAACGTAAAGTTAAACGTGGTAAGAGTGTCAAGCAAGGCCAAACAATTGGAACGGTTGGATCAACAGGAATGGTTACAGGAGCACATTTGCACTATGAATTTGTTTTAAATGGTGTACATAGAAACCCACGTACAGTTAAGTTGCCTAAAGCCAGCCCTTTAGCAAAGAGTAAATTACAGCCTTATAAATTATACGCAACGCCTCTCTTTTCACAGTTAGATAGTATTAGTGTAAACAAGGTTGCGTTACAAAAAACCACACATAATAAAGAATCTTGAGTTTTTTTATTGGTCTGTTATCAGGCACCAGCGTAGATGGCATAGATGCTGCTATAGTTGATTTTAATCAAGATGAGATAAAACTCATGTGCACACATGAACAAAAGTTTACTGCTGAATTGCAAAAAGACTTACAAGCAGTCATTAAATCACAAAAGGCCTCACTCGACCAATTATCACAAATAGATTCTAGGATCGCAAATGAGTTTTCTGAAGCGGTAAATAATTTAATAAATCAATCTAAAATACCCAAAAAAGACATCACAGCCATAGGCTTTCATGGGCAAACAATCTTTCATCAACCCAATGGTGAATATAAAAACACCCTACAATTAGGCTCTGCTCATCAATTAGCGGCTAAAACAGGGTTAGATGTTGTTACAAATTTCCGTAGTTTGGATATGGCCTACGGTGGTCAGGGTGCGCCATTAGCACCAGTAATCCACCAAAAATTATTTGCTAAAAAAAATACAAACACAGCAGTGATAAATCTAGGTGGTATTGCAAATATTAGCTTAATTGGAAAAGATTACATCAGCCCCATAGGTTATGATACAGGACCTGCTAACTGTCTTATTGATGAATGGGTGAATGTAAATAAACAACAAGATTACGATAAGAATGGTTATTGGGCAAAACAAGGAAAGCTCAATAAAAAATTGCTTGACATGATGTTAGATGATAACTATTTTAAAAAGCGATCGCCCAAAAGCACTGGGCGAGAGTACTTCAATAAACGCTGGTATGATACATTTCTCTGCCAATTCAATGGTGTTTCTGTTGTAGATGTACAGGCAACATTAACCCATTTAACAGCTGCTTCTATCGCTGATGCGATACAAAATGAAAAGTTTCAGGTTGAAGAAATTGTTGTCATGGGCGGTGGAGCAAAAAATTTATTCTTGCTGGATTTAATTAGCCAATATACTGGTGTTACTACCGTAATTTCAAATAAATACGGTTATAATTCAGATTGGATTGAGGCGATACTCTTTGCTTTTTTAGCCAAAACAAGGATAAACCATGAAGCAATCGATTTATCCTTAATAACGGGTTCAACTGAAAAATTGTTTGTTGGAGATATAATCAATATCTCCTAATATTAACCTTGCAGATAAATACCTATCATCAGGACTTCTTTCTCCCTCTCTCATTGAATTTAATTTGAAAGGTCAAAGACTATTTACCCTTGGGCTGCGTTATCAACATTTGATTTAGAATGACTAAACCTTCATGTTGATGCCTTGCCAGGAGCAAATAGTCTTAGACTGATGACTGGTATTTATCCGTAAGGTCTCTAGTATAATCATAACAAAAATCTTTGCACTGAAATGGAACCTTTTATAGTTTGGTTTTGTCTTGACATCTTTGGTATATTAGTAAATACTAATACTCACTTTCAAATTTGAGAAAAATCATGTCTAAATTTATCATCTCGCCATCTATTTTATCAGCTGATTTTGCACGCCTCGGCGAGGACACTCAAGCAGTGCTCGATGCTGGTGCTGATTGGGTGCATTTTGATGTGATGGATAATCATTATGTTCCAAACTTAACTATTGGCCCAATGGTTTGTCAGGCTTTACGCGATTATGGAATTTCCGCACCTATTGATGTACATTTAATGGTAAAACCAGTAGACCGGATTATACCTGATTTCGCAAAAGCGGGTGCCAGTATGATCACCTTTCATCCTGAGGCTTCAGATCATGTTGATAGGTCATTGGGTTTAATAAAAGAATCTGGATGCCAAGCTGGGTTGGTGTTGAATCCTGCTACACCATTGCCTATTCTTGAACATGTGATGGATAAACTTGATATGATTTTATTGATGTCAGTTAACCCTGGGTTTGGTGGTCAGTCATTTATTCCTGAAACACTAAATAAAACTCGTGCTGTGCGAGAATTAATCAATAAAAGCGGTAGAGACATTCGTTTAGAAATTGATGGCGGAGTGAAAATAAATAATATCCGTGAAATAATGCAAGCAGGTGCAGATACATTCGTAGCTGGTTCAGCGATTTTCAATACCGAAAATTATAAAGCAACAATTGTTGCTATGCGTGAACAATTAGCTCTTGGTTAAGTAATATAGTCTTCAATTCATGTTCAATTCATGATGTTATGCTAAAATGCTTACTATGTTAAAAATAGTGCTTACACTGAAAATATTATTGTTGATTATCCTCATTGGATTTTTACAGGATTCTGTTGCTAAAACAAACAAGTCTGTAAGTCTTAAAGATGCAACTGAGAATATTCAAAAGACTTCTAAAGGTAAAGTTTTATCAGCACAAACCAAAAATAATTACAATGGAACTAGCTCACACCGGGTAAAAGTTTTAACACCAAATGGTCGAATAAAGGTGTACCATGTACCTACTGGTGAAGCGGTTAAAAAACCTGGTAATAATAGGACGAACTCAGGAAATAGTAACCCTAACTATCATAATAACACTAATCGAAATGGCTCTACAGGTAGTCGCTCGAATAGGAGTGCCCAGACAAAAGGAGATAACAAAAAGTAATGAAAATACTATTAATCGAAGATGACGAAAACTTAAGAGAAGTACTAGAAAAAAGATTAAAGGAAGAAGGTTTTGTTGTCGAAATAGCGGATAATGGGGAAGATGGATTGTACTTAGGGCGTGAGCTTGAACTTGATTTGGCAATTATTGACCTGGGTTTGCCTAAGATTTCTGGAATGGAAGTAATACAGACCCTCCGTAAAGAAGACAATTCTTATCCTATTTTGGTATTAACGGCACGTGGTTCATGGCAAGATAAAGTCATGGGTTTGGATGCTGGAGCTGATGACTATTTGGTTAAACCTTTTCATTTTCCTGAATTATTGGCCCGAGTCAATGCGTTGGTTAGACGATCAGCTGGTTTTTCCACACCCGAGTTGGAATGCGGTTATATTAGCCTTAATACTTCAACAGGTGAAGTAAAGTCGGAAGGAAAAACGATTGATTTAACTTCTTATGAATATAAAGTGTTAGAGTATTTGATGTTACATCAAAATATCGTGGTATCTAAAAGCACTTTAACGGAACATATCTACCATCAAGATTATGACCGTGATAGTAATGTTATTGAAGTTTTTGTCGGCAGATTACGTCGTAAAATTCAATCTAAAAAGCACAATCAAAAAGTTATTGAGACCTTAAGAGGAAGAGGGTATCGCATGAGATCCCACTCTGATGAAGAAGAATAATTTTGTTTTAAAACGGTTTTCCCTCACAAATCGCCTTTTAATTACGGCGACATTGGCACTGGTAATAGCCTTAAGTCTAATTGGTTTCGTTATGGATCAAGCTTTTAAAGAAAAAACCATGCATTTGGTAAAAGAACGACTTGAAGATTATGTCTATGCATTGATTTCTGTTATTGAAGCCACTGAAGATCACTCAATCACAGTGCCTGACAATGATCATCTTCCTATTTTGAAATTAACTCAACCAGCTTCAGGAATATATGCACAAATTATTAGTGAAAAATATGATTGGCAATCTATATCAATGATCGGTGCAGATTTACCAACACCAAATATTCTTTCAACCAACAATACGACTTTTGATACGCCGTTACACTTCCGAGGAAAAGATTTTTTTAGAATGACCAAAGGGTTAATTTATCAACCTCAAGATGATGTCGAAATTCCTTTTACTATTAGTGTGACTGAAGATGCAAAAAATTATTTTCGTGAATTAGGAGAATTCAAAGAAAAATTATGGATGTGGATATTTTTTACTAGTATTATTTTGCTAGGGATACAAGGGTTAATAATGAACTGGTCACTACGACCATTAAAGCGATTAACAGAAAATTTGGCAGAACTAGAAAAAGGAAAAATTGATCGAGTAAGTGACGATTATCCAAGTGAATTGGCTGGCTTAACTAATAACCTTAATAAATTAATAGAAAATGAACGTGGTAATCTAAATAGGCAACGTAAAACATTGGGCGACTTGGCTCATAGTTTAAAAACCCCATTAGCTATAATCCATTCTGAATTAGAAAATACAGGAGCGACAAATAAACTTTTAATTTCAGAACAGGTAGCTAGTATGAATGATATTGTTGAATATCAATTAAAAAGGGCCGCAGTAGCAGGACATCGAACTTTTACTGTTGGGATGCCAGTTATTGATAAATTAGAACAAATTATTCGTACCTTAGATAAGGTTTATAGGAATAAAAAGGTAAAAACACATTTGCAAATAGCCCCTGGTGCGGAGTTTTTTGGTGAGCATGGAGACCTGATGGAGTTGCTAGGAAATTTAATCGAAAATGCTTATAAATGGTGTGATCAAAATATTTCCGTAACAATAAAGACACTAACTTTACTTAATCGTAGGAGGACAGGTTTGATTGTTGAAATAGCAGATGATGGCCCGGGCGTGAATAAAGCTAAGCGTAGTGAATTATTGAAACGAGGTGTACGAGGTGATGAACAAGTCAAAGGTCATGGAATCGGATTATCTATTGTTAATGATATTGTTGAATCTTATCAAGGGAAAATTGAGATAAAATACCATGAATTGTTGAAAGGTGCTCATTTTATTATTACATTACCACCATGAAAACAAACCGAAAAAGTGTACTAGATTCAACCCCAAAAGATTTAACAGAATTAACAAAAGCGGTAGAACTGTGCCAACGAGCTGCTAAAATCGGTTTTGATTGGCCGTCAATTAACCCGGTTTTTAATAAATTGGAAGAAGAAATATCTGAACTTAAGAGTGCGATAGCTGGTCAGAACAAAGAAGAAATGTTAGATGAGTTGGGTGATGTGTTATTTGTTATTACAAATATGGCAAGGCACTTAGGAGTTAATCCTGAATTGGCGATAATCAATGCCAATAAAAAGTTTAAGCGTAGGTTTAAGGCGGTTGAAGCTATGGCCCGAGAAAAATATCCGCAAAAGAGAAATGTTAGCCTTAATATACTTGAAAAATTATGGGATGAGGTTAAGATATTAGAAACATCTAATATAATGAAAGATTAGTATTGAAAACTGGTCTAATTAACCTTATATAGATACATTAATTATTAAATATAATGGAGAACCGAACAATGAGTGAAAATATTACTTATGCAACTGATGATAGTTTTGATGCAGACGTTAATGCTGATGTGCCAGTATTAGTTGATTACTGGGCTGAATGGTGTGGCCCATGCCGCATGATTGCTCCAATTCTTGATGAAGTTGCGAATGAAATGAAAGACCAAGTTAAGGTTGTGAAAGTTGATACTGAAGCTTGCAGAAATACAGCAGTAAAAATGGGTATACGTGGTATTCCAACATTGATGGTATTTAAAGGTGGCGAAGTTGTTGATCAACATGTCGGAGCTCTTTCTAAAGGTCAATTAGTTGAAATGTTAAACAAGCATACTGCTTAACCTTTAATAATATATAAATGGTGCTTTTTATTAAATAAAGTGCCATTTCTACTTAAAAACCTAGTTTTTTTTACCTCAAATAACAATTTAGTTGCTGGTTTGCCAGCAACATGATAACTTACACCTATTCAATTTAGGTCGTTAATTTCTAACTACCTATTTCCAAAAACTACACAATACAATTTTATACACATTTTGTGTGTGCATTTTACTTTAACTATCAAAATTACCTTTCTAAAAAAATGAATCTATCAGAATTAAAACAATTTTCCACCCAAAAACTAACTAAAATTGCCGTTGAAGCAGGCCTTGAGCTACGTGCAAGAATTCGAAAACAAGACCTTATCTTCCACATATTGAAGAAACATGCAAAAAAAGGAGAAGATATTTATGGTGGAGGAGTACTAGAAGTGCTTCCTGATGGTTTTGGTTTTTTGCGTTCACCTGATGCAAGTTACTTGGCAGGACCAGATGATATTTATGTTTCACCTAGTCAAATCCGAAGATTTGGGTTAAGAACTGGAGATACAATAGAAGGTAAGATTCGACCACCAAAAGATTCAGAAAGATATTTTGCTATGCTCAAAATTAAATCAATTAATTATGAGCCGCCTGAAAATACTCGTGGAAAAATTCTTTTTGAAAATTTAACTCCTTTATTTGCACAAGACCAGTTGATAATGGAACGTGGTAATGGTTCAAAAGAAGATTTAACTGCAAGAATAATTGATTTGATTTCGCCTATTGGTAAAGGTCAACGCGGTTTGATTGTCTCTCCACCAAAGGCTGGTAAAACTTTGATGATGCAAAACATTGCCACCAATATCGCATTGAATAATCCAGAAGCTAAGCTATTTGTATTGTTAATAGATGAACGACCTGAAGAAGTTACTGAAATGCAACGTATGGTGAGAGGAGAGGTAATTGCTTCTACATTTGATGAGCCAGCTTCACGTCATGTACAAGTAGCAGAAATGGTAATTGAACGTGCTAAACGTCTAGTTGAGCACAAACAAGATGTTATCATTTTGCTTGATTCAATCACACGATTGGCAAGAGCTTATAATACAGTTGCACCATCCTCAGGAAAAGTTTTAACTGGCGGGGTTGATGCAAATGCTTTACAACGACCAAAACGTTTTTTTGGAGCAGCACGAAATATTGAAGAAGGTGGTAGTTTAACCATAGTTGCAACAGCACTTGTTGAAACAGGGTCAAAAATGGATGAAGTTATCTTTGAAGAATTTAAAGGTACTGGCAATATGGAAGTTCATTTGGATAGACGGGTTGCAGAAAAACGCGTTTGGCCAGCTATCAATATCAACCGTTCAGGTACGCGTAGAGAAGAGCTGATGGTAGATAAAGAATTTCTTACTAAAGCGTGGATATTACGAAAAATATTACACCCAATGGATGATATTCAGGCCATAGAGTTTTTGCTTGAAAAACTCAAAGATACCAAAACAAATGAAGAATTCTTTACTTCGATGACCAGGTAAATGATATAGATTAATTTATTATATCGAGTTAAAAAGGTATAATTCACCTTTTGAATAGGTAACAGTTTTATGAAAAAATGTGATGTTGCTATAGTTGGTGGCGGACCAGCCGGGTTAAGTTTTGCAAATTCCTTATCGAGTTCAGGTTTAAATATTGTTGTTCTAGAGCAACAAGATTTAGACTCAATTGAAACACCAAAGCCAGATGGTCGTGAAATTGCTTTAACGCATTTATCACTAAAAATCATGAAACAACTAGGTATTTGGGATAAAATTCCAGAAGAGCATATTTCTTATATCAAAAAAGCCCATGTACTTGATGGTGATTCTGATTATACATTGAAGTTTGATACTGATAAAACTTCTATACAAGAGTTAGGGTATATGGTTCCTAATTTCAGCATCCGAAAAGGCTGCTTTGATGCAGTTAGAGACAAAAGTAATGTTACTATTGTTACCAAACAAAAAGTTACATCGATTCTCGCCTCTGATAAAAATAGTATAGTTAGTTTGGAAGACGGTGAACAAATTAAAGCTAAATTAGTTGTTGGAGCTGACAGCCGCTTTTCCGCAACACGACGAATGATGGGAATTTCTGCCGATATGCATGATTTTGGTCGTACAGCATTAGTCTGTCGCATGACCCATGAAAAATTGCATAACCAAACCGCATCAGAGTGCTTTCATTACGAAAGAACATTAGCTGTTTTACCTTTAAATAACAACGTGTCCTCTATAGTCATTACCTTGAAAGCACCAGATGCAGCTCAAGTCTTAGCAATGACTGATGAAGAATTTAGTGAAGATACAGCAAGACGATTTGGTTATGAATTGGGCAAAATGCAATTAAAAGGCAAGAGGTTTAGCTACCCGTTGATGGGTACTTATGCTAACAAATTTTATGCAAAAAGATTTGCTTTAATGGGTGATGCCGCTGTGGGGATGCATCCAGTGACAGCGCATGGATTTAATTTAGGTTTGCGTGGTGCAGATACATTGGCTCAATTAATTATTAAGGCTAATAAAAATGGTGAAGATATAGCCTCTGAGAGATTATTGAGAAGGTATCATCGAAATCATCGCAATGTTTCTAGACCTTTATATTTAGGTACCAACGGTATTGTAGGTTTATTTACTAATGATAAGCCCTTTGCTAAGATACTAAGAAAAGGTGTTTTACGTGCAGGTGATAAAATACCCCCACTTAAAAACTTCATTACCAATCAATTAACTGAAGAGAAAAATAGCTCTATTTTTAAAGGAATTTTTTCTAGTTAGTGTTTGAAAGGTCATAAATGAACAGCAATTCTCTATTGTTGCTAAAATTCGTTAGGTATTAGTGTTTTTTGTGCAATATCTTTGATCGCATTACTCTATAGATTGTTAACTAAATTATGACGTTTCAAGTAGCATTAACTGTCCGGCAATTAAGTGTGGGTTTGCCGTATTGAAATTTACAGTATTTTCATAACCTAGATCTATAGCTGCTTCTTCAATACGTTTTGATGCACAAATAACTTGTTTTTTAATTAGCTCTTCCCAAATATTCAATTCAACACCATTTTTTAAATTTATTAAAATAGCTTTAGATGTAGCAAGAATTTTCAATTGCTTAGTATTCGCAATTTTTTTTGATAGTGATTTATTAAATATAACAGCTTGTCGCTGATAGACATTAATTTGTACTAAATCATAATTATTTTGTAAGGCAAAATTCTGAATTTTTTGTCTACCGCCTGCAGCTGAAATGAGGTTAATTTTTTTAAATGTTTTGAGGCCTTTGAGCAAATCTATAACGCCTTGGGAATTTTGTCGTTCTGGAATCCAAATATTCCCTGCAAAATTTTGTTCTAATACACTTGCGGTTTTTTTTCCGACCGAAATAATATGACATGAACTTGAGAATTCTAAAGATGGTAGGATCTTATAGGCATTGCTTACTGCATGTTGGCTAGTAAATATTATAACTTCATCTTTATTGATTAGGGATAACTTATGTTTGGCCTCTAATGGATTGTCAATTTCTGTAATCTCTATACAAGGAAATTCAATCACTCTAAACCCTTGCAATATAAAAGCTTGGCTTGTTTCTTCTTGTTGAGCTAACGGTCGAGTATTAAGTATAACTGGATCACTCATTGTTTAAATCTAATAATTTTTGTGCTCCAGCTGCCAAAAGAGCAAAAGCAACTTTTTCGCCTAATTCTTTAGCGTTATTATCGTTGTCTTGTTGACGAATTATTTCTGAGCCATCTGGAGAACAGACTATTGCGTGCATAGAAATGTTGTCTAAATTAATTGTAGCATGAGCCCCAATTGCCGCAGAACAACTGCCTTCTAGCACCATATTCATTGATCGTTCGGCAACAATACATTGTGCGGTGTCATGATCATTTAACTGTGATAACAGGTCAAATAAATCAGTACGTTTTGATAAACATTCTACACCTACAGCTCCTTGTCCAACAGCTGGCAACCATTCGTTAGCGGTTAGTTTGCTTTTGATTCTACTATCCATTTTCAAACGTTCTAATCCTGCTGTAGCCAATATGATGGCATCATACTTGTTATCATCTAACTTTTTGAGACGGGTTTGTACGTTTCCTCGTAATGGTTTAACCTGAATATCTTCACGTATCGCAAGCAATTGTGCTTGGCGACGCAGGCTTGAAGTGCCAACTACTGCATTTTTTGGTAAATCTTGTAAGCAATTGTATTTATTTGAAACAAAAGCATCGCTGGAATCGTGGCGTTTAAATATACTACATATGGTAAACTCTTCTGGCATTTGAGCAGGTACGTCCTTCATTGAATGTACGGCAATATCAGCTTTACCTTCCAGCATGGCTTGCTCTAGTTCTTTGAGAAATAGCCCTTTACCACCAATTTTGTTTAATGTGACATCAAGAATTTGGTCTCCTTTAGTTGTCATGGGCAATAGGTATGTTTTTATATGTGGGAATTTGCTTTCGATTAGTGACGCTGTATACTCAGCTTGCCACATGGCAAGTGGAGAATTACGAGTGGCTATTGTAATGGATTTCATTTTAATATTTTTTTTAGTTTAGCAATATTTCTACGGCTTACTTTTGGTTGATAGTTAGTGTTGTACAGTTTAGCAAATGCCTGTGATTTTTCCATCTGTAAACCACATAATTCATCTGAATTAATTAAAGCGTTACGATTGACCCTAGTAAAAATCTCGGGAAATTTGCTTTCTAAATAAACTAATGAATGATCAATTATTATTGTTCCTATTTGACAACGCATATAGGTTGTTTTATCCTCGGAATACAAACAATAAATATCAGTCACAGGTATAGAAGCTCTATTTTTTCCATGCTGAAAGGATAGTGATTTTACTTTAGGAGTGATTACTTTATCTAAGGCTTGTTTTAGTCGGTCTTTAGTTATGGGTTTAAGTAGATAATCACTAGCAGACAAATCAAAAGCCTTGATAGCAAAATCATCATAGGCGGTACAGAATATAATTTTTGTTTCTGGAGATTTAAGGTGTATTAAAGGCGCTGCTTCAATACCTGATAAAACGGGCATTTCTATATCTAAAAATACAATATGTGGGTGATATTTTTCTGTTAGCTCAATGGCCTTTTTTCCATTTGATGCTGATATGACGTCATTGATGCCAAAGTGCTCTAACATTTTTTGCATACGTATTAAAGCTAAAGGTTCATCATCGACTATAAGTGCTTTCATAGTGGAACACCAAGTCTAACAGAGTAGTGCCCTTTTCCAGATATAACAGTTAAATACGCTTTAGAACCATACTGTAATTGCAATCTTTCTCGTATATTGGCTAATGCCATGCCATTAGATTGAGTCGTGTCTTTTTTAATAAGATAAGGGTTGTTAACTATGACGACCATGTGTGAGCTTATAGCAGTGATGTCAATGTTTATGATCCCACCATCTTCTAATGGTTGTATACCATGTATGATTGCATTTTCAATTAAGGGTTGTATGCATAGGATGGGAATTTTTTGGCTTAACAATTCGTCAGAACAGCTAATATGGTACTTCAATCTATCGGCTAGTCTTAGTTTTTCTATAGATAGGTACTGATTAATCCAATTTAACTCTTCAGCTATTGAAATAAATTTATTTTTAAAAGTAAAGGTCCTCCTCATTAGATTTGCAAAATCAGTGGTAGCAATTTCAGCTTTTTCAGGGTCAATACTTATTAAGGAGGCTATTGAATTTAGGGTGTTAAATAGAAAGTGGGGTTTGATTCTTGCTTGTAATGCACTAAGTTTGGCATTAGACAGTTTTTCAATCTGTCTATTATATTGATCTTGTATATAAAAATAGCGAATCAAAGCTAAACTTATTATCACTGAAGAAACTGATAGTTTTAAGCTAAGGTGATTCACCTCCGCTTGACTTTCGAACATGTTAAATGTCAACTGTAAATCTAAATATCCAATTATTTGAGAAAATAATATTGAAAAAACCACTACCAATATTATTAATAATAACACTCCTAGGGGGACAGTAAGGTGGTTGAATTTAGTTCTTAATTTACACAAGATAATTAGCAATACAATTCCAACTAATTGAGACATCAATGTTAAAATAGATAGTTTTCTTAGGTATTCTAGATCAAAAGTTAAAAAACTAAAAGAATAGATAAAAACAGCAATTTGAATCATAACTATTGATATAAAAATACGTAAACTATTACAAAAGTCAGTAAGCCATAACGTATGTTTGTTAGTTAATTTGGACATTTGTCAGTTAGACAAAATGCTATTTATATGAATATTTATGGTCATTTTTATTGAAACAGAAAAAAATATTGATAGAATTATACTATGAATAGGTCATCATCCAAAATTATTGTGGTTTTAATACTAATTCTTAGTAGTAATGCCAGCGTGGCAGTCGTCGATTGTGTTTCTCAATCTTCTGCTAATATACCTGTGGTTGATCAACAAAATGGCCAGAACAATAAGGAACAATTAACAGCTGTAAGTTCGCATGTTAAAGCAACTAAAAAATCAAAAAGCAAATCTATCCATTTGGGGTTATTCAAGTTTCTTTTACCGGATATGAATTAATAATCCCTATTCTTTTAAACTTGTTACCTCTTTATCTTATTAAACCCCTGAATAATTAATGGTATTAAACTTTATATGATTAAGGAATTTCAACAATTACTGCATAAAGAAATTCCGTTAACTCAAGATATGGGGCTAGAAATCATCTCATTTGATGATGAAAAACTACAAGTCAAAGCACCTCTAATAAATAACATTAATGATAAGGGCAGTGTTTTTGGAGGTTCGTCCTCAGCTTTGATGATTATTTCGGCTTGGTCGTTAATTAAACTATCTTGTAATAAACACAATATAGATGCGGATATAGTCATCCATAAAAACTCAACAACTTGGCATAAGGCACTCTATACAGATTTAGTAATTAATGCAAAGTTGGTTAAAGCCTATGACTTTAGTGATGTTAAGGGAAAACTTGCTGATAAGCGACATCAACGCATTAACTGCATAATTGAATTAGTCGACAAAGAAGGTGTTTTATTTGCAACAATGAATGCAAACTATGTCATAATTAATCAATCATCACAATAATCTCAATACAAAGGTGTCTATATGAAAAAATTAGTATTAAGTACTCTAGCCCTCACACTTTTTTTATCAGCTTGTGGTGGAAAATCAACAAAGAAGAGAAGTTTGGACAACACTTTGTTTAAATACGCTTCTTTAGTTCGTTGGTCTGATTTTAATAATGCTGCTCATTACTTAAAGCCAGATGATGAAACTATTCAACCCACTCGATTTGAGCTAGAAAAACTGAAGCAATTTAAGGTGAGTAGTTATACTGAATCGCCTATTAGGCCCGGTAAAAGTGATGAAATTATTTTGCAAAATGTTGATATTCAACTGTATAACATTCATAACAATCGAACCAAAACCATTATCGATCAACAAATATGGGAATTTAACAGTGATCTAAAGCAGTGGTTTTTAACCTCAGGGCTCCCAAAGTTATAAATAATATGGATTGTATTTTTATAGAGCATTTAGAAGTTGAAACAATTATTGGTGTTTATGATGAAGAAAGAATTAAAAAGCAACCAATAATTGTAGATTTGAACCTGTATTATGAAACCGCAAAGGCTGCTAAATCCGACAATTTAACCTATGCTCTAGATTATCATCAGATATGTATAGACCTTCATAGCTTTATAGGTTCTTCTTCATATCAACTTATCGAGGCATTGGGTCAAGCTATTGTTGATAGGATGCTATTAAATGAAATAATTGAAAAAGTTGATTGCAAATTATCAAAACCTATGGCGCTTAATCAAGCTAAAAATGTAGGCATAAAAATATCACGAACAAGAAAATCCATACGTTAGAATGGTGTTCCTCAGTCTAAACCCAGTTTTTTTATTCTATACCTAAGTGCACGGAAACTAATCCCCAGTATTTTTGCTGCTGCAGTTTTGTTGTTATTGGTGAGCTCTAAGGCGTTGGTAATTTCTTGAATTTCAATTTCCTCTATGTATTCTTCAAGTCCTTTGTCTTGGCGTTGAGATAAGAGTTTTGGTTCTTCTCCGTCGTTGAAACCTAGGTCGTCTTCACGAATAATATGGTTTTCACATAAGTTGGCAGCTTTTTCTAACACATTTTTTAATTCTAGTATGTTGCCAGGAAAATCGTAATTAGACAAAACATGAAGTGCTTGAGAATCAATCTTACAGGGTAATTCTTCCCATTTTTTCGCATATTCTTGTAATATTATCTTACACAATCCTGCGACATCTTCCTTATGGCTTGCTAGTGGCTTGGTACAGATTTCAATCACGCACAATCTATCATATAATGATTGTTTGAATAAACCTTGGTTGATTTTGTCACGTAAGTCATTTCTGCATCCACTGATTAAACGAATATCAAAATCATGATTATTACCATCGGTTAAAGGCGTGGTCTTGCTCGTGATGATATGCAATAATTTTTCTTGGAGATCGAGTGAAAGGCCACCAATGTTTTCCAAAAACAAGGTGCTACCATTGGCTTCAGAAATTAACCCGTTAGTTGTTTCATCGCCAAAAAGTTCTGCAATATCTTGATGATTTTCTATGCAATCAAAGCTGAAAAATTTACTACTATTTCGCTTGGACAAGTTGTGAATGCATTTGGCAATAAGTTTTTTAGATGTGCCAGCTGGGCCTGCTATGTTTATAGATGATTGAGACCTGGATAGTTTTGTAATGGAGTTATTCATATCATTGATATAATCAGATGACCCCGACAGCTTTGTTGGTCCAGTAGTTTCACTTAGGTTTTTTGGTTCGCTCGAATTTTTGATGGCATTGGCAACTAAATTGCGCAAAATCTTAATACTAATTGGCTTTGTGATAAAGTCAAAAGCACCTTTCTTCAAGGCTTCTACGGCATGTGTAATTGTGCCATAAGCAGTAATTACAGCAATTGGAGTGCTAGGGTAGTTTTCGGTGACATACTCAACTAACTCTAAACCATTGCCATCTGGCAATTTCATATCAGTTAAACAGAAGTTGAAAGTGATTTTGTCTAATTCTCTTTTAGCTGCACCAACTGTCGCTGCAGTAAATACTACCAGTCCCATTCTTTCTAAAGAAATTTTTAAAAGTTGTAAAATATCAGGTTCATCGTCTACTACTAATATTTGAATGTTTGACATTTTTATTTTTATTTTTATTTTTGTTTTTGATAGTGTGCTTAAAATTATCTACTAACTCAAAGTATTTTGCAAGTCTAATATGTTCTTACGTAAAATTGGGCCAAATTTCAAGTAATCAAATAATCCATTAATTCTATCCATATCTAAAGTGTTTCTAATTATGTTGTAGTTATTTAACGGGATATCTGTCACTATTCTGGTTAGTTTTTTGGCTAGGATTGCATCCTCAAAGCCTTCCGCTATCTTTTTTTGGCATGATTTTGCGCCTCTGAAACTTAAATAAGCTATTTCTTGGTGTCTTTTAATGACTTCATCTAATGTGTTAAAGTGCTTGAGAAGAATCGAGGCAGTTTTAGAGCCAATTCCAGCAACTCCAGGTATATTATCCACGCTATCACCAGTTAGAGCTAGATAGTCGGCAATTTGTTCAGGGTGAACACCAAACTTTTCAAATACCAATTGTGGGTTGAATGCTTTGTCTTTTCCATAACTCCACCAAGTATCTCCATCTTGGATTAATTGCGCCAAGTCTTTGTCTGCTGAAACAATATGATTATTAAATCCATTGTTTTTATGGTGTTTGGCTAATGTTCCAATCAAGTCATCTGCTTCATAATAGCCATCGACATAGGTAGCTACACCAAGAATATTAGCAACTTCCTGGCATAATTTAAATTGGTGTTTTAATTCATTTGGTGCAGGGTCTCGATTTGCCTTATAGTGTGGATATATCTCATTACGAAATGAAGTTTCAAGTGATTCATCAAAGCAACATGCAATATGTTGTGCTTTTGTTTCATGAATAAATTTTGTTAAAAATCGAGTGAAGCCATAAACTGCATTAATGTTTTCCCCTCGGCTTGAAAAGTAGTCATCTCCTTGCGAATAGTAGCTTCTAAATACAAAAATGCTGGCATCAATTAAATACGTATGTGGTTTGGTCATGGTGTTAGTGTATTATGCTGCAGGGTTAATATACCATAAAAGGGAGCAATAGCTCCCTTTTATGGTTTTTAGGCTGAGTTTACTTAATGACCAATATTTTCATCTAGAAAGCTAATGAGTCGAGAGTAAAAATCAATTTTATTTTGAGGATCTTGATAACCATGTCCTTCATCACGTACCATGACTTCGTAATCAACGCCCGATGTTTTCAAGCTCTTTACTAAAGAATTTAATTGGCACATTGGAACCCGAACATCATCTTCTCCATGAGCTAAAAATACTTTGGCTTTAATTTTATCCGTGTTGTAAGCAGGTGAATTGGCTTTAAGTTCAGCATCATCTTTACCTATGACACGATTTAAAAACTTTCTTCCATAACCGCCTTTAGAAGCAATGTCTCCACATGTGCGCATTTTTTTCAAATCATAAACGCCTACATAACCAATTCCACATTTGTATAAATCTGGTTCTCTCACCAATCCTTGTAATGTCGCATAACCACCGTATGAACCACCATATAAACAAACACGTTCTTTGTCAGCTATACCTTGATCAATCGCCCATAAAGTAGCATCAGTCACGTCATCTTGCATTTCACGACCCCATTTCATGTGACCAGATTTTTGGAAATCTACACCATAACCACCAGATCCACGGAAATTTATCTGAACAACGGCATAACCTCGATTAGCCATCAACTGAATTTCAGGATTATAACCCCATTGGTCACGTGGTCCATGAGGGCCGCCATGTGGATTTACAACTAAAGGTAAGTTTTTGGCTTCTTTACCTTTGGGTAGCGTTAAATAGCCATGCAATTCTACTCCATCTCTAGCAGTTATTGTAATTGGTTTCATGCTTGACATTTCTTTCATGTTTATCCATGAACGTGAATTGATCAAAGGTTTGATTTTGTTTTTTGTTAAATCTAAGATATAAAATTCACCTGGATTTATGTCACTAGACACTCTAAACACCATTTGATTGTTATCTCTTGTATAATTATTTATAAATACATAACTGTTTGGAAAGGCTTGTTTTAATCCTTTGTAAGCAATACTTATCGGGTCTTTTTTGTTTACCCACAAGATTTCAGGATATCCTGGCATCAATATAAAGCCAATGGTTTCTTTTTGTGGGTTTTGAATAGGAGCAGTTATGTCCACTAAATCATTTCTGTAGATTTTTTTCAGGGTACCTGTATTTAAGTTTAATTTAAAAACACCTACAGTGGGAGCATCATGATTTGATAGTATATAAACTTCATTTGGATCTTTGCTATTGCCGCCGAAATTAAAAGTTACATCAGTATTATTGCCTGCTAGGTTCAACTTTTGCCAATTCTTTGCATCACCTCTTTTGTAGTATACAAAAGTGTTTCTAGTAATTGGGTTAAATGAAGTTGCTACAATGGGTTGATTTTTCTTATTCAAAAAAGGTGCGCCTGAATATTTGTCAGCTGGTTCAGACATCATGGTTTTTCTTTCCGATTTCATATTGTATTTAAAAACATGGGCGCCGCCACGTTTAAATTCACGTATCATTATGTGGTTTTTATCATTGATTAGACCATCAATTATCGAGACGCCAAATGTATTGCTCCCTTTAGTGGCGCTGCCGCCTACGAAAAGAGCCTTTGATTTTTTTCCATCAAATCGCATAGCATAAATTCCATCCCATTTACCTTTTCTATCTAGGTTACCAACTCTTTTATTAACACTCATGAGAATTGTATCATCGTTTGCCCAAGTTAAATTCCCAACTCTTCTATTTTCACCGAAAGTCTTTGCAGATAAAGGTTTCATGTTTTTTAAATCAATGATCGTAACTTTGTCCATACCATCGAGTTCCATAACTCCAGCTAGTTTCTTGCCGTCAGGTGAGATGGAAACATTGGTAAACTCTGAGGGTTTAGTAAAATCTTCAAGCGGTATTGTTTTGCTGTTAACAATCCCAGAAAGAAAAAGGAGTGATAATATTAGTAGTTTTTTCATAATTTAGTCCTAAGTTGTATATGATTGATTATTATGGTCATGTATGGGTTATATAAAAGTGTCAAAAGTCATTATCCAACTAACATACCAGCAATATTTGCTGATAAGAGTGAAGCTAACATGCCGCCGAGTAATGCTTTCATGCCAAATTCAGATAAGCGTTTACGTTGGTTGGGGGCAAGTTGTCCGATACCGCCAACTTGAATGCCAATGGATGCAAAATTTGCAAAACCACAAAGCATATATGTTGCTATTAACACCGATTTTTCATAAGTCAGATGCATGGCATTACCCATATCTTTGTATTCTACTAAGTTTACATATCCTACGAACTCTGATGCAATCAATTTGATACCTAGTAATTGCCCCAATAGAGTTACGTCTTCTTTAGCAACTCCAATCAACCACATAAGAGGAGCAAATGTGTAACCTAGAATAAACTCCATAGAAAGTTGGTTATAATTGGTATTATCAGCAATCCATTGGCTGACACTATAACCAATTTGAAAATCACCAGGGACAAATTGGTAATTGATAAAGGGCAGAAAACTATTGATGATACTGACATTGTTCAGTGTGACTCTAAAATATTTGTAAAATACAATAAAGGCAATTACACTCAAGAAAGTCAGTAAAAATGTTTTGATAAGTTTGTTATTTGATTTTTTCCAAAAGCTAAAAGCCAGTGCAACAACAAGAGAAATAATCCAATCAATATAAGTGGTGAAATAACCAATTTTTGCTAAAATGTAATTTGTCATCGCTATAAAAGCAAAAAATACCAATAACATGGCACCAATGTTCATCGCAAGTTTTAATCCTTCAGAAGTACCTGTAGCCATTGCATCTAGAAAGTTTGAACCAGCGGTTTCTTTTGAAATCTCAATATTACCGTCAATTTTTTCAGCTTGTGGCATGAGTATTTTTGCCACAACTATGGCACCAGGTGCTGCCATCACAGAAGCACTGAGTAAATGTTTGGCGTAATAAGCTTGTTGTACAGGATCATCTCCACCTAAAAAAAGCACATAAGCTGCCAAAACACCTCCAGCAAGTGTCGCCATACCTCCGATCATGACTAACATGATTTCGGATTTATTCATCTTTTCAAGATAAGCTTTAATCAGTAATGGTGCTTCGGTTTGACCTAAAAAAATGTTTCCAGCAATAGATAGGCTTTCAGCACCAGAAATATTTAGTGTTTTGGTTAAGAGTTTTGCTAAGACTTTAACTGCTTTCTGAATAATACCTAAGAAAAACAATACAGACGTAAGAGCAGAAAAGAACACTATGGTTGGCAAAATCACAAAGGCAAAATTTAAAAGTGGTGAATCAATTTCTTTACTTATAAAGGATGCAAGTAAAAATTTTGTACCGGCTTGGGTAAACTCCATTACATCAACAAATCTTTGTCCAATAAATTCAAACATCCCTTTAACCGCTGGTACATATAATACACCAACAGCAATGACAAGTTGCATAAATAATCCGATGCCAACAACTTTCCATGAAATTGATTTTCTATCAGAGCTAAAGATATAAGCAATAGCAATCAATGCCACCATTCCAATAATCCCGCGAGTAATTGAAGTCATGCTAATCCCTTGGGTTGCAATTAATTCATTCATTGTTATATCCACTCTCTTTTTAATCAGTTAATCATTATAATATTCTATTTGAGAATATTCTATTTGTTTTTATCAATTTAATAAACATCCATGCCTTTTAATAGGTCTCTGATAAATCTCGCCACTACTTAAAAACCCTAATGTCAAGATTGATAGTATGCTACCTTGTCTTTTAGATCAGGTCTATTTCGATCCTTTGGAGTACATTCTGCTGTTCCAATGTGAAAAAAACCAGCAATGGATTCATTCGGTTTAAGACCTAGTTCTTTTTGCGCTTCTTTATCAAAACTGCACCAATTGGTAACCCATTGGCTGTTAAAATTAAGTGCAAGGCTAGCTAAGTTAATGTGTTGGCAGACAGCGCCACATGATAATAGTTGTTCAAAAACAGGTGTTTTATGTTCTACTGGAGAAAATACGACGACTATAACTGTTGGAGCATAAGTGTAACGATTTTGCTCTGCTTTAATTTGGTCCGCGGATAACTCACATTGTTTTTGTTTAATTTGACTAAATTTTAGACCCAATCTCTTTCGATTTTCACCTTCTATCACGATAAAACGCCAGGGTTCTAACTTGCGATGATCAGGTACTCTGGCCGCAATGTCTAAAATTGTATTTAATTGCTCTTTATTAGGGCCAGGCGTGGATAAATTTTTTGATAAAACTGAACGGCGTTTGGATAAAAGGCCTATAAGTGACGTGTGCATAAGCAATCTCTATTTTTAATATAATATTTTTTTATTTGCATAGTTTTGTAACTACTTGCATAATGTAACACAATTTCTAACAATGAGAGTAGCATATGTCAATAACTGTAGGGTTTATTAGTGAAACTTCAGACTTGGAGCATCGTGTTGCTCTGGTGCCTGAAACCACTAAAAAAATGATTAAAACAGGCTGGAAGGTCGTTATGCAAACTGGTGCTGGAAGCGATGCTGGTTTCGTTGATTCTGCCTATGATGATTGTCAGATTGTAAAAGATGCAAAAAGTGTACTCAGTACTTCTGATGTTTTTGTTTGTATCGCCCCACCAAGTGCAGACACAATTAAAAACATGAAAGATGGAGCTGTTTTGGTTGGTATGATTGGGCCATTTGCTGATAAGGAGCGCTATGATGTAGCAAATAAGAAAAACATTACCGTGTTTTCTATGGAATTGGTTCCGCGTACATCGCGTGCACAATCAATGGATGCTTTATCTTCACAAGCCTCAGTTGCTGGTTATAAAGCCGTATTGATGGCAGGTGTTGCATCTCCTCGGTTCTTCCCTATGCTTACAACGGCTGCTGGGACTATTCGACCTTCACAAGTTTTTGTAATTGGTGCTGGTGTTGCCGGATTGCAAGCGATTGCAACAGCCAAAAGGCTAGGCGCTATGGTTATGGGATATGATGTTCGTCCTGAAACCGTTGAGCAAATTCAGTCATTAGGTGCAAAATTTTTAGATTTAGGCGTAAATGCTGTGGGCGAAGGTGGTTATGCTCGTGAACTTACAGATGATGAGAAAAAACAACAGCAAGATGCAATGACTGAATATTTGAAGAAAGTTGATGTCTTGATTACAACTGCTGCTGTTCCTGGTCGCCCTGCTCCACGTTTGATTACTGAAGAAATGACTAAAAACTTAAAACCAGGCACTATTGTAGTTGATTTAGGTGCTGAAGGTGGCGGTAATGTTGCCATGACAGAAAAAGGTAAGACAGTTAAACATAATGGTGTGACTTACATCGGCCCAGTTAATTTGGCTGGTTCTTTAGGCTTACATGCAAGTGAGATGTATTCACGAAATGTTTGGAATTTATTATCATTATGTAACAGTGATGGTGAGTTCAAAATCAATTGGGAAGATGATATATTGGAAGGAAGTAATGTAACAAAGGATGGCAAGATAGTTCATCCAATGGTTAAGCCAGCAAAGGCGGAGAAATAAGATGATTGATGGATTTGTAGCAGTTTATGTGTTTATGTTGGCAGCATTTGTTGGTAACGAAATTATTTCTAAGGTTCCTGTGGTTTTACATACACCTTTAATGTCAGGTTCGAATTTTATTCATGGTATTGTTTTGGTAGGTGCGATGGTTGCATTAGGCCATGCAGACACCCAACTTGAAAAAGTCTTTGGTTTTATTGCTGTTTTTCTTGGTGCTGGTAATGCGGCCGGTGGATATGTCGTGACTGAACGTATGCTTGAGATGTTTAAAACCAAGAAAAAAGACAAAGGAGATAAGAAATGAGTGAATATTTTCCTTTAATAATTAAGCTTTCTTATTTTGTTGCGGCGGTGTTGTTTATCGTGGGTTTACGAAGGATGTCGGCACCAGGTACAGCCAAAGGCGGTATTGTTTGGGCTGGATTTGGTATGGTTATTGCAACTGTAGTAACTTTCCTCACACCTGATATGCACAATTATTGGTTAATTCTTGCTGCTTTAGTTTCGGCTACAGTGATAGCTTGGGTTAGCGGTAAAAAAGTGGCCATGACCGATATGCCACAAATGGTTGCACTCTATAATGGTATGGGTGGTGGATCTGCAGCCTTTATAGGTGCTATGGAGTTGTATAAAGCAACCAATGGGCATACCATGTCAGTTATACCAACTTCCTTGGCATTAATTGGTGTTTTTATTGGTGCGATCTCATTGACTGGCTCATTAATTGCTTTTGGTAAACTACAGGGTTTGATTGATAAGCGTTATACTTTCCCAGGTCAAAACATCTTTAATGGAATTTTCGCACTGGCTGTTATTGGTTTTGGTGTTTATACCTTTTCGCATATGGAAGCAATGAATTTATGGATATTCTTTGGTGGATCATTGTTGCTTGGTTTGTTAATGACTATGCCAATTGGTGGTGCGGATATGCCAGTGGTAATATCATTGTACAATGCATTTACAGGGTTAGCGGTATCATTTGAAGGCTATGTTCTAGGAAATTGGGCAATGATAGTTGCTGGTATGTTGGTAGGTGCTGCTGGTACATTATTGACACAACTGATGGCAAAAGCCATGAATCGAACTATTGGCAATGTACTATTTGGTTCAATGGGTGGAGATGATTCTGGTGGTAGTGATGGCGAGCAAGGAGAAATGAAAGAAATTGAAGGAGCTGATGCTGCTATTATGATGGCTTATGCTGAACGTGTGATTATCGTTCCTGGTTATGGTTTGGCTGTAGCACAAGCCCAGCATAAACTTTGGGAGATGACGCAATTACTTACTGACAATGGCGTAGATGTTAAATTTGCCATCCATCCTGTTGCAGGTCGTATGCCCGGCCACATGAATGTTTTGTTAGCTGAAGCTGGTGTTCCTTATGACATGATTGAAGATATGGAAGACATTAATCCGCAATTTAAACAAACGGATGTGGCATTGGTTATTGGTGCTAATGATGTAGTTAATCCAGCTGCACGTGACGACCCAAGTTCATCCATTTATGGCATGCCAATTTTGGAAACTGATTTAAGTAAAAATGTTATTGTGATTAAACGAGGGAGAGGAACGGGTTTTGCGGGTATTCAAAATGGCTTGTTCTTTAAAGACAATACTAAGATGTTATTCGGTGATGCACAAGATGCGATAAGCGAGTTGATTACAGGACTTAAAGAGTTGTAACTAGGTAAGCATTGTTTAAAAAGATGTAAGGCGAACCCAAGTGTTCGCCTTTTTTTTGATATATTTTTATTTTTGTATATGGATTCTAAATATGTGTTGAAAGTCCTGATAAAGGTATTCGAGTTTCGCTCTATTTGATCTACACATTTCACGACAAATGTAAAGTCCTAGGCCTGTGCCTTGAGTATGCGTAGTGAAAAATGGAGTAAACAGGCTTTCCTCTACAATGGGTTCGAGTTTATCGCCTTTATTTCGAAAGTCTATCAATATACTACGGGCTTGATTGTTTACCACTAGTGTAACTTTTTCATCTGCGCCGTGTTTTATGGCATTTTCGGTGAGGTTCCATAACAGTTGACTTAAATGTGCTGTATCAAATTCAATTGATAAATTGTTATCATTAATCTTGATAATAACATTGTCTTCATTAATGTCCCTTTGTTGGCAATAATTCGTCTTAAAAGTGTTGAATTTCTCAAATATATTTATGGATGTTTTATTAGCTACATGAGGTTTAGCCATCAATAAGATATCTTCAATAATTTTATTGGATCTTTCAACTTGTTTAGCTATGATTTCTGTTATCGACTTATCTTCGCCACTTATTTCTTCAGATTCGTTAAGTAACAAAGAAGCTGAATAGATAGCGGCAAGTGGGTTGCGCAATTCGTGAGCTATTGTCGATGATAGTTGTCCTAAGTTAACCAGGTTGGCTCGTTGGGATTTTTGGTCAATAAGGTTTTGCTGTTCGATAAACAAAAGAGATAATTTTGAATTGTCATCAAGTTTAGTTAAGTTGATAAATATATCTTCTCCAAAAAGGCTAAGACTATTGGAGTCTTTAAATCCAGCTATGGCGATAATTTTTTTTATTAGGATCTTTGGTAGTTGGCTATCTTCGTTGATTTTTAGTAATTCTTTGGCTTTTTTATTGATTAGAATAGCCTTATAATCTTGATTGAATGCAACAATACCTGATTGTATATGGTCGATTACAAGTTCATTAATTTTGGAGAGGTTAACGATTTTCTTTTTTTGGACTTGTGTCAACAATAAAAATTGATTGTAATTTTGTGATTGCCTAATCCCAACTAGGGCAACTGCAATATATGTCAAAGCATAGATCATTAGTGTTGATGAGCTGGCTCCATTTAAATCAACATCCAGCATAATAGGCATTGAAATAAGTAAAAATATTGCAACTATTGGCATGGCAATAATGGCAAATGGCTTTCGGCTAAGTATCGAAAAAGAACCGATGGTGATGACTGGTAAAATTGCCCATCCTTTATCGACACCATTCAATAATAGTGAAAGGCTAATTATGAAGGGTAAGTCAAAAGCTAAGGCAAGTAACCCGATAGTTGAGCTGTTTTTTTTATATAGAACGGATGCAACCCAAAAAACAATTGCAAAAAGCAAGTAAATGCTGGCAATTAATTTGCCAAGATTTGCATTGTAAATAAAACCGGTTATGCTGCTAAATCGATTAAATATAATTGAAAAAAAGAAAAAACTAAGTAATAGTCGGAAAAGATTCAAGTAACGAATACTTTTATATTCAGTCATTTCTCTTTCATTGTATTTGCGTTTCATCTTAACTTAAATTTTATTCATATTGTTTCTACTGCTTTAGGTTTGCATATAGTTCTATACGCCATCACTAATACTAGTTATTTCATGCTATTTGTATGGGCTATAAGTTAGTTCGCTTTGTTTGAATTTTTTAGACCACAACAGCTTTCCATCAACATTATATGATTCTAAGGTCATATTTCTGTCTAATCTTTTACCATCAAATTTTAATTTACAGTAATTTTTTTCACCAACAAGTGTATCAGCGACTAAAATAGGCTTGCTGCGTTCTTTGTCAAGAAATTTTTCATGAGTGCCTGCAGTAAAGGGTGAGCAGGTTAATTCGTACAATGGATAAGCATTGTCTCTTTTTATTTTCAATAATTCGGTTTGGTGTTTGTCACCACTTAAAAAGAGCACGCCTTCAATTTTTGTGTCATTTAACCACTTGATAAATGCATCACGTTCATAACGGTATTTATCCCAACCTTCAAATTTATGGTAATCATTTAACATTTGATTGCCGCCAACAATTACTTTAAAAGGTTGTCGTGACGCCACCAATTGGTTTTTGAGCCACATCATTTGTTCTGTGCCGTACATGTGCTTATTTGGGCCATCTGGTAAATGCTCATTACTGCGATTGTATCTGTCATCTAATAAGAAAAAATCGACATCATTAAAACGTACTTTAGAAAAAGTGCCTGGTGTTTCAGGCATTCCGTAACTAGGGTTTGCCCATATTTTTTTAAATATATCGAGGCTCTTGGCTTTATGGATAAAGTAACCACCGCTGTTATCTGGTCCGAAATCATGGTCGTCCCAAATGGCATAATTGGGAAACTTTCTAAAAATAGGTTGCAAAAAATCACGTCCTTTATCTTTACTGGCTCGATAAATCATATTCTGTTCAGAGTCAAAGTCAACTTCGCGGTAGTACCAGTTGTCACCTAGCCACAACATCATATCGGCATCCTGTTTGGCAATGGTGTCAAATATTTCATAACCTCCGCCATATGGTGTGCCAGCACGATCATGAGCCTCTTCATTTTCAAAGTTACAAGAGCCAGTGATAACACTAAATTCAGGAGGGTCGGTTCGCCACATCCATAATTGTTGCGTCTTAAAACTAAAGCTTTCACCTTTTTTATGGACAGGATGTTTATCGACCCAAATTTGGTAATGGTATTGCAAACCTGGCTGTAAATCTGCAACCTTAAAAGTATGCATGTTGTAATTTTTTTCTTTTACCCATGCTTGCATAGATTGAGCGTTTTTTTTGTCACCTGATTTCCAATATTTTAGTGTGGCAAAGCTTGGTTCATTTGTTTCTATCCAAATATTTGCACCTCGAAGTGCAGTATGGCCAAGCATTGGCCCAGATTTGATTGTGGCAGCATGGCAACTAAATGGTAAGGAGATAAGGAGAATAAATTTAAACATAAGGATTGTTGTTGGATTAATTACTAAATAGTATCGCTGAAAATTATTAAAATTAATACAATTGTTTTAATATTTAACGAAACTTTCACAAATCTCTTTTAGGATGCGTCATCGTATGCGAAAATGCGATGGTTACGAATAGTGCTTTTTTTAAAAAGCGATGTTCAATACAATTTAACTTAACTTATAAAGGGTGCTTTTAAAATGAAAAATAGTAAGCGATTTAATTGGCTGGTTGTCTCATTACTAATGAGTCTATTAGCTACAAGTGTGTCTTATGCACAAAATACGGCTTCTGCATTACGCGGAGTGGTAACAGATTCGGATGGAAATGCGTTATCTGGTGCAACAGTGGTGGTAAAACATGTCCCAACTGGAGCGACCAAGACATTAACAACCAATAGCAGTGGTAATTACCAAGCCAGAGGATTGAGAGTAGGTGGACCTTACTCTGTATCTGTAAGCAATGCTGGTTATAACAGTGGAGAACAAGGCGATATATACCTAACTCTTGGTGACATTAAAGATGTTGATGTGGCGATTGCCGCTGAATCAGCAGATATAGAAGAAGTTGTTGTATTTGGTTCTGTAACACAAACTGTGTTTAGTGCTGATAACATGGGTTCTGGTGTTTCGATAGGTACTGAAACATTAGAAAATTCTCCTACTATATCAAGAGATGTTACAGACTTCTTAAGATTAGATTCAAGAATCAACTTACGTGATAATGGTGGTTTTTCTGTTTCTGGTGTAAATAACCGCTCAAACAATTTCTCAATTGATGGTGTAGGCGCAAACGATCCTTTTGGTCTAGAGGCAAATGGTTTTGCTGGATTGGGACAACCATTTAATATTGATACAATTGAACAACTTAACATTCAATTATCTCCATATGATGTAACTCTTGCTAACTTTACAGGCGCTAATATAAATGCGGTAACAAAGAGTGGTACAAACGATTTTACAGGATCATTTAATTACCAATACGGTGACGAAGGTCTAACTAGAGACTTAAATGATTTTACAAACACACAATTAAGTGCAACTTTGGGTGGTCCAATCATTAAAGATAAGTTGTTTTTCTTTGTTGGTATTGAGGATACATCAAGAACTAGTGTTCCTAACTCTTCAAGTGTTGCAGACTCTTCGGCTCAATTGGTGATTGATGCAGCTCGTGATGCATACGGAATTGACGTTGGTTCATTAAGCCTTCCTACTGAGCTGGATGACACTAAAGAAAATTTATTGCTAAAAGTTGATTGGGTAATCAATGAAAATCATAGAGCGTCATTAAAATATAATACAAATGAAGATAATAGCCCGAGGCTCCCCGGAATTTTCAATGGTGGTCGTTCACTAAGTTCTCACTGGTATGCTAACCATTATGAAACAGATACATTTGCAGTCAATTTATACAGTGATTGGTCTGATAATTTCAATACGGAATTACGTATTTCTACATCACAATATGATAAGACTCCAATAGGTGTTGTTGGCAATTTATCAGATTTGGCTTTTGTAGAAATTAGAAATGTTGGACCTGAAGAAGATACTATTTTCTTTGGCCGTGAAAGATTTAGACACGCTAACTCTTTATCAACTGAAACTAATAACTTCTATTTAGAAGGTAATTACTATGTTGGAGATCATACCATTAAAGCGGGTGTTGATATCCAAGAAAACAACATATTTAATGTTTTCTTATCTGATGCTTTAGGTAACTATAGATTTGATAGTGTTGATGACTTTATTAATGGAAATGTTAATAGATTTAGATATAACGTTGGTGTTGATCCAAATGACCCAGCCCCTTCTGCAAATTGGACATGGAAAAATACGGGTCTATTTATTCAGGATAACTGGTTAGTTAATGACAAATTAACTCTTCAGTACGGATTACGTTGGGATAAACCATCTACTAATGATAAGCCTTTACTAAATCCTGGATTTGAAGCTGCTTTTGGTTACAGTAATCAGAATGTAATTAATGAAGGAGTTTTACAGCCTCGTATAGGTTTTAACTATGATATGAGTGATGAGCTAGATATGCAATTACGCGGTGGTATTGGTGTGTTTACTGGAGGCGCTGCAAATGTATGGTTATCTAATCCTTTCTCAAACCCAGGCGGGAACGTAAATAGTTTCCAAGTTTTTGGTTATGATTCATACATTCCAGGCGGTTTTGATCAAGTAGCTCCAGGTGCAGCTAATCCTCCAGCTCAAAATGTAGATGTGATTCGCCCAGGATTTAAATTACCTACTGTTGTTAAATCAAACATTGCTTTGGATGCAGAGTTGCCATGGTATGGTTTACAAGCTACATTTGAATATGAGTATACTCAGCAACAAAATGGTATCTTTTATCAAAATCTAAACTTAGGCTTACCAACTGGTACATTACCTGATGGTAGAACGTCTTACTTTGCTGACCCAATGGCAGATGTAGGCAGCAATAATGGCAGAGCTAACAGTAATTCTGATTTCAATGACGTGATGGAATTAAGTAATTCAGGGCGTGGTGATACTAAGCGTGCGACAATTAGTTTAGAAAAGAGTACAGAACACTTCTTCATTAAAGGTTCTTATACTCACACAAGTACTTCAGAAGTGAGTCCAGGAACATCTTCTAGAGCGATTTCGAATTGGACAAACAACCCAATTTACAATGTAAACACTCAAGAGTTAGGTGTTTCAAATTATCAAATCGGTAATGCATTTACTATGCAAGCTAGTTACAATAATAATTTCTTTGGTGACACTGAAACAAGAATCAACTTATTCTGGAATTCAAGCGATGGTGAACCGTATTCATATACTTATGATAATGATGTCAACGGTGATGGCGTGCGAGACAATGATTTGTTCTATGTGCCACATGCTGATGAATATGTTATGGCTGACCCAAGTGAAAGAGATGCTTTTGAAGCCTATCTAGTTGCTTCTGGCCTTGATCAATTCCGTGGTCAAATTCCAACAAGAAACTCATTTAAAGCACCTCGTATAAATCAATGGGATATGAAAATCACTCAAGAATTACCTGAAATGGGAATGTTCCAAGCTTCAGTATTTTTATCTATTAAAAACTTAGGTAATCTACTGAATAAAGATTGGGGCCAAGTTTATACAGGTTCTTTCGACGGTATTGATATTGCAGAGATTGATGGTTTTGATGAGCAAGGTCGTGCTATTATTGATTTCGAAGGACGCGGACCTGCGGTTACTGATAACCTAAGTTTACGTACTTTTAACTCACAATGGCAAGGTCAAGTTGGTATTCGTATCACTTTCTAATAGTGTTAGATATGTATAGCAAAAAGGGCAACCATGGTTGCCCTTTTTTTTGCAAATTTTTTGCTGCTCTTTGTAATTTGCTGATGATCTAAAACATCGCTGTTTAAAGCTACTATACAATTAACTGTTATAGTTATTATTACATAAATGTTGTTCTACATCATAATGAACAATCGAATTATTATTTATTAAAGTATTTGTATGGTTGTTTATAAATGCTGAAAACTATCAATAGCTTTCCATTGGTAAAGAGAATTTGGTGGTAATTAGTAAAGCGCGAGGTAATCGAATAAGTGAAGACAGAGATAACATAAATATTATCTCTGTATTTACATGGATTGTTAAGGGTGAATTTTTACAGATGTTGCTTTAATTTCAAACATTTTCTTTGGTAATTTCCCAGAGCCTTCTGCTTCGATGTGTTTTCTTTTTTCTTCACTCATCATATTAGACTTTAAAGTGCCGTAAACTTCGGCTTTTCCTGAGGAATCTTTAGGGATAAAAAAGGAGTGGTTGTTAAAGTCAACTCGGGCAAACATGCCATTTTGTTCTAAAGTCATCCAGCAACCTTTGGATTGACAGACTTTACCGATATTTCCAGTAAAAGTAAGTTGCTCACCGATATTCATTTCTGCATCGTTTAGTACTGCATCAATAGCCACCACCTCAGTATCAGTTTTCCAGTGGTTGCCATACACCTTTGCTCCATTTATGGTTTCAGTGATTATCACTTTGCCATCTTCTTTTACGTGTTTTTCAGCATAGGCAGGATTAAGAGCCAAAAGGCTTGATATTAATAGTATTTTTTTCATGGTGTTTATTTTCGATAATTAAAAAACTATTATAAGCACTATTGGTAAGTACTCAATAACATTTATCAAAGTTTAAAAGGACATTCTTAATATTTTTAATAAAATGGCACAAAACCTTTCCAATTATCGTATTGATAATTGAGGAATGAAAAATTATATTGTAAAGGTTAATACAGCAAAATAATTTTTCAAAATATAAACACGGTTCACAAAAAAGAATGAAAGGTATTCAGACTTGATAAACTTTAAACAAATATAATATGTGCATTGATAATTTAAGCGAACTTGCTTATCATTTAATCCTTTAATAATTTAGAGTAAAACTTTAATGACTACAGTATTAACAGGTATTACAACAACGGGTACTCCACACCTAGGAAATTATGTAGGTGCGATTAAACCTGCTATTGCTAAGAGTAAAACAGCTGATTACAGCAGTTATTTTTTCTTAGCAGACTTGCACGCCTTAATTAAATGTTGGGAGCCAGAAAAAATAGCCCAATCAACTAAAGAAATTGCCGCAACTTGGTTGGCTTTAGGGTTGGATACTGATTCTGCAATGTTTTATCGCCAATCTGATATTCCTGAAATACCAGAGTTGACTTGGCTATTAACTTGTATGTGCTCTAAAGGCTTAATGAATCGATCCCATGCTTATAAAGCGTTAGTTGCAGAAAATGAAGAAGATGGCGCAAAAGACCCTGATAAAGGAATTACGATGGGTTTATTTTCCTATCCAGTTTTAATGACAGCTGATATTTTAATGTTTAATGCTGATGAAGTTCCTGTAGGAAAAGACCAGACACAGCATCTTGAGATGGCACGTGATATTGCTGCACGCTACAACCATCATTTTGGCGAACACTTCGTTATGCCAAAAACTATTGTTGCAGAAGATCAAGCTGTACTACCAGGACTAGATGGTAGAAAAATGAGCAAAAGTTATAACAATACCATTCCGTTATGGTTGCCAGAAAAAAAATTACGCAAACATATAATGAAAATCAAAACCAATATGTTGGAGCCAGGAGAACCCAAAGATACAAATGACTCCTTCGTATTCGATATCTATAAAGCATTTGCAACTAAAGACCAAACAGCAAATTTTAAACAAGCATTTGCTGATGGGATTGCTTGGGGATCAGCTAAACAAGAGTTGTTTGAGTTAATTAATACTGAGTTAGCAGGGCCAAGAGAAAAGTACAATGAGTTTATTTTACAGCCAGCTTTGATTGAAAAAGAATTACTGAAAGGTGCTGAAAAAGCCCGCGAGTTTTCAGCACCATTTTTACAAAAACTAAAAGAAGCTGTTGGGATTAGGCGGATTTCATAAGTTATTAATTTTATTAACAAGGGGAAAAAGATGATAGATTTCAAAATTAAAGATGTATTTTCAGCACTTTGGAAAACCAAAGAGTTTATGTTGTTCAGGTTCTTGATTTATTTTGGGATAACCATTGGCTACATTTTAGGAACAGGGGCAGGGGCAGGTATTGGTTGGACTATAGGAAATGTTGGAGGGAATTCTGAAGCAGGGGTGTTTTATGGTGTGATTGGTGGATTTGGTATTGTCTCTGGCGTGCTTTATTATGTCCGTGAATATTTATTGTATATGGTAAAAGCAGGTCATATCGCAGTTATTCTTAAACACCTAGATGGAGAAGAAATCCCATCAGGTAAAGGGCAAATAACCTACGCCCAAGGAATAGTGAAAGAAAGGTTCAAAGAAGCTTCGGTGTTATTTGCGGTTGATCAAATTATAAAGAAAGTGGTTCGATTTATTACGGGCATGTTTGAAGGTATTATGAGATTTTTACCTATAATTCCACAACCTATTGTTAAATTTATCAGTGCTGTGGTTAAAAATTCTATGACCTATGTAGATGAAATAATACTTGCCTATAATATTAAAAATGAGATTGACAATCCTTGGGAGGGCTCTAAAACAGCCATAGTCTTATATGCTCAAAATTACAAAAAATTCCTTAAAAATGCAGTAGTTGTCACGCTAATCAGTTGGGTGTTAACATTGTTAGTTTTAGCTTTGACATTTGGTCCAATTGCTTTGGCAATCAAGTCTTTTGGCTATACAGGTGGGGCAATGCCGTTTATGATTGCAATTGTGGCATCAGTCAGTATTAAGGCGGCCTTAATAGATCCTTTTGCAATGACAGCATTAATGCAAGTGTTTTTTAAAGTGACAGAAGGTCAAGAACCTAATCCAGAGTGGGAAGCTAAATTGGATAAAGGGTCTAAAAAATTCCGTGAAATGAAAGATAAAGCACTGGCTTGGACTAAATCTAAATTTGCAGGTAAGGCCAAAACAACAGATACAATGGATGGTGGATTACCTCCACAAGCTTGATTTGTTTAATTATTTAAGATAACGCTTTGGCAGCCTATCTTCCAAAGCGTTTTTTACCTTTTTGTTCTAATGCCTTCAATTGAGATTGTGAGTTCTAGTGTTTTTGAAGTTTTCCCCAAAAACTTTGTTATTCCGTAATCTGCAAGTTTAATTATCAAACTACCTTCAAATCCTACGCGGTGTCCTCCCCATGGATCATTGCCTTCTCCAACTTTTACAATAGATATATCAATAACCTTTTTAACACCGTGTAATGTCAATAGACCGGTAACTATGCCATTACTGCTTTTATCTAATTTGAATTTAGTACTAACAAATGTGGCATTCGGATAACTATTAACATCCAGGATCTTCTTATCACGTAAATGTTTATCACGTTCAGCATGGTTTGTGTTGATACTTCTAGTATCGACTGTCATTGTTATTGCTGATTCATTTGGGTTTTTCTTATTGTACCTGAATTTTCCTTCAAGTTTATCAAATCGGCCATGTATCCAAGAGGTGCCGAGGTGTGATATTTTAAATAATACAGCTGCATGCATACCTTTAGTATCTATTTTGTATTCAGCAGATGATACTTGTCCACCAAATATCAGTGTTAGTAATGCAATGATTGTTTTTATGAAATTTTCCATGCTTTTAGCTCAAATCACCCTATTATAGCTGTAAAGTAATCGCTATCAGGTATATTTCTATTCAATGATTTGGGTCTAATATTGCTTTTGCGAAAGATACATAAATTTAATGAAAAAGCACTTGATGAAAACCCTGATTAACTTATTAGTTGTTTTCGTTAACGGTTATTTTTCAATCCATTTTTTCCCGTTAACGTAAACATGACCACTTCCCCCATCAATGAGTTTGAAATTGCCGGCCAACTGTTCTACGTTAATTGAACCTGAACCATCATCAATTGTCACGTTTCCTGAGACATTAGTGATATTGATTTTCCCTGAACCATCGTCAATAATGACACTCCCTGTTATATTGCTTAATGTTTGTGTTCCCGATCCATCATCTATAGCAACATCTCCATCTATTGTGTCGATAGTTAAATTGCCAGAACCATCATCAATGGCAAGATTGCCACCAATGTTGTTAATTAGTGTAGAGCCAGAACCATCATCAACTTCGAGGTTACCATTAATGTCGACAATTTTCATACTGCCTGAACTATCATCTATTTCAACATTCATGTTTATTGGTACAATTATATCCACATCAACAGCAATGTTTGAATTATTCATCATAAACAATTTTTTTTTAGTTATGGCTTTAAATACAATTGTTGATTTTGTTTCATCTAAGGAAAAAATCATTTTATTTTCGAATGCCTCTTGTAAGTCATCAATTGTATTGTATTCTTTTGAGTGGACTTTTGCATGAATAGTAATTTCATGAACATCTTCACCTTTGACGAATAATGTGCCAGCACCGACATCAATAAAGACATTTTTTGTGTTGCCAGCATTAATAGCTAAGTTACGATCAAATGAATGGGGTTGTTTTGCAGAGGTGGTTAGGCTGAAAAAACTGAGTATTAAAAATATCGAAAGAAGTATATGTTTCATTATTGAATTCCTGTTTAAGTTATTACTATAACAATTAAGAATGCAAAAGGTTACATTATTGAGATAGGTTTTTAAAAGAAAAGGCTTTGAAAATTCGATTTTTAGTCATGATACCCGCTACAACCACCTCGTCACCATCATTGGCATCAATTGCTTGAGTGGAAGTAAACTCGACCATGACCTTGTTAATAATGAAGGATGATTTATATACAATGGTGACTTTATCATTGTTGTTGTTTAACTCATTAGTTAAGTTTATTATTTTCCCTTTGATGGTTCTCAATGATTGCCTCCCTTGTAAATAGCACTGTAAGTTTGTACTATCCATAGATTCCTCAAAATATAATAGATTATAGTTATTTTTTCTACGTTCCATGAGCTATGCAAAGCCCTGATGTATAGTAAGTGTCAATTATAGATAAATTCTCCCTTTAGAAAATGAATCTTTGCTCGAATCTTAACTATCATTGAGTCGTTTTTGTAGAATTTCTATTCCCAAGTTAGCTGTTGCTCCAAGTGATATACGTGCAGCAATGGATTGTTCGGCTGTAATTTCAGAACTTTCATTTTTTGCCTGTCCATAGGCATCACGGAAACTAGCTCCATGTTTAACGTGTTTAAGTGCTTGGTCTGTTGCCATCATTTCAGGGTTTATTGCATCTCGCATAGCTTGTGTATTAAAATTTAATGCCATTATTAACCCTGGCATTAATTTTAAAACGTGTTTCGTTAGTACAACACTTTTGATAAGGGGTTCTTTTGTGTTTTGTAAATCTCTTTGATAGCCAGATGGCAATGAAATTAAACCTTGTATTTGTGCCATACACCCCTCAATTGTTGCCAGGCTTGCACGCATGAGTTCAACAACATCTGGGTTGGATTTATTTGGCATAATTGATGAGCCAGTGGTATGTGACTTGTTTAAAGTGATAAAGTTAAATTCAGAGGTTATAAACAAACTTAGGTCCCAAGAAAAACGTCGAATATTAAGCATGACTTGATATAAAGCCTGTAAAACGACTAAGTCATATTTCCCTCGTGAATTTTGTGCATAAACTGGGTTGATTTGTACACGGTCAAAGCCCATTGCTTTAGCAGTTTGTTCTCTAGGTAAATCTAATGGTACGCCAAAACCAGCTGCAGTACCTAATGGAGAGCAATTAATATAATCTAAGGTGGAATTTAATAAATAGCTATCATCAATCATAGCTTCGGCAAAACCTAATAGCCATGCTGCAACTGTATGTGGCATAGCCCGTTGTAAATGTGTATAACCAGGCATAATAGCCTCCTTGTGTTGCTTGGCTAAATCAATAGTGCATTGTGCACATGCTTTGACGAGTTCATTTATGGTGTTTAAATTATGCTTGCTGAACAAACGTGTGCTTGTTAAAACTTGATCATTTCGGCTGCGCCCTGTGTGTGCCTTTTTTCCCAATTCACCCAGTTTCTCAGTGAGATAAAACTCTATTGCTGAATGCCCATCTTCGTAAAAATTGTCTAGGATAAACTCGTTATTTTGATAACTCAGATTAAGCTGTGACAGGCACATGTGGAGTTTTGTATATTCTTCACCAGATAATACCCCACAAGTTTTTAAACCTCCAATATGTGCCTGGCTTCCAATAATATCAAATTTAAATAAGTGTTTATCCAGTTTAATGTCTTCTCCTGCCATGAAGTCCATTAGTTCTTCGTCAATGCTCTGGTTGTCGTCTCCACTCCATAAATAATTTTTGTTTTTCATTTGTATTTTATTCCTGTATTCATTTTTAAATTATATTTCGCTTTCAAAGCCAAATTCATGTTTTGGATAGCTTGATTTGCAGCACCTTTTAACAGGTTATCAATACTAACACAAAAGACCAAATGATCGTCTTGCAAATGAAAACCATCTATTAATATGGCCATTTTGACTATGGTTTGGTAGAGTTCTTGATGTGTTGGAATTATAGGATTGGGTAAGATTAAAAATAGAATAGTTAAATCTTCACCATATAGTTCATGATAATATGCAGGTGCTAATTTAGCTAATGGCTAATAATTAAAAATATCCATCCATGCTTGCATCTTTTTTAAAACACTATACTCCAAGTTTCTTTTGTGTTTCCAGTACAACAGCATGGTATAAGATTTATTACGACGTAAGCGCCTTACTACAGTAGGCGCATAAGGTGTTGATTGTTGTATTGATTTAATTGTGATTGATAATTTATATCCGTAGTGCATTTCGATAGTACTAAATACTAAAAAATTGCTATTGTCGAAACGAAATAGGTTTCGGGCAATATATTTCTATTAAATTGACTTATATCAAGGTCGGTTTTAAGACAATTACTAAAATGCAATTATTAACTAAATTTCAGATTTTGGAGTAAAAAATGAAAAACATTCTAAAGACCTTAGTTGTCTACGGTCTATTACAAACTATTGGCGTATCAGCAGATGATAGTTTTTTAAATTCAATTAGCGAAGGCGAGACAAACTTAAATTTCAGATACAGGTATGAATTTGTTGATCAAGATGGGTTTAATAAAAATGCAAGTGCATCTACTTTAAGAACTCGTTTAAATTATAAAACTAAAGCATACAAAGGTTTTACCTTTTTTGTTGAAGCGGATAATGTTACAGAAATATTAGATGATAACTATAATGCAGGAGCTGGTAATTCTCCAGGTAATACAAGGTATCCTATCGTAGCTGATCCACAAGGAACTGAAATAAATCAAGCATGGTTTAATTTATCGTTGAACAAAGATAACAATGTAAAAATTGGCCGTCAAAGAATATTGCTAGATAATCAACGATTTGTAGGTGGTGTGGGTTGGCGTCAAAATGAACAAACATATGATGCTATTTCTGGAGCTTTTGGTTTGTCAGGCTCAGAATTGTTTGTATCTTATATTGGTAAAGTTCATAGAATTTTTGGCGATGATGTGGCAGCTGGTAATCATGATAATTCAACGGTATTAGTAAATTGGTCAAATAAGTTTGAAGATTTTGGAAAATTATCGGTTTACTATTATGATATAAATAATAAGGATGTTGCCGCTTTTTCAACCTCAACTTTAGGCGCAAAATTTGCTGGCCAAAAAAATAAATTCACTTATGGTATGGAGATTGCTATACAAGATGATGCACATAATAACGAAGTTAGTTATTCTGCCAATTATTACCGTTTAGATGGTGGTTATAAATTAGAAAAATCGACAGTTTATGCAGGTTACGAATCTTTAGAAGGTAATGCGGATATTGCGGGCTCTATGTTTAGAACACCTTTAGCAACATTACATGCGTATAATGGGTGGGCAGATAAGTTTTTAGGTACTCCTCAAGATGGTATTGATGATATCTTTATTGGTGCTAAAGGCGTGATCAATGGTTTTAAATGGAATGCATTATTTCATGATTTTTCAGCACAAGATAGTGGTCGAGATTTAGGCACAGAGTTTGATTTTTCAATTGCTCGTAAGCTTAATAAACATGTTTCTTTATTATTAAAAGGTGCAATCTATAAAGCAGATGAACACGCTACGGATACAACAAAAGTATGGTTCATGGTTACTGGTAATTTTTAAGCTAAATTAAAGTACTATGAAAATGTAAAGAGGTGTATTTAAACACCTCTTTTTTTATGAATCTGTTCGTTCTTAACTGATAAATCTGTTTAATCAGCGATAAAACATGTATATCAAGTCTTTCCACTAGCTGTTAATTCTTTGTCAGTGCTAAAATGCGAGTATGAAATTCGTAGATGAAGCAAGAATAGTTGTAAGGGCAGGACATGGTGGCAGTGGTTCTGCTAGTTTTCGTCGTGAAAAATTTGAGCCCAAAGGCGGCCCAGATGGTGGAGATGGTGGAAAAGGTGGTGATGTCATCTTGATTGGTGATGAAGGATTAAATACCTTAATTGATTTTCGCCATAAGAAAAATTTTGAAGCTCAACGTGGCGTTGCAGGAAAAGGCAGGCAGATGTATGGTAAATGTGGAGATGATTTAGTCATAAAAGTGCCTGTTGGCACTGAAATTTATGATTTAGAAATGGATGTTAAAGTTGGAGATATTACCAAACATAAACAAGAAATCATTGCTGCAGCTGGCGGAAAAGGCGGTCTTGGCAATATGCATTTTAAAAGTTCGCGCAACCGCGCACCTCAACAATTTACCCCTGGAGAAGAAGGACAAATTAGACAATTGCGCCTAGAACTAAAAGTTTTGGCTGATGTGGGTTTGTTGGGTTTTCCAAATGCAGGGAAATCAACTTATGTTGATGCAGTATCCAGTGCAAAGCCCAAAATTGCTGATTACCCCTTTACTACTTTATACCCCGCCTTAGGCGTTGTAAAAATTGATTCAGAGACTTCTTTTGTGGTTGCTGATATTCCGGGTTTAATTGAGGGAGCAGCTGAAGGTGCTGGACTTGGTATCCAGTTTTTAAAACATTTGCAACGTACCGGATTGTTATTGCATATGGTTGAATTGCCTGCTTATGAAGGCATGGCTGATCCTGTTGAACAGTTTAAAGCCCTAGAGTTAGAATTAGAAAAATTTTCCAATGAATTACAAGGCAAAGAACGCTGGTTGGTGTTCACTAAGTCTGACTTAATGCCAAGTGATACAGTAAAAGAAAAAGTAGCAGAATACGTAAAGGACATAAATTGGACTGAACCCGTTTTTGTTATTTCTTCTATTACAAAATCTGGTTTAACGGATTTAAACCAACACATAGCCAATTACTTGAGCAAAGCCGATGAAGATATTTGGGATTAAGAACTGCGATAAAATTAAAAAGACTATATTGTGGTGCGCGCAAAATGGACGAATGTGTGAATTTTATGATTACCGAGTTGATGGTATTGATAATGATTTAATTGAATTATTTAAAAAACACTATTCAATTGAAGAGCTAATTAATAAACGCAGTACAACTTGGCGCACTTTAACCGATAAAGAAAAAAATGCTCTTGATAATGAAACTATCATTGCAAATCCAACCTTATTAAAACGACCTATTGTTGAAATTAATGATCAGTTCCACATTGGCTTCTTTCCTGATCATTGGTCATGACTTGATTTGAAAGATGCCTATTTATTCAGTCATACAACTTAGCCAAGAATTAATCCGCAAAAAATCAATTACACCAGATGATAAAGGGTGTCAAAAATTAATTTCCAATCTATTAGTTAAGGCTGGTTTCACAATTGAGACGCATCGCTTTGGTGATGTAGACAATCTTTTTGCATGGCACGGAGATAAAGCTGGTAAGAGTTTAATGTTTCTTGGGCATACTGACGTTGTTCCTGTGGGTGATGAATCAAATTGGCAGCTACCTCCATTTTCTGGACATGTTGATGAGTCTTATCTACATGGTCGTGGATCAGCTGATATGAAAGCCGGCGTTGCAGCATTTACCTTGTCTGTCATCAAGTATGTAAGAGAAAACCCAAATCACAATGGCAAAATATCGTTAATGCTGACAAGTGATGAAGAGGGTGTAGCTGAAAATGGCGTAAAGAAAATGATGCCTCATATTGCTATTAACCATGAAATTGACTACTGTGTTGTTGGAGAGCCATCGAGTTCTGAGCAATTGGGTGATGTAGTACGTATTGGTAGGCGTGGATCGTTGCATGTGGCCATTACTGTTCATGGAAAACAGGGGCATGTGGCTTACCCACAAAATGCATCTAACCCTGTTTTTTTAGCCGCAGGTTTGATAAAAGACTTGGCATGTTATAAATGGGATAATGGAAATGAAGATTTTCCGCCCACAAGTTTTCAAATATCTTCGGTTAAAACATCAAGCAATACATCCAATATTATTCCAGCTGATTTATCTATTCAAGCTAATTTCAGGTATTCTACGGAGTCTACAGAAGAGAGTTTGAATAAGCAGTTAACACAACTTCTTAAGCAACATAATCTAGATTACTCTCTCAATTGGAATTTGTCTGGTTTACCATTTTATAGCCAAAATCATCAATTTAGGTCTGTTGTAGAGTCGAGTATTCGTGAGTATTGTCACATAAATCCAATTTTTAATACGGCTGGCGGTACATCAGATGGTCGTTTTGTTGCACCTTTTGGGGTTGATGTGATAGAGTTGGGTGTTATCAATAAAACTATTCACCAAATAGATGAAAAGGTTTTAATCGATGACGTGAAAAAGTTGGAAAAAGTTTATTTTAGACTTATTACGTCATTACTATAATATTTATGAAAGAGAGGCCATAATGAAAAAAATAATATTAATTGCTGTCAGTATTTTAAGCACGCAAGTTTCAGCACTAAGTCCATGGTTGGAAACGTTAGATAAAGAGAATAAACAGCAACAATTAGACTTAAGGTGGTCGGCTTTTGGAGGTCAAGCTGATGTCAAGTTTATGTACAACAAGTTAAATGATATGCATGTAACTGTTTCTCCATTGCCGCAATACCCAAATATGCATTGGGATTTAAATCATTTGGTCTATCCAATAAGTGAAAACTCAAAACTGGAACTTCAAATGCCCTATGGTAACATTGAAGAAGTGACAGGCGGCTCTTTAGCAATCGATTCTGATTTTACTTTCACAAATGGCAAGTACTCAATAAAGGTTAATTCATTTAAGTTAATTCCAGCAGAAAAACCAAAAGAAAGCAGTGACATAGTCAACTTCAAGCTGATTGACCAAAACAACAATCATTTATTTACTGTTAATAGTATTCATATTGAATACGATAGAGAACAAGGTTTGTTGCTTATGTCAAATATGGATTTATTTGCGACAAAAGAATTTGCAACTCTTCTGGGAAACTCATTTTTAGAAGGGCAAGTTGTAGGACAATTACATACGTATAATAAATTATCTATACCAGAAAATGCAGAGGTGGAATTGAGAGGTGGTAGTTGCGCTAATCATCCTGTTTGGCCTCCGGCTGGTAACGTTGATGTGGCATTAACTGCAATAGGCAGCGTACAATACCGCAGTGCACATAATTCGAATGGTTTAGATTCTGACTATATTGTGATTGCACCATCGGCAAGTTTAAAAAATGTTGGAACAGCAGATGTTCCTTGGTATACAAAGTACTCGGGTATTTTTGATCCTTATAATAATGATCAGCATCCTTTACTAAATTGGGCAATATACCGTGAGGTTGATGGTAGGTTTGAGCAAATGGCTGTCTCAGGTGTTAAGCATGCCTTTTTAACAATTAATTTTAATTGTACTATTGATTGTGGGAATAGCCATATACTTTGGTTAGGTTGCGAAGATGTCTATGGTGTTGGAAATAATGATTCAAGTTCGGCAATTGGACCAAGAGAAGAAATTGAGGCATATAGTGGTACTTGGGACAATTGTGGTACATTTTTTGACCCTATGCCGTGTCAAGGTAGTCAACAAAACTTCTCCAGTGGACCAGGCCAGTTTAGAGCCGTTGTAAATACAAATGATTTGGTTGATGCCAATAATTCAGGTGTATATATGCAAGCTTGGTACCTGATTCGCGATGATGTCAATATATTTAATTCTATGGGCTATCGTGAAATCACACCAACAGCTGGAGGTGGAGGGTGGAGCTTTAATCCAGGGCCATTTGCAAATGGTGCTGCATTAGATAACTATGTACCCAAAAATACCATATCAGCCATGCAGTCTTCTCAGACAATAGAGTCTAGAGAAGGTCAATTTGCTGTAGCTGTTAAAGTAATTGATCTTGGTAATGGGCTTTTCCGATACAATTACGCTGTTGAGAATTATGAAGTGGACCCACAGTTTAGTCAATTCAGGATACCTATGCTTGATTCACCACTGGTAACAGACTTTGTATTTTCTGATCCTGATGACAATGTTACAAATGATTGGAGTTTTAACCTTATTAATAATGAACTACAGGTCACAGGTAGTGCGACCAACGAACAAGACTGGGGGATGTTGTTTAGCTTTTCTTTTACCGCACCGTCACCACCAGTTGAAGGTGTTATGACTATTGATATCGCTAATCCAAACGCTACCAATACCGTCTCAAGTGTTGTACTTGTTCCAGATTTGAATGATTTTGATAGCTTGTTTAATAATAGTTTTGAGTAAATGAATAATACAGTCGTTTTATCAATAGGTGTTTGTATTTTTATTTTTCAATCCACGCTTTCCTGAGCTTGTAAGTATCTAAATGTATTTGGTAATTTTTGAGGTTGAGTTTCCTCTGATTCATCTCAAAAATTACCCACTCTTGAAGTTTAATTGCTGCATTAAAATCAGCCACGGAAGCTAATACAGCGGCCTTTGTATCCCAAATGTAAAAAGGAATGCTTTTTTCATAAGGAAATGTTGACCAAAGTTCAGAAATTATTCTTAACGCTTTTTCAGGGTTTCTACAGTGTTTATCTTTTGAAGTTGCAAGGTTCCACGCATGGTTGTTAAAGGCAAGTTCGACCCCTTTTTTTTCGGCTTTTTCGTACCATTGATAAGCAGTTTGGCAATTTTTTTCAAACCCAGCTTTACCATGGTAATGGTAGGAGGCAATAAGCTCAAGCACACTAGCGACACCAAGATTGGCAGCCCTTTGCATCCAGATTAACGCTTCATCTTCTGTGGCTTCTACATTTAATTCATAGGCTAAATCTTCCATGGCATGAGGATAGCCCATATCTGCAGCTTTCCTTAACCAAATCATAGCCTCATCGTAATCTGCATTAAAATCATCTGAGCCATCAAATAATGTAGATGCAATAAAATATGCTACTTCGGCGTTACCATTTTCAACTTGAGAAATTAACGCATCAGGGACAATAAAATCTTCCTTGGCATAACTGCACGCAGCACATAAAAGTAATATAAAGAGTTTAATATTCATAATTTTTTGAGTTGTTGTTCAAAATATTCCCCTCTTTTGATATAACTTTTAAACTCATCAAAGCTTGGGGCACCTGGTGACAATAATATTGTATGCTCTAAAGGCGTGTGCTTCTTTGCATATAGTATAGATTGAGCTAATTTTTCGTGATAAAAATAATTTTTATTTGATTTAATTGATTGTAAATAATTGAAAATAATTTTTCCGCTGGGGCCACTAAATATCATCAGTTTTGCAGGGTTATCATGTAACGATTGGGCAAACTCACTCCAATCATTTCCTCTATCATAACCGCCAACTAGTAAGGTGGTTTCATTTAACTTTAATGTCTGCATTGCAGCTAATGTTGCTATCGGAGTAGTAGCTATGCTATCATTTATAGCATAATGACCATTAATTTTCCCTAAGTTTTGTAAGCGATGGACCAATGGTTTAAACGATTTAATGGCATTGACACATGTTGCTAATGTGAGGTTTAATTGTACACAAACGGTTAAGACCGCAGCAATATTTTGTAAATTGTGCAAGCCTATGAGTGCTGTATCATCAAGCGTAAAAATCGTATTGTTATTATAGACTAAGTCGTTTCCTTTGATGCAAAAACCGTTTGTATGATTAAAGTAAATAATGCCTTTTCCATTAGCTAATTTTGCTAAATTTGAATTTTCAGCATTAATAATTTTGGTTTTTGCAAAATCTAATATTTTTAGTTTATCCCTGAAATAATTTTTACTACCTTTGTGCCAATCTACGTGTTCAGGATAAAGGTTTGTGACCACGGCAATGTCAGCTTTTATATTTCCGTCATAAATCTGAAAACTTGAGGCTTCGAGAACAATATAGTCATAGTTTGAGTCTGATGATATTAGTGCTTGACCAATATTCCCTACTAAGTTCACTGTAGCACCACAGGCTTTAAGTACATGTGCTAATAGACTTACCGTAGTGCTTTTCCCTTTGGTTCCTGTAATTGCAATGACCGTTGTGTTTTTTTCATTTGCAAACCAAAGAGCTGTTGGTGAAGTAAATTGACATGTGGCCTCCTGTACTAGTAGATTATAAGGACTGATTCCAGGAGATTTTATCACTAAGTCAAAGGTGTTAAGTAATTCTGCGTTGACCTCTTTTGTATAACATTTGTATTTTTCATCTTTTTCTTCCTCAGCGCATAAAACTGTAAAGTTAATTTGATTTTTCTCTAAATATTTGGCGGTTGCTTTCCCCTCAACTCCATAACCCCAAATTGCAATTTTTACACTTGTGTTTTGTAATTGAAGTAGCTTTAATAGCTTGGTCTTGTTGGTTTCGTTTTGCTTAAATGTTTTTTTAAAGTGTACGATTAAAGCATCATTTTTCCATTCGTGTTGATTTTTAATCATAGCGAAGGCCTGTAGACTTTCTTCTATTTCGCCAACACATTCAAAAGGTTTAATGCCATTAATGCCTAGTAACTCAGAAAAGCCTTGTGCTTGTGTTTTATCATCAAGCATGTTTTTATTGAAAATATTTAGTAACTGTTGTTTTTTTATGAATGGTGCAAGCCCCAAAAAAACGAAGCGGCATTTCGGGCAATTACAACACCATTTTGTTTGATTGTTTTTAGAACCTTCGATATGGAAATTACGATTACAACTAGAAAAAACAGGGAAATATTTAGGATACTTGGCAAATTTTTCAAGAATTTCTAATTCTGAAAATTGACGTTGCTGAGAGTAATAACGAACATTGTGGGTAATTTCATTTGCTATAATGGTAGAAAAATCTTCTTCGAATTCATAGCTTTTGGAATATTGGTGATTAACTTTGTCTCCATGTTTATTGATGGTGTTTTCACTGTCTGCAGATTTTTCATTGGAGAAAACAACCTCATCAAAATTATATAGTAAGGCACTTAAAACCGATATGGCTGAGTTTATAGCTGTTATAGGTACATGGCCATTAAAAGCTCCTTGAGAGTTATATTTGATTAATTTAGGGTCAATTTTACGTTGAACTTGAATTAAGGGTAAATTTATAAATTTTGCTACATCTTTTATTAGCGTCGAATTTCCAACCATAAACAAATTTAAATCATTTCCACGTTGTTTAAGTTCTTCAACAGTGACTAACGAGTCTTTTCCTCCACCTAAAGCGACTAGGAATTTAGGTGCAGATTGAACCTTGGGTTGAGGTTTTATTTTTTGTTGTATTTGTGTTGTTGCAGTAAGAAAATCATTAATACCAATTAACTCCACGTGGTTTACATAAGCCAGTTCTGCTAAACCATGTTTCCAAGTCTTTGCAATGAAATGTCTCATGGTCTTAGAGGGCAAGACGTTTTCAAATATAATGTTTCTGGCCAAACCAGATTTATAATAGCTTACACCGGACATTAAATGGACTAATCTACATGCAGAATCAATTTCGTTACGCGTTGATATATCATTCTTTATGGTAAAAGAAGGAAATGACAAAGTTTCTGTGACTGTGCCAATTTGTTCTACTTCATAGTTCAAAAATAGTTGGTGTTTTGATCTGTCTAATTTCCAATCAAGAAATCTAAAGTTTTGATGAAATTTCTTTGTCATAAAAAAGAATTAGGTTTACCAATAAAGTGAACGATGAATTTTATCTTATTATGGAGATTTACACAATTTCCATAAGTGCCTCATTTGAAAACTATATTTAGCTCAAAAGTTTTTTAATAATCGATTCATTGATAACTGCTTGTTTTGCGGTTTCTAATCGGTGTGCACGAACAATAGTTTTTAAGCCTTTCAGGGCATCTTCGAAATCGTCATTGATGACTAAATAGTCGGCTTCACCGTAATGTGATATTTCATTCAAAGATTTTTCCATTCGGGCATCAATGACTTCTTTTGAGTCTTGACCACGATTTTCCAATCGATCACGTAAGTCCTGAATACTAGGTGGTAATATGAATATGCTAATGGCATCAGGGCGGCGTTTTTTTATCAGTTGCGCACCTTGCCAGTCGATTTCAAGAACGACATCGTGGCCCTCGTGAAGCATTTTGTCGACAGATTCTTGAGATGTTCCATAATAGTTCCCAAAGACTTCTGCGTACTCTAAAAAGTCGCCAGCAGTCATTTTTTGTTTGAATTTTTCAGTCTCAATAAAATGGTAGTGGTAACCATCAATTTCACGTGGACGAATGTTGCGTGTAGTTGATGATATGGATAATTTCAAATGGTTAGTATCACGAACAAGTGCATTGACTAAGCTTGTTTTGCCAGTGCCTGAAGGTGCTGAAACGATAAATAGTGTGCCAATTAATTTTCCTATCATAATAGTTATTCTATGTTTTGAACTTGTTCACGCATTTGCTCAATGGCTACTTTTAGATTAATGCTGGATTGTGAAGTCAGTATGGTAGCAGATTTGGACCCAATGGTGTTAGCCTCTCGGTGTAATTCTTGTATCAGGAAATCCAGCCTACGCCCTACAGGCTCATCAAGTTCAATTACACGTTGAATCTCTGTAATATGAGTATTTAATCTATCGGTTTCTTCAATAATATCAGCTTTTTGTAGTAATATTGCAAGTTCCTGCTCAAAACGGTCTTCGTTATGATCGACATCAATTTCTTTCAATTTGGTTAATAAACGGTCCTTTAAGCCTTTTTGAATGTCAGGAATATGTTTTTCTACTAAATTTTTAGTTTCAAGTATGGTGTCTAATTTTTCTAATAAGACGATTTTTAGAGATTCGCCTTCTCGAATGCGTGCTTTGAGTAATTTCTCTGTTACATTTTTTATTAAATCTAAAGTAGTTTGTTGTAATTCAGTGGTGTCTTTTGGTGTTTGAATGACCAATTGTGGCCAAGTTAAGATGTCCATGGTATTAAAGTCTGTATTGACGTCAATAACTTTTTTGTTTATTTCTTCATTGCAATGCAATAGTTGTTGCAACATAGGAAGGTTAATACTTAAGTCATTGATATCTGCATCTGGGTTAGGGTAATATTTAATGAAGACTTCTACCTTTCCACGACTTAAATAAGTTGATAATAGTTTGCGAATTTTACCCTCAGACTTTCTTAAAAAATCAGGTTGCCTTATGGTAGTGTCTAAGAAACGTTGGTTTACAGAGCGCATTTCGCAGGTAAATCTTCCGTATGGAGTTTGGATATCGCCATTGGCGAATGCGGTCATGGATTTAAGCATATCAATAAAATGTAATCTAAAGTATTACGCATTATACAAAAAACCCATGTAAAGGTACATGGGTTTTTCTAATGAAATAGAATGGTTGATGTTTATTTTAAAAATTCTTCTAGTTCAGAACTTCCTCCAATTAATTTCCCATCAATGAAAATTTGAGGAACGCCGCCGCCGCCACTAAGTGCTCGTGTAGTAATATGTGTGGCATCTTTACCTATGACGATTTCTTCATAAGTCATGCCTTTCGCATTTAGCATTTCTTTGGCTTTCATACAAAACGGGCAGGTATCCTTACTAATGACAACGACTGATGAAGGGGGTTTAGCATCAGTATTGATATAATCAAGCATGGTATCAGCATCAGACACGCCAAATGGATCACCAGGTGTTTCTTCTTCAATAAACATTTTTTCAATCACACCGTTTTTAACCAACATGGAGTAACGCCATGATCTTTTCCCAAATCCTATTGCATCTTTCTCTACTAATAAACCCATGCCATCGGTAAAATCACCATTGCCATCAGGTAATAATTTAACATTTTTCACCTGTAGGTCTTTTGCCCATGCGTTCATGACAAACGTATCGTTAACACTAATACAGTAAACTTCATCTATGCCGTTATCCTTCATAACTGGAGTAAGTTGGTCATAACGCGGTAAATGTGAAGCTGAACACGTTGGTGTGAATGCGCCAGGTAAGGAAAATACCACGACTGTCTTATCTGCGAATAAGTCATTAGTTGACCATTTGGCCCAGTCAAAATTATGGCGTACAGGAAAGTCTACTTGAGGAACGTTTTGTCCAGTTTTATCTTGCATATTTCTTCTCTTGTTTAAAATAATCGAACTATTATCTACTAACATTAGGCAAATGTATATTTGAATGTTTCTATTGTAATGTATTAAAAAATAGAACATTGGTTTAAAATACATGTTTCTAACTAATATAAAGATACGATGCAAAGACCTAGTAAGCGTAATAACAATCAACTAAGAGATATTAAGATAACAAGGAACTACACCATACATGCTGAAGGTTCTGTACTCATTGAGTGTGGGAATACCAAAGTATTATGTAATGCATCAGTGGAGGATCGCGTTCCTATGTGGTTACGTGGAAAAGGTAAAGGTTGGGTAACAGCTGAATATGGCATGTTGCCTCGCTCAACTAATTCTCGTATGCGTCGTGAAGCGGCTGCGGGAAAACAAGGGGGCAGAACCATGGAGATTCAACGATTGATTGCACGGTCATTGCGTGCTGTTGTGGATTTAAAAGCCTTAGGCGAAAGGATTATAACAGTTGATTGTGATGTTATCCAAGCGGATGGTGGTACAAGAACGGCGTCTATTACTGGTGCGTATGTGGCGATGGCAGATGCTATTAATAAACTCTTAGAGGAAGGCACTCTTAAGAAAAACCCAATTCATGGAGAAATTGCAGCAATTTCTGTTGGGATATACGAAGGTGAGCCAGTATTGGATTTGGATTACCCTGAGGACTCAAATGCTGAAACAGATATGAATGTTGTAATGAATGGTTTAGGGCACTTTATCGAAGTTCAAGGAACAGCAGAAGGGCATGCCTTTAGCCGTAATGAAATGAATAATATGTTGGACTTGGCTGAATTAGGAATCAATCAATTAATGGCAGAACAAAGACAGGCGCTTGATGGATAAGGTTATTCTAGCTAGTGGTAATCAAGGTAAACTACTAGAGTTACAAGACATACTTAGTGGGTTGCCTTTTGAATTGGTTCCACAACCAACAACCCATGAGTATGAAATAGAAGAAACGGGCACCACATTTGTGGAGAATGCTATTATAAAGGCGAGACATGCAGCAAAATTAAGTGGTATGCCTGCGATAGCTGACGACTCAGGACTTGTAATTAAATCATTAAATGGTGAGCCAGGAATAAAAACCGCGAGGTATGCTGGAGTTGGATGTAGTCCACAAGACAATATGGACTTGATCCTTAAAAGGTTAAATCCTTTTGAGAAGAGAAGTCAACGTAAAGCTACGTTTGTTTGTGCCTTGGTTTATTTGCGAAGTGCTGCGGATCCTTTGCCTGTTATTGCTGTTGGTCAATGGCATGGTGCAATTACACGAGAAAAGCATGGTGATGCTGGGTTTGGTTATGATCCTGTGTTTTGGGATTTTAAACATAAATTGACCGCGGCTCAAATGCCTAAGCAGCTAAAGACACAGTTGTCTCATCGTGGCAAAGCTTGTAGAAAATTAAAAAAGAAACTTGTAAAGGTATGGGACAAATAATACCGCCACCTTTAAGTCTTTATATACATTTTCCATGGTGCATAAAAAAGTGCCCTTATTGTGATTTCAATTCTCATAAGTTAAAGGAAGATTTTAATGAAAGTCTTTATATTGATAAGCTCATCTCTGATCTAGAGCAAGATGTGCCTTTGGTATGGGGGAGGCCAATACATTCTGTCTTTATGGGTGGAGGAACTCCAAGTTTGTTTTCAGCAGAGTCTGTCGAGAGATTGTTAAATGCTGTTAGGAGTTTGCTACAGTGTAAACCTGGTATGGAAGTGACCATGGAAGTAAACCCAGGAACAGGGGAGTATGATAATTTTGTCGGTTATAAAAAATCTGGTGTAAATAGACTGTCAATTGGTATACAAAGTTTGAAAGACGGCAACTTAAAAGCATTGGGCAGAATCCATTCATCTCAACAAGCGATTGATGTTTACCATAGGGCAAGACAAGCCGGTTTTGACAATATTAATTTAGATATGATGTTTGCCTTACCTAGACAAACACTATTAGACTCAAAACAAGATTTGCTCAAGTTGATAGAGTTACAACCTAATCACATTTCCTATTATCAATTGACAATTGAGCCGAATACGCTTTTTTCGTACAATACTCCAGAGAAACTACCCGATAATTATGAATTAGAATTAATGTATTTGCAAGGCAATAAAATTTTGGAAAAAAATGGTTATAAGCAATATGAAGTTTCTGCGTACATGAGAGAAAATGATAATTGCCAACACAATATGAATTATTGGCAGTTTGGTGATTATTTAGGGATTGGTGCTGGAGCTCACAGTAAAATTACATTTGCTAGTGATAATAGTGTTAAACGTTATGTGAAGTTTAAACTTCCCAAAACATATATGTCACAAGATAAAAATTTTAGGCAAGAAGAGAAATTGTTAACGACTGATGATTTGATTTTTGAATACATGTTAAATGCAGTGAGAGTAAAGAAAAGTATAGCTTTAAATGATTTCACTTCTAGAACAGGAATAAAGTCTTCTGTTTTAGTTGATAAATTACAAACACCAATTAAAAAGAAGTGGGTGGTTATGAAGAATGAAACATTAGAGATTACTGCAAAAGGTTTTCTAATTAGTGACGAAATTATTAAATTGTTATTGTGATTATGCTTGAATTTGTAATGATAATATAGGTTTTAACGAATTTATGGAATTATTAAAAGCTAAAAAAAAATGAAATTATTCTTGCTTTTTCAATGCTTTAAGAGTTATTCTTACGACAGTTTCTTAAAAGATGCATAAGAAAGTGTGAAACTGTGATGTATTACACAAAAAAAAATGACTAATTTTGTTCTTATACAAACACGATTAGTGTAGTAAAAAAACAAAATTATTTTACTAAAATAAATAACTATAAAATAGAGAGAAGGTTGTGGGGTTGTTTTCAAGTAACAAAATGCAATTATTCGGAGTGGATGTTAGTTCATCCGCTGTCAAAGTTCTGCAATTAAGCAAATCAGGTAAAAAATACAAAATTGAACATTATGGTGTCGATGCCTTGCCTGATAATGCGGTCGTAGAAAAGAATATTACCGAAGTAGATAGAGTTTCAGCAGCTATAAGAAATGCGGTGAAAAGAGCAGGGATAAAGCTTAAAAATGTCGCAATAGCTGTCTCTGGTTCTGCTGTAATTACTAAAACCATCAATATGCCTTCAGATTTAACTGAAGATGAATTGGAAGAACAGCTGTCTTTAGATGCCAATCAGTACATTCCATATCCAATAGAAGAGGTTAGCCTTGACTTTAATATTCTAGGCCCTGTTGAAAATACTCCGGAAATGTCACATGTATTAATAGCATGTTCAAGAACTGAGAATGTTGACGTCTGTGTCGAAACTATTGAAGGTGCAGGGTTAAATACATCAGTCATTGATGTTGAATCGTTTGCAGTTGAAGCAACTTATAATCTGATGAAAGATGGGTTAGGGCTTGAAGATGATGAAATAGTCGCTTTATTCGATATTGGTGCTACAACAACGACTTTACACATAATGTATCAAGGAAGAAGTATTTATACTCGAGACCAAACCTTTGGAGGCAAACAATTAACAGATGAAATTATTCAAAGGTATGGGTTATCTGTTGAGGAAGCTGGGTTAGCTAAAAGACAGGGTGGATTACCGGAAAGTTATGAAAGTGAAGTGTTGCAAAGTTTTAGTGATTCTTTAATACAACAAATTAGTAGAGCACTGCAGTTTTTCTTTTCTGCTACAGAATTTAATAATGTTGATAAAATTATTTTAGGTGGTGGAACGGCTTCCATTGCTAATTTAGTTGAATTAACAGAACAACAAATAGGTGTGCCAGTGCAACTTGTTAACCCTATGGAAAACTTAGCACTCGCTTCTAGAATTGACGAGATAGCAATTATCGAAGATTCACCCGCGTTAATGACCGTGATTGGTCTAGCATTGAGGACATTTGACTAATGGTTAAGATTAATTTATTACCTTGGCGTGAAGAAAGACGTCAACAATTGACAAAAGAATTTTTTGTGTTGTTGGGAATTGGTGGATTCATTGCAGCTGCAATAGCTGCCGCAATATTTTATGTATACTCTCAGAATATAGAGTTTCAAAAAAACAGAAACACTAGAATAAACAATGAAATCACTCGATTGAATGCCCAGATTAAAGAAATTGAAGGTTACGAAAAGGAACGCAATGGATTATTAGCTAGAAAAAATGTAATTGAAGAACTCCAAGCAAATAGAACACAAATGGTTCATTTGTTTGATGAGTTAGTGAAGTCTATTCCAAATGGGGTTTTTCTAGAAAATATAAAACAAAATGGGAATAGTATTCAACTTGAAGGGTATGCACAATCACATTCAAGGGTGTCTGCTTATATGCGTTTGTTGGAAAAATCCGAATGGTTTTCCGTACCAGTAAGCGTAGAATACATAAAGGCTGATGAATCTTTTGATACTCATGAACAAAAATTTAAGCTTCTAGCTAAACTGGTGAATCCATTGAGCAAGACCAGTGATGATGTTCTAGATGGAGGAGAGGTAGAATGAACTTTGTAGATGAATTACAAAACCTAGACACTTCCAACCCAGGAGGGTGGCCATCATGGGTTAAGTTAGCTAGTGTCATTGCTTTAATGGTTGTTATTGGTGTTGCTAGTTATTTTGCTTTTATAGAAAGTCAAATGATAAGTTTGACTAAATTAGAAGCAGATGAACAGGCTACTAAAACAACTTATAAAATAAAACAAAGGAAAGCATCACAATTACCTGCATATAAGGCTCAATTAGAAGAAATGAAACTCATATTGAACTCTATGTTGAGGCAGCTACCAAGTAAGAATGAAATGTCAGATTTAATCGTAGATGTATCTCAAACTGCATTAGCAAGCGGTATAGAAAATGAGTTGTTTGAGCCTGGTACAGAGACACTTAAAGAGTTTTATGCAGAAAAACCCATAGCACTTAGAATGGTTGGAAAATACCACCAGTTTGGAGAGTTTGTAAGCGGAGTTGCATCATTACCACGAGTAGTTATTTTAACTATGCATGATATTTCATTGAAACCATTGGATAATGGTAGAAGTGGTGTTTTATTGCTAGAAGGTACAGCAAAAACATACAGGTATCTAGATGAAGATGAACAGGCCGAAATGGATGCTAAGCTTGTTGATCAGGCTGCTGCGGGGAAATGATTATGAATAAAATAAAAATGATTATAGTTTGCCTTCTAATATTATCTCTAATTTCGTGTAATAAAGACATGTCTGATTTAGACAAATTTTTTGCGGATGCTAAATCAATTCCAGCCAAGCAAATAGAGCCATTACCAGAAATTAACCCACCTGAAGTTTTTCTATATGAAGCCGTTCAAGAAAGAGACCCTTTTTCTAACGATTTACAATTGATGCAAGAAAAAATTGCGGAAACATTGTCTATTGTAGAAGGGGAAGGTCCAAATTTAAATAGAAGAAAAGAAATATTAGAAAACTATCCATTAGATGGTTTGTATATGGTTGGTACTTATTTACAAGAAAATAGTTATCGGGGTTTGATAGAGGACCCGGAAGGAGTTGTTCACTTCGTGTCTATCGGTGAGCATATTGGACAAAACTATGGCGAGATTATTCAAATAAACGAAGATCAAGTTGACGTATCTGAATGGGTGTCAGATGGTTTGGGTGGATGGATTAAAAGAGAAGCAAGTATTGCTTTGAGAGAAGAATAATGAAGAGATTGATGGTTAAACTTAATAATACTGAAAAAAGGCTTGGAAATAAAATGAAATCTAAAAAATATAAACAAAATAAATTGTTAACTGTTTCATTTGCATTACTGTTAATGATGGTGTTCTCATCAAGTATAGCTCAACTAAACCTTGAATCGGTTGATTACAGTAGTAGCTTAGATGGAAGCATAGAATTTCAATTGAAATTTGATGGCAACGTAACGAAACCTGAGGTGTTTATGACTGCAAAACCTGCTAGGATAGCCTTTGATTTAGATGGTGTGTTAAATAGTTCTGGCGTTAAACTATTGCCAATTGCGGAAGGAAACACTAAAAGTTTACGTATTGTTTCTACTAGCAACAAAACACGTGCTGTTATAGATTTATTCAAGTCGACACATCATGAACTTCAAGTTGATGGGAATGTGCTTTTAGTAAAGGTATCTGGGGATAAGAAATCTGGTAGTAATTCCGGCCAGAAAAGTAGAAATTATAGTATAGAAAATGTAGACTTTAGGCGCGGTGGAAAAGGACAAGGTAAAATCATTGTTTCTTTCAATAAGCCTGGTGCAATTGTAAACCTAAGAGAGTCGGCAGATAAGATTAAATTGGAAATACTCTCAACAAAATTACCTGAACAATATGATAATAAATTAGATGTTATTGATTTTGCAACTCCTGTATCATTTATTGATACAAAATCCAGGAACGGTAATGTCTCTGTGGAAATTTTGGCAAATGGAAATTACGAACACTTTGCATATCAAACGGGTTCTCAATACATAATTGAGGTATCAGAAAAAATTGAAATTGCAGATAATAGTGCTAAAGCTTTGGATAAAGAAGTTGAATATGTAGGAAACAAGGTATCCTTTACGTTTCAGGATATACCGGTAAGATCTGTTTTACAACTTATTGCAGATGCTTCTCAATTGAATCTAGTTGTTGCCGATACCGTAGAAGGAAGTGTCACTTTAAGACTTAACAATGTGCCATGGGATCAAGCTTTAGATATTGTTCTTAACAGTAAGCAATTGGACAAGCGTCAAAAAGACAATGTAATATGGATTGCACCAGCAAAAGAGATTGCAGATAGGGAGCAGCAGCAATTATTGGCCTTAAAGGAAAAAGAAGAATTTGAACCATTAAAAACCATCTATATTCAAGTAAGTTATGCTAGAGCATCAGATCTTGCTGCATTAATTCAAGGTGATGCAACATCTGCTGGCGAAGATGATGCAACAGGTGGCTCTGGTAAAGGATTGTTGTCAGCTAGAGGAACTGTTACTTTTGAAGAAAGAACTAATACGTTGTTAATTTCTGATGTACCAGATAAATTGTTGGTTGTTGAAGAGTTAGTTCGTACATTGGATGTGGCTGTTCGCCAAGTACAAATTGAATCAAGAATTGTGATAGCAACAGATGGTTTTGGTGAAGAACTTGGTGTCAGATTTGGCGTTAACGGTTCTAAAGAAGATTCTCATGGTAATGTATTAAGTACAGGTGGTTCTTTATTTGCACTTGATAGGTTAAATTCAGCTGCAATTGATAATCGAATCAACAGCCCTAGCGGTTCAGCCCTACCAACCTTTACACCAGGTACATCTGGTACGCCGATTATTGGACCAAGTTTAGGTGACAGGTTGAATGTAAATTTACCTGCAGCAGCAAGTTCGGCATCAAGCTGGGCATTTAGTATCCTTGCAGCTGATTATTTGTTGGATTTAGAGTTGTCAGCGTTAAAATCTGAAGGTCGAGGAGAAGTGATATCAACACCTAGGGTAGTGACAGCAAACCAACATAAGGCCATTATTAAGCAAGGTGTGGAAATCCCCTATGAACAAGCAGGCGGTAGTGTTAGTGGAGTAACTACAATCGCATTTAAAGAAGCTGTTTTACAGTTAGAGGTCACACCATTGATAACACCAGATGATAGAGTAGATTTATCATTGGTAGTGAAAAAAGACACTGTTGGAGAGTTTTTTGCAGGAGTTCCTTCTATTGATACTAGAAAAATTGACACTAGAGTACTAGTTGGTAATGGACAAACAATAGTTTTGGGTGGTGTATATGAACAAATAAAAAGGACATCTAGATCCAAAGTACCAGTATTGGGTGACATTCCTGGATTAGGTGCTCTATTTAGAAACAAATCAATTGAGAATGATAAAGCTGAGTTACTTATATTTGTAACCCCAACAATAATAAAAGAGAGTTTATAAAGTGATATTAAAGAATTCAAAAGGTATTAAAGCGATGACAAAACATATATTAACAATTCTGCTAATAGCAGCGACTGTAACCTTGTCTTCATGTGGCGGCGGTGGCGGCGGTGCAGCAGGTGGTAACCCAGCAAATAACCAAGCTGATAGTTTAAGTATAGTAGCAACACCTGGCGTAGCTAGTTTGCCAGCAAATACGCTTGGCTATCCAATATTTTCTGGTTCTCCTTTTGAGACTCAGGTAGATGTTAGAGTCACGTTTGGAAATGGCCAAGGTGTGGCCACAGGGACGATAGTTCATATGCAAACAAACAATACCGCAGTAGCCGTTGTTGGTATTCCTGATGACCCAACAACAGATGATGAAAATGAAAGAGGAATTGACTTTGTTGGTGCTAATCAAGAGACAATTGGTTCAATTGCATCTTACTTTATACGATCAAATGGTGTAGGGACAGCAACATTTACAGTCAACGCAACCCACCCTACTAATGGTCGTAATTTTTCTACTACATTTAATTTTACGGTTACTGAGGGTCCAGATCCAACAGTTCAACAACTAACTGCAGTGACATCAAGAAATACATTGCCGGTTAATTCTGAAAATACACCATTTTTCAATGGAACGCCATTTATGATGGAAGTTGATCTACAGGTTAAAGATGTTTTTGGAAACTTTATTGAACCTATATTATTAGGAACAACCTCCGGTTCTGCTGGAAGACCCGTAGTGAAAGTTTCAATCAATCCAACGAATGTATTGTATCTTACAAAAAATGATGATGTTGGTACATTAAATATTAATGAGTTTTTAACAGAGGTAACACCTGGGGAAATAAATATCAATGCAGGGCATGGTAATTTATTTTTATGGTCAAAAAATGTACCAGGAACAGCGACCATAAGTTTATCGACTTTTGATAATTTTGGTGTAGAAATAAGCTCGTCTTTCCAAGTTGAGGTCACAAGTGGGATAGACATAGGCATACCAACAGATATAGAGTTAGCTAGTAATAGCAATAGTTTGTATATTAATGGTTCTGGTGGTGCGACAAGTCAGACCTTAAATTATACTATTAAAAGTGGCGAGTTTAACGTCCAGGATACACAGGTTAATAATTTGCAAATTTCCCTAACAACAGATATTGCAAACTCTGGAGAAAGATTGTCGGCGGTAGATGCACATGGGAATTCAGTATCTGGAACAACCATACAAACATCTAGTGTTAATGGCATAGCTAATGCATTACTACATAGTGGCAGTGACCCTCTAACAATAACGCTAACGTCTACAGTTGACGGTTCTGATAATAATGTAGAAAATGGTATACAAACCCCTATTTCAAGAACTGATTCATATATTGTAAGTGATGGCGTACTTTGGGCTTTAGAGTTAACTTCTCCTGCTTTAGATGCACTAACAGTTAATGGTGAATTGGTTCTTGATGATGAGGGTAATCCTGAACTTGATAATGGTTTAGTTCAATATAATTTCCAAGATGGTACTTATAGCTTAATCATTAGTGCTATTGGAACAGATAAAGCTGGTAATCCAGCGCTTCCGCAGACAGTACAGTTTGGTATGATTAATTCTCCTATTACAGGTTACCCTCTTTCTGGATCTGGTGTTTTTGTACACTCTTCAAATGATGGAGACCCTCAAGAGGGTGGAACAGGATTTTCCTCTGTTACTGGTGCATTTTTGACTGCGGCAGGTGGAGTACAGCCAGCTGATACATTGGTTGTTTTTGGCGAAGAATCCTTAGGGAATGAAGATTTAGAAAGTGCTTTAACAGTTTCAAATATCAATTCCCAAACAAGTTTGTCAATAATTGAACGGTTTAATCGAAATGATGAAACTGGCACAATTAATAATGATTTTGGTATTTTGCCTTATGCAATTGGTCGAGCAGTTGATGGTAATATCACTGCTACAGCGACTTTAGACGCTAACGGTGTTGCAACAACCAGATTAAACTACCCTGTTTCACAACTAGGGAGATTAGCCGCTGTTTTTGTTAAAGGCCAAGGTGGCAATAATAATGGTATTGTTAAATCCGTTACAGATGTCGAATTAACTACATTTTCTGGTGTTGAAGGTTTCCAAGGAAACAGATCTAATTTAATTGTTTCTCCTAATATCATTCCTGGTAACGTTACTAATTCATTCATAGTTTGTTTGGCAGATTCTGCTAGGAATCCATTGCCTGGTCGTTATGTAAGGTTTAGCTATCAAGGTGTCGGTATTGGTACGATTGATGGTCAATCTGGATCTGGTGTAATGAATACAGCAACTGGTTTTGATGGTTGTACAACAGGTATTGCGTCGACCACTGGTGTGGTGCCAGGAACATCGAATGATGAAAGTGGTTTTAGTTTCTCATCTGGAAGTTTAACTTGTCGTAGTGAAGATGGTAGCTTATTAGATGTGTGTTTGCAGGTCAATGCAACAGCTGATGGTGTATTAAATGCCACTCCTTCTGCATTTTCAACTTCTGGACAAAAAACAATTATACTAACTTTATTTGATGGTTCAGGCAATAGAATTGAGGGTGCTGCCATTCAAGGTGAATGTATGTCATCTGGTGGATCATTAGGTATAATCTCAGGACCTTCAATCACAGATTCAAATGGTGAGTCTATAGTTGTTGTTTTAGCTGCTCTTGATGAAGCTAATGCAACTAATGATGGCACATGTTCTTTTTCTACAGCTTCTGGTATGCCATCAGTTGATGTAAATTTTTCTGGAAGAGATATATGTGATTTCAATGTTAGCCCAACACCTCCAGGGTGTGTAGGTACTGCACAGTTTCAAGTTGGTGGTATGGTAACAGGTATGGTTACGGCTGGCCCTATAGTGCTTCAGAATAATAATTCAGGTGATATATCGTTATCATCAAATACAACTTTCTTATTTCCTTTGCAAGATGAAGGGACAGTGTATTTGATATCAGTTAAAACGCAACCTCCAGGGCAAACATGTACAGTAACAAATGGTGCTGGAACTTTAAGCTCAAATGTGACAAATGTTGCAGTAACTTGTATTTAAAAATATTTAGTTAATAAAAAAATGCAAATCTAATGATTTGCATTTTTTTTGTCTTAAATTTGGTAAGATAAATACTTAATGTTAATATTGCTTTTAATAGAATATTGATAATATTAAACAACGATGAATTACCCAACAGTTAAACAGCTACGTTACTTTATTGCCTTAGTAGATAATAATCACTTTGGACAAGCAGCAAAAAGTTGTTTTGTTTCTCAATCTGCATTTTCTGTTGCAATCAAAGAGCTTGAAAATACCTTAAGTGGTAAACTTGTTGATAGGACAAATAAGTCAGTCACTGTGACAAATTTAGGAAGAGAGATTTATTCTCAAGCCAAAATAGTCATGCAAGAATTATCAAATTTAGTAGAATCTTCACATGGTAACCTAGCTCCTCTATCTGGCAGACTATCTTTAGGGATAATACCAACAATTACGCCATTTATCATGTCCAAATTTGTAATAAACATACAAAATCAATACAAAAATTTAGAGTTATATCTTCATGAAGGAATGACTTTAAATTTGTATAAGAAATTAATGTCTGGAGATTTAGATGTAATCTTAATTGCTTTGCCTTATTCCTTGAAAAATATTGAATCCCAAACTATTTTCCAAGACGGTTTTCACTTGGCATACCATCCCAAAAGTAAATGGATAAAAAAGAAAAATGGAAAATCAATTTTAAGTGATGATAGTGTTTTACTATTAGAAGACGGGCACTGTATGCGAGATCATGCTTTGAGCGCTTGTAATTTGAAGAACCCAAATAAAATCAGTAACTATGCAGCAAGTAGTGTTTTAACTTTGATAGAAATGGTAAAAAGTGATATAGGCGTTACATATCTCCCTGAAATGTCACTGGACTCAAACTTAATACAAAATTCAGGATTGGAAATAGAACATTTAAGTGACAAAAGTTATCGTGATATTGGTTTGGTTTGGAGAAAGGGTAGCTCTCGTACAAATGAGTTCCAATTACTTGCTAACTATATTAAAAACAATCACTAGTGTTTGGGTTAGGGGAGTTTTATTCTTTGCTCTGTGCTGTATTATGGGCATTTGCAGTAATTTACTATAAAAAAGCAGGTGATCATTTCAGTGCTTATGAAATGAATCTTTTTAAAACAATATTTGTCATGTTTTTAATGGTTCCAACTGTTCTAATAACCGATGGATTTAGTGTTCCAGATCTTAGTTATTATCAATTTGGGATTATATTCATGAGTGGATTTGTAGGGATTATGTTGGCTGATCTCCTTTATCTGCGAGCCCTACAACTAATAGGAGCAAGCTTAACTGGCATTACAGGAAGCTTATATAGCCCGTTTGTTGTTGGTATGTCTTTATTGTTTTTAGGTGAAGTTTTGCAATTTTGGCAATACATAGGAATGTTGTTAGTTTTGACAGGTGTTATGTTAGTTGCCTACAGAAAAAAATCATTTTCAAATTCACATCCACCATTAATAGGCTTTCTGTTTGCTATACTAGCAGTTTTCTTTACCGCCTTAGGTATTGTTATAATTAAACCTGTAACTAATGAACTTCCTTTTTTTTGGGTTATATTGATACGATCTATCGGCGGGTATGTCACTATGGTATTGGTAGGGTTAATATTAAGAAAACCCTTAAAAGTAAGGCACATATTGACTGCAAAAGCAGGAAAATGGTTAATAATTGGCACATTTATAGGTCAGTATCTTTCAATGATGGTATGGGTTGCTGGATATAAATATACCAGTGCCTCGATTGCTTCAATATTAAATGAAACTGCTTCAATTTTTATATTAATCTTATCATGGCTAATGTTAGGTGAAAAAATTACAAGAAAAAAAATAATAGGAATTATAATTACAATATTTGGAGTAATACTGGTGTTGAAGGTTAACAACTATTGATAGTTGGTTATAAATCAATAATTCTTCTTTTTAAATTAGGATTCTGCGATGTTTTCTAACTCTTCTTTTTTCAATATCGTAAGAATATGTTTTTTATACTTTACCATTTCTGATTTTTGTAATTTTTTAAATACACGACTTAGAGTTTCTTCTGCCATGCCTAAATAATTGGCAATATCTCGCTGAGAGATTGGTAGAAAGAACTCTTTGCCAGAGTAACCGCGTATTTCGAATCGATAGGACAGCGTTTTAATAAATAAAGCAAGTTTTGCAGTGCTGCCAATGTCAATATGGTTCTTTTTGCATGAGTAGATTTCTTTGCTCATAACTTTTAAAAGGTTTTGTTGGATAACAGGATGTTCTATTGAGAGGTCCATAAGCTGCTTATAAGGTATTTTACAGTAAGAACTCATTGTTAGTGCCGTAACTGTGGATTCATAAAAGTCAGAGTGTATTCCATCTAGTCCCATAACTTCTCCAGGAAGGTGGAAACTAATAATCCTTTCTTTGCCTTCTTCATTTACTGTAGTAGATTTAAACATGCCTGAGTGAACTACATAAAGTGAATCAAATTTTTCACCATAAGAAAACAATGGTTTGTTTTTGTCAACTATTTTAGACGGTGCGATTACTTTATCTAAATCAAGTAACTCTGATGATGATAAACCAGAGGGTAAGCACAAAGTGTTAACCGAACATTTTTGACATTTTGTCTTAGTATTTACTATGTTTTTATAATTTTGTATATTTCTTTGGAGTTTAGACAAGATATGACCTCACTATATTTTTTACAGATTATGACACAACATATGAAAAAATATATAAAATTACGACTATTTACTATGATAAATGAAAAAATTGATATTTATCAATGTCCTTATATTAGCAAATGCTTATAATGGCAAAATCTTTTCATAAACGAGGGTATTAGATGAAATTTGAACAATTCAATGACGACATAGTCAAAAAGTTTACCATGGCCACCATTATTTGGGGCATTATTGGTATGCTTGTTGGCGTTTTCATAGCAGCACAATTGGCATGGCCGGCACTTAACTTTGATATTCCATTTTTAACATTTAGCCGTTTAAGACCATTGCATACTAATGCTGTGATTTTTGCATTTGGTGGTAATGCGTTGATTGGCACATCATTTTATGTGGTATATCGGACGTGTAAAGCCAATCTTTTTGCACCTAAATTAGCTTCATTTGTATTTTGGGGTTATCAGTTAGTGATCGTGGGTGCGGTATTGACATTGCCCTTTGGTTATACTCAAAGTAGGGAATATGCAGAGCTGATATGGCCAATTGATGTGTTCTTAACGTTAGTCTGGGTAGCTTATGCCGTTGTTTATTTTGGTACAATTGTAAAACGGCAAGAAAAACATATTTATGTGGCTAATTGGTTTTATTCTGCATTCATTATTACCATAGCTTTATTGCATATTGTCAATAACTTACAAATACCTGTCAACTGGCATTTATCCTATTCGGTGTATCCGGGAGCAGTTGATGCTCTAGTACAATGGTGGTATGGGCATAATGCAGTAGGTTTCTTTTTAACGGCGGGTTTTTTGGGTATGATGTATTACTTTATACCAAAACAAGTTGGGAAACCTGTTTATTCGTATAGATTGTCAATTGTACATTTTTGGGCTTTAATTTCTTCTTATATGTGGGCTGGCCCACATCACTTGCAATACACTTCACTACCTGATTGGGCACAATCTGTTGGTATGGTATTTTCTTTGATTCTACTTGCACCGTCTTGGGGCGGTATGATCAACGGGATTATGACTTTATCTGGTGCTTGGCATAAATTACGTGATGACCCAATAATTAAACTAATGATTGTATCTTTATCATTCTACGGTATGTCTACATTTGAAGGACCTATGATGGCGATTAAGACAGTAAATGCTTTATCTCATTATACTGATTGGACTATTGGACATGTACATTCTGGAGCTTTAGGGTGGGTTGCATTGATTACCGTAGGTTCAATTTATGTGTTGATACCAAAATTATGGAAAAAAGAAGCAATGTATTCAACTAGCTTGATAAATGTTCATTTCTGGATTGCAACACTTGGGATAGTGTTATATATCGCTTCCATGTGGATTGCAGGAGTGATGCAAGGTTTAATGTGGCGTGATATTAATGCAGATGGAACAGTAGTATATTCATTTGCAGAATCAGTAAAAGCAACCTATCCATACTATGTTGCCAGAATGCTTGGGGGTTTACTGTTTTTAGGTGGAATGTTTGTGATGGCTTATAACATTGTAATGACATTGAGGTCTAAAGGCGATGCGAAACCTTTAGTAGGAGAAGCAGCATGATTGAACATAGTAAAATTGAAAAAAATATTGGTTTAATGGGTGTATTGATTGCAATTGTAGTGTCAATGGCAGGTATTGCAGAGATTATTCCATTAATGTTTCAAACCAGTGTTATAGAAGCTCATCCAAATTTAAAACCTTATACTGCATTAGAGTTAGCAGGTCGTGATGTCTATATTAGTGAAGGGTGTTATAACTGTCACTCACAACAGATTAGACCGTTTGTTGATGAAACGTTGAGATACGGTCATTATTCACAGGCCAATGAGTTTGTTTATGATAGACCATTTCAATGGGGTTCAAAGCGAACTGGACCAGACTTACATCGCGTTGGAGGTAAATACTCCGATGAGTGGCATGAATACCATTTAATGGATCCACGTTCAGTTGTACCTGAATCGAATATGCCAGGCTACCCTTGGTTGGCTGAAGATTTAGTTGATGCAGAACAAACAGCAGCTGGGATGAAGGTTTTACACGATTGGTTTGATCACCCTTATACTGATGAACAGTTAGCTTCTGCAAAAGCCGATATAGAAGGGAAAACAAAGCTAGAAGCAGTAATTGCTTATCTACAAGTGTTGGGAACTACAATTCCAAGGAGTTATAAATGATTAATGGAATATTTACAGTAGTACTGATGATATTGTTCTTTGCCATTATTGCATGGGCATGGAGCGATAAAAGAAAAGAGGAATTTGACCATATGTCAAATTTACCCTTAGAAGACGAAATTGAATTAACTAACAATAAAGGTGACACAAATGGAAATGACTAATTTTTGGAGCTGGTGGATAATTATTTTAATTGTTATCCATGTTGTGGGTTATGCGTTATTATTACAAAAAACTTCTAAATTGAAATCTGAAAAACATAAACCAGGTGAAACAACAGGCCATACCTGGGATGGTATTGAAGAGTATAACAATCCTTTGCCGAAATGGTGGTTTTACTTGTTTGTCTTGACGATTGTTTTTACAGTGGGTTATCTAGCTTATTATCCAGGTATGGGCAACTTTAAAGGTGTTTCAGGTTGGACTTCCGAAAAGGCATGGAAAGAAGAGAATGATGCGGTATTAGCTAAACGTGCAGAACTATTTAGTACCTTTATTGATAAACCAATTCCTGTCATGATAAAAGACGAAAAAGCAATGGCTATAGGAGAACGCCTATTTGCTAATCATTGCAGTACTTGTCATGGGTCGGATGCTCAAGGTGCTCAAGGGTTTCCAAATTTAGCAGATGATGACTGGCTATATGGTGGTGATGCGGATACATTAGTTGCATCAATAACTAATGGCCGTAATGGAATCATGCCCCCATGGGGAGCAGCACTAGGTGATGAAGGTGTTAATCAAGTTGCTGCTTATGTGCGTAATTTCAGTGAAGAAGGACAAGATGAAAAATTAGTTACTGAAGGCAAAGCTAAATTTGCTATGTTCTGTGCCGCTTGTCATGGCGCTGACGCTAAAGGTAATCACATGTTAGGTGCTCCAAATTTGACAGATGATATATGGTTGCATTCATATGATTCTTCTATGTTGGAAATGGTTATAAATGATGGAATATCAGGCCAAATGCCTGCGCACAATGAATTATTAGATGCAAACAGTATAAAAGTATTAGCAGCTTATATTTATTCTTTAACCAATGAATAACTCATTTACTGAAAGCGATTATAACCAGAGACAGCTCAAGCGGATCTTTTATCGCCGCTTGGCTGTTGTCGTTTGGGTGTCCTTTATAGTGGCAGCTATTCAGACCATGGGTTTTTTTGCAGCATTTGACCCAGTTTTAATGGGTCAATTAGCCACTTTCAATGTAGAACTTACGGCCATACAAGGATATACTTTTGGTTTTATATTTTTCTGGATTTTTAATTTGGTAACCGCATTTATTGTCGGGATAGCAATGGTATTACCGCGTACTAAATTGGCAAAAAATCACCGCAAAAATTAACACACAAACTCTGTAATTCTATTAATTAAGGAATAGTCAAAATTATGAATCAAGATAAACAGCCTCTTGAGATTCAATTATACGAATCTCGCAAAAAGATTCACCCACGCGATGCGAAAGGTTTTTTTCAAAACTTACGTAAATTGTCACTGTTTACATTGTTAGGAATATTCTATTTTATTCCTTGGTTGAATTTTGATGGGCATCAAGCTATTTTATTTGACTTGCCTGAACGAAAATTTTATATCTTTTCCATAACTTTCTGGCCACAAGATTTTATTTTCTTATCATGGGCACTCATAATCGCTGCATTTACTTTATTTTTTGTTACGGCTTTGGCTGGGCGTGTTTGGTGTGGGTTTGCCTGTCCACAAACAGTTTGGACAGAATTATTTGTACGTATTGAATTTTGGATTGAAGGTAATAGAAACAAAAGAATTAAACTAGATAAACGTAAGTGGGATTGGTACAAAGTTAAGACACGAGGCCTGAAAATTCTTCTATGGCTACTTTTAGCACTATGGACTGGTTTCACCTTTGTTGGCTATTTTTCTCCAATTCGTGAATTATTTTTTAATGTGCAAACGTGGTCTCTTGGACCTTGGGAGTCTTTCTGGATTGTTTTTTATGGTCTAGCAACTTATGGAAATGCTGGATTTTTACGCGAACAAGTTTGTTTACATATGTGTCCTTATGCACGTTTTCAAAGCGCAATGTTTGATAAAGATACGCTTATTATTTCCTACGATGTAGAGCGTGGCGAACCTCGTATAGCAGGAAAAAAGAAAAGAGCAGAAGCAGATAACCCGGGTGACTGTATAGAGTGTCAAGCGTGTGTTCAGGTCTGCCCAACAGGAATTGATATTCGTGATGGCCTACAATATGAATGCATAGCATGTGCTGCATGTATCGATGTTTGTGATGAGGTCATGGATAAGATTGGGAAGCCGAAAGGCTTAATTAAATACACCACAGAAAATCAAGAAAATGGTGGAAAAACCCATATAATGCGACCAAGAATAATGGTATACATGCTTGCATTAAGTATTTTTATTGGTTTGTTTAGTTATACGTTATATTCGAGAAAGAATATTGCGGTTGACGTGCTACGCGATAGGAATTCATTTTTCAGGATGGTTGGATCTAAAACCATTGAAAATGTTTATAAGCTAAAAATTATGAATAAAGGTAAGACAGCACAACAATATGACATTACTGCAACGGGTAATGATGTTGAATTTGATGTTGTAATTGATGATAAATTTAAAGACAGAAAGTTAGCAGCTGGAGAAGTATTAAACTTGCCGGTTAAGGTAAGAGCCAATAGAAAGGATATTTCACGCCATATTCAAAACATAGAATTACACATTAAAGCCATTAATGAAGGTGGAGATGAAGTAACCGAGGAGACTAAGTATTTTGGACCCCGTAAAAAGTAAAAAGAATCACATAACACCATGGTATAAAATCCCTATGGTATGGTTTGTCATAGCCTTACCGATGATTGCTGTTGTTGCATCATTAACCACAGTTGTTATAGCAGCTAAAAATAGACCTGTTGTAATTGAACACAATGAATCTTATAAGAAAGTAGGTGAAAAACCGACCAGATGATTTGTTTTCATTGCCATGAGAACATTCCCAAAGGTTTAACTATTCAAGCGACAATAGCTGGTGAAACACAGTTGATGTGTTGTCATGGGTGTAAGGCGGTTGCTGAATTCATTGATGAATCAGGTAATTGTGAATTTTATGATTATCGTGGTGATTCACAACCAGCAAGCAAAGCACAAGTTGCTGAAAAAAAATGGCAACAATTTGATGATACGTTAAATTTTCAAGCATTTACCTCGCATCTATTTGACAATATCTATACTACAACAATCCGCCTTGATGGCATTTACTGTAGTGCATGTGGATGGTTAATTGATAAACACCTACGTGGTTTACAAGGCATAAAAGATGTTAAACTCAACACCATCACCAAAAAACTACTAGTAGAGTTTGATTCAGAAAAAATTAAACTTAGTCAAATTTTAACTACTATAAATTTTCTTGGATATCAACCCATTCTCAGTCAAGGCAACGAAGGCAGCGAGTCAAATGAACGCAAAAATGCATTAAAACGTCTAGTATTAGCAGGTTTTGGTATGATGTTTATCATGACAATTTCAGTCCCTATTTACAGTGGAAAATATTCAGGGATTGACCCGCAAATACAACGTTTTTTCGAATTAGTGAGTTTATTGGTTGCAACAATCGTCTATTTCTATTCTGGTATAATCTTTCTAAAAAATGCACTAAGAGATATAAGTAACAAACATTTAGGAATGGATGTTCCAGTCGCTATTTCAATTTCACTTGCCTATGTTGCAAGCGTATACAACGTATTAAGCCATAATGGCCAAACTATATATTTTGACTCAATGGTTATGTTCATATTTTTCTTGCTCGCGGGGAGGTTTGTAGAAATGACTGTACGCCACCAAGGTATGAATGCTCATGATGCACTTGCAAGTATGGTTCCAACAAGTGTAAGTATAGTTAAGAAATCTGGTATTTCCCAAGCCCCCTTCAGTAGTATTGTAAAAGGTGACATTATACAAGTAGGTTCTGGCGAATCAATCCCGGTTGATGGGGTTGTTTTATCAGGCAATGCAAATATCAATGAGTCTATGATTACTGGTGAAGAAAAACCCATAACTAAATCCAATAACTCAACAGTTATGGCGGGCAGCAAAGTTGAAGATGGTGAAATACAAATAACATCTAAAGCGATTGGTGATGAAACTATTCTTGCAAGTTTGAACAATTTACTCGAAAAAGCACAACTCCAAAAGCCAAAAACATTACAGCTGGTTGATAAACTAGCGGCTTGGTTTGTTGCCGTAGTACTAGTTTTAGCGACAGCGACAGCTATTTATTATCAAATCTTTCAACCAGAAAAAACCATGTTAACAGTACTGGCTGTTTTAGTTGCTACCTGTCCTTGTGCTTTATCATTAGCAACTCCTGCAGCATTAACGGCTGCTAGTGTACGCTTAATGAAAAGTGGAATCCTAATAAATAATCTTGATGCCATTACAAAAATATCAAAAATAAAACAATGGTTTTTTGATAAAACTGGAACGTTAACAGAGCCTCAAATGTCACTAATAAAAGTCCACAACTACAGCGGTTTTTCTGATAATAATCTCTTGAAAATTATAGCAACGTTAGAACACAATAGCTTTCACCCGATCGCTTCTGCATTCGATGATTATTATGACGAATCGATTACCCTAAGAGAATTTAAAGAGGTGGCCAGTTTAGGTGTGAAGGGGGTTATTAATGGTTTAACTTATAAATCTGGAAGTAAAACATTTGTAGGGTTTACAGAAGAAAATATTCAATCAAGTAACTTTCAGAACGATTCAATACAAGTTTATTTATCAGGGCAAGATAAACTATTGGCAATTTTTGAGCTTGATAATCAATTAAGAAAAGGAACACAAACAATCATAAATCAACTACAAAAGGATGAAAACCATTTAGTTATTATAAGTGGAGATAAACAAAAACCCGTAGAACATGTTGCTAAAATTCTTCGAATAAAAGATTATTATGCTGAGCAAACACCTGAAGAAAAGATAAATATAATTCATCAACAACAAGCAGATTCTAATGGCACAGTGATGTTAGGAGATGGGGTTAATGATGCTCCTGTTTTAGCACAATCTGATGTTTCTATTAGTTTTAACCAGGGAACACAATTAGCACGAGCTGCCTCAGATCTAATTATAATGGGGAATTCCTTAACCAGTATAAATTCATTACTAAAAATCAGTCGTAAAACGAATAACATCATCAAACAGAATATTATATGGGCTTTGCTCTATAATTTATGCGTCACTCCACTAGCTATGATGGGGTATCTAGCACCCTGGATGGCTGCTATCGGCATGTCACTGAGTTCTTTGTTTGTTGTATTGAATGCAAAACGCATTTTGTTAAAATAGCCAAATACTTGAAATAAAAATTGAATTTTAATTCACTAGAACCTATTAAAATATTGCACTAATTATTGTTCGATACTTTTAGACCTTCTATTCTTTGTAGAATTTATTTTCATGACTATGAATTATGTTAATATACTGATTGATTAATAATTTATTCGTAGCGAGACTGAGCCTAGTATTAAGTGATAAAATTTCAGTCAAGCCTTACGAAGTCAATGACAACATAATTTGGAGAAATTGCATGAATCCAACTGCATTAGCCTTATCTGGTTATATTACATGGTTTTTAGTTTTACTTAGTAGTATCGTTTTGATGCGTGTACATTTGACGTTATCTGGAAAAAGACGAGCCAACAGTTTTAGTCCAACAGGAGAAGATGTATCTGATTTTTCAGCACGTTTATGTCGGACCCATGCAAACTGTTACGAAGCTATGCCATATATTGGTGGTTTATTAATTGTGGCATTAGCTACAGACAATACACACATTACTGATTCTCTGGCCTTGCCTTTAATGATTGCACGTTTCTTGCAGTCTGTTGTTCATTTGATTTCAACGAAAAACTTAGCCGTTATGGCACGCTTTACCTTTTTAACCATCCAAATAATAATCTGTTTTTATTGGTCTATTATGTTTTTACATAAATTTACAGGTTAATTCGCTATTGAAGATTATGGATGCTGAGACGATAGAAAAATAAAAAAAAACACTAGGTATTTATTTAATTGACTTGCGATGAATTTAAAACAATTTATGTAAAAATACAGTAATAATAGTGTCTAGTATCGAAAAGGATTGAATTATTTTTAATTGTCCTCAGGTAGTATTTAACAAATACATTAACTAAATAATAGGAGCATTCAATGCAAATACTCGTCAATACAGATCACAACGTTAAAGGTGGTGATTTATTGGTACAATATGTTAAAAATCTATTAAACGATTCTTTAAATAGCTTTAGGGATGAAATTACACGCATAGAGGTGCATATCTCTGATGAAAATGGTCTCAAAGGTGGTGATGATGATTTACGTTGTACCATCGAAGCACGCTTAAGAGGAATGCAACCAATTGCAGTCACTCATAATGATGAAAACATTGACTTAGCCATTGCTGGTTCTGCTGATCGTATTGCTCGGTCAATTAGAAAAACACTTGAAAAAAGACGCGAAATTAAGCTCACACAACAGGGGCATAAAACAGAAATTATTGGTTAAAAATTACAAGCAAGGGTGAAAAATACTGAGTATTTATTTTTTGGAATTTATCGTGATGTGTTAACGGTGTTATACTTTATATCTTTCATGATAAATAGATTTTGACTTAAATTTTAAAAATCATTGATAAAATCAATCCTCAAACCCATCTGTAAAAATAGCGCTATTATCAACAAATAACTGCGTTGCTAATCCATTAATGTATTCTTCTATTGCTGTATATCCTGATGGCATTATGGTGTTGTTGTCAACTATACTTGGGTTTAGGCCATTTAGCGATTCCCAATTATTGGGCATTCCATCACCATCTGAATCCAGTGGTGGAGCCGTTGGAGTTAAGCCATCGAGTAAATCTACTGGACGGAAATTCCCCCATGAGCCTGATCGTGTTTGTAAATCGGTTAACGATTGTCGTGCAATAATATCACGTGGGAAGGCTCCGACCTGTTCAATTAAAAGACTTTCGATTTGATTACTGATATCAGTCGTGATTGAAACATTACCTTGTGAACTAAAATTGAACTCACCAATTTGATTGAATTGCATTTCAATAATGCCACAACAAACAAAAGTGTATTCGTTTAAGAAAGCACTATCATCCCAGGGATTATCAACTATACCAGTGTAAACACCTGGGTCTTGGATTAAATTATCGTGTAGCCAGTATTGCGTGATGATTGGAGGACTGTCATTTTCTGGATCAAACCAAAAGGGTGCTAATGAGGCACTTGGGCCAGCGATGTAATTATTGCCTATGATATTAAACTGTCCATCTGCAACGACATTGTGGTGGACAAAACCTTCTCTGCCGTTGTAGATTAAATTATTTTTAACCTCAGCGGGACCAACTGATAGTGCTGGTGTGCGATTACGTGCGTGGGCAAAATAGTTATGATGAATGGAAATAAAACCACCCATGCGAGAATTACCATCACAACTGTTGTCGTCCAAACACGGCCTGTGGTTTAGTATACCTTTGTTATGATCCCAGCCATTACCAGGATCATAAATTGGGAATGAAATATTTGACCATTGAATGGTGATATGGTTGGCACCATCCCACATATCAATGTTTTCATCAGCGCCATGGGATACATCAACATGATCTAAAATAATCGTGTTGGCGGATGAGAATTGAATTCCATCATGTTGATTAGGTGGCCATTGTGCATCGGGGTTTGGTGGGCGAACACGAATATGACGAATGATAATGTTGCTGGTTTCATTTCCAAATTCTGTTGTAAGATGCCCGACAATAGTAATGCCAGCACCCGGAGCGGTTTGTCCTGCAATAGTGACATCACCATGTGGAATTTCGATATCACTGGTTATGATGCCTGAGACGTCAAAAACAATGATACGTGCGCCAGCTTGATCAAGCGCCCACTGTAATGAGCCAATACCCGAAGCATTTAATGTAGTGACTTTAATCACAGTACCATTGCGACCACCCGTGGCAAAAGCACCAAAACCTTCCGCTTCAGGAAATGATTTTAGCTGGGCTTGCGCTTGAAAAGTAAGCACTACTAACAACAAATATTTAGCCATTGTTCTTTACCTTTTTACTCAAAACCATCGCTAAATAGAAAGGTGTTTAGGTTTTGTTTCCAGTGTTGTAACAAGGCCCTAAACGCCTCAGCTTTTTGAGTATTGGCAGGGTTTCCGGCTTGATCAATATCATTTACTCCGTGACAACCACCACAGGCACGAATTTCTCCGGGTTGAAAGGTTATCCAATAACGTTCTCGAACTACTGGTGTTGCATCAGGTGCTAATGTTTGCCACGCCATTGCACGTCTAGCAGGTACAAAGGCGGCAACTGAGCCATCAGGATAAACTTCCATACTACCAGTAGGTGCTGCTGCAAATGGAATGTTATTTGCCATGGCATTGTCATCATGTAAGAATTGTGCAATCACTCTTTGGCCATTATCTGGTGAAGTTACGCCTCCAGAACCTCTAATCTGATCACCTTGAACAAATTGCATATGAGAAATGTCATAAATTTTACCAGCTGAGCCTATGGTTTGATGAAGTTGACCAGCTACTTTAATGTTATAAGGTTGTTGCTTATCTGTGGTGTCTCGTGTTGTGACATCACGCATCACTAATACCGCTAGGTTTTTGTTAGATAAGTAATCTTTAAATTGATTGGCGTTAACATTTTCTTCGTTAAACACCAATTGTTCTGGTGTTTGTATTTGGCTACTTGTTAAAGGTGGAGTTGTGGTTGTAATAACTTCAACAGCCTGTAACTCCCATAGTGGGCCTGTGTAAGACACTAAAACATCTGGATCAAAATAGGAAATAGTGACATTGCCCAAACTCGTAATTGGTGAACTAGGAATATAATCCCCTGAACCATTCATGCTATAAGTTTTTATACGATAAGCATATCGTGGTTGTGGGTTAGCTCTAGTGCCTTCGTTTAAATTACCTCTTGTTTCAGATGTATGTGAGGCAATTATTGTATTGTTATTCATGGTAATTGGGTCGCGTGAAAAACCGATATGTTCTGGTGGTGGCGAATCGCTGGTGTCACGGGTAGACTCATGAGTAATATTGTCTACAGTGACTAAATCAGGTCTGTCTCCATCTGCTAAATTAAAGGCGATTATTTGGCCGCCGTTATGGGTAGCAAATTCAGGTGCCTCAATCGCGAGAAAACGCCCGTCTTGATTGGGGTCTTCATGTAACATAAAAGTATTCAATATAGAGTTTTGGTTTGGTCTGTTAACACCGGGGATAAATTCTTGTAAATTAGTGTCATCGTTCAAACTGCGATTAAAATAACTATGAAATTCATGCCTACCTACATGATTTAATGTTTCTTCTTCTGTACCATCCTGATTGATTTCCCATGGGAAGAAATGATTTATGCTGTGACCTTCTAAGTTTGTACCTGTCAATAAATCTACTTCTTCGCCACGAGGTTCTGGAAAAATTTCCAAAACATTATTAACACGTGGCGCACTGGAATCTACGGGTTCAGTGAGGTAGTTAAAGGCATCTATATTGTTATTTGGAGAGGCTTGTTGATCTCTTTGCAAGTGGTCCCAACGAGTAAATACCAGCCGACCAGAACTATCGATCAAAGGTGAAAAAGAACCAGAAGGCGAATGTTGCAGAAGTGAAACCTCAGCTGTCGTCGGGTTTAATTTCCATAAACCTGTATTAGTCGCCGATGATTCATATTCGTCATGTTGTGGGTAATTATAGCGATTTTTTGTTCGTGGCATATCCGTTGTAAAGATAATGCTGTCATCTGACCCATAAATTGGAGAAATGTTATTATAATCAACAGGTTGGTTAGCTAATTTAGTAATGACAACAGTTTGCCCCAAACCAAAACCTGTTATTTCATAGAGTTGCCAAAAGAAATTGCGTTCGCCAAATATTTCGGCTGGTGCACCAATGACCATACTGAAAAGTGCCTTGGTACCACTCCAATGAATAGCCGGATCTCGAACAGCAATGGAGTCAGCACCCTGAAAACCAATCATCCCAAATCCTGCTTCTTGGGTAAGGTTTCTTAAACTGCCATCGGTATAACGAATATACAAATCACCGCCACGGCCAGTGACACTAATTTCTCCTGAATGGTTACCAAAAGTTGATCCAATGGTAACAAAATCTGCAGCAATAGGAAATTGTGTGACAAACATAATAGGATTGGCTATAGAGTTTCCAGCTATTGTTACACCGTTAAACAATATAGAATAGATCACAAATAGTATTATGAGAGGTTTTTGCTTAACTGTACGGTAAAATAAATACAGATTAACTTGGGTTGATTTTAATTGTCTTGCGAATTGTGCAAAGCTATCTATTATTGTTTTATTCATATTTCCTCCAATAAGACTTAATTTTACTACGAATTAGAATGCAATTTTTTTATCTCTATCACAGATTCAATTATTCAAATCCATTCATAAACATGATTTCAGGTTTATCCACCACTTCATCAGCCCCAACATCGTAATAAAATAAGGGTGTGCCAATTGTGTTTGGGTCATTAAATCCACGAGTTTCATAATCAATATCTGGTTGAATGACAGTTGTACGGTTAGATGTGTTGATATAATCAATAGCAGGAGAAGTAGCTGACAAATGATAATTACCATTATTTCTATCTACAAAAAGCGGATCAGCTAGAATAGTTAACCCTCCTTCTGGATAGATTATGGCATCATTGACTAATATACTTGATGTTAAGGAAGTAGTCTCATTGGCAAAACATGCACTAACATTTATGTGCATCTGATCTCCACCTTGGGTAAAGTCAAGTTCATCGAAAGAATAAACATCAATAAGTGGATTATGGATAATAGTTGATTGAATCTCTAATAAAGGAGGAAGTGATATATTGGAATTAAAATCAGTTCTAATAATTGATTGAGAGGCTTGATTGTCGGCAATTGTATTATGAACAAATATCGCGTCAATAAAGCCATATAAATTAAAGAGATAGTCATTCATATTTCCACCATTATCATTAATCATACTACTTTCAACACGAAATAATGAAGGAGAAGCAGGGTGACCAACATTTATATCAAACACTGTGGAATCATTGCCTATGATGCTTGTCGATGAGATGTCAACACTATTATTTAACAATCCAGCTATTACGGTGCCGGTATTGTTTTCTATTAAGTTACATTTATCGTTACTCCAACAAGGTTGAAAAAAACGTTCTATAGTTAAATCTGATTCGGTGGCATAAATAACTGATTCACCACTATTGCCTTGGAGTAAAGCTGCATTGATTTTTACATCACTACTATCTGCATAAATAGCAGCACCATGTTGAAAATTACTTAAATTGTTTTTCATTGCAACTGGGTTGTTATCATCACCTAAGCAGCCCAATGAGCCACAAGATTGATGGCCATGTATTCTAACTATAGAGTTTTCAACATAAATAGCTCCGCCAAAATTCATGGAAGAATTGGCTTCCATTCCAGTGAAACTTGCATTGCTATTTGAGCCGGTAAACAGTGCAAAATAACAGCCAGTAATATAAGCCCCGCCACCACGTCCATTAGGTGCAACTATTAATGGATTATTAGCAAAATTTGAAATAATCCCGCTGTGATTTGCCACATTTATCGAGGACATGCTTCCACTACAGTAAATTCCCCCGCCATAATCAGCAATATTACCAAAAATCAGAGACTCATTTAACAGTAAATCTGTATTACCTCCTAAAATAGCAATACCCGCACCATGGATTGCGTTGTTATTACGTATATCGACATTTTCTAACAATAAGGCAACATCAGAATTATCAGAAAGCAATCCTCCGCCGCCAGTTGGACTGTTGCCATTGATTAATCGTAAATTTTTAAATTCCATTGTTCTTCTTGTAGTAACACCTTGAACAGTAATTACCGTTCCACTATTACTTGCATCAATTAACGCTTGACTTAATGTACCTACTCCCGCATTAGCATTAGTACAATTACTGTAACCTCCTGTTAATGAAACATCAGCATTGCCAATAACAATATTTTCAAAATAGGTTTTATTGGTTGCAATTCGTATTTCAATTGATGGTAAGGGTGACTGAAAAAAATCATCAATTGCCGTTTGAATGGATGAATAACCACAAGCACCATCAGCACCAACAGTAAAAAAACTTATGCCCTGAATACTTTGTGCGTTTTGCATCTCTTGTTCGTGTTGCTTAAAATGCTGTGCCAAAGCAAGACTTTCCTTGAGCATAATATCAACCTCTTTGTTTTCATTGGTTGAGGCAAAGGCCATACCTGTTATTAATAATAATGGTAGTAATTTGTACATTAGATTTTTCCTTTTTTTAGTTGTTTTTAAAACTGCACTCATAAATACTCCGACAAAACATCTTAACTTTTCAAGGGATTAATGAATCACTTCATAAATGCAGTTTTAAAAAATACGGCAGCGACTTTTCTTAATTTTCATTCAAAACCATTGGCGAACACCATTTCAACAAAAGCTTCATCTGCACCAACATCGAAACTTCCTGTAAAATTAGGAAACATGGGATCATCTAATCCTCTTTTTTCAAAATCGATGTCTTTAAAGCGGGCTTGAATAACACTGTCATCACACATATCTTTTGCCTGAGAATTGGCTGCTATATGGTAGTCACGATTATTCCTATCTACAAAAGAAGGGTCCGCAACTATGATGTTAGTGCCAAGTATTGATAAAGACTCATGTGTCATTGCACAGTTAATATTTACGGTTCCAGTGGTTGTAGCTAGAACTACTCCCAAAGGGTCATTAACAATGCTTGAATAAAGGCTTAACTGTGAATTAAAGGAGACATCAAGTGTTGAAGAATTTTCAATAAAATTATCAGCAAAAGTGGAATGTATAATTTCAACTGTTGCCGAAATACTTGCAATGATGACAGAAACATCAGAGAGTGCTGCTGCATTATTATTATTGAAAACACTGCCTTCTATACGTGCAAAAGAACTAACAACAGAAATGGCAGAACCAGTATTATCTTCAAAATAACTTGAAGATATATTAAGTTGACCTTGAAATGATTCAATGGTACCGTTAGATAGTGTGGATGTGTTATTTAAAAAATAATTACATTTTGTGGAATCCCAACAATCTTTTGATAACCGAGAAACATTTAAACTAGCTAAATCATTTATATATATTGCACTGCCGCCGAACTTTGATAAATTATTTTTAAATAGACTAGCATAAATATTGACCGATGTAGATTGACCAGAAGCATAAATACCAGCTCCTCTGTCATCAATTGATGGTGAACCAGTAAACCCAGATGTATTGTTGTTGATATTCACAGGGCTAGTGTTATTCCCAACACAACTGGTGGTATCACATAGCTCATGTCCATACAATGTCACTTGCGAGCCTAAATCTGCATAGATTCCCCCACCTTCGTTATAAGCCAAATTATCAGAAATACCTAAATTTGTGGAGGCATCAGGGTTGTTCTCTCCCGAGTAAATGGTGAAATCACACCCATTAGTTAAATAAACTCCTCCTCCTTGTCCTTGGGCGGTATTATGAGAAATACCACTCTCGCCTTGAACCACAATTTTTGATGATGCACCTTCACAATAAATGCCACCACCTCGGTGAGCAGAGTTCTGCATAACTAGTGTGTCAATTAAAGTTAAGTTTATGGCACCATCGGTTAGGTTAATTGCACCGCCAAAATTAAATTCATCAATGTTGTGACCTGTCAGGAAAACATCATTGAGAGTTATATCTGCCACACTACCATTGGCTGATATAGCACTAAAATTTGAATCAACACCTGCAATGGTTAGGCCTTCAATAAGAATAGAATTGCCTAAACTGGTCCCCTGTATATCTATAGTCGGAACAGCGATTCCACCTGGTGCATCTATTGTTGTATGGGTAGTGGCGTTGTTGGCATCAGCGGCTGTACAATCAAGAAAACCTCCGCGTAATTTAACACTTTCATCATTAATAATAATAGCCGAATCATAAAATCCATTACGAGCAATCCTGACTTCTCCAACACCTGTATCTATCACATCTTGGATTGTTTGTGTGGTCGAATTAAAATCACATGTGGCATCAGTTCCAATGGTAAAATAATTTTTTGAGAAATTTTCATCTGCACCAATATCAAAAGCTCCCATAAAGTTACTCAAATTTGGGTTGTCCCATCCATAACTCTGAAAATCCATGTCTTTATTGGTTGGTGTAGTTAAAACAGAACAATAATCTATCGCAGGAGAAGTATTACTTAAGTGATAATCTTGATTGGCACGATCAAAAAATTCGGGATCATCTACGGTATTGCTCGCACCGGATAATGAACTAATTTCGTGTGCCATCACGCAAAATGCGCCAATAAAACCACTGCCACCTAGCCCAAATGCCAATACTGGACCACTAGTAACATCATCTATAATGCTTGAATTCAACAACAATACCGTACCTGGATCATCTTCAATCTTGAATATGCCAATTTCTGTATCATTGTCGGCAATAGTCGCGTATTTAAAGGCATAATCAGCACCTGTATTGCCAATAAACAAATGACTACTCAAAAAACCTGATGACCCACCATTGCTGTGAAAAATAGAAGTATCTATATTGGTTACACCATTATTGCTGTTATAAACAGCAACCCCTAAGTTGGCATTACTTCCTTGGATAATCGCATGAGATATATTAGCGGTTGCATCATTGTTGTATAAAAAACCGCCGGTGAAATCAGCACGGTTCGCTTTAAACAAATTACAATTTACAGAATCCCAACAATCAATACCATTGCGATTAATGGTTAGATTGGCATGATCAAAAAGTGCAATTGCACCACCAGATGATTGAGTAGCTGCATTGGCATTAAACCAAGCAGCAGAAATCGTTACATCGGTATTAGTTCCTGTGGCATAAATGGCACCACCAGCAAAGGAACTTGGGACAATACCATTCGAATTAGCTGTGTTTTCCATCATATTGGCAGGATTATTTTTATCACCGAAACAGTGATTTGATAGGTTACATAATTGGGTACCATGAATTAATAAACTTGCCCCTGAATTAAGGTAAACACCACCTCCTGAACTTTCTGCTTGATTTAGGTTGATGCCTTGTATATCGGCAATACTTCCTTCTATACTTTTTGTGTTATGAATATTGTTCGGAATATTAAAAGGGTTTGCAGATCCTGCAAATGATGCCAATAAACATTGTCGGAATAAAAAAGCGCCACCTCCATTTCCCTCTGTTTGGTTTAATGATATACTACTACCTGTATTTACAACAATAGTCGCAAACTTATTCATACCACTAAAGTCATTACAATAAATACCACCTCCACTACTAATGGTTTGATTGTTACTGATTGTCGTGTTGTTAAGAATAACGGTGACATTACTCGACTGGACCAACAATCCTCCACCATACACAATATTTGATCCTTCCGTTAACCACGTATTTTGTAAGATTACATCAGAATCCGTATTAACAACCGCAATACCACCACCTGTTGTTAAGCCCTGTCCATCGCCAACAACTACTTTTATATTTTCAAAGGTGGTCATGTTGTGAGAAAGCAAGCCAGTAATAGTAAATATTGAACCGCTTTGACCATTTGGTCGAGTGATTTCTGTCCAGTCTTGTTGTTGATTTGATTGGTTATTACTTTCAGCAGCGGTGCATGAAGAAAAGCCTCCACGGATACTTAAATTGACCAAAGGGTCGTTGATGGTTATAAATTCCTGATAAACATCATTTGATGCAATCCGTATTTCGCTGGCACCGCTATTTATCGCATTTTGTATTTTGTTTGATCCAACACGAAAATCACAAGTACTATCACCGCCCACTGTTACAAAACTTGCACTCCCTCGGTTTAACTGTTGAGCTTGGAATGAAGAAGACACGGCTAATGCTTTAGATAGAGCCTGTTCAGTTTTAGGACTTAAATTCCAGTCTGGGTTTGCATAACTTGCTTGTGTAACTATAAATCCTAGAAATAGAAAAATTTTCATTTGAGATCCTTACATCTTAATTATTTAACTTTATGATAGTGTTTAACGATGTTAATAACATGAAGATTTGGTAATGATTGTCTATTTTTTAGGAAAAACCCATATCAGTGCCTCAGTAAAATAACGATCACTTTTAGAAATATAGCATAGGTATAGATTATTTAACTTTCTATAAAAATAAGATTAAGATGAAAATGAACAAAGCCTTTAAATTTAGTAAAGAGACCGATAAACCCTTACTTAGTTTTGTTCTAACCACTGTTTAATATTTTTATTGACTTCAATTGGATAAGGTAATCCATCTTCAACACCAACATACAATAAACACATGTCTTGTCTTTTTTTGAATACACTGCGGTATTTATTTAGCCAAAAAGACAAGTGCTGGTAGAGCTCTTGTGTGCCTTCAATTTGTTCAAAAATTTTAGGGTGATTACTCAAAGTACCAACGACTTTTAAATTATTTTGGTACAAACCTGTTTCTGTCATTGCTCGTATTTGTGCAAAAATAAATTTTTCTTCTTCATTGAGTTTTTTATAATAATATGAAAAATATTTTTCATATTGTAAATCACGTGTAACATCTAATCGTGTATTGATCAATTCAACTAATTCATTTCTTCTATTTACTTGAGCGACAAATGTTGTGTATGATTTTTCTTGATACTCTGCTATTGTATTGACTGCTTTGAGCAGGCGGTAGTTTTGATAATAGTTAAAACAAAAGAATAACCCCAATAGAAGCAATCCAATGAACAATATATTTGGTTTTCTTTTTCTTGCTGTATTTTCTAATTTACAAACAAATTGATAACCGCGCCCATGTACGGTTTTTATGATGTTTTGCTTTAGCCCATCATCATTCAATGCTTTGCGAGCAGACTTGATATGATTAGTAATGGATGAATCTGATACAACCCTTTCTTTCCAAATATTATCAAGCAGTTCTTGGCGTGAAACAACTCGATGGTTATTTTCAATCAAATAAACAATAACATTAAATACTTGAGGTTCTACAGCTATAGTATTACCATCCATTACTAAACTAAAATTAGTTGTATCTAGGGTGATTGTATTAAATTTATAAATCAATTAAATTCTTGTGCTAATGTGGTTGTTCAAATCATACCAACATATGTAAATTTTCAGAAGGATAATTTAAGAAAATGTGACTTAGTTTAAAAATGGCTGCCTCACTTAAATAAATATGTGACAGAATTGGCAAAAAGAAAAAAATGAGCTTTGAATTGACAATTCGTCACAATTCAAAATTGTAGTGAGAATGGTTTCTTGTTATATTTTTAGTATTAGAAATTTTATTATGGTCTTTAGCCTTATGCCAAAGAAAACATGTCTTTTTTTAAGTTTTTTACTCTTTCTGAACGGTGCCTATGCTGGTATTCAAAATGAACAGATATTCAAAAACAGTTTAGAGGAGTTAAATACACTAAATTACCTAGCAGGTGTAAATGGTAGTATTAATGGTGTAGTCTTACAAAGGGTAGAAAAAGGAAATGATGGTGTTTTAGTTAAGGCCGTTGCTAATAATGGTTTTGTTTTTGATCAATGGAGTGATAATTCTACGGGCAACCCGAGAATAGATACCAATATTCAGGGAGATATTACGGTAACAGCAAATTTTATCGCTAGCCCTTTTGGCCAAGATGGTGGTCATACTGTTGCCCAACCCTATCAAGAGCCGACAGAGCTAGCAACTCTTTATTATCCAACTGATGCGAGTATTGCTAATAAAGTTCCTGTGGTTTTTTTGACACCTGGTTTTGGTGGAATCGAGCCTAACCAATATGACACGCTTCTTCGATTTATTGCAAGCCATGGTTTTGCTGCTGTTTTTGTTGAAGATAACAACAAATTTGATTTTTCTTCGGTTGATATGATTAATGATATTAGTGCGATGGTGGCTGATAAGGCTGAGATATTAGATACAACACGTATTGGTGTTTTTGGTCATTCGAGTGGAGGAGGTTATGCTTTTAATGTTTTAGATAAACTCAGTGACGTTCAAGGTTGGGGAAGTAACGGCCGTTTTTTATTTGTTAGTGAAGGATGGTTTGCTTTTGAAATGATGCAGATTGATATGCGAACATTACCAAGCAATACCAATGTTGTTATGCAACAATATGGACCAGGCGGTAACAGTCATGACAATGGTACTGACGCTAGAATTTTATTAACAGAATTCTATTTGTTAGAGTCAATTGCAGAAGATAAAAAGGATTTTCAAGTTGATATATCTGGTGATCATGGTTCTCCTTATGGAGCTGGAGCTACGGCAGTCGATTTTGCAGAAATGGCACTTATACTGCAACCATTGGGAGCTTTGATGGAATACACCTTTGTTGATCCAAACAATCAAATAGCTCATGATGCTGCCCTCGAATTGGGTAGTGACGATCCCTACGCTGATGGCAATGGTATACAAGTTGTATTTCCGAGAGGAGATGATGTGAATATTCTGTACCCTTGTAACGGCTTTAATTTTACAGTTGAAGATATTGATTATTGTGATATAAAGGGCTATCCGTATTCAACACAGTTTGATTATCTTGCGACAAATAACAATACAGTGCAACCATTTCTTGGTGGTACAGCTTCAATTGATTTAGAGTTTGGCACAACAATTACCCGTTTCACTGAGCGTTTATTACAGAATGACACGCCAACACAGAATGCAAATGGTGATAGATATCCACGAGGTAATCATCATCCGTACTCAAAAACCCAAGCATGGAATGCCGATATGACAATGATACGGATGAATTATCGAATTTATGATGCCAATACATTTGAAGAAATACCTTTAACTACACAAAGTGGTAACTATCCACTGACCACTGCCACTTGGAGTTTAAGTGACTTATACAATATCAATGGCGCATTAAATGAACGTAAATGGTCAGCTATTGATCCCAATGTGTTCTACGGCGTTTATTTATCAGGAACCAATGGGCAACTCTGGAAAGGCACTATTGATAGAGCCAATAATTTGGTTACTTATGGTGGAGGGCTGATTCACCACTTTGCTGGCGACTATGACAAATTCTCTCTGGGTAAATTTGAGGGCAATATCGACTTCAATGACCAATATGTTGCACTGGTTGGAAGAAAAAATGGTGGCACATTTATTACAGTTATTGTATATGACATGATAAACAATACTTTTGTTGAGAAAGACTTTGATGGCACTAAAGGCAATGCCTTGGTTAATTGGACGGATAACCCAGTTCCACAAGAGTTTGATTGGGTTTCAGTTTCACCTCTTGGTAGCCATATAATTATGAGCACCAGTGGGAATCTAGAACAATATGACATGAACTTAAACTATATAGGTCAACTTTCAGACCATGCCACCCATGGAGATATGGGTATTGCGCAAAATGGGGAAGAAGTTTTTGTGAACTTTCAATTTAATGCACCACAAGGAATTTATGCTTATAGATTACAAAAATTTGCCGAAGGAGAACCAGCAAATGTCTATCACCACCAACTGTTGCCTGAAAAATACAATGGTGGTCATGTTTCATGTAGAAATTACCAACGACCAGGATGGTGTTATTTAAGTACTGTGGCGGAGGGTCACCGTGAAGTAACTGCACTTAGGATTAATTTTGCAGACATGGGTCTAAATGTAGTTAACCGTTTTGCGCAAACTCATACTTATACAGAAAATGATGGTTCTTCTATGGGATCACTCGGTGGAGTCAGTCCTGATGGTAAACGCGTATTGTTTTTTACCGATTGGGAAGAAAGTCCACTGGATTATTACGATAGAGATACTTATCACGTTCAAAAACTTAACCAATAAAAATGCGTTGAACACGATTCATGCCCTGCCAATAGCACAAGTCAGCTGGATGTTTGATATTCCATAAGACTAAATTTGCTTTTTTGCCAAACTCAATGCTACCAACATCATCTTCAATCCCTAATGCCATGGCAGCATTGATGGTGACACCCTTGAGTACTTCCTCTGGTGTTAAGGAAAACTCTACACAGGCTTTATTCATCGTCGTTAATAAAGAGCTACTTGGTGCTGTTCCAGGATTACAATCAGTAGAAATTGCCATAGGAATTTGCCGTTTTCTAAAGGCATCAATGGGAGGCAACTTAGTTTCTTTAAGAATATAAAAAGCATAAGGCAGTAATACAGCAACCGTGCCAGATTCTTGCATGGCATTGGCACTTTTAATACTAGTATATTCAACATGATCAGCGGATAAGCCGGCGTATTCTGCCACCAGAGCAGCACCATTTAAATCACTCAATTGATCAGCATGTAATTTGACAGGTAACCCCCAACGCACAGCGGCGTCAAATACACGTTTGGTTTGGTCATAACTAAAGCCGATACCTTCACAGAATGCATCGACACAATCTGCCATCTTTAACTCTGCAATTTTAGGTATGATTTCTGAGCAAACCACATCCACATAACCATCGGCATTGTCTTTGTATTCAGGCGGTACGGCATGAGCAGCTAGTAGTGTGAGTTTGATTTGAATATTATGTTCTTCGCCTAATTTTTTTGCGACGTGCAACATTTTTAATTCTGTTGCTAGATCCAAGCCGTACCCCGATTTAATTTCTACAGTGGTGACACCTTCACTAACCAATGCTAAAAATCGTGGCAAAGATTGCTGGTACAACTCCTCAAAACTGGCCTCACGAGTAGCTCTTACAGTGGATAATATGCCACCACCTTTACGAGCAATTTCCTCATAAGCCACACCATTTAAGCGTTGCTCAAATTCATCAGCTCTATTTCCAGCAAAAACCAAATGAGTATGACAATCAATTAAACCGGGAGTAACTAAACAGCCTTGGGCATCTACAACCTCTTTTGCTAAAGTTTCAATGCTATTTTTTATACCTGTCGTGGTTCCCAACCATTCAATTCGGCCATTTAAAATGCCAACTGCGCCATCAGTTAACATTCCATAAGTACGTGAACCATCTGCCATGGTTGCTAAATTGGCATTAATAATCAGTGTATCCCACTTAAACATATGTCAAATCAGTCAATTTAAAAACTAATTATACGAAAAGAGGGTTAAGCTTGCACCTGAATTTTGTAATCTAGTGTTTGCAATATCAGTTTTGGCACAATTAGCTTTGAGTAAACAAAATATTTGGTTTCTTTCTTCTTGGGTAAGGTATGTATAATGATTCATTTGCAATCTCATTTTTCAAGAGTTCGTTTATATTTTTACTCATTGCCCAACCCTAACATCACGGTATCTATTAAGTATAGCTGAAATTATTAAATAATTCCCTACTTGCCTCTAATTTGAAAATAAAGTATAAATTAACTTTGTAAAATACATGAATAGATTTATCTTTAAATGTGATTAAATGGCAATAATTGACAATTAATGTCAAATATAGCTTTTTATTTAGCTAGCGAACTTATTTTATTGATTTTCAAATATTCTGGAGTAATATTAATTTAAGAAAAGAGGATATATAATCATGCTAATTGAATTTACTGTAAAAAATTACCGTTCAATTAAAGAAGAACAAACATTAAGTCTTGTTAAGAATAAAGACGAGAAACGAAATGGTTTTGCTCCAGACATTCCACAAAGTATCGCATTGACAAGTAGCGCTGTTATTTATGGTGCAAATGCTGCTGGCAAGTCAAACCTAATAGATGCTTTGGCTTTTATGGATAACATGGTTCGCAAGTCTGCAACCTCAAAACAGCAAGGTGATAAAATTCAAGTCACACCTTTTTTATTTGATGCTAAAACCACACAAGAATCATCTGAATTTGAGCTTGTATTTATTTCTGAAGGTGTTAAATTTCAATACGGATTTTCTTTAGACAAAGAAAAAGTACTTGAAGAATGGTTAATTGCCTATCCTAAAGGAAGACCTCAAGAGTGGTTTTCACGTATTTATAATGCAAAAAATAACAAAAGTGAATATAAATTTGGCAATCATTTATCTGGTCAAAAACAGGTATGGAAAAATGCAACACGAAATAATGCTCTATTTTTATCAACAGCTATTCAATTAAATAGTGAACAGCTTCAACCTATTTTTAATTGGTTTCAATCTAAATTCTTGATCATTAATAGCTCTGAAATAAGTCCAAATTTCACACTAGAGCATTGCGATACAAACAATCATAAAGAGTTGATTCTTCAATTTTTGCAATCTGTCAATATTGAGATTCATAATATTGAAATTAAGAAAGAACAATTTGATCCTTCACACCTGCCAAGAGATATGCCAACTTCTGTTAAAGAAATTTATATTAATAAGCTAACTGGTAAGGAGGTTATTAAAGAGGTTAAATCAATCCATAAAACGCAAAATGGAGACTTAGTTTCTTTAGATTTGGAGGAAGAGTCTGAAGGCACACAAAAGTTTTTTTCATTATCCGGACTATGGCTTGAAGCTTTGAGGAAAGGTTATGTAATTGTTATTGATGAATTGCACAATAGTTTGCATCCTAAACTAGTCAAACATTTGGTTGAGTTATTTCACAATGTAAAAACCAATCCAAATAATGCGCAATTAATTTTTACAACCCATGATACCTCAATTTTGAATCAATATGTCTTTACCCGTGATCAAATTTGGTTTTGTGAAAAAGATGAATCGCAAGCAACTATAGTGTATCCATTAACAGATTTTAGTCCAAGAAAAGGGCGAGATAACCTTGAGCAAAGATATATGTCCGGTCGATATGGTGGTATCCCGTTTATTAAGGAGTTTGAACTAATCAAGGAAGCATAACTATGGGAAGCGATAATTTATTTCATAAAAGAAAAACAAGGAGCAACCAAAGGAAAAAATCGTCTCGCAAAGAATACGATAAAGTTTTGATTGTTTGTGAAGATTCAAAATCTGCACCCAATTATTTTGTTGGGCTAATAAGCCATTATAAAATAAGCAGTGCAAATGTTACCGTCGATGGTAGTTGTGAGTCAAGCCCGAAATGTGTTTTTGAATACGCCGAAAAACTATTTAATGATGAAAAGGGAAAAGGAGATTCATACGATAGAGTTTATTGTGTAATTGATAAAGATTCACATGAAACTTACGATGAAACAATTTTAAAAATTAAAAGTAAAAAATATTTTTATTTAGCTAGCGCTATACCATGCTTTGAGTACTGGATATTATTACATTTTAAATATACAACCAGTCCTTATTCAAAAAAAGGCAATTCAAGCATTGGTAATGAAGTATTAAAAGAGCTAAAACAATATATGCCAAATTACGAAAAAGGCGATAAGAATATTTTTCTAGCTACATTAAAAAATTTGGACTTTGCTATTAATAATGCAAGTCATTCATTAAAGCAATTAGAACAAACTGGAACTGACAATCCTTCGACCAATGTTCATGAGCTTGTTGAATATTTACGCAATATTAAATAAGCAAGCAGGTTGAATTTCTAAATGTGAAGCTTTCGAAAGGCTTTAGTCAATAGCTTAAGGAGTCCTAGTGCAACCTTCAATATTATCTAGTTATTTTCTTAAATAACCATTAATCAAAGTTTAATAAGGAATTTTCTGTTCTGAAGCAGGTTTTTTTAAATAGAGAATAATATCATTATCAAATCTCTTGGGTTCAATTTTGAAGTGCAACATTCCAGTCTCTAGATTTTCTTCAAGCGGAGTTAGAAACCCTAACTTTTTTCTAGGACGATTTTTTAAGTTGTCTCTAACTACCTGGACTTCATCATCAGTAAGTTGATCAAACCTCGTCGATTTAGGAAAAAAATGCCGGATTAAACTATTGGTATTTTCATTTGTACGCGTTCCCAAGAATAATTTGGTTTGGCGAAATAAACTTGTATTCCAATTGTTTGGGTAATATTTTCATGTTTGGCAAACTCGAGACCATTGTCTAGAGTCAGAGAAATATACAGGGGAATATACAGAAATACTCATTATATTATGCCACCATATAGAAAGGCTCGTCGCATACAGTGAGTGACAATGTGATAGTCGGGCGTGGTTCAATAGGTATGAGTTGTTTTACTACAGGCGTCCTGCCTACCGCCACTTCGTGGTCAGTCTACGAGTGTTCAATTTGTACCTAACAATTTAGTCTTGGTAAAGTCATGATTGTCTTCTTGTTAAGCTGCTATTATACAAAATTCATGCCAAATAATATGAAGGGGAACTACTTTGTGTCTTGTATGATGTTTCCTATGGGTGTATATCCAGTGTATTGGCGGCACTCTTGTAACTATTCTTGTTATGAGTTTTTGAGGCTATGCCTAAGATACTGTTCGCAATTGTGGATGTTAAAGTAAGGGATAAGTGTTAGTCTGACCCACAGATTTTTTTTAATCTAAGAGTATATTGCAACATTTCTTTCCCTTTATTCAATTGTCATTGAATAGTGTAATCTAAACAAAAATATTTTTCTTAATTACACAATTCTTACATGGCTGCGCATTCGAAGTTGTTTTTCCAGGAGAATTCGTTACTAAGTGTTTTTATATAGAAGAACTATGTTCTATAAAAACTATCATAACGATAAAAATATACTGTTTTACATAACGTTAGATGTCCTTATAATAGAAGCCTAATTACATTATAACAGGTAAATATTATGAACAATGAAAACACAGTAGCTGCATTCCCGCAGTTAAATGCGCAAGCTCCACACTTTAAAGCAGAAACAACACATGGTCCAAAATCGCTTAATGATTATAAAGGAAAATGGTTGGTTTTATTTTCTCACCCAGCAGATTTTACACCAGTTTGTACTACAGAATTTATTGCCTTTGCCAAAAGACATGGTGATTTTTCGGAGCTAAATACGGAACTATTGGGTTTGTCTATCGATAGTGTCTTTTCTCACATGGCATGGGTGGACAATATTAAGAAAAACTTTGATATTGATATTCCTTTCCCTATAATTGAAGACTTGAGTATGACTGTTGCTAAGTCATATGGCATGATACACCCAGGAGCTGCAGATACTTCGGCTGTCCGTGCGACCTTTATTATTGATGACAAAGGTATCTTACGTGCAATGATTTATTATCCTATGAGTAATGGCCGAAGCATTGATGAAATTTTACGTTTAGTAAAAGGTTTACAAACATCAGATAAGCATGGTGTTGCAACACCTGAAAATTGGCAGCCGGGAGATAAGGTCATAGTGCCACCACCTAAAACAGTAGCTGATGCACAAAAACGTGTTGATGAAGGTTATGAGTGTACGGATTGGTATTTCTGCAAAAAGAATCTTTAATCCAATAGTGATTTAATCGTGCCTGTCTTTGCTCTTTTTACATACTTTTTAACTTAGTTAATGCATTGTTTAAATGCATTGATGGGCGCTTTTCTATGTTTTGTATTTCTAAGGTTATGCAAAAGCCTCTAATAATTTAATCAGCAAGGCCAAACACCATAACTTTAATGGAATTTCTGTTGCGGTGTTTGGGCATTTTCAGGCTAGACTGTTCTAAATAGTCATACAAGCACTCTATTATAATGAATCTAATTGATAGGTTATTTTCACTCCTGAAAAGATCAATTCTGTGCCAGGTATTCCTGGTTTAGGAATTGTAATAAAAGCATAAAAAATGCTGGTAGAAAAATAATTCTCATTAAGTAAACCTGAAGAAATGACAATTCCCCCAGGCGTAGATAACGACCCAGTACTAATTGTACTTAGCGTATTGGAAGTATTGTTTGCGGTAAAACTAGTGCGTTTTATCCTTGCTGTTACTTGATTTGTTGGATCATCATCAAATGCAAGCAGTTCAAATTTAGTTATTATGGCACCATGTGGAATAATAATGGGAGCATACAGTGAAACCGCCTGATTGAGGGGCTCAGTATTTGATAAACCAGCTGTTGTTCCTGAAGAATTTATTTCATATTGGAAGGAAGATTTTTCAGGGGTAAATGCCTGATACCCTAATGTTAAAAATTTAGTCTGAAGAGTTCTTTCAATTGTTCCATCCAAGTTAACTTTTAAAATTGGGGTATTTAAAATACTTCTTATCTCTAGAGGGGCTGAAGGTGTGAAGTTGTTGCCAGTACTGATACCGACATTACCATCATAGAGTATACCATTTGTAGTCTCTGTCCAGGGAGTGGCATTACTTGACAGTGTTGCAGACTCCCATTCTCCAGATGTGCTATTGTATTGAATAACATCTCCTTCACTGGCTCCATTTGGAGAAAATTTCTCAAAGCCAATAGAGCTGTTTGCAATTTTGCTGTTACTAATGGTTAAATTTGCCAAATCCATTCCAAGTAAAGATCCATCTTCAACAGATCCAGAGTTTATTCCATCATCAGCTATAAAGTTTGCCTGAATTGCATAGGGTGAAGTATTGATTGCTATTCTCGGTGTAAGCCTGAAATATCCTGGAACTCCATTAGGTTTTTCAATTAAGACTTCTAGCCATAAATCTTGACCGTTAAAAGCAACATCTCCAAAATCTAATTCTGTATATAATAATCCATTCTCAATAACAAGTGTTTGGAATATTTCAGATAACTCAGTACTCGATATATTGTCTGGGTTATCAAATAATTTAAACCATACATCAAATGTATCATTAGCAGGAGAGCCTTCAAAAGTCACCTGTCCTTGATAATTAAATTTTGTTGTGGCTGCATCTGTATTATTCAAGAATAATACAGTAAACAACAAACCACTTACTAATTTTAAACTATAAAATTTCATTTTTTTCTCCTATTCGAAACTATTTAAAAATATTAATTCAGCTACTGGGCTAGGTTTTAATAAACCCGAATGAATGACAAATCCAGATACTACATCTGATGATTTCCCAACAATTGTTTCATTAATTGCATTAATGGCACTAAAAGAACCGTTTGGATTGGCCGATAGAGAAGGTTTATAACCAATGGAAGTTCTATTGTTTTTTATTTCTCCAAACGGTGATGCCCCTTTATTGGTTATTGTCTTAGCAAAAACATTTCCAATTATTATTAATCCCATTAAACATACTATTATTTTCATGTTCATTTAAATCTCAACAAAATCAAGTTGATCAAATTATAGGCTTTGAATACACGATTTTCCTATGGAAAATACTTGACAAAATCTGACAAAACATGAAAACAGCACTAAAAATACTGCAATTTGCTCTATAATATAAAACATGGGACAAAGATATGATTTTTTAGACTTCAGTGTCGATACTCAAAACCACCAATTATCACAAGCGGGTAATCGCCTTGATATTACTTCAACAGCATACAAACTTTTGACGTATTTTATTGATAATCCTGGCGTGACTATTTCACGGCAAAAAATAACCAACCATGTTTGGTCAAATCGAATCGTTTCAGAAACGTCGCTGGATAAACTCATTCAAAGACTAAGGAAAATATTAGGTGATACGGGACAACATAAAAACATCATATCAACTGTGCATGGAGAAGGATTTGTCTTTCTCCCAAAAGTCAATATCGATGAGATTCATGATAAATATATTCGAGATAAAAAAAATAATAAAAAATTTAGATTCAGCACTTATGTGTTACTTCCTATCATTCTATTGGTTTATTATGCCAGCACCGATAAAACTAACACCGATGAAATCCCGATTATATCGAAAGCAGATGCTAGCCCGATGATCTTGGCATTAATTCCTAACATCACAGCTTTATCTGATAAAAATCAGACATGGATGATCCAAGGAGGTATGTACTATTTTAAAGAAAAATTTAACGATTCTTTAAATATAGAACTTAAAAATATTAACCTAACAAAACTAGCTGATGTTAGCCCTCAAAGGTATGCCATAGATTTAACAAATAAAAATCAAATAGATTCCTCAATCATTGTTAGTGTAGAAGAAAAAGATCAGCAGTTTGTTTCTGAAGTAATTATCCGAAATAATGATGGCATATTGGCACAACAGTCTTTTACCTCAGCAACTATCAAATCACTATTTGATAGTATCAGTAATTGGTCACATGAAAAATTAAGAATTACATCAGTAGCAAATGTAAATACTAAGACCAGTACCATGAGTAAAAATCGTTTTGCAGTAGAAAACTACATTCGTGGTATGTCTGCTCAACTGTCAGGAGATGCAGCAAAAGCCATCAACTACTTTGAACTAGCTACCCATGAAGATCAGGACTTTTGGTTAGCTTGGTATGAGTTATCTCTAGCCTATAGACACCAAGGAAATTATCAAAAATCATTATCAATCATTAAAGTGCTTGAAAATTCTTATCTATCAGATAAAAACCAATTGATGATAAAAAATGCTGAAGCATTAAATTATTATTATATGGGTAATTACAACAAAGGTATCGAGATAATAAATCAGAGCATAAATATAGCAAGTAAAAACAATAATTCAAAAGATCTTGCAGCGTCGTTAATAAACAAGTCTTTATTTGCCCGAAACCTTGGAAACCAAAAGTTGGCTTTAGCTAGCATAAACCAATCAATCCAAGTGATACTAACATTAAAAGGAGATAATTATTCTAAACTTGGTTCTGCCTATAATGCTTTGGCTGGTATTGAGATTAATTTATATGATTACGAATCAGCACAAAAACATGTATTACAGGCAATAGAAAATTTTAATAAATCTGGTGACAAAAGGTACAAGGCGATTGCTCAATCCAGACTTTCTGAGATTTACTATGCCAAGGGTGAGTGGAAAAAAGGAGAAAAATTAACAGTCGAGGCATTGGCTATACAAAAAGAGTTAGATAATACTCTTGGGCAAACCACCAGTTATATGCGTCTTATCGATTATGATATATTAATTGGTGATTTCTCTATTGCAAATGATCACCTAAAAATTCTTAGTGAGCTTATGGACAGTATTAGTAGTAAATACCAAAATGACAGTTATTTAATTACTAAAATCAAGATCTTGTTATTGACCAAACAATTAGAGAGTGCACTGATATCATTAAATAAACTTAAAAATACCATGGTAGATGATAAGCGACGACTAAGCTATCATATACTTATGTTAACGTACTATAAACTAAAAAATAATAATGCCATTTGGAAAAGCTTCGCAGAGAAATTCTTAACTGAAAACAAAAGTAACCCTAACTTTTTAAATCAACCTATGTTTTTATTACTTCAAGCACAATTGGCTAATATGAATAGCAACCAGGGGCTGGCTATGTCTTTGTATTTGCAAGCCCAAGAATTAGCCATTCAACAACATAACACGATAACACTGGCAAAAGTAGTTAATGCCCACATGAGTTATTTACTTAAGGAAAATAAAATAGACCAAGCCTATCAAAAATTGTTAGTCGCTGATCAGTACAACTTCCCCATTTATCCCTATTTAAAAATAAAAGCCCAAGTATTGTTTAGCCAAGGAAAAATATTTAAATCAACTGCCTTATTAGAAGAATTAAAGTCTAATTCTGGCGGCCATTGGAACATTGATGACCAACTACTTTTAGAAAGTTTTAGAACTCAGCTAAATACAGCAAGTGATCAATAGTCAATGCAAGAGAATAAATTTGCATTCTATCTTGCCCATGAATCATTAGGACATTGAGCTAGAAACCTTAATCAATGACTACCTTTTTAGATGGTCAATTGCCTGATGAAGCTCAATGATTAATTTTATGGTGTTTATCATGTTTTCGATTAATTTCCTTGATTAAGCGTAGTTATTGAAAATTGATTGTAAAAACCCATGTAATGCTTTAAATTTGTTTTTAATCATTACTTTGGTGCTATACTGTGAGAAATAATTCAGCAAAACCTATACAAACATTCAATGGCCTTCGTATGATTGCAGGGCAATCTGCATTAGATCTGCTTAACACAGTGAAATACCGTGGTGAGGTTGATAATGGTGATAGGTTTAATACTTTTTCTGACATTGTTCAATGGGCATTGTTGGCTGATATCATTAATGATAAAGAATGCAAAATACTAGACAACCAAAAAGACAATTCAAAGCATGTCACTTTATTTGATCAATTATGTGAGTTTCGTGAACATTTCAGAATAATTCTCACTCCAGAATCAAACGAAAAAAAGCAAGTGGAAAAATCAATTCAATCTATTGAAAATACCATTGCACAATTGCGCCCTAGTATTAAAATTAACGCAAGTACAAGTAGCCTTCAAAAGATTTATCCAATAAATAACAGTTCAGATTTAAAAAGTCGAATTGTTGCATGCGTATCCGACTTATTAGAAAATCGCGAATCCCATACAATTAAACAGTGTTCAGGGACGGACTGTGACTGGTTGTTTGCTGATGTGACAAAAGCCAAGCGCCGTAAATGGTGTGATACAAAAACCTGTGGTAATTTGGCCCGTGTTAGAAAACATCGAGGACAATAGTATGAATCAAGAATTTGAATACATAATTATAGGTGGTGGTTCAGCAGGAATGGCAGTAGCAGCTCGCTTATCAGCGGCGAAAAAGAAGACTTTGTTGATTGAAGCAGGGCCAGTTAAAAGAAACCTATTTAATTTTTGGAAAACAGCGATGCCAGCAGCTTACGGCTATGCTTTTATGAATCCATCAATTAACTGGATGTACGAAGGAGAGCCAGAACCAACGCTAAACAACCGAAAAATGTACCAACCGCGCGGTAAATTATTAGGCGGATCATCATCAATTAATGGCATGGGTTTTGTTAGACCGCATTACGCTTTATTTGATGAATGGATAAAACACGGTGCACAAGGTTGGAGTTACGATGAGGTTTTGCCTTACTTTAAAAAACTAGAAACATGGACAGGGGTACCAAACCAATACCGCGGAACCGATGGCCCAGTCCATGTCAAAAAAGGTGATTTTGATTGTCCCTATTATGGAGCTTTTATAGAAGCGGGAAAACAGGCGGGTTACTCTTACACTGATGATAATAATGCCGAAACACAAGAAGGGTTTGGTCATTTTCAGATGAATATTGAGAAAGGTTACAGGGCTTCAACTGCACATGCCTATAAAAAACACGTGGTTGATAAGACTTGTTTAACTATACTAGGCAATGCCCAAGTCAGTAGATTAATGATTAAGAATGATACAGTAACCGGTGTTGAATACATAAAATCAGGTAAAAAAAATGTAGTGACTGCAAGTAATGAAGTTATTTTATCAGGCGGGGCATTTAATACACCGCAGCTAATGATGTTATCAGGGCTAGGCCCAGAACAAGAACTTTCTTCTCATGGGATTAAACCGGTTAACATCATGTCAGGTGTTGGACAAAACTTACAAGACCACCCTATATTGTACCCAAAATATTTATCAAAAAATAACGACTCACCGATTAAATACCAACGCTTAGACCGCAAAGCAGTTGTTGGAGTTCAATGGTTGCTCAATCAAAAAGGGCCTGGTGCTTCAAATTATATGGAAGCCATTGCTATTATAAAGTCTGAAGCGACAGTTGCTTTTCCTGACATAGAGTTTCAGTTCTGTCCGTTGGTTATAGATCATGCTGAAGGTGGTGCCAAGAACAATATCCACGGATGGAGTAATTCATGTGGACCTGTGGCAGTTGAAGGCAGAGGCTGGGTGAAGTTGCGATCTAAAGACCCATTGGATACACCTCGAATACTGTGTAATTTTATGAACACAGATTATGACATAAAAATGATGCATAAAGCTTTTGAAATTAACCGCGAAGTGATGTCTCAACCTGCCTTTAAACCATTTTTAAAAGATGAATTAGAACCCGGTTTTCACATTAAATCAAAGGCTGATATAAATAATTACATTCTTGAGCATCTCGCAGGTGATTATCATCCGGTTGGAACTTGTAAAATAGGAGTGGCTAACGATCCAACTGCTGTAGTTGATTCACAACTTAGGGTTCACGGCATTAATAATTTACGCATTGCAGACGCATCAGTTATGCCAGTGATACCTAATGCCAACACCAATGCCACCAGTATTATGATCGGTGAACGAGCTGCCGACTTCATATTAAATAATACCAAATAATAAACAAGCATAATAGGAGTAATAAACTATGACTAATAAATTTAAACTCATCGGTGCACCATCAAGTGCTGGAGCACATGCACCAGGACAAGAAAAAGCTCCTGTTGAATTAAGAAAAGCTGGATTGATTAATGATTTAACCCAAGCTGGACTTAACATCGAAGACTGTGGTGATTTGCCTGGTCATCGGTATACCAATGATCCAGGATCTCCAAAAGCACGAAATATTAATACTGTTGTGGACAATGCAAAACGAGTAATGGAGTTTGTTTCAAGCACTGTTGCTGATGGTGACAAATATATCGTTATTGGTGGAGATTGTTCCAACGGTGTTGGTTCAATTACTGGAGCTATGCGAGATAAATCTATACGCTCGGGCGTGATATACCTCGATATGCATGGAGATTTAAACACACCAGAAACAGTTGATTCCGGCGCTTTAGACTGGATGGGTGTTGCTCATTTGTTGGGGGCCGATGGCACAATAAAAGCTTATTCTGAGCTTGATGGTTACAGCCCTGTATTAAAAAATGAACAAATCGTTTTATTGGGTTGGGATTATCAAGGCTGTAATTCAGATTCAGAACGAGAAGCGATTATCAGAAGAAAAATTAATGTAGTTTTTCTTGATGAATTGATTAAAAACCCTATAGCTGCAGCCAACAAAGCGATAAAGTTACTTGGAGAAGTAGATCAAATTTTAGTTCATTTTGATGTTGATGTAATTGATTTTGCAAAATGCCCATTAAGTGAAAATTATCGCCATGGCGAAGGTTGTAGTTTAGAAGATGCAAAAACTGCCATATCAACTATCGCTGATACCGATGAATTCAAAGGCATAACTGTTGCGCAGTTGAATCCTGATCATGGCGAAGAAAATCAGAAAACACTAAAACAATTCTCAAAAGCACTGGCTAGTGCTTTAGCAGGGAAATAAAAAAAACAGAAGATAAATCGGAGTAAATAAAATGCTTAACAAAAGAAATTTCTACATCAATGGCAAATGGGTCGCACCAACTAAAGCAAATGATTTTGAAGTCATCAACCCATCAGATGAACAACCCATTGCTACCATTTCACTGGGCGGGCAAGAAGATATTGACAAAGCAGTAAAAGCTGCACAAATAGCGCTAAAATCATGGAGAAAGACGACTAAATCGGAACGATTGGTTCTTTTAGAAAAACTTAGTGCAATATATGAAGCACGCAAAGATGAAATGGGAAAAGCTATCAGTTTAGAAATGGGCGCACCTATGGATTTAGCTTGTGGTTCACAAGCTGGATGCGGTACACAACACATTAGAGGCGCAATAATAACATTAGAAAATTTTCAATTCGATCAACCCAATGCAGTCAAAAATGATAACAACCATATCTGGATGGAACCTATTGGTGTTGTTGGTTTAATCACACCTTGGAATTGGCCAATTAATCAAATAACACTAAAAGTCGCTCCAGCTCTAGCTGCTGGTTGTACAATGGTATTAAAACCATCAGAAATTGCTCCGTTATCTGCTTATTTATTTGCAGAAATGATTGATGAAGCTGGATTCCCTGAGGGTGTTTTTAATTTAATCAATGGAGATGGGTTAGGTGTTGGTACACAACTATCAGTCCATAAAGACGTTGATATGATTTCGTTTACAGGCTCTACACGAGCTGGAATAGCCATCTCAAAAAATGCAGCAGATACCGTCAAACGTGTAAGTTTAGAATTGGGCGGAAAAGGAGCAAACATCATTTTTGCAGATGCAGATGAAAAAGCGGTAAAACGAGGTGTTTTACAATGTATGGGAAATACTGGACAATCGTGTAATGCACCAAGCAGAATGTTTGTTGAACGATCAATCTATGATCAAGCAGTTAAAACTGCCAGAGAAGTTGCTCGCCATGTTAAAGTCGATCAATCACACTTAACTGGAAAACATCTTGGTCCTGTGGTTTCGCAAGTTCAATTTGATAAAATTCAGGCATTAATCAAAGCAGGCATCGACGAAGGCGCACAATTAATAGCTGGTGGTTTGGGCAAACCTGAAGGCTTAGAAAAAGGCTATTATATTCGCCCAACAATCTTTGCTGATGCAACGAACCAAATGACAATTGCAGTAGAGGAAATTTTTGGACCTGTATTGACAATGATTCCATTTGATAATGAACAAGAAGCCATTAAAATGGCAAATGATACGGTTTATGGTTTGACAAATTATATACAAACACAAGACAATGAAAAAGCCTTAAGAGTGGCACGTTACTTACAGTCTGGTATGGTCGAAATTAACGGAAATTCAGGCGGGAGTGATTCTCCATTTGGTGGATGTAAACAATCTGGAAATGGCAGAGAAGGCGGTATTTGGGGATTAGAAGACTTTTTGGAAGTTAAATCAGTCAGCGGTATTACTAATTAAAACGATAGGAACATCAATTGAATCCATATAATTATAAAAATAATCAATTAAGCGTCGAAGGCTTGTCAATTAAACAAATTGCAGAAGTGATTGAGACACCTTTTTATTGTTATTCGCAATCAGCCATACAAAATGCTTATCAAGAATACGATGTAAATATAAAACAATTAGACAGCTTGATATGTTATGCCGTAAAGGCTAATTCGAATCAGGCGATTATTAAAACACTTGCTGATTTGGGTGCTGGTGCTGACGTGGTATCAGAAGGAGAATTAAGACGTGCATTAATGGCAGGAGTTCCTGCTAACAAAATAGTTTATTCAGGTGTTGCTAAAACAGCTCACGAAATTAAGTTTGCCTTAGAGCAAGATATATTTCAGTTTAATGTCGAATCAGAAAATGAACTCATGTTATTAAATGAAATAGCTTGTCATCTAGATAAAAAAGCAGCGATTGCCTTTAGAATAAATCCAGATGTTGATGCCAAAACTCATGCAAAAATTTCTACAGGGAAATCTGAAAACAAATTCGGAATACCTATCAGCAAAGCAAGAGACATATATCAAAAAGCCGCTAAACTTGAAGGGATTGTGGTACAAGGTGTTGATGTTCATATTGGTTCACAATTAACAGACTTGGTCCCGTTCAAGTTGGCCTTTTCAAGAATCAAGAAATTGGTTACAGACTTAAATCAATCAGGCATACCGATAAGTGCCATTGACTTAGGCGGTGGATTAGGTGTTAATTACGAACAAAAAGGCGAAATTTCACATGGAATAGAAGCTTATTGCCAAATAGTCAAAGAAATATTTACTGGTATGGATTGTCAAATCATATTGGAGCCCGGACGATCATTGGTGGCTGATAGTGGGTTATTGGTTTCTAAAGTCATTTACACAAAACAAGGCGAGGACCGATTGTTTTTAATTATTGATTCAGCCATGAATGACTTCATTCGCCCAAGTATGTACGATGCATTTCATCACATCTTGCCCATTTCAAAAAAAGATACTCAAGTAACTTATGATATTGTAGGTCCTGTATGCGAGACAGGAGACACTTTTGCAAAGAATAGAACCATGGGCAAAATGAGCGAAGGGGACTTACTTGGTATTGCCAGTGCAGGGGCTTATGGATCAACCATGTCATCGACCTATAATACACGCTTACTAATTCCTGAAGTATTAGTCAAAGATCAAGATATGTGCATCATTAAAAAAAGAACTGATTATGAAGTATTGATTAATCAAGACCAATTAGCACCTTGGCAATAGTGAAAAACAAGGTGCATGTATTAAGTTAATAAGTTACATGGCTATGCACTGCACTAAATTACTGTTCCACTGATTTTATAGGCTTTAGAGTTATACGTAGAATAAGAGGAGTTAGAACTAAATTACGCAGCATACTTCATATGGGAACATTAACAGCAACTCAGCAAAATAAAGTCATAAAAACAAATTATCAACGACTTAAAAACAAAGGTAAACCTCACAATGTTGCGATCATTGCTTGTATGAGGAAAATGCCGTGTGTAGTAAACGCTATGCAACGTCATGGTACATGAAAAGGATGACAATTTTTGTTAAGGTAATTTAATTATTAAAATCGGATTTTTGTAATTTTTCTGTCCTGAACTAGAGGTTAAAAGTGCTTTTAAGTTAATGCCTAATTTTTTTATATTTTCTCTTGACTTTAAATATAGTTGCTTCATGGTAATTAGTTTTAATATTAATTTCTTTCTGGATCGTGGTATCATCATAAGATTACCACGGTCGTTCCTCCCTCGTAATGGTGGTATTTTTTATAGGTAATTCTTTGCGATACTTTGTGCCTTCTTTTCGTTACGTTTTCAAATACAAAACCTCGGTTATAAAGACGGGCGGGCACAAGGCCAAGCACCCTACATATTAAATGAACATTGAAACAATCGATCTAACCAATCTTCTTAGCCATTTTAGCCATTGACAAATACAATACTGGGATTAAAAACAGGGTCACAAATGTAGCAAACATAATACCAAAGCCAAGTGAAACGGCCATTGGTATGAGAAATTGGGCTTGGGTGCTTTTTTCAAATATTAATGGCAATAAACCTACAAAAGTTGTCAGTGAAGTGAGTAAAACAGGTCTAAATCTAGCTGCTCCTGCGGTATTGACAGCATCAAATAATTTCATGCCCTCGGCTCTTTTCTTGTTGATATAATCGACCAATACTAAAGAATCATTGACAACAACACCGGTTAAAGCCAGCATTCCCATTAAACTGAGGATGGTGAGATTCATGCCCATTATCCAGTGACCGATGATTGCTCCTGCTGGGCTAAATGGAATAATTGACATAACAATAAACGGTTGCATGTAGGATTTGAGCGGAATCGCCAATAAGGCATATATGATGAATAAGATGCCTATTAATCCATAAAATAAGGTGCCAAATGATTCGCGTTGTTCTTTGGCTTCTCCACCAAATTCATAAGAAACACCATTTAATGGACTGGTGAGTTGATCCAAATAGAGTGCCATTTCTCGATTGAAAGCTTCCATATTGATGTTGTCTTTATTTACATCAGCGGTGATATTAACAATACGCTTGCGATCTAAACGGCTGATTACTGACGGGCTTTTTGTGTTAATTATTTCGGCAACTTCATGAAAGGGGACTTGAGCTCCGTTTGGTGACGAAATGAGCATATTATCTAAGGTGTTTAATGAGCTTCTTTCGGCTAAAGAATACCGCAACATCACACGAATATCATCGCGGCCTCTTTGTATTCTTTGTACTTGTGCGCCAAAAAATGCACTGCGTACTTGTCTGGCAATATCAACGAGGTTAATGCCCAGTATTTGTCCTTGTGGTTTGAGGGTAAATTCTATTTGGCTTTTGCCATTGGATAAACTATCAGAAATATCAAATACATTGGGGTAGAATTGCAGTTGTTCTTTGACTTGATTAGCCAATTGTTGCAATTGAGCGATGTCTTGACCGTTGAGTTGAATATCTATCGGATCGCTTGAACGGCCAATTTCTGCCCGATAATTAATACTTTCAGCTCCGGGTATTGGGCCAATGATCTCTCGCCATTCCCTGACAATTTCGGCACTGGTAATCTGACTCTTTCTTTTCTCAGGCGGCACCAGTTGGAACATAATTCGCCCAACATGGGATTGCCCTCCACCAGATCCACCAGCAGCACCTGAATTTGACATGATGTTAAGAATAAGGTCTTCACCCGTTTCTTTGTCTGCATATTTTTGTTTTAGTAGTTGTGCTTTCTCAGCGATTAATTGCACATAATTATCTGTTACTTCAAAAGGTGTTCCAACAGGCATGGTTAATGAAGCTCTGGCAATTTCACTGGGCACTCTTGGAAAAAACATAAATTTGGTCCAACCACTAAATACCATTGAATAAACAATCATGGCAATCGAGATAAATAAGGATAAAGTTAAAAAATGGTTTTTCAAAGATTTAGCTAATAAAGGTTTATAATATTTTAAGATAAAATGTTCAAGTCCATTTGAAAATTTCATTTGAAAACGGCTGAAAGCAGAGTCTATTTTTTTTCTGGGTTTTAAGTATTTTAAATGCGCTGGTAATACAAATTTGGATTCAATCAATGAAAATAAAAGAACTGGAATCACCACATAAGGCAGTTGCTTAAACATTGTGCTACGGGCACCTTCAATTAATGCCAAGGGGATAAAAGCAGCAACTGTGGTCAATATTCCGAAAGTTACCGGTGTTGCGACTTCTAATGTGCCTTGGATGGCCGCACGTTGCCCATCACCATGTCGTTGCATGTGAGTGTAGATGTTTTCCCCTGTGACAATGGCATCATCAACCACAATGCCTAATACCAATATAAAAGCGAACAAACTCATGATATTGATTGTGATTCCAAAAAATGGCATTAAGGCAATCGCGCCCATAAAAGATACTGGAATACCAATAACAATCCAGATAGCGACTTTAGGGCGTAAAAACAAAGTCAATAAAATAATCACTAACAAGGCGCCTTGAATAGCACTGTTGACTAAGGTGCTGAGTCGGTTTTTAACAATTTGTGAGCGGTCACGCCAGTAGCCTAATGAAATGGTTTCAGGCAAGCTACTGGATTTGGTGCTGATGTAATTTTTTACCTTGTCAGCTACTTCAATGGCGCTTTGTAAACCGACACTGTAGACTTCAATTTCCATGGCGGGTTTGCCATTGAAACGGTTGAGAATGGCTTGTTCTTCAAATCCATCGTTGACAGAGGCGATATCACCCAGGCGCAATAGCGAACCATCATCACGATTTCTAATGACGATGTCTTCAAAATCTTGTTTCTGATAAGCTTGACCTTGGGTTCTGATTAGTATGTCGCCACTGGTGGTTTTGATGTTTCCGGCAGATAAATCTAATGAATTGTTGTTGATGGCTCTGTTTATTTCATCGATGGTTATAGAATATTCACGCATTGTATTCTGATTGACTTCTAGGGAAATTTCAAAAGGCCTTACGTTTTCTAAAAAAACTTGAGTAATGCCATCTAAATCAACAATATCATCACGAACTTGTTCGCTGACTTGTCTTAATTCTGCTTCTGTCACATCACCTGAAACTACAATTGAAATGACTTCTCTGCGGCGAATAGATTTACTTATTAATGGTTTTTCAATGTCAACTGGGAAAGTATTAATGGCATCGACTCTGTTTTTTATTTCATTTAATAAGACTTGAGAATCATAGCCGTTTAGCAATTCTACTGAAACACTTGAGCTGCCTTCACGTGAACGAGAACTGATGGATTTAATGCCTTCTAAATCGCTGATGGATTCTTCCACTCGAATGGTGATGCCTTGTTCAATTTCAGAAGGAGTAGAACCTGGTAAGTTGGCATTAATACTCACCACATCAAGTTCAACTGTGGGAAATACTTCCAGTGGTATACGTGTGGTTAATGACACAAGCCCAATAAAGGCGATGGAAACCATCAATAAGTTTGCCGCTACATGATTTTTTGCGAACCAAGTAATCATAACGAAGCCTTATCTTTAGATTTTGATGATCTATTCTTATTCCTTTTTTTCATTGTTTTGGTTGGATTATTTTTATCAAAGATTTCGACTTTTGTGCCACTGACCACATCGCCTAATGGCGTGATGCTAATTTGTTGTTTCTTGTTGAAATCATTTTTAATCACAACCTTATCTTCATTTTTCCATAAAGCAGTCACCATGACACGTTGTAAAACGCCATTTTCAATGACATTAATATTGCCACTGGGTGTTACTGCTGTTCTTGGTAAAACCACAACATCATTAAGTTCATGGCCTTTTATTAAGACATTCACAAACTGTCCAATTTTTAAAGGTGGTGTTCCATCTTGTCTGAATTTATAAGGATTGTTGACTTCAGCCACAACATATAACTGACGAGTTTGTGAATCAATCGTGCCTTCTACTCGAGTAATGTTGCCATCCCAAAGGTGGGTTTCATTGCCAATTTCGGCACTGATTTTCACAGGAATTGGTACAGGTTCAGTGCTTGTGTCCCTATAAATTTCAGGTAAGTTAATATGACTTAGGTGTTTTTGTTGAATCGGCAATCTGATTTCAGCAGAATCCACCGCATAAATACTGCCCAAAGTGGTGCCGTTATTAACCACTTGCCCAACATTGACATCCAGTTTTAAAACGCGGCCAGCAAAAGGTGCAATAATTTTGGATCTCTGTAAATTGAGTTTGGCTTGTACGACTTTTGCTTGACTGGCTTCTAAACCAGAAAGTGTTGAGTTGAGTTGAGGCTTTCGAGCGACTAATGAAGGCGGTTCTTTTTTGTTGCCTAATTTATACCATTCTTTGATGGCTAATTTTGAACGGGCTTTCTCATCTTCATAAGCAAATTCATTTTGTTTTAATTCGGCTTGTGCAATAGTCAGTTGTGCCTGATAATCAGCATCATCTATGATCAATAAAGTATCGCCTATTTCAAAAAAAGCACCATCTCTAAACTTATCAGAAACTTCCACAATTTGGCCAGAAATTTGAGCAATAACCAAACTCTGTGTTTTCGGCTGTACCACACCAAAAGAAGGCACCCAAACTGTATAGTCAACTGGTGCAGGGTTCATGACTTCAGTTCTTAATTTTTGTGATGGTGGTTTCGTACTTTTTCTGGCCTCAGGCTTGTTGTTCATAATAAACCATACAACAGTAAAACTTATGATCAATATTACAAGTGCTGTGAGAATTTGTTTTTTTTGCATGTTGCTAGTTTCCTATGATCCAGTTTTAAAAGGCAGAATAGATTTTTAATAATTTTATAGTTAAATTTCCCAAAAATGCTATTCTAATTGAACAATGTGTAAATAATGTGAATTAATCGAAGGTTATAGTATTTCAATTTTGTTAGTATATGAGCCATTGCCTGATAGCCCAACAATAGTTGTGGTAGCCCATTAATTGACAGCCAAGGAAGACTATTACTCAAACGAACTTCAACCCGCATCAAAGGCGCATCAATGCCGTTTTGCGTTCACGAAAATACTACCACCAAATCCGACACCCCTGTACTCCTGATTTTTACTAATTAAAAACTTCATTATAATCATCAACATAATATAATATCAGTGGCAGGTTTCCTAAATTTTTGTAAGGTATTTCCTACAAAACTCTCTATACAAATTGATTATATAACTCAAAATGAAGCTTGTTATATCCAATATTTCATTACAAAACATCTATACTTTTAATTTGCTTAAATTTATTGAATTCGACTCTAGTCTATTTGATGGACAAAGCCCCTTTCTACTGTACTCAAGTACTTGTCAGCGTAACCATGATTGCTGAGAAGGAAAAAGTTTGCGCTCTTCAACGGTGGAAATTCCAAGAGGTTGATAAAGCTTAGGATCGAAGGTTGCAAACCAAACCAAACCAAACTCACCTGTTCGAATTGGGTGAAGAGGATAGTTATTTTTACTTGAATCAGTTTCAAGCGTAACTAACAAACGACCTCCAATATCTCCGATTGCCTCAGAGACTTCATCACATTCTTGGAATGCATTAAACGGCTCTTGTCTGAGGCAAGTATACATGACCACAATCGAATGATCGTTGGTATTAGACATTGTTGTCATCAAGTCTGAAGCAGGTTTGACCAGCAAAACATTTCCACTATCGACTATCCAAGAATTGACTTCTTTGCGATTGGCTTTCCACACCTCACCTTTAGAATAAAAAGCAGTCAAAATACGCTTGCGCTCGGCCATGTCTGGCATGGCACGTAACCAGATAATTCCATTGGGATTATTGGCATCACGAAAAGTTCCTAGAATAGTTGCGCCTAAGCGTTTTTGCTCTGGAAATATTAATGCCTCACAACGCTCGATAAATTGATCTCGTGTGTTTGGTTTTAGGGTGTAATTTCGTAAGTCAATAATCATAAATTCAATATCCTCGGTGTATTATATTGTCTAATCAATTCTAGTCATGTACATATACCAATTCCATTCCCAATTTTCTCCATTATCATTTGAAAATGCTTGGCTCCAAACTGGATTATTCTTATCGGTTGAATCCCATCGAAAAACAACGATAATCTCTTTGTCGTTAATTAAGTCTTTAGTGAAAAAATAGGCAATATTATTTTCGAAAGAACCTATTACTGGTGAATCAAATTTAACATTGTTTGAATCTGCCCAATACAAACTCCATAATTGAGTTTTAGGGTTAAAAAGCCTAACTGTCATTCCTTCAAATGGCTTTCCACCTCTTGTTGCTAGAAAATTATCAATATTACCAAAGCCTTGTAACACTTTATACATTTATTGAGTTGATTCAAATTCATCCCATTCATCGCAATTCGTAAATATTGATTTGAGTTTTTTGTTACGTAGTTTAAATTTACCTTGAAAAAAGTCAAAATCATCTTTAGACGACCTAGGAGCAGGGTTAATTATAAGCTCATTTTGAGCATTAAATGATATTTTAGGAACGTGGAAATTTTGATTGTTCATACTATGAGGCCTCTGTATTGTTGCAAATGTATATTTCTTTCTGCAATAATAAACTTCGTTAGTGACAACCCTATGTCAGTAAAATTTAAAATATTTTCATATAATCCTGTATAGTAAAAGAATGTTCTTTTGAGAATTTTTTTGGAGAAAAACTCAACTGATTGATCGAATTGACTTTAAAATCCCTATAATTTTCTCTAGACGTGCACCACGCTAATAAATGCCATTGATTTGTGTAAAATATTAATCCTAATGGTTCTATTTCTCTTAAAGTCTTTTTGTTATTGTTATCTGTATATGAAATTTTTAAAATACTTTTTTCAAAAATGGCAGTTTGAATTTTTGATAAAAAATTATTTTTTTTATTGATATCTTTCGGAATATAGACTTCTAATTTTGAGGATATTTCTTCATACTTTTTCCAATCATTGTATTTTAAAATGGCTTTAATTTTTTCAAGGGCAGAATTTGATTTTTGCAGTATGGATTTATCGGTAAATTTATCAGCTAAAGATTGTAATAACAACAAAGAATTGGCTTCTTCAATTGTAAAAATTAGTGGTGGTAAAAAATAACCTTCTAATAAAGTATAGCCTTTATTGGGTTCAAAATAAATGGGAACACCGATTTCGTTTAATGCTTTTAAATCTCTATATACAGTTCTTTCACTTAATTTAAATTTTTCAGAAAATGCTTTTGTTGTTACAAACTTTTTAGACTGAAGGGTCAGTAAAACATTCATTAAGCGGTCAACTCTGTTCATTTGACTTTGGCTTTGTTTGGTTTCATTTTCATTTGGAATATTAGTATTGTAATTGTTTTATATCGTATCATTTTAGTCATCTGGATTGGTTATGCATTGAACTATAACTTATAACTTATGACTTTTTATTTTATCATTCGTTTTCATGTTCTATTATTGTAAACAAATTTTAAGGATGGAGAAATATTAAACACTCAAAAAATAATGAAAATGCTCCTTATCTTTTTTATATTTTAAATGCTCATAGAGCTTTTGTGCACCAACATTTATTATTTCAGTTTCTAAAGCTACACCTTTGGCTCCAGTTTCTATGGCATAATCTCTGGCTTTGTTTAATAGCTTCGTCCCTACTCCTAATCCACGGTCTTTATTGTCCACATAGAGATCATTAAGCAACCAAGCCCTTTGAATTGAAACAGATGAGAATAACGGATATAGCTGAGTAAATTCAAGATAGTGGCCCGACTCATCAATAGCATAAAAGATGACTGATTCCGAGTTTTCGATGCGTTTCTTTAAAAAACATTTTACCAACTTAACATCACTATTTTGTTTATAAAATACGCGATAGGCATCAAAGAGTTGAGAAACTTCAGTTAAATCTGATAATTCTGCAGTTTTTATTGTTACATTCATATGGTTACTCTCACAATTATGCTCTTGAAACTTATTCAAGAGCCGTAATAATTAATAATTTAAAAATCACCGTTTAGATGATCATTTAAATAGGCTGCAAAATCAGGCTTTTCATGTTTCATCAATATATGATTTACCCACGCATTTCTTTCGTGCCACCAAACAGCCATTTCCCAAACACAAGTTGAAATTCCTTTATCAGAATACAGAACAAAATCAGTTGCACTATTCGTTTTTAAATACACAAAATTTTGCAACATATTTTCGTCTGTCCACCAATTGATGATGGAAAAACAACCGTCATTAAATTCATGAAGAATGAGCGTAGCAATTTTGTAGATTTCTAAATTAGAAATCCTGCTTTGTTGTAACCAAAGTTCCAGATTATTCTTTGCAACGGCCACATTTTGTGTGTTCACTCGTTCGTTTTTGGATGAAATAGAATATATTTTTATCGCCCAATCATTATGTTGGAAGACTTCCAAAAATCGTATTGGTCTTGGCCTATAAGCTTTCATCGCTTTTTACTTAATAGAATCTAAGAATTGTTGCTCATATTTTTTTATTGCATTTAAAATAACGAGATCTGTGGCGTATTTTTCTCTTAATAAGCGATACATATCAGTGGCTCTTTTGTCTTTTAATAGATTAATCAATTGCACATTTTGGAAAATATCGTTCACATCGTTATCGATTAATGATTTTTTGAAACGCTCTATTAATATTGGATAAGCTAATTCGGCTTTACCCAATGCAACCAGTGTATTAATAGCCGCAAAAGGATAATCCCATCTAGGTGTGGCTAAATACCAACGAGGAGATTGATTATCTTTAATGCAATTCAACACATAATCTAATGCTCTTAAATCTCCCAACTGTTGTAGCCCATTGAGCGCGGAAATACGGTTTTGGCTTTTCCACGATTTTTTATTTTCCATGTTTATTAAAACATCAAAAGCTTTTGGGTTTTTGGTTTTGCCTAGTGCAATGGCTGCCATATTGATAACTCTATCACTTTCATCACTTAGAGATTGTATATAAATATCTGAAAAAATAGGGTCGTTTGTTTTTCCTAAAAAGTTAATTGCTGTACTTTTTAGCCAATTTTTTTCATTTATCATAATATCTTTAAGCAACGAAATTGTCGTTTCATCATATGGCGTAATACTCATACTTGATAAAGCATTCAGGGCTATCACTCTATATCGCCAGTAGTGTTTAGATTGTACCTCATTGATTACAGTCGATCTGATTTTTCGTTTAAAGTCAGCACTTGTATGGTTATCATTTGCAATTACAAGCAATTTACTTAGGGCTTCTTGCTTGGCTAGCATATCAGTACTTTTTGTTAACTGTGCGAGATATTCTTCTTTGTTTTTTGAAAATTCTACTTCCGAAAAAAATTTGTTCTCAACATTAAAATTAACGAAATCTGGTTCGTAGTCAAAATAAAATTGATAGGTATTTATCTTTTGAGGTTTTAGATTAAAAATTTCCGTTATACCATCAATTTCTATGCCTATTTTCCCTTGAAAAAAATCTGCGGTAGAATCGGATATGGAGATGCCTTTCTCTTGTGTTTGATTGGCACTAATAGTCAGTATTTTGCTTTCCACATTATATGTTTTATTGACTAAAAGTTTAGGCAAACCAGTTTTGTAAATCCATTGGTCAAAAAACCATTGATACGATTTATTGCTTATTTTTTCTACTGCATTTTGAAAATCTTTTGTACTGACTTGATTGTGTTTATTTTCTACAACATAATATTTTAGTGTTTTCCACCATAAATTGTCACCCATTTCATTTTGTAACATTCTCAAAACTAATGCACCCCTAAATTTTGAATAACTATCTGAGGTAAAAGATGACAAATCATCTATTTTCTTTGGAACAATGGCGTGTTTGTTCCCTGCTTGCCAATCGTTTAAAACAGCGCCTTTCTCAAAAGGGTAATAATACAAAAGATATTCTGCACGACTGTGATCTTTTTCGGTATATAGCCCAGCAAAATATTGCGCAAAAGCTTTATTAAGCCAAATATCGTTCCACGACTTTGGCATGATTAAACTACCGAACCATTGATTGGCCAATGCACTCATTGCTACACCGTCCCACAAGTATTTATAATCTTTATGCACGCCATAGTCGTCAATGTAATTATCAGAAAGCAATGCCATACTGTGTTGCCCTACCTTTCCAGGAAAAGGGTAATCCTGCACCACAACTTGCTTGTAATGCGCAAAAGGGTAGTTAAAACCTGTTTTTTCTTCCAAATATTGCAACATGTAAGGTAGTTGTACAACAGTGTCTTTCACGGCATTTTTTTCTGCAGGATAACCAAAAGTATGTATGGAAGTTTTCTCTGCATGTTGCACTACATCGGCATATTCACCTACTGCTATGGCAACCAAGTAATTTGGAAACGGCACCTCTGATTTGTAATGAAAAGTGTGTGTTCCATTATTGTTATCAATGGTTTCCACTAATTTTCCATTACTGATAAGTGTTAATGGTTTTTCTAGGGTTGCAATTATTTCAGTTGTATGAATGTCTGCAATGTTTTCGTTACCAGGAAACCAATATTTGTTACTTCCAGGTTCACCACTACTCCAAATTTGTTTTTGTTTTTTGGGTGTTGTAAAAGTGGGTTTAAAAAAACGAAGCCCTTTGCCAAAACTTCCGCCAATGGCGTTTGGATCGGCATGGTTTACATAATTTGTGTGGTAAACAACCTGTATGGCAACGAATTCTGTCGGTTTATATTTCCTGTTTAGCGTGATTGTTAGGTTCTTCGATCCATCCTTACCGTCATATTGGTAGGTTAATTCTTTATCGCCCAAAACTATTTTTTCAATGCTTAAAAAACCGGCATCTAAGAATATTTTATCCGTTTCTTTGGTGGTTGAAAAAGTTATTGTGGCTGTTCCATAAGCGTGTTTTTTTTGCCAATCAAAGCTCAAATTAAGGGTCATGTCTTGTACGTCTATGTTCTGGGCAATAACCGAAAAACAGGAGTATATAAGAACAAGTGTAATGTTTATTTTTTTCATAGATGTCACAGTTTTAAAGTTCTTACAATTATAAACTGTATGAATGACAACCCTATGTCAGTAAAAAGAAAGAAAATTAAAACATTAAAAATGAATAAAACAATTCTATTTTTGAAAGCTACAATTTATGGGTGTATTACACCATGGTCTGGACTCATCAAGTATATTGACAGTCGTCATTCTCCAATTGACAACAATGCTGCTGAGAATGCCATTAAACCATTTGTGATCAGTCGTAAAAACTGCTTGTTTGCTTATTCATAACAAGGCGTCAAAGCCAATGTAAACTTGTGCTCTCTGATTGAAACTACCAAGGCCAGTGGTATTATAAATTTTGAGCAATATCTGACGCATATTTATCGGCACATGTCTAATACACAATCTATAGAGGGTTTTGAAAAACTACTACCCGATAATTTTAAACCTGACTAGGATGTCGTTCCGCTTACGCTTAATTTTACTTTTTAAATTCAATAAAATAAATTTATTAAATAATTTTGTGGTTTAATGTTACCGAGAGTTGATATTTCAGGTTAACCGTTACTTAGATGCTACTCAACCCGCACCAATGCCATTTTTGCACGTGAATAGGCTACGGCTAATTTTGCCATTCTTGTTTATCTCCATAAGTATTTTTCAACCCTGGACAACTATTAACCTATTGATTATAAACAATATATACCATATATCCAATGAGCTTATCGACCAAATGTTTAATAAATTAATATGGCTATGCACTAGATTCCTGTTCCACGAAATTTATAGGCTTTCGAGTTATACATAGCTTCAAAAGCCTGTTTGGTATCTGATCTTCCCAAAACCTTCGGTTGAACCTATAACAAAACTCATTTAAGTATTCTTGAACAAAATGTTGCGATATACCATGAAAAGTACCAAGTAGAAATCTTTTTAAATTTGCAATCACTACATGAACCTACGGTTACCATTCATCCACCATATCAGATGGAGTTACTTTAGG